>NZ_JBFRCH010000001.1:0-743588 GCF_040965635.1 Paraburkholderia phymatum
ATACGTATCAGTACCTGAATCCGGGCGTGCACGGCGAGATCGACGTGTTCAGCTACGGCGCGGACGGCAAGCCGGGCGGCGAAGGCAACGATGCCGACGTCGGCTCGTGGCAGTAGGCGTCGTTTAATTCTTTGACGTTGATTGTTACCCGCACCATGCAACTGTCCGACTGCACGCTTTGCGCATCGTCGTCACGTGTGGCCATAAGCGCTAACCACGCTGATGGCGCGCACGGGCACGCATTGCGCGTGATTGCTCACGGGCATGCATCGCGCGCAATTTTGCACCGACGGCAGCGCGGCTTCACGCTGCTCGAAATGCTCGTGGTGCTGGTGATCGCGGGACTGCTGGTGTCGCTCGCGGCGCTGACGATGACCCGCAATCCGCGTACCGATCTGAACGAAGAGGCGCAGCGTCTGGCGCTGCTGTTCGAATCGGCGGGCGACGAAGCGCAGGTGCGCGCGCGGCCGATCGCGTGGCTGCCCGTCGAAGGCGGCTTTCGTTTCGACATCCACACGAACGACGGCTGGCGTCCGCTGCGCGACGACGATCTGCTCGGCCCGCGCCAGTGGGAAGGCGGGGTGACGGGCGTGGCGATCGACTATCCGGGCTCCGACACCCATTCGGAGCGCATCGTGTTCGGCACCGAGAGCATCGATACGCCCGTACAGGTGACGCTGTTTTCCCCCGTCGGCCGCGCGACGATCGTCGGCACCGGCAACGGCCGTTACGAGGTGCGCTGATGATGCGTGCGCTTCGTGTGCGCCGCTCGCGCGGCGCTGCAATTAACGCCCTTGTCGAAGGCTTCACGATGATCGAGGTGCTGGTCGCGCTGGCGATCATCGCGGTGGCGCTGGCGGCGTCGTTGCGCGCCGTCGGCAGTCTCGCGACGGGCGAAGCAGACCTGCACCGGCGCCTGCTGGCCGGCTGGAGCGCGGACAACGCGCTCGCGCAGTTGCATCTGGCGCATACGTGGCCCGATGTCGGCACGCAGAGCTTCGACTGCTCGCAGGGCAACCTGCAGTTGATCTGCACGGAACGTGTGAGCGCGACGCCGAACCCGATATTCAGGCGCGTCGAGCTTTCGGTGACGACGCCCGGACATCCCGGCAATCTCGCACAGCTGGTAACGGTGATCGGGAATGAAACGAACCGTTCGCTCTAGGTCAGGCGTCGCGCGCGCGCGCCGTTCGCCGCTGCTCACGAAGACGGCGGGCGGCTTCACGTTGATCGAGCTGCTCGTCGCGATTGCGATTCTCGCGGTGATCGCGGTGCTGTCATGGCGCGGACTCGATCAGATCATCCGCGGACGGCAAACGATCACCAACGCGATGGAAGACGAGCGCGTGTTCGCGCAGCTGTTCGACCAGATGCGCATCGACGCGCGCAACGCCGCATCGGATGACGAGGCGGGCGAGCCGGCCGTCGCGGTGAACGGCAATGCCCTGCAGATCGTGCGCTACATGCACGCGCCGGGCACGGCGCCGAGGCTCGTGGTCGTGCGCTACCGGATCGCCAGCGGACGCATCATCCGTTATGCGTCGCCGCCGTTGTCGAATGTCGGCGAGGTGCGCCGCGCGCTGGGCGGCGGCGAGAACGAAAACTGGAGTTCCGTGCCGCTGATGGGTGGCGTCGGCGCAATCACGGCCAGGTTGTATGTACCGAAAGTCGGCTGGACGACGCAGATGAAAGACGTGCAGTCGGCGATCACCGAGAACGACAATAACCTCAAGGTCCCGCAGCTGGGCAATGCGCCATTGCCCCGCTCCGTGACGGGGCTCGAGATGAGTGTCGGGGCCAGTTCGCTGGCGCGGCCTGTCGTCCGGGTTTTTCTTGTGGGGGAGTGATATGCGTACTCGCCGTGTCGTCATGCCCTCTCGTCGATTCAGCGGCCAGCGCGGCGCCGCCATCATCAGCGCGCTGCTCGTCGTCGCGCTGTCGGCGATTCTCGTGGCCGGCATGCTCTGGCGGCAGCAGGTGCAGATCCGGCGCATAGAAAACCAGCGGCTGCTCGCGCAGGCGCAGTGGGTGTCGCGTGGCGCGCTCGACTGGACGCGCCTCATTCTGCGCTCCGAGGGCGATACGTCGGCGGGCATCACATACCTCGGCGGCGTGTGGGGCGTGCCCATTGCGCGCACGCGCCTGTCCGACTTTCTCGGGCAGATCGGCGAGGTGCGCGCGCAGGAAGGCGCGGCTACCTATGTCTCTGGCTCGATCGAGGACGCGCAGGCCAAATTCAATCTGCGCAATCTCGTGTCGACGGCCGTGCCCGGCGCACTGACGCTGAACATCCAGCAGGTCCAGGCGTTCCAGCGGCTGCTGCAGTTGCTCGGCATCAACGGCCAGCTCGCGAAGACCACGGCGCTCCAGTTGCGCGCGGGGCTGCGCATGTCGGCGACGCGGTTCCAGACGCCGACCAATCCGCTGACGGGTGCCTCGCTGCAGAGCCCACAGACGACGCCGCAGGGCGGCGCCGTCGGCGGCGGCAACTATACCGATCAGCCCGGCCTCGAAGATACCGACGAGAACGCGCCCGTCGCGCCGATCCAGATGACGGGCGTCGATTCGCTGCTCGACGTGCCAGGCTTCACGCCCGAGATGATCGCGCGGCTGCGCCCGTTCGTGACCGTGCTGCCGACTGCCACGGCCGTCAACATGAATACGGCGCCCGCCGAGGTGATCGCCGCCATCGTGCCGGGGATGAACCTGTCGAGCGCGCAGGCTCTGGTCGCGCGGCGCGAAACCGTGTTCTTTCGCAACGTCGGCGATGTGCAGCTGGCAGTGCGCGGCACGGGCGCCCAGCAACTCGTGTTCGATCCGAACCAGATGGACGTGAACACCAGCTACTTCCTCGTCCACGGCCGCGTCGAGCACGAGCGCGCCGAGGTCGACCGCACCACCCTCATCTACCGCGACGCGCTCACGCACACGACGCGTATCGTATGGGGACGAGACCAGCTATGAACATTGCAATTTCCCGAGAGAGTGGCCTTTGAGCACGCTGATCGTTCTTTTGCCGCCGCGTGATCCGGCGGTGCCGTCGCAGGAATGGCAACTGCCCGACCTGCCGTTCCTGCTGCTCGACAAGTCGGGCCGTATCCAGCGAGCCGGGCGCTCGGCGCCGGGGCTGCTGCCACGCGCGTCGTCGACCGTGCTGATGATCGGCGCGCGCGACTGCCTGATGCTCGCCGCCACCGTCCCGCCGCTCAAAGGCCCGCGCCTGCGTCAGGCGTTGCCGAACGTCGTCGAGGACCAGCTGATCCAGGACCCGCAGACCACCCATATCGCGCTCGACCCGCAGACGCTCGACGGCAATCGCCACGTGCTCGCGATCGTCGATCGCGGCTGGTTCCGCTTTATCGTCGAAGGCTTTACGGCGGCGGGCCATCGCAATGTGAAGGCGGTGCCTGTCGCGCGCTGCCTGCCACAGCCCGCCGCGACCACGGCCGCTGCGCCCGCGCCTGAGGTACATGCGGAACATGCCGTGGCGGCCGGCACGGACGCGGAGTCGCCGCCTTCACGCGAACAACCAGCGGCCCAGGACATCACGCCCGTCGTCGCGGCGGTGCTGGGCAACGTGGTGTCGTCGACGGCCGCGGTGCTCGGCGAGGAAGCCATCGTCGATGCAGCGCCGCCCCGCGTCGAACTCGCGCTCACGCGCGGTTTGCTCGGCGAAGGGCTCGCCTTGCCGGAATCGGCCGTCAACGCGACGGTCGCGGCGCTCGCGGGCAACGCGCCCGTGACGCTCTACACGCTCGTCGATCTGCCCGGCAGTGAGCCGCGCCTGTCGTCGACCGCGCAGCCCGGCCGTGGCTCGCCGATTACCGGCGCACTGCCGCTGTCGTTCGAGACGCTCGCGCGCAACGCGATCCAGTGCCGCTTCGATCTCTGCCAGTTCGAGTTCGCGGTGCAGCCGTGGCGGCTCGATCGCGCGACGCTGCGCCGTCTGCGCCTGCCGCTGTGGCTGCTGGCGGGGACGGTGCTGGTCGCGATCATCGGCGCGAACGTGCAGTGGCTGATGCTCTCGCGCCAGCGCGACGCGGTCAACGCGCAGATGGCGGAGCTGCTGCTCAACACGTTTCCGAAGACCACGGTCGTGCTCGACGCGCCGGACCAGATGGCGCGCCAGTTGCAGCAGTTGCGTGTCGCGGCGGGTGAGCTGTCGCCAGATGATTTCCTCTCGCTCGCGGACGGCCTTGCTCGCTCGCTCGGGCCTGTGCCTGTCAATGGACTTGCCGCGCTCGAGTATCACGACCGGCGGCTCGAGGTGACGTTCAAGCCCGAAGTGAAGGTCGATGCGGATTTCCCGCAGCGTCTGACGCGCAATGGCCTGAACGGCGCGATCGACAGCAACACCGGCAAGTGGACCATCAGGAACGGACAATGAAAGCAGAACTCTTGAACGCATGGGCCGGCTTCTGGGAAGGTCGCACGGCGCGCGAGAAGGCGCTCCTGACGTGGGGCAGCGCGGTGCTGGCCGTCGTGATCGTGTGGTCGGTGCTGTGGGCGCCCGCGCAGGAAGGTCGCGCGCGGCTGCGGGAATCGATACCGGGCCTGCAGCGTCAGCTCTCGCAGATGACGGCGCAGGCGAACGAAGCGCGCACATTGTCGGCGGCGGCCCAGGGCGCCGCGCCGACGGGCGGCGCGCTCAAGGATGCGTTGACGGCCTCGCTGAACGATCACGGTCTGGCGCCGACACAGGTGCAGGTGCTCGGCAACGCCGTGCAGATCCAGCTGAAGAATGCGTCGTTTCCGACATGGACGCAGTGGCTCGACGACGCGCGCAGGCAGTTCAAGGTGCAGGTGTCCGAAGCGCACGTGACGGGGCTGAAGGCGGACGGCCAGGTGGACCTGACGGCATCGCTGCAACCCGCGACCATCAAATGACGAAGCTGTCACGGGACCACGCATGAATGTCTGGATGCGGCGTTTGCGCGTCGCGCTGCCCTGGATCGTCGTTGCGTTTATCGCGAATCTGTTCGTTGTGCTCGTGATGGCGCCTGCCGCGTGGATCACGCCGCAGTTCGCGAAGGCCACGCAAGGGCATGTGAATCTGATCGATCCGTCGGGGTCGTTGTGGCACGGCTCGGCTTCACTGATGCTCGCGGCTGGGCCCAGCGCCGAAGCGGCGACGCTGCTGCCGGGGCGCATCGAATGGCATACGTCGTTCTGGCCGCTCCTCACGGGCCGCGTGCGCATGCAGATGCGGCAAAGCGAAGCGATGCCCGATCCTGTCACCGTCGACGCGACGCTGCGCAGCGCGACGCTCTCGGGGGGCACGATGGCCGTGCCGGCCTCGCTGCTCGCGGGCCTCGGCGCGCCGTTCAACACGCTCGATCTGCAAGGCGACGTGCGCCTCACATGGACCGACTGGCGCAGCTTCAACCGCCAGGCGTACGGCCAGTTGATCGTCACGCTCAACGACATGAGCTCGCGCGTTTCGCGCGTGAAGCCGCTCGGGTCGTATCGGGTCGTGTTCCAGGCGCAGGGCGCGGCAGGCACGCTCGACCTGACGACATCGAAGGGACCGTTGCTGCTCACGGGGCACGGCACGCTCAGCGAAGCCTCGACGTCGTTCAACGGCCAGGCTAGCGCGACGCCCGATGCCGCCGACAATCTCGCCGGGTTGCTGAATGTGCTTGGACGCCCGACGGGTCCCGGACAGGTCGCGCTCACTTTTACCCACTGACCTTCGCGCGGCTCACAGACGATCACAAGCACAACGGCCGCCATGTTTGCGCATGGCGGCCGTTTGCGTTTGCGTTGCGTTCGAGTCGTGCGTAGGGAGGGTTCAGCCTGGAGTTCGACCGGCTGCGGCCGCTTTTGCAACAGGCGCGGCCGGCGCAGCAGGCGCGGGTGCCGCGACGTCGCCCGTCTCGCGGTCCATCTGCGCAGCATCCCAACCGCCGCCCAGCGCCTTGACGAGACCCACCGACGACACCATCCGCTGACCCGCGATGCTCGCGAGCTTCTGCTCGGCCGTGAACGCGGTGGTTTGCGCGCTCAGCACGTTCAGATAACCGACGGTGCCGGACTTGTATTGATTGGTGACGATGTCGAGCGCCTGTTGCGCGGACTGCACGGCTGCCTGCTGAACCGTGATCTCCCGCTCGAGGATGCGCTGCGATGCGAGGTTGTCCTCGACATCCTGGAACGCTGTCAGCACCGTCAGCCGATACGTGGCGACGTCCTGGTCGTACGCGGCGCGCGCCGCCTGAGTCTGGGCGCTGCGCAGGCCTGCATCGAAAATCGTTGCCGCCAGTTGCGGGCCGAGCGTCCAGAAGCGCGCCGGCGCCGTTAGCAGTTGCGAGAACACTGAGCTTTCGAAGCCGCCGCTCGCGGATAGCGTCAGCGTCGGGAAGAACGCGGAAATCGCGACGCCGATCTGCTCGTTCGCCGCCGCGGCCTTGCGTTCCGCCGACGCGATATCCGGCCGCCGTTCGAGCAGCGCGGACGGCAATTGCGCGGGCACGGCAGGCGGCACCGCGTCGAGGGGCGCGGGCGGCAACGAAAAGGTCGAAGCCGGTTCGCCGACCAGCACGGCGATGGCGTGCTCGTTCTGCGCGCGCGCGACGCCGTTGTCGATGGCGGCGGCTTGCGCCGATTGCAGCTGCGTTTGCGCCTGAATCACGTCAGAGCGCGCGGCGACGCCTTGCGCATAGCGGTTCTGCGTGAGCGTGAGCGTGCGCTGATAAGCAGCGACCGTATCGTCGAGCAGCTTTTGCTGCGCGTCGAGTGATCGGATATTGAAGTAGGTTTGCGCGAGCGTCGCCTGCGCGGAAAGGCGCGCATTTGCCAGATCGGCGGCTGCGCTTTGCTGCCCGGCCTTTTGTGCAGCGACGGTGCGGCTGACCTTGCCCCAGAGATCTGGCTCCCAGGTCGCGTCGAGCGACAGGTTGTAGCTGTTGCTGATCGTGCCCGAGCTGCTCAGCGATGACGTCGTGCCGCCTCCTCCGCCCGTCACGGAGCCGCTGAAGTTGCGGCTCGGCGAGCGCGAACGCGTGGCGTCTCCCGACGCGCTGATTATGGGGAAATACGCGGCGCGCGCCTCGCCGACGAGCGCGCGCGCCTGCCGGTACGCAGCGGCGAACTGCGCGATGCTCTGGTTCGCCACATTGAGCTTGTCTTCGAGCGCGTTCAGTTGCGGATCGCTGTAGATGCTCCACCAGGCGCCGCGATCTTGCTGGTCAGCGGGCTGCGCGACTTTCCAGCCGTCGGCGGCTTCCTTGTACGAAGCGGGAACGTCGACGGACGGCCGTTTGTAGTCGGGACCGACGGCGCAGCCGGCGAGCGCGACCATCAGCGCAGCGGCGACGGCCGCGCTCAGGACGCGTGGCCGCGCGACGTTCGCGACTGCGGCGCGGGCGCGCGAAGTTCGATCAAACTGCATGCAAATGAATTCCTGTCGATTCGGATGGCGCAACGCGCCGAGACTTTCGCGGAGCGGCCGTCCGCGCGACAGCCAGCGCGTCTCCGCGATGGCTCGAATGGTAGCTTACGCGGCGCCTGCGACGAAAACAGAAGAGTAATGCGGCACGCGCTTAACGTGTGTTACGGACGGTGAGTCGACGGTTACGCGCCGTTACGGGAAGGCGCGCTGCGCATGGCAAAACGAGGGCCGCCTGTCGCGGCAGCCCTTGGTCGAGGAACAAACGGAAATGAAGTTTAAACGCGCGAATCAGCCGTAGTCTGCCGCGCCTGCTTGCCTGCGGCGGCGGGGCAAGGCGGCGCGGCAAGGCGGCGCATCGGGACGCGCCTGGCAGAGTGTTGCGGCTGGAGCGATCGTCTGACGGTTGCCCGTGGAACGGGCTTTGAGCGGCGCGGCTAGCAGCGCGACGGGCCTGCCCGTCTGCGTGGCCTTGCGAGAGCGCCGACGTTCGATCCACGCGAAGAGCAATACCCCAAGAGACCCACCCGGCAGAACGAAGATCACCGCATACAGGGCCACTTTCCACCAGCGGTTGGCCCCTTGAAGTGTTTGTATCGCGGACTCGGTCAATGAGCGGCTCCAGCCGCCGAGGGTGTTTTTCAGGTACAGCATCGCGGGAATCCTCTGTGCGCCGGTGAAGGACGGGCGCACGCTAGTGCGGGTCAGAACATGGTCTCCGATGACGCAGATCGCGTAACTCGTTGCCTGTCATAATATTGACTATGCAATTAATTTTCAAGATACTGTGCTCCGCAGCGTGGTCTTGTGTTGTTTTTTGGGATTGCGTTTCTTGTCAGCCGTGCACGCGTTTGACCTCGCTGCCTGGGCAGATAGAATCCCCAAAGTCCGCGCGGTGCATACCCTGCCTGCGCTTTTCATCAGCACACTTATGACAGATGGCCCGTATCAGCCGGAGTCGATTCACCTCGAGTCGAGTCTCGGTTATTACCTGACCAAAGCGCGGAACGTGCTGGTCGACCGCACGGATCGCGCGGTCGCGCACCTCGGGCTGACGACGCAGCAGATCGGCGTGATCGTGTTGCTTTCGTGCGGCCGCGCGACGACGCCGTTCGAGCTGTCGCGGGCCATGTCGTACGACAGCGGGTCGATGACGCGGATGCTCGATCGCCTCGAAAAGAAAGGGCTGATCGCTCGCTCGCGCAGCGACAAGGACCGGCGCATCGTGAAGCTGGAACTCACGCCGCAAGGTCTTCACGCGGCGTCGCAATTGCCGGGGATCGGCGCGACCGTGCTCAATGAACAATTGCGCGGTTTTTCCGAAGCGGATCTGTCGACGTTGATCGATCTGCTGAGCCGTTTTATTGCCAACGGCATCGATGCAGGAAGCGGCGCTGGCGGATGTGGCGCAGGCCGCGATCACGAGGAAGAAGAGCACGGATCGTCCGCCCCGCGCGACGTAGTATGAGCGGCCGCGCCTGGCGCGGCTTTGTTTTGGAGATATAGCTGTCTGGGCAGAGAGTGTCAGGACATGAAAGCGCGGCCATATGCGGGTCGCATTTCCATGTCATGGCAAGTTCTTCTGCCGCGACTGGGAGAATAACGAATGAGCGCATCGGCGTCCGCTTCCGACGACACGACGGCTGAATTGCCGGCATCCCCCGACGCGCCCGCGTCCGACGCCGGCCCACCCGCCGCGCCCGTGCCTGGCAGCCATGCTGCACCCGCCCCTGCCCCGCTTGCGGGTGGCACGCTGGCATTGCTCACCGTGGGCCTCGCGTTGGGCACGTTCATGGAAGTGCTCGACACGTCGATCGCCAATGTCGCCGTGCCGACGATTTCCGGCAGCCTCGGCGTTGCGACCAGCGAAGGCACGTGGGTCATTTCGTCGTATTCGGTGGCGTCGGCGATCGCTGTGCCGCTGACGGGCTGGTTCGCGCGACGCGTCGGCGAAGTGCGGCTATTCACGCTGTCCGTGCTGCTGTTTACGCTGGCATCCGCCGCCTGTGGCTTTGCTCAGAACTTCGAATCATTGATCGCATTTCGTCTCATTCAGGGGCTTGTGTCCGGGCCGATGGTGCCTTTGTCGCAGACGATTCTCATGCGTTCGTACCCACTCGAAAAACGCGGGCTCGCACTCGGCTTGTGGGCGATGACGGTGATCGTCGCGCCGATCTTCGGCCCTGTGATGGGCGGCTGGATCACCGACAACTACACGTGGCCGTGGATCTTCTACATCAATCTGCCGATTGGTCTGTTTTCGGCGGCGTGCGCGTTCGTGCTGCTGCGCGGGCGCGAAACGCCGACGACGAAACAGCGCATCGACGGCATCGGGCTTGGCCTGCTCGTGATCGGCGTCGCGTGTCTGCAGATGGTGCTCGACCTCGGCAAGGACCGCGACTGGTTCAACTCGACGTTCATCGTCGCGCTCGCGATCATCGCGGTGACGTCGCTTGCCTTCATGCTCGTGTGGGAGATGACGGAGAAAGAGCCCGTCGTCGACCTGACGCTCTTCAAGGACCGCAATTTCGCACTCGGCGCGCTGATCATCTCGTTCGGCTTCATGGCGTTCTTCGGCTCGGTGGTGATCTTTCCACTGTGGCTACAGACGGTGATGGGTTATACGGCGGGCCTCGCTGGGCTCGCGACGGCGCCTGTCGGCCTGCTCGCGCTCGTGTTATCGCCGATGATCGGGCGCAACATGCATCGGCTGAATCTGCGTATCGTTGCGAGCTTCGCGTTCGTCGTGTTCGCGTTCGTGTCGCTGTGGAACTCGACGTTCACGCTCGATGCGCCGTTCAATCAGGTGATCCTGCCTCGCCTCGTGCAGGGCATCGGCGTTGCGTGCTTCTTCGTGCCGATGACGACGATCACGCTGTCCAGCATTACGGACGAGCGTCTGGCAAGCGCCTCCGGGTTATCGAATTTTCTGCGGACCTTGTCGGGCGCAATCGGTACAGCAATCAGCACGACGTATTGGGAAAACGACGCGATCTATCACCACGCGGTGCTGTCGGAATCGGTGAGCGCCTATTCGGCGAATACGACGTCTTATAGCGATCTGCTGACATCGTTGGGTCTTAAGGGGCAGGCTGTGACGGCGCAACTGAACGAGATCGTCACACAGCAAGGCTACATGATGGCGACCAACGATTTCTTTCGAATTTCGTTTGCGTGTTTCATCGTGCTCGCGTGTCTGGTGTGGGTTACGAAGCCCCAAAAGGGCGCGGCGGCGTCGATGGGCCATTGACGCCGCCGCTGGAACGGAAGCTCTTAAAGATGCTTTGGCGACTCTTGAGTGTGCTCTTACTGAGAGGCCGGCTCCCCTGTTGGCGACGATGTCGATTGGCCGTTCGTTCCAGCCGATTGACCGGACGTCGACGGCGCCGCCAGATGCGGCGAGCCTCCCCGTACGAACTGCTTGAAATCGGCGCCGGCCTCCCAGGGATTCGGCTTGCATCCGAGCGAACTGTCGCAATGCGCGGCGAAACCGATCGTCGATGTGCCGTCGTTGTTCGGCGTCTTCGTGATCTCGAAGGCGAGCGCGCGCTTGCCACCCTCGGGGCCCGTCGTCTGGATCAGCGAATCGGTTGTGGTCGCGACCTCATAGCGAGAATTCGCCGTGACCCACGAGTGCGCGCGCTGCCACCAGGCGTCGCACTGGGCTTTGCTCGTGCAGGTCAGCGGCGCGGTCGCGATCTGCATCACATCGGGATTGACTTGCCCTTGCGTCGAACAGCCGGCGGCCAGCACGCAGAGCACGGCCATCAGACTTTTTCGCATAACGGAGTTCCTCCCATTTATGTGGCCGAGCGCTAAAGCGCTGCGTTATAAAAGTTGGACCGCAGCCGAAGCGGCATGTTTCATCGGGCGAGCATGCCGCACGCGAGCCGATCGGCGTTGAGCAGCGCAACATCTACATGCAGCAATTTCTGGCCCAGACGGGATTTGATGCGGTCACAAAAAAGGCAGCACGGGGCTGCCCTTTTTGCTGCGCGGCTCAGACTCAAACCCTCGCGGTCTTTGCGCTTACACGCTGAAGCGATTCAACGTGTAAGCGCGGTACGCAGCGACGAACGCGTCGAACGAACCGACTTCTTCGCGCTCGAGCTTCTGCTGTTGGGCCAGCGATTCGACGGCCAGCGCGGCGAACTCCTGCGCTTGCGCCTGATCCAGCGGATGCGCGCGGAAATACTGCGCGTGCGCGACGCTTTGAGCGAGGCCGAATGCGAGAAAGCTTTGTTGTTTGTCGCGCATGATCTGCAGTACGCGCGCCGATGGCGTCAGCGACGCGTCCGCGAGCTTCGCGCGTTGCGCAGCGACCGATCGCGCGTGACTGTCGTCGCCGCGAATCTGATCAAGCGCAGCGGCTGCATGGTCGATCTTCGCGAGCAGTTCATCGGCCCAGTCGAGCATCCTGACGGGTTGCCCGTCGCGGATCAGTTCGAGTCCCGGCTTGCGCCCTTCCATCGTCACGCGGCCGAAGTTCTGGTTCGCCTCCGTGTATGCCGGCGGCGGCAGCGGCGTGCTGTCGTCGAGCGCGCAGACAAGCAGGTACGCGTCGAGAAAACGCGCCGTCTCGAGTGAGATGCCCGTCGGCTCGAACGGATCGATGTCCATGCAGCGCACTTCGACGTACTGCACGCCGCGCGCGGCGAGTGCATGCAGCGGCCGCTCGCCCGAATACGTGACGCGCTTCGGACGGATCGTCGAGTAGAACTCGTTTTCGATCTGCAATACGTTGGTGTTGATCTGCACCCATTCGCCGTCGCGCTGCGTGCCGATTGCCTCATACGGCGGATACGGCTGGCTGACGGCTTTCGCGAGCCCGTCGAGATAGCCCTGCAACGTGTCGTAGTCGGCGTGCAGCGCGGCTTGCGCAGTCGTGTTCGAATAGCCGAGGTCGCTCATGCGCAGGCTCGTTGCGTATGGACGATAGAGCGTGTCGGCGTCGAACGTTTCGAGCGTATGCGGACGGCCGCGCAGGAAGCGCGCGTCGAGCGCCGGCGACGCGCCGAACAGATACATCAATAGCCAGCTCGTGCGCCGGAAATTGCGGATTAGCGCGAGATAGCGTTCGGACTGGAAGTCGACGGCGTTTGCCGTCGACTGCTGATCGGCGCGAAGGAGCCGCCACACTTCTTCGTTCAACGAATAGTTGTAGTGGACGCCCGCGATGCATTGCATCGTGCGCCCGTATCGCAGCGCGAGGCCGACGCGGTACACGTACTTCAACCTGCCGATGTTCGACGTGCCGTAGTCCGCAATGGGAATCTCGTCGTCCTCGGGCAGCAGGCCCGGCATCGAGTCGTTCCACAGCAGTTCGTCGCCGATCGCCGAATAGACAAAGCGATGCAGCGTATCGAGACGCTCGAGCGTGGTCGATGCGTCATGCTCGGCTGGCGTGATGAGCTCGAGCAGCGCCTCCGAATAGTCCGTTGTCAGCGAAGGGTGCGTGAGTGCCGAGCCGAGCGCGCGTGGATGCGACGTCATCGCAAGATGGCCGTCCACGGTCACGCGCAGGCTTTCCTTTTCGATGCCGCGCAAACCGGTCGTCAGTGCGTCGCGCTGCGGGCCGGATGTCAGCACGGACAGGCGGTGCAACAGCGCGTCGGTCGTGCGGGAGAGTGTCGTGTTTGGCATTGATGCGGGTCGGACATCGTCGGCCGCCATGCGCCGCACGGTGCTGCTCGGCGCGGTCGACAACGTTCGGCGGAATTTTCGGTAGCGGGCACTTTAACATCTCGCCAGAACGGCTGCTTGCGGCCGTTTCGGGCCGCTTGTCGCGCTCGTGCGCGACCCGTGACCGCGCTCGCCTCGGCACATGACCACGCTTGTCTGCGATGTCCGGTCCGCGTCCTTCACTCTACGCCGCGCAAGGGCACCAAGTCGATTGACGGTATCTGCACAAGTGTGCGGAAGGCCGCTAGCCGCCGCGTGCCGCGCCCGCGCGATCGGCGACCTCGTTCCACAGATGCATCGCCGCATACGAGCGCCAGGGCCGCCATGCGTCGGTGCGCGCGCGTTGCTGGTTGGGGCGGACGAGCGCCGGGTCGCGCGCGGCGATGGCCTGCATCAGCACGAGATCCCACGCGGGCCACGCATCGGCGTCACGCCACGCGCGCATCGCGACGTACTCGACCGTCCACGGACCGATGCCCGGCAGCGCGAGCAGCGACGCGCGCAGTTGCGCCACATCGACGGGCGCGCTGCCGACGTTGCCGACGCTATCGACAGGCACTTCTCCCGACGCGACGGCGCGCGCAAAGCCTTGCAGCGCTTCGATGCGCTTGCCCGGCATGCCAATCTGCGAAAGGTCGACGGCGGCAAGCGCGGCGGGTGTCGGGAAGCGCCAGGCGGTCGTTTCGTGCGGGTGGTCTTCGATGCGCTCGCCGGCGCGCTGAACGATTCGTCCGATGATCGTCGTCGCGGCCTTCACGCTGACCTGCTGGCCGACGATCGCTCGCACGACGAGCTCGAACGCGGACCACGCGCCGGGTACGCGCAGACCCGGCACGGCGGCGACGAGCGGCGCAAGCCAGGGATCGTCAGAAAGGCTCGCGCCGATTGCCTCCGGATCGGCATGCAGGTCGAACATGCGCGCGATCGGCGCGGCGAGCGCCTTCGCGTGACGGCTCGCGGCGCCGTCGATCGTAGCGACGATGCAGCGCCGCTTCGGATGCTTGTGCACGGCAAGCGTGCCGCTGTCGCCGTTCCAGTCGATCGCGCGGCGCCATACGCCGTCTTCGACAGCTTCGACGCCGGGCGTCGCGCGGCCCGCGAAAAAGCGCAGAATGCGCGGCCAGTCGTATGGAGCCTTGAACGGCAGTTCTAGCGTGACGGTGGCGGTCGGCGTGGTGCTCAAGCGGCGTGATCCATGTCGGCGATGGGTTGGGTGGCTTCGTCGTCGGCGTTCGCTTCATGGTGCGCTTCCGCGTCGAGCAGCATCGCCTTGCGCGCGACGCCCCAGCGATAGCCCGCCAGCGCGCCGCCTTTCTGCACGACGCGGTGGCATGGTATCGCGAGCGCGACGGGATTCGACGCGCAGGCGCTCGCGACGGCCCGCACTGCGCGCGGCGAGCCGGCCGCTTCGGCGATCTGCGAGTAGCTGCGCGTCTCGCCGTAGGGGATGCGGCGCAGCGCTTCCCACACGCGCTGCTGGAAGGCGGTCGCGGCGATGTCGAGCGGGAGATCGAAGCGCTGACGTCTGCCGCGCAAGTACGCATCGATCTGCTCGATGAACGGCGCGAGCCGCGCGGGGTCCGCGATCAGTTCCGCGCTTGCGAATTCCTTGCGCAAGCCATCCACGAGCGGCGCTTCATCGTCGCCAAAGGCGATCTTGCAGATACCCTTGTCGGTCGTCGCGATCAGCACGAGACCGAGCGAAGTCGACGCGCTGGCATAGTGGACGCGCAGTCCGGCACCCTTGCGCCGATATTCGGACGGCGCCATGCCGAGCTCCGCCGCCGCTGTATCGTACATGCGCGATGGCGAGCCAAAACCCGCGTCGACGGTCGCGCGCGTGACGTCCGCGCCGCGCTGCAACGCGTCGCGCAGCGCTGCCCCGCGTTGCGCCGCCTGATACTGACGCGGCGACACACCAACCACGCGCTTGAAGAGCCGCTGCAAGTGAAACGGGCTGACGTGCACGGCCTCGCTCAACTGCGCGAGCGTGAGGCGCTGCTGCGGATCGGCATCGAGCGCGGCGCACGCGCGATTGACGATATCGAGTTCACGCGGCAAGCCGCCCGGCTGACAGCGCTTGCATTCGCGATAGCCGGCGGCGCGCGCTTCGTCGGTCGAGCCGAAAAAGTCAACGTTGTCCCGCCGCGGCAGCCGCGACGCGCATGACGGACGGCAGAATACGCCCGTCGTCCGGACGCCGTAGAAGAAGGCGCCGTCGGCGGATACGTCGCGGTTCAGAACGGCCGTCCAGCGTTCGTCGTCAGTGGCGAATGCGGCGGGAGCGGCTTTGGAGAAGGCTGTGTTCATCGTTTGCCCCGAGGGACGGTTTCGATGCTTACCACTTTAGCGAGCAAGCTCACACACTACGCTCCGGTTCTTGCTCTGTCATTTGGCTCGCGTGGCCGGCTTCGGCCGGTGAGCAAATTCCCAAATTTCGGGATAAAACGGGCCTGTGAAAAAATTGGGGTTTTCCCTTAAAAAGTTATTGCGTCGCATCAAGCCGGCGTGTATAGTGGTTTCTGTCTCCTCCATGTCTCCTCCTGATATGGATTCAGCCCGCTCCAATCGAGCGGGCTTTTTTTCGTCCGCAGTTTTTTGGCTCTCCTGATCCCGTTCCGGGCAGGAAGAACCGCCTCAGCCCTCGCACGCGTTTCCTTCTAAACTGGTTCCTTCAACACGAACTCCAGGAACGGGACGCCGTGCCATGAAATTCCAGATTCTCGATATTGATCACGTCGTCATCCGCGCCGCCAATCTGGAGGCGATGACGCGTTTCTACCGTGAGGTGCTGGGCTGCGCGCTGGAGAAGGAACAGCGCGACCTTGGCCTGATCCAGCTTCGGGCGGGACGCTCGCTGATTGACCTGTTGCAGGTCGGTGGGCGCATCGACAGGCCGGAAAGCGGCGTGCCCGGCGTGGGAAGGAATATGGATCACCTCTGCCTGCGCGTGGAGCCGTTCGACGCCGATGCGCTGAAGGTGTGGCTGACCGACCAGAATGTCCAGATCGGCGAGCAGGCGACGCGCTACGGTGCGGATGGTTATGGTCCCTCGCTGTATCTGTTCGATCCCGAGGGCAACATGGTTGAGCTCAAAGGGCCGCCGGATCAGATGGCATGAGCCAAAGACGCGATTTTTAGGTACACAAAGCGGCGGATTGGCTCAACGTTCGCCGCGCACGGCGGGGCGCGCGTCGGCGCCTGCCTTGAGAACCGTCCAGTCGATCGGCACGGCATCGGCGGTTTCGCTGCCGAGCCATGCGGCGTTGTCCTGCACGGTGCATTGCAGGCGCATCGTCCGTTCGGCCAGCGCTGCGAGCGCGGGCGCGACGTTTTCGCCCAATGACCACACGGTCACGTTCCGCAGACGCTCGACCTTGTTGCGTACGCCCTGCCACCAGATGTCCGAAGTCTTGCCGCCGTATGCGATCACGATCACGTCGTTTGCACGACTGCTCGCCTTGGCGATCCGGCGCTCGTCCGGCTGTCCGACTTCGATCCAGGTGTCGACGGCACCAGTCAGGTCTTTGGCCCACAGATCAGGTTCGTCGATATCCGACAGGCCTTTGCAGAATTCGAGGCGTTCCCGTGCAAACAGCGCGAACGCGGCCAGGCGAACCATCATCCGCTCATTGGTTTCCGACGGGTGCAGGGCGATCGTCAGCGAATGGTCCGCGTAGTAGTGCCGGTCCATATCGGCGATCTGGAGTTCAGCCTTATAAATTGTCGATTTCAGAGCCATGCTGTAGCCTGGTCCAGCGAAAGCGGACCGGATAGTGAATAGAGAGTCTGCGTACCTTGCCATGATCGTTCCCTGCCTTGCAGCGGTCACGCCTCGGATCGCGCGTCTCGCCGTTGAACAAACGCACGGTTATCGCGGGGCCGAACTGCGAGCCCCTTGTTGCGTCAACCGCCTGCTTTCGCTTCATTTCGAAAGCAGCAACATGTGTGCCGAACCCGCGTGCCATTGAGCCGTCGCCTGGCAATGCGTCCTGCGGCAAGGTGGGAGCGTGATGATACCGAATATGCTGGGGCGGTATGAAAGCCCGATGAGGCATGCCAGCGGTGCCCGCGACGGCCTGGAACCGAGAAATAGAAGGCTTTGCGGCGAATTGGGGGGACCGACAGAGACTCAAAAGTCGGCTAAAGGCGGCGAGAAAATGGAAATGGCCAGACAATAGTCTGGCCATGCCAAATCCCGAAAGACGTTCTCTCGTTCAGATGTCTGTAATCACCCAACAATCGATGTCGGGTGAAATCGAACTTTAAAAGCCTATTGCTTGATAAAGCGGTCGTTAGTCCAAAGACCCTGAGTGTCGCTATTGCCGGCATTCACGAATTCGACGTCATGGCCGACTACGCGAACGACGCGGAAATCCGAATTCTCCGGCGTCGAGATGCATTGATAACCCGAGAAGAACTCCTGCATTTGCTGCTGCTCGCCCGCCTGTGCGTGCTGGGTGACGGCGTCGAGCTTATCCTTCGACAGGCAGCCATACGCATTCGCCTTGAATTGCACCGTTTGCAGAGGCTTGATCACGACATCCTGTGCCTGCGCAGCAGCGGCCGCGACTAAACCCGACAATGCGAAAAGAATGGCGACTCGCTTTTTCATGGTTAACTCCGTGCGGATTATTGCTCGGTTAGCTATGTGTTTAACTGCCGGAAAAGAGCCACAGCTAAAAATGTAGGAGAACTGGTTTGAGCGGCAAGCACATTTTGTGTGCACTCGCAACAGCGGCGAATTGTCGCAGCGGTCGCGCGACTGTCTGAACGCTTTCCAAATGCCGCTATGAGGCAAATATGCGGTGGATTGCCCATTGAGATTGCCAGCGCAAAGCGTCTCTGGATAACTGTTTGCAGGCGGGATTCGCGTTTACGCCTAAATGGTTTTAGGCGATTTGCGACGACGCATTTTGCATGTTGATGCGCTGCACACAAAGTCATTCGTCTAACTCATCAAATACGGCGGCAGATTGAAGCGGACACAGAATAAAAAGGATGCCTGAGTGCGTTCCACGCTTCGGACGCACGTGCAGGCAGACACTAATTGCGGCTTGCGCAGCCGCAACGTTCGTGGATAAATCGACCGCCTCACAGGAGACTTTTCATGACACTCGCTCAGTGGCTTCCCTTCGCTATCGCGTCCGCAATCCTCGTCGCGATTCCTGGGCCTACCGTGCTGCTTGTAATTTCCTATGCGCTCGGCCACGGCCGGCGTTACGCGTTGGTCACGACCGCGGGCGTCGCACTGGGCGATCTGACATCGATGACTGCGTCGATGCTCGGACTCGGCGTCGTTCTCGCTGCATCGGCGACGCTCTTCACGGCGCTCAAATGGGTTGGCGCGGCGTACCTGATTTACCTCGGCATCAAGCTATGGCGCGCACCCGTCTCGACGGGCGATGCTTCGCCCACGGAAGAAACACGCACGGGCCGCATCTTCGCGCACGCGTACGCGGTGACGGCGCTCAATCCAAAAAGCATCGTGTTCTTCGTGGCCTTCGTTCCGCAGTTCATCGATACGCAGGTTGCCACGTGGTCCCAGATCGCGATCTTCGAAGCCACCTTCGTCACGATCGCGACATTGAATGCGCTCGGGTATGCGCTGCTCGCGTCGGCGGCGCGGCGCGCGATTCGCAGCCCGCGCGTGCAACGTGGCATCAACTGTACGGGCGGAACCCTGCTGATCGGCGCTGGGCTGCTGGCGGCTGCGTGGAAAAAGTCGACTGCCTGACCATTGCCGGATGAGCAAAAGCGACAAAGCGGGCGCGTGTTTTGCGCGGGGAGAAGCGCGCACATGGTGTGCGCGGTGGATCACACGCAGCGGCACGCAACACGCCTACAATGAAATCGTCGCTGTTCCATCGATCTGGAGGACACTGTGATCGAGCATCTGATTCTGGGCGCGTTTCTCATCGTGCCGCTTCTCATCGCCGCCTTTCTGTTTTCCGACGAGCTTTGGCAGGAGCATCGCCAGGCGCTGCACGACGAAGAGCACCACAGGCGGATGGACTGGCGACATCCGATACGCAGCCTGCTTCACCATTGATCGGATCACTGAAGACGAGAGCGGAAGGAGGCTGCCGTGCTGGCCTTCACCTTTTCGTGGACGGAGTACTGGTTGTTTATGCTCGCGCTGATTCTGATCAGCGTCGTGCTGACTTCCCTGTGCGGTTCGATGCCGGGCGCGCCGGAACCGCATGATGACGATGCGTAACCCCATCTTTTAAGCGCGCTCCTTCCCTTCTCCACTTGTTGCTGCGTATGCGCCGTCGGTTCGCGGCGCGGCGTGTTCTGCATCTCCTCCTGTCGCGTCATCGGGATGACGCCCGAACATCCTTCGGTTCCCCGAACTCTCAGGCGACGCGCATGCGTGCGCATGGACTCATGCACGTCGTTTTGTCGTGCGACATCGCGTCAAACCCTATTTGTTTTTATAGGCAGTGACTGGCTAAAATGCGGCTAGAGTAAATAATCAGATGTAAGCGAACTTTGGCCTTATCCGGACATTTCCGGGGGAAAGCATGAACCGACTGATCGATCAGGAAATTGCGCATATTTCGCGCGTCATGTGGCCGGCGCTGCTGGGCGATCTAGGCGGCCCTATCCTTTCTTCGGACTACTGGCGCAAGCGTTTGCACGCACTGCTTGACGCACCCGCGGTTACGAAAGTCCAGCTTTGCGCTCTCGACAGCCTGCTGCTCCAACTCGACGACTACGAGCGGCGAGGCATCGGGCCGTATTCGGCGGCAGTCGCCGATCAATCGACGGATGACTGCGAGGAGCACGGTTCAGAGCCGGTCGCCGTTCAGGGGTGAATCGCGTCGATGACTTGGCGACGTTTTGTTGATTGCGAAACCTCGCGTGTAGCGCGCGAATCCCGCTAAGTTACAGGATCGAGCCTCTTATCTCTTTTCTTGTGTACCTAAAGCCGCGCCTGACGCTGGTTGATGTTCCAACTTGAGCTGCTCACATCGCAACCTCATGTAATCTCGCGCTTACGGCTGTATACAAGGATCGCTGGACGTGGTCGCTCATGCTGTGTACCAATAGCGTCGCGTCAGCTATTTGACGTTCACCACTCGAGGCAATCTCACCGATGCGTGTGCGTCTTCGGTGAACTGTGCATCCGTAAAATCCGCCCACAGTTGCATCTCGTGTTGGGCCGGATCGCATCCATTACGCTCGTGCGTAGCAGCGTTATCCGATTCGCCTTGGCCGTTCTCACCCACAGTCGATTGCATTAAGGCCCGAAGGTGGCTCGAAGCGGTGCGACGAAAATCGTGCAGCACGAAATGCTCGCCCTGTAGTCCCAGCGTCTTGAGCGCCTGATTCAACGTGCCCTTTGCAATTGGGTGATCCCCGCTTCCGCGCGTCGACGGGAAGATGTAAGTGCGGCTTGCCTTCGATTCGCGCAACTCGCGCAGCATCGTTGCTGCCTGCGTCGAAAGACAAATGCGGCGCTCTCGACCGTTGCTGGCGCGTGCGGCGGGTACGGTCCAGATACCGGCGTCGAGATCGAATTCACGCCACGTTGCTTCGATCAATTCCGACTTGCTGGCCATTGTCAGGACGAGCAGATGCAGGGCTAGCTTTAGCGGCCGGCGTATGTCAGAGGTGTAAGTGGCGTGCAGCAGGACTCCGATCTCGGCGGCGGAAAGGACACGAGTGCGGCCGTACTGGTTGGCGACCGTCCGGGCGGGAATGGAGTCGGCGGGATTGGCGGCGGCGAGGTGCCGCGCGATCAGGAATGCGTACAGCCGCTTGACGACGTTGCGCGTGTGCAGCGCCATCTGTGGCGAGCCCCGGCGCTTGATTGCGCCGCAGATCGACTGGATGTCCTCGGTCGTGACCTGCGCGATCGCCTTGTGCCCAATCGCCGGCAGGATGTCCTTATCGAGCGCGCGCTGCGTGGCCCGCCGATACTCGTCGGACTTGCGGGCGATTTCGGAAGCCACGTAAAGCTCGGCGGCATCGCGCAGTATGTCGACGCGCTTTTCGGCGCCTCGATCCTGTCGCGCCATGGATACGGGCGAAAGACCTTCCGCGACCATCTCCGCGTATTTCAGCGCCCGCGCACGGGCGACGCGCAACGACATCAACTGGTAGTCGCCGATCGTAACCATCGGTTGCCGGCGCCCGTTCAGCGTGTAGCGGAAACGCCAGACCTTCTTTCCGGTCGGCATGACTTCGAGGACGAGCCCTTTGCCGTCTGCCACGCTGTAGCGCGCCTCGCGCGGCTGCAAGGCGCGGATCTGGGTTTCGCTGAGTGGTGTCGCGAATTTCGGCATTGATTTGATTTGGTACACAGGGCATGTCGAAACCGCAGTTTACCTTGTTGTGTACCCAAAAAATGAACTTTCCATTGAACTTGTCGGCTTGGGATCGCTGCCTCGCCCTACGCCTACAACGCCGGTCCCAACAAGCGCATGCCCGGTCTATTTGCCGATACAGAACCTGCTGAAAATCACGCCCAGCAGATCATCGGAGGTGAACTCACCCGTAATCGAGTTCAACTGCTCCTGAGCCAGCCGTAGTTCTTCTGCGAAAAGATCGAGCGCCTGCGAGTTCTGATCGGCATGTTCAGCGGCCAGCCTCAGATGTTCTTGAGCGGCTCGAAGCGCGATCAGATGCCGTTCGCGCGCGAGATAGATACTCTCGACGCCAGCCTGCCAACCCGCAATGCGCAGCAGTTCGCCGCGCAGCAGGTTGATTCCGCTCCCCGTCTTTGCTGACAGCCGAACCTCGCACAAGTCGGCGTCGCCGATGCCGTTCAGCCCAACCGCGCCCGGCGCGACGTCCGTGAGGTCCGTCTTGTTGAGCACGCGTACGACAGGAACACCTGATGGAAAGCGCGCGGCGATCGATTCGTCGTCGGGCGTCACGCCCGAGCGCGCGTCGAGCAGATGCAGCACGACGTCGGCGCGCTCGATCTCGCCCCAGGTTCGCTCGATGCCGATCTTTTCCACTTCATCTTCCGTCTCGCGCAAGCCAGCCGTGTCGATCACATGCAATGGAATCCCTTCAACCTGAATCGTCTGCGCGACCTTGTCGCGCGTGGTGCCCGCGATCGGCGTGACGATCGCCAGTTCGGCGCCTGCGAGCGCGTTGAGCAGAGACGATTTGCCGACATTCGGCTGCCCGGCCAGCACGACCGACAAGCCTTCGCGCAGCAGCGCCCCTTGTCGCGCTTCGCTCAGCACGAGCGCGAGACGATCGCGGATGCGCGCGAGCTTGCCGCGCGCGTCTGCTGCTTCGAGAAAGTCGATTTCCTCTTCGGGGAAATCGAGGGTCGCCTCGACGAGCATTCGCAGCGTGATCACCTCTTCGACGAGCGCGTGAATGTCGCGCGAAAACGCGCCTTCCAGCGAACGCCCCGCCGAGCGCACGGCCGCTTCCGTGCTCGCCTCGATCAGATCGGCGACGGCCTCGGCCTGCGCCAGGTCGAGCTTGTCATTGAGGAACGCGCGCCGCGTGAATTCGCCCGGTTCCGCGAGACGCAGGCCGAACGCGCGACCCGCGTCGATGCATCGCTGCAGAACTAGCTGAAGCACGATGGGACCGCCGTGCCCCTGTAGTTCGAGCACATGCTCGCCCGTATAGGAATGCGGCGCAGGGAAATACAGCGCGATGCCGCGGTCGAGTGCGTCGCCGCCGTCGTCGAGAAACGGCACATAGCTCGCATGACGCGGCGCGAGCATTTGTCCCGTCAGCGCCTGCATCATCGGTTGCGCGGCCGCCTCTCCTGCGCGGCCACACGAAATACGCACGACGCCTATCCCGCCTCGGCCGGGGGCAGTGGCAATGGCGACGATGGGATCGGAATCGGTGGCGAGCATGGTGGACAAGCGGAGGAAGCGGGAGAGAACGACCGGAAAAACGTGCGCGAACGGTGCGCCGAACGGCTGGCATTGTAACGCGCGCCTTGCGTGTCTTCGCGCAGACAACGCGCTGCACTCGCTCAGTCTGAGTGCCTGAGCTTATCTCATATGAGATAAGCTGCGTTCAGTATTGGTATAGAAAAACTCTGACTGTTCATGTAGTCTCATCCTTACGCGAGAAGGCTCTGCAGGTCTACAAATCTTCAAAGGGACGAATCCGATCGTGTACTGCCGCGAGATAGGCAAATCTAGGACGCGCTAAATGTAGCGTGTACGGTTGTCTACCTGTGGTACGTCGGACTGCACAATTTGTGGATGCCAACCCTCGAAGAAAAAGCGGCCTTTGCCGAGCGACTGAAGTTCGCGATGAGACGCGCCCCGGAAAAGCTCAAGGGCGGGACCGATCTCGCGCTGCACTTCAATCTGCGCCATCACGGCGACCAGCCCGTCTCACCACAGACGGTACACAAGTGGCTGAGCGGCCGCACGATTCCAACCGACGACAAGCTCCGGACGCTCGCCGAATGGTTCGAAGTGGATGTCCACTGGCTGCACTATGGGCCTTCGCCGAGCGGATCGACGAGAAATGTCCCGAAACCGCTGATGCGCGGCGAGAAATATCCGCTTTCACCTGAGACGCTCGAACTCGCGTCGAAGATCGAATCGCTGACGCCGCATCATCGTTATCTGGTGCAGGAGCTGATCGCGCAGCTCTACGGCGACGCCGACAACTCGTAAGAAAAGCGCAGATAAAAAAACCGCCCGGCACTAACCGGGCGGTTTCCTTTTTTGCAGGTTCGGATCGGATCATTCAACGTCCGATCCCAATGCCCGATCAGGCAGCCTTTCTCTTCTGCCCCATCATGCGCGTGATGTAGTACTGCTGGGCAATCGACAGCACGTTGTTCACGACGTAGTACAGCACGAGACCCGCCGGGAAGAAGAAGAACATCACCGAGAACGCGATCGGCATGAACATCATCATCTTGGCCTGGACCGGGTCCGGCGGCGTCGGGTTGAGCTTCGTCTGAACGAACATTGAGACGGCCATCAGCACCGGCAGGATGAAGTACGGATCTTGTTGCGACAGATCGTGAATCCACATAATCCACGGTGCACCGCGCATTTCCACCGACGACAGCAGCACCCAGTACAGCGAGATAAACACAGGAATCTGAATCACGACGGGCAGACAGCCGCCGAACGGGTTCACCTTCTCAGTCTTGTACAGCTCCATCAGAGCCGCGTTCATCTTCTGCGGATCGCCCTTGAAGCGTTCGCGCAGCGCCTGCATGCGCGGCGTGATTTCCTTCATGCGCGCCATCGACTTGTAGCTTGCCGCCGACAGCGGGAAGAACACGGCCTTGATCAGCAGCGTCAACAGGACAATCGCCCAGCCCCAGTTGCCGACGTAGCTGTGGATCTTTTCGAGCAGCCAGAAGAGCGGCTTCGCGATGATCGTCACCCAGCCATAGTCCTTCACCAGTTCCAGACCCGGCGCGACGCCTTCGAGCATGCGCTCTTCCTCCGGACCGGCGAACAGGCGGGCGGACACGTCGACCGACTGTCCCGGCGCGATCGTCTGCAGCGGCTGCTTGACGCCCACGCGATACAGCGACGGGTCGATCTTCTCGACGTACATATCACGCTTGACGCCCTGCTGCGGAATCCACGCCGACGCGAAATAGTGCTGCACCATCGCGATCCAGCCGTTGTCGGCGGACTTCGCGTAGTCTTCCTTGTTCTTGTCGATGTCACCGAACGTCAGCTTCTGGAAGTGATGCTGCTCCGTGTACACAGCCGGCCCAATGAACGTGTGCGAGAAGCGCGGCGTCTCGACGGGCTGGCTGTCGCGCACGAGTTCCATGTAGGCGGTCGGCGTGACGGGCGTCGAGCCGACGTTCTGGACCTTCGTGTCGACGTTGATCACGTAGCTGCCGCGCGTGAAGGTGTAGGTTTTCACGACCTTCACGCCGGCCTTCACCGGCGATTCAAACGACAGCTTCAGCGTGTTGCCCGTCATGTCGGTCGGCTGACCGGCAACGGGCGTGAACACATCGGTGTGGTTCGGGAAGTCGCCGCCGAGCAGGCCCGTGCGCGCCAGATACGTGTGATCGGCGGTGTGGTCGAACAGCGTGATCACCTGAGCCGGCTGCTTGTCCTCGCCCGGCTTGAACAGCGTGAGCTTCGACAGCGTGCCGCCACGCGTGTCGATCTGGCCACGGTAAACGTCAGTGGTGAAGGAAACCAGCTGCGCCTGCTGCGCGGCGGGTACCGTCGACTCCGGTGCGGCGGCGCTCGTCTGCGGCAGCTCGGCGGTTTGGGTTCCCGTCGTCGACGAACCCGGCGCGGCAGTGCTCGCGGTCTTGGTCTGCGTCGCACTCGGGAAGAACATCGACTGGCGTCCATGGTCGCGCTGCCAGTTGTCGAACAGCATGACAGCTGACATGAAGAAGATGACCCATAGGACGGTGCGTTTGATATCCATGCGTTGTCTCAGTGTCGATGGCACAGCGCGTCAGCGCTTCTTAGGAGTTGGAGGCGGGACAAGATCGATGCCGCCCGCCGAAAACGGGTGACAGCGGCACAGGCGCCTTGCGGCGAGGTAAGTACCACGCGCGGCGCCATGATACTGGATTGCTTCGCGCGCGTAATCCGAACAGGAGGGATAAAAGCGGCACCGATTGCCGAGCATGGGACTTACGGCAATCTTGTAGAAACGCAGTAAAGCGATCAGTACCGTTTGCATGACCAGTGCGGCGGGACTGCACCGCCCGTTGTGAAGCGCTGGACGGCAGCGGCGCTTCGAGACTGTGCGGATGTCATGGCGTGGCGGGCGGCGTGTCCACCCGCTGTGTTGCCGACCCCTCGCGCCGGGCGATTTCGCGTGCCACCTTGTCGAGCAGCACGTCGATTTCACTACGGCACATCGCTTTCAACGGCGGCGACGATCCGCTGGGCATCGCCTTCCGGTCGAATTTCGTATGCAGACGCAGCAGCACGTCCCAGCCGCCAAATTCTGCCCGGCGCACGCGAAATGCTTCGCGCGCGAGACGCTTCACCAGATTACGCGTGACCGCGCGCGGCGCATACTTCTTGCCGATCACGAGGCCGAGGCGCGCTTCATTGCCTGTCGGCCGCGCGTACACGACAAAGTGTGCAGTGCGGCGCCACGGGCGCAAACGAAAAACGGATGAAAATTCATCCGTTTTCAGCAGCCTTGCGGCTTTGGGGAAGGCTGCGGACGCCTGCAACGGAACGACGTTCTGATGCGGCGCGTCTGCCGTTCCCGCAGCGTCACGGGTGTCGGACACAGCGCGCACTCGGCTTGACCGCGTTCTGCCTGCCTTAGATGGCGAGGCGTTTGCGGCCCTTTGCGCGGCGTGCGTTGATGACCTTGCGGCCGCCAGCGGTCTTCATGCGAACGCGGAAGCCATGGGTGCGCTTACGGCGCGTCACGGAAGGTTGGTAAGTACGTTTCATGTTGCTCTCACTTGTTTGAGAAATAACCGCGCGAGCATCGCTGAAAGTGCAATGGCCGGAGGTTCGAAAATTGGTTTTCGCGGAACCCGTTATTTAAACCGGTTTTCTCTGACTCGTCAATAGCTTAGGCGGACGATCCACAGGCGGCGTCGGTCGGTGCTGTTTGATCAGGCCCTGTGGATAACTCACTTGGCCTGCCGTTTTGGCGGTAGAATCTCGCCTTACTTCCCAAGAATCCTGCACGCCGCCCCGGCCCGCTTGACCCCGCAAACCTTTGTGGCACAAGCGTCTGGGGCTTTTCCGCCTGGCAGCTTCGGGCCTCGTCGCGTATCCCGCGATCAGAGCGCCGGCGGAAAAGCGTCGCAAACATAACGATAGCAACTTGATGAACGAATTCTGGCAACACTGTTCCGCACTGCTGGAGCGTGAATTGACGCCCCAGCAGTACGTGACGTGGATCAAACCGTTGGCCCCGGTCGCCTTCGACGCAAATGCGAATACCCTGAGCATCGCTGCGCCGAACCGTTTCAAGCTGGATTGGGTCAAGAGCCAGTTTTCCGGTCGCATCACCGACCTTGCACGCGACTTCTGGCATTCCCCCGTCGACGTCCAGTTCGTCCTCGATCCGAAGGCCGGTGTGCGCACGGCGCCTGTCGCGCCGCCGCGGCCGTCGACGGTCGGTGCGAACAGCGCGGCTGCGGCCGTCGGTGCCGCCGTCGGCGCCGTGCAAGCCGCCCAGTCGGCCCGCGCGGGCGGCATGGGCGGCCTCGGTGCGCCCATGAACGCAGCCCAGCTGACCGACGATGCCGCCGACCTCGATCTGCCCAGTCTCGACGCCAACGAGGCCGCGGCGGGGCGCCGAACGTGGCGTCCGGGTGCGGCCGCGCCGGCGGCGAGCGGCGAGAGCGACTCGATGTACGAGCGCTCGAAGCTGAATCCCGTGCTCACCTTCGACAACTTCGTGACCGGCAAGGCGAACCAGCTGGCTCGCGCGGCCGCGATCCAGGTCGCCGACAACCCGGGCATTTCGTACAACCCGCTGTTCCTGTACGGCGGCGTGGGCCTCGGCAAGACGCACCTGATTCACGCAATCGGCAACCAGTTGCTGATGGACAAGGCCGGCGCGCGCATCCGCTACATCCACGCGGAGCAGTACGTGTCGGACGTGGTGAAGGCGTATCAGCGCAAGGCGTTCGACGATTTCAAGCGCTACTACCACTCGCTCGACCTGCTGCTGATCGACGATATTCAGTTCTTTTCGGGCAAATCCCGTACGCAGGAAGAGTTTTTCTACGCGTTCGAAGCGCTGGTCGCCAACAAGGCGCAGGTGATCATCACCAGCGATACGTATCCGAAGGAAATCTCAGGTATCGACGACCGTCTGATCTCGCGCTTCGATTCCGGGCTGACCGTCGCAATCGAGCCGCCCGAGCTTGAGATGCGCGTCGCGATTCTGATGCGCAAGGCGCAGTCGGAAGGCGTGAGTCTTAACGAGGACGTCGCGTTCTTCGTTGCGAAGCATCTGCGATCGAACGTCCGCGAACTGGAAGGCGCGCTGCGCAAGATTCTCGCGTACTCGAAGTTCCACGGCCGCGAAATCACGATCGAGCTGACCAAGGAAGCGCTGAAAGACCTGCTGACTGTGCAGAACCGGCAGATTTCGGTGGAAAACATCCAGAAGACGGTCGCCGATTTCTACAGCATCAAGGTCGCCGACATGTATTCGAAGAAGCGGCCGGCCAATATCGCGCGGCCGCGCCAGATCGCGATGTATCTGGCGAAGGAGCTGACGCAGAAGAGCCTGCCGGAAATCGGCGAGCTGTTCGGCGGGCGCGACCATACGACGGTGCTGCATGCGGTGCGCAAGATCGCCGACGAGCGAGGCAAGGACGCGCAGTTGAACCACGAGCTGCACGTGCTGGAACAGACGCTGAAGGGCTGAACGGGATAAGGGGCCGGATCTGACCGAAGGGTTCCTCGAACCTGTCGGAAAAATTAATCTGTTTATTGCGCGAGTCACCCCCAATTTAGGGAAGTGCTTCCATTTTCAGGCACAATACAGGTTTAACCGCCCGGCAAAAGCGGGTGGGATTTCACGCCGTGACTGGCGCAGTACGGCGCCGGCGGGGGGCCGGGGCCGCGCGCTTCAACATTGCCGGGCAAGGCGCGCAGGCCGACACATCAACGAAGGAACTCTATGCAACTGGTCAAGACCGAACGCGATAACCTCCTCAGGCCGCTGCAAACGGTGAGCGGCATTGTCGAACGCCGTCATACGTTGCCGATCCTCGCCAATTTGCTGATTACCAAGAACGGCCCGGACGTCTCGTTCCTGTCCACCGACCTCGAACTGCAAATCACCACACATGCCGACTTCGGCGTTGGCGGCGAGTCCGTGGCCACGACGGTAGCGGCGCGAAAGCTCCTCGATATTCTGCGCGCGATGCCCGACGGGCAGGTCACGCTCACCTTGAACGACAAGCGTCTGACGGTGCAGTCCGGCAAGAGCCGTTTCGCGCTGCAAACGCTCGCAGCAGACGAGTTCCCGACGGTCGCTCAAGCTAAAGACTTCGGCGCGAACCTCGCGGTTCCCCAAAAGACGTTCCGCCAGTTGCTCGGCATGGTCCACTTCGCGATGGCGCAGCAGGACATCCGTTACTACCTGAACGGCATGTTGCTGGTGGTCGATGGCGATCAGCTGATGGCCGTCGCGACGGACGGTCACCGTCTCGCCTTTTCGTCGATGAAGATCGAAGGCTCGTTCGCGCGCCAGGAAGTGATCATTCCGCGTAAGACGATTCTCGAACTGCAACGCTTGCTGGAAGACATCGACGACGTGCTCAAGATCGACATCGCGCCGACGCAGGTGAAGTTCACGTTCGGCGGCGTCGAACTGGTGTCGAAGCTGGTCGAAGGCAAGTTCCCGGACTTCCAGCGCGTGATTCCGAAGTCGCACAAGAACACGTTCGTGATCGGCCGCGAAGAACTGCAGCGCTCGCTGCAACGCGCGGCCATTCTGACCTCGGACAAGTTCAAGGGCGTGCGCTGCATCGTCGAGCCGGGCCAGCTGAAGATCATGTCCACCAATGCGGACCAGGAAGAAGCGCAGGAAGAACTCGAAATCGCCTACCAGGGCGACAGCATCGACATCGGTTTCAACGTCACGTATCTGCTCGACGTGCTCGCGAACCTGAAGATCGATATGCTCGAAGTCAGCCTCGGCGACGCCAGCTCGAGCGCGCTGATCACGATTCCCGAGAACGACCAGTTCAAATACGTGGTGATGCCGATGCGCATCTGACGCATCCAACACGAAGAACACACCAAGGGGCGCAGCGCCCCTTTGGTGTTTTTATGGCGTTTTGAAAAGCCTCGAGCAGCAACGAAGCGGTAACGCAGAACCGGAAGAAATCCATGACTGAACTGAACAATTCGCAACCCGATAACAGCTACGGCGCCTCGTCCATTCAGATCCTCGAAGGTCTGGAAGCCGTGCGCAAGCGGCCGGGTATGTATATCGGCGATACGTCGGACGGGACCGGTCTGCATCACCTCGTGTTCGAGGTGCTCGACAATTCGATCGACGAGGCACTCGCCGGTCATTGCGACGAAATTCAGGTCATCATCCACGCGGACAACTCTATTTCCGTGACCGACAACGGCCGTGGCATCCCGACGGGCATCAAGCGCGACGACAAGCACGATCCGAAGCGCAGCGCCGCCGAAATCGTGATGACGGAACTGCACGCGGGTGGCAAGTTCGACCAGAACAGCTACAAGGTGTCGGGCGGCCTGCACGGCGTCGGCGTGTCGTGCGTGAACGCGCTGTCGTCGTGGCTGCGCCTCACCGTGCGCCGCGACGGCAAGAAGCACTTCATGGAATTCCATCGTGGCGTGCCGCAGAACCGCGTGATCGAAGAAGTGGACGGCGAGCGTTTGTCGCCGATTCCCGTTGTCGGCGACACGGAAAATCGCGGCACCGAAGTGCACTTCATGGCCGATGAGAAGATCTTCGGCAACGTCGAGTACCACTACGACATTCTGGCGAAGCGTATCCGCGAACTCTCGTTCCTGAACAACGGCGTGCGGATTCGTCTCACCGATCAACGTTCGGGCAAGGAAGACGATTTTGCGTTCGTCGGAGGCGTGAAGGGCTTCGTCGAGTTCATCAACAAGACGAAGACCGTGCTGCATCCGACGATTTTCCATATCGTCGGCGAGAAGGACGGCGTGGGCGTCGAAGTGGCGATGCAGTGGAACGACAGCTACAACGAAAACGTGCTGTGCTTCACGAACAACATTCCGCAGCGCGATGGCGGCACGCACCTGACGGGCCTGCGCGCGGCGATGACGCGCGTGATCAACAAGTACATCGCCGATCACGAAATCGCGAAGAAGGCGAAGGTCGAGACGTCCGGCGACGACATGCGCGAAGGGCTGTCGTGCGTGCTGTCGGTGAAGGTTCCCGAACCTAAGTTCAGTTCGCAGACGAAGGACAAGCTCGTTTCGTCGGAAGTGCGCGCGCCTTTGGAAGAAGTGGTCGCGAAGGCGCTCGAAGAATTCCTGCTGGAAACGCCGATCGACGCGAAGATCATCTGCGGCAAGATCGTCGATGCGGCGCGTGCTCGGGACGCCGCACGCAAGGCGCGCGAAATGACGCGGCGCAAGGGCGTGCTGGACGGCGTCGGTCTGCCGGGCAAGCTAGCAGACTGCCAGGAGAAAGATCCCGCCAAGTCTGAGATTTATATCGTCGAGGGTGACTCGGCAGGTGGTTCAGCGAAGCAGGGCCGCGACAGAAAATTCCAGGCCATTCTGCCGTTGCGCGGCAAGGTGCTGAACGTCGAGAAGGCGCGTTACGACAAGCTGCTGTCGTCGGAGCAGATCGTTACGCTGATTACTGCGCTCGGTTGCGGCATCGGCAAGGACGACTACAACCTCGACAAGCTGCGTTACCACCGCATCATCATCATGACGGATGCTGACGTCGACGGCGCGCACATCCGTACATTGCTGCTGACGTTCTTCTATCGTCAGATGCCGGAGATGATCGAGCGCGGGTACATCTACATCGCGCAGCCGCCGCTGTACAAGGTGAAGGCGGGCAAGGACGAGCGCTATCTTAAGGACACGGCGGAGTTGAACGCGCATATGCTGCGCCTGGCTCTGAACGGTTCTGAGCTAATTGCGTCCGAAGGCGCGACACCGATTGCAGGCGATGCGTTGGGCGAACTGGCGCGTTCTTATCTGCTGGCGCAGGCTGTCGTAGATCGTCTGAGCAAGCTGTACGACGAAGCGGCGCTCGAGGCCGTGATGGATGGCGCGACGATCGATCTGTCGAGCGAGCAATCGACGGAAGCATCGGCGCGCGCGCTCGAAGCCAAATTGCGTGACGATCCGCTCAAGCCGGAGATCAACGTGATCGCAATGTACGACCCGGTGCGCGAACTGCGTTCGCTGCGCGTCGAGCGCCGTCATCATGGCAATGTCAAGGTCAGCGTCATCGACGAAGAATTCCAGCTGACGGCCGACTATCAGCAACTGGTCAATACCGCGAACACGTTCAAGGGCTTGATCGGCGAGGGCGCGGTGATCAAGCGCGGCGAGCGCAGCATGGCCGTGGGCGACTTCAAGAGCGCGATGAAGTGGTTGATCGCCGATGCAGAACGGAACGTGTCGAAGCAGCGCTACAAGGGACTTGGTGAGATGAATCCCGGACAGCTCTGGGAAACGACGATGGACCCGAGCGTGCGACGTCTGCTGCGCGTGCAGATCGAGGACGCGATTGCGGCGGATGGGATCTTTACGACGCTGATGGGCGACGAGGTGGAGCCGCGTCGGGCGTTTATCGAGAGCAATGCGTTGCGGGCGGGGAATATTGACGTTTAAGTTTTCTTTCTCCGCCGGCCGGCGACCGCGAACATTGCGACGCCTCCCGCTAGCCTTCCAAAAACTCCAACCGGCGACGGTTGGGGTTTTTTATATGGGCTTTAAATTCACCGCAACCTCTTCGCATACCGATCGCGAACCACTTGCGAGATATACGTCGACAGCCCGCGACCACGGACAGCAAGGCGCTTCATTTTCTCGACATCTTGCTGCCCCGGGGTCGCGTAGTCGTACAGATAGACCTTGCCGTCCTTGAACCCGACAAGAATGGCATTTGGAGAGGTTTCATAAGCGACCACGCCCGATCGGCCACTCACATCCCGATACCGTGGCATTTCGCCCTCCGCTCGACGCATCCGACTTCAGACGCGATGCAACACAGCACGAACCATTCCTAAATCAACGGCAAACAGATATCCGTCAGCAAATTTGCCGGCGCAGTCTCTTTCGGGTTGTTCAAGTACTCTTCGAACACAGGCGCGTCCGCGGCCTCGTGTTCCGAGTTCACTAGCCACTCGCCATAGAGCCACTGGTAAGCCGCCGCCATATCCTCGTAAGGCCCTTTGTGCCGCAACACGGCGTACTTGCCGCCGGCGATCGACGTGACGCTGACAGGCCCGCCGCCTGAAACATCGACGGCCCGAGGCAACCATACGCCGGCCTTCGACCGCAATTCATTTTCGGCGACGGCCGTCGGATCGTCGTAGAAAATCCCGATCATCCGCATCTCGCCGGACAGCAGTCCACGCGATGCCAGCCAGCCCATCAGCGTTTCGAACGCCTTGCCGATCTGCATATACGGTCCGACGTGATCGACGGTCAGCACGTCGAAGCCCGCGATATCCCGAATCACTACATCTCTCATCGTCATTTGATTACCTCCTTGAACCGCAAGAGACGGCCGGAACTGGCAATGCGTCCCGGCATTCCGATACTGAGCGGGCTGCATGCGTAAGGCGGCGCTGAACGCCCGCGTGAACGACCGAAAACTGCCATACCCCGCTCCGCGGCATGTCGCTTACCAGGACCGAGGTTGCTCATCGCAATCAATCGTAGAAGAAGGAGCGACAAAGTTCACGACAGCACGCAGCGATTTTCCACATCCTCCGCCAGGCCGCGTGCCGACCACAGAGACAACGCGTCATTCAGCTCACATTATTCAGCGACGGCTTAACCCGAGCCGCTCGCCTACTCGCTGAAAGGCATCCATCTTTGCCGATTTTCGATAACACCTCGATTTATGGCTTCCTACCATCGCCAGATGCCGTCGGTAACGGGCCCGCTGCGAAGGCCAACGACGCGGGTCCATCAACTGGCAACTTCGAAAAGGAGCCTCCGATGAAAGCAGAGTCGCCAACCCAGCACAAAGGCATCGTCACGCATCACGAGTTGAAGCAGACGCTCGGCACCTGGCAGCTTTGGGGCATCGCCGTCGGCCTCGTGATCTCCGGCGAATATTTCGGCTGGAGCTATGGCTGGGCGAGCGCGGGCACGCTCGGCTTCGTGATCACCGCGGTTTTCATCGCCGCGATGTACACGACGTTTATCTTCAGCTTCACCGAACTCACGACGTCGATCCCGCACGCGGGCGGCCCGTTCGCCTACGCGCGGCACGCGTTCGGGCCCACGGGCGGCTATATCGCGGGCGCGGCGACGCTTGTCGAATTCGTGTTTGCGCCGCCCGCAATCGCGCTCGCGATCGGCGCGTACCTGCACGTCCAGTTTCCCGGCCTCGAACCGAAGCACGCGGCAATGGCTGCGTACCTCGTGTTCATGGCGTTGAACATCGTCGGCGTGCAGATCGCGGCGGCGTTCGAACTGTGCGTGACACTGCTCGCGATCTTCGAGCTGCTGGTGTTCATGGGCGTCGTGTCGCCGGGCTTCCAGTGGTCGAACTTCACGAAGGGCGGCTGGGCCGGCTCCGGCACTTTCAGCATGGGCGCGTTCCATGGCATGTTCGCCGCGATTCCGTTCGCGATCTGGTTCTTCCTCGCGATTGAAGGCGTTGCGATGGCCGCCGAGGAAGCGAAGAACCCGAAGCGCTCGATTCCCATCGCCTACGTCACGGGCATTCTGACGCTCGTCGTGCTCGCGGTCGGCGTGATGGTGTTCGCTGGCGCGGCGGACGACTGGACGAAGCTCGCGAACATCAACGACCCGCTGCCGCAAGCGATGAAATACATCGTCGGCGAGAACAGCGGCTGGATGCACATGCTCATATGGCTCGGACTGTTCGGCCTCGTCGCGTCGTTTCACGGCATCATCCTCGGCTACTCGCGGCAGATCTTCGCGCTTGCGCGCGCGGGCTATCTTCCGGAATGGCTGTCGAAAGTGCATCCGCGCTTCAAGACCCCGCATCGCGCGATTCTCGCGGGCGGCGTGGTCGGCATCGCCGCAATTTACAGCGACGAGCTGATCCAGTTCGGCGGGCAGACGCTCACGGCGAATATCGTGACGATGTCGGTGTTTGGCGCTATCGTGATGTACATCATCAGCATGCTCGCGCTGTTCAAGTTGCGCCGCACCGATCCCGACATGGAGCGTCCGTTCCGCGCGCCGCTGTTTCCGTATTTCCCGGCGTTCGCGCTGGTGGCAGCCGTCATTTCGCTCGCGACGATGATTTACTTCAATCTGCTCGTCGCGCTCGTGTTCGCTGCGTTCGTCGCGCTCGGTTACGGCTACTTCCTGATGACGCGTCAGCAACGCGAAGTCGCGCCGGCTGATGCACTGCTCGAAGAATGAACGCGTGTGAGCACCCAATGCACCAGACGCGTTGACGTACACGCAACCGGCCGCGCAGTAGCCGCGGCGACGGAGTACACGATATGAGCTACACGGAGACAATCGGCAGCCGCAAATACCGCTTTGCCGATCTGAAGACGCTGATGGCGAAGGCGAGCCCGCTGCGTTCTGGCGACCAGCTCGCCGGCATCGCGGCGGCGAGCGAGGAGGAGCGCGTCGCTGCGAAGATGGCGCTCGCCGACGTGCCGTTGCGCACGTTCCTCAATGAAGCGTTGATTCCCTATGAGAGCGATGAAGTCACGCGCCTCGTCATCGATATGCACTCGCCCGAAGCATTCGCGGAGATTGCACATCTGACCGTGGGCGAATTCCGCAACTGGCTGTTGTCCACTTCGACGGATACGGCCGCGCTCACGCGTATCACTCAAGGCCTCACGCCCGAAATGGTCGCCGCCGTGTCGAAGCTGATGCGCAATCAGGATTTGATCCTGGCGGCGCGCAAACGGCCTGTCATTACGCGCTTTCGGAATACGGTCGGCTTGCCGGGCCACATGTCGGTGCGCCTGCAACCGAATCATCCGACCGACGATGTGAAGGGCATCGCGGCATCGATGATCGATGGCCTGATGTACGGTTGCGGCGACGCGGTGATCGGCATCAATCCCGCGTCGGACAGTCTATCGGCGATCACGAATCTGCTCGTGATGATCGACGATTTCCGCACGCGCTATCAGGTGCCGACGCAATCGTGCGTGCTCACGCACGTGACGAATACGATTTCGGCGATCGAGAAGGGCGCGCCCGTCGATCTCGTGTTCCAGTCGATCGCCGGCACCGAGAAAGCGAACGCGAGCTTCGGCATTTCGCTCGCGCTATTGCAGGAGGCGTATGAAGCGGCGCTGTCGCTCAAGCGCGGCACGGTCGGTGACAACGTGATGTACTTTGAAACGGGGCAGGGCAGTGCGCTGTCGGCAAATGCGCATCATGGCGTCGATCAGCAGACATGTGAAGTGCGCGCGTATGCCGTCGCACGGCAGTTCAATCCATTTCTGACGAATACGGTGGTGGGCTTTATCGGCCCCGAGTATCTGTACGACGGCAAGCAGATCACGCGCGCCGGTCTCGAAGATCATTTCTGCGGCAAGCTGCTCGGCGTGCCGATGGGGTGCGATATCTGCTACACGAATCACGCGGAAGCCGATCAGGACGACATGGACAATCTGCTGACGCTGCTCGGCGTCGCGGGCATCAACTTCATCATGGGCATTCCCGGCGCGGACGATGTGATGCTCAATTACCAGAGCACGTCGTTTCACGATGCGCTGTACGTGCGTGAGGTGCTGGGCTTGCGCCGCGCGCCGGAGTTCGAAGAGTGGCTTGAGTCGATGCAGATCATCGATGCACGCGGCGCGTTGCTCAATGCGCCCGCGCGCCAGTCGCTTCTCGAAGGCGCAAGCGAATGGATGGGCATCGTATGAGCGACTCGATCGAAAAGAACGCGTGGCAGGCGCTGCGTGCCTTCACGAATGCGCGCATCGCATTGGGCCGCGCGGGCAACTCTTTGCCGACTGCGCCGTTGCTGGCGTTCAATCTTTCGCACGCGCAGGCGCGCGACGCCGTGCACCATCCGCTCGATGCCGACGTCTTGCACGAGCAGTTGCGCGCTCAGGGCTTTACGTCGCTCGACGTGCATAGCGCCGCGCCGGATCGCGAGCACTATTTACGGCGTCCGGATATGGGGCGGCGTCTTTCGGACGAGAGCCGTGATCTATTGAACAACGCCGCGAGCGATGATCCGCCCGAAGTGGTCTTCGTCATCGCCGATGGACTTTCCGCGTTTGCGGCTTCAAAGCAGTCGATTCCTCTGTTGCAGGCCGTCACGAAGCGGCTCGCGGACTGGAAGATCGGGCCTGTCGTGGTCGCGCGTCAATCACGCGTCGCGTTGGGCGATGAGATCGGCGAGTTGCTGAAGGCCAGGCTCGTTGTGATGTTGATCGGCGAACGGCCAGGGCTCAGTTCACCGGATAGCCTGGGCATCTATTTGACGTATGCGCCGAAAGTCGGATGCAGCGATGCGCAACGCAACTGCATTTCGAACGTGCGACCGGAAGGGCTCGACTACGAAGCGGCCGCACACAAGCTGCACTATCTGCTGACGCATGCGCGCCGTTTGGGGCTGACAGGTATCGGTCTGAAGGACGATAGCGATGCGCTTCTTCAAACGTCCGAGGCCGCATTGGTGATCGCGGACGCTTCGAGAAAATAACAAAGCTTCCAGCCGTCATATCGCGGCTGGACGCTTACTGCGTTAACTTCGTCAAGGCAACGTCAGAACGCATCGGCACGACTCACGGGATGCTTGTCGAGCCACGCGTTCTCTTCGTCATCGAAAAGGCGCGAGCGCGTGAGGAATCGCAGCCCTGTCGGCCGTTCCAGTGAAAACATGCCGCCGTTGCCCGGCACGACATCGATGATCAACTGCGTGTGCTGCCAGTACTCGTATTGCGATTCGCTCATGTAGAACGGCACGCCCGCAATCGTGCCGAGCCACACATCCGATGCGCCGACCATGAACTCGTTCGACGGAAAACACATCGGCGCGCTGCCGTCGCAACATCCGCCCGACTGGTGAAAAATGATCGGTCCGTGTTCAGCGCCCAACTGCTGGATCAGTTTGATGGCCGCGTCCGTTGCCACGACACGCGCAACACCTTCGTCATTCATCGCGCTTCCCCTTCATTTGACCCACTGAAAAAAGACGGGCGAACCGCATCACGCGATTCGCCCAGCAGGAGCACGACGCTCAGAAGAAGCCCAATGGTTTGTCGCTATAGCTGACGAGCAAGTTCTTTGTTTGCTGGTAATGGTCGAGCATCATCTTGTGATTCTCGCGGCCGATGCCCGACTGCTTGTAGCCGCCAAACGCCGCGTGCGCCGGATACGCGTGATAACAGTTGGTCCACACGCGGCCCGCCTGAATCTCGCGGCCGAAGCGATACGCGCGCGAACCGTCGCGCGTCCAGACGCCGGCGCCCAGGCCGTAGAGCGTATCGTTGGCGATCTCGAGCGCTTCCTCTTCGTTCTTGAACGTCGTCACGGAGACGACAGGCCCGAAGATTTCTTCCTGGAAGATGCGCATCTTGTTGTGACCGCGGAACACCGTCGGCTTCACGTAGTAGCCTTTCGCGAGTTCGCCGTCGAGCTTGTTCTGCTCGCCGCCGATCAGGCATTGCGCGCCTTCCTGCTTGCCGAGATCGATATACGACAGGATCTTTTCGAGCTGTTCCTTCGATGCCTGCGCGCCGATCATCGTCTTCGCGTCGAGCGGGTGCCCCTGCTGAATGGCGGCGACGCGCTTCAACGCGCGCTCCATGAAGCGGTCGTAAATCGATTCTTCGACCAGCACGCGCGACGGGCACGTGCACACTTCGCCCTGATTCAGCGCGAACATCGCAAAGCCTTCGAGTGCCTTGTCGAAGAAGCTGTCGTCCTTGTCGAGCACGTCGGCGAAGAAGATGTTCGGGCTCTTGCCGCCCAGTTCGAGCGTCACGGGGATGATGTTCTGGCTCGCGTACTGCATGATCAGGCGGCCCGTCGTCGTTTCGCCCGTGAACGCGATCTTCGCGATGCGCTTGTTCGACGCGAGCGGCTTGCCTGCTTCCAGACCAAAGCCATTGACCACGTTCAGCACGCCGGCAGGCAACAGATCCTGAATCAGTTCGACCAGCACGAGTATCGATGCAGGCGTTTGCTCGGCGGGCTTCAGCACGACGCAATTGCCTGCCGCGAGCGCGGGCGCGAGTTTCCACGTGGCCATCAGGATCGGGAAATTCCACGGAATGATCTGGCCGACCACGCCGAGCGGCTCATGAAAGTGATAAGCGACGGTATCGTGATCGATTTCCGAAATGCCGCCTTCCTGCGCGCGGACCGCGCCGGCGAAATAGCGGAAGTGGTCGATCGCGAGGGGGATGTCGGCGGCCATCGTTTCGCGCAGCGGCTTGCCGTTGTCGATCGTCTCGGCGACGGCGAGACGTTGCAGATTTGCTTCGAGACGATCGGCGATCTTGTTGAGGATGTTCGCGCGCTCCGTGGTCGAGGTCTTGCCCCAGGCCGCTTTCGCGCGATGCGCGGCGTCCAGCGCAAGTTCAATGTCGGCTTCGCGTGAGCGCGGAATCGACGTGAACGGCTCGCCCGTAATCGGCGAGACGTTGTCGAAGTACTCGCCGCCCGCCGGCTTCACCCACTCCCCGCCGATGAAATTCTCGTATTGCTTCTTGTACGGAAACTCGGTGGTCAGAAACTTCATCTCTGCGTGATTCATCTGCGTGCTCCTCACATGATCGGATAGTCGATGTATTCGTTTGGGCATGTCGCCCGGCTGAGCGCTCTTCTGCTGCCGCGGGTGCATATCGCCAGAAGTGTGCCAACGAGTGCGCGCGTGCCGTCGATGCCGGTGCACGCGGCACTGTCGCGATGCACGTCACGCGATGCGCGTGAGATTGCTCATAGCAGGCGTTGCATCCATGAGCAGTTCGACACGCGAGTGTTCATCGAATGAACAGCGCTCGCGCATTGGAATGGAGAGTCGCCGAGAGTTCTTTCGGCATGGGACTTGCGTTGACGTCCGCTTGTTTGTTCAATGTCACATGCAGGTGCATGTTCATCATCGACGCCCATATGACGACCGACCTTTCCTCTCCGTTCTCGCGCGTGCCCGTGTGCCGCGTCGAAACGAGCGTCGCGCACGACGCCGATGAACAGGCGCGCAATCTTCGCGGCTGGACGCAGACTTACGATCAGCTCACGGCGGGGCGCTTCGTCGGAAAGCTGACGGGCCTGCATCTCGACGCGATGCACGTATTCTGCGAGACGACGAGCCAGACATTGCGTCAGACCTGCGAAGTGCCGGAGGACGCCTACTGGTTCGGCATTCCCGCCGTCGACGCGGCCTCGGGCCGCATCGACTCGCATGCGATCGGTCACGATGCGCTTGCGTTTCAACGCGGCGGCGTCGAGTTCGAACTGCTGACGCCGGGCGGCTATGCGATCTTCGGCGTGGTCGTGTGCCGTGACGTGCTGCACCGGCATGCGGCCGCCGTCGAACACGCCGACATGGTCGATCAGGCCACGCACACAGGCATCCTTCCAATCGATGTTAAAAACAAAGCGCGATTCTGCGCGCTGTTGCGCGGCGCGCTCGACGATAGGGCAAGCGCCGCGCTTTCCACGCGCGCCCGCTGCAGCCTGCAAGCGTCGGTGATGTCGTCGCTGTTCGATCTGTGCGCGACGGCGTCCGTCGAACCTCTCGCGATTCCCGCGCGTCCGCGCAGACAATCGATCGTTTCCGCCGCACGCGACTATGTGCTCGCGAATCGCGAGCGTCCCGTCAGCGTGCCCGAGTTGTGCGAGTATCTGCACGTCAGCCGCCGCACGTTGCAGTACTGCTTTCATGACGTGCTGGGTCTCGCGCCAGTGAGCTATCTGCGCGCAATCCGCCTGAATGGCGCGCGCCGCGATCTGTGCGATGCAGCGCCCGGCGAGCGCACGGTGCAGGACGTCGCGGCTGCGTGGGGCTTCTGGCATCTGAGCCAGTTCGCGACCGACTATCGCAAGCTGTTCGGCTTGCTTCCTTCAGAGACGCTCAAAACGGTCCATGCGCCCGCGAACGCGCTGCTGACTCACTAAACGTATCTCGCACGTTTTGCCGGGCTCGCCTGTGCGCTTCCGTTAAAATTGCGGAATGCGCGAATTTCTTTCGCCGCCCGATCAACCATCCTCATCGACGACATAGCAGGCTGCGCTGTATCCGTTCCATTGCGTGGACCGATCGATCAGCGCCTTGCGTGCATTCGCGTTCTTCGCATGCGACAGAACGCGCTCAACCGATCAAGCTGGAGAGTCAACGTGTTTACTTGCATCAACCAGAGCTGCGGCGCGCAGTGGGAGCAGTCCGACGTCGTCATCAAGAACGAAGGGCAGGGTCTGCTGTTTCGCTGTCCGATGTGCGGCGCCCGCAACTATGTCGAGCGTTTCGACGCCGACGACGGCACGATCGTCTACGAGCAGATCGAAGGCCGCCCGTATAACTGAAGCCCGCACAACGACATGACAGACAAGGCACGTCCCTTCAGCGAACTGCCGCTCTCGCCGGCGGCGCTCGCGAATCTCACGCAACTCGGCTATGTCGAGATGACGCCGATCCAGGCAGCGAGCCTGCCGATCGCGCTCGCCGGTCACGACCTGATCGCGCAGGCGAAGACGGGCAGCGGCAAGACGGCGGCGTTCTCGCTCGCCTTGCTCGCGCGGCTCGATGCGCGGCGTTACGCGGTGCAGGCGCTGGTGCTGTGCCCGACGCGCGAACTCGCCGATCAGGTCACGCAGGAAATCCGCAGGCTCGCGCGCGCCGAAGAGAACATCAAGGTGCTGACGCTGTGCGGCGGCACGCCGATGCGTCCGCAGACGGCGAGCCTCGAACACGGCGCGCACATCATCGTCGGCACGCCGGGGCGCATCATGGACCATCTGGAGCGCGGCAGCCTCGCGTTCGACGCGCTCAACACGCTCGTGCTCGACGAAGCGGACCGCATGCTCGACATGGGCTTCTTCGACGACATCGCGAAAGTCGCGCGTCAATGCCCGAAGGAGCGGCAAACGCTGCTGTTCTCCGCGACGTACCCCGAGGGCATCGCGAAACTGAGCCAGCAGTTCTTGCGCAACCCGAAGGAAGTGAAGCTCGAAGAGCGTCACGACGACAGCAAGATTCGCCAGCGCTTCTACGAAGTGACGGAGGACGAGCGTCTGCATGCCGTCGGTATGTTGCTGAACCACTACCGGCCTGTGAGCACGATCGCGTTCTGCAACACGAAGAACCAGTGCCGCGATCTGCTCGACGTACTGCGCGCGCAGGGCTTTCACGCGCTCGCGCTGCATGGCGAACTCGAGCAGCGCGAGCGCGATCAGGTGCTGATCCAGTTTGCGAATCGCAGTTGCTCAGTGCTCGTTGCAACCGACGTCGCCGCGCGCGGCCTCGACATCGCGCAACTGGAAGCGGTGATCAACGTCGACGTGACGCCTGACCCCGAAGTGCACGTGCATCGCATCGGCCGCACGGGCCGCGCGGATCAGGAGGGCTGGGCGCTGAGCCTCGCGAGCATGAACGAAATGGGGCGCGTGGGCGGCATCGAAGAGGCGCAAGGGCGCGACGTCGAGTGGCATCCGCTTTCCGGACTGAAGGCTGCAAGCGACGAGCCGCTGTTGCCGCCGATGGAGACGCTTCAGATACTCGGCGGCCGCAAGGAAAAAATCCGCCCCGGTGACGTGCTCGGCGCGTTGACGGGGGAAGCCGGCTTCAACGGTTCGCAGATCGGCAAGATCAACGTGACGGAGTTTTCGACTTACGTCGCCGTCGATCGCAGCATCGCCCGTGACGCGCTGCGCAAACTGAGCGCGGGCAAGGTCAAGGGCAAGAAAGTGAAAGTGCGTCTGATGGACGAATGACGGCATGACGGCAGCGCGCGGCGCGCGCTGCTCTCTCTCTTCTGCAAAGCTGCTGCAATACACCCCTCGCATCACGCCTCTTCATACCTGCGGGATTACCCTGCCTTCGTCCGCATTCCGCGTTGTCCCGTCAATGCAAGCGCCTTTGCGTGTTGTCGCGCTTCGCGCCGCAGCATTCGCCGCATGAGCGAAACGCATGCCGCGCATGACAAACTTTCGTTTGTTCTCGCGCGCGCGTTGTTGCCTAATCGTTCAAACTGGACGGGACCGACGCATCACGCATGGCCCGCCGATTTGCAGCGAGGAGGAGGAATTTCATGCAGAGCGCTTTGCAAGCCCGCTCGAAGTTGCCGGACGTCGGCACGACGATCTTCACGGTCATCGGCCAACTGGCCGCCGAACACAATGCGCTGAACCTGTCGCAAGGCGCGCCGAATTTCTCGCCCGATGAAGCGCTAGTCGATGGCGTGACCAAGGCGATGCGCGCGGGTCACAACCAGTACGCGCCGATGGCGGGCATTGGCGCATTGCGCGCGGTGCTCTCGGCGAAAGTGGAAACGCTGTACGGCGTGCACTACGATCCGTCGACGGAAGTGACCGTGATCGCGAGCGCGAGCGAAGGGCTGTACTCGACGATCAGCGCGCTCGTGCATCCCGGCGACGAAGTGATCTACTTCGAGCCGTCGTTCGACAGCTATGCGCCCATCGTGCGTCTGCAAGGCGCGAAGCCGATCGCGATCAAGCTCACATCGCAAGACTTCCGCGTGAACTGGGACGAAGTGTCCGCAGCAATCACGCCGAAGACGCGGATGATCATCGTCAACACGCCGCACAATCCGACCGCGACGATCTTCAGCGACGCCGATATCGAGCGCCTGAAAGCGGTCACTCGCAACACGGATATCGTGATTCTGTCTGACGAAGTGTATGAGCACGTCGTGTTCGACGGCGCGAAGCATCACAGCATGGCGCGTCATCGCGAGCTCGCGGAGCGCAGCGTGATCGTGTCGTCGTTCGGCAAGTCGTATCACGTGACGGGCTGGCGCGTCGGCTACTGCCTTGCGCCCGCCGCGCTGATGGACGAGATTCGCAAGGTCCATCAGTTCATGGTGTTTTCCGCCGATACGCCGATGCAATACGCGTTCGTCGAAGCGCTCGCGAATCCGCAGAGCTATCTGGGCCTCTCGGAGTTTTATCAGCACAAGCGCGATCTGCTGACGCGCGAGTTGCGCGACTCGCGTTTCGAGCTGTTGCCGAGCGAAGGCAGCTTCTTCGTGCTCGCGCGTTTTCGCGGCTTCTCTGACGAAAAGGACAGCGACTTCGTGCTGCGCCTGATCCGCGATGCGAAGGTCGCGACCATTCCGCTGTCGGCGTTCTATACGGACGGCACCGATGGCGGCCTCATCCGTCTGAGTTTTTCGAAGGACGACGACACGCTGATCGAAGGCGCGCGCCGTCTGCGCTCGATTTGAGGACCACGCGATGATGCAGGAATCGATCAAGGCCGCCGTCGTGCAGATGAGCAGTAGCGCGGACGTCCAGCAAAATCTCGGCGAAGCGCGGCGTTGGGTGCACGAGGCGGCGCGCGAGGGCGCAACGCTGATCTGCCTGCCCGAATACTTCTGCTGGATCGGCGATGACGAAATGCAGCGCGTCGCTCTCGCCGAAGCATTCGGCGATGGCCCGATTCAACACGCGCTATCCGAACTGGCGCGCGAGACGAAGGCGTGGCTGATCGGCGGCACGGTGCCGATCCGGCCGTCGCAGGGTCCACAGGTCGGCACGCATGCGTACAACACGTCGCTTGTGTTCGATCCGTCGGGGCAGTGCGCGGCACGCTACGACAAGATTCATCTGTTCAGCTTCAATCAGGGCGCCGAGCAGCACGCGGAAGGCGATACGATGGTCGGCGGCGACAGCATCGGCACGGTTAAAGGTCCGTTCGGAGCGCTGCGTTTGTCGGTGTGCTACGACTTGCGCTTTCCCGAGCTATATCGCGCGGGGCCTGATGCCGACGTGATCGCCGTGCCCGCCGCCTTCACGCACACGACGGGGCTCGCGCATTGGGAGTTGCTGCTGCGGGCGCGGGCCGTCGAAAATCAGGCCTTCGTGCTCGCGTCCGGTCAGTGCGGCATGCACTCGAACGGGTGGCGGACTTTTGGCCACAGTATGATCGTCGGGCCGTGGGGTGAAGTGCTCGCGCGTCACGACGACGAACCCGGCATCGCTCTCGCGACGCTGACCCAGGCCGCGCTCGACGAAGCGCGCAACCGTCTGCCGGTGCTTCAGCATCGGCGCATCGCTACGCCGTCTGACGTGCGTTGAAAATAAAGGGAAGGAGATCAACGATGAAGCTTGTGAAGAATCTGCTGATGCTGGCGTGCGCGTTTGCGTCGGTTGCGACGGCGTCGGCGATGGCCGCCGATGCGACGACGCTGCGCTATGGACTCGAAGCGCAATATCCGCCGTTCGAATCGAAGGGATCGAATGGCGAATTGCAGGGCTTCGATATCGACATCGGTAACGCGGTCTGCAAGACCGCAAACCTGAAGTGCAGCTGGGTCGAGACGTCGTTCGACGGTTTGATTCCGGCGCTGCAAGGCCGCAAGTTCGACGCGATCAACTCGGCGATGAACGCAACGGAAAAGCGCCGCCAGGCCATCGACTTCACCAACGTGATCTACCGCGTGCCGACGCAGCTGATCGCGCGCAAGGACAGCGGCCTGCTGCCCACGCCCGAATCGCTGAAGGGCAAGCGCGTCGGCGTGTTGCAGGCGTCGATTCAGGAAACGTATGCGAAGGCGCACTGGGAGAACGCCGGCGTGGCGGTCGTGCCGTATCAGGACCAGAACCAGGTGTACACGGATCTCGTCGCGGGCCGTCTCGATGCGACGCTCGTACTTGCGCCTGCGGGGCAAACGGGCTTTCTGTCGCGTCCCGACGGCAAGGACTACGCGTTTGTCGGCCAGCCCGTGCGCGACGACAAGATTCTCGGCAGCGGCATTGCGTTCGGCGTTCGCAAGGGCGATACGGCGCTGCGCGACCAGTTGAACGCGGCCATCGCGAAGGTGCAGGCGGACGGCACGGTCAAGACGCTTGCGCAGAAATACTTCGGCAATATCGACGTTTCGGCGAAGTAAGCCGCTTCGGTTCTCTGCCTCTTTTTGCGCGGCATTTTCTGCCGCATTTTTCTGTATTACGCGCCGCATGGCTTCCGTCATGTGGCGCGTTTCTTTTTGCCTAACATCTGACGAATGAGTCGTTGAAAGCGGCTGGAATAAAGTCCGCAATGGTCCTGTTAGCGCAACAGGAGCCTCATTCTGTACGACCGAACCGTCATGTCCCTCACTCATTCGCCGACCGACACGCCGCTCACCGAAGCGGACATGCAGGCGTTCGCCGACGGCAATCTGCCGCCGGAACGGGCGGCGCGCGTGCGCAAGTACCTGGGCTTGCGGCCGCGCGAGGCCGAGCGGATCGCGTTCTACCGGCATCTGAACATGCAGATGCGCGACGTTTTTGAGGGCGCGTTTGCGCAGCGCATTCGCGCGTCGCGCGCCGACCGTGCGCAGACTGCCAATTTCCGTTCGAGGGCGCGCAGGTTCTTTCTGCAGCGTGTTGGCGTGGCGTTGCTTGGCGTCGCGCTGCTTGTAGCGTCGGTGAGCGGGTGGTTTTTCGCGTCGCGTGTATCGACGGAAATGCTCGAAGCGACGGCCGTGATGGCGTTGATGCGCGCTTCGGTGCAGCGGAGCGGCGGAGCGGCGGTGGCTGTGCCGAACGATCCGCACGCCGCCGATCTTGCGCCGCTGGGGCTGAAGCTCGTCGATGTGCGGACGCGTCGTCCGAACGCATTCGCCCATATCGACATACTCGACTACAGGAACGCGGACGGTGATGCAGTCGTGCTGGTTTCGTCGTGGGCGCCGTTCGCAGCCGACAAGCCGCATTGGTTCGCGCAACGCGTCGGTGACGTGCGGCTTCTGATGTGGACGGCCGACGGCAAGCGTTACGTGCTGGCAGGACGCGCAACCACGCACGGACTGATGCGCGCCGCCGATGCGCTGACAATGCGCCAACAAAACGTTGAGTGAACGCACGGACGGCTTGTCGATTTGCGCGCGCGTGAGGTCATTGAAAACCGCGCGGAATAAAATTCAGCAGATTGTGTTCTCTGCATCGAGAGGCGACGCGCGCGGCGGTATGCGTGCCGAGCGATACCTGATGAGTAGAGGAAATGGACATCCGTAACGAGTTGATGGAGCACGTGCCGCGATTGCGCCGTTATGCAAGGGCGCTGATAAGCAATCGCGATCTCGCGGACGATCTCGTGCAGGACACGCTCGAACGCGCGCTGACGCGCACGAAAATGTTCCAGGCCGGAACGGATTTGCGTGCGTGGCTTTTCACGATCATGCACAACGTATTCATCAATCAGGTGCGCAAGTCGTCGACGCGCGCGGTCCATGTTTCCGTCGATGACGAGAGCATTGTCGAAAGCGAATTCGCCGTGTCGGGCGAGCAGACACGCTCGCTCGAAGTGCGCGACCTCGATTACGCATTGCAGCGGCTGCCTGCGGATCAGCGCGAAGTCGTGTTGCTCGTCGGGCTCGAGGAAATGAGTTACGCCGAAGTGGCGATTGCGCTCGACATACCCGTCGGCACGGTGATGTCGAGGCTTTCGCGCGGACGCGAGCGTTTGCGTGCGTTGATGGCGGGTGCTCAACCCGGCGCAAAACTGAAGGTGGTGCGATGAGCGATCAACAGACTCCGATCAGCGACGAAGACATTCACGCGTATGTGGACGGAACGCTGTCCGATGAACGCCGTGAAGAAGTGGAGCGCGCGCTCGAAATGAACCCTGCGTTGGCCGCGCGCGTCAGCGATTACTTCTCGTTGAACAACATGTTCCATGAGCGCTATGACCGTGTGTTGAACGAGCCGGTGCCTGCGCGTTTGCGTATGCACGAGCGTCGCTGGCTCAGTGCGGCGAACTGGCCGCAGTTCGCGGGGATGGCAGCGGCGCTGGTGTTGGGCATCGGCATTGGCGTCGGCACGAACATGGGCAAGTACATGCCTGCGCCGTGGGCGAGTTCGTCACAGGGGCCGTCGCAGGGTTCGTCGAATACGCGACCAGTGAGCGCGGATATTTCCGAAGTCTTTGCACAAAAGGCGGCGTTGGCGCATGTCGTGTATATGCCTGCCGTCGATCGTCCCACGGATATCGACGAGGGGCACGAGGAAGATTTCGTGCAATACCTGTCGAACAAGCTGGGCACCGATGTGCATCCGCCGATGCTCACCAAAAGCGGATTCCAGCTCGCCGGCGGCCGCGTATTGCCGGGCGACGATGGGCCTGTCGCGCAGTTCATGTATCACAACGCCAAAGGCGAGCGCGTGACGCTTTGCATTTCCCATCGGAAGGCGAGCGCGAATACGACTGCGTTCAAGCTGTATCAGGAAGGGCCGGTGAATGTGTTCTATTGGGTCGACGGCGATTTCGGATATGCGGTGTCGGGTGGGATCGATCGCAATGTGATGCTGCAGATCGCCCACGACGTCTATGCGCAATTGACGGGCGCGACACCGGGCTGATCGCTTGACCGCTTATGCGTTGACGGCTGCATCTTTGGATGCAGCCATTTTTTGTTTTGCATAGATAGTTAGTGATACATAATTATTTGGGAAGGTACGTTGTGGTTGGCAATTCTTTTTGATCGACGGGAATAGATCGCGGTGACGCGTGGTTTATCAGCGTGCGTACCGCACGTTTTTCAAAGGAGTTGGCAATGAAGATGTTCGCAATGTTGGCCGTATCCGTCGCGGCCCTCGGTTCGACGAATGTATTCGCGCAGAGCAAGACGCGCGCGCAGGTGTATCAGGAACTGATCGAGGCGCAGCAGAACGGGCTGAACTTCGTCACGGACGCTTCGTATCCGGATGTGAATCCGGCGTTTCAAGGAACCGTCGAGTATCTGAAGAAGCAGGCGATTGCGAAGGCCGAAAGCGCAAACCGTATGGCGAAGGCCGCTTCGGATGCGGCGGTACCTGGGAATTGAATCGAAGCCGTTCGGGGGACCTTTAGAGGCGGTTGAAAGAGCAAAAGGCCGGTCAGCTTTCGCTAGACCGGCCTTTTTAGATTTCTTGGTGGGACGTGAGTGACTCGAACACTCGACCTACGGATTAAGAGTTCCCGCGTTTTCGTGTTGCTTTGACAATAAATGACAAGTTTTAGGGCCAGAAAACATTGATCCCCGCCGCGCGGCGGGGTTATAAGCGGGACAGGCCGTAACAGGCCGACATCGCGGCCCGCCTGAATCCGTATTTGCAGTCCTGACTTTGGGTCGCGTCTCTCATGAAACCCACCAAGGAGGCGCGCCTATCCATGGCGACACGTCACGGTCAACCGCATCACCCCGCCGCACCGGCGGCACCAGAAACGCCTCAACTTCCACAGTGGCAACCTCTGAACTGGAGCTTTCCTTTCGTACCCACCAGCGGCAATGACGCCGATCCCCAGACATGGCTGAGTGCGCTGTCCAATTCTGACGGCGGGTTCTATCCGCTTGGCCTGAGTGGCATGTATCACGGCGGCATCCACTTCGACGCGGGCACAGGCGGCAAGCTGAAACAGGGCGATGGCGTCAGGGCCATTGCCGATGGCGAGGTGGTGGCCTACCGGCTGGATTCCGCTTATCCCCAACTGATCTATCCGACCACACCGCCGCGCTACGCGCTGTACTCGACGGGCTTCGTGCTGATTCGCCACAGGCTTGTGCTGCCGCCCGCGCCGAGCACATCGGGACCATCTGGCGCATCATCAACGGCGGCAACTCCGGCTTCGGGTGCGTCCGCAACGACCGCCAGCGGCCCGCAGGCTTACCAGCCACCCGCCGACGACGTACTGGAGTTCTACAGCCTGTACATGCATCAGCTTGACTGGAAGGGATATCAGGCCGCGCAGACGGAGGGCGGCAACCCGCGTGCGCCGTCAATTCACCCGCTGCCCTTCTGGCACGGCGAGAGGCAATTCCTGGTCGGTAGCAAGGCAAACGGCCACCAGGCCCTGCCCCGGCAACCCAGCACGCCGCTGAACTTCGGCACGCATTCGGGCGCGCTGGACGAGGGCACGCTGGGCAGTGGCGCGTTGCTCGGGAGTGCTGCATCAGGCCCGGCCCTGGGAAGCGTTGATGCGCTCTCAAAGTATCCGGACAGGGTGCGGTACACCGTGCCGCCAGCCAGTCCGGCAGACGCTCTGCAGAATGCCATTACGCCCCAAACCGGTGTTCGCATCTGTGACCGTGCATCGGGCTCGGTCATCGGCCTGTTGCCGCGCGGTGGCGAACTCAAGGTCGTAGGTAATGCCGCAAAAGGCTGGGCGCAGATTGCAACCGTTACGAAGGGTACACCGATTGCCGCTCTCGCTGGGGGGACGGCCGATCCGCGCGCCGCGACGGGCTGGGTAAATCTTGATGAACTCCAGGCGGTTGTCGATCCGAAGCCGCTGGATACGATCGTCGTGCTCGATACGCCATTCAAGGTTAACGCGGGCGATGTGGTGGGCTATCTGGGCGAGTACCAGACCTCCACCCAGGCGAGCACGCTGCCGCCGAAGCCCGCCCGCCCGCTGCTTCACGTCGAGGTGTTCACTGGGGCGCAGATTACGGATTTCATCAAGCACAGCCAAGGTACCGCACCAGGTGTACACGGCAGAGTTCAAGAAAGCGGCCGTGCAACGAGTCAGGGACGGGCAAAGCGTAAGCGCTGTGGCCCGCGAACTGGGCATGTCGATGCAGACGCTGCGTAACTGGCTCAAAGCGTCGGAAGCCGGCAAGCTCAATGGTCCCGGGGCGAAGGTCGTCACAGCGGAACAGATGGAGCTTTCGCGTCTGCGGGCGGAGAACAAGCGCTTGCAGATGGAGCTGGAAATCGCAAAAAAAGCGGCGGCGTTCTTCGCGAAGGACCTCCTGTGAAGTTCGCCTGGATTGACACGCAGTGCCGACACTATCCGCTGTCGGCGCTGTGCGAGGTCCTTGGTGTAAGCGTCAATGGCTACCGCGCGTGGAAGCGCGGCGGCACACCCGAGCGACAGCGGCTCACCGATGCCCAGTTGCTCACGTTGATTCGAACGATTCATGCCAAGTTCAAAGGTGCCTACGGTTCGCCGCGCATGACCGACGAGGTGCGCTCTCGCGGCTTTCCGGCCAGCAAAGCACGGGTGGAGCGGCTGATGAGCGCCAACGGTACACGGCACGAGGTATCGCACGCATCGCGAAGCCATTGCGGACTTGTTCGAATACATCGAAGTGTTTTATAACCGCAGTCGTCGTCATTCATCGCTCGGCTTCACGTCGCCAACTCAGTTCATGCAAGACTGGCTTCCCGCTCCATAGACTAGCGGATGCGGGGGCGAAGCCGCTCATAAAGTGAGAGGCGAGTTATATCAAATTGAAAAAACGGAGAGGCCATGCATTTGCAATCGCTAAAGGTTGTTAATTTTCGTGCGCTTAAGAATATTGAAATCGAATTTGATAATCAGGTCAATGTCATAGTTGGACCAAATGCCATTGGGAAAAGTACGATTCTTGAGGCAATTAGACTTGTAAAAGCGATGCTGTCGCCTAGAACGCAAAATGAAAGTAATCAAGCGTTATTTGCATTGGGTGCAGCATCGCCGCATATCCCAAACAGGTTGAAGATGAACGCGATTGCACAGGACGAAACGCAGCCCGTCGTCATTTCCTGCCGATATAAATTTACGGACGAAGAAGTGAGTTGGCTTAGAGCTTCGACGGAGCAAATCGCCACCAATGTCGTTCAAGCCCGAATGGGTCAATCATTTGCAAGTCCTGGCGCTCTCATTTCGTTTTTATCATCACCACAAGGAAAAAACGAAATCGAAAAAGCGACCAACGAAATAAGGGGCGAATGGGCGGCGATCGATGGGGCCGCTCAAAGGCTGTTGCTCGAACTTACAATTACGCCCGGTGTCGGGCCGACTTCTACCGGTAGCCAGATAGGACCGGTTTTGTTGGCAGCGTTGGAGGCCCGCAACCCGCCGGGTCGAACGATATTTAGCTACTTCCCTGCCGATCGTGCCCTTCCGTCAGGCGAACAACCCGTACAATTAGGGGCGGGTGATTCAGGCCAACAACTTGAATCGCACAATTCTCAACCGCAGCTTAAATATGCGAGATTGAAAAACACTATCTTTTCCGCCATCGTAATGAGCGAACAAGATAGGGAGCAGTTGTTTAGTGAATTTCATCGAATTTTTTCTGGCATCCTGAAAGGAAGGCATATCAAGGGCGTTGGTATCAACGAACTCGGCCTGCTTTCAATAATGATCGAGGACGAAACTGGTCGGCAGTTCGATTTAGACAGCATGAGCAGCGGTGAAAAGGGACTAATACTGACTTTTTTACTCGTTGAGCGAACGTTAGTTGAAGGCGGTTTGATTTTATTGGACGAACCCGAACTTCACCTTAACCCGGCCGTAAGCAAGGAACTTCTGCCTTTTATCGTGGATCAATACGCAACGCGAAAAAATCTACAACTCATCATCTGTTCGCATTCGCCCGAAATTCTAGCGGGCGCATTTGATCGAGACGAATGCTCGCTTTATAGCTTAACGTCCGGGAGCATGCTTACGAAGGTGAGGCGACAAGATCAAGACGTTATTGCGTCCGCGTTGCGAAAATTGGGAACATCAGAAAGTGAAGAGCTTTTGTATAAAGGAATAATCTTTGTAGAAGGACCCGACGATGTTTTGGTTTTAGAAACGGGTTTCGGGGATATGTTGCGACGGCTCAAGTTGAAAGATCTGGGCGGTCGTATTGAAGTTGAAAGGCAAATTGAATTACTGCAATCAGCGGAAAAGGACGCTCCGTCAACATCAATGCGGTACTTTATCTTTGATAAAGACGATGCGCCGAGCAATCTTAAGAGCACTGAAACGGTCAAGGTTCTACAGTGGGATCGACGCTGTCTCGAAAATTATTTGCTAGACATCGATGCAATTACCGATCTTTTGATGGACCCGGAAATCGTGAAAGAACCTTTCGCAAGCATGGGTGAAGTAAATCAATTCCTCAAATCTTTCGCTTTCAATCAACTTACAGAACGGGCTGCGCGAGAAGTGTATGCAAGCCACGAGTTTGGGGATGTCGGTATGCGACCCAACGACATAAAGGGAAAAGATACGCCGGGGATTGCGAGTACCTTATTTGCGCGGTTGATTGCAATGAAAGACCGGCTGGATGCAGTCTCAGAAGACGGCTGGAAGCCGGAATTCGAAAAGGCCTGTGCTGCTCGAAAAGAGCAACTTCAAGCAGTTTGGGAGATCAAGTGGCGGGAAGAATGCGATGGAAAGCGACTTTTTCAGGACATCGGCGCATCGGGGCGACTTCGAATGAACGTTCGGAATTTTAAGAAGCGGGTTATTGTTCAAATGAGAAACACCCAGTCCGAGAATTGGCGTTCCGTAAAGAGCCTAATATCTGCGCTGACGGGTGCTATGTAGGAAGGTGCAAGGCGCGATGCGCCGGGGGCAAACGCCAGTGCATTGCCAATGTCTACGCCGACGTGCCCCAAGCGCGGGCGCGTCGCTGGCGTCAAACTCAAATGCCCGGTGCGCCCGTGCCAATCTAACGGTCGGGAATGCAGCGGGTGAGCTTCCATTAATGTGGCTAGGCTGTGCCCGATTGATCGTGAGTGCCTACACAGTGCCTACACGAAATCCAGAAAGCAAAAAGCCCGGTCGCAATTACCGGGCTAAGTGCTTGAATTCTTTGGTGGGGCGTGAGTGACTCGAACACTCGACCTACGGATTAAGAGTCCGCTGCTCTACCAACTGAGCTAACGCCCCAAACAGAAGAAAGAGTATGCAGGAGTTTTTCCAGCTTGGCAAGCGTATCTCGCAAATTTCTTAAAAACGATTCGCGCGGTTTCGCGATCGCCGGGCCCGAGAGGACCGCACGAAAGTCACCGACAGCGCCATCGAAGCGCACGGGCGTTCGTCCCGGTATCATGTCGCGACACCACGCCACGCGGCGTTCCGCGTGGCCCGAACGGGAAATCATGATGGACGAAAACGAAGTCCGGGCGTTGCTCGATCGAGTGCTCGCGCCGTGGGTGCGGGCGTTGTCGATGACCCCAGTAAAAGTGGACGACGAGAGCGCCACGCTGACGCTGCCGTTCTCGGGCGAACTGCGGCACAGCGGCGGCGTGATCTGCGGACAGGTCTTCATGGCGGCCGCCGACACGGCGATGGTCGTCGCCATTTCCGCAGCGCTCGGCGGATTCAAGCCGATGACGACCGTTTCGCTGAACATCAGCTTCATGCGCGCCGTCCGCAAGGGCGATGTCGTCATCACGGCGCGCGTGCTTCGGATGGGCCGCAATCTCGTGTTCGGCGAAGTCGAGCTGTTCGACGAGGCCGGCAAGATGGCCGTGCATGCCACCACGACTTACGCGCTGCTCGACTGAGGCCGCGCGCCCGCCGACGACGCCAACGCGCTTCGGCAACGGAAGGAAATCAACGGATGTTCGATCAGGTCGTATTCGCCGGCGGCGGTAATCGCTGCTGGTGGCAAGCAGGCTTCTGGGACATCGTCCAGCCGGAACTGGACATTAGACCGCGCGTCATCACGGGCATCTCGGCGGGCGCGGCCACCGCGTGCATGCTCTACACGCGCGACGCCGACTGGGTGATGCGCTATTACTAGAACGCGCTGCGCAACAACGCGAAGAACGCTTACTGGGGCAACCTGCTGCGCGGCGAGTCGGTGTTTCCGCACTACCGGATCTACCGACAGGCGCTGCTCGACATCTACGGCGAGAAGTTTTCGCAACTGGCGAAGGCGCCTGAAATACGCATCGGCGTGTCGCATGTGCCGCGCTGGCTGGGCGCGCGCAGCGCGGTCGCTGCCGGACTGATCGCGTACAACATCGAGAAATACATTCGCAAGACCTTGCATCCGACGCTCGGTCAGTCGCTCGGCTTTCATCCGGAATTCGTGCGTGCGCAGGATTGCGCGAACGCCGACGAGCTCGCGGACCTGATTCTCCAGTCGTCTTGCACGCCGCCGTTCACGCCCGTCCTGCGTCGCAACGGGCGGCCCGTGCTGGATGGCGGAATGGTCGACAACGTGCCAGTCGGCGCGCTCGACCCTACGCCCGGCAACGTGCTGGTGATGGTGACGCGGATTTATCCGCGTCCGCGGATGTTCATCGTGCCGCACGGCGCGCAGCAGCGGCTGTATGTCCAGCCGTCGTGCAAGGTGCCGATTTCGAGCTGGGACTACACGAGTCCGTCACAGATGCAGCACGCCTACAATCTCGGCCGCGCGGACGGTGAGCATTTTCTACAACGAATTCCAGAACTGATCGAGGCCGCCGCTCACGACTGAAGCGTTCGGGGCAGTGCAGCGGCCCGCGAAGGGGCCGCGCGCAACTCACTTCCGGCGACCGCCCTGCAACGCTTCCGGATTCGCGACGCTCGACGTGTCGCCCTGATCGAACGCGAGAATGTTCCTGAACGCCGCGCCGAAGTAAAGCTCGTAGCTTTCCTTTTCGACGTAGCCGATGTGCGGCGAGCAGATCACGTTTTCCATCCGTAGCAGGCTGTAGCCTTGCAGGATCGGCTCGCTTTCGTAGACGTCGATCGCAACCATGCCCGGCCGGTTGTGCGACAGCGCGCCGATCAGCGCGTTTTCTTCCAGCAGCTCGGCGCGGCTCGTGTTGACGAAGAGCGCAGTCGGTTTCATGCGCAACAGATCGTCCTGTTTGACGATGCCGCGCGTGTCGTCGTGCAGACGCAAATGCAGCGACAGCACGTCGCTCTGCTCGAACAGCGCTTCACGGCTTTCCGCGACTGTGTAGCCGTCGGCGACTGCCGCTTCGCGCGTATGCTCGCGGCCCCAGATCAACACGTTCATGCCGAACGCCTTGCCGTATCCGGCGACGAGCCGGCCGATCTTGCCGTAACCCCAGATACCGAGCGTCTGTCCGCGCAACACCTGACCCAGTCCGAAGTTCGGCGGCAGCGCCGACGTTTTCAGGCCCGATTGTTGCCATGCCCCCTGTTTAAGGTTTGCCACGTATTGCGGAATCCGTCTCTGCGCGGCCATGATGAGAGCCCACGTCAGTTCGGCGGGAGCGATGGGCGACCCGACGCCTTCGAGCACGGCAATCCCGCGTTCCGTACAGGCTGCCATGTCGATATGGCTTCCTGCCTTCCCCGTCTGGCTGATCATGCGCAGGTGCGGAAGCTTGTCGAGCAGTTGCGAGCTGATGCGGGTACGTTCGCGAATCAGGACCAGCGCGTCGACTTCTGACAGACGACTGGCGAGCTGGCCGAGGCCGCGCACGGTATTGTTGAAAACCTTGACCTCGTGGTCGGCGAGCAGTTGGAAACAGTCGAGCTTGCGGACGGCGTCTTGATAGTCGTCAAGGATGGCAATCTTCATGGCGTATGTGTTTTGCGGCGCACCACGCGGGTGCGGAACGGAGTGTCTGTTTGGGTGTCCCATCATGTGACCTGGACCACATGATGCTTATATTGAATGCCGTACCGTATAAAGACCCGCTATGACGGAGCCACGACGGTAAGGCAAATTCTCTAATTTTTAACAGTTTGTTGCATGTCCACGCAAGCCGCTTTACACACGGTTTCACGTGCCTGCGACAGGCTGTAAAGGCCCTTACGACCTGCACCATCGCGCGAGGAAAAATCTCGTGCGCGGATTGCGCCTCTCGCATGCAGCGTTGCAGGGCTAGCACCGTTTTTCTTCTTCTACCAAAACGGAGACAGCTCGATGAATCATCCCGCATTTGCAGGCCAAACAACCGTGGAAGCGCCTGCCTGGGTCAAACACCAAAAACTGATCGAGTGGGTGCAGCGCATCGCGGCGCTGGCGAAGCCTGAGCGGATTGTCTGGTGCGACGGTTCACAGGAGGAATACGACCGCCTGTCAGCGCAGATGGTCGCAGCCGGCACCCTCATAAAGCTCAACCCGGCCAAACGGCCGAATTCCTATCTCGCATGCTCCGATCCATCCGACGTCGCGCGCGTCGAGGACCGCACGTTCATCTGCTCGCAGCGCCACGAGGACGCCGGTCCGACCAACAACTGGATCGAGCCCGCCGAAATGCGCGCGACGCTCGACGGCCTGTTCGACGGCGCGATGCGCGGCCGCACGATGTTTGTCGTGCCGTTCTCGATGGGGCCGCTCGGTTCGCCGATCGCGCATATCGGCGTGGAACTGACGGACAGCCCGTACGTCGTCACGAACATGCGGATCATGACGCGCATGGGTCGCAAGGTGTACGACGTGCTCGGCGAGAATGGCGAGTTCGTGCCATGCGTGCATTCCGTCGGCGCGCCGCTCGCGGCCGGCCAGAAAGACGTGCGCTGGCCGTGCAACGACACGAAGTACATCGTGCATTTCCCGGAAGCGCGTGAAATCTGGAGCTACGGCTCGGGCTATGGCGGCAACGCGCTGCTCGGCAAGAAGTGCTTTGCGCTGCGCATCGCGTCGACGATGGGCCGCGACCAGGGCTGGCTCGCCGAACACATGCTGGTGCTCGGCGTGACATCGCCGGAAGGCAAGAAGCATCACGTCGCGGCCGCGTTCCCGTCGGCGTGCGGCAAGACCAATTTCGCGATGCTGATTCCGCCGACAGGGATGAACGGCTGGAAGATCACGACGATCGGCGACGATATCGCGTGGATCAAGCCGGGCAAGGACGGGCGCCTCTACGCGATCAATCCTGAAGCCGGCTATTTCGGCGTCGCGCCGGGCACGAGCGAAAAGACGAACTTCAACGCGATGGCGACGCTGAAGGAAAACGTGATCTTCACGAACGTCGCGCTGACCGACGACGGCGACGTCTGGTGGGAAGGCATGACGGATGAACCGCCCGCGCACCTGATCGACTGGCAAGGCAACGACTGGACGCCGGCGATCGCGAAGGAAACGGGCCGCAAGGCCGCGCATCCGAATGCGCGCTTCACGGCGTCCGCTTCGCAATGTCCTTCGATCGACGCCGATTGGGAGAACCCCGAGGGCGTGCCGATCGACGCGTTCATCTTCGGCGGGCGCCGCTCGACGACGGTGCCGCTCGTCACGGAAGCGCGCGACTGGGTGGAAGGCGTCTACATGGCCGCGACGATGGGCTCCGAAACGACGGCCGCGGCGGCCGGCCAGCAGGGCGTCGTGCGGCGCGATCCGTTCGCGATGCTGCCGTTTTGCGGCTACAACATGAGCGATTACTTCGGCCACTGGCTGAAAACGGGCGCAAGGCTCGAGCAGATGAGCGTGCGCGCACCGAAGATCTTCTGCGTCAACTGGTTCCGCAAGGGCGACGACGGCAAATTTGTGTGGCCCGGGTTCGGCGAGAACATGCGCGTATTGCGCTGGATGGTGGACCGGATCGAAGGCAGGGCGCAGGGCGAGGAGCACGCGTTCGGCATTTCGCCGCGCTACGAGGACATCGACTGGAGCGGACTCGATTTCACCCGCCAGCAGTTCCAAAAGGTGATTTCCGTCGATGACGCCGCGTGGCGCAAGGAACTGAAGTTGCACGCCGAACTTTTCGAGAAGCTGAAGCACGGACTGCCTGCGGCATTGCAAGATACGCGAAACGCGCTTGAGAAAAAGTTCGTCGCATAGTCATGTAAGTGCTCACTGACAACTGCTCAAGCCGCCTTCGGGCGGCTTTTTCATGTCCCGGCGCGACCTCGCAACGATGCTTTCGACCTGATTGGCGACGCCGACCGGCTGCTTCGCTATTTACGCTTTTTGGACGGTTTCGACGCAATGCAGCAAATTATTTCGCAGAGAGGAACAATCGATCGTTCGCTATTCCGTCCTCGAAGATATTGACTCGAAATTTTATAAAATTTCCGGAATCGTGGGCAACTTCTGCAGGATTTCCCTGGTCGTAGGAAAATTCCAAGTGTGCTTCCTGTTCCGAGGGAGCTGCAATACGGCAGGAGTTGTCCATGGATCATTTGCAGTCGATGCGAGTATTCGTCAAGGTGGCGGATCTCGGAAGTTTCGCCCGCGCGGCTAGCGCGATGGATATTTCGAACGCAGTCGCAACCCGTCACGTCGCCGATCTCGAAGGCCGTCTTGGTACCCGACTGCTCAACCGCACCACCCGTAGTCTTTCTCTGACCGAGTCCGGTCAGGTTTATCTCGAACGCGCTCGCCAGATCCTCGACGAGCTGGAGGACGTCGAACAGATGGTCGTCGCGCGCAATCACGAGCCTGTTGGCACGCTGCGCATCGTCGCGCCTGTCGTGTTCGGCCTGCACAACCTCGCTCCCGTGCTCCAGACATATGCCGAGCGCTATCCCAAGGTGATTCCCGATGTGACGCTGGTCGACCGTCAGGTGGATCTCGTTGAAGAAGGCTTCGACGTGGGCGTCGTGATCGCGCGCCATATGCGCAGCGCGAGCATCGTGACGCGCCGTCTGACGACCGGCTGCATGACCGTCTGCGCGACGCCGGCGTATCTGGAGAAGCACGGCACGCCGACGCGGCCGGAGCAGTTGCTGGAGCATCCGTGCCTGTCGCTGCCGTCCGAATACTGGGGCGACGAGCGCGTGTTCACGGGCCCGGACGGCGAAGTGCGCGTGCGTCCGACCAACGTGATCGTCGCGAACAACACGGAAATGCTGCGTCAGTTCGCGCTGCTCGGCATGGGCATCGCGATCCTCCCGAGCTACCTGATTGGCCGCGATACGACACGCGGCAAGCTGGTGCGTCTGTTGAGCGACTATCGTCTGCCGCAGGTCGAGATCAACATCGCGTATCCGAGCCGGCGTCACCTGCCCGCCAAGGTGCGCACGTTCATCGATCACCTCGTCGAGCACTTCAACCAGACGCCGAACAGCCAGCTTGGCGAGCAGTGGGTGAAGGATGGCGTGGATCGGACGCCGGCGATGCTGGAATCCTCGGCGATGTCGATGCCGCCCGAAGCGTTCGATGGCGCCGAGCCGCTGTCGAGCCTGCTGGACGCCGATATTCCCGCGAAGCCGTCGACGCGCACGATGAACCGTTCGCGCAGCGTCGCTTCGTCCACGCACTGAGCGAGTGACTGGTGCGCGTTTGTCAAAGAGAGCAGGCGTAAGTGCCGCGTAAAGGCGTAGCAAATTGCCGCGGAAAATAAAAAACGCAGTCGCCTGTTAAGGCAGACTGCGTTTTTTGTTGCGCGGACATTTGCGGCGCGAGCCGCGCGGGCCTTATGAGCCTGTCTTGCGCGCCGTGGTCTTCGATGCCGTCTTTGTGGCGGCCTTCCTTGCGGGCGCTTTCTTGGCGGCGGCCGTTTTTGCTGCAGCCTTTTTCACGGGCGCTTCGTTCTCGGCCTCTGCATCGGCGTCGTCAGCGACAGGCGCTGCCTTGCCCGCAGACTTCGCGGCCGCCGTTTTGGCCGCACCTTCCTTCGCTTCCTTCTTTTCGAACTCGAAGCCGATCTTGCCGTCGTTCTGCTTGACGAGATAGGCCTTGAAGTTGCGGCCCGTGCGCGACGATTTGAAATTCGTCAGCAGGTCAGTACGTCCGTCCTGAAGCAGCTTTGCCATCTGCTCACGCGCAATTTCCTGTTGCAGGATGACCTTGCCCGAGCGGAAATCGCACGTCTTCGGACTCGCGACCGAGTTCCCGCAGACGTAGCTCATGCCGTGCTCGAAAACCTTGCCGCCGCACTTCGGACACGCGCCGACGGACTCCTGCTCGGAAAAGTCCGGTGCTTCGCCGTCTTCGCCGCCCTGATCCTGTCCGAAATCGAATTCGAGCTTGTAGTTCTTTGTCTCTTCGTCGAACGAGAGTTTGAGAATCGCGGAAAACGGCCGGCCCATCTTGCTGCGGAAACCCGACAGCGGCCCGATTTCCTTCTTCTGCATCAACTCCTCGACTTCTTCGATTTCGAATTGCCGGCCGCCCGGAATCTTCGAGATTGAGAACTCGCATTTGGTACAGGCGAAACGGCGATAGTTTTCCTTCACCTGTCCGCCGCAATTCGGGCAGGGTGCTTGCAGCGTCGCGTAGTCGCCGGGAATCGTGTCGGAATCGTATTCCTTCGCGCGCTTGACGATGGTCTGCGTCATGCGGGCGATTTCCTGCATGAACGCGTCGCGCGGCAGCTTGCCGCGCTCCATTTGCGACAGCTTGTACTCCCATTCGCCCGTCAGTTCGGGCGCGGTCAGTTCCTTCACGCTGAGGCCGCGCAGGAGCGTCATCAGCTGGAAAGCCTTCGCGGTCGGAATCAGCTCGCGGCCTTCGCGGACCAGATACTTTTCGCCGAGCAGCCCTTCGATGATCGCCGCGCGCGTGGCCGGCGTGCCGAGCCCCTTCGCAGCCATCGCTTCGCGCAGTTCGTCGTCTTCGACGAGCTTGCCCGCGCCTTCCATCGCCGAGAGCAGCGTCGCTTCGTTGTAGCGTGCGGGCGGCTTGGTGACGAGTTGCTGCGCGGCGATCTTGTCCGTCTTGACCTTCTCGTCCTTTTTCACGGGGACGAGGTTCGCATCTTCGCTGCCCGTTTCGCGGCCATAGACCTGAAGCCAGCCCGCTTCGACAAGCACCTTCCCTTCGGTCTTGAAATGATGGCCGACGACCTCCGTGACGCGCGTGGTCACGCGGTATTCGGCAGCCGGGAAGAACACGGCGAGGAAGCGCTTGACGACGAGGTCATACAGCTTCTGCTCGGGTTCGGATAGCACTTTTGGCGCCTGCAGCGTCGGGATGATGGCGAAGTGATCGCTGATCTTCGAGTTGTCGAAGATGCGCTTGTTTGGCTTCACCCAGCCCTTGTCGAGCACCTGCTTCGCGTGCGGCAGATAGTTGTTGCTCTCCTTGAGCATCTCCATCGTGTGCTTGACCGTCTCCAGATAGTCTTCCGGCAGCGCGCGCGCGTCGGTACGCGGATAGGTCAGCACCTTGTGCTTTTCGTACAGCGCCTGGGCGAGCGCGAGCGTGTTCTTCGCCGAGAAGCCGAAGCGGCCGTTGGCCTCGCGCTGGAGACTGGTGAGGTCGAAGAGCGCCGGGGACAACTGCGTCGACGGCTTCGATTCTTCCGTCACATTGCCGATCTGCCCACGACACGCGGCGACGATCGTTTCGGCCGCCGGCAGGCTCCAGAGACGCGAATCGCGCTTCTCCGGATCGAATTCGTCTCTCTTGAACTTCGGATCAAACCAGCGGCCTTCGTAGAAGCCCGCGCCGCAGACGAATTCCGCCTTCACTTCCCAGTAATCACGCGGCACGAAGCGGCGAATTTTCTCTTCGCGCTCGACGACGATCGACAGCGTCGGCGTCTGCACGCGCCCGACCGTGGTCAGGAAGAAGCCGCCGCCTTTGCTGTTGAACGCGGTCATCGCGCGCGTGCCGTTGATGCCGACGAGCCAGTCCGCTTCCGAGCGGCATCGCGCGGCGTCCGCGAGCGGTTGCATCTCGGAGTCGCTGCGCAATTGCGCGAAGCCTTCGCGGATCGCGGCGGGCGTCATCGACTGCAGCCACAGACGCTGCACCGGCTGTTTCGCTTTTGCGTGCTGCGCGATCAGGCGGAAAATCAGCTCGCCCTCGCGCCCCGCGTCGCATGCGTTAATCAGTCGGTCGACGTCTTTTCGCCTGATCAGCTTGTTCAGCACCTTCAGCCTGGATTCGCTTTTTGCAATCGGATTCAGGTCGAAATGGGGCGGAATAACGGGAAGATTGGCGAAACTCCATTTTCCCCGTTTGACTTCGTATTCTTCCGGCGCCGCGATCTCGAGCAGATGGCCGACCGCCGACGAGAGGACGAAATCGTCGCTCTCGAAGTACTCGTCATGCTTGGTAAAACCGCCCAAAGCCCGCGCGATGTCGTTCGCGACAGATGGCTTTTCGGCGATGATCAGTGCTTTGGACATGACTGAAAATAAATTGGTGGATTCGGGTTGGTACCTCGGGTTTTCCCGCCCGGGTTTGGCACCCATTAACGACCGCTTTATAGCACACGCCGCAGCAGCGGCAATCGGTGAGCCCAAAAAAGCGGGTCATCATAATTGCGCGCAGATCGATTGGGCAAGCGTGTGACGGCCGTTGTCAGGTGCGCCTTTCGAAGGCACGTCGTGCGACTTTTGCCGCGTCCGGCAGCGATTTCCGCAATCGTCGTGCCGGTCGGGCGGCCGCCGCAGCCGCGCACCGCAATCAGACGCGATTTGTTGCGTTTCTGGTACGAATCAGGCTTCGAGCAACGCTGGGCGCATTTTCGGCGCGCCTTTCACGCCCGGCAGCGCCGTCAGATCGACGAGCATCCGTTCGACGATCGACGCTTGCGGCAATACAGTTCCAAAAAACCGCGTGGTCGTGCTGTCCTCAATAAGAATTGTTGGGAAATTCTCAACATCAAGGTCGTCAAAACGGTCCGCGTGCGTTTCGATATCGATCCACGCAAAGCAAATGTCGGGATGCTTGTCCGCCAGCACGTCGAACGCCGCGCGGTATTCCCGGCAGGTGCCGCACCATTCCGCGCACAGGCACGCAACGAAAAGCGTCTCGCGGTCATTGACGCGCTCGGCGATCCGTTTCGAGTCTGAGTCCAGGTTGAACGCGGGCATGGTGGTTCCTTCGGCATGACATGGTTATTTGGCGCGAATGTAGCACGAGGCCTTATGCGCCGTGCGCAGCGCGAACGTATCGGCCGCCGGGCAGCGCACACAGTTCTCCGGCTAGCTCCAGCCGCAGCAGCGTGCTTTGCAGCAGCGTGTCGTCCATTTCGGTGCGTTCGGCCAGAATTTCAAGCGTCGCGGGCGAATGGCCAAGCGCGTCGAGCAGGCGCCCGGCCTCGGCAGTCAATCCGCAATCGCCTTCGCCGCGCGCGGATTCGTCGGCGGACCGTATTTGCGGCAGCGCCCGCAGCCGACGCGTCGGCACGGGCGCCGGCGGCGGCGTGGCGAATCCCAACTCTTCGAGCACATCTTCCGGCGTTTCGACGAGCTTCGCTCCCTGCTTGATCATCCGGTGACAGCCGCGCGCCAGCGGAGCGTGGATCGAACCGGGAATCGCGAATACGTCACGACCCATTTCGTTGGCAAGCCGGGCGGTGATCAGCGAGCCCGAGCGCATGGCTGCCTCGACGATCAGCACGCCGCTCACGAGCCCGGCAATCAGCCGGTTGCGCTGCGGAAAGTGCGCGGAGCGGGCGGGCGTGCCGAGCGGCCATTCCGACATGATCGCGCCGCGTTCCGCGATCTGTTGTGCGAGAGCTTGATGCGAAGGCGGATAGACGATATCCGCGCCCGTCCCGATAACGGCGATCGTGCTGCCGCGCCCCTGAAGCGCGCCGCGATGCGCCGCGCCGTCTATCCCCAAGGCCAGCCCCGACACAATGGTCAATCCTGCATCGGACAGCGTGAGCGCAAAGCGGGCGGCGTCTTCGAGGCCCTGCGGCGTCGCGCTTCGGCTGCCGACGACTGCGACGCCGCGAGCATGCAGCAACTCGATGCGCCCCTTTACATATAGCAGCGGCGGTGGATCGGGCATGGTCAGGAGCGCGGGCGGGTAGGCGGGATCGTCGAGCGTGACGAGCGCGTTGCCGGGCAGTTCGCGCCATGCTCGCGCCGCATCGAGCAGCGCGGCGAAGTCCGGTGCTGGCGGCGCGAGGGCGGCGCGGGCGGAGGCTTCGTCGGTTGTCTGAGCGAGCGCGGCGAACGGTTGCGCGAGCACCGCGTCCGGAAGGCCGAAGGCGGTCAACATCTCGCGCAGCGCTGCTGGCTTCAGTCCGGGCGCCATCGCGAGCCGCAGCCAGGCGGACAGTTCGTCGTCAGTGAGGGGAAGGGTCTGCATCGCTTGCGTCCTCGCGCACGGCAACCGGCCTGGCGGTCGCCATGCTAAAATTTTCATCATCCGAAATAAACCGAAACCACTGCTGCGCCGCGTTCGCGCGCGCCGGCCGACATGCGTTTGGGCATTGAATCGATACGGTTCGGTCACCATCTATCGTGTGCGTGTCGCGATCGGCGAACAACCTGGCCGAATGGCTATTGCGCGACTGTGTTCAACTGCGTCGGCGCCCAATCAATTTCAGGACCATGGCTTTACTCAACATCCTCAATTACCCGGACAAGCGTCTGCACAAGATCGCAAAGCCTGTCGAAAAGGTCGATGACCGTATCCGCAAGCTCGTTGCAGACATGGCCGAGACCATGTACTCCGCGCCCGGCGTAGGCCTCGCGGCAACTCAAGTCGACGTGCACGAGCGCGTGATCGTGATCGACGTGTCGGACGCGCACGACGAGCTGCGCGCGTTCATCAATCCGGAAATTCTCTGGTCGAGCGACGAAAAGAAGATCAACGAGGAAGGCTGCCTGTCGGTGCCGGGCATCTACGACAACGTCGAGCGTGCCGAGAAGGTGCGCGTGCGCGCGCTGAACGAGAAGGGCGAAACGTTCGAGATCGACTGCGAAGGGCTGCTCGCCGTCTGCATCCAGCACGAAATGGATCACCTGATGGGTCGCGTCTTCGTCGAATATCTGTCGCCGCTCAAGCAGACGCGCATCAAGAGCAAGATGAAAAAGCTCGCGCACGCGATGTGACGCCATGAGCCATTCGTTGCGCGTCATCTTTGCCGGCACGCCGGAATTTGCCGCCGCGGCGCTCGCCGCAATTCACGAGGCCGGCTTCCCGGTGCCGCTCGTCCTCACCCAGCCGGACCGCCCGGCGGGCCGCGGCATGAAATTGCAGACGAGCCCCGTGAAGCGGTATGCGCAGGAGCACGGCATCGAGGTCGCGCAGCCGCCCTCGTTGCGCCGTAACGGCAAATTCCCCGCTGAAGCCACGGCCGCCATCGACCAGTTGCGCGCCACGCCGCACGACGTGATGGTGGTGGCCGCTTACGGTCTGCTGTTGCCGCAGGAAGTGCTCGATATTCCGCCGCACGGCTGCATCAACATTCACGCTTCGTTGCTGCCGCGCTGGCGCGGCGCCGCGCCGATCCACCGCGCGATCGAGGCGGGCGACGCGGAAACGGGCATCACGCTGATGCAGATGGACGCGGGCCTCGATACGGGCGCGATGATTTCCGAAGTGCGCATGACGATCCACGACACCGATACGACCGCGACGCTCCACGACCGTCTCGCCGAAGCGGGCGCGAAGCTGATCGTCGATGCGCTGATCGAACTGGAGCGCAACGGCAAGCTCGCATCGACGCCTCAGCCCGCCGAAGGCGCGACTTACGCCGAGAAGATCGGCAAGCACGAGGCGGTGCTCGACTGGCGCCGTCCTGCGGCGGAACTCGCGCGGCAAGTGCGCGCGTTCGATCCGTTCCCCGGCGGCGCGGCGGCGCTCGACGGCTCTGTGCTGAAAATCTGGTTGGCGTGCGCAGCCGAAGCGACACGCAAAGCGGAGCCGGGCACGATCGTCGATGTGTCGCCGGAAGGCGTCGTCGTGGCGTGCGGCGAGGGCGCGCTGCGCATCGCGCAACTGCAAAAGCCGGGTGGCAAACGCCTTGCCGTGCGCGATTTCCTGGCCGGCTCGACGCTCGCTGCGGGCCAGCATTTCGACCTCGTACAGCCACAATAAGCGACAGGTTATCGGGGGCGCAATCTGCCGTTCGGCCAGGTCACGCCGACTTCCTGTGGCGCGTTAGAATCTTCGATGCAACCCTGCCTGAAGAGGTTTCCATGTTCGGCATCACCCATTTCGAGTTCTTCATCGCCGCCGTTTTTCTGCTCAACGTCACGCCCGGCCCCGACACCGCTTACATCGTCGGCCGAAGCGTCGCGCAAGGGCGCGGCGCGGGGCTGATGTCGGCGCTGGGCATTTCGGCGGGGTGTTGCGTGCACTCGCTCGCCTGCGCATTCGGGCTGACAGCGCTGCTGGCCGCGTCCGCGACGGCATTCACCGTGATCAAGTTCGTTGGCGCGATCTACCTGATCTACCTTGGCGTTCGGCTCATCCTGACGAAGCCGGAAGCTGCCGAGGCCGTGGGCGCTGCGCGCGCGACCGGCGCGCCGAAGTCGCTGCGCCAGCTTTTCCTGCAAGGATTCTGGACCAACGTACTGAACCCGAAGGTCGTGCTGTTCTTCGTGTCGTTCTTTCCGCAATTTGTGTCCGCAGGCAGCGATCACAAGACCTTCGCGTTTCTCACGCTCGGCGTCGTTTTCGTCGTGATGAGCATGGTGTGGAACAGCTTTGTCGCGTGGATTGCGGGCAGCGTCACGCGCAAGTTCTCCGGTAAGCCGGGCGTCAAGAAGTGGCTGGATCGCGGCGTCGGCAGTGCATTCGTGGGGCTTGGCATCAAGCTCGCCACGGCAACGCGGTGATTGAATTTTTCCCGCCCGTCCATATCTAACAGTTCGCTTACAATCGTTCGCCGCAAATTGGCGGCACCAATAAAGAACCGCGTGACGGGCAAGGAGTTCTGGATATGTTCAACTGGGTTAAAACCGCGATGCTGATGGCCGCAATCACGGCGCTCTTCATCGTGATCGGCGGCATGATCGGCGGCCAGCGCGGCATGATGCTCGCGTTGCTGATCGCGCTCGGGATGAATTTCTTTTCGTACTGGTTTTCGGACAAGATGGTCTTGCGCATGTACAACGCGCAGGAAGTGGACGAAACGAGCGCGCCGCAGTTCTACCGGATGGTTCGCGACCTGGCGACGCGCGCCAATCTGCCGATGCCGCGCGTCTACCTGATCGACGAAGAACAACCCAATGCGTTCGCGACGGGCCGCAATCCCGAACACGCCGCCGTGGCCGCGACGACGGGTATTCTGCGCGCGCTGTCGGAGCGTGAAATGCGCGGCGTGATGGCGCACGAACTCTCGCACGTGAAGCACCGCGACATCCTGATCTCGACCATTTCGGCAACGATGGCAGGCGCGATTTCAGCACTGGCGAACTTTGCAATGTTCTTCGGCGGTCGCGACGAGAATGGCCGTCCGGCAAACCCGATCGCGAGCATCGCCGTCGCGCTTCTCGCGCCGATCGCGGGCGCGCTGATCCAGATGGCGATTTCGCGGGCGCGCGAGTTCGAGGCGGACCGTGGCGGCGCGCAGATTTCGGGCGACCCTCAGGCGCTCGCGTCGGCGCTCGACAAGATTCACCGCTATGCGAACGGCATCCCGTTCCCGACGGCCGAGGCGCACCCGGCCACCGCGCAGATGATGATCATGAATCCGCTGTCGGGCGGCGGCATCCAGAACCTATTCTCGACGCACCCGTCCACCGAGGAGCGCATCGCGCGCCTGATGGAGATGGCACGCACGGGGCGCTTCGACTAAGCGCGCCCGCATCGTTCTGCCAGGCATCCCGCGACGGAAGCGCAAACAGGGGCGAGGAGACTCGCCCCTGTTTCTTTCTGGCTCGAAATCCGCGCCATCGCTGAAAAAGGCTCGATCGGGAAAAGACGGGCATTCAAAGGCCATCGAAGGCCGCGCGCCAGTCCCCCGTCGGCGTCACGCTACAATGTGGCGTTTGCGCGACACCCTCCGTAAGCGCCCGTTTCCCGCCTCTTCATGACCCGAAAGCCTTCTCATCGTCCCATTTTGCCGCCGCGTTCGCGCGACACCCGTCTGTCGACGTTGCATCTCGCGCCAGAATCGCTCGGCTTCGCGCTCGACTGCGCAGCCCAGGCAGTCGGCGCAGTTCGCCAGGGCGCGGCACTGCCCGCAGCCCTGCATTCGATTTTCATGTCGCTGCCGGAAGGTGTCGCGGCGGCATCGCGTGGCGCCGTGCAAGACATCGCTTACCGGACGATGCGCCGGCTCGGCACCGCCGAATGGCTGGTCGCGAAACTCGTGCGCAAGGCCCCGCCGCCGCATGTCGGACACGTGCTGGTCTGTGCGCTCGCGTTGCTAGTCGATGAAGAGAGCAACGCTGCCTACGCGCCGTTCACGGTCGTCGATCAGGCGGTGAATGCGATCGGCGCGCGGCGCGAGTTTGCGTTCGCGAAGGGGCTGGTCAACGCGGTGCTGCGCAATTTTTTGCGTGAGCGCGAAACGCGGCTGGCCGACGCGCAGAACGTTGAAGTCGCGCGCTGGAACTACCCCGTCTGGTGGATCGACGCCGTTCGCAAAGCGTGGCCCGATGCGTGGCAAGACATCCTCACCGCCGGCAACTGCCAGGGCCCGCTGACGCTGCGCGTGAATGCGCGTCACGCGACGGTCGATGCGTATCTGCAAACGTTGCGCGAGCATCAGATTCCGGCGACGCAGATTGGCGATCACGCTGTTCGTCTCGACGCGCCGATGCCCGTCGATCGCATTCCGGGCTTCAACGAAGGCGTGGTCTCCGTGCAGGACGCGGGTGCGCAGCTCGCGGCGCAATGGCTCGGCGTGCGCGACGGCATGCGCGTGCTCGATGCGTGCGCCGCGCCCGGTGGCAAGACGGGACATCTGCTCGAACTCGCGAACATCGACCTGATCGCGCTCGAAAGCGACGCGACGCGGGCGCGGCGTATCGGCGAAAACCTGCAGCGTCTGAAGCTGAACGCTCATGTGCGCATCGGCGATGCAGGCAATCCCACGCAATGGCATGACGCCGCCGATCAGCCATTCGATCGCATTCTCGCCGACGTGCCGTGCTCCGCGTCGGGCATCGTGCGTCGTCATCCGGACATTCGCTGGCTGCGACGCGCGTCGGATATTCCCGCGCTCGTCGAAGAACAGCGCCGCATTCTCGAAGCGCTGTGGCCGCTCGTCAGACCGGGCGGCGAATTGCTGTACGTTACGTGCTCGATCTTTCCCGAAGAAGGCGAGTTGCAGGCCCAGTGGTTTGGAAACCGACACGCGGATGCGGTACGATTGGACGCGCCGGGGCAACTGCTCCCAGCAGTCGCCCGCGCGCCCGCCGACGTTTCGGCTGGTTCCCGCGCCGGACAAAGCACTGGTTCGAGCTTAGACCACGACGGATTCTTCTACGCGCGCTTTCAGAAACGGTGATCATCAAACGCTTCCTTCCGCTACGGCTTGCGGCCGCGCTCTGGATTGCGCTGGCCCTTTGCCTGACGGCAGCCGGACCGGCGCGTGCCGAATCGATCGCCGTGCAACGTGCGTCCCTGCAATCCGACGGCAGCGGGTGGAGCCTCGACGCGCGCTTCGACTTCGAGTTGAACAGCAATCTCGAAGATGCCGTCAACAAGGGCATACCGCTTTACTTCACAACGGACTTCGAACTGAGCCGGCCGCGCTGGTACTGGTTCGATGAACAACCGGTGAGCGTATCGCAAAGCATTCGACTATCGTTCCAGCCGCTCACGCGCGAGTACCGCGTATCGACGGGCGGCCTGCAACTCGGCTTCGCCTCGCTCAACGAGGCGCTGGCCGTCATCAAGCATGTCACGTCGTGGCATGTGATCGATCGCAACCAGGTTCATGCGGGAGAAACGTACAACGCATCGGTGCGCATGCAGCTCGATATCGCATTGATGCCCAAGCCGTTCCAGATCGACGCGGTCAACAACCGCGACTGGAACCTTGCTTCCGACTGGAAGCGTTTTACTTTCACGGTGACCGAACGTGCTAAATAAAGTGCGCCGCGCCACCAGTGTCAGCAGCGTCGTCGTCCGGTTGCTCGTGTCGACGGTGGCCGTCACGGCCGTCCTGCTGCTCGTGCTGCTCGCGGCGGCGAGCGCGAACACCGAGTTCTTCGACCGCTATTACGGCTGGCTCTACGCGGCCAATGTCGTGGTTGCGCTGATCTTCATGCTGATCGTCGCGGTGCTCGTGGTGATCATCGTCACGCGATTACGCAAGGGCAAATTCGGCACGAGGCTGCTCGCGAAGCTCGCGTTCTTCTTCGCGCTCGTCGGCGTGGTGCCGGGCGGCATCATTTACATCGTGTCGTATCAGTTCGTGTCGCGCAGTATCGAGTCATGGTTCGACGTGAATGTCGAAACCGCGCTCACATCCGGGCTGAATCTCGGACGCGGGATGCTCGACGCATCGCTGTCCGATCTGCAGACGAAGGGCCGTCTGATGGCCGAGCAGCTCGCGAGTGCCGATTCCGCAGGGACGACGCTCACGCTTTTGCGTCTGCGCGATCAGTTCGGCGTGCAGGACGCGACGATCGTCGAGCCGGCGCGCAGCATGTCGGGCGCGGCGCCGGACATGCACGTCGTCGCGCAGGCGACGAGCAACTATGCATCGCTCGTGCCGAGCGACCTGCCCACGCCGATGATGATCGATCAGGCGCGCGGCCGCGGCTTCGCGTCGATCGAAGGCGAAGTGGACGGCGACCCCAAGGCGCGCGGCGCAAAGGGCGCATTGCGTCTGCGTATCGTGCAGCGCATTCCCGACACCAACGCGTCGCTGCTGCAGCCCAACGAGCGCTTCCTGCAACTCACGCAGCCGGTTTCGCAGACATTGGCGCGCAATGCGGATGCCGTGCAGCGCGCGTATCGCGAGTACCAGGAGAAGGCGATCGGGCGCACGGGCTTGCGCAAGATGTACATCGGCACGCTGACGCTCGCGCTCTTTCTCGCGACCTTCATCGCGATGATGCTTGCGCTCGCGCTCGGCAATCAGCTTGCGCGGCCGCTCTTTCTGCTCGCGCAGGGCACGAAAGAAGTGACGGAAGGCGACTACACGCCGAAGCGCGAAATCAAGTCGCGCGACGAACTCGGCTTCCTCACGCAGTCGTTCAACGCGATGACGCGCCAGTTGTCGGAAGCGCGCGCAGCCGTCGAGGCCAACCGCGTCGCGCTCGAACATTCGAAGGCTTACCTCGAAAGCATTCTTGCGAACCTGACGGCGGGCGTGTTCGTGTTCGACAGGCAGTTTCGTTTGATGACGGTCAATCGAGGCGCGGAGCGCATCTTCCGCCAGCCGTTCGCGTCGATGCTCGGTTCGTCGCTCGATCGCATCGGCGTGTTGAGCGAATTCGGCTCGATGGTGCGCAAGGCGTTTGCCGATCTCGAAGCGGCAGGCGGCGATCAGGACGACACGGGACACTGGCAGCAGCAGATGGCCCTGCAAATACCGGGCGAAGCCGATCCGCTGACGCTGCTTGCGCGCGGCGCGCGGCTCGTGTCGGCGGCGGGCAACGACAGCGACGATGAAGAGACGTCTGGCTATGTCGTCGTGTTCGACGATATTTCCGATGTGATCTCCGCGCAGCGTTCGATCGCATGGGGCGAAGTCGCGCGGCGTCTCGCGCACGAGATCAAGAATCCATTGACGCCGATCCAGCTTTCCGCCGAGCGCTTGCAGATGAAGCTCTCCGACAAGCTCGCGCCGTCGGATGCCGAAGTGTTGAAACGTGGCGCTACTACAATCGTGAATCAGGTCGCGGCGATGAAGCAGATGGTCGACGATTTCCGCGACTATGCGCGCACGCCGCCAGCCGTGCTCGCGAATCTGCAACTGAACGAACTCGTGAGCGAAGTGCTCACGCTGTACGGAATCGAAGAGGGCAAGAGCGCGATTGTCGTCGAAATGGCGGACTTGCCCGTTATACGCGGAGACGCGACGCAATTGCGTCAGGTGATCCATAACCTGCTGCAGAACGCGCAGGATGCTGTCGCCGATGTCGAGCACCCCCGTGTGTTGCTCGAGACGAGGACAGTAGAATATGGCGATCCCGATGCGGACGGCAAAGTGAGCGTCGCGGTGCGATTGACCGTGTCGGACAACGGTCCGGGCTTCCCCGCGCGCATTCTCACGCGCGCGTTCGAACCTTATGTGACGACCAAAGCCAAAGGTACAGGTCTCGGACTTGCCATGGTCAAGAAGATCGTCGATGAACACGGCGCACGAATCGATATACGCAATCGTCTGAAAGCGGGCGACGTAATCGAAGGCGCGCAAATTTCCATCCTCTTCCTTCAACTCGCAGATAACAATGCTGCGGCGCCTGGAAGCGGGCCGCAGGCGGCGCATGGCAGCGCGCCGCAGGGAAAGACAAAAGCAACAGTGCAGACAAGGGCAGCGTAAATGGCAACCATCCTGGTGGTAGATGATGAAATGGGCATCCGGGAATTGCTCTCGGAGATCCTGAGCGACGAGGGACATGTCGTGGACGTCGCGGAAAACGCGCAGGAGGCGCGTGACTACCGGCTTCGTCAGGCACCCGATCTGGTGCTGCTCGACATCTGGATGCCCGATACCGATGGCGTAACGCTGCTCAAGGAGTGGGCCGCGCAAGCGCTTCTGTCGATGCCCGTCATCATGATGTCGGGCCACGCGACCATCGACACCGCTGTCGAAGCGACGAAGATCGGCGCGCTCAACTTCCTCGAAAAGCCGATCGCGCTGCAAAAGCTGCTGAAGGCCGTCGAGCAGGGGCTCGCGCGCGGCAGCGCGTCTCCCGCCGCGGGCGGCATGTCGGCCAAGCCGGCGATGGCGGCGAATGCGTCGGCTGTGGCATCGGCGGCGGCGCTGCCGATGATGTCCGCGGACAACCTGGGCGGCGGCATGCTGTCGGCACAGACGGCGTCGATTTCGTTCGATATCCCGCTGCGTGACGCACGCGATGCGTTCGAGCGTGCGTACTTCGAGTATCACCTCGCGCGCGAGAACGGCAGCATGACGCGCGTCGCGGAAAAGACCGGGCTCGAACGCACGCACCTGTATCGCAAGCTCAAGCAGTTGGGCGTCGATCTCGGCAAGAATAAGGGCGAGTAGGCGAAGCGATTTCGGCAGGAAGTTTTTTCGGGAAGGGCTTGAGAATCAGAAAGTCACTTGCTATACTCTCGCTTCTTCGTTGGCCCGGTAGCTCAGTTGGTAGAGCAGCGGATTGAAAATCCGCGTGTCGGTGGTTCGATTCCGCCCCAGGCCACCAGGATTCGGCCCCAGGAAATCGCAAGATTCCTGGGGCTTTTCCTATGTGCGGTTGATATGCCGACTCGCCGCAGAACATCGCGCGGCGGCCGCGAGCGGGCCCGGGCTCCGCGTGATAAAATTATGTTTTATCAAGGACTTGCCACGTGTTCTTCGCAAGTCCTTTTTCGTTTCAGGTCCGAGGCATCGTGCGGCGTGAAACTCCTTGGCGGACAATTAGCGGTATAGATCCAGGCAGCTTGGCGCGTGAAGGCAGCAGCCTATACTGCTTGAGCCGGCATCTGTGCCGGCCCGCGTGCCGCAAGGCGAGGCTACCTGGCACCGCTTGTGCGCGGCATTCAACATACACGGAGTTTCGCAGTGACCCGCAAAGACGCCAAGAGTAGCGCCCTGGTGCTGTTTTCCGGTGGGCAGGATTCGGCAACGTGTCTCGCCTGGGCGCTGGATCGGTACGAAACAGTCGAAACGCTGGGCTTCGACTACGGGCAAAGGCATCGGGTCGAGTTGGAATGCCGCGAGGGTTTCCGCAGCGCGGTGAGCTGCACCTTCCCCGAGTGGGGCGAACGGCTCGGCGACGATCACATGATCGATCTGTCCGTGCTCGGCTCGATCAGCGAAACGGCGATGACGCGCGACATCGAGATTCACGCGGCCTCGAATGGCCTGCCGAACACGTTCGTGCCCGGCCGCAATCTGATGTTCATGACGATTGCGGCGGCAATTGCGTATCGTCGCGGGTTGCGCGTGCTGGTTGGCGGAATGTGTGAGACGGACTTTTCCGGCTACCCGGATTGCCGCGACGACACGATGAAGGCGCTGCAAGTCGCGCTGAATCTCGGCATGGACAGCCGTTTCGTGCTGGAGACGCCGCTGATGTGGATCGACAAGGCCGACACGTGGCGTCTCGCGCATACGCTGGGCGGTGACGCATTGGTCGAACTGATCCGCATCGAAACGCACACGTGCTATCTCGGCGAGCGCTCGGAGTTGCATGCGTGGGGTTTTGGCTGCGGCGAGTGCCCTGCGTGCCGCTTGCGCAAGCGCGGGTACGAAGCGTATCTGAACGGCGAGCAGGTCACGGAACCTGCCTAAGCGAAAGAGAGATCAACAGGCTTCATGGAGCATCAGGCAGAAGCAGCATGACGTACGCGGTCAAGGAAATTTTCTACACGTTGCAGGGCGAAGGCGCGAACGCAGGGCGCCCGGCCGTGTTTTGCCGGTTCGCCGGATGCAATCTGTGGTCGGGCCGTGAAGAAGATCGCGCCGACGCCGTGTGCAAGTTCTGCGATACCGATTTCGTCGGCACAGACGGCGAGAACGGCGGCAAATTCCGCACGCCCGAAGAACTGGCCGCGAAGATCGCTTCGCTGTGGCCGGAAGGCGAAGGCCAGCGCTTTGTGGTGTGCACGGGAGGCGAGCCGATGTTGCAGATCGATCAGCCGTTCGTCGACGCGCTGCACGCGGCCGGCTTCGAAATCGCCATCGAGACGAACGGCTCGCTGCCCGTGCTCGACACGATCGACTGGATCTGCGTGAGCCCGAAAGCCGACGCGCCGCTCGTGCAGACCAAAGGCAACGAACTGAAAGTGGTCGTGCCGCAGGAGAACCAGCGCCTCGCCGACTACGCGAAGCTCGACTTCGACTATTTCCTCGTGCAGCCGATGGACGGCCCTTCGCGCGACATCAACACGAAGCTCGCGATCGACTGGTGCAAGCGCCATCCGCAGTGGCGTCTGTCGATGCAGACTCACAAGTACCTGAACATTCCCTGATTTGCCGTGCTGACGATTACCCGAAAACTCGAATTCGACGCGGGCCACCGCATTCCAGATCACCGCAGCCAGTGCCGTAATCTGCACGGGCATCGCTACGTGCTCGAAATCACGCTGCAAGGCGATCTCGTCGAAACGGAAGGCGCGCCGGATCGCGGCATGGTGATGGATTTCGCCGACGTGAAGGCGCTCGCGAACGAGCATCTGGTCGACAAGTGGGATCACGCGTTCCTCGTCTATGAAGGCGATACGCAGGTGCGCGGTTTTCTCGACTCGATGGCCGGTCACAAGACGGTCGTGCTCGACCGCATTCCGACCGTCGAAAACCTCGCGGCCGTTGCGTTCGAGATTCTCGCGAACGTCTACGACGCGCACTACGGCGTCAATCTGCGTCTGCACAAGGTACGTCTGTATGAGACGCCGAATTGCTGGGCCGACGTGGTCCGCGACTAGACGGTTTATTGTCAAGGTATGATCGTTTCGATAATCACACGGAGCGAGACATGCCGGTCACCGCGATTTGCAGCGGGCGCCACGCCCGCCACAATGACGATACCTTTCACGTCGGCCGTTCGGGCCGCGTAGTCTTTCGCTCAAGCCTGTCCGCGGCCGCGTTCGACGGCGACGGAGGCGCGCAATGAGCACGTTCACGAATCCACTCAAGCTGCGCCTGAGAGAGCCGGACCCGCTCTTCGGCTTGTGGCTGTCGCTCGGCAGCGACAGCGCCGCCGAAGCGCTCGCGCACGCCGGTTTCGACTGGCTGCTGATCGATATGGAGCACGCGCCGAACGACAGCATCGACGTGACGGGACAATTGCGTGCAATTGCGGCAGCGCATCTGCCTACCGAGCCCGTCGTTCGCTTGCCCGCCATTGAGCCGTGGCTCGTCAAGCGCGTGCTCGACGCGGGCGCGCGTACGCTGATGTTTCCGAACATCGAGACGGCTGACGAAGCGGCCCATGCCGTCCGGCTGACCCAATATGCGACTTCGGAAGGACCGGACGGCCTGCGTGGCGTGGCAGGCGCGGTTCGTGCAGCGGCATACGGAATGCGACGCGACTATTTGCAGAACGCGAACGCGCAAATTGCCACGATCGTGCAGATCGAGTCGACGCGCGCGCTCGAGCATCTGGAGCAGATCGCGGCGACGCCGGGGATCGATTGCCTGTTTGTCGGGCCGGCGGATCTCGCAGCGAGTCTCGGTCATCTCGGCGATTCGAAACACCCGGAAGTTCAGGACGCGATGAAGCACATTCTGGATGTTGCGCATCGGGCGCGCGTCGCGACGGGCATTTTTGCCATGGATGTCGCGAGCGCGCGGCAATACCGGTCGGAAGGCTTTCGTTTCATCGCGCTCGCCGCCGACGTAATGTGGCTGTTGCGCACCACGCGACAGGCATTGCAGGAGGTTCGGTCATGAAGCTGTTGTCGTTGAGCGCGGCGCGCATAGCAGGTTGCGCGGCTCGCGCTGTCGTATTGACCGCGTTGGCGGCGGGCGCGGCGGCGCATGCGCAGAACAAGATGCCGCCCGCGTCGGATCTGGAAACGCAAACGGCCGTCGCCGATTACAACGCCGGCAACTTCACGTCGGCGCTCGCCGAGTTTCGCAAGGCCGCGCAGCGCGGCAGCCGTCTCGCCGAATTCAACTACGCGATGATGTTGCTCAACGGCGAAGGTGGCCCCGTCAATGTCGAAGAAGGCAAGAAGTGGCTGCGCAAGGCCGCTGACGCCAACATGTCGCATGCGCAATACGTGTACGGGAAGATGTACGATGACGGCGAGTTCGTCACGCGCGATCCCGTGGAGGCGCATCAATGGTTTCTGAAGGCGGCGCAGCAAGGGCACATTCAGGCCGAACTGGCGCTCGCGAACCAGTTTCTCGACGGACGCGGCACCGCGCGCGATAACCAGCAGGCGTTCGTCTGGTACAAGAAGGCGGCCGAGGGCGGCGACATGACTGCGCAGTATGTGACGGGCTCGTTTTACGAGCGCGGCGGCGACGGTGTTCCGCAGAATCTGAACGTGGCGCGCGCCTATTACGCGGCGGCCGCCGCGCAGGGCGATCCGGCGGCGCGGCTCAAGTATCAGCAACTGAGCGCGCAACTGCGCGAGTCGCACGAAGCGAAGCCTCAATAAAAAACAGCGCCTGACAATTTTCAGGCGCTGTTTTGCTTTGCGGATAGGAACGTAGGACTCGCGGATTAACTCTGCATCAGACGCTTCTGCCGCCCGACGTTCATGATGAGACCAACCGCAAAACCGAGCGTCGTCAGCGCAGTGCCGCCGTAACTCATGAACGGCAAAGGCACACCCACCACGGGAAGAATCCCGCTCACCATGCCGATGTTCACGAACGCGTAGGTGAAGAAGGCCATCGTCAGCGATCCGGCAAGTAATCGGCCGAACAGCGTCGCGCCATTCGCAGCGATGTACAGACCGCGTGCGATCAACGCCATATAGAGCGTCAACAGAACGACGCCGCCCGCCAGGCCGAATTCCTCGGCGAACACCGCGAAGATGAAGTCGGTGTGCTTCTCGGGAATGAACTCGAGGTGCGCTTGAGTGCCTTTCAGCCAGCCCTTGCCGAGCGGCCCGCCCGAGCCGATCGCGATCACGGCCTGAATCGTATGGAAGCCTTTGCCGAGCGGGTCGGATGTCGGATCGAGCAGCGTGCAGATGCGGTGCTTCTGATAATCGTGCATCAGCGGCCACTGCACTTCCGGCTGACAGATCTTGTTCTGGAAAGTCGCAATCGCGCCGACGGCAATCACGCCCGCAACCAGCACGGGGACGATCAGCTTGAAGCTCAGTCCCGCGAAGTAGATGACGAAGAGCCCCGACGCGAACACGAGCACGGCCGTGCCGAGATCGGGCTGCTTCGCAATCAGGCCGACGGGCACGGCGAGAATGATCAGACCGACGATGTAGTCCCACCAGCGGATATTGCTCTCGCGCCGCTGGTAGTACCACGCGAGCATCAGCGGCGTCGCGATCTTCAGAATCTCCGACGGCTGGATCACCACCCCGACATTGATCCAGCGCTTCGCGCCCTTGCGCGTCAGGCCGAACATCGCGACGGCCACGAGCAACGCGACCCCGAATGTGTAGATGGGAACGGCGAAGCGCATCAGCGTCGTCGGCGGGATGTTTGCCAGCACCCACATCAGCACGAACGTCAGGATGATGTTGCGCAACTGGTCTTCGACACGTCCGGGCATGTCGATGCTCGCGCTGTAGAGCGTCACGATGCCGACGCACAGCAGCAGGAATACGATCAGTGCGAGCGGCCGATCGAAGCCCGCGAACATGTTCTTGATGCGATCGAGCCAGGCGCGCTTGTCGATTTGCATGCCTTTCTCCTTACTCGTCGATGCCGCCGGACACAGGACCGCGCGGGGCGGCCTGCGATTCGTCGTTACGCGATGGCGCAGCGGCGGATGGCCGCGCTTCGCTGGCCGGGCGGGGTTTGCGTGGTGACTTGCGCGCGTCGGAGGCCTTGATGGGGGCCGCAGCCGTGGTCGATGTCGCGACGGACGCCGCCGCCGATGGCGCGGCCGTTGCCGACGCGCCGCGCGGCGCCTTGGCGGATTTCGCGGATTTCGCAACCGAAGCGGGCACGGGTGCAGCTGCCGACCCTGAAGCCGACGCAGCCGGTGCCGAAGCCGCCACGGCACCTGAGGCCCCAACGCCCGCCGCATTCGCGCCGGACGCATCCGATGCGGGCGCGGCATGCGGCGTCGATGCGCCCACGGGCAGCGGCAGTGCAGTGAAGCCCGCCGCGACCGACACAGGCTGAATCTCGCCGTTGGGCGCGGGCGGTGCGCTGCCAATGACAGGCGCCGAAGTTTCTTCCGTCGCTGATGCAGCCGCCGTGACGGCCGCGGCCTCGACGCCTGGCTTCGCGCGGTCGACGAGGTAGTAGTCGAGCACGCGACGCGCGATCGGGCCCGCCGCTTGCGCACCCCAGCCGCCGTTTTCGACGATCAGCGCGAGCGCGATCTTCGGATTGTCGGCGGGCGCGAACGCGATGAAGAGCGCGTGGTCGCGCAGATTTTCAGCGAGTGCGTGACCGTGATACTTCTGGCCTTGCAGCGAGAACACCTGCGCCGTCCCCGTCTTGCCCGCCGACAGATACGCGGCATTGCGGAACACCTGGTACGCAGTGCCCGACGGGTTCATCGTCACGTTTTCCATGCCGCGCTTGATGACGTCGATGTCCGACTGCTTCACGTCGATGTGTCCGTCGTCCTTCGGCACGGTGGCGCGCAGCGCACGGGTGATCGGATTCTCGATTTCCTTCACGAGGTGCGGCTTCATGACGGTGGCGTTGTTCGCGAGTGTCGCCGTCGCGTGCGCAAGTTGCAGGATCGTATACGAGTTGTAGCCCTGGCCGATGCCGAGGCTGATCGTCTCGCCTTCGTACCATTTCTGCTGCTCGGGCTTGCGGTACGCCTTGCGCTTCCAGTCCGTCGAAGGCAGGATGCCGCGCGCTTCGCCGGCAATGTCGATGCCCGTTATCTGGCCGAAGCCCCACGGCTTCATGAAGTTCGCGATCGCATTGACGCCGAGATCGTGCGCGAGCATGTAGAAGTACGTGTCGTTCGACACCATGATCGCGCGGTTCATGTCGATCCAGCCTTGGCCTTGCGGCACGTCGTTGCGGAACGTGTGGCCACCGAACGTGTACGAGCCCGGGTCCTGGAAGCCCCATTGCGGCGTGCGCTTGTGCAGCGTCAGCGCGGCGAGCGCCATGAACGGCTTGTACGTGGAGCCAGGCGGATAGGTGCCGTGCAGCGGACGGTTGAGCAGCGGGTGATCGGGTGAGTTGTTCAGCTCGTCCCAGGTCTGCTGGTCGATGCCGTCGACGAACGCATTCGGATCGAAGCTCGGCGCCGACACGAACGCGAGCACGTCGCCCGTCGACGGTTCGATCGCGACCAGCGCGCCGCGGCGTCCCGCGAACGCCTGCTCGGCGACCTGCTGCAAGCCGATATCGAGCGACAGCACGAGGTTGTTGCCCGGTGTCGCCTGCGTGCGCGAGAGCGTGCGCACGGGCCGCCCGCCCGCCGTGACTTCGACTTCCTCGAAACCCGTCAGGCCGTGCAACTCCGTTTCGTAGCTCTGCTCGACGCCGATCTTGCCGATGTAGTCGGTCCCCTTGTAGTTGTTCGCATCGAGGCGCGGATCGTAGTGCTCGGGATCGCTGTCGTTCTGATCGCTGGCATCGTCGATGCGGTCCTGGTCGCGCTGCGAAATGCGGCCGATATAGCCGATCACGTGCGCAGCCGTCGGCCCGAGCGGATATTGGCGGAACAGCCGCGCGCGCACTTCAACGCCCGGAAAGCGGAAGCGCTGCGCGGTGAAGCGCGCGACTTCGTCGTCGGTGAGGCGCGTGCGGATCGGCAGGCTCTCGAAGTTCTTCGAGTCCTCCAGCAGCTTGCGGAAGCGCCGGCGGTCGCGCGCATCGATGTTGACCACGGTCGACAGATTGTCGATCACGTTGTCGAGCGAGTCGTTCAGCTTCGACGGCGTGATTTCGAGCGTGTACGCGGAGTAGTTCCTCGCGAGCACGACGCCGTTGCGGTCCGTGATGATGCCGCGGTTCGGCACGATGGGCGCGACTGAGATGCGGTTCTCGTCGGCTTGCAGCGAGTACTTGCTGTAGTGCCAGACCTGCAGGAACAGGAAGCGGAATGCAATCAGCCCAAAGCAGACGAACACGAACAGCCCCGCCGCCGCGACGCGCAGGCGGAATTTCGTGAGCTGCTGCTGGGTGTCCTTGAATTCGGTCATGCGGTTGGGCAGGGGTTGCCGGTTATGCGGTTTGATTCAGTTCGACGGTCATGCGCCAACGCGCAGCCGGCCTTGGCGCCGCTTCGTCTTGCCGCGAAGCGCGTTGCGCCGCCTGACGATCGTGAAGGCGGCAATACAGTGGCGCGTTCATCAGCGAGCGGGCGGCGCGTGGTCAGATGGGGCGCGTGTCGTCCGGATCGGCGGGACGGCGCTGCGGCATCAACAGCAGAATGCTCGCGATGGGCCAGAGCGCGGCCTCGACGAAACCGTCGATCAGATAGCCCCAGCCCGGAAACGATGCACCCGTCAGCAGGCGGATCACGAAGGGCACGAGTTGCGCGACGACGAGCAGCGGCATCACGGCGAAAATCTGCACGCCGATCGGCATCCACAGCACGCGGCGATGGATCGTGATCGCGCCATACGAGAGCAGCGTGTATGCGAGCGCGTGTTCGCCGAGCAGGCTTGCGTTGTGGACATCCATCAACAGGCCGAGCATGAACGCGATGCCCATGCCGACTTTGCGCGGCTGATGCACGTTCCAGAACAGCAGCACGAGCGCGACGAAATCGGGTATGCCGATCAGGCGTCCCCACGGCATCATGTTCAGCAGGAACGCGGCGGCCAGGCTGAAGGCGATGAAGTAGGGATTGACGGGCTGCAGGATGTACTGCGGGCGATTCATTGCTGGGCCCCTTGCGCGGCTTGCGGCTTCGCGTTCTTTTCGGCGGCTGGCTTCTTCTCGGTCGTGGCCTTGCCGGCGGGCTTGACCGACGACGCGGGTTTTGCCGCAGCCGCCGCTGCGGGCGTCGACGCGGCCTGCGCCGGCTTCGCGTCTTTCTCGCCAGGCTTGCCTTTCTCCGGCGCTTTCGCGTTCTTCTTTTTCGCTTCCTTCGCGGCGGCGGCCGGATCGGGTTCGTCGGCGGGACGCGGCGGCACGGTGGTTTCGTAGTGCAGGACAAGCAGATCGCGAGCACCGCGCACAGGGGCGATCGGCTGGCAGACCACGCGCGCGAAAGCCGTATCCGCCTGCTTGTCGACGCGCACGATCTTCGCGACGGGCAGCCCCGGCGGATACACGCCGTCGAGACCGCTCGTCACCAGTTCATCGCCTGCGAGCACGTCGGCGCTGATCGGCACGAAACGCAGATCGAGCGCGTCGCCCTTGGGCGTGCCATAGATCACGCTGCGCAAGCCAGTGCGGACGATTTGCACGGGCACGGCCTGATCCTTGTCGGTGAGCAGCGTGACTTCCGATTGCATCGGGAACACGCGCGTCACCTGGCCGATCACGCCGTCTTCGTTGACGACGGGCGAACCACCCTTGATGCCCTGCTGCGAGCCGCGGCCGATCACGACTTTCTGCGTGAACGGATCGCGCGTGTCGTACTGGATTTCGGCGGGAATCGATTGCGTCGTCATCTTCTGCGACAGCTGCAACAGATTGCGCAGATGCGTATTTTCAACGCCGAGCTGCGCGGCCTCGTTGGCCTGTTGCGACAACTGCAGATTGCGCGTGCGCAGCCTCGCGTTTTCATTGCGCAGCGTGGCGCCCGTGACGGCGAGATCGGCGGCGCCCATGAAGATGTCACGCGGCACGAGCGCCGCGCGCTGCAACGGATATAAGCCCGTGCCGAGCACGCCGCGAACGATCTCGAGCGTATTGAAGCGCGCGTCGGAAATGAGCAGGGCGAGCGCCACCAGCACGAAGAAAATCAGTCGTGCGAGCGCCGAGGGGCCTTGCTTGAATAGTGGCGGCGGACTGTATTCCATGGTCGCCGGGAGTGAGCGAATGGGTGAGACTTCAGCGCGCCAGATTGCGCGCACAACGCACAAAGGCTGGCGGAGCCAGCCTTTCAGTGCGTGTTGCCGACATGGGGACTGACAAGCTTACTCGTACGAGAAGATGCTGCCGAGCTTGTCCATGCGTTCGAGCGCCATGCCCGAGCCGCGCACGACGCACGTCAGCGGATCTTCGGCGACCAGCACGGGCAGGCCGGTTTCTTCTGCGAGCAAGCGGTCGAGGTCGCGCAGCAGCGCGCCGCCACCCGTCAGCATCATGCCGCGTTCGGCGATGTCGGCGCCCAGTTCCGGCGGTGTCTGCTCCAGCGCGATCTTTACCGACGACACGATCTGGTTCAGCGGATCGGTCAGTGCTTCGAGAATCTCGTTGCTCGAAATGGTGAAGCTGCGCGGAATGCCTTCCGACAGGTTGCGGCCCTTCACTTCCATTTCCTTGACTTCCGAGCCGGGGAACGCGGAGCCGATTTCCTTCTTGATGGCTTCGGCCGTCTGTTCGCCGATCAGCATGCCGTAGTTGCGGCGGATGTAGTTGACGATCGCTTCGTCGAACTTGTCGCCGCCGACGCGCACCGAGCCCTTGTACACGATGCCGCCCAGCGAGATCACGCCGACTTCCGTCGTGCCGCCGCCGATATCGACGACCATCGAGCCCGTCGCTTCCGACACCGGCAGACCCGCGCCGATCGCGGCCGCCATCGGCTCTTCGATCAGGTACACCTGCGATGCGCCCGCGCCATGTGCCGCTTCCTTGATTGCGCGGCGCTCGACCTGCGTCGAGCCGCACGGCACGCAGATGATGATGCGCGGCGACGGCGAGAACATGCGCGATTCGTGCGCGGTCTTGATGAACTGCTTGATCATCTGTTCCGTCACGGTGAAGTCGGCGATCACGCCGTCCTTCATCGGGCGGATCGCCTCGATGTTGCCCGGCACCTTGCCGAGCATCTGCTTTGCTTCCTTGCCGACTGCCTGAATGGTCTTCTTGCCATTCGGGCCGCCTTCCTGGCGAATCGAAACGACGGACGGCTCGTCGAGAACGATACCTTTGCCACGCATGTAGATGAGCGTGTTGGCCGTGCCGAGGTCAATGGCCAGATCGTTGGAGAAATAGCTGCGCAAAAAACCGAACATTCAAAATCCTGTCTCGCTGGTGGCCGGGCCTCGCATCGTATGCATAGGGCGGCAGCGGAATAAAGTTAGCAGCCTCACGTTCAGCCGTCGCGGCCGTGGAAGCATGAAACTGCGAGGAAAACGCACCGGAGGCTATAGCAAGGCGGCAGATCTGTCGTTCAGCGATCTCTGAAAATGCCAGAAAGGCCTTGGTAAGTCGGTCCGGGTTTGGGTCGAACGCGTAATGATACCTTATAATTTTGCTTGATTTAAAGGAAACGAACGGCACTTTTTGCCGTCGCCGGCCCCAATTTCGAGGGCCTGCTCCAATGACCTAACCTGCTGTCGCAGCATCGTTTTTCATCGTTGCGGCAGACCGCACTATTCCGGTGATTGCATGGCCTTGACCCTGACCGATGTGAAACGCATCGCCCATCTCGCACGGCTCGAATTGCCCGATGCCGACGCCCAGCACACGCTCGCGCAGCTCAACGATTTCTTTGGTCTTGTCGAGCAGATGCAGGCGGTCGACACCACAGGTATCGCGCCGCTCGCCCACCCTATCGAGCAGATCGAAGACGTGGCGCTGCGTCTGCGCAACGACGCCATCACCGAAAGCGTGAATCGCGATGAATACCAGCGTCCGGCGCCCGCTGTGCAGGACGGCCTGTATCTGGTGCCGAAGGTCATCGAGTAAGCGCCCGGGCAGGCGTGATTAAGCACAGGGTTCTGTGTCACGCGTGCGACGTTGCGCGCGCAACACGTCCCGCATTTTTCGGCCCGGCCTGCCGGCGGGCGGCCGGATGCCAATACGGCGGCGCATCGCGCCGTCGCGCTTTCCAGGAAAAACGCAATGCATGAGAAAAGCTTGACCGAACTGCGTGCCGCGCTCGACGCGAAGCAATGCTCCGCAGTCGAACTGGCGCGGACGTATCTGAAGCGGATCGCAGACCATGGCGCGTTGAACGCATTCGTTCACGTCGACGAACAGCAGACGCTCGCGCAGGCGCAAGCCGCCGACGCGCAGCTCGCCGCAGGCAACGCCGGCCCGCTGACGGGCGTGCCCATCGCGCACAAGGACGTGTTCGTCACGCGCAACTGGCGTTCGACGGCCGGCTCGAAGATGCTCGAAAACTACGTGAGCCCGTTCGATGCAACCGTCGTCGAACGTCTCGCGCGCGCGGGCATGGTGTGTGTCGGCAAGACCAATATGGACGAGTTCGCGATGGGCTCGTCGAACGAGAATTCGCACTTCGGCCCGGTGCAGAATCCGTGGGATCGCAAGGCCGTGCCGGGCGGCTCGTCGGGCGGCTCTGCGGCGGCCGTCGCCGCGCGCCTCGCGCCCGCCGCGACGGGCACGGATACGGGCGGCTCGATCCGTCAGCCCGCGTCGTTCTCCGGCATCACGGGCATCAAGCCGACGTACGGACGCGTGTCGCGTTACGGGATGATCGCGTTCGCCTCGTCGCTCGATCAGGGCGGTCCGATGGCGCAGACGGCCACGGACTGCGCGTTGCTGCTCAACGCAATGGCGGGCTTCGACGAGCGCGATTCGACGAGCCTCACGCACGATCACGAAGACTACACGCGCTACCTCGGCCAGACGTGGAAGGGCGCGGGTAATTCGGGCGATACGGCCGGCAAGCCGCTCGCGGGCTTGCGCATCGGCCTGCCGAAGGAGTACTTCGGCGCGGGCCTCGCCGAGGACGTGCGCGCGTCCATCGACGCCGCATTGAAGCAATATGAAGCGCTCGGCGCGACGCTCGTCGAAGTGTCGCTGCCGAAGACAGAGCTGTCGATTCCCGTCTACTACGTGATCGCCCCGGCGGAAGCGTCGTCGAACCTGTCGCGTTTCGATGGCGTGCGCTACGGCCATCGCGCGACCGAGTATCGCGATCTGCTCGACATGTACAAGAAGTCGCGCGCCGAAGGCTTCGGCCCTGAAGTGAAGCGCCGCATTCTGGTCGGCACGTATGTGCTGTCGCACGGCTACTACGACGCGTACTACCTGCAGGCGCAGAAGATTCGCCGCATCATCGCGCAGGACTTCCAGGAAGCGTTCAGGAAGTGCGATGTGATCATGGGCCCCGTCGCGCCGTCGGTCGCGTGGGATATCGGCGCGAAGGGCGACGACCCTGTGCAGATGTATCTCGCGGACATCTACACGCTGTCGGTGAGCCTCGCTGGCCTGCCCGGCATGAGCGTGCCGTGCGGCTTCGGCGCGGGCGCGAATGCGCAGCGTCCCGTCGGCTTGCAGATCATCGGCAACTATTTCAACGAAGCACGCATGCTCCAGGTGGCGGACGCGTTCCAGCGCGTCACCGACTGGCATCGCAAGGCGCCGGCGGGAGTTTGAGTTATGACAACACAATGGGAAGTCGTCATCGGTCTCGAGACGCACACGCAACTGTCGACAGTCTCGAAGATTTTCTCGGGCGCGGCCACGCAGTTCGGCGCCGAGCCCAACACGCAGGCCTGCGCCGTCGATCTGGCATTGCCGGGCGTGCTGCCCGTGATGAACAAGGGCGCCGTCGAGCGCGCGATCCAGTTCGGTCTCGCGATCGACGCGACGATCGCGCCGCGCAGCATCTTTGCGCGCAAGAACTACTTCTACCCTGATCTGCCGAAGGGCTATCAGATCAGCCAGTATGAGATCCCGGTCGTGCAGGGTGGGCAGATCACGATCCAGGTGCCCGCGAACGAAAAGGCGGGCGTTCCGGCTTATGAAAAGACCGTCAACCTGACGCGCGCTCACCTCGAAGAGGATGCGGGCAAGTCGCTGCACGAAGACTTCGCGGGCATGACGGGCATCGACCTGAATCGCGCCGGCACACCGCTGCTCGAAATCGTCACAGAGCCGGAAATGCGCAGCGCTGCTGAAGCCGTTGCGTATGCGAAGGCGTTGCATGGTCTCGTCGTGTGGCTCGGCATCTGCGATGGCAACATGCAGGAAGGCTCGTTCCGCTGCGATGCGAACGTGTCGGTGCGTCCGTTCGGCCAGAAGGAATTCGGCACGCGTGCCGAGATCAAGAACCTGAACTCGTTCCGCTTCCTCGAAGAAGCGATCCAGTACGAAGTGCGCCGTCAGATCGAGCTGATCGAAGATGGCGGCACCGTGGTGCAGGAAACGCGTCTGTACGATCCGGACAAGCGCGAAACGCGGTCGATGCGCAGCAAGGAAGACGCGCACGACTACCGCTATTTCCCCGATCCCGATCTGATGCCGCTCGTGATCGACGCGTCGTGGGTCGAGCGCGTGAAGGGCGAGTTGCCGGAGCTGCCCGCGGCGATGCAGAAGCGTTTCGTCGAGCAGTACGGCCTGACTTCGTACGATGCCGGCGTCGTCGCGTCGAGCAAGGCGATGGCCGCGTACTACGAAGCCGTGGTGGCGAAAGCCGGCGCAGATAAGGACAAAGCCCAGGCGAAGGTCGCGGCGAACTGGCTGATGGGCGAAGTGTCGTCGCAACTGAACCGCGAAGGCCTCGACATCGCCGACAGCCCCGTTTCGGCCGCGCAGCTCGCGTTGGTGCTGCAGCGTATCGCCGACGGCACGATTTCGAACAAGATCGCGAAGGAAATCTTCCTTTCGATCTGGGAAGAGAAGGCCACCGACGAAGCCGCCGCCGACCGCATCATCGAAGCGAAGGGGCTCAAGCAGATTTCGGATACGGGGGCGCTCGAAGCGATCATCGACGAAGTGCTCGCCGCGAACCAGAAGTCGGTTGAAGAATTCCGCGCGGGCAAGGAGAAAGCGTTCAACGCGCTGATCGGTCAGGCGATGAAGGCGACCAAGGGCAAGGCGAATCCCCAGCAGGTCAATGAGTTGCTGAGGAAGAAACTGGGCTGAGTAGTGGGATCGGTAGCGGGATCGGCTCTTGCGCGCAGCGTATCGCGCGCGGAGCCATGACGGGCTGTTGTCGCATCGAAAGTGGCGCAACGGCCCGTTTGCTTTTTCATTCGGCGTGACGTGCTGCCCGCGACGGAGAAACAGGAGAAAACAGCAATGGCAAAGAAGAACGGTCTCGACGGATATTGTGTGCCCTTTTTCGACGACGGCAACAAGTCGAAATTTTCTCTCGCCAGCATCGATCCGTCGTCGAAGCCGTTTTCAACGGGATCGAAGGAGACCGATCGCGAACGTCTCGCTGAAATCGGCGTGCTGCTCGACGCGCAGCAGGAGCGTCTGCATGCGCAGCGCGTTCAGCGCGTGCTGCTCGTGCTGCAAGGGATGGACACGAGCGGCAAGGACGGCACGATACGCGCCGTGTTTCATGAAGTCGATCCGCTCGGCTTGCGCATCGTGCCGTTCAAGGCGCCGACGCCGATCGAGCTCGCGCACGACTTTCTGTGGCGCGTGCATGCGCAGGCGCCCGCTGCCGGCGAACTGACGATCTTCAATCGCAGTCACTACGAAGACGTGCTGGTGCCGTATGTTCTCGGCTCGCTGGACAAGGAAGAGCGCATTCGCCGCTACGGGCACATTCGCGACTTCGAGCGGATGCTTGCGGAAAGCGGCACGACGATCGTCAAGTGCATGCTGTACATATCGAAGGACGAGCAGCGCGAGCGTTTGCAGGCGCGCATCGACGATCCGACGAAGCACTGGAAATTCGACGTCTCCGATCTCGACGCGCGCAAGCTGTGGAACAAGTATCAGGTCGCGTACGAGGAAGCACTCGCGGCGACATCGACGGAATACGCGCCGTGGTATGTGATACCCGCCGACTCGAAGACGCATCGCAACGTGATGGTCGGCGAGCTGCTGCTGCGCACGTTCGAATCGCTGAAGCTGGAATTCCCGCCCGCCAAAGAATCGCTGAAAGGCGTGATAGTCGAATGAACTTCACGTCGCCGAATAAACGAAAACATAACGAAGGAAAAACATGTTGCGTGTGATCACCGCCAATCTGAACGGCATCCGTTCGGCGGCCAAGAAAGGCTTTTTCGAGTGGTTCGGCGAGCAGAAGGCCGATGTCGTGTGCGTGCAGGAAATCAAATGCTCTCAGGACGACATGACGCCGGAATTCCTCGCGCCGCACGGCTTTACCGGCTATTTCCAGCACGCCGTGAAGAAGGGCTATAGCGGCGCGGGCGTTTATACGCGTCACGAGCCCGATGAAGTCGTGATCGGCTTCGGCAGCGAAGAGTTCGATCCCGAAGGGCGTTACGTGGAGGCGCGTTTCGGCAATCTGTCGGTGATCTCGGTGTATGTGCCGTCGGGGTCGAGCGGCGACGACCGTCAGCAGGCCAAGTATCGTTTCATGGATGTGTTCATGCCGCATCTCGCCGAACTGTCGAAGGAACGCGAAGTGATCCTGTGCGGCGACGTGAACATCGTGCACAAGGAAATCGACATCAAGAACTGGAAGGGCAATCAGAAGAACTCGGGCTGTCTGCCGGAAGAACGCGCGTGGCTCACGCAGCTCTTCGACGACGTCGGTTACGTCGACGTATTCCGCACGCTCGACCCGCGGCCCGAGCAATTCACGTGGTGGAGCAATCGCGGCCAGGCGTATGCGAAGAACGTCGGGTGGCGTATCGATTATCAGATCGCGACGCCGGGCATTGCGGCCACCGCGAAAACGACCTCGATTTTCCGCGACATCAAGTTCAGCGATCACGCGCCGCTGACCATCGACTACAACCACAAGCTCGCGAAATAACCGCTTGCGCGTTAGTCGCTCGCGGTCGTACGGCGCGGGCGGCCGATGCCCGCGTAGTCGGGCAGCGCATCGACCGCCTTGCCGATCGCCTTCGCGTACAGCGGCAGCATGTCGGGCAGGCGCTTCATGATGTCCGCGCGGCGCACCGGGTTGTACGGATGCACGTAGATGAAGCCCTGATCGCGGTTATTGCGCGTCGCGACGGCGAGCTTGTCCCATAGCGTGATCGCCGCGCGCGGATCGAAGCCCGCACGCGACGCAATCTCGCTGCCGATCACATCCGCTTCCGTTTCGTCGGCGCGTTCGTACTTCATTTCCAGCAGCTGCGTGCCGATGCCGAGCGGCGCCTCGCCGAGATCGGCGAGGCCGAAGAGCGGCGGCATCGTCCCCGAGCCCAGTTGCGCGGCCTGCTGTTCGCCGAGACGCTCGCGCGCGTGCTCGCGCAGCGCATGGGCGATCTCATGACCGAGCAGCACGCCGAGCTCGTTGTCGTTCAGGCGCACCTTGTCGAGCATGCCCCCATAAACGACGATCTTGCCGCCCGGCAGGCAATACGCGCGAATGTCCGATGAGCGTAGCACCGCAATGTCCCACTTCCAGTTCTTCGCGCGATCGCTCCACTTCAGCGAATACGGGATCAGCTTGTCGACGATCGATTGCACGCGCTTCACGCGCGCATCCGATGGCGGATAAAGCCGGTTCATGTGCTCGGCGCCGCGCGCGATCTGATCGAATTCCTCAGCGGATTGGGCTTCCAGCATCGGCGATGGAATCAGATTGCGAAACACCGCGTAGTTGCCGTAGCGCAATTGCTGGTTCGGCTGAAACGCGGCCGGCGCCGACGCAGCGGAAGCGGGCGCGGGATTGCGCGCCGTGACGGGCGCGGGCGGCGGCGCGGAGCCCGCAGTCGATGGCGCCGATGCGCCCGACGCAGCGGATGCCGCCGATTCGGCCTTGGGCGCGGACGGTGCAGACGGTGCCGATGGCGCAGAAGGAGCGGCGGGTGTGGAGGGTGCGGAGGGCGCATTCGCGGCGGGCGGCGCGCTGACGTTCGACGCCGTATCGGCGGCGCGCGCCTGCCACGACGCAGCGCCCAACATCACGCACGCAGCGCCGACGGCCAGATGCAACGCATGCGCGCGTGCGAGCACGCGATATGCAGGAGCCTGAGCGGAACGGGCGCGCAGGGCCGATCGACTGGCTGCGCGCCGTGACGCGAACAACATCACGACTGCTTTCTCCAAGGGGCGATCCGGAACAACAGTAGCATGCCGGGCAAAGCGAGCGCCGTGCAGACGATGAAGTAGTCGAACCAGCCGATTCGCGCGACGACAAAGCCGCTCGCCGCCGATGCGAGCGTGCGCGGCACGGAAGCCAGCGACGTGAAGAGCGCGAATTGGGTCGCCGTATAGCGTGGGTCGGTGGTGCTCGCGATGTATGCGGTGAACGCAGCAAGTGTCAGGCCCGTCGCGAACGTTTCGAAGCCGTAGACGAGCGCGAGCGCAACCGACATCGGATCGAGCTGCACCGTCCAGCCGATGCCGAGCAGCGACAGCAGTTTCGTCGTGGCCGCGCTCAGCGCGACGGCGATGTCGTACACGACCGTCAGTCCCGGCGACGTCGGCCCGACATGCGCAAGCCACGCGAAGCCGAGCGTCGACACCATCTGCAGGATGCCGAAGATCCACAGCCCGCGGCCGATGCCGATGCGCATCAGCGCGATGCCGCCGATGATGCCGCCCGCGAGGCTCGCACCGAACGCCGTCGTCTTCGCGATCACGCCGATCTGCGTGCGCGAGAAGCCGACGTCGAGAAAGAACGATGTGGACAGCGTGGTCGCCATCGTATCGCCGAGCTTGTACAGAAAGATGAAGCCGAGCACGAACAGCGCGCCGCGCCAGCCGTCGCGCAGAATGAATTCGTGAAACGGCTCGATGATGGCGTCGCGCAGATTCTTCGGCGGCGCGCCGTGCACTTCGGGTTCGCGCACGACGAGCGTCATGACCATGCCGGGCAGCATGAACGCAGCCGTCACGATGAACACGGTCGCCCACGGCAGATGATCGGAGAGAATCAGCGCGAGCGAACCGGGCACGAGCGCCGCGACCTTGTACGCGTTCACGTGCACTGCGTTGCCGAGGCCCTGCTCGGTATCGTGCAGCAGTTCGCGCCGATAGGCGTCGATCGAAATGTCCTGGCTCGCCCCGAAGAACGCGACGAGTGCCGTCAGCGCGGCGACCGTCCAGATCGAATCGCGCGGCGACACGATGCCGAGCGACGCAATCGCAGCGGCGACGAGAATCTGCGTGACGAGCATCCAGCCTCGCCGGCGCCCCGCTTGCCAGCCTGGCAGACGCGGCACGTAGCGGTCCATCAGCGGCGCCCAGACGAATTTCCACGTATAGGGAAACTGGATCAGCGCGAACAGACCGATTTCCTTCAGGTTCACGCCCTCTGAGCGCAGCCAGGCCTGGACGAGATAGACGAGCGTGAAGAGCGGCAACCCCGACGTGAAGCCGAGGAAGACACAGATCAGCATGCGCGCGTTGAGAAACGCGCGCCAGCCGGGATGTTCTTCGTGAGCGGTAAGTGCGGGCGCCTCGTGTGGCGGGTTCGACATGAGTTTGAGTGGCGTTAGCTTTTCTTGACGCGATAGACCGCAAGACTACCACGCCAGTTCACGCCCCAACGCACCGCCTGTCCGCCGTGCAGCACCACGCGATCGAGAATCTCGATGCCGACTTCCGGCGCGAGCGCCTCGAAGTCCTTGATCGTCAGCACGCGTACGTTCGGCGTGTTGTGCCACTGATAAGGCAGCGACTTCGACACGGGCATGCGTCCCTTCAATACCGACAGACGGTGCGCCCAATACCCGAAGTTCGGGAACGAAACGATGCATTCCTTGCCGACGCGCACGGTCTCGCGCAGGATCGCGGCCGTCTGATGAATGGTCTGCAGCGTTTGGGAAAGGATCGCGAAATCGAAGCTGCCGTCTTCGAAAAGACGCAAGCCGTCTTCCAGATTTTGCTGGATCACGTTGATGCCGTTCTTCGTCGACGCAAGCACGCCGGCGTCGTTGATCTCGATGCCGTAGCCGCTGACTTCGAGTTCTTCGGTGAGCAGCGACAGCAGCGAGCCGTCGCCGCAACCCAGATCGAGCACCGTCGCACGCGGTTCGACCCAGCGGGCGATCGCGCGGAAATCGGGGCGCGTCGCAAGATAATCGAAAGCGCGCTCGTTCATGCGTTCACCTCTGCTGCAATGCGTTCGTAGTAGGCGCGCATCAGGTTGTGATAGCGCGCGTCGTCGAGAAGGAAGGCATCGTGGCCGTGCGGCGCGTCGATCTCGCCGTACGTCACCTGACGCTTGTGATCGAGCAGCGCCTTCACCAGTTCGCGCGAGCGCGCGGGCGCAAAACGCCAGTCGGTCGCGAAGCTCGCGATCAGATACTTCGCCTTCGTGTACGCGAGCGCGGCCGTGAGGTCGCCGTCGTAGGCCTTGGCGGGGTCGAAGTAATCGAGCGCACGCGTGATCAATAGATATGTGTTCGCGTCGAAATAGTCGGCGAACTTCTCGCCCTGATAGCGCAGATACGATTCCACTTCGAACTCCACGTCGAAGTTGAAGTTGTACACGTCCTCCGCGCCTTCCGCGCGGCGCAGCGCACGGCCGAACTTCGCGGCCATGTCGTCGTCGGACAGATACGTGATGTGGCCGATCATCCGCGCGACGCGCAGCCCGCGCTTCGGCTTCACGCCGTGCGCGTAGTAGTCGCCGCCGTGAAAGTCCGGGTCGGACAGGATCGACGAGCGCGCGACCTCGTTGAACGCGATGTTCTGCGCGGACAGCTTCGGCGTCGACGCGATCACGATGCAATGCGCGATCCGGTCCGGATACATCATGCTCCACGCGAGCGCCTGCATGCCGCCGAGGCTGCCGCCCATCACCGCGGCGAATTTCTCGATGCCGAACGCGTCGGCCACGAGCGCCTGCGCATTCACCCAGTCTTCGACGGTCACGACGGGAAAGCTCGCGCCATACGGGCGGCCCGTTGACGGATCGATACTCATCGGGCCCGTCGAGCCGAAACACGAACCGAGGTTGTTCACGCCGATCACGAAGAACCGATTCGTATCGAGCGGCTTGCCGGGACCGACCATGTTGTCCCACCAGCCGACGTTCTTCGGATCATCCGCGTAGACGCCCGCGACGTGATGCGACGCGTTGAGCGCGTGGCACACGAGCACGGCATTGCTGCGCGCAGCGTTGAGCGTGCCATACGTTTCGACCACGAGGTCGTAGTTCGCAAGCGAACTGCCGCTTTGCAGCCGCAGCGGCTCGGAGAAATGCATTGTTTGTGGAGCGACGATCCCGATCGATTCCATTCCCTTCCGCCTTCTGACATGGGGCGGCTAAATGGTGTCGGCGATTGCGCGAAGGAAGAATGTGCGCGGCTGACGACCTCTTTAGCCGCATTTATAGTGAACCGCGAAGACCGATAGATCACATCCGCTGGTTCGCGCGCCCGCAATCGAGTCAGCAAATCGGCGCGCTTGTACTGCTTTATTGGACCGTCAGAAACGGTCAAGCGCAAAGTATAGCGGAAAATGCGCGGAAAAATCGGCGGAACGACGGAGCGCGAATCGCAGCGGTTTCGACGGCCGGGCATCACTGAACCGAACTACTCACTGAAGGATCAGCCGCAACTGCGCGTCGGCGTGTTCGATGGGTGCGCGTGCGAAGCCGCTGCGCGCATAGCGATGCCAGCGTCCGACGATGTAGCTGAGCAGCAGGCTCGCGCGCACGACGGGATCGTAGTCGGCGGGAAGGGGGATCGCGTTTGGCTCGTTCTGGTTCGACGCATCCATCAGCCCGAGCCGCAGACATTGCTTGAGTGACGCCTCGACGCGTTCGAGCAGCTGGTTGACGCGTTCGGTGAGCCTCTCGTGCTCGCCGACGAGCGCCTCGCACGTCAGCACGCGCGTCATGCCCGGATTCTTCGCGGAAAAGTTGAGCAGCGTAAGCGCGATCGCGCGCGCCTGCAACACGCCGTTCGGCTCCTTCGCGACGATCTGGTTGATGAGCCCGAACAGCGTTTGCTCGATGAATTCGATCAGCCCTTCGAACATCTGCGCCTTGCTCGCGAAATGACGATACAGCGCGGCCTCCGATACGCCGATGCGCGCCGCGAGTGCCGCTGTCGTGATCTTTTCGTTCTTCGGGGCCTCCAGCATCGCGGCGAGCATCTGGAGGATGTGCCCGCGCCGCTCGCCGGGCTTCATGCGGGTGGCGCGCGCGGTGGTCGACTGCTCTTCGGTTACGTTCTCGTCATGCTTGCGAATAGGCTGCATGTCTGTCGTCCCTGTTGTAGCCCCGCCTCTCGTACCGCGCGGGTCCCGAGTCTCAATGATTTTAGCGAACGAATCCGGCGGTCGACATAGTGCGGGCGGCCCGTTCCCGGCAGGCGCGCAAGGCTGCCGTCCGCACGCCTCGGACGCGGTAGATGGCCGACGATCCACACCGTGCGGATGCCGAGCCGCCGATAGTTCTTCAGATGGCTGCGCGTGTCCTCGACGAGAATCGCATCAGCGAGACGCACGTGCGCGTCGCGCATCGCACGGCGCAGCATCGCGTGATCGGGCTTCGCGCGCCACATGCGCTGGTCGCGCATGTGCTCGATCGCGATCACGCGCTCGAACAGCCGCTCGATGCCCAGCTCTTTCAGCACATCGAGCGCGTACGTTTCGGGCGCGTTGGTCAGCACGATCTTGCGGCCAGGCAGCGCATCGACGAGACGCTTCAGGCCGCGCTCGCTGCGCAGCATCGAGCGCAGATCGGGGAACGTGTGGACGACTTTCAGGAAGTCATGCGGATCGACGGGATGATGGCGCGTGAGCCCCAGCAGCGCCGCGCCGTAGCGCTGCGTGTAGCCGGTGCGCAGACGGTTCGCCTCGTCATGCTCGACTTGCAGCGCGTCGATGATGTACTGCGTCATCGCCGTGTTGATCGCCGGAAAGATCGCGTGCGACGCGTGATGCAGCGTGTTGTCGAGATCGAACAGCCAGACGGGATTGCCGGCGTGAATCTGCGGCCGACGACGCTTCGGACGGGAAGTGCGCATGATGTGACGCGTGACGTTTCGCGCGCAGGGTGACGACGGCTGCGATATGAAGCAGGCGGCGCGCGATGCGTGCGGGGAAGAAGCGTGAGACAGCGCAGCGTGCTGCGCGAAAAGACGGAAGACCAGTATGCCTTCTGTGAAGCACGGCTGCCAGCGTGCCGTGCTTCGCGTGATGCTTTGTACCTTGCTTTGTAGCCGAGATGCCGCGCAGAAACGCGGCGGCCCGACCGACGCGCGATGCGCTCAGTGCGAGCGGATCATCGTGCCGAACGGCTGTTCCGTCAGGATTTCGAGCAGCACGGAGTGCTCGATGCGGCCGTCGATGATGTGCACCGAACGCACGCCGCTCTTCGCGGCGTCGAGTGCGGACGAGATCTTCGGCAGCATGCCGCCCGAGATCGTGCCGTCCGCGAACAGCGCATCGATTTCGCGCGCCGACAGATCGGTCAGCAGCGTGCCTTCCTTGTCCATCACGCCGGGGATGTTCGTCATCATCACGAGCTTCTCGGCGTTCAGCACGACGGCGAGCTTGCCCGCGACCAGGTCCGCATTGATGTTGTACGACAGACCGTCTTCACCGAAGCCGATGGGCGAAATGACGGGGATGAACGCGTCGTCCTGCAGCGCTTTCACCACGGCCGGGTTGATCTGCTCGACTTCGCCGACCTGGCCGATATCGACATACTGGCCCGGGTTGTCGCGGTCCGGCATCATCAGCTTGCGCGCGTGGATCAGGCCGCCGTCCTTGCCCGTCAGACCGACCGCGTGGCCGCCGAAGTGGTTGATCAGCGTGACGATGTCCTGCTGTACTTCGCCGCCCAACACCCATTCGACGACTTCCATCGTCTCTTCGTCAGTGACGCGCATGCCCTGGATGAACGTGCCCTGCTTGCCGATCTTCTTCAACGCCTGATCGATTTGCGGACCGCCGCCGTGCACGATCACCGGGTTGATGCCGACCAGTTTCAACAGGATCACGTCGCGTGCGAAGCCCTGCTTCAGGCGTTCTTCCGTCATCGCGTTGCCACCGTATTTGATGACGACGGTCTTGCCGTGGTACTGGCGAATATAGGGCAGAGCCTCGGCGAGAATTTCAGCCTTCAGCGTGGGGGCGATCTGGGACAGGTCGGGAATCTCGGACATGGCGGCGGCTCGGACGGGAAACGGTTAAAACAAGGCCGAATTGTACACAACTGGCGCGGTGCAACAGGGATTTCGACGCGTGCTGCCAGGGCGATTGCGGCCGCTTTCCCGCAGTGCGCAAACGGGCGTTTCAGGGGCGGGCAGCGACCGTTTTCTGACGGGCGCCGAACAGGGTTTTGGGCCACGATCCGGCGGGGAAGTTCTCGTGCCGATGGACTTCTTTCCGGACACCTGTCGAGGCCGCCTCGCGGTCCTATTCCCGTCGCGACGGGCCGGCGTTTTGCTCATCCGCCGGAAGTGGCATCATGTTTTGTGTCACCGACCGGTTTCATCCTTCTGTCATGAGCCCGTCCACATCCAGATTGCCTGAATTCTCCGAAGCATCCAGCGCGCGCTGCCCGCGCTGCCGCCGCGTGTTCGACTGCGGCGCGCGCGGCGACAGGTCGACGTGCTGGTGCGTTGCGATGCCCACGTTACCCGCCGATGCGCTGAAGGCGGGCACCGGCTGCTTGTGCCCCGAATGTCTTGCCGATGCGATCGCGCGCGAACGCGCGTCGGCGCAAGGCGTGGCCGCCGCGCCTGAATAGGCGGGCTACGGGCGCGCGCGGGCCAGCGCCGTGAGATCGTTCGTCAGCTTGTCGAACACGGGTTCCCACTGCGCGAACTGTGGTTGCCGGTACAAGGTCGCGGTCGGATACCAGGGGCTGTCGGCGCGATCGAGCAGCCACACCCAATGCGGGTTGACGTCGAGCAGCACCCACGTTCGCTGCCCGATTGCGCCGCTCAGATGCGCGACCGACGTACACACGGTAATCACCAGATCGAGCGCGCCGATGTACGCGGCGGTGTCGTCGAACGTCTTGAACTCCGACGTGTGATCGGCGATATCGAGCCCCGCGGTGCGCGCGGCGGCCACATCGGCGCCCGCGCCGGGTTGCAGCGAATAGAAGGCGACGTCGTCGAGTTCGCGGAAGTAATCGACGTAACGCTCGAGGCCGACCCGGCGGTACGGATTGCGTTGATGCCCGTGGCTGCCCGTCCAGACGAGACCCACTTTCAGCCGCTTTTCGCTTGCGAGCCGGTTGCGCCAGGCGTCGACGGCTGATGGGTCGGCCTGCAGATACGGAACATCCGATGGAATCGTGTCTTCTCGCGTGTCGAACAGCAAGGGCAGCGACAGCAGCGAGATTTCGTAGTCGAACTTCGGCAGCATCTCGACGCCGCCGCCCAGCGTGAACTCATCGGCGTGCTGCGCGAGCGTGCGGCCGAGCAGCGCGCCCATTTGCGGAAACGAGTTCCAGACGAGCCGCCCGCTTTCTCGATGCACGCGCTCGGCGAGCAGCGGAACGTAGCGGCAGAATTGCAGCAGATCGCCCATGCCCTGTTCGCCCCACAGAAGCAGCGTCTTGCCAGCGAGCGGCTCGCCGCGCCACGCGGGGCCGGGCAGCGCGGGCCGCCTGCCGGCCAGTTCCTTCGAGCCGTCCCAGCGTGCTTCATGCTCTCGCCAGCCGTCGGCGTCGTTGCCGCGCAGCAGGTGGATCATGCTGAGATTGGACACGTACGACGGGTTATCCGGTGCCATGCGATGCGCGGCCAATGTGAAGCGCTCCGCGTCGTCCCATTGCTGGGCTTCGCGCAACGTCTGCCCGTGATTGCCCAGCGCGACGGGACTGTTGGGCTGAAGTTCGAGCGCACGCCGTTCGGCTTCGAGGGCGCTGTCGAGTTCGAAGCGGGCGAGGTGCGTTTTGCCGAGGTTGATCCACGCATTCGCGTCGGCCGGATTCTTTTCGAGCGCGGTCTTGAGCAACATGAGCGCCTCCGTTGACGCCGGATCGGCCGATATCAGCGCGCCCGCCAGATTGTTGCGCAGGCTGTGCAAATCGGGAGCGATGGCGAGCGCCGCGCGGTAGGGCGCGATCGCATCGGCGTGGCGGTTCAGCCACTGCAGCGTGTAGCCCAGGCGAAAGAGCGCGCGCGCGTCGCCGGGGACAAGTGCAACGAAGGCACGGGCAACGGATTCGGCCTGGGCGGCGCATTGTCGTGCCGTCAGTTGCTGGCACATCGCGTCCAGCGAGTCGGGATCGGTCGGAAACAGGTGAGAGGCAGCCTGAAGCCAGATGTCATGCGCGGCTTGATCGCCTCGCTGTTGCGCGGCGGCCGCATGACGCACGAATGTCTGGAAGGATTCCAAAAGAACTTGATCTGGATCAAAGGGCGTTTTAAGCATTATCAGTAAAGAGTGGCGAGCGCCCGTTAAACGACAATCGACACTATAGTTCCGGAAGTCCAATCGATGAATCGGACCGCTCCCAACAGGTAAACTTTCAGGATGCAGCGCATAACCCTTACCGGCCGGGTCAACCTCGGACATCTCTTCTGGCTACGCAGTCTCGCCATCATTGGCCAGCTCGTGACGATCGCGTTCGTCCAGATCTTTGTCGGCGTGAAGCTGCCGTTGCCGGCAATGCTTCTCATCATCGGTCTCGAAGTGGTATTCAACGGCCTCACGTGGCTGCGCGTGTCGCGTCAGAAGCCCGAGTCGAGCCTCGAATTGTTCGGGCAGCTATGGGTCGATCTCGGCGCGCTGTCGGCGCTGCTGTTTCTCTCGGGCGGAACGACCAATCCATTCGTCTCGCTGTATCTGCCGTCGCTGGCCATTGCGGCCGCCGTGTTGCCGTGGCATCTGATGGCGTGGCTCGCGGCGTTCGCGGTCGCGTGTTATGCGGTGCTCGGCTTCGAATCAGTGCCGCTCAATCTCGACAATCCCGCGAACCTGTTCGACTACTACCGCGCCGGCATGTGGGTGAACTTCATGGTGAGCGTCGGCCTGATCGCGTGGTTCGTGGCGCGCATGTCACGCGCGCTGCGTCAGCGCGATGCCGCGCTCGGCGATGCGCAACAGCGTCTGCTGCGCGACGAGCGTGCCGTGGCGCTCGGCGTGCAGGCCGCGACGGTCGCGCATGAGATCGGCACGCCGCTTTCGACGATCGCGATGCTCACCGAGGAACTGCGCGATGCCGCGCGCACGGACGCGGGCCTCGAGCCCTACGCCGCCGATCTCGACATCCTCGACCAGCAGATGGCCTTGTGCAAATCGGCGCTCGCGCGTCTGCGCAGCCGCGCGTCGACGCAAGGCAGCCGCCAGCGTGTCGACGAATGGCTCGGCTCATTCGCCGATCAGTGGCGGCTACGCCATCCGCACGTCAAATTCGAGCGCCTGGGCGAGCCGCCTGCCGATGTCTCCATCGACGACACGGTTGCCGTCAGCCAGATTCTCACGATCCTGCTCGACAACGCCGCGCGCGCGAGCCGCGATCACGTGACGCTGGCCGCGAAGCTCGCGCCGCATGATTCGATCGAGTTCGAAGTCTGCGACGCGGGGCCGGGTGTGCCGGCATCGTTGCGCAGCGTGCTCGGCGCGGCACCCGTCGACAGCACGCAAGGCGGGCACGGCGTCGGGCTGTATCTGGCGTTTTCGGCGGCGGCGCGGCTCGGCGGATCGATCGAGCTCACCGATGTCAGTGAAATCAAGCCGCGCGGAACGCGCGCAGTGTTGCGGTTGCCTCTGGCCCGCGAGCAAACGGGCGCGGGCCGGCACGGCGCCGCGTCGTCCAATACGGAGAAACAAGCATGAGCGACAAGAATTTTCTGGTGATCGACGACGACGAAGTGTTCTCCGGCATCCTCGCACGCGGTTTGACGCGCCGGGGCTACACGGTGTCCGAAGCGCACAATGCCGACGAAGCGATCCGCCTCGCGAATCAGCAGAAGTTCGGGCAGATCACGGTCGACCTGCATCTGGGCAACGACTCGGGTCTGAATCTCGTCGCGCCGCTGCGCGACCTGCAGCCCGACGCGCGGATGCTGGTGCTGACGGGCTACGCGAGCATCGCGACGGCGGTGCAGGCGGTGAAAGATGGCGCGGACAACTATCTGGCGAAGCCCGCGAACGTCGAGACGATTCTCTCCGCGCTGCAAACGGAAGCGAGCGTGCTGCAAGCCGAAGAGGCCATCGAGAAGCCGGTGCCGCTTTCGGTGGCGCGGCTCGAATGGGAGCACATTCAGCGCGTGCTCGCGGAGAACGGCGGCAACATTTCGGCGACGGCGCGCGCGTTGAACATGCACCGACGCACGTTGCAGCGCAAGCTGGCGAAGCGGCCCGTCAAGCAATGATGTCCTCACCATTACATCGAATGTGATAGTCAACTGCTGCGCACGCATGTGAAAACGGGCGACGCTCCTTGCGGAGCGCCGCCCGTTTCGTTTTGCTTTTCGTTCGCGTGCCTGCCGACGAGGCCAACGCGAATCAGAGCACGTAACGCGACAGGTCCTCGTCTTGCGCGACGTCGTTCAGCGCGCGATCGACATACGCCGCGTCGATCACCACGCTCTTGCCCGCGTGGTTGCCGGCCGAGAACGACACATCTTCGAGCAGCTTCTCGATCACCGTATAGAGACGGCGCGCGCCGATGTTTTCCGTCTTCTCGTTTACCGAGTAGGCGATTTCCGCGAGACGGCGGATGCCGTCGTCGGCGAATTCGAGGTGCACGTCTTCCGTCTCGAGCAACGCCTGGTATTGCTTGACGAGGCTCGCGTCGGTGGCGACGAGAATCGCTTCGAAGTCCTTCACCGACAGCGAATCGAGTTCGACGCGAATCGGAAAGCGGCCTTGCAGTTCGGGAATCAGGTCGCTCGGCTTCGCGAGATGAAACGCGCCGCTCGCGATGAACAGGATGTGATCGGTCTTCACCATCCCGTACTTCGTGCTGATCGTCGTGCCTTCGACGAGCGGCAGCAGATCGCGCTGCACGCCCTGACGCGAGACTTCGCCAGTGCCTGCTTCGTTGCGCGACGCGATCTTGTCGATTTCGTCGAGGAACACGATGCCGTTCTGCTCGACGTTCTGCACGGCCCGCGTCTTGACCTCTTCGTCGTTCAGCATCTTCGCGGCTTCTTCGTCCGTGAGGAGCTTCAGCGCTTCTCTCACCTTCACCTTGCGGCGCGTCTTCTTGCCGCCGCCGAGATTCGCGAACATCGAGCGGATCTGCTCGGTCATGTCTTCCATGCCCGGCGGCCCCATGATGTCCATCGCCGGCTGCGGCATTTCGATGTCGAGCTCGAGTTCCTTGTCGTCGAGCTGCCCTTCGCGCAGGCGCTTGCGGAACGTCTGACGCGTCGTGTTCGATTCGTCGCCGCTCGCTTCGTGACCCGAGCCGAAGCCGACCGTGCGCGCGCCCGGCAGCAGGATATCGAGGATGCGGTCTTCGGCGAGATCTTCGGCCTTCGTGCGGACCTTGCGCATTTCGGTCTCGCGCGTCTGCTTGACGGAGATTTCCATCAGGTCGCGCACGATGCTGTCGACGTCGCGGCCGACATAGCCGACTTCCGTGAACTTGGTCGCTTCGATCTTGATGAACGGCGCGTCCGCGAGCTTCGCGAGACGCCGCGCGATTTCCGTCTTGCCGACGCCCGTCGGCCCGATCATCAGGATGTTCTTCGGCGTGATTTCCTGGCGCAGCGGCTCGGCAACCTGCTGGCGGCGCCAGCGGTTGCGCAGCGCCACCGCGACGGCTTTCTTCGCGCGATGCTGGCCGATGATGTGCTTGTCGAGTTCCGAGACGATCTCGGCGGGAGTCATGGTGCTCATCGTGTGTCCTTACTCGATCGTTTCGATGACGCGGTTGTGGTTCGTGTAGATACACATGTCGCCGGCAATCACCAGCGCCTTTTCGACGATGTCGCGCGGCGAAAGATCCGTGTTGTCCGCGAGCGCCCTCGCTGCGGCCTGCGCGTACGCGCCGCCCGAGCCGATCGCGCAGATGCCGCCCTCGGGATCGAGCACGTCGCCGTTGCCGGTGATGACCAGCGTGGTGGTCGCGTCGGCTGTGATCAGCATCGCTTCGAGACGGCGCAGCATGCGGTCGGTGCGCCAGTCTTTAGCCAGCTCGACGGCAGCGCGCGTGAGATTGCCCTGATGCTTTTCGAGCTTCGCTTCGAAGCGGTCGAGCAGCGAGAAGGCGTCGGCCGTGCCGCCCGCGAAGCCGACCAGCACCTTGCCGTTGTAGATGCGCCGGACTTTCTTCGCGCCGCCTTTCATGACGATGTTGCCCAGCGTGACCTGGCCGTCGCCGCCGAGCGCGACCTTGTCGCCGCGTCGCACGGAAACGATCGTCGTGCCGTGAAATTGCTCCATATGCGTTCCTTTTGCAAAACCGCAATTAATTGCGTGGGGCCGAAGCAAGCGCCAAAGCACCGACTTCGGCCGACAGGGAGGACGTGGAGGCGCCGATGCGCCACCACGGAATCCGGAGCGGACGCCGCGCGATGCCAGGCGCCGCGCGCGCGTGCAACGCATGTCCGATTTATTTTAGGGCGGGCGCTGCCATATCAAGAGCGGAAGTCTCGACAGCTTGAGAAAAGCAGAAAAAGAGCCCGGCCGATTCAGCGGTAAAAGGTGCTGACGTCAGTCGGCATCAAGGTCGATGCGATGCGCATTTACCGATTGCCGGATGATTGGCGGGTCGATATGGGCGCAGACATCGTTAAAGATGCGCTTTACAAAAGAAAAGAGGCGCACGTTTCACCGTGCGCCTCTCACGAAGCGTCGAAGGGGCGCGGACCCCGAAAACCGCGCCGTCGGGCGATCAGTCGCCGAACAGCTTCTGGCGCAATTCGCGGCGTTCCTGCGCTTCGAGCGACAGGGTCGCCGTCGGCCGCGCAAGCAGACGCGGAATGCCGATAGGCTCACCCGTTTCCTCGCACCATCCGTACTCGCCCGATTCGATGCGCGCAAGCGACTGCTGCACCTTCTTCAGCAGCTTGCGCTCGCGGTCGCGCGTGCGCAGTTCCAGCGCATGCTCTTCCTCGATCGTCGCGCGGTCGGCCGGGTCCGGCACGATCACGGTTTCGCGCAGATTTTCGGTGGTCTGGCCGGCGTTGCGGAGGATTTCCGCCTGCAGCTGTTCGAGCCGGTTCTTGAAGAAAGCGAGCTGATCCTCATTCATGTAATCCTTGTCGCTCATCTTCAGGATTTCGGCTTCGGTCAAGAGTCGTTTCGTCGTCATCTGGCTTGCTTCTTCAATGTGAGGCAAATCATTGCCCGCACTTTCGTGTTGCCCGCAAAGGCGCCTCGATGACGCTCGATTGAGCGCCGGCGAACACGGACGGTGGGCTGTCGTGACGCCGAAGCGCCGTTGCGGGGCCGAACTCCTCTGGAAACCGATTCTTCAAATGCTCCTGAGGCAATGCTTCCCGGCAGCGCGTTATGAGCCGGAGTGCGCCGGCCGGCTATCGGCGATATCCCCGGATGAGATTTTCCGGCGCCGTTTTCAGGCCCGGCACGGCTGCGACGCGGCGACGCGTTTTAGACCGGGCAAAATCGTTCTCTTTCTCCAGTGGGGCCGTATTGTAACTGAATCACAATACGAAACCGCAAGCGGGGGAAATCCCTGCCGCAAACCGCACTTATCGTGAAAATATAACGCGCTGTCCGCTAAAAAGCGATGGTCGTACACGTATTCTCACAACAGGGTTTTCACGTGCTTTGACCGGGAACCGGCCGTTTAATTGCCGTGCCTACGCGTTTGAATCGATTTTCGCGCGCCAGCGGCGAGAAAATGGCGGTTGGGGCAGACATGAAGCAGATAAGACCGATTTAGGCGAGGCAGGCTTGGAGCCCGTCGGTGATCAGATCCTGCGGCAACTCGATGCCGATGAACACCATCTTGTTCGTCTTCTTCTCAATGGGCTGCCATTTGGCTGCGAGATCGCTGCCCATCATCTGATGCACGCCCTGGAAGACGACCTTTCGATCGACGCCCTTCATGTACAGCACGCCCTTGTAGCGCAGCAGACGCTCGCCATAAATCTGCAGAATGCCGCCGAGGAAGTCTTCGAGCTTGTTCGGATCGAACGGGCGATCGCTGCGGAAAACGAACGACTTGATCTTGTCGTCGTGATGCGCGTGATGGTGGTGGTGATGCCCGTGATCGTGGCCTTCGTGATCGCATTGGCCATGATCGTGATCGCAGTTCGCGTGGTCATGGTCGTGATCGTGCGCGTGGCCGTGCTCGTCTTCGGCGAGGAAGTCCGGGTCGATTTCCAGCTTCGCGTTCAGGTTGAAGCCGCGCAGATCGAAGACTTCCTTGATGTCTGCATCGCCAAAGTTCACGACGCGAATCTGCGCTCTCGGATTCATGTGCAGCAGGCGGTGGCGCAGATCGCTGAGCGTTGCGTCATCGACGAGATCGGCCTTCGTCAAGAACAGGCGGTCCGCGAAGCCGATCTGGCGCTGCACGACTTCGTGCTCGTCGAGCTGCTGATCGCCGTGCTTCGCATCGACGAGCGTGATGATCGCGTCGAGCAGGAATTCGTCGGCGATCTGGTTATCCATGAAGAACGTCTGCGCGACGGGGCCCGGATTGGCGAGGCCCGTCGTCTCGATCACGACGCGGTCGAAATCGAGCTTGCCTTCCTGCTTCTGCGCGGCGAGGTCGCCGAGCACGCGCGACAGGTCGCCGCGAATCGTGCAGCAGATGCAGCCGTTGCTCATCTGGATGATCTGCTCGCCGGTGTCCTGAACGAGGATGTCGTTGTCGATGTTCTCTTCGCCGAACTCGTTCTCGATCACGGCGATCTTCATGCCGTGCTTCTCGTTCAGGATGCGCTTGAGCAGCGTGGTTTTGCCGCTGCCGAGGAAGCCGGTCAGGATAGTAACTGGGATCATGTTGTTCGCCATGTGAAGTCGCCTTGTGTTCGTCAATCTGGGGTGCAGACCGCGCAGGGCCCGAACCGCAGGAATCCAACGGAATATTGAAGCATAACTGCCGGGGCGCCGCTGCCGGGCGGTTAAAGCCCCGTCGCTGCCGGGGAAATAAACGCCTAACTATGGGCGATCAGGCAGTTTGCAACAATAGGCCTTTCAGATATTCGCCTTCGGGGAACGCCGTCAGCAGCGGATGATCGACGCCCGCGCCCAGCCGCTTGAGGATGCGCGCATCGACGCGCGCGTCGGCGGCCGCGCCCGCGACGATCTTCTGGAACAGCTCAGCATCGATCGCGCCCGAGCACGAATATGTGAACAGCAGCCCGCCCGGCCGCAGCAGCTTGAGCCCGGTCAGGTTGATGTCCTTGTACGCGCGCGCGGCGCGGTCCACGTGCTCGCGCGAAGGCGCGAACTTCGGCGGATCGAGCACCACGAGGTCGAAACGCTCGCCGTCGTCGTACAGGCGGCGCAGCGTCTTGAATGCGTCGGCGTCGAGCCATGTGGCGCGCTGCGCGTCGAAGCCGTTGGCCGCGACGTTCTGCTGCGCAATCGCCAGTGCCTCGCCCGACGAATCGATCGACACGACGCGCTTCGCGCCGCCCGTGAGCGCCGCGAGCGAAAAGCCTCCCGTGTAGCAGAAGCAGTTCAGCACGTCGCGGTCGTTCGACAGCTCCTGCACCAGCGCGCGGTTGTCGCGCTGATCGACGTAGAAGCCCGTCTTGTGGCCGTTGCGCACGTCGACGTGATAGCGCACGCCGTTCTCGCTGACGATCAGCGTTTCGGGCGGCGCGTCGCCGGCGAGCACGCCCGTCGTCTGATCGAGCCCTTCCTTTTCGCGGATCGACACATCCGAGCGCTCATACACGTTCGGGCATCCCGTCGCGCCCGTCAGCGCTTGCACGATCGCGTCCTTCCACGCTTCGACGCCCGCCGCCATGAACTGGCAGACGATCTGGCCGCGCTTGCCCGCGTCCGTAAGAGCCACCGGGTTGGTTGCGTCGTCCGCGATGTAGTAATCGACGATCAGCCCCGGCAGGCCGTCCGCCTCGCCGAAGATCAGCCGCACCGCGCCCGTGCCGCGCACCATCGCCAGACGATGCGCAAGCGCGCGCTGTACGCGGCGCTTGAAGAACGCGTGATCGATGGGTTCGTTTTCATCGAAGCTCCAGACGCGCGCGCGGATCTGCGAATGCGGGCTCCACGCGGCGCGCGCGAGAAAGCGGCCGTCGTGCGCGCGCACCAGCACCGTCGTGCCGGCGGCGGGCTTGCCGTCGACGCGATCGATCGCATTCGCGTAGACCCACGGATGGCGGCGCAGCAGCGATTTCTCTTTCGACGGTTTCAGCGTAACGGTATTCATGACTTCGTGAGAATTTCAGCGGAACAATGTGCCGCGCGAAGCGGCAAAGCGGATATGACTGATTGCCTGCAAAGCGCGGGCAGCGTCAGTCGCGTTTTTTTGCGCGCGGGTGCGCCTGGTCGTAGATTCGCGCGAGGTGCTGGAAATCGAGGCCCGTGTACACCTGGGTCGCGGCAATGCTCGCGTGACCGAGCAGTTCCTGCACGGCGCGCAGGTCGCCGCTCGATTGCAGCACGTGCGTCGCGAACGAATGGCGCAGCACGTGCGGATGCACGTTCGCCGGAATGCCCGCAGTGAGCGCCGCGCGTTTCACGCGTTCGCGCACGACGTTCGGCGACATCCGGTTGCAGCGCGCCGACAGAAACAGCGGATGCGGATCGTGCTTCACCAGCTCGCCGCGCACGGCAAGCCACGCGCGCAACGCATCGAGCGCCTTGCTGCCGACAGGCACCGAACGCCGCCGGTTGCCTTTGCCGAGCACTTCGACTTCCGCCTCGTCGAGCTTCAGCCAGCCTGCCGAGCGGTAGCCGTCGGCATCCACGAAATGCACGTCGAGGCCAACCAGTTCCGAGAGCCGCAAGCCCGACGAGTAGAACAGCTCGAGCATCGCGTGATCGCGCAGCCCTTCGGCTGTGGCCGTCGCGGGGGATTCCATCAGCGTGTGCGCGTCGTCGACCGACAATGCTTTCGGCAGCGTCTTCGCGCGCTTCGGCGCGCGCACGGTGGCGACGGGGTTGGCGGGTAAATCGATGCGCCCCGCGAGCCAGCGATAAAACGCGCGCCACGCCGACAGCCGATGTCCGATCGAGCGCGCCGACAGGCCGCCTGAATGCGCGCGTGCGACGGCGCCGCGGATATCGATGGCCGTGAGGCTTTCGAGCGGCCGTCCGTTGGCGAGCTTCTTCAGTTCGTCGAGTTCGTGCGTGTAGGCGCGCAGCGTATGCGCCGACAACCGCCGCTCGTGCTCGAGGCTCGACAGATAGACGGCGATCGGATCGGCGGTTGTCACGTGACGAGCGCTTAGCGCGGCAGCAGACGGCTCAGCGCCGCGCTGGCGAGCGCGCCGATCTGCGTGAGGAAGTCGGTGGCCATGCCGTCGTGGAAGCGGCGCGGATCGGGCGAGCCCATCACCAGCAGGCCGAACGCAGCGGCTTCGTCTTTGGCCTCGGGATCGCGCAGCGCGATCAGCGCGATCGATTCGGTGCCGTTGGCGGGCGGCGTGCCTTCGGCCGTCGTCGCGGCGTCGCCGGAAACAGCCGGGACTGACGGCGTCAGCCATTGCGCCGCCTCGAAGCCCGTGTTCGCGCCGCAGTACGGCGTGGCGAGGCTATTCGCGAAGATGCGCACTTCCTCGCCGACGTGACGCGTGAAGTCCGCCTGCGAATACGGCTCGGACACGTCCCACACGCGCAGCGCGGCTTGCGGCACATCGAATACGTCGCGCAGCCCGTTTGCAATCGTGCGCGGCAGCGCGCCCGGATCGCGCTCGGCCATCACGCGGGTCGTCCAGCGGCCGAACTTCGACGCGATGCTGTCGTTCTCATGCCCATAGCGCAGCAATTCAGCCAGACGCCGTTCGAGATGCTTGTTCTTCTCGCGCAGAATGTCCATCTGACGCTCTTGCAGCGACACGGCGGCCTTGCCATGCGGATTCGCGAGCCGCACGGACGCCAGCAGTTCCGCGTGTTCGGCGAAGAATTCGGGGTTGGCTAGCAGATAGTCGGCGACTTCGCGATCGTTCATGATTTCGGCTTTGGGTTGCGCGCTTGCGTGCTGTCTTGCTGCTGGGCTGCTGCCGTCTATGGACCGCGCAGCGGTAAGGGATTCAATCAGAGTCAATCGGCTATTTCGATTTCGCCTTCGAACACCGTGGCCGCCGGGCCCGCCATCATCAGCGGCGACGTGGACTCGCCGCTCCACGCGATCGTGAGCATTCCGCCATGCGTGTGCACTTTCACGGGCGCGTCCAGCAGCCCGCGACGGATGCCCGCCGCAACGGCCGCGCATGCGCCCGTGCCGCACGCGAGCGTTTCGCCCGCGCCGCGTTCGTAGACGCGCAGCCTGATCTCGTTGCGGTTCACGATCTGCATGAAGCCTGCGTTGACCCGCTCCGGAAATCGCGCGTGATGTTCGATCACAGGACCGTCGACGTGCACAGGAAACGCATCGACGTCGTCCACCACCTGCACCGCGTGCGGATTGCCCATCGACACGACCGACACCCAGCGCGTCGCGCCGTTGACGTCGAGCGGATAGAGCGAGTCGTTGCCTTCGTGGCGCGCGCCGAGGCCGCTTGCATCGAACGGCACTTGAGCCGGCTCGAACACAGGCGCGCCCATGTCGACGACGACTTCGCCGTTGTCCTGCATGGTCAGCGTGATGACGCCCTTTTGCACCTGCACGCGGACACTGCGCTTGTCGGTGAGGCGCGTGTCGCGCACGAACTTCACGAAGCAGCGCGCGCCGTTGCCGCAGTGCTCGACCTCGCCGCCGTCGCAATTGAAGATGCGATATCTGAAATCGACGCCTTCGACGGTCGCCTTTTCGACGACGAGCAACTGGTCCGCGCCGACGCCGAAGTGCCGGTTCGCGAGCGCGCGCACCTGCGCTTGCGTCAACGAGAGCGGCTGCGTGTAGCCGTCGAGCACGACGAAGTCGTTGCCCGCGCCATGCATCTTGGTGAATTTCAGTTTCATGCCGCTATTGTAAGTGACTGGTTGTCAGTCTCGCCCACTGTGTGCAGACGCGTTTCAGTAAAAGCTCGGATCGCCTGGCGGACGGGTCTTGAAGCGCTTGTGCACCCAGTAATACTGCTCGGGCATGTCGGGAATGTGCTCTTCGAGGAATTCGTTCATGCGGCGCGCGTCGGTGTCGTCGTCGCCCGTCGGGTAGTTGTCCCAAGGCTTGAACACCTTCAGCCGATAGCCCTTGTAGTTCGGCAGCACTTCGCCGATGAACGGCACCAGCTGCGCGCGCCCGACTTTCGCCAGTCGGCCGACGGCCGTCAGCGTGCACGTCGGCACGCCGAAGAACGGCACGAACGTCGAATTGCGCATTCCATAGTCCATGTCCGCGCCGAGCATCACCGGCTTGCGCTCGCGCAGCCAGCGCAGCACGATGCGCGCGCTGTCCGCGCGGCTCGCCATTTCGGCGTCGAAGCGGCCGCGCTGCGCTTTCGCGACTTCCTCCAGCTGCAGGTTCGACATCGGCTGATACAGCGAACCGCAAGTGCGCTTCAGCGAATAGTTGAGAAAAATCGAACCGGCCTCGATGCCGACGAAATGGAAGCCGAGAAACAGCGTCGGCGGCAGGTTGGGATCGGTGAGATCGATTTCGCTGTCGAGCTGAATCAGCTTTTCGAGCTTCTTTGCCGAACCGAACCATTGCACGCTGCGCTCCAGATAGCTGCGGATCGCATGCCGGAAGTGCTTTTGCGCGACTTCCTCGCGGCGCTCGTCGCTCCACTCGGGAAAGCACAGCTTCAGGTTGATATGGACGATGCGCCGGCGGCGGCTCGGAATCTGGTAGAGCAGCCAGCCGAGCCCGTCGCCGAGGCGTGCGACGAAACCATAGGGCAGCAGGGCGAACAGCTTGAGAAGACCAATTGCGAACGTGATGCCCAGGCGGCTCAGCATGCGGTTGCTCCGATGAGCACCCGGGGCCTCGGTGGGTAAAGAAAAACGGCGAAAGGGTCGATATACCGCACGCGCAGACACTCTGTGACAAATGAGAGAAGTCGCTATAATAAGGGCTTCGCCGAGTTAATAGACAACTTGCGGGGCGAAGCCGGCGGGCGGTGGTCTTTCAGATCGTCGTCCGGTGGTACAGAAATCCGCTAAAGCGTCGCCGCTTCAGGCTCGAAGCAGGCTACGTGAAACTCAACCGTAACCAAAAAAGGAGCCTGCAACGTGGCTAACGATTACCTCTTCACCTCCGAATCCGTCTCCGAAGGTCATCCGGACAAGGTCGCGGACCAGATTTCGGACGCCATTCTCGACGCGATCCTCGCGCAGGACAAATACTCGCGTGTCGCAGCGGAAACGCTGTGCAACACGGGCCTCGTCGTCCTCGCAGGCGAAATCACCACGACGGCCAACGTCGACTACATCCAGGTCGCGCGCGAAACCATCAAGCGCATCGGCTACGACAACACCGACTACGGCATCGACTATCGCGGCTGCGCGGTGCTTGTCGCGTACGACAAGCAATCGCCGGATATCGCGCAAGGCGTCGACCGCGCGCATGACGACAACCTCGATCAGGGCGCGGGCGACCAGGGCCTGATGTTCGGCTACGCATGCGACGAAACGCCCGAGCTGATGCCGCTGCCGATTCACCTGTCGCACCGTCTCGTCGAGCGTCAGGCCAATCTGCGCCGCGATGGCCGTCTGCCGTGGCTGCGTCCGGACGCGAAGTCGCAAGTCACCGTCCGCTATGTCGACGGCAAGCCGCATTCGATCGACACCGTCGTTCTGTCGACGCAGCACGCGCCGGAAATCGAGCTGTCGACGCTGCGCGAGGCCGTGATCGAAGAGATCATCAAGCCGACGCTGCCGGCGGAACTGATCAAGGGCGACATCAAGTTCCTCGTGAACCCGACCGGCCGGTTCGTGATCGGCGGCCCGCAGGGCGACTGCGGCCTGACGGGCCGCAAGATCATCGTCGATACGTACGGCGGCGCGGCTCCGCACGGCGGCGGCGCGTTCTCGGGCAAGGACCCGTCGAAGGTGGACCGCTCGGCTGCCTACGCTGGCCGCTATGTCGCGAAGAACATCGTCGCGGCGGGCCTCGCATCGCGCGCGCTGATCCAGGTGTCGTACGCGATCGGCGTTGCTCAGCCGACGTCGGTGATGGTCAACACGTTCGGCACGGGTCGCGTGTCGGATGCGACGATCACGCGTCTCGTCCAGGAACACTTCGACCTGCGTCCGAAGGGCATCATCCAGATGCTCGACCTGCTGCGCCCGATCTACGAAAAGACGGCTGCATATGGCCACTTCGGCCGTGAAGAGCCGGAATTCTCGTGGGAAGCCGCTGATAAGGCGCTCGTGCTGGCCGAGGCCGCCGGCACGGAGCCGGTTGCGGCGCTCGCCTGAGCCGGTTCGGTTCAGCGAAGGATTCGCGCGGCTGAATGCCGCGCGGTTCGGCCTGGTCGCAAGACCGGAGCAAAAAACGCCCTGCATGCGCTGTGAAGCACATGCGGGGCGTTGTCTTTTGTGTCTTTGGCGCGCTTTTACGCGTAACACGCCTGGCGCAGGGAAAACCGGGCGATGCTCGCGTCGGCAGCGAGCATCAGGCGCGATCGCGCGCAAACGCGATCATCAATCGACGCAAGCCCGCCGACGCAAGCCCGCCGACGCAAGCCCGCCGACGCAAGCCCGCCGACGCAAGCCCGCCGACGCAAGCCCGCCGACGCAAGCCCGCCGGCCAACCTCAGTGCGCGAATGCAAACCAGCCTTCGCTCGTCGCCGATACGCGGCGTGGACGGCGGCTCGTGCCACGCGGCGAACTCGCGGGCTTGGGGGCGCCCGCAAGCACGACTTGCTTCGCGGCGCGCGGCGAAACGCCGAGCATGCGCACGGACGACGGGTTGCGCAGCAGCGTGCGCAGCGACAAGCGGCGCGAGGCGCCCTGCATGCGCAATGCGCTGAAGAAGATGCGGAACCACACGCGCACGCTATCGACGGGCTTCGCGTCGCGCAACTGCGCCGCGAGCGCGCGCGTGCGTGCGGAATGATGGCGGAGTGCACGCACCACATGGCGGCGTGCGGGACGCGCGGCGTTGAACGCGCGGGTGAGTCGAGTGCTCAATGGACTGTGCATGGCATTGGGATCAGGCAGCGTGACACGCGACGAAGAGTGCTGCGAAAGCAGCACCGTTTATGCCAGCGGGTGGGACGCAATAGCCTGAGGAAAGGCGGTATATGGCGGCAGCGGCGGCGAATGGCCGTGCCGACGGCGATGAGGCGTGCAGTGCGATCGACATGCGTGCAAGGCTACACGTGATCGATGACCGTCGAAAGTCCGATGCGCTCAGGGTTTTTACGAGGACGATGCCCGCCTGATTGCGCCCTTTGCGCTCGACGAACGCGCACGGATGCCCATGCCGCGTGCAATGCCGCCCGTTCGCATTGCATGCCGGCCGCGCGGCGGCGCACAGTCCGATCGTGCCCGTTTTACAATGACTACTGGGTTTTCGAAGAACACCAGTTGAGCGGAACGTCCATGTCAGTCCATTCGAAGAAAGAACAGATTCAGGTGCTGCGGGAACAGGGTTTTGTCGTGGTGCCTGATCTCATTGCGCCCGAGCGGTGTGAAGAGATGAAACGGATCGTGCGTGAGCAGTTGCGCGAAGCGGCGGCGCCCATCGAATTCGAAGCAGACCTGCGCTATCCGGGCGCGCCCGAGTCGAAGCACGCGCCGGGTGGCCACACGGTGCGGCGCCTGCTCGATGCGTACGCGCGTCATCCGCGCTTTGCCGAATGGGCGACGGCGCCCGAAATCCGCGGCTGGATGGAGCTGTATTTCGGCGAAGAGCCGCGCCTGTCGCGCGCGCATCACAACTGCGCGATGACCAAGCATCCCGCGTATGGCAGCCTCACCGGCTGGCATCGCGACGTGCGGTACTGGTCGTTCGAACGGGACGATCTGGTGTCGGTGTGGCTCGCGCTCGGCGACGAGACCGTGGACAACGGCGCGCTATGGTTCGTGCCGGGCTCGCACACAGCGGCCTTCACGTCGGAGCGCTTCGACGAAGCGAAGTTCTTCCGCTCGGATCTGCCGGAGAATCAGTTGCTGATCCAGAAGGCGGTGTCGCCTGCGCTGAAGGCGGGCGATGTCGTGTTCTTCCACTGCAACACGCTGCATTCGGCGGGCAAGAATCTCACCGATCAGGTGAAGTTCTCGCTTGTTTTCACCTATCACGGCGCGAGCAACGTGCCGCTGCCGGGCTCGCGCTCCGCGTCGAAGCCCGAAGTGGCATTCTGAGGCGAGCCGTCGAGAGCGGACCGCGCCTGATCAGCACCCGATCAGCGCTTCGACGACGCGAGCCCGATCAATCCGGCTAGCGTCGCGATGATGCCGCCTGCAATCAGAAAGATGGTCTTGTTGGTCGGCGCGCCGGTGAACACGCGCGACACGTCGTTGCTGAACGAATGAAACGACTGGCCGCCGAAGTACAGAAGCACGATGCCGCCGACGATCAATGCGAGCGAAATCGCTTTGGTCATGAACGATCCTCTTCGATGGATGAAAGTGGCCGAAGTCTATGTGACCGACACTGCCGAGTCTAGGCTCCGTCCCGCAATTTGAGCAACTGCAGCATGCGCGGCGATTGGCTAACATAGCGCCTTGGGCCGTTGCCGCGTGGTTGCACGTTGTGTACCGTGCGCTTGCAGTTTCCGGAACCGTCTTTGATACCGGTATCAAAGACGTAGTAGCCACGTAGTAGCCACGTAGTAGCGACAGTCAACGGCACGCCCGAAACCCAACGCCGCCATTAAGAACACCCTTCATCACGCGATGCGCAGCCTCGCATCGCGGACTTCACTCCTGTTCTCGACAAGGACTCCATCAATGGCTTACGAAGCAGCTTCAGCACGCTATTCGGACATGCAGTACCGCGTTTGCGGCAAGTCAGGTCTCAAACTGCCGGCGCTGTCGCTTGGCCTGTGGCACAACTTCGGCGACACCACGCCGATCTCGACGCAACGCGAAATCCTGCGCACGTCGTTCGATCTCGGCATCACGCACTTCGACCTCGCGAACAATTACGGCCCGCCGTACGGCAGCGCGGAAACGAACTTCGGCCGCATCTTCAAGGACGACTTCAAGCCGTACCGCGATGAACTGCTGATCTCGTCGAAGGCGGGCTGGGACATGTGGCCCGGTCCGTACGGACAGGGCGGCGGCTCGCGCAAGTACATCCTCGCGAGTCTCGATCAAAGCCTGCAACGCATGGGTCTCGACTACGTCGACATCTTCTATTCGCACCGTTTCGACATCGACACGCCGCTCGAAGAAACGGCAGGCGCGCTGGCGAGCGCGGTGCAACAGGGCAAGGCGCTGTACATCGGCATCTCGTCGTACTCGGCGCAAAAGACGCGCGAAATGGCGAAGCTGCTCGCCGAATACAAAGTGCCGCTGCTGATCCATCAGCCGTCGTACAACATGCTGAACCGCTGGATCGAAAAGGACCTGCTCGGTGCGCTCGAAGAGAACGGCTCGGGCGCCATCGCGTTCACGCCGCTCGCGCAAGGCCTGTTGACGAGCAAGTACCTGAACGGCGTGCCCGAGGATGCACGCGTCAACAAGGCGGGCGGCGGCTCGCTGAAGCAGGAGCACCTGAGCGCGCAGAACATCGAGCGCGTGCGCAAGCTCAACGACATCGCGCAGCGCCGCGGACAGAGCCTCGCGCAGATGGCGCTCGCGTGGACGCTGCGCGATCAGCGCGTGACGTCGGCGCTCATCGGCGCGAGCAAGGCCGAGCAGGTGCGCGAGAACGTCGCGGCGCTGAAGAACCTGTCGTTCACGTCGGAAGAACTCGCGGAGATCGACAGTCATGCGACGGAAGGCGGCGTGAACCTGTGGGAAAAGCCGTCGACGGACCAGCACATCTGATCCACGTTCTTGCACAGGATCACTGGGCAAACAACCCGGCGCAAAAATGGAAAAGCCGCCTGCGAGGGCGGCTTTTTTATGGTTCATCGGAAGACGGCGACACGCCGCTCGTCATGGATGAAGAGCGGGTGGTTCGCTAGACGAGCGCGGGAAGACCTTCGACGAGCACGACCGCAAACACGACTCCGAGCAGCGCGCCTAGCACGCGCAACGTGTTGTGCCTGAACTCGGTTTTGCAGGGCAGAGCGCCGAGAAAGAGAGCCCCGGCCAGTGCCATCGGGATGACCAGAATGAAATCACCGATCGTGAAATAGTGCATGCTCGTCTCCTATGTCGACGGGAGTTGGCGCTTCAGCGCCTACTCCCGTCCCACGCACGGCGGTCGACCAGAGTTGGCGCTTCAGCGCCTACTCCCGTCCCATGCAAGATGGTTGCATTTGTACTCGTCTGACGCGCGGCGTCGGCATTGAACGATTGCATGCGGCGCGCCTGCAACGAGTATAGGCGACGGTGTCGAGGCAATGTGTGGGATGCGGCGCACGCGCGCTTCTGTCGGCGGCGCGGCAAACCAAAGCGGCGCAAGGCTCGGCGCGTCGTGCCCACTGTCCGCGCATTCCTTTGCGTTGCGGGACGTTCCCTTACACAGGCCTTTCCGAATATGCGTTTTGTCCGTCGAACGGGGCGGCGCGAGCTACTACTTTTGTGGTCGGTTGCGCCCGTCTCGTGCACGGATCGGCTGACGCGCGCACTTTACGCCGCGCCGATGCGTTCGCGTGAGCGCAGGCGAGCCGACGCGACAATGCCGATCAGCAGCAGTCCGCCGACAAGCGCTGCGACGCCCGGCCACGCGTACGCGGTCCACACGCGCCCGCCATACGATCCGACGATGCTCGACCCGAGGTAGTACGCGAGCAGATAGAGCGCGGCCGCCTGGCCCTTGGCTTCCTTCGCGATCCGCCCGACCCAGCCGCTAGCGACGGCATGCCCGGCGAAGAACCCGAACGTCACGCAGGCGATGCCGCACGCGATCAGCGTGAGCGATTGGGTCATGGTCAGCAGCAGACCGCATAGCATGACGACGATGCTGCCGATCAGCACGCGTGCGCGTCCGAAGTTGTCAGCCATGCGGCCAGACCACGGCGACGCGACGACGCCCGTCAGATACACGACGAAGATGCCGCCGATCGCCGTCTGGCTCAGATGAAACGGCGCCGCGAGCAGCCGGTAGCCGATGTAGTTGTAGAGCGTGACGAAGCTGCCCATCAGCACGAACGCCATCAGGAACAGCAGTGGCAGGCCGGGACGCCGCAAATGCTTCAGCAATGCCGCGCGGTGATGCGAAAAGCCGAGGCCGCGGCGCGGCACGAAATGGCGCGACGGTGGCAACAGCGAGCGGAACGCGAGCATCGACAGGATGCCGAGCACGCCGATCGTGCCGATCGCGACGCGCCATGAGAACAGGTCGGCGACGACGCCCGTGATTACGCGCCCGGCCATTCCGCCGATCGCCGTGCCGCCGACGTAGAGGCCCATCGCGAGACCCAGGCCGTCGGGGTGCACCTCCTCCGCGAGATAGGCCATCGCGACGGCGGGCACGCCGCCGAGCGCGAGCCCTTCGAGCGCGCGCAACAGCAGCAGCGCATGCCATTGCGGCGTGAACGCGACGGCGAGCGTCAGCAGCGACGATGCGGTGAGCGAAGCCGTCATCAGCCGGTGACGGCTCCATCCTTCCGACACGAAGCCGGCGATGAAGATCGCGAGTGCGAGCGCCGCCGTCGTCAGCGACAGCGAAAGACTGCTCTGCGCGGGGCTGACATCGAATGATGTCGAGAACGCCGGCAGGAGCGGCTGCACGCAGTAGAGCAGCGAGAACGTCGCGTAGCCGGCGAACAGCAGCGCGAGACTCGCGCGCCAGTACGCGCGCGTGCCGCGTTCGAGATACGGCACACCGTTGGCAGAGGAAGTGGATGAAGCAGAAGAGGATGAAGCAGCGGGCCGACTCGGGTCCGACGATGCGGTCACAACAAAACTCCCGGAAACGATGGCAAACGACGCGTAGAACGCGCTGAGACGCGTGCAAAGGCTCAACGATACGCTGGTTGAGCGGTCGGCGTCGTCGAGCCGGGCAGTCTCAGGTTCGCCCGTCGGCCTGAACGTGCGCTAGCCGGGCGCCACGTTTTGCGCGTCCGGCGCGCTCGCGGGCCGGCGGGCGGTATCGGGATGCGTGAGCTGCTCGTCGGTGGGCAGCGCCGACGCGTCCCAGCCGCCACCGAGCGCCTTCACCAGCGCGACGCTCGCGGCCATCCGGCGGCGCGCGATCGAGACGGCATTGCGCTCGTTGGTGAGCGCCGTCGTCTGCGCGACCACCACGTCGAGATACGTGATCGCGCCGTTCTTGTAGCGGTTCGTGACGATCGCAAGCGAGCGCTGCGCCGCGGCGACGGCGTCGTCCTGCGCTTGGGCCTCCTGTTCAAGCACGCGCAGCGCGGCGATGTTGTCCTCGACCTGGCCGAACGCCGTGAGCACCGTTTGCCGATACTGCGCGACGCCTGCGTCGTAATTCGCCTGCGCTTGCGCCTTTTGCGCGTCGCGCGCGCCGAAGTCGAGCAGCGTGCCCGCGAGCGTCGGCCCGAGCGACCAGAAGCGGCTCGGCGCAAGCAGCCACTGACTGAAGTTAGTCGCTTCCAGTCCGCCCGTCATCGACAGGATCAGGTTCGGAAAATACGCCGCCGTCGCCACGCCGATCTGCGCATTCAGATCGACGACATGCCGTTCGGCGGCGGCGATGTCGGGCCGCCGCTCGAGCAGCGCCGACGGCACGCCGACGGGCGCGATCACGGGCACGGCGACGAGCGGCGCGACGGGCACTGAGAACGTCGACGGCGTCTGGCCGATCAGGATCGCGATCGCGTGTTCGAGCTGCGCGCGCTGCACGCCGAGATCGATCGATTGCGCCTGCGTCGTGCGCAATTGCGTCTGCGCCTGGGCGACGTCGGCATCCGTGGCGATGCCGCCTTTGTAGCGGTTCTGCGTGAGCTCGACGGCTTCCTTGTACGCGGAGATCGTGTCGTCGAGCAGTTGCCGCTCGCGGTCGATGCCGCGCAGTTCGAAATAATCGGTGGCGAGTTCGGCCTGCATCGACAGCAGCGCGCTTTGCGCATCGGCGGCGCTGGCCTGAGCGCTCGCCTTCGCGCCTTCGACGCTGCGCGACACGCGGCCCCACAGATCGGGCTCCCATGTCGCGTCCGCGCCGACGATCCAGTCATCGAGCGTCTTGCCCGCCGTCGACTTGAACTTCACGTTCTCCGACGAGCGCGCGCGTGAATAGCCGCCGCTTGCAGTGACGACGGGGAAGAACTGCGAGCGGAACTGCGCGACCTGCGCGCGCGCCGCGCGAAAGCGCGCCTGTGCGGCCTGCACGTTCTGATTCGCGCTCGCGACCTGCTGTTCGAGCGCGTTCAGCGCGGGATCGTCGTAGACCTCCCACCAGGCGCTGCGAATCTGCGTGTCGGCGGGCTGTGCGTTCTTCCAGCCGCTGCCTTCGAGTTCCTTGTACGTGGCGGCCGTCACCGTGGCGGGCCGCTTGTAGTCGGGCCCCATCGTGCAAGCGGCGACGAGACCGGCGCACGCAAGCACGAGAACCGTTGGACGAAAACGGATGCGTCGCGTGTTCATTCTTGCGCCTTCGCGGTCTGCTCGTTCGCGCCCGAACTGTCTGCCGCACCGGAAGCACCTGATGCACCTGATGTACCTGACGCAGCGGCGGCGCCACTCGCCTTCGGATGCACGATGCGCACCGACGCGCCATCGACGATCGAATCCTGCGGATTCACGATCACCAGTTCGTCGCCCTTCAGACCCGACGCGACGGCGACGCGCGTGCCGTAGTCGGTGCCGAGCGCCACCTTGACGAGCTTCACGTGCTGTCGCGCATCGACGGTCGCGACTTTCACGCCGTCGGGGCGGAACAGAAACGCGTTGCCCGGCAGCGTGAACGGCGCGGCCTGCGCGCTCAGCGCGAAGTGAACCTGCGCATACGCGCCCGGCAGCAGATCGCCGCTGCTGTTATCGACGTCCACTTCGACGAGCATCGTGCGCTGCTGCGGATCGACGGCGCCCGACGCGCGCGCGACCGTGCCGGGATAATGCTTCGACGGCGCTTCCGTCAGCGTCAGATACGCGGTCTGCCGCGCCTTCACATCCTGAGCGTAGGCCTGTGGCACGTTCACGTAGACGCGCAGCCTGTCCGCCTGCGCGACATGGAACAGCTCCTTCGCCGGACCGCCCGCGCTGCCCGCGTCGATCAGAGCGCCGACGTCGACGTTGCGCGCCGTCACGATGCCGTCGAATGGCGCGAAGACCTTCTGGAACGACTGCGTCTTTTCGAGCCGCGCGACGTTGAAACGGGCGGCATCGAGCGAGCCTTTCTTCGCGAGCATGTCGCCGACCTTTTCGTCGGTTTCCTGCTTCGAGACGGAATTGCTTTTCAGCATTTCCGTCCAGCGCTCGGCGGTGCTTTTCGCGAGCGCGTAATTCGCTTCGGCGTTCGCGAGATCGGCGCGCGCGGCCTTCAGTTGATCGTCGACTTCAGGCGTGTCGATTTCCGCGAGCAGCTGACCCGCTTTCACGCGCGCGCCGATGTCGGCGTACCACTTCTTCAGATAGCCGTTGGTGCGCGCGTAGATCGGCGTATCGAGAAACGCCTGCACGTTGCCGGGCAGCACGAGGTCGAGCGCCGCCGTCGACTTTTGCGGCTTCACTACCTCGACGCTCAGTTGCGCGGCATGCTGCGCGTCGCGTTCGAGCGCGGCCTGCGCGTCGTGTCGCGACCAGATGCCCTGCACTGCGAGCGCGATCACGACGATGGCCGCGCCTGCCGCGATCCAGCGTGAGCGTTTCGATGAGGCGCGCGGGCCTTCCCCGTGCGACGCGGACTCATCAGGACGTTTCCCTTCCATCGGCACTCCAGATCCTGTGCTTGTGCATCGTTGTTATGGCTGCGGCCGCATCACTGCGGTCGGTGGACGACGTGCGCGGCCGCGCGTGCGCGCCGGTCCGACAGCCGTCGATAAATCATCGAAAACACCACGGGTACGAACACGAGCGTCGCGACCGTGCCGATGGCGAGACCGCCGATCACAGCGCGTCCGAGCGGCGCGTTCTGCTCGCCGCCTTCGCCGAGGCCGATCGCCATCGGCACCATGCCGATCACCATCGCGAGCGCCGTCATCAGCACGGGGCGAAAGCGCGTGAAGCCCGCTTCGATTGCGGCGCGCGTCGCGTCGCCATGTTCGAGCAACTGCTCGCGCGCAAAGCTGACGACGAGAATCGAGTTGGCCGTCGCGATGCCGATACACATGATCGCGCCCGTCAACGAGGGAATCGACAGCGTGGTGTGCGTGAGGAACAGCATCCACACGATGCCCGCCAGCGCGCCCGGCAAGCCCGTGACGATGATGAACGGGTCGAGCCACGACTGGAAGTTCACGACGATCAGCAGATAGACGAGCACGATCGCGAAGATCAGGCCCGCAAACAGGCCGGAGAACGAATCGTTCATCGTCTGCACCTGGCCGCGCAGTTCGATCGTGGAGCCCTTCGGCAATTGCGCCCTGGTGTCGGCGATCGCTTTCTTGATTTCGTCGGAAACCGCGCCGAGATCGCGGCCGTCGGCAGTGCCGTAGATGTCGATCGTGGTCTGCGCGTTGTAGTGCGTGAGCACGGCGTTGCCCGACGTGCGCTGCATCGTCGACAGCGCGCCGAGAATGTTCGTGTGGCCGTTCGCGTTCAACGGAATGTTGGCGAGCGATTGCAGCGAATCCATCGTGTATTGCGGCGCTTCCGTGATCACGTTGTAGCTCACGCCGTTGCGCGGATTGAGCCAGAACGTCGGCGTCGTCTGCTGGCTGCCGGACAGCGTGATCAGCAGATTGCTCGCGATGTCGCGTTGCGAGAAGCCCGCCTGTTGCGCGCGCGTGCGGTCGATGTCGACGAAGATGCGCGGCAGGTCCGAAGGCTGTTGAAGGCGCGCGTCGGCGAGGCCGGGTATTGCGCGCAGCTTGTCGAGCAGCATTGCCGCGAACGCGCGATTGCCCTGCACGTCGCGCCCGACGATCTGAATGTCGATTGGCGACGGCATGCCGAAGTTCAACGTCTGACTGACGATATCGGCGGGCAGAAACGCGAACTGCACGCCGGGGAATTCGTCGGTGAGCGTGCGGCGCAGCTTGCGCACGTAGCCGGCCGTCGGATGATGATCCGGGTTCAGGCTGATCAGCACGTCGGCATCCGATGTGCCGATCGTGCCCGTGTTGCTGTACGACAGGTTGATGCCCGACACGGGCAAGCCGATGTTGTCGATGATCGAATGCAGCTCGCCGGGCGGAATGAGCTGGCGGATGCGCGCGTCGACGCGATCCGTGACCACGGCTGTTTCCTCGACTCGCATGCCAGTCTTCGCGCGCAGATGCAGTGCGATCGTGCCGGCATCGACGGAAGGGAAGAAGTCGCGGCCAAGGAACGGCATCAGCAGAAGCGACAGGCCGCAGCACAACAGAAAGACCGTCACGAAGATGCTGGGCCGCGCGACGCGCGCAACGAGAAAGTCGCGATAGCGCTCGCGCACGTTCGCGAAGCCGCGCTCGAACGCGAGGTGAATGCGCATGAACGGATTGCGCGTGTTCGAATGATGGAAGTCGGCGGGCCGGTGGTGATAGCGCAGCAGATACTTCGCGAGCGTCGGCACGAGCGTCCGCGAGAAGAAGTACGACGCGAGCATCGCAAACACGACGGCTTCCGCGAGCGGGATGAACAGGTAGTGCGCGACGCCCGTCAGTAGGAACATTGGCACGAACACGATGCAGATGGACAGCGTGGACACGAGCGTCGGAATCGCGATCTGATGCGCGCCGTCGAGAATCGCCTGCTCGAGGTTCTTGCCCTGTTCGAGTTGATGACTGATGTTCTCGATTGCAACGGTCGCGTCGTCGACGAGAATGCCGACGGCGAGTGCGAGCCCGCCGAGCGTCATGATGTTGATCGTCTCGCCGAGTGCGGAGAGCGCGATGATCGACGTGATCATCGACAGTGGAATCGACACGGCGATGATCAGCGTCGCGCGCCAGTTGCCGAGGAACAGCAGGATCATCAAGCCCGTCAGGCACGCGGCGATCAACGCCTCGCGCAGCACGCCCTGCACCGATGCGCGCACGAACAGCGACTGATCCGCGACGGGGTCGATGTTCAGCGACTCGGGCACGAGATTGCGCAGCGCCGGCATCATGTTCTTGATGCGATCGACGATTTCGAGCGTCGACGTGTTGCCGCTCTTGTTGATCGTCAGCAGCGACGCGCGCTGGCCGTTCACGCGCACGATATTCGTCTGCGGCTGATAACCGTCGCGCACATGCGCGACATCGCGGATATAGATGGTGCCGTTGGGCCCCGACTTGATCGGGATGTTGTTCAGGCCGGCGAGCGAATCCGGGCTCGAATTCATCTGCACCGAGTATTCGGTCGAGCCGATTTTCGCGGTGCCTGTCGGCACGATCAGATTTTGCGCGGTGATCGAGTTCACGACGTCCATCGGCGACAGGTTGCGCTCCTGCAGCTTGCGCGAATCGATGTCGACCATGATCTGCCGCTGCTTGCCGCCATAAGGCAACGGCGCCGACGCGCCCGGAACCGTTGCGAGCTGCGTCTTCAGGAAGTTGTTACCGTAGTCGAACAGCTCTTGCTCGGTGAGCGATGGCGACGACAGCGAGAGCCGCAGAATCGGCACGGTCGACGCGTTGTAGCGCAGGATGAACGGCGGCGTGATGCCAGGCGGCAACGAGCGCAGTTGCGATTGCGACAGTGCGGTGACCTGGGCGAGCGCCTCGCTGATATTCGCGTGCGGCTGGAAGAAGATCTTGACGACGGCGATGCCGTTCAGCGAAGCCGATTCGACGTGCTCGATATCGTTCACTGCGACGGAAAGCCCGCGCTCGTAGTTCAACACGATGCGCCGTTCCATCTCGTCGGCGGGCAGGCCGTTATATGTCCAGATGACGGACAGCACCGGGATGTCGATGTTCGGGAAGATATCGGTAGGCGTGCGCAGGATCGTCAGCGGGCCGATGATCAGCAGCAACAGCGCGAGGACGACGAACGTATAGGGGCGCCGCAGCGCGAGACGTACGATCCACATGAAAAGTGCGATCCGGTGAGGGCGGGGAGCGGCTGCTTCTGGTGGCAGCGTGCGTTGCGCGAACGGCAGCCCGGCCGGCGTGCGCGACAGGAATATAACGCGTATCGTAGCTTACATCGGCATTTTTGAGACGCGTGTGCGGCGCGGTTTATGATGGCCCTGTTACGAGAGGTTACAGTCAGGGATTCGTAAGCCGAATTGACCGGACGGCGGCCTCGCGAGGCGCTACTTTTTACTTTGCCAAAGTGCGCAAACAGGCAACAATGGACTCCGGCCCGCGTCGGGGTGCCCGATGCGAAGGCCTGAGGAGCGCTTCGTTTTTCGAACCAGGTGCGCACGCAACCTTCGCATGTTGCGGCGCTTTTATCAGCACATTGACCGGCGCAGTCCCGAACAAGCCGGCAATAGGGAGGACGGGGAAAGATCATGCAAGTCGGTTCTATTGTTCGATCCGTGCATATCGCCGTGCCACAAGGCGCGCGCGGAATCGTGATGCGCATTCTGGGTGACATGGCGATGGTGGCGTGGTACGCCGGCGAGCCCGGAACGTCGAAGCAACTGAACACGGAACCCTTTTTCCTCGAGGATCTGATCGATACGGGCGAATTCGTCCGCCCCGCAGGCGCGCAGATACATTGATTGCGGGCGACTGCCTCGCGCTTTTCCGTCTGTGACGATGTGCGCCCTCGTCGGGCGTGTGGCGCAGCGCGCGTGACGCTCGTGCTTTCCTGGCGCTCGTCTTTGCGCGCGGCACGGCGCACAATGCGGGCATGATCGAAGACACTCCATTTCCGCAGGACGGCCACGCCGTCCCCTTCGCACGGCTTACGCCGGAAGTCGTGCTCGACGCGCTCGATAGCGTGCTCGATACCATCGGCGTGCGCACCGACGGGCGCATGCTGCCACTCAACAGTTACGAGAATCGCGTCTATCAGGTGGGCGTAGAGGACGGACCGCCTGTTGTCGCGAAGTTCTACCGTCCCGAGCGCTGGACCGACGAAGCGATTCTCGAAGAGCACGCATTCATCGCCGAACTGGCGGCACGTGAAATTCCCGCCGTGCCGGCCCGCGCATTCGATGGCCGTACGCTGCACACGTTCGATGGTTTTCGATTCTCCGTCTTCGAACGGCGCGGCGGCCGCGCGCCTGAGCTCGATCGCAAAGATACGCTCGAATGGCTGGGCCGCTTTATCGGGCGTATTCACGCCGTGGGTCAAACGGTGGACTATGCGGCGCGTCCTGTGCTCGACATTCACACCTTTGGTTACGAGCCGCGTCAGTACCTGCTCGCGCAAGGCTTCGTGCCCGCCGATGTGCGCGCCGCGTGGGAAGCGGCTGTCAATCTCGCGCTAGAGGGCGTCGAGCGCGCATTCGAAGCGGCGGGCGACGTGCGGCGCATCCGCATGCACGGCGACTGTCATCCGAGCAACGTGTTGTGGACCGACGCCGGCCCGCATTTCGTCGATTTCGACGATAGCCGGATGGGTCCCGCCATTCAGGATCTGTGGCTGCTGCTGCCGGGCGAGCGAAAAGAAGCGTCGCGCGCGCTCACCGATCTCCTCGCCGGCTATGAAGACTTCTGCGAGTTCGATCAGCGCGAACTGCATCTGATCGAAGCGTTGCGGACATTGAGGCTGATTCACTACTCGGCGTGGCTCGCGCGCCGTTGGGATGATCCCGCGTTTCCTGTCGCATTTCCGTGGTTCAACACTCAGCGCTATTGGGAAGACCGCATTCTCGAATTGCGCGAGCAGATCGGCGCGATGCAGGAAGGGCCGCTCTGGCCCGTGTGACTCTCGCGCAATCCGCGCGATTGAGAAAAACGCCTTTCTGTGTAATGATAGTCATTCTCATCGGAAAGGCGTCGCCAGCTTTTTGTCATCTTTCTCCCAGGTGATCGCCAGCCAGCCTTTCGATGATCGCCCTGCTTTGTCCCGCGCATTCGCCGCCGCCGTCTGACGGACGGTGAGCGCTTGCGCGCCGGGCATCCGTCTTCCCGTCCGGAACGACACCTCCCGTTTTCAATTGACCGCGTTGCCGTGCGCCGGCGACGTACGACCCGTTTTGCCAGGAGCCCGACTTGAACGCGCCCGAATCGATCGAACTGAAGCCTGCCGCTCCTGCCGGCGTCATGCCTGAGAGCGTGCACCCGATGGACGCGGACGAACTCGCCGCGCGGCGCCAGCGCTCGCGGCGCGCGACCTTCATCAAGTGGCTGCGCAAGGTGCACGGCTGGGTCGGCCTGTGGGGCGCCGTGCTGGGCCTGCTGTTCGGCACGACGGGCTTTCTGCTGAATCATCGCGGAGCGCCGCTGCGGGTGTCGTCGGGCGAGCCGCAGGTCGAGCAGTTGCAGATCGCGCTTCCGCAACAAGGCTTCAAGTCGCCCGCCGATATGTCGCGCTGGCTGAAGGACGAACTGCATATCGACGGCAAGTCCGGCAAGCCGCGCCGCGAGCCGGCGCATCCTGTCGCGTGGGGCGACCATAGCGCGGTGCAGCCGGAGTCCTGGCAGGTGGGCATTGCCGGTCCGCACCAGAACGTGCAGGCCGAGTATTGGGTGGGCAACGGTTTCGTGTCGGTGAAGCGCACGCAGAACTCGTTTCTGGGCACGATGAACAACTTGCACAAAGGCGTGGGAATGAGCATCGGCTGGGTGCTGCTCGTCGATACGATCGCGGGCGGCCTCATTCTGCTGTCGCTGACGGGTGTGCTGCTGTGGACGGAGTTGAGCCGACGTCGGACGGTAGGCGTTGTGCTGGTGCTCGGGTCGATCGCCGCGGCTGTGGCTTGTGGGTTGATGTGACGAGTGGGCGCTCGTTCGTGGCGCCCGTTTAGTCGTCCTGGGCGGGTTCGCGCACGGGTTCGTCGAGTTGCGCGAAGTTCGTGATCCGTACCTCGCCTTCAGGAAAGCGCGCGATGATTTCAAGTTCGCCGCCGAGCGCGCGAATATGATCGCGCAGCGTCGAAATATACATATCCGTGCGCTGTTCGAGTTTTGCGATGCTCGGTTGCTTGATATTGAGCCGCTTCGCGAGCGCTTCCTGGGACAAACCGCGCGCATGACGTAGTTCATGCAAAGGCATTTCGGCGCGGAGTTTGTTCGCCAGTGCCTTTGCGCGCGCCCGCGATTCAGCTGACATGCCTGCCCGCAGTTCTTCAAATTTTCTCGCCATCTCTGGTTTCTCCGTGCGCTAGCTGCATGAGATGCAACCGATAAAGAATTTCCGCTCGCGGTACGTTCTGTTCATACCAACGGTCATGCCCTGTCTTATCGCCGCCTGCGAGCAGAATCGCGACGCGCCTTGGGTCGAACGCATACAGCACGCGGTAGGGTCTGCCGCGATGTTGAATTCTCAACTCGCGCAAGTTGCCGAACTGCGAGCGAATGATTCGACTCGAATGCGGGAAGGACAAAGCCGGACCGCATTCTTCCAGCAAGTGCACCGTCGCGTCGATGGATTCCTGTTCGGCCTCTCGCAAGCCCTCCCACCAGGCCTGAAATGCGTCGGTGTACTCAACGACCCATGGCATCGAAAATATACCTCCGAGGGAATATTCCGTCAAGGGAATAATGACGGCTTCGGACCTGCTGCCACACGAGCCTGAAGCTCGCGTCAGCCATCCGCAAAAATTCGATGCTAGGGATCAGAGAGACCCGGCGACAGTCAGCCGAATGGCCGATGCCGGGCAAGAGAAATCGACCACGAGCGACTCGTCATCTCGCGGCCGAACACAGCTAAAAACTAATCCGGAATACTACAAGTCGCTCCGCTGTTGGCCGCGATCTCACGCGCAGCCTTGGCGCCTTCGACTTGCAGCAAGGTCGGCAGCGACACGCCGTTCTTCGCCGCCGTCACTTCGGCAAGAATCGACACGGCGATTTCAGGCGGCGTCCTGCTGCCGATATAAATCCCGACAGGCCCATGCAGCCGCGCGAGTTCGGTTTCAGTGAGATCGAACTCCTTCAGCCTTTCGCGTCGCGCCGCGTTATTGCGCCGCGAGCCCAAAGCGCCGACGTAAAACGCGGGCGTTTTCAAAGCCTCCATCAACGCGAGATCGTCGAGCTTCGGATCGTGCGTCAATGCGATTACTGCGCAGCGCTCGTCGAGCTTCATGTCGAGCACCGTGTCGTCGGGCATCGTGCGGACCACTTTCGTGCCCGGCACGTCCCATTCATCCGTGTACTCTTCGCGCGGGTCGCACACCGTCACCTGATAATCGAGGCCCACCGCGATATTGCACAGATAGCGCGACAGCTGCCCCGCGCCGATCACGAGCATCCGGTAACGCGGGCCGTGTATCGTCAGCAGGCGTTTGTCCTCGAAGTCGACGCCATCGGTGGCCTGCGCGGGCGAAAGACTGGCGACGCCCGTTTCCATATCGAGCGTGCGCGCAACGAGGCGGCCCGCTTCGACGGCTTCGCATAGTTCGGCGATGCCGCTCGCTTTCGTCAACGGTTCCAGCACGAGCTGAATCGTGCCGCCGCATGGCAGACCGAAACGATGCGCCTCTTCCGCCGTGATGCCGTACTTCACCGCTTCGGGTTTCGTCTGCTCGATGCCGCGCTGACGCACGCGATCGATCAGATCGTCTTCGATACAGCCGCCCGACACCGAGCCAACCACCGCGCCATCGTCGCGCACCACGAGCATCGCGCCCTCGGGACGCGGCGACGAACCCCATGTCTTCACCACCGTCACGAGAAGCGCGCGATGTCCCTGATCGAGCCAGCGCGCGCTGGACTTCAGGACTTCGAGATCCACGCTGTCCATGATTTCTTCCTCTTCGGTTCTTCACCTTCGCCACCGCCATTGGCGGCAGCTTCGCCGTCAGCGGCTTCACTTACAGTGTCGCCCGAGTCGCCGGTTTTTGCTTGCGCGGCGTCACTGCCGCCCGTCACTTGCTCGCCGAAGCGTCTGAAGAACTCGCCGGCGAGCTTGCGTGCCGCGCCGTCGACGAGCCGCGAGCCGATCTGCGCGAGCTTGCCGCCGACCTGCGCGTGAGCCGTGTAGGTGAGCTTCGTCGCGTCGTCGCCGTCGGCTTCGAGCGTCACGTGCGTCTGGCCTTTGCCGAAACCTGCCGCGCCGCCCTGGCCTTCGAACACGATCGTATAGGTGTGAGGCGCGTCGATATCGGTGAGTTCCATGCGGCCCTTGAAGCGCGCTTTCACGGGACCGACGGCCGCGCTCAGCGTGACCGCGTACGCATTCTCGCCATCGGGTTCGATGCTGTCGCAGCCGGGAATCGACGCGCGCAGGATCTCCGTGTCGTTCAGCGCGTCCCATGCCTGCTGCTGCGGCACCGGCAGCGTATAGGTTTCGGTCAACTCCATGACGTTGCTCCTCCAGATAGGGCGGCGCGCGCGGCGTCGCGGGGCACGCGCGTCAATTGCGCGAGATCGCGGCCGAACGCAGCCAGGCTGTCGAGATTGTGAACAGGCTTGTGGGCATCGACGAACGGCAGCATCGCCTGAACGCCGCGCGCCTTCGGCGCAAACTCGCTGTACCGCAGCAGCGGATTGAGCCACACGATCCGATGCGCGAAGCGGCGCAAGCGGGCCATTTCTGCTTCCAGCACGTCGATCGCTTCGTGATCGAGGCCGTCTGTGACGAGCAGCACGGTCGCTCTGCCCGTCAGCACTCTGCGTGCCCAGCGCCGGTTGAATTCGGCGAGCGCCGCGCCGATCCGCGTGCCGCCCGACCAGTCGACGACCTGATCCGCAAGCGCCGCAATCGCGACGTCGGGATCGCGTTCCTTCAGCGCGCGCGTCGCGTTCGTGAGGCGCGTGCCGAACAGAAACACCTGCAAGCGTTCGCGCGATTGCAACAGCGCATGACAGAAGTAAAGCACGGCGCGCGAATAGCTGCTCATCGAGCCCGAAATGTCGAGCAGCAGCACGAGCGGCGGCTTGCGCGCGACGACGGCGCGATACTTCCACACGGTCCAGTCGCCGCCCGCGCGCACCGCATGCCGTGCGCTTGCGCGCAAATCGGCATGCGTGCCGTGCGACGCCGCTTTCAATCGACGTGTCGGTTCCATCGCGAGGGGCAAACGCTGCGCGCGAATCAGATGGCGCAGTGTGCGCCATTCATCCGCTGTGAGCGTATCGAAATCGCGATGACGCAAGCGCTCTTCGGCGCTGAATGTCACGTGCGCGTGCAGTTCGAGTTTGTCCTTGTCGTCGGATGGCGCGGCCTGCTTGCGCTGGTTCGCGTGACGCACGGCGAGCGCATCGGCGAGCCGGTTGTTGCGCTTCGGCGGCGGCACGCCACTCGTCACTTTGGGCAACAGCAGTGCGCGCAGCTTGCCTTCCCAATCGGGATCGCGCCAGAAGAGATCGAACGCGGCATTGAAGAGCTCGCGCTCATCGGGCGCGCGCACGAGCAACGCAGCGAGCGCCGCGCGCACATCGTCGCGACGATCGAGTTCGATGAAGTGCAGCGCTTCGAGCGCATCGACGGCCTGCGCAGGCGACATCGGCAGGCCCGCGCCGCGCAACAGCCGCACGAAGTGCACGACGTTGCGCGCGAGCGTCGGAGAGCCGAAATCGCGGTCGGGCATCATCGACGCTACTCCGTCGCCTCGAGACATTGCTGGATCTGCGCGGCGTCGAAACGCGCGAGATCGTCCTGATACTTGAGCAGCACGCCCAGCGTGTTCTGCACCGATTGCGGATCGAGTTCCGTCACGCTGAGCGCCGCGAGCGCGCGGCACCAGTCGATCGTTTCGGCAATGCCGGGCGCCTTGAACAGATCCATCCCGCGCAGACGATGCACGAAATCGACGGCCCGGCGTTGCAGCGCTTCTCCTGTTTCCGGCGCGCGCGCCGCGACGATCGCCAGTTCGCGTTCGCGCTCGGGATAACCGATCCACTGATACAGGCAGCGGCGCTTCAACGCATCGTGCACTTCGCGCGTGCGGTTCGACGTCATCACGACGAGGGGCGGATGCTCGGCGCGCACCGTGCCGTATTCGGGAATCGACACCTGGAAGTCCGACAGCAGTTCGAGGAGGAACGCTTCGAACGGTTCGTCGGCGCGGTCTATCTCGTCGATCAGCAGCACGCGCCGCGCGCCCGGATGGTTTTCATCGGGCAACAGCGCCTGCAGCAGAGGGCGCTTCAGCAAGAACTCGCCGCGATACAGCGTGCTGTTGTCGGGCTTTTCGCCGGCCGCTTCAGCGAGACGCAGCGCCATGATCTGCCGCGGATAGTCCCACTCGTACAACGCGCTCGCCGTATCGAGCCCTTCGTAGCATTGCAGGCGCAGCATCGACGTGCCGAGCATGCCCGCGGCCGCCTTCGCCAACTCCGTCTTGCCGACGCCCGGCTCGCCTTCGACGAAGAGCGGCCGTTCCATGCGCAGCGCGAGATAGAGCGCGCTCGCGAGGTCGCGGCTCGCGTAGTAGCCTTGGCGCGCGAGCAGCGCGAGTGTTTCGTCGATTGAAGCTGGCTGCATGGTTCTCCCGGACGCGTCGGCTCACATGGCCTAAAACAAACGACGCCGATAAACGAAATGGCCCGGACGCGCCGGGCCTCTGCATGCTCAAACGCTTTGCGGCGTCACTTGCCCGCTAGCCCAATGCCGTTCGTACCGCGCGCGCCGTCAGCACCGGTATCAGATGCGCGCGATATTCGGCGCTCGCGTGCAGATCGGTGTTGAGGTCGTCGGGTGCGATCGTCACGCCGCGCGCGGCCGCTTCGGTGAAGTTCGCGTTCAGCGCATTCTCCAACCCGGTCGCGCGGAACACCGATGGCGCGGCGCCCGTGATTGCGACGCGCACGCCGCCCGCCATCTTCGCGACGAACACGCCCGTCAGCGCGAAGTGCGATGCGGGATTCTTGAACTTCTCGTACGCCGCTTTTTCCGGCACGGAAAACTCGACCGCGACGATCAGTTCATCGGCGTGCAACGCGGTCTCATACATGCCGACGAAAAAGTCGGCAGCGGGGATGCTGCGCCGGTCAGTCACGACGGTTGCATCGAGTCCGAGCACGGCAGCGGGATAGTCCGCCGCCGGATCGTTGTTCGCGATCGATCCGCCGATCGTGCCGAGAGCGCGCACCTGGTGGTCGCCGATATCTCCGGCGAGAAGCGCGAGCGCGGGCAACACGCGCTGCACGTCCGCGTTGTTCGCCACGTCCGCATGACAGACGGCCGCGCCGATCGTCACCTTCTGCGGCTCGACGCGAATCTCCTTCAATTGCGGAATGCGCGTGACGTCGATCAGCTTCGACGGCTGCGCGAGACGCAGGCGCATCGTCGGCAAGAGGCTTTGCCCGCCTGCCAGAAACTTCGCTTCGCTGTCGGCGGTCAGTGCGGATACGGCGCTCTTCGGATCGGCTGCACGTTGATAGTCGAATGAATACATAGTCGGCCTCCGCTTAAGGACGCGCTTGTGCGCTTTGTGCAGCGTGGATCGCGGACCACACGCGATGCGGCGTGGCGGGCATCTGCAGGTCCTTGACGCCGAGCGGCGCGAGCGCGTCGATGATCGCGTTGATCACGGCGGGCGGCGAGCCGATCGCGCCCGCTTCGCCGCAGCCCTTCACGCCGAGCGGATTGTGCGTGCACGGCGTGCCTTTCGCGGTCTCGACGGTGAACGACGGCAGATCCGACGAATGCGGCATCGCGTAGTCCATGTACGAGCCGGACAGCAACTGGCCGCTTTCGTTGTCGTACACGCAGCGTTCCAGCATCGCCTGGCCGATGCCCTGGCCAAGACCGCCATGCACCTGTCCTTCGACGATCATCGGATTGATCACGTTGCCGAAGTCGTCGACGGCCGTGAAGCGCTCGATGCGCGTCTCGCCCGTATCGACGTCCACTTCGACTTCGCAGATATACGCACCCGACGGATAGGTGAAGTTCGACGGATCATAGAACGCGCTTTCGTCGAGACCCGGCTCGAGCTTGTCGAGGGGGTAGTTGTGCGGCACATAAGCGGCGAGCGAGACGTCGGCGAATGTCTTCGTGCGGTCCGTGCCTGCGACGCGGAACGTGCCGTCCTTGAACTCGATGTCGTCGGCCGATGCTTCGAGCAGATGCGCGGCGATCTTCTTCGCTTTCGATTCGATTTTGTCGAGCGCCTTCATGATCGCCGAGCCGCCGACGGCAATCGAACGCGAGCCATACGTGCCCATGCCGAACGGAATGCGCCCTGTGTCGCCGTGCACGATCTCGATGTTGTCGAGCGGCACGCCGAGGCGATCCGACACGACTTGCGCGAACGTCGTCTCGTGGCCCTGGCCGTGACTGTGCGAGCCGGTGAAGACGGTGACGGAGCCCGTCGGATGCACGCGCACTTCGCCTGCTTCGAAGAGGCCCGCGCGCGCGCCGAGCGCACCCGCGATGTTCGAAGGCGCGAGGCCGCACGCTTCGATGTAGCACGAGTAGCCGAGGCCGCGACGCTTGCCGTTCTTTTCCGACACCTGCCGGCGCGCGTCGAAGCCTTTCACGTCCGCGAGTTCCAGCGCGCGACTCAGGCAGGCTTCATAGTCGCCTGTGTCGTAGGTGAGGCCGACGGGCGTCGCATACGGGAACGAGCGGATGAAATTGCGCCGGCGGATTTCAGCGGGCTCGATGTTCATTTCGCGCGCGGCCGTTTCGACGAGCCGCTCGACGACATACGTCGCTTCGGGGCGGCCCGCGCCGCGATACGCATCGACGGGCACCGTGTTCGTGAACACTGCTTTCACTTCGGCGTAGATCGCGGGCGTCGCGTACTGGCCCGCGAGCAGCGTCGCGTAGAGGATGGTCGGTATGCTCGACGCGAACGTCGACAGATACGCGCCCATGTTCGCAATCGTATGCACGCGCATCGCGAGGAACTTGCCGTCGGCGTCCATCGCGAGTTCGGCTTTCGTCACGTGATCGCGGCCGTGCGCATCAGACAGAAACGCTTCGGAACGCTCGGCAGTCCACTTCACCGGACGGCGGATTTTCTTCGAGGCCCACGTCAGCGCGACGTCTTCCGCGTAGAGGAAAATCTTCGAGCCGAAGCCGCCGCCGACATCCGGCGCGACCACGCGCACTTTCGATTCCGGCAGCGACAGCACGAACGCCGCCATCAGCAGCCGTTCGACGTGCGGATTCTGATTCGCCACATAGACGGTGTAGCTGTCGTCCTGCGCGGAATAGCTCGCGTTGACTGCGCGCGGCTCGATTGCGTTCGGCACGAGGCGGTTGTTGACGATGTCGAGCGTCGTCACGTGATGGGCTTTCGCGAATGCGGCATCCGTGGCCGCCTTGTCGCCGTGGCCCCATGTGTAGCAGGTGTTGTCGGGCACTTCGTCGTGCACGGCGGCCTGGCCGGAATCGGCGGCATGCGCGGTGTCGACGACGGCGGGCAGCTCGTCGTAGATCACATCGATCAGCTCGGCGGCGTCTTTCGCCGCTTTCACCGAATCGGCGATCACGAGCGCGACCTGATCGCCTACGTGGCGCACTTTCGTATGCGCAATCACCGGGTGCGGCGGCTCGTTCATCGGCTTGCCGTCGACGCTGTGAATCAGCCAGCCGCACGGCAGCCCGCCGACGTTTTCAGCGGCGAGATCGGCGCCCGTGAAGATCGCGACCACGCCGGGCGACTGCTTCGCCGCTTCGGTGTCGATGCTTTTGATGCGCGCGTGCGCGTGTGGCGAGCGCAGGAATATGGCGTAGGTCTGGCCGTGTAGAACGATGTCGTCGGTGTACTGGCCGTTGCCCGTCAGGAAGCGATAGTCTTCCTTGCGCTTGACGGGCATGCCCACCATGCGCTGCGTATCGGGTGCGTTCATGGCGGGCTCCTCAGGCGGTCGCGCCGGCTGTCGACGACGCGCCGGCTTTCATGCCGGCCGCGCCCTGAATGACGGCCTTGACGATGTTGTGATAGCCCGTGCAGCGGCACAGGTTGCCGACGAGCTGACGACGCACGTCGTCTTCCGTGAGGTCCGGATTCGCTTCGGCGAGCGCGGTCGCGCTCATCACCATGCCCGGCGTGCAGAAGCCGCACTGCAGGCCATGGCATTCGCGGAAAGCCGCTTGCATCGGATGCAGCTCGCCGTTCTTCGACAGCCCTTCGATCGTCGTGATTTGCTGGCCTTCGGCCTGCACGGCGAGCATGTTGCAGGACTTGATCGCGCGGCCGTTCAGATGAACCGTGCACGCGCCGCATTGTGCGGTGTCGCAGCCAACGTGCGTACCCGTCAACCGCAACTGTTCGCGTAGAAACTGGACAAGCAGGGTGTGTGGCTCGACGTTCGCGGTGACGGGTGAACCGTTCACCGTCAGACTGATGCTGATCGCCATGAACTGTCTCCTTGGGGACGCCCTTGGAATGAGCCCCGGATGGGGCGAAACCGGCTCGGGCCCGCGTTCACTACCTACCGCCTGCCTGCTGTGAGGGTCCGGTTCGGTTGGTGCTTTTATCTTTGTGCCAAAAAGTAAAACACAAAAAAGGGTAGCAGGCTATGGGGCGAACCGCACAGGGAATGACAGATCGTTGAGTTTGAGAAGATGCTGCGGTGCACGTGCTTGCATTGCGCTTGCGTCGTTGCGCCTAGGGTGTGGAACGTGCGCGGCACGCGTCCCCGATTGACGGCTTGACGCCTCGACATCTTGAAGCCTGAAATGCAAAACGGCACGCCGCGCGTGCCGTTTCGTTCAATGCGCCTTTGTTATTGCTGTGGCGGCGCGCGCGTTTGCGATCAATGCTGACCGTGCGCCAGTTTCGAATGACGGCGCGAGTAGCCGAAGTACACGAGCATGCCGATCACGAGCCAGATCACGAACGCGATCCACGTGACGGCGCTTAGGTTGACCATCAGGAACAGGCACGATGCGACGGCGAGCACGGGCAAGACGGGCACGCCCGGGCAGCGGAACGCGCGCGGCAGGTCGGGATGCGTGCGGCGCAGGACGAGTACGGCGATCGACACCATCGAGAACGCCGCGAGCGTGCCGATGTTGATCAGTTCAGCCAGCACGTTGAGCGGCACGAGCGCGCCGATCAGACCGAAGACGATGCCGACGAGCCACGTCGTCGCGAACGGCGTCGCGAAGCGCGGATGCACCTTCGACAGCGCGGCGGGCAACAGGCCGTCGCGCGACATCGCGAAGATCACGCGCGTCTGGCCGTATGCCATCACGAGAATCACGGTCAGCATGCCGAGCACGGCGCCGAGATCGATGAAGCCGGCGACCCAGTTCTGCCCCGCGACCTGCAACGCGTACGACACCGGGTGCGAGACGTCCGCGAATTGCGCGGACGGCACGATGCCCGTCACGACGGCGGCCACGGCGACATACAGCACCGCGCACACGCCGAGCGACGCGATGATGCCGATGGGCAGATCGCGCTTCGGGTTCTTCACTTCTTCCGCCGCCGACGACACCGAGTCGAAGCCGATGAACGCGAAGAACATCACAGCCGCCGCGCCGAACACGCCGTTCCAGCCGTTCGGCATGAACGGATGCCATTTTGCGGGCGTCACATGGAACGCGCCGACGGCGATCACCAGCAGCACGACCGTCACCTTGATCGCGACCATCAGGTTGTTGACACGCGTCGATTCGCGCACGCCGACGGACAGCAGCGTGGTGATCGCCATCATCACGAGGAAGGCGGGCAGGTTGAAGAGCGTCTCGTGACCGGGCAGCGCGCCGGACGCCGCCGTCAGCGCGACGGGCAGCGATATGCCGAAGCCCGACAGCAGCGATTGCAGATAGCCGGACCAGCCGACCGACACCGCCGATGTCGCCAGGCCGTATTCGAGCATCAGATCCCAGCCGATGATCCACGCGGCCAGTTCGCCGAGCGTCGCGTACGAATAGGTGTAGATCGAGCCGGCGACGGGAATCGTCGACGCGAATTCGGCGTAGGCGAGCGCCGCGAAGCCGCACGCGATGGCCGCGATGATGAACGACAGCATCAGCGCCGGGCCGGCCTGCACGGCGCCCGTGCCCGTGAGCACGAAGATGCCGGTGCCGATGATGGCGCCGACGCCGAGAAAGGTGAGGTCGAGCGCGCCGAGCGCTTTCTTCAGGCCGGCGGCCTGTGCGCCGGCGATCATGTGTTCGACGTTCTTCTTACGAAAAAGGGACATCTGGCGGGGTCTCCTGTGAAGCACGCGTGTGGGGCGCGGCCAATGTCGGGGAAAACCCGCAATTTTAGCGGAAGTGGGCTGGTGAACCCTTTCTGGCGCGCAACGGGCACGCGCGACTTGCGGTCGCGGCGCGGCGTCGCCGTGCGATCGATCAGGCCGTCATCGCCGGATTCAGGTCGACGAGACGGTTGCTCATCACATAGAAGGTGAGCTCGGCGTTGTTGCGCAGCTTCATCTTTTCGAGCAGCCGCGTTCGGTAGACGCTCACCGTCTTCACCGATAGCGACAGCGCAACCGCAATGTCCGTCAGACGTTTGCCCGACGCGAGCATGCACAGCGTCTGGTATTCGCGGTCCGAGAGCTTTTCGTGCGGCATCTGCTCGCCGTCGTATGACACGTAGTCGGCAAGCGCTTCCGCCATCGCGGGGCTCACGTACTTGCGGCCCGCCGCGACCTGCTGGATCGCGGAGATCATCTGCACGGTGTCGACCGTCTTCGACAGATAGCCGGCCGCGCCCGCCTTCAGCGCGCGCACCGCGTACTGGTCCTCGCGATACATCGAGAACATCAGCACGGGGATGCGCGGCACCTTGCGCTTCAGGCGCTTCAACACCTCGACGCCATTGATGTCCGGCAGCGAGATGTCGAGCAGGATCACGTCGTACACGTGCTTCGAGGCCTGCGCGAGCGCTTCGGCGCCCGTCTGCGCCTCGTCGACGTCATCGGCGACGCCGCGGTCGATCAACAACTGCCGCACGCCCTCGCGAACGACGGCGTGGTCTTCGGCAATCAGAATGCGCAAGCTCATGAGGAAATACCGGTATTCACAGACGGATTGCAGTGCGCCGCGCGCGCGGGCGCGACGCGTTGCCGAGCAGCGCTTTCCACGCGAAACGGGCCCGTACGGTGGTGCCGCGCGGCTGACCGGCGGGAGCGGCGGCAATGCGCAAGTCGCCGTCGAACGCATTGCAGCGCGCGCGCATGCCCGCGAGGCCGAACTGGCGCTCGTCCTGGCCCGCGTGCGGCGGAATGCCGATGCCGTCGTCGCTGACGACGATGCTCAGATGGGTGGCAGTGGTTTCGATGCGCATGTCGGCGCCCGCCGCACGCGCGTGCTTCGCGACGTTGTTGAGCGCTTCCTGGGCGACGCGGAACACGGCCAGCGACGCATCGGCGGAAAGCCGCGTGAGGCGCGCATCGGCGGCGCACACGAAGCTCATGCGCAAGCCCGTGCGCGCGGCGAAGCTGTGGGTCCAGTGCGACAGCGCGTTGACGATGCCTTTGTCGAGGGGCGGCGCGTGCAGGTCGGCGACGGCGTGCTGGGCGGCTTCCGTCACGGCGTCGAGTGACCGCTGCGCCGTTGCGAGCGCGGTCGCGCATTGCGCCGGCGCGTCGGCGGGCAGCCACGTTTCGATGCCGGCCAGCGCGAAGCGCGCGGCCGTCAGTTCTGCGCCCACGCTGTCGTGCAGTTCATGCGCGACCTGGCGGCGCGTGGCTTCCTGCGTGCGCGTCAGTTCGACGGCCAGTTCTCGCACGCGCGCCTGCAGACGCGCGACCTCATCGCGCGATGCTGCCTGCGTGGCGGGAGCCGCCGGCTTGCGGGCGGTGCGGGAACGGCTCGCGAGACGATCGGACGCGCGCGGTTCCGGCTGCTGCGCGTCGCTCGCGAGCGCGGCCGCGCTGTGCGCGTGCATCGGGACGACGATCGACGTATCCATGGTCCCGCTCACGAAACCGATGGGCCGAAACGGCAGCCAGATATCGACAGCTCATAGACGAAAGAACGCATGCGAACCTGATCCCCAGATATGCCCGCCGCAGCATGATTCGCGACGGAAAAACGCTACGCCACAGCGTAACGAAATTTACATTCTGTAACAAAAAGACGGCAGTTTTGTTAATAGTCTGTCAAATGAAGCCGCGCTGCGATCATATCTTAAAAAAAGAAAAAATGGCTGTCCATGTTGGTTTGCCGCGTATTTTTTACGCAGTGAATCAGGTCGGCGGCCATTTGTGTCAGAAAAATTCCTACACAGAAAATGGATTGGCTGCCATGGAATTTGTAACCGCGCGTCCGACCCGGTTGCCGGGCGGTGACGCGCGTTCCGCGAGCCGTTCCCCGAGAGGAAAGGGCGCACCAAAAGAAAAACCGGAGCGCGAAGGCTCCGGTTTCGGGTGATGCGGCTTGCGTGGCCGCGACGAAGGGCCGCGCCGCGTCTCGTGCGGCTAAATGCTCAGCCGACGAACGCCTTTTCGACGACGTAGTGACCAGGCGAGTTGTTGCTGCCTTCCTGGAAGCCCAGGCTGTCGAGCAGTTCACGCGTGTCGCGCAGCATGTGCGGGCTGCCGCAGAGCATTACGCGGTCGTTTTCCAGCGAGAAGTGAGGCAGGTCGAGGTCGTCGAACAGCTTCTTCGTTTCGATCAGATCCGTGATGCGGCCACGGTTCGCAAACGCCTCGCGCGTGACGGTCGGGTAGTACACCAGCTTGTCGCGGATCAGTTCGCCGATGTGCTCGTGCGCCGGCAGGTGATCCGTGATGTATTCCTTGTACGCCAGTTCGTCGACGAAACGGCAAGTGTGCGTCAGCACGACCTTTTCGTAGCGGTCGTAGATGTCCGGGTCCTTGATGATAGACATGAAGGGAGCCAGGCCCGTGCCCGTCGACAGCAGCCACAGCGTCTTGCCGGGCAGCAGGTTGTCGGCCATCAGCGTGCCCGTCGGCTTCTTGCCGATCAGCACCTGGTCACCGACCTTCAGGTGCTGCAGACGCGACGTCAGCGGGCCGTCCTGCACCTTGATGCTCAGGAATTCGAGGTTCTCTTCGTAGTTCGCGCTCGCCATGCTGTAAGCGCGGATCAGCGGCTTGCCGTCGACTTCGAGGCCGACCATCGTGAACTGGCCATTCTCGAAGCGGAACGACGCATCGCGCGTGCAGGTGAAGCTGAAAAGCGTATCGGTCCAGTGATGGACGCTCAGGACGGTTTGTGGATTCAGGTTGCTCATGGCTTCTTCGATGGTGCGAAAACAAGGTCGGCCACACAAAAAGCGGGGCCGGCACGGCAAAGGCGATGCATCGTCCCGTGTCGGCAGCGACGTGGGCATGATGCGCAATCCGTTATTTTAGCGCGTCAGCACACCGGGCATTGCCGCGGCGGGTTGGACGGTGAACCGGGGATCTGTCCAGCGCCGGCGCAGGTGTTGTTCGGGCTGTCGCTCGATTCGCCGGAACGGACGACTGCGGCGCGGCTAGAGCGCACTGCTGGGGTGGTTCGGAACTGGGTCCTGTGCCCGGTTGTCGACCGTCGCGGGTGTTGCCCTTCGGGTCTCGCCCATCCCGGCGGGCTCCGGACTACGCCCGCGTGACGGGCGCTTGCCTGTAGTCGTCGAATGACGGCAGCCGCTCCACAGGGCGCTGGTAAGCGCTATTTCAGGATAATACCGGAAACGGATCACGCACCGCAGCATTGACCCTTCTGGCGAAGCTGGAACCGTGGGGTGTCGCGTGTGCCGTCAGCTTTCCGCCGCGAGCTTCGCGCCGAGCCCGACGAGCACCGCGCCGCACAGGCCGTCGATGGGCCGGCGCAGGCGTCGATAGCCGCGCTGCGTGCGCTCCGTCGCGAACATCAGCGCGACGCTGCTGTACCAGCTCGCCGACATCGTCGCGATCATCGCGAGCGCGACGCCGTAGAACCACATCGGCGGATGCGCGGGAAACATCGTCGCGAACACGCTGGTCCAGAACGCGCACGACTTCGGATTCGTCAGGCACGTGAGCAGGCCCGAGCGCCACGCGCGGAAGTATGCGCCGCGGTCGCTGGCGGGTGGCGTCTCGACCACGACAGCGGCGGCGTCGCCGCGCTTCGCGCTCGAACGCAGCAGCTTGAAGCCGAACCACACGAGATACACCGCTCCCGCGATGCGGATGCCGTTGTACAGCCAGTCGATCCGCTGCAGCACAGTCGCGAAGCCGAGCATCGCGAGCGAGGCCCAGATCGTCGATGCCGTGCCGACGCCCAGCGCCGACGCCGCGCCGAGTCCGCGCCGTCCCGCCAGCGAAAGCTGCGTGATCATGAAGAAGTTAGGGCCGGGACTCACGAGCGCGATCAGATAGACGATGGCGATTTGCAGCAGGATCGGCAGGTAGTGGTGCATGGCGACGATATGCCGCACCGGACGGCGGCGTGTTGGGCTGAAAGGGAACGACGGGAACCGCGATCTTACTCTCGCCAACGCCCGTTTGAATGCCGGCGACGCATGGATTCAACCCGGATTTCAACCCGCAGCCGGTCCCGCGTCCGCGTCCGCGCCGGTTTCCGCGAACGGGTGCTTGTGCGCGCGCTGCTTGAGCACGCGCGCTTGCAGCACGATCACGAGCAGCAGGAACACGCCGCGAATCACCGACTGCCAATACGCCGACAGGCTGATATAGCCGAGCCCGTTCTCGAAGTTCAGCAGGTTGAACACGAGGCCGAGCAGCAACACACCCGCGATCGTCATCGCAATCGATCCTTCGCCGCCCGTCAGCAGCGTGCCGCCCAGCACGACGGCGGAAATCGCGAACAGCTCCCAGCCGACGCCTTCGTTCGGCTGCCCCGCGCCGAACTGCGCGGCGAGGATCACGCCCGCCAGCCCCGCCAGCAAGCCGCTTACCGCGTACACGGCGACTAGCGTGCGATTGACGTTCAGGCCCATCAGCCGCGCCGCTTCCTCGCTGCCCCCGATCGCCAGCGAATGCCGGCCAAAGCGCGTGCTGCGCAGCGCGAGCCAGCCGGTGACGGCGGCGACGAGCGCGATGAGCCCGGGAATCGGCAGGCCGAACAGATCGCCCTGGCCGAAGTTGGCGAAGTTCGTTTCCGACGAGACCGACACCGCATCGTTCTTGCCGAGCAGCAGCGCGAGGCCGTGCGCGCCGAGGCTCGTCGCGAGCGTCGTGATGAACGGCAGGATCTTCATCCGCGTGATGATGACGCCGTTGATCACGCCGACCAGCAGCCCCGCGCCCGCGCCCGCGATCACCGCGATCCAGCCGCCGTATGGACTCGCGAGAGCCGACACGACGCTCGCCAGCGCGGCGACCGTGCCGACGGACAAATCGATGCCGCCCGTGACGATCACGAAGGCCATGCCGACGGAGATCAGCGCGAACATCGAGTTGTAGCGCCAGAAGGACATGATGTTGTACCCGGACGCAAAGTGCTCGTAGCGCACGAGGCCGAGCACGATCAGCGCGCCGAGCGCGATCAGGATGGGCAGGTTCTTTTTCATCGGATCGTGTCTCGCAAGATCGTTCGAGTGCTTCAGCGCGAGCGCCGCTGAACGTACACCGCCGCAATGATGATGGCCGCCTTGACGACGAGCGCGGCCGCATCGGGAATGCCGTGCGCGAGCAGCGTGTAGCGCAGCAGCTGGATGATCAGCGCGCCGATCAGCGTGCCGCCGATATACGCCTTGCCGCCCATCAGCGCCGTGCCGCCGACCGCGACGGCGGCAATCGCGTCGAGTTCGATGCCGAGCCCGACGACGTTCGCATCCGACGACGAATTCACCGAAATCGAAATCAGCCCCGCAAGCCCCGACAGCGCCGCGCACAGCGTGTACGCGATCATCTTCACGCGCGCGGTCGGCACGCCGCTCAGGTACGCCGACTTCTCGTTGCCGCCCGTCACGAGCAGATACTGGCCGAACAGCGTCTTGCGCACGACCCACGCGAAGAACGCGACGAGCGCGAACATCAGCAGCACCTGGAACGGAATGCCCGCCACCTTGCCGAGCGCGATCCACTGGAACGCGGGATTGTTGAAGGCCTGAAGATTGCCGTCGGTGACGACCTGTGCGATGCCGCGTCCGGCGATGAACAGCACGAGCGTCGCGACGATCGGCTGCACGGCTAGCCTTGTCACGAGAAAGCCGTTGAACACGCCGCAAAGCGCGGCGGCCAGCACGGGCAGCACAAACGCGAGCGCGATGCCGGACGGGCCGGCGATGTGCATGAAGAGCATCGGCGCGAGCGCGCCCGCAATCGCCATCGATGCGCCCACGGACAGATCGATGCCGCCCGTCGCCACAACCAGTGTCATGCCGATGCCGACGATCACGATCGTCACGACCTGCGTCAGATTGACGTTGAAGGTTTGCAGCGACCAGAAGTGCTGCGTGAACAGCAGATTGAAGACGAGCATCGCGAGCAGTACGACGATTTCGCGCTGAATCGCGAGACGTCGTTTCTTCTTCACCGTCTGCGTGTCAGGCGCCGATGCCGTCGCGCCGATCCGCGCGGCGTCGTTGCGCAGCGACTCATGAGCCATGACGGTTGCCCTCCAGTGCATCGCCGACATGCGCGGACTGCGCCGCTTCCACCAGTTGCGACGTGCCCGCGTTGCCCCAGGCAATCGCATCCATGATCGCGGATTCGCTCATGTGCGCGCCGTCGAGTTCGGCGACCGTGCGTCCGTCGCGGATCACGACGGCGCGATCGGCGACGGCCGTCAATTCTTCGAGTTCGGACGCGGACAGCAGCACCGCCATGCCTTCGTCGCGCAGCTCACGCACGATCTTCGCGACATCGGCCTTGGCGCCGACGTCGATGCCGCGCGTCGGTTCGTCGAGCAACAGCAGCGACGGCTGCGCGGCGAGCCAGCGCGCGAGCAGCACCTTCTGCTGGTTGCCGCCCGACAGCTCGCGGATCGGCTGATCGGGCGAGCGCAGCTTGATGCCGAGCGATGCGATGAAGCGCTCGACGATCGCCTGCTGCTTCTTCACATCGACGACACCATGCTTCGACAGCATGCGCAGACAGACGAGCGTGAGGTTGTCGCGCACCGACAGGTCCGGCACGATGCCCTCCGCCTTGCGGTCTTCCGTGAGATACGCGAGACCGCGCGCGATCGCGTCTTGCGGCGACTTGAGCGCGACCGTCTCGCCGTTGATCGATAGTGCGCCGCGCTCGGCCGGGTCCGCGCCGAACAGCAGGCGCATCGTTTCCGTGCGGCCGGAGCCGAGCAGGCCGGCGAGGCCGACCGCTTCGCCCGCGTGCACGTCGAGCGACACGTCGCTCACTTTCGGACGCGCGGCGAGATGGTGCGCGGAGATCGCCTTGTCACCGCGACGCGCGAGATTCGCTTCGCGCGCGGCGCTGTCGTCCTGCACGACGGCGGCGAGAGTGCGGCCGAGCATCGTCGTGACGAGCTGGCGCTTGTCGATGTCCTTCATCGTGCTCTGCGCGACCGTCTGCCCGTCGCGCATTACCGTTACGCGGTCGCACAGCGCATACAGTTCGTCGAGACGATGCGACACGAAGATCACCGCGCGTCCGTCGTCGCGCAGCTTGCGCACGACGCTGAACAGCAGCTCGACTTCACGTTCGTCGAGCGACGAAGTCGACTCGTCCATGATGACCATCTTCGCGTCCGACGAAACGGCGCGCGCGAGCGCAACCATCTGTTGAATCGCCGTCGAATAGCTGCCCGCGGGCTTTCTCACATCGATCTGCAAGCCGAACGATTCGAGCAGCGCCGACGCGCGCCGCTGCACTTCGCGCCAGTCGATGAGACCGAAGCGGCGCGGCTCGCGTCCGAGAAAGATGTTTTCGGCGACCGAGCGGAACGGCACCAGGTTGATCTCCTGATAGATCGTGCTGATGCCCGCTTCGCGCGCTTCCTTCGGCGTGCGGAAGTCGATCTCGCGGCCTTCGAAGCGCACGCTGCCGCCCGAGCGCCGATAGGCGCCCGTGAGGATCTTGATCATCGTCGATTTGCCCGCGCCGTTCTGGCCGATCAGCGCGTGCACTTCGCCCGCCGCGACGGTGAGATTCGCGCCGCGCAACGCGGGCACGCCGCCGAACGAAATGTCGATGCCCTGCATGTCGAGCAGGGGCGCGCGCGCGGAAGACTGTGGAGCGTCGGAATGCGCGTCGGCTTGCGTCACATACGTCTCCTTACGTGTCGACGGGAGTTAGCGCTTTAGCGCTTGCTCCCGTCCCATGCAGAGCGGCCGACGCGAGCTGCCGTGTCGACCGATGCCTTTGCTGCGTGAGCCTCAGCGTAGTGGCGACGGACAGCGCCGCGCGACGAAGAACGGCCGCCGTCGGACCGCGACGTCCATGGTACGCCCGACAAAGCGAAGCGACGGCCCGTCGAGCGCGGAAACGCGCGCAACGGACACGTCGCTTCGAACCCTTCCCGTCAGCGGGGCGCGCGTGCGCCTCGATGAGGCACTGCCTGTCCGGCCTTGCTGCGCGTCTCTTGCTGCATGGATCGAGGCGCGCACGGCCGGGTCACTGCTCGATGAACGCCAGCCGCTCAGTAACCGTACTGCATGCTTTCCTGAACGTTGCTCTTGTCGTAGAAGCGGTCCGACACCTTGACCCAAGTCGGAATCTTTTCGCCCTTCGCGAAGCGCTGCGCGACATCGCACGCGAGCGGGCCGAAGAACGGGCTCGACTGCACGCTCGCGCCGAGTTCGCCCGAGGCGATCGCGTCGAGGCCGCCCTTCGTGCCGTCGATGGTCACGATCTGGATGTCCTTGCCCGGCTGCTTGCCGGCCGCCTTGATCGCGGCGATCGCGCCGAGCGCCATTTCGTCGTTGTGCGCGTAGACTGCCGTCACGTCCGGGTGCGCCTGCAACAGCGTTTCCATCACCTGGCGTCCTTTGTCGCGCGCGAAGTCGCCGCTTTGCGACGCGATGATCGACATGCCGGATTGCTTCGCGATCACTTCATCGAAGCCCTTCTTGCGGTCGTTCGCAGCGGAGGCGCCCGTCGTGCCTTCAAGCTCGATGATCTTCGCCTTGCCGCCCGTCGCCTTGATGAGCCAGTCGGCGGCGCGGTGGCCCTGGTCGATGAAGTCGGAGCCGATGAACGTGATGTAGTCGCGGCCCGCCTTCGCGACCGACTGATCGACGTTGCGGTCGACGAGAATCACGGGAATGCCCGCCTTCTTGGCTTGCAGCACGACGGGTGCGAGCGGCTTCTCTTCGCGCGGCGGGAACACGAGCAGATCGACATGCTGCGCGATCATGCTCTGAATGTCGGAGACCTGTTTCGAGTTCGACCCGTTTGCATCGGTCATCACGAGCTGCCAGCCGCACTTCGCGGCGATCTCCTTGAAGCTTCTCGTTTCGGCAAGACGCCACGGATTGTTGCTCTCCGTCTGCGCGAAGCCGACTTTCAGCGGCGTTTTGGTGGCGAGCTTCGGCAGGTCGTCGGCCTGTGCCGACGCGACGCCGAAACCCAGAGCGACTGCCACGAGCGATGCGGCGAGCGGCTGAAGCCGTTGCCGGCGCGAATCCCGATTGTGCGACGCCATGTCTTCCTCCAGGTACCAGTTGGGTATGTTGTGTTTTTTTGCTTCAACTGCCGCCGGCACTCCGGTGATGACGTGACCGGTCGCGCCGATTATTTCATCGCGAATTATTATCAGTCAATCACTAATAATATTAATTGCTGGCGCTTTTGCCTCGGTAATTACCCCGACCGATCCGCGCTCGATCAGCGGACCGTCGAGCTTCACCATCCGATGACGGACGGGCGCGCCCGCCGCCTGGTTCTGCACTTCCTGAAGCAGCGTTTCGACGGCCCAGCGGCCAAGTTCGTAGTTCGGCAGCACGACGGTCGAAAGCGGCGGATGCGTGTGGCGTGCGATCTCCTGATCGTCGTAGCCGAGCACGGAGACGTCGTCGGGGACGCGATAGCCGAGTTGCTTCAGCGCCTCGATCGCGCCGAGCGCCATCAGGTCGTTCGCGCAGAAGATCGCCGTAGGCGGATGCGGCTCGCGCATCAGCGAAAGCGTGTGCTCGAAGCCCGTGCCCGAGCTCCAGTCGCCATCGCGCACCATCTCCGGCGCGAACGGCAGGTCGGCGGTGGCAAGCGCGGTGCGGTAGCCCTTCAGACGGTCTTTCGCGGCGTCCTGCCAGTGCTCGCCGTTGATATAGCCGATGCGCCTATGGCCCGCGCGCAGCAGGTATTCCGTCGCAACATGGCCGCCCGCGACTTCAGCTGGCACGATCGACGACTGGCCTCCCTCGCTCGTGTAGCAGTTCAGCAGCACGGTCGGCACGCGCGACAGCGCGGCGGGCAGCGTCACCTTGCGCGTGTAGACGGTCGCGTAGATCACGCCGAATACGGTCGGGCTCGCGAGCACGGCATCGAGCACCTGCTGCTCGATGTCCGCGTTGCCGTGCGTCGAGTACACGGCGAGCAGCTTGCCGCTTGCATACGCGGCGTCGCGCGCGCCGTCGACGTTCACGACGGGGTGCGGGCTCGTCGAGATCTCGTCGGCGAGATAGATGATCAGGTTGCGCTCGTCGGAAGACCGCGGCAGCGGTTCGCGCGGGGCGAGCCGGTAGCCGAGTTCCTGCGCCGTCTTCAGCACCTTGTTGCGCGTGGCTTCAGAGAACTTCGCGCTGGTCGCGTTGTTGAGGACGAGGGAAACAGTCGATTGCGATACGCCGGTGAGCTTGGCGATATCGGTCATCGTCGGGCGGCGCTGGGTCGATTTTTTCATTGATCTGGCCGCGCAACGCGGCTTGTAGACAGGGATGCCGCAGGCATCGTCGTGCAGACGGTAGCACTAATAATATGCGCCGGACAACACGCGCAAACCCCGCTTTTCTGGCCGTCGCTCGTCAGTCTGATGAGCCGCCTTTCCGGATAAATTATTACTAATAATATTGACCGCAAGGCTTCGACGTGCGATTCTCGGTCGCGCGAGCCGCTTCGGCATGATGGGACGCCGCCTTGCGCCGCAACCGCCCACGCCAACTCAAACGATCATGCGCGAAGCCTTCTTCACACCGTCTGCCGCCGACGACGTGGCCACCGATTTGCGCCTCGACGATCCTTTGCTCGTCGTGCTGACGAGCGGCGATACGACGCTCGTGGTCGCGCCGCACGTCGGCGGATCGATCGCCGCTTATTACGAAACGGTACGTGAATGTATGTCGCGACGCGTGCTGCACTGGCTGCGTCCCGCGACGCGCGCGGCCATCGCCGGATGCGATCCGCTGCGGATGGCGAGCTTCCCACTCTTTCCGTACTGCAACCGCATTCGAGATGCGCGCTTCGAGTTCGACGGACGCACGATCGATCTGGCTTCGGACGACGACGGGTTCGCGCACGCGCTGCACGGTCACGCGTGGAAGAGACTGTGGCGAGTCGGCGCGCGCACGGCCACATCCGTCGAACTGCATTTCGAGCATGTGCCCGATCCCGCAGTGCGCGGCGACTGGCCGTTCCGTTATCGCGCGAGCCAGCGCGTCGAATTGCTGGGCAACGCGCTGCGCATCACGCTTGCTGCGCAGAATGTGTCGAGCGATCCGATGCCGTTCGGCATGGGTCATCATCCGTATTACCCGCGCACGGCGAATACGACGATCACCGCGAACGTCGGGCAGATGTGGCACACCGACGTCGACGTGCTGCCGACTCACCTCGGGCCTCATCCCGCCGTCGACGCGCTGAAGCACGGCATGAGCGCCGATGCGTTCGATCTCGACAACAACTTCAGCGGCTGGGCGCGCGAAGCGACGGTTGCGTGGCGGGACGAGCGTCGTCGGTTGACGTTGACGGCCGAAGCGCCGTTCGATCATCTGGTGGTTTTTGCGCCTGCAAACGAGGCGCAATTGTGCGTCGAGCCCGTCACGAACACGACCGACTGCTTCAACGCGAAGGACATGCAGGTGCGCGAGCGCGCAGGCTACCGGGTGCTAAAGCCCGGCGAAACGATCAGTGCGCAACTCGTCTGGACGCCGCGGCGCGACTGACCGCGAAGTTCGCAACGCAAATTCGCGTTTATTCGACGCGCAGCCGCGCCATATACGGCAGGTGATCCGATAGCCACGCGGTTTCCTGCGCGGGCTGTATCCATTCGATGGGCTTCATGCCGCGCACGAACATCTTGTCGAGCGCGAGCGCAGGCGAGAACGCGGGGAACGTGCGGCCCGGCTCGCCGAGCAGCGTCGCCACTTCTTCGAGGCCGTGTTCGCGGAAGAGCGGCACCGAATCGTTGCGCCAGTCGTTGAAGTCCCCCGCGAGCACGAGCGGACCGTCCGGCGCTTCCTTCGAGATCCAGTGCGCGATCCAGTGCATCTGACGCAGCCTGGCTTGCCGTGTCAGCGCGAGGTGCGCGCACAGTAGCGTCACCGCATGGCCGCCGAACGTCGCGCGCGCGACCAGCAGCCCGCGCCGCTCGAAACGGTGCGCGGAAATGTCCCAGCGTCCGCCGAGATCGAGCGGATGCGGCGACAGGATCGCATTGCCATGCCGCCACGACGGCTTGAACACGTTCGGTCCGAGCGCGATCTGCAAATCCAGCGACTCGGCGATTTCGGTTGCCTGGCAATGCCATACGTCGTTATCGAAATCGCTCATGCGTGCGCCGAACGCGCTGGCCAGCACGGGCGCGGGCATCCGGCGAGCCATCGCTTCCTGCAGGAAATACGCATCGGCATGAACGGACTGCACCCAGCGCTGCATCGCCTGCCATGCCTGGAAGCCGAGCGGCGAACGGCCCTTGTGCAGATTCCAGCTCACCGCGATGAAGTCTTTCGGGTCGATGTTTTCGCGTATCAGTTCTTCGGGGTTTCGCATGCCGCGTTATCCACGTCGTTCGTTGAGTTCACGGATTGTCTGCGACGCTTGCACGCAACCGATAGACGAGATTCGGGTCCTTGTCGACGATCGTCCATGTGGTCCAGTCGCCCGGCGGCACCTTCAGCGCCGGATGATTCGCGCTCACCTGGCGCGGCTGTGGCGGCAGTTTGCATCCGGTGTCCGTGGTGCGCATGCCCGGCTCTTCGAGCGTTTCCTGCGCGTCGATCGAAAACGTGACGCCGGTCGTATCCACCTGTGTCGGCGAGACGGTCAGCGTGCGCGCGAGATCGATGCTGCCCGCCGGCACGTCCTTGCAGCCGACGCTGTTCTGCACCACGTGATGATGCGTGTCGGTGCGCGCCTGGCCGACGGTCGTCGTGCCGTCGAACGTATCGATCTGCTGGCCGTCGCGGATCACCTGCAGTTCCCATTTGACGACGGCCGTCGCGGGGCGCTGTTGCGCTTGAGCCATCGGGGCCTGTGCGATCAGCGCGGTGCCGAGCAGGACGGCGGCGAAGCTGGTTTTCAACATGAAAAGAGAGTCTCCGGAATCGCTGCGTTTCGCTAAGCGTGCGGTATCCGCGCGTTCTTTCTCGCGACCGCCGACCATCTTACGCTTTATCGGGATAACGGTTTTCTGACACCCGATCCGGAGCCAAGGTTCAGGGTCCGGCGGTAACAGTGCATTGCAGATAAGTGCGCGGACGTGGCGATTCAAGCAAGCGCCACGTCAGCCGAGGCGTTAGCAGCACACCCGCGTGGCTGCTGGCTTGCATGGGATTGCAGCGTCGTTACACTGAAACGGGAGCGGCGTCCGGGGCGCTGCGGCTGCAAGTCCGGCACGACGGGGTGAAGCGATGACAACGGCCATGGTGAAACAGGAAATCGCGGTTGCATCGTTCAGCAAGGTCTACGACCTCGATCAGGTGGAGACGGCGCTGAACGAACTGAGCGAAGGCGCCAGCGACGCACTGCGTTCGACGTACGAGAAGATGCTGAAGGTCGGCAATCTGCGTTTTTGCGTGAAGCCGAACCGGATGCCGTCCATCGACGATCTGATCGGCGCGCTGCCCAACTTCACCGAGCCGCTCGACGATATCCGCAAGCAGGTCGCGCTGTGTCTCGAAACGGACGACCGGCTGGAGCTGATGCCGATCCTGCTGCTCGGTGATCCGGGCATCGGCAAGACGCACTTCGCGAAGCAGCTCGCGCGCATGCTCGGCACGTCGTATCACTATGTCGCGATGAGTTCGCTGACGGCGGGCTGGATTCTGTCGGGCGCGTCGTCGCAATGGAAGAACGCGAAGCCGGGCAAGGTTTTCGACGCGCTCGTGCACGGCAGCTATGCGAACCCGGTGATCGCCGTCGATGAGATCGACAAGGCCACGGGCGATTCGCAATACGATCCGCTTGGCGCGCTCTACGCATTGCTCGAACACGACACCGCGCAGACATTCATCGATGAGTTCGCGGAGATTCCGATCAACGCCGGCCATGTGATCTGGATCGCAACCGCGAACGACGAGCGCGCGATTCCCGAGCCGATCCTCAACCGGATGAACGTCTACGAGATTCCGCCGCCGGATCATGAGGGCTCGCGGCGCATCGCGCAGTCGATCTACGACGAGATCCGCTCGGCGCATGGCTGGGGGCAGCGCTTCCCTGCGGAAATGGGCGAAGAAGCGCTCGATGCGCTGGCGCAAGCGTCGCCGCGCGAAATGAGGCGAGCGATCCTGAACGGCTTCGGCTCGGCGCGCATCGCGGGCCGCGACCACATAAGCGCCGACGATATCCGCCTCGACTACAACTCGCGCCGCAAACCGATCGGTTTCTAGCGGCACCAGCGCCAGATATGCGAAAGGGCCGCGCTTGCGCGGTCTTTTTATTGTTCCAATGATGCGGCTATTCCACGCCGCGTGAAGGGCGATTCGCGTCCAATATGGATGAATCCAGCAACAGTCAATTCCATTAATCAAGGTCGGCAACGTGATAGGCGAGGACTAGACTTCGTTCATCGAAATGCGAACCGCGTTTCCAACATCACGTCAGGAACGGATCATGAAAAAGTCTTCGCTTGCAGCGCTGCTAATTTCCGCGGTGGTCTCCGTCCCGGCTTTCGCGAGCGGCTATAGCCCGGCTCCGTCGCAAACTCTGTCCACGCAGAACGGCCCGAAGACGCGCGCCGAAGTGAGGGCGGAACTGGCGCAAGCGCGCGCAAACGGCGAATTGAGTCTGAATCCGAACGCCCCCGCGTACCCGCAGCAGTTCGCTATGGGCGGCTATACCGTGCCCGTCGCGCAAGTGAATCTGCAGCATCTTTTCAAACACACAACTGCCGCGGATTGATCAACCCTGTTGTGGCGCGCGCGGAACGCCAGCCCGCGAGAGTGCGCGCGAATTCACCAAGAATGCGCGTCGTCGGCGTACACTGAGTCAAACGCGCCAGCGTTCCCACATATCGATGCCCGCAGCCGGATAAGGCTGCGGGCATTTGTGTCTGTGGCGCGCTGTGCGATTTCGCATTGTGCATGCGAAGCGTTCGACAGCGCGCGGCCACGGTTCATACGGTGCCGCACGCTTTCGATATCCAGGTGGATGACGAGACAGAACGCGGCACATCGAGCCGCGTCCAATGGACATGGATCAGATCGAATGTGTGGTGATCGGCGCTGGCGTCGTCGGTCTTGCCGTCGCGCGCGCTCTGGCTGCGCGCGGGCGTGAAGTGATCGTGCTCGAAGCGGCCGAAGCCATCGGCGTCGGCACGAGCTCGCGCAACAGCGAAGTGATACACGCGGGCATCTACTATTCGCGCGGCTCGCTCAAGGCGACGCTGTGCGTGCGCGGTCGCGAAATGCTCTACGACTACTGCGCGGAACGCGGCGTGCCGCATCAGCGCTGCGGCAAGCTGCTGGTCGCGACTGCGCGCAATCAGATTCCTCAACTCGAAAGCATCATGGCGCGCGGCAAGGAAAACGGCGTGCTCGACCTGATGCGCATCTCCGGCGAGGAAGCGCAGGAACTGGAGCCGTCGCTACGATGCGTCGAAGCGGTGTTTTCGCCGCAGACGGGCATCGTCGACAGCCATCAGCTGATGCTGGCGCTGCTCGGCGACGCCGAACGCGACGGTGCGATCTGCGCGTTCCATGCGCCCGTCGAAGCGGTCGAGGCGATCAACGGACGTTTTGTCGTGAAAGTCGGCGGCAGTTCGCCGACTACGATCGGCGCCGCGTGCGTGATCAACAGCGCCGGCCTGCATGCGAACGCGCTCGCGCGCAAGATTCGCGGACTCGACGCGCGCCACGTGCCGCCGCTCTATCTCGCGCGCGGCAATTACTTCAGCATTTCGGGCCGCGCGCCGTTTAGCCGCCTGATCTATCCGATGCCGAACGAAGCGGGGCTCGGCGTGCATCTGACGATCGATCTCGGCGGCCAGACGCGTTTCGGTCCCGACGTCGAATGGGTCGATTCGATCGGCTACGACGTCGATCCGCGTCGCGCTGAGTCGTTCTATGCGGCGATCCGCGCGTACTGGCCCGGGCTGCCCGACGAAGCACTGCAACCGGCGTATGCGGGCATTCGCCCGAAGCTGTCGGGGCCCGGTGAGCCAGCCGCCGACTTCCTGATTCAGGGCCCCGCCGCGCACGGCGTCCGTGGGCTGGTGAACCTGTTCGGCATCGAGTCGCCGGGGCTGACGGCATCGCTTGCGATCGCGCAGCGCGTATGCGAAGTGAGCGGTCGCGCGTAGCCGCGAGCGGTTCGCAAAGGGCAACGGCGGATTCGCAAAAGCCAACGGCGGGTGCGCAAATGCCAACGGTGCGAACGCGCGAGCGCCGATATGTAGCGAAGGTGACGCCGCCGTGACACGCATCGGCTCTCCATAAGCCGACCGCGCGCGATTCCGCGTTCACGCTACGAATTTGCTTATGACGGGCATTTCAAGCATCACGCGCGTCGGCTTCATTGCTATGCTTGGGGACGGCTGTCGTCAGAACGGCTCGATCAATACCCACAAGAGAACTGGAGTGAGTCCACATGAAGAATTCCCGTCGTACGTTTTTGATCACGAGCATCGGCGTTGCGTCTTCGCTCGCGCTGTCCCGCCAGGCATTCGCCGATGCGCCGAAGGTCGCCGAATCCGATCCGACCGCGCAGGCACTCGGCTACAAGGAAGACGCGACGAAGGTCGACAAGGCCAAGTACGCGAAATATGCCGCCGGCCAGGACTGCGGCAACTGCAGCTTCTTCCAGGGCAAGCCCACCGACGCCTATGCACCATGCCCGATGTTCGCCGGCAAGCAGGTGGCGAACAAGGGCTGGTGCAGCGCATATAACAAGAAGGCCTGAGCGAAGCGTCACGAAGTTCCACGGGGCGCGAGATGGGCGATGCGTCGCAGCATCGTTCGGCGCGCCTTTCCCGGCAGCCGAAGAGAGCGCCCGCCGCGCAATGCGGCGTGGCGCTCTCTTGTCTTGTGAACGCGCTTTTGCCTTATGAATGTGGTTGAAACGGGATGTCGTGCTCTTATACACTCGCAAGGCGTGCGCGCGGGGCTTCGCCGCCCCATTCGAATCAACTTCAATCCAACGCACCCGACGCCTTGACGAAGGCGGGAGACACCGATGTCGACAGCATCGAGGAGGGCATCCAGGAGCCTCAATACCCGTGCGGTCACGGCGGCCGTCATCGGTAACGCGCTCGAATGGTATGACTTCACCGTCTTCGGATTTCTCACCGTCGTCATCGCGGAACTCTTCTTTCCCACCAGCAGCGACTACTCATCGATTCTCCTGACGACCGCGAGCTTCGGCGTTGCGTTCGTCATGCGGCCAGTCGGGGGCATCGTGCTCGGTCTGTACGCGGACCGCGCGGGACGCAAGGCAGCGCTCTCGCTCGTGATTGCGCTGATGACGCTCGGCATTCTGCTGCTCGCGATCGCGCCGCCGTACTCGGCGATCGGCATCGGCGCGCCGATCGTCATCGTGATCGGCCGATTGCTGCAAGGCTTCTCCGCGGGCGGCGAGTTCGGCAGTTCGACCGCGCTGCTGATCGAAGCGGCGCCGTTCTCGAAACGCGGCTTCTATGGCGGCTGGCAGATGGCGAGCCAGGCGGCGGCACTACTGCTCGGCGCCGTCGTCGGCGCGCTGGTGACGCGCGGGTTGTCGCCGGACGCGCTCAAGTCCTGGGGCTGGCGCGTGCCGTTCATCATCGGGCTCGTGATCGGGCCAACCGGCTACTACATCCGCCGGCATCTCGCGGATTCCGAAGCATTTCTGCACGCGAAGCAGACCGCGCGCCGCGCGACGCTCCGTGAGCTTTTCGCCCACCATAGCCGCGACGTGCTATGCGGACTCGGCTCGGTGATTGCGCTCACGGTTTCGATCTACGTGCTGATCAGCTATCTGCCGACCTTCGCGGTCACGCAACTGAAGCTGCCTTACGCGGATTCGTTCACGGCAGTGATAGTCGGCAATCTGCTGCTCGTGGTGCTGTCGCCCGTGATGGGCGCCTGGTCGGACCGCATCGGGCGCAAGGGCATTTCGCTGTGGTCGCTGATCCTCACGCTGATGCTGATCTATCCGCTGCTCGTATGGCTCGAAGCGGCGCCGAGCGTATCGAAGCTGATCGTCGTGCAGGGGATCCTGTCAATCACGCTTTCCGGCTACTACGGCCCGTTTGGCGCGCTGATGGCTGAACTCTTTCCCGCGAACGTGCGCTCGACCGGCCTTTCGCTCGCGTACAACTTCACAGTGATGCTGTTCGGCGGCTTCGGCCAGTTCATCGTCACGTGGCTCATCAAGACGACGGGTTCTCCGCTCGCGCCGACGTACTACGTGATGTGCGGGCTCGCGCTGTCGATCGTCGCCGTCGCGTGCGTGCCCGCCCAGCGTCACGCCGATCTCGACGCGATGCGCAAGCCCGCCTGAGCGTTTTCGCCGTGCTCTTCGCGACGGCCTAGATTCGCGCGGGCATCAGCGGCGGCCGCCTGTCGAACCACGGACGCGCCGTCTCCAGTTGAGCCGCGAGCCGCAGCAACGTCGCTTCGCCGCCTTCGCGCGTCGCGAACTGCACGCCGATCGGCAGGCCGCGCGCATTCCAGTAGAGCGGCACGGACATCGCCGGCTGGCCCGTCAGATTGAAGAGCTCCGTGCAGCCCGCCCACGCGAACGCCTTGTTCGAGACATCCGTCAGCAGCTTGCGCATCAGCGGTTCGACGGGGACGGTCGTGATCGCGCGCATCTGCATTTTCTCGGCGGCAGTCGGCTGCATCTCGCCGATCTTGATCGGTGCGGATGCAAGCGTCGCGCATAGGATCACGTCGTAACGCGTCATCAGATCGGCGAGTCTCGCGCTGACGCTGCGTTGCACCTCGAGCGCCTCGGGCAGCTCGCGCTCGCCGAGCTTGCGGCCGATGTGGCCCATCGTCCACGTCGCGATTTCGAATTCGTCGCGGTTCGGCTTGCGGCCCGTGATCTGATCGGCCTTTAGCACGAGATTCTGGGCGCTGATCGACCAGATCATCAGAAACGCTTCGCGAAGACTCGCGAAGTCGATGCCGAGCGAAACGGGCGCGATGCGATGGCCCAGCGACGCCGCGAGCTGCGCGGCATCGTCGAGCGCGGCGCGGGCGTCGGCGGACAGCGCGGGCGCGAACATCGGGTCCGTCACGAATGCGATGTGCAGCGGCTTGCACGGTTCGCGCGTCGCGGCGAGGAAAGTGCCGGGCGCGCCCATTGGGCGCTGCGCGTTGCCGGAGGTGAGGTCGAGCAGCAACGCGCTGTCACGCACGCTGCGCGAGACGGCGTGATCGATGCCGAGGTCGCCGGGCGCTGGCACGGCATTCGTCGGCTGGCGTCCGCGCGACGGCTTGAGCCCGAAGAGGCCGCAGCACGAAGCGGGAATGCGGATCGAACCGCCGCCATCCGACGCGTGCGCGAGCGGCACGATGCCCGCCGCGACGGCCGCGGCCGAACCGCCGCTCGAACCGCCCGGCGTGTGATCGAGATTCCACGGATTGCGGCACGGGCCGAAAAGTTCGGGCTCCGTAAAAGGCATCTGGCCCATCTCCGAGGTGCTCGTCTTGCCGAAGATGTTGAGGCCGGCGGCGCGGGTCAGCGTGACGAGCGGGGCGTCTTCGGTGGGAACGTAGTGCCGGTAGTGGCGGCTGCCCATCGACATGCGCAGCCCTTTGACGGGCAGCCCCAGATCCTTGATCAGATACGGCACGCCTGCAAGCGGGCCGTTGCAGAGCGCGTCGGCGCCCGGCGCGTCGGCGCCCGGCGCGTCGGCGCCCGGCGCGTCGGTGCCCGACGCAAACGCGCCTCCGTTCACGCGCTCGCGCGACGCGCGCTGACGGGCGGCGTCGTAATCCTTCAGAACGATCGCGTTGATTGCGGGATTGGCGGCCTCGGCGCGCGCGATCGCCGTTTCGAGCAGCTCGCGCGCGCTCACCTTGCGTTTGCGCACGAGATCGGCGAGGCCGATCGCATCATGATCGAGATAATCGGCTTGCACGACGAAGACCCCCGCCCGGATTGGCATGTTGTTGACGACACGCGCGGGCTGCCGGTGACGTGACGCACAGAGGTCAGGCGCGACGCAGCCACGTCACGCCTCTAGCGTAACTTACGCGTGGGTGGCGAGGAAAGTCAGCGTGCGGCCGTGCGCGAGCGCTGCCGAGTGCTGGTGATAGCTCGCGCGCTCGGTGCAGTTGAAGCCGTGATCGGCGTTCGGGTAGATGTACAGCTCGGCGTCGTCGCGGCCCGCGAAGCGCTCCTTCACTTCGCCGACTGCCGACAGCGGAATGCCGTGGTCCAGCTCGCCGTAGTGGAACTGCATCGGCACCTTGATCTGCGGCGCCTTGTCCAGCTGATTCTGGATGCCGCCGCCGTAGTACGACACAGCGATATCGAGCGTACCTTCCGCTGCTGCCAGATAAGCGAGACGTCCGCCGAAGCAGTAGCCGATGCCCGCAACCTTGCCCGTCACTTCGGGCATCGCGCGCAGCGCAGCCGCTGTTGCGCCGATGTCCGCGACAGCGAGTTCGACGTTGGTCTTTTGCAGGATCTCGATGCCCTTGTCGCGGTCCGCGCCCACGTACCCGAGTTCGACGCGCGGCTGCGTGCGCCAGAAAATGTCCGGTGCGATCGCGATATAGCCGTCCTGCGCATATTGATCGACGACGTCGCGAATGTGGCCGTTCACGCCGAAGATCTCCTGAATGATGATGACGGCCGGACCCTTGCCGCTTTTCGGCGTCGACATGTAGGCGCCAAACGAATCATTGCCGGTCGGAATGTCGATCCATCGGGAAGTCACGCTCACGTTTTTTCTCCTTGCATAAACGGGATGCCACGGTCGGGGCCGCTGCTGTCGGACTGTGCTGCGGGCAGACAATCGTTTGCGCGCGCCTGGCCCGCGGCGGGCGCTCAGTGTGCCATCAAAGGAAGGCAGCTGCAGCGGGCGCTCCCGCGCGCTGACGGTTGACTGGACGCGCTTCGCCGACGGCGCCGCTCCCGTAAGCGGATTGAAACGATTGCGATGGTTCGCCCGTCCTGCTGCGCAGGCTTCGCAAGCGTCGACGCATCAGTTGCGCACGTGTCCACGCACTCGTCTGAGGAACGCGATCCTGAATGAGCCGATTCGACGCAAGCGCTGAGAAAGCGTGTGTCCGGTGATACTGATCGGGGCGCTCTACCGGGAGTTTCGTGTGAGAGCCATGGGCACGCGCGCGCGTCAAACACAGAAGGTAGCGCTTGCACCTACTCCTATATATGCGATTGGCTAATCAGAAAAAACGAGAATGTTCTCAGGGCTTCTTTATCACGTTTGCGTTCACGCGTTATGACGGGATCGGCGCATATCCGGCGCATTAACGGACGATGCCGGCAAAGCTTGAGGCCCACGTTATAGAAGAAAGCCTCGTGTTCCCGAGAGCCCCGCGGATTGGCGCTTCCGGAACAGCGTTGTGGCCCGATTCACGACTAAATGGGACAAACGCTATTGGTAGTGTTCCCACTTACTCAAAAAAACCCCACAAATTAATTTGATGGCCTACACTTGCGCGCAAGCGCGGGGCGCCACCTGCCACAAACAGGCTGGAACGCGTGCTTGCCAAGTGCATGAACGATGCATCCGGCGGAGTCGTCCACGGGATTTGAGCGACACGTGAAGGAAGCGGGGCACAAGGGCGATTACGTTGTTTTTGGGACCGAAATCGGAGACTTACATGAACATCAAAATTCAAAAGCTGTTGCCGATCAGCGCTGCGGCGATGCTGTTTGCAACGTTGGCGACGACGGCTTCGGCCGACACCGTTGTCAAGATCGGCCATGTTGCACCCTTGACTGGGGGCATCGCTCACCTGGGCAAGGACAACGAGAATGGCGCACGTCTCGCAGTCGAGGAAATCAACGCGAAGGGCCTGACGGTCGGCGGCCAGAAGGTCACGCTTCAACTGGACGCACAGGACGACGCAGCCGACCCGCGTACGGCTACGCAGGTCGCGCAGAAGCTGGTCGACGACAAGGTTGTCGCCGTCGTCGGCCACCTGAACTCGGGCACGTCGATTCCGGCTTCGAAGATCTACAGCGATGCAGGCATCGTCCAGATCTCGCCGTCGGCAACGAACCCGGCATACACGCAACAGGGCTTCAAGACGACGTACCGCGTCGTGGCGACCGACGCGCAGCAAGGTCCGGCACTGGCTAACTACGCAGGCAAGGTGCTGAAGGTGAAGAGCGTCGCGATCGTCGACGACTCGACGGCTTACGGCCAGGGTCTCGCAAATGAATTCGAGAAGACGGCCAAGTCGCTGGGTCTGAACGTGCTGTCGCACGACGCGACGAACGACAAGGCTGTCGACTTCCGCGCCATTCTGACGAAGATCAAGGGCGAAAACCCGGACGCGATCATGTACGGCGGCATGGACGCAACGGGCGGCCCGTTCGCGAAGCAGGCGAAGCAGCTCGGCCTGCGCGCGAAGGTGCTGGCTGGCGACGGCGTGTGTACCGACAAGCTGTCTGACCTGGCAGGCGACGCAACCGACAATATCGTCTGCTCGGAAGCTGGCATGGCACTCGAGAAGATGGAAGGCGGCGCGGCGTTCCAGGCGAAGTATCAGAAGCGCTTCGGCCAGCCGATCCAGATCTACGCTCCGTTCACGTATGACGCTGTGTACATCATCGTCGACGCAATGAAGCGTTCGAACTCGACCGATCCGTCGAAGATCCTCGCAGCGATGCCGAACACCGACTACAAGGGTGTGATCGGCGAAACCACGTTCGACTCGAAGGGCGACCTGAAGCATGGCGTGATCTCGCTGTACAACTACAAGGCAGGCAAGAAGACGCTGCTCGACGTCGTCAAGATGTAAGAGCGGTTGTCGCGGACGGATGAGCGGCTCGCCGCTTTCCGTCTGACGCAAGCCGGCCGGAAGGCGCCAGGAAGGCACGCGGGTTTCGACCCGCGTGCCTTTTGTTTTTCATGCGAGTCGGGCTTGCTTCGCGGGCGCACGCCTTGCGCATCGCTTTGCACGTTCGTACGCAATGCCGGAGATATTGTCGGACGGGACATCAACGTTTGAGGGCTGTCGTGACACGTCTGATCGATGACGAATGGCGTCGCTGGATCGCCGAAAATCTGTTGCTCGACGCAGCGCCCGAAACCGTGCATGCCTTGCTCGTTCAACACGGGTTCGAGCACGATAACGCAATATGCGAAATCGATAGCACGCTGAAAAGCCCTTATTTTCAAGCCGGTTCGCGCTTGCGCAATCGTTTGCGCAAGCGCGAATGGATGCTTTCCGTGTACGGCGACCTGAATCGCTTGCGCGCCGGAGCGGATTCCATCGAACGATGCGCGCGTCTGCCGCGCGATGCGTTTTACGAGCAGTTCTATTTCCAGAACCGGCCTGTGATCATTACGGCCATGTTCGATTCGTGGCCCGCGCGCGAGCGATGGAATTTCGACTACTTTCGCGCGCGCTGCGGTGACGCGGTAGTCGAGGTGCAGTTTGGGCGCAATGCGGACGCCGACTATGAGATCAACCAGCCCGCGTTGAAGCGCACAATGCGTTTTCGCGACTACGTCGATCTCGTCGAGCAGAGCGGCGTGACGAACGACTTCTATATGACGGCGAACAACGCGTCGCGCAACCGTGAGGCGCTCGCGGCGTTATGGACCGATGTGCTACCGGTTCGCGAGTATCTGGATGCGAGCGCCGCCGACGCGGGCTTTTTCTGGTTTGGACCGGCCGGCACGAAGACCCCTTTCCATCACGATCTGACCAACAACATGATGGCGCAGGTGGTCGGACGCAAGCGCGTGCTGCTGGTGCCGTTCACCGATACCGCGCACATGTACAACCATCTGCATTGCTATTCGCAGATCGACGGCGGCGCGATCGACGTCGAGCGCTTTCCTTCCGTCCAGCAGGTGCGAATGATCGAGTGCACGCTCGAACCGGGCGAACTGCTGTTTCTGCCGATCGGCTGGTGGCATTACGTCGAAGCGCTCGACGCGTCGGTGACGATGACCTACACGAATTTTCTCGAACGCAACGACTTCGGGCAGACGTACAGCACGTTTCAAGAACTGTGACTGATCGAGACGGAGCGGCGCTCGCTCATCGCGCCAGGCAACGATGCGGCGATAAATACGGCGGACCGCTGTCGCCGTCCGCCGTCCTCCCTGACGCGCCGATTGCCGTCGTTATTTGTTCGGGTGAGGCGATGAGCATGTCAGCGTCGCGCATCGTCTGATGTTTGAGCAAACCTATGCCATTGCGCACACGGCGCTTGCCATCGCTTGGCATCGTCTGGAACCCTAACAAAATCAATGGGTTCAGTGCGAAGGGCGGAATGCGTGCAGATTTGCCGGGAGGTGGCGCAAGGTGAAACGTCGCGCGCATCGCGTAGTACGTTACGTAACGTCGCGCCGCACGACGCGCCAGCGAGCCCAACGCGAGCGGAGGCGCTCAGATGCCGAGCCAGCGCAACACCTTCGGCCCGATGAACGCGACGAGCGCCGCGCACAGCGCGACGACGGACAGGCCGATCGGCAGATTCGTCACCTGCGCGACGCCGCCGATGATCACCGGCCCGAGCAGCAGGCCGAAGTACGCGAGGCCCGCCACATGCGCGAGGCCTTCGGCGGCGTGAATGCCTTTCACGCGCGCGGCTGCCGCGAACAGCACCGGCATCATGTTGGCGAGCCCGAGGCCCATCATCGTGAAGCCCGTCAGCGCGGCGACAGCATTCGGCAGGAGCAGCGCGCCGATCATGCCCGCGCACGCAAGCGACGCGCTCGCGGCGGTCAGCTGCGGCGCGCCGAAACGCGCGCGCACGGCGTCGCCGGCGAAACGTGCGGCCGCCATTCCGCCGGAGAAGGCCGCATAGGCCGCGCTGGCGACAGCGGGCGTCGATGCAACGACGTCGCGCATATAGACGGTCGCCCAGTCGTACATCGCGCCTTCGGCGATCAGCGCGATCAGCGCGATTGCGCCGAGCGCCCACAGCGCCGGCGAGCGCCAGCGGTTCGCGCGCGGCGTGAGCGCATCCGGATGCTCGGCGTGCGGCACATGCGGCAACACGGCAGGACACGCGGCGACGAGCACGCCCGCGCTGACGAGCGATGCGAGCAGCAGATGCAGCGCGGGCGCCATGCCGTGCGCGAGCGCCGTGCCGCCGACAGCCGCGCCCGCCATCCCGCCGGCGCTGAACATCCCGTGCAGCGACGACATGATCGGCCGGCCTAGCGCCTCTTCGACCGCGCTCGCCTCGGCGTTCATCGCGACGTCGAGTGTCGCCATGCCCGCGCCGAAGATCGCGAGCACGACGAGCAGCATCCAGTACCACGGGACAACGAGGATCAACGCGCCGCAAGCCGACATCGCGAGCCCGCCCGCGAGACACGCGCGGCGCGTGCCGACGCGCGCAATCCATGGCGCATTCGTCACCATCGCGCCGATCGAGCCGCCCGCGACCGCGAAAAGCGCGAGTGACAGCATCGCGGGATTCAGATGGAAACGGTCGCGCACCGTCGGCACATGAACGCCCCATGACGCATACATCATCCCCGCGATGAAAAAGAGCGCCATCGTTGCGTAGCGGGCGCGGTTGCGCGCGCCGACGGGCAGATTGCGGTGCGCGGCGGGCAGCGAGGCGGAATCGGACGGACGATCGGACACGGAGATCTCGGTGAAAGGGACGACAGCAGGAGGGAAAGCGCGCTGAAAGCGATTTTGGATTCTAGCGAAGCATCCCGCGTCGTGCCGGCAAGCCCTTGAACTAATATTGACTTTCCACGCGCGGCGCGTCTGCATCGCATCGGCTCATCCATTGGATTCTTCGCCCGCCGCCGCATCCACTCCACCGAGGGCGCGCACTTGAACATCCCTGCTCACGCACCGTTGCATCTGCTGCATCGGGCTTCGATTGGCACGCTCGCGACGCACGCGCGTCAGCCGCAAGGCTTTCCGTATCCGACCGTGCTGCCGTTTGCGCCCGACGCGTGCCACCGCCCGACCATCCTCGTGAGCCGGCTTGCCGAACACACGCGCAATCTGCATTCCGACCCGCGCGCCGGTTTCCTGATCGTCCATGCGCCGGACGGCGATGTGCTCAACGGCCAGCGGATCACGCTGATCGGCACGTTCGAGCACGTCGAGCCGTCGCCGCCCGTGATCCACCGCTACCTCCGCTATCACCCGGACGCCGGGCGCTATCTCGTGCTGGGCGATTTCTCGTTCTGGGTGATGTCGGTCGAACGCATGCGCTACATCGGCGGCTTTGGCGCGATGGGTTGGCTGACTGCGGATGAACTCGATCCGCTCGGCCCGGTGTCGTTCGACGAAGAAGAGAGGCTGGTCGAATTCTTCGAGCGTCATCCGCGCCGGCCGCCGCATGTGCGATTGGAGGGAGTGGACCGCTACGGCGTCGACCTCGAACTGACAGGCGCACGCAGCCGTGTTCCGTTCGAGACGCCTGCACCCGATGAAAATACCCTGCGCGCGTCATTGGAGGATTGCATCGAACAGATGACGGGGTCGTGAATCCCGTTCGATCGCAGCCTTTAACGTCACTGTAAAAGATGATTTTGCATTTCATGGTGCAAGTTCGCACGGCATGAAATGTTCCAGAGTAAATTAACTCTTGTTTTTCATCTTTTGCCAGTTAATTGGAGCCTTATTACCAGGCCAGGTTTTTCAGGGAAAGAGTAATAGAGCGATGCGGCTTGACAATTGTGACGGTGGTGAAAGTTTATGAAATTGAGATTAATTAATTTCGCTTGGAGTCTTTTCTCCGGTTTCTATTTTGTGTTAATCTCGCCAGCAAAATCCGAGGCATGATCACTTTCCGGACTAATCGGCACAGACCGTCGTCCATTTATCGAACCACAAGGGAACTATGTCCTCCTACAGGGAACTACTCGCGCAGCGCGAAAAGCTCGAGAAGCAGATCGAAGAGGCGAAAGCGCGCGAATATGCGGAAGTGCTAAACGAAATCAAGCAGAAAATGGCTGATTACGGCATTACTTTGGCTGAACTCGGCGGTAGCCGTGCAAAGGCGGCGAAGGCGGCGTCGCGTCCGCGCGCTGGAGTTGCGCCGAAATATCGCGATCCCGCCAGTGGAAGCACATGGTCGGGCCGTGGTAAGCCGCCGCGCTGGATCGCAGGTCAGGATCGCGAAAAATTTCTCATCGAGAAATAATATGACTTAATGCTCCTCTCGCGAGCTATGCATTAAACAAAACCGCAGCGCTTTTCGGGTTGCGGTTTTTTATTGGCCTATGATTACCCGACTGCGCTATTGAACTTCATACGCAACGCGCCGGCGCACAATGAGAATGCTTCGCGTTTTGATAAGCACATGATTTGAAAGATGTTTTTTCTTCGTTTAACGGCGGCTTCACCAAGCAGCGGGTAGAATTAAACTATACAACCTGCTTTCTTTCACATGCCTTCCAACGTGGCCGAGCAATCGGCGGAAAAACAGCGCGTCGCACGCAAAAGCACTTACGTCAGCATCGGACTCAATATGGTGTTGATGTCGGTACAGATCGTCGTGGGCGTAATTGCGCATTCCCAGGCACTCGTCGCGGACGGCGTGCATTCGCTTGCCGATCTTATTTCGGATTTTGTCGTATTGATCGCCAATCGACATAGCGGCGCCGAACCGGACGCCGATCACAATTACGGACATAGCCGCTACGAAACGGTTGCTTCGCTTTTTCTAGGCGGATTGCTGATCTCGGTCGGCGTCGGCATGTTGTGGCGCGCGGGCACGCGGCTCACCGATCTCCAACACATCCCGGCCGTGCATATGAGTGCGCTGGCCGTGGCCGTGGTCGTGCTGCTGTCGAAGGAAGGGCTCTTTCGCTACATGCTGCATGAGGCGCAGCGCGTGCGTTCCGCGATGCTGATTGCGAACGCGTGGCATGCGCGGTCGGACGCGGCGTCGTCGCTGGTGGTTGCGCTCGGCATTCTCGGGAGCCTTGCCGGCGTGAGACTGCTCGATCCCATCGCCGCGGCCATCGTCGGCTTCATGGTCGCGCGCATGGGTTGGACGTTCGGCTGGGACGCGCTACAGGATCTGTCTGATCGCGCGCTCGACGAATCGGCCACGGCCGATCTGCGCACGCGGCTGATGTCGACGCCCGGCGTGCGCGACGTGCACGAGTTGCGTACGCGCAAGATGGGCGACTTCGCGCTCGTCGACGCGCACATTCTCGTCGATCCGATGATCTCGGTTTCCGAAGGCCACTACATCGCGGAAACGGCGCGCTCGCGCGTGCTGGCCGACAGCCGCGTGCTCGACGCGCTGATTCACGTGGACCCGGAAAATGATGCGATCGCGCGGCCGCCCGTCAATTTGCCGCCGCGTGCGAAGATCGCCGCTGAAGTCGAATCGGCGCTCGCCGCGCAAGGGCTCACGGCGGCCACGGTGAACTTGCACTATCTCAGCACGGGGCTCGACGTCGAGGTCACGCTGCAGCCGTCGAGGCTCGGCGCGCTCGAAAGCGAAGCGCAGCAACTTGCGCGGGTCGATCTCGATGCGCTCAAGCGCAAGCTGGGCGCGCGCAAGCTGAACGTCACGCACGCGGTCGATGTATCGACGGCCGGCGAGGAACTCGCGCGCGAGCCGCGCGGCGATGCGTGAGCCGTCGCCTGCGCGGCGGCTTCAGAGCGGCAACTGCGTATCGAACTTGATCTCGCGCAGCACGACGCTCGTGCGCACCTGTGCGACGGCGGGAATCTTGAAGATGCGGTCGTGAAGGAAGGTGTCGTACGCCTTGATGTCGGGCGCGACGATCTTCAGGATGTAATCCGATTCGCCTGTCGTGCTATAGCACTCGGTCACTTCCGGGCAGGTGGCGATTTCCCGCTCGAACTGTTCGACGCCGCCTTCCGTGTGACGCGTGAGGTGGATATGCGCAAGCGCGCAGACATGGAGACCGAGTTTTTCGCGGTCGAGCAGCGCTGTGTAGCGCTGGATGATGCCCGATTGCTCCATGTCCTTGATGCGGCGCCAGCATGGTGTGCTGGAGAGCCCGACCTGATCGGATATTTCCTGCACCGAACGGCGCGCGTCGAGCTGCAAAAGACGCAGGATCTTTTGAGAGAACGTATCGAGTGTCAACTGCGCCTCCGTTTTCGCGTCGCCTTTTCGTCAATGTTAGAGGCACGGAAAACGAAACGCAACCGAAGCTGCCCTTGGTGAGGGAGATTACCTAATTTCGCGCCGGGTCGTTGGCGTTTTCTGCTGAGTCGTCCCCTTCAGCATCGGACAAGATCAAGCTCTGACGCGCCCGCAGGTCGGCGAGCATATTGCAAAAGAGCGCGCCTTGCTCGATGGCGTCGTCGAGCGCTACGTGCGTGTGCGGATGATCGTCGAACCAGTGCTTCGGAAAACGCGGCTTGATGCACTTGCGATACGGCAGCCCCGTCATCGCGAACGCGAGCGTCTTGATGTCGAGCGCGGACCACGAGAACGGGCAGCGGCCGGCAAAACGCATCATGTACCAGAACATGAACGTGAAATCGAAGCCCGCCGGCATCGCCACGAACACCTGCTTGCCCGGCAACGCCTCGACCCACTCGACATACGCGACGAGCGCGGCCTCCGGCTGCTGCAAGTCCTTGCGGCACGCGGCCCACGCTTCGGGCTGCGTCTTCCACCATGCTTCCTGTACGGGATGCGGCGCCGCGCCTTCGAGCAATTCGAGATTCGCCGAGAACGTGCCGATCAGCTGCTTGTCCGCCGTATAAGCCGCCGATGCGAAGCTCAGCATCGAATGCGGGCCGGGAATCGGGCCGTCCGCTTCGACGTCGGTGCTCACATAGATTTCCGCAGTCATGCGCCCACTCCGTCCGCGACGTACGGATTCGTGCGCCGCTCGTCACCGAATGTCGATGTCGGACCGTGGCCCGGGACGAAGGTGACGTCGTCGCCGAGAGGCCAGAGCTTTTCGCGGATCGAGCGGATCAGATCACCGTGATTTCCGCGCGGAAAGTCCGTGCGTCCGATCGAGCCCGCGAACAGCACGTCGCCGACCAGCGCGAGACGATGCGCGCGGCTGAAGAAGATCACGTGCCCTGGCGTGTGGCCAGGGCAGTGATAGACCTCGAGCGTTTCGTTGCCGAACGTCACCGTGTCGTTGTCGTCGAGCCAGCGGTCCGGCTCGAACGCATCTGCAGCGGGAAAGCCGAAGCGCGTGCTTTGTTCGGGCAGCTTGTCGAGCCAGAAACGCTCGTCGACATGCGGACCTTCGACCGGCACGCCGTAATGCGCGGCGAGCGTCTTCGCGCCGGCGCAATGATCGATGTGGCCGTGCGTCAGCAGCACCTTTTCGACCGACACTTTCTGGCGCTCCACCTCGCCCTTGATGATATCGAGATCGCCGCCCGGATCGACGACGGTCGCGCGCCCGGTCTGCTCGCAGACGAGCAGCGAACTGTTCTGCTGGAACGGCGTGACGGGGATCAGGGTGACTTTCATGAGTGGCGGCGCGGTGCGTGAAAAGCTCGATTGTACCGACCGTCGCGGGACGTGCCATTGGCCGGAAAGCCGAGTGGCGAATGCCCATTTTTACAGTAATAGTGAGAATTCATCGACGAAATCAACAGGTAGGGAACGCGGAATTGGGTTTTTGCTATAATGCGCGTATCGAGCGTGGGAGACCGCGCTGTCTTACGGGTGAGCAGCTGCCGTTTCGTCATATGAAACGGGAATGAACGGTGCTGATTCACCATCAAGCAAGTGCTGTCGGGTGTATCCGATGGCAAATCCAGCATCGATCGCTTTTATCGATGCGCACGTCCTGTCCAGCCAGGTGCCACGCGCCTGCTACGGCCTCGCTGCCGTAACGCCGGATGGGGCCTACGCCGCCTTCCTGAGCGCTGTGTGTTTCCGGCGCTGAGCGTGTGAACGTTCGATGGCGGCTTGTGGGGTCTGGCGAATCTGCGGGGACAGGTTGCGTCAGACGTGAAAACTAACCGTGCGGTTGCGGCTGAATGTGCCGCGTCCGGGCTTTTGTCGTTCTGCGCCAGCGTTGCGCAGCGCGCGCTGGACCCTTGCCGCCGGAGTCGCAAGCAAACACGCAGCCATTCGCGTGATGCGGCTCGCATTTGTATCAATTCGTATTATGAAAACTCGGCTACCCCGACGCGTTGGGAGCGTTTTTGCCTTTTTGGCACTGGCCGGCTGTGCGGTGCCTCCGGGCGCGAACACCCAGGCCAGCGGTGTCTCCGCGGCAACGAAGGACGCGCAAGCTGCGCTCGCGCCGCTGTCGTATGGTTCAGGTTTGAAAGAACTGCCGGATGCGGCAGGTCAGAAGGGCAAGCTCGCGGACGCTGAGCCGCTGACGGACGGTCCCAATATCGCCGACTTCCATCAACTGGGTCGCGCGTCCTGGTACGGCCGCGGCTTCCACGGACGCAAGACGGCGAACGGCGAGCGCTTCGACATGCACGCGCTGACAGCGGCTCATCGCACGCTGCCGCTCGGCTCGTATGTGCGCGTGACCAACCCGGCGACCAACGACGCCGTCGTCGTGCGGATCAACGACCGCGGCCCGTATGCGCGTGGCCGGGTGATCGATCTGTCGTATGCGGCCGCGAAAGTCCTGCACCTTGCTCGCATCGGTACGGCGCGCGTGAAGATCGAAGGACTGACGCAGCGCGAGGCGAAGGCCGAGATGAACCAGATCCTGGCTTCGAACCAGAGCGATTCGACCGACAAATAAGTTCGTTTCGTCATTGCCAGAATGGCTGCGGAGACGCGATCTTCGCGAAGAGAAGGGCTGCAAAAAGGGCTGCGGTATTGCAGCCCTTTTTTGCTTTCAGTCGTCCTTTTTCAGCGCGAGCGCGCGCGTGTACAACGTGTTGCGCGATGAGCCCGTGAGTGCTGCCGCAATCCTCGCCGCGCTGCTCACCGACAACTCCTCCAGCAACAAACCCAGCAGCGCGTCGTGATCGTGCTCGTCTTCGGCATCGACGCGCGCGCCTTCTACGACCAGCACGAATTCTCCACGCTGCCGGTTCGCATCTTCTTCGAGCCACTTAGGCCCTTCGGCCAGGGTGCAGCGATGCAATCCCTCATGTAACTTTGTCAACTCGCGGCCAATCAACAGACGCCGTTCGCCGCCAAAGGCATCAGCGAGCGCCTGCACCGTTTCGACGATGCGATGTGGCGCTTCGTAGAACACCATCGCGTGCGGATGCTTCGCGAGCGGCGCGAGCGCGGCAGCTCGTTGTTTGGCTTTGGTCGGCAGGAAGCCGAGAAACGTGAACGTCGAGACCCAGTCGCCTGCCACGCTGAGTGCGGTCGCGAGCGCGCTTGCGCCGGGCAGCGGCACGACGGCGAAACCGGCTTCGCGTACGGCATCGACGAGTTTTGCGCCCGGATCGGAAATGCCGGGCGTGCCCGCATCGGAGACATACGCGATGCGCTCGCCTGCCCGCAGATACTCGACGATGCGCTGCGCGGCCTCGCGTTCGTTGTGCTGATGCACGGCGACGAGCGGCTTCGCGATGCCGTAGCGCGACAGCAGTTGTCCTGTGTTGCGCGTGTCCTCGGCGGCGATACGATCGACGAGACCGAGAACGTGCAGCGCGCGCAACGTGATGTCGGCGATGTTGCCGATCGGCGTCGCCACGACATAGAGCGCGGAAGCGGGATAGTGCTGCCCTTGCGCGAGTTCGGAAAGAGGAGTCATGACACGAAAGACGCAGACACACGAAACAAGGCCGACATTGTGCCACGCAGCCGCGCGTGCACAAGGGCACACGCGTGATGGCGGGAGCCGCGCGAACAACTTTTCCGATGGCGCCCGGTCCAAAACCGTCGGAGCAGCATTCGAAACGCGCGCGATGACATTCCTTCAGCGGCAGCGCTTGCGATTCGTCGCGCGCAATGTCGTTTGCCGTGGCGGCGAAATCGATCTCGTGATGAAGGAGCCGGACGGCGCGCTGGTGTTCGTCGAGGTGCGGGCGCGCGCGCAAAGCCGATACGGCGGCGCGGCGGCGAGCGTCGCGTGGCGCAAGCAGCAACGCATCGTGCGCGCAGCGCAGCACTTTTTGTCCGCGCACGATGGCGCGATGCCCGCGTGCCGCTTCGATGTAATTGCGTTCGAGCGCGGACGTCTGCTATGGCTGCGCGATGCTTTTCGCGCGGACGACTGCGCTGGCGACTGTTGAGGCGCCGGATTCGCAGTGTGAGTACGATAAACTTGCGGACGCGCACGGGGCGGCGCGCTATCGTATCGGAGCGCGCCAATTGGAGCGCGCCGTATGCAGTCGCGCGGGGAAGGACAAACGTCAACATGAACCAGCGTCGCCGGGCGGGTGACGCATGCAGTACACGATAGAGAGTCGATGTCAGTCGAACGCATTCAACAACACTTCCGCGACAGCGCGGCAGTCACACTCGCAGCATTAGAAAGCCTGTCGATGCCGATTGCGGCGGCCGTCGACACGATGTTTGCCGCGCTCGCGAACGGCAACAAGATTCTGGCGTGCGGCAACGGCGGGTCCGCTGCCGGCGCGCAATACTTCGCCGCCGAACTGATCGGCGGCTTCGAGCGCGAACGGCCGGCGTTGCCCGCCATCGCGCTGACGACGAATTCGTCGGTCCTCACTGGCATTGCCAACGACGCCTCGCTCGATCAGATCTTCGCGACGCAGATTCGTGCGCTCGGACAGCCGGGCGACGTGCTGTTCGCCATCTCGACATCCGGCAATCCCGCGAATATCCTCGCCGCCATCGAAGATGCGCACGACCGCGAGATGATCGTCGTCGTGCTGTCGGGCAAGGGCGGCGGAAAGATCAATGAAGTACTGCACGATACCGACATCCATCTTTGCGCGCCGTCCGATCGGACGGCGCGCGTGCAGGAAGTGCATCTGTTGACGATCCATAGTCTGTGCGACGGCATCGATGCCATGTTGCTCGGTGAAGAATGATTCCGAAGGAGAGCGAGTTGATGAGCGCATATCGCGTGAAGAGTACGTTTGTGAGGACCACGCTGGTGGTTGGGCTCGTCGCCGGACTGGCCGCGACGCTGCAGGGGTGCGTGCTGGCTCTCGGCGCGGCGGCCGGCGGCAGCGCGCTCGTCGCGACCGATCGGCGCACGCTCGGCGCGCAGACGGAAGACCGCGAGATCCAGGTCAAGGCGATGTCGCTGATCAGCCAGAACCTGCCGGACAATGCGCACGTGAACGTGACGGTGTTCAACCGGCGCGTGCTGCTGACGGGCGAAGTGGCCGGCGAGGTGTCGAAGGCGCGCGCGGAAAGCGTCGTGCGAAGCCTCAACAACGTGAATGCGATCGTCAACGAGCTGGCCATTGCGCCGGCGAGCGATTTCTCGTCGCGCAGCAATGACACGTATCTCGAGGGGCGCGTGAAGACGGCGCTGATCGCCGAGAAGAACATTTCGGCGAACAACTACAAGGTGGTGTGCGAGCGTGGGACGCTGTATCTGATGGGGCTCGTGACCGCTGATGAAGGCAACCGGGGCGCGGATGTCGCGAGCCGGGTACCGGGCGTCGTGCAGGTTGTGAAGGTATTCCAGTACATCCAGCCGCAGGAGGCGGTGGCTGCATCGGCGGGGACTGCTTCGGCTGCTTCCGGTCCGCCGGCGGCCGCCGCGCAACCGGAAGCTGCGGATGTGACGGCGGGGGCGGTGCCGGATTCGTCGGTGACTTCGCGCCCATTGGAACAGCAGTCGCCTGCGCCCGTCAGCAATTCGACGTCTGTTCATCCGGGCAATCCTAAGGCGGCGCAATGAGGTTCGGCTTCCTTGTCGGGCGCGGGCTGGGCAGAGTATTGATGACATTGGCTGTGGGGGTGTTTTCGGTGTCTGCGTCCGCTGCCGATACGCCGCGTGGGCTCGCGATCGCGCGAAGCAATGCGTGCATGGGGTGTCACGCTGTCGATCGAAAACTCGTTGGACCTTCGTTTCAACAGGTCGCGGAGAAGTACAAGGGCAATGCCGGGGCTCCCACAATGCTCGCGCGTAAGGTGAAGGATGGCGGGTCCGGCGTGTGGGGCGCGATTCCGATGCCGGCCCATCCGGCGATGAGCGATGCGGATATCCGCATCGTCGTCGATTGGGTGCTGGCTGGGGCGCCGGCTAAATGACGCTGGTTGTGCGCTGGTGCATTAAGAATGCGCTGTGCTAGAATCGCGTGATCGTGGGGGCGGTAGCTCAGCTGGGAGAGCGTCGCGTTCGCAATGCGAAGGTCGTGAGTTCGATCCTCATCCGCTCCACCAATAAAATCAAAGGGTTACAGGCGATTTGCCTGTAACCCTTTTGTGTTTCTGGACGCCGTGTAACTGCTATGTAACCCAATTTGGTCAACGTCGGTCAATCTCGCTCTACGGTGAGCCGAGCGTGCGAGAACTGCAAGCATGCTGTGCTCCGCCGCGTTGGATCGAAGTAAAATCGACTTCGGGCGTCGATGGCCGGTTCGACTGGTCGCGCAAGGAGTTCGAGAGGGCGTTACGCGAGCGGGATCGCTACGAATTGTGGCGCGTCTATCGCGTCGCCGACAACACACCAGTCGCGAAGTGCTTTCCCAATCCGGCACGCATGCTTGGTACGCGCCAGATCGCCCTCGAGCTCGGCATGCTGCGTGCAAACATCGAGAAGCTAGATTGAGGCTCTGAAGATAAGATACGAAAAGGCGTTTCGGTTGCCGCCGGATTCCGGCTGGCATCGGTAGCTAGCTCCCTAAAATGCGCATCACGGGCTAAGTCTAGTCCGACTCCTGCTCGCTCTGTCAAGGCCAGCCTCACCGATCCGCGGCAACGACTACTACGAGGTTCACTGCCGACGTTGCGATTCAAGCTGGCAACAACCGCAACTGGCCGCCGACTCCGGTCGGATTTATCAGCCGACATCGGTCATTCGCCAACGCTGTGTTTGTGTCGCAAGCGATCGCAATGGTCAGCAGACGATTCATCCGCGGTCCTCTAGCCAAAGCCGGATGCCGTCAAGTTGGAATTTGGATGGGAAGCCAGAGGGATGAGGCTATGCACGATAGAATCGCTCGAACTAGACGACGGCTCGGTGTCGCTGAGCAATTGACACGCGGATACGGGGCTATGGCCGAAGAACAATCACCACAAGAGCCCATCGCTGCCGCGAGGCAGCTTTATGCCGTGTTGAAGGAGTACCCTGACACCGCGCTGAAGTAATCCAGGCGCGACAGGAGTCGGCGGCACCGATACCACTGTCGTCCTGCCATCATTCCGCAACTCGTACGAATATCTTTTTGATCACTTCAGGAACTGCCGCGCGGACAGCTCATGGCGACCAATATCAAGCTTCCTGGCTCGGAAATTATCGATTTCAACCTGAAGGTGGAAATCGAGGCGAAGTACTTCTACGGTTTCGCGACGTGGACTCCCGTCATGGGGGCGTTACTAATGTCTGGGATCGTACCGACTGACCACTGGCGTAAGGTCCTAGACTCGGCAGAAAGCGCAAACAAAAGCGCGTCTTTCTGGACCGACCAGTTGCGGCGATTGATATACGAGCTTTGGGAGAACGACGGCACGGGCGCGGAAACGATCCCTGAGAGAAACCGTAAGCATCTGCGCGGGCTGGATGGTGAAACGCAGGCGACAACCGCGTCAACGCGATTCCAAAACGCACATCGGGTGCTGAGACACTGGGGGGAGAAATGCGAGGATGAAGGACAGTATCTGTCGGAAGTCGAACCCGTCATCTTCGTAGCTTGGTTGGAAGAGCTTTGCCTGTATGACGAGATTCTTTTTTTCGACCGGACATGGCTGGATGCTTTCCTGAAGTTGCACGGATTAGGGGCGACGAAAATCGTTCTTCCTGCCAGCGTCGTGGAGTCGTTTCTGAAGGTGACGGACATAGGCGACGACGGCGGGTGGCATCCCTTAGGTTCCGATATTTTGAAGGCGCAGCGTGAAGCCATCTCGCGAGGCAGCGACCCTTACGCGATTGAGATCATTTTTCCTATAGTGAGTCGCATTCTCGACGACCGCGGCGCAATCAACAGGTCGAGCGAGAAATATGAGTCAGGCAGGGTGCTGCCGGTGACGCTTGAAGACGGGGGGCCGTACGTGCTTAAACGCGATTCGTTGCGAGTGCAATTGGGCCGTCTTAAATCCAGGCGCTACACGTCGCCGTAATAATCGGACGCACACACGCCGTTTTCCACTGTTTGGGACGGATGTGTTCGGCTCGCCTTCGTTGCCGGGTTCCCATGCTCGGTGCCATACCAGTGTTCCATAGGCGGCCTTTGATTCTACCCGCTCGCCCGCCTTTTCACGTGTGTCCTGATGCGCGCCCGCCACGCACGTTTTCGTACATTCGCGTACATCGAGGCGACCCCGCCGCAACCGCTCCATAAATTTGTCATGCGCTGCAATTCGTGGAGCTAGAGCGCTCAACGGCCTTTAACGGTGATTGGCTCTCCGGCTCCAAGAGGCGCGAAACGACATTTCGCACTTATGGAGAACTTCATGTCCAGCAATCTGAACAAGGCGCTGCACGCCGAGCATCAGCGCCAGATCGAGGAGCAACTGACGGATGTGCACGGCCGCGCGCAGTTTATGCCGTCGTCGCGCAGTGGTTACCTCACGACCGAGGCAATGGCTGATACGGTCGGCGTCCAGGCTCAGTCAGTCCGCAAGCGCTATTCGCAGACAGGCACGTACTTCGGTCTGAAGCCGGTCAAATTGCCCAACCGCCGCCTGATGTGGGAGGCCAATGCGGTCGCGAAATTCCTGCGCGGGGAGGAAGCCTGAGATGTTCACGCGCTTGTTCATCACTTCTGTGCGCGGTCGCGCAAACCCCGCCGCGCCGCGTAGCCCGGTAGTCCAGCCGCGGATCACGCGCTTCCAGCATTTGTTGGCGTCGTTGATCGCGACTCTGACGACGTTGACTTCGCTTGGCATTGCGACGTACACAGCGTGGCATCGCGCTGGGCTGAGCGTCGAACGTTTGATGACCGTGGCGCTAAGCGCGGTAGCCGTGTTGTGCGTGCATCTGCTGCCCGTCGCATGGCGCGTCCTGCACGTTCGCGGCCGCGTGGCTGCTGCGGCTCTATGGGTCTTCAGTTTCGGGGTTGTGCTCTTCGGGCAGGTCTCGTTCTTCGTGGTGTCGCAGCAGCATGCTGGCAACGAGCGTGCGGCCTTGATTCCGATGCGCGCCACGCCGACAACCCTGAACACGCCCGCCGGTCGCACTTTAACCGAGATCGCCAATGATGCAGCGAAACTGAATGCGGATCTGGCTATCGTAAAAGCACGTAATTGCGTGGGCGACTGTCCGACTCTGAAAGCGCGCTCGGCAATCATTGCGGCAAAGCTCGCTGCATTGAATACCGAAGCGGACGAGGCAAGACGTCGAGAAGCTTCGGAAGACCGTCAGAACGAGCTGGTCGATCGTGAGGAGGCAGAGCGCGCGACACTGCGCGCTGACCCGATCGCGTCGGTGGTCGCGTCCTGGCTGCACACGACCGAAAGCTTTCTTGAACTGATGCTGGCGGTCGCGTGTGCGGTCGTGCTCGAAGGCGCTGCCATCATGGGCTGGCTGCTGGTGTCGGTCGCGAGCGGTCGTGCCGGCGGTCGGGACGACGACCGCGCTGCGGCCGTGTCAGGTCGCGAGACGGTCGTGGCGAATCCCGATGCGGTCGCGCACCAATCGAAAATAGCGACCGCTGACAGTAGAGTGTTGACGGCCGAATCACTAGGAGCTGCGGCAGCTCAAGGTGCGACCACCACGGCAGACGACGTAAGTGCGGTTGCATCGGATGACGAACGGCTGCTCAAAAAGATTCATCAAGCCGCGCTCTGCGGCGAGCTCGATCCCACCCAGGATTCCATTCGTAAGCTTCTGCGCTGCCGTCAACCGAAGGCCGGTCGGCTCAATCGCCTGTATCAGGAGCGCTTTGGCGGCGTCCAGAACCGGAGGGCTGCATGATGGAATTCGGAAATCAGTTTGAGTCCCCGACCGCGTGCGAGGCGACCACCGAGGCCGGTTCGGCAGCAGGAACGGTCGCAACCACGACTGGTGACGATGCGCAGTCGACGGTGCCGGCCTGCGAAACGCCCGCGAGTCACAATGACGGGCGTAAGCCGCCGTTTCCCGACTACGTGCCTCGCACCGACTTCCCGTGGCAAGCGTTGCCCGAGACTATCCGGGGTGCAGTGCTTGAAATTTGCAACAACGACAAACTCGCAGTACCTCTCGCGGTGCAGGCTGTTTTGACTGCGGTGTCATTGGCGTGCCAAGACCTCGTTCTGGTCGATCGCGGTATCGGTGGCGACCCGTCGGTCTGCTCGCTCTTCATGCTGGCAGTCGCTGATTCGGGTGCCCGGAAGACCCGTGCTGATCGAGCCGTTACGCCTGTGATCGAGGTCTACGACCAAGTAGGCAAGGCCGACTATGAGCGGAAAAAAGCAGCCTATCAAAACGAGCTGAAAGCGCGCCAGGACAAAGAAAGGGCGCTGCAACGCACTCTTGCAAGTCTTACCCGGAAAGCGCATTGCGCGTCGGCGGAAGAAGCGCAGGAGGCGGAGGCATCGCTTGAGAACGTTGAGCGATTGTTGCAAGAGCTGCGCAGTCAGCCGTTCACGAACGCCATACCGTTGCTCAGGCGCGTTCTGTACTCGGCAATAGCGATGCGCGACCTCGAGCGCAGCCTTTGCCAGAACTGGCCGTCAGCCGGTCTGATTTCGAGCGAAGCAGCTGACATCCTGACCGCGCGTAGCGAGTCGGACATGGCGCGGCTGGATCGGCTTTGGGACGGGCAGCGGATCGACGTCGTCGGGCGCTCGGCGAAGGAGAGTTTTTCGGTTGCCGATCCACGTCTGACTGTTTCGCTCATGATCCAGCCAACCGTATTCGACCGCTTTCTTGCGCGTAAGGGCGAATCGGCTAAGGGCATTGGCTTCATGCCGCGGACGTTGATTTCGCGCGCGGAGACACCGTACGGCGATCGTATGGCCGATAGTTCTGTTCCCCGTTCGACTGCGTGGATCGAACGATTCAACAAGCGTGTGACGGATCTGCTCGAACACGGCCGGACCGAGATTGAGAAACGAGCGCAGAACCGGATGGTTCTCTCTTTCGCGCCAGCCGCGCAGCAGTTGTGGGAAAGCGATCAGAACGAGAAGGAGGCTCAGACGGTCGAAGGCGGTCAGTATGTGCACGAGCGAGAATTCGTTAATCGGTATTCCGAGCACGTTGCCCGCCTGGCTGCGCTGTTTCACTTCTTTGAACGTGGATATACAAATGCTGCAGAATTGCCGAGCATGGGCGGGCTGAACCAGCTTGAGATCCCGGATCATACGGTGGCGAGCGCCATTGAAGTATGTGAGTGGTATCTGTCGGAGTTCAGTCGCATTTTCAATCCCGACATGGTGATGGAAGAAGTCGCCGGGCACGTGCTGCAAAAACTGAAAGAGCGCTTGTCGTTGAAAAATGACGGCAAGGTGCCTGATGAGTACGCGATGGGCTACCAAAACGCTCAATTCGAAGCGAGCGAATTGCGAAACTTTTGCACGCGGTTCGGTCTGAGAAAAGATTTGATGCTATATAAGTCCGCATTGACCTGGCTTCAGGAACGGAGAAAGATTTTGCTCGTTACTGGAAATACGACGACGTCGACGAGGCAGACGATGTTCGTCCGGCTCAATATCGAGATACGGCCCGGCAGTTGGCGGCAGCAACGGTATTAATGCGAGATGAAGGCGGTGGCTAAAGCCACCGCCTTCATTTGCGACTTTCATCAACCTGGCAGTCCGGTTGGCAGCTATCTTTGTTGCCGCCGGAATATCTTTGCCACGGCCTCCCAGACAGCCCCCTGTCTTCAACGCGCACCTCACTTTGTTGCGGCAGCGCTTCTCGCGATCCCCGAGTTGAACCCAATCTCCGGCCGTGTTGTGCCGACGCTTGCGTATTGACCTAAAACAGCGCCGCGCAAGAAAACGTTGCGCGCGCAGGCAATTGAAATCTGCTTTCTTGCTCTTTGGGCAGCAAAAAAAGCAGGTTCAAATCGTGCGCGGGCATGATGTTCTCTTCACACACGGGTTGAGCCTGCCTGACGGTACCGCAATCAATCACTGGCGCGTCGTCCGAAGTGGTTCCTCTCGCACTTGGGTGGAGAGGGTGCGGCCGATCATGGGCTAGGGCTCGCGTCTGAATATCTTTTTACTGCGTGCGTATGTATGTATATGAGGAGCGTCATAGAAAGCCGCGCTTCTCGTGGATGTCGTTGACTGAATCATCGCGATTACGCGTTATTCAAATGCTTCCCACTTCTGCTTCCTATGGAATAGAAATAAAAATAATAGAAATAGGAGTATTCACTTAAGTATTCGGAAGTAAATCAGAAAGCTACTCCGATGCATGCTTCATTGCCATGCAGTAGGAAAGGCACTTCGCAAGTTCTATTGTGAACGTCACATCGAGAGCGAAATGCGTCTTCAATGACGCTTCATTTCGATCAGTCAATGACAAAAAATAAGGTCTCCCGTACATCGTGCTCTGAGCATTCGCTGGCAGGTGTTATCGGTACCACGACGAACAAGAGACCGAACATCAATCACCGTCGCCATGAGAGCGACGACACATCATTACGCAACCATGTACACAATCAATGAAGACCAGGAAGCTCTGGAGGTAATCGCTCGCCTCGATGAGCGTATGAACCTCGAAGAAACCGACGTTGATGGCAAGAGGAAAACGATCATCCACAAGGGCTATGCTTCAAGACACCTCTTCAATATCGAGAAGTTCGTTCAGTCTATCGAGACGGGACGGGGAGGGTTCGTCGAAGAGATAACCCGTTATAGCCGTGTGAAGAAGATTCATGAGCTTTTCCTTGGCAAGCGCTACTACCGGTATGTGAACGACTGGCTCCAACGATACTCGGAGGTGCATCGCTATTCGGCTCGGGTCGACGCGTTCTACGATGTCTGCAATGAGCTTGGTCTGATCGGTCAGCGGACTTTCTGGTTCGGCGAGCCCGGTGATCTCGCCCGTGCTGACGGCGTGCGATACATGGACGTGTTCAACATGCTGATCGAACTGATCCGCGTACGTTGTCAATCACGTGAGTTCAAGGAGCGTGAGCGTCTGAGGAAGATGAACGCACGACGCAATGAGCAGCGAGTATTGGGATTGGAAGAGGCGATGTTTTCCCTGGAGACGGGTAGGTCTCGATGGCTGGTGCTTTCGTTGACGTTGCGCTACAAGCCGAAGTTCCGTCGCTGGATCACGCTTGAGACGATTCAGGAGCATCGCGAGCGCTTCTTTGCGGCACGACGTTTTAACAAGCTGATGTCAGGTATCAAGAACTATGTCTGGGCAATCGAGCAGGGTGAAGACACGGGGCTGCACCTGCACGTGATCCTGTTCTATTCGGCAGATCACAACCGCGACGAGTATATCGGGCAGCAGATCGGTGAATACTGGGCCGATGTGGTGACGGAGGGGAAGGGCGATTACTGGAACAGCAATGCGCAGTGGCTGAAGAAGAGCTACAAGAAGAAGCGTGGTGTCGGTGTGGGCCAGATTAACTGGAACGACGCTGAGAAGCGCAAGACGCTACGCGAGAATCTCGTCTATCTCGCCAAGGCCGAGCAGTATGTGATGATAACGGGCGCGGAGCGTATTCGCACGTTCGACATGGGTCAGGTGCCGAAGAAAATGAAGGCCGGGCGCCCTCGCGTGGATGCCGATGTGAGCAATGCGAGTGGAAATGCGTTCGATGTGGAGTCGTTCGGTGAGGTGGATGAAAGCGCAACGAATGCGATCTGAATCAGAACGAGTAAATGGGATCATAACAGTTCGATGTGTCGACTGGTAAGTGCGGGCGACAGGCTAGGACAGCCGTCAGCGGGCTGTAATTGGCGCCCGGCGGCTGTCTCGCCGGATCGCTTACAACACTGCATTGACCTGACACCGTTCAACGTGACGGTTCTTTCTACGGCGTGCAGCGTTGGACCGTAGCCAGACGTGCGAGCTGTTACGTCGCGCGCAGAATGAACGGAAACGGGAACGGTCGTCGCGTGCCTGCCACCCAGCTCGGCGGCTTGCAGGGACGACGATAGGCGTATCATTCACGCTCTGTAACGCGATTGTCAGCCGCGATAGCATCCATTGTCGAGACCAGGCTGGCAAGCAGGTCGCCGTGGTGGCGCTTCAAATGTCCTTGAATGTTCTCGTTTCGAAGCAGGCGTGCCATGAAGCTTTTGGCGACGACCAGCGACAGCATGGTGTCGCCGATCTCGTCCTGGACGGCCTGGCAGTCTTGCCGCAGCCGCTCCATTTCGCTCTCCATCTTCGCGAGGTCCTCCGTCGATATTTCATCTTTCTTTTTCGGCTTCGCCCCCTCGACCAACGCCTCCGCGCGCGTGGCCACGAGAATCATTTCGGCGTAGGTGGCCGTGAACTTGTTGGCTGCGACCATCATTTCGGCCGCCTCGATTTGCCGGTATGGCTTCATTTTCTTCAAGACCGAAAAGACCTTCGGGGCGGTCTGCCGGGTTTTGAGGATTGAGGCGGCCTCGGGCGCTACACCGTCCAGCAAAGTCGCCCGTTCCCGAATACTTCGGACATCCATGCGAAGCACTTCGGCTATTCGCTTCTCCGACGCTCCCTTTGCCAGAGCGGCCCGGATCATCCTGTGCTCTTGTACTGCCGAAAGGCGAGTGATGTGCCGGTTGAACGTGAAGCCTTCGTCATCAGTCGAGATCATGCAGGGGGCGGTCTCCCGGCCTAGTTCTTTGAGCGCCTCAAGTCGCAGCCTCCCATCGAGCAGTTCGTAGTCACCCAGCCGCCGAGGGGAGCGAAACACCGCGAGCGGCTCTATTACTCCCAACTCCGCAATGGAGCCGAGGATCGTTTTGTATTTCGAGGTCGCCAGGATGCCTTTGGTCAAGGATGAGTCCGCGGTGATTCGTTCAACTGGAATCTCAACGACATTTGGTTCAAATCCATGTCTGACATTGCTCATGGCATAAGCTCCGGTGGGATACGGTTCGCGACTGCTTCGGGAATGTCCTTGAAGCCCTCGGCCCGCAAGAGCGTCCTGAAATGGTCATCGGCGAGAAAGCGCCTCAGAGCGGATGTGATCAGCAGCAACCTCTGCTCTTGCAGATTCGCGTTCTGCACGATCATCTTCTGGCGGCGAACCTCGTTTTTGTATGTTCGCAGCAGTCTTTGCGGAGTCGGCTTTTCGCGCGGGGCCGGGCGGCCGTGCATCTTTTTACCTGCCACTTCTCGTTTGCTTAGAATCCTTCGCACACGCAGCAATTGGTCTCCGGTCAGCGTCTTGGACTCGTAGGCGGCAACCATCGCGGCCTGGACCTCGTCGGTTGAGGCGCGGGCGACCTCGACGGCAAGCCATAGCGGCATGACGCGATTTTCCACCGCCTGTATCAACCGTTGCTCACCCTTCTCCAACAGTTGCAGGATGCCGTTTATGTAGGAGTCTTCCAGATTAGTTTTCCTGGCGATCTGCTCGGTTGTGTAGCCCTTCGCGCGGAGAACCTGTAAGCCGCTCAAAAGCTCGGCGGTGGAATGTCGTCGCCGGGCGATGTTCTCCGTCAACGTGATGAGGTAGCGGTCGACCTCGGTGGCTTCGACAACGCAGCATGGAATCATCGTCTCGCCCAGCGCCTTCAGCGCTTCGAGGCGGCCCTGGCCGCACAACACCTCATGCCACTCGCCCTCGGCGTCGCGTCCACCGTGGGCGACCGTGATCGGCCGTTTGAGCCCGACCGACGCGATGCTCTCGACGAGCTGAGAAAAGAAGTACGGATTGCGCGTCCGGGGATTCAGCACTCGAAGCCGCTCAACAGGAATCAGGGTGATCTGCTCACTGCGCGAAAGCGCGGAGACGATCTTGTCGACGCGGTCATTCATAGCTGACTCCCTTCAGTGGGACCCGACGCGCCAGATGGCAAAGCATGTCGAGGTCTTCGTAGCGATAAGCCTCAAATCCGAAGTCATTGTGGTCGCCCAAACGGACAACGTCCGACGAGACATCGATGGCCGGTAACAGGTAGTAGTCGCGGATCGACTTCGCATCGAGCTCCATGCGCACCGCGACGGTGATATCAGGGCGAAGCGCGTTGTCGAAACGGATGATCCAGCGATTCGAACCGGCCTCGGTCGGACGACAACGAGACAGGGCCAGAGAGACCTTGAACTCCTCGTTGACCCATAGCAACCCGGACACGGCGTCTCTTTCGACTCGCGCTCCCGTGTCGGCCATCGCACGCTCGGCAAGCGAGACGACCTCGGGGTGGAGCTCCCGCAGGCGACGGTTGAGCTCGACGTAGCGATAGTCACGCGCAGGCGTGTAGCCGATCAGGTCGTATGTTCGAAGCAAGCTCCCGAAGCGATTCGCGTAAGCGCTGCTGGAAGGGCATCCGGGCGCCTCGTCGATGACGATGCCGGACAGATAGCCGTTGCGCAACAGCAGCTTGCGCAGCGCGTCCAACATGTCGATGTCGGTCAGGCGGTATGAGCGAGCGAGAATGATTTGGCGAGCGGCCTCGAAGATGATTCGATCGACGATCGGCTCGAACGCGTTATCCGCGCGAATCCACGAGGCCGGCGGATTGCGGACGCGCTCCTGTTTGAGCTTGAACGACACGCGGTTCCAAACGTTATCTCCGACGTATTTGTCGTTGATGAGGATCTGGTGAACTGTCCCACGAGTCCACGGGGTGCCGCGATCCGTGCGAATGCCCGTCTCATTCAGAACGGCGGCGATTTCGGACTCTGAGCGTCCTTCATGGACGAATTGGCGATAGATGGCTCGCACCGTCGCCAATTCGTCGGGCGGCCCAGGAACGAGAATGACCCGATCCGTCTGGATGGCCTTGTGTTCTCCGCGGCTCAGTTCGCCTTTGATGACGCCTGTCTGGTCTACGCGAACGCGCCGCAAGCCGTAGCCGGCCGGGCCGCCTTGGCGAAAGCCGTTGCGGATGTGTCTGCATTGGCCTGCGTGAACCTTCACGCTGAGTTCCCGGCTGTATTCGCCGGCCATGGTTCGCTTGACGCTCTTGATGATGCTCGACACTGGGCTGCCGTCATTCTCGAACTGCTCGGCGCAGTAGAGCACCCGTACGCCCGCGTGCTTGCAGCGAATTTCGTAGCTCGCGCTCTCGTCCGGATCTTGGAAACGCCCCCAGCGGCTGACGTCATAGACAAGGATCACAGAAAAATCAGCGGTTCCCGATTCCACGTCCCGCAGCAGGGCTTTAAGGGAATCCCGCCCGTCCAGGCGCAAACCGCTTTTCCCTTCGTCGGCATATACGTGAACGACGTCAAGGTTTCTGCTTTCGGCGAAAGCCAAAATGACGTCTTTCTGATTTTCGGTTGAGTATTGTTGGTGCTCCGTCGACATTCGCACATACGCCGCCGCGCGGCCTCGGCCGCCAGCGGCTTGCGGGTTTTTGTTGCGCGATGTCCGTTCCACCCTGCCTCCCGTGAACCGCGAGGGGCGGCTCTTGTCGCTGGATGCTCCCTCAAAGAGGATACAAGCGGGCCCCTTCTCATTTCTTCCGTTCAGGGAATATAGTTTTGGAGGAGCGAAAAATGTTGCCGACAACACGCAAGAATTTGCGCGGGAAGAAAGAAGAAATCGGCGCGGAATATCCCCTCGCGATCGCCATGGCGCTTAAGGAAGAGCTTGGGGGGTCCCGGCAGACGATCAAGAAGCTAGCGCGCTGGACTGGCGCGAGCGAAAGAACGGTGCAGAATTGGCTAGGCGGCGTTCGGGGCCCGAGTGGTCCGCACCTGGTGGCCTTGGCGAAGCACTCCCCAGCCGTTCACTTCGCCTACCTGTCCATGACCGGTAGGGCCGACGGGCCGATGCCGGACGTCAACGCGTCCGTGGCGCTGCTGCGGGAGGCGCTCGCCCTGCTGACCGCTCGTCGTCTTTCGTAGCCGGCATTATCGGCGTGTTGGGAGTCCGGACCTGAAGCCCGGTGACGTCGCGTTCTGGCGATCACGGCGTACTGGCATAGTGCGATGCCCCAACGCTCACTGGCACGTCGGAATTGCTGTGGATGACGGGCGCACGCTTGACAATGATTGGTGGTCGGGTAAGCCGGAAGAGTACTCCGTGAGCCGGCTCTGTTCGACATTCGCCTATGCGCGTCGCGCACCATGAGCATGGGCGCGCCGAATCAGGGGGCCCTGCGGGGTGTGCGCGGTACATGAGAAGGTCTGCTCCGTTTAATGAAATGAGGTGTTGGCATGAGGCAGAGTTCTACGGTTAGGTTAGGTCCGGTCCTTCGTAGTCGGATGGGGAACGTCTGCTCACGAGCTACGACGAGCATTCATTTAGCAGAGGCGACGGCGACCGACGTTTCGCTAAGCGGGGCAGATTCACTTTAAAACGCTATGTGCGGCGGCTCAGAATTCGACGCCACCAATAGAGCCTTCCGTTCGTGCGATCTGCCCCAGGTGGTCCTTGCTCTCTCGATGATCCCGCGTCACTTGCTACAGCATTTCACCGATGCGGCGGAACCAGCCGGCTATTTCGCCGTCCGGGTCTCGCTCAGCAAGCCGCGCCGCGCTCATTTTCGAGAATGCTTTCTCCGCCAGCCGTTGCTTTGCCTTCGTATCCGACATCACGGCGTCGGTCTTCTGTTTAGCAAAGAAAGCCTCTGCAAAGAGTTTGGGCACGGCTTTTCCCTGGGCGTCGGGATGATCGGCTACGGCGACTTCTACATCGAACGCTTCCCGAATCGCATCGGCATGCAGATAGCACTCGATTTCGTGCTTGGTGGTCAGCGCGGCCCAAGAGCCGTCACTTCGCAGATTCACGGCGGCAACTGATTCACCGTACTTCGGAACGTCATTATCGTAGATGTGCACCTCCTTGCGATTGAGCGCGCGTAGATAGTGCTGAGTAACCCAATGTTTGAGCGTCGACCCGCCGAGTAGCACAAAGGCAACCCGGTCTTCCTTGCTGAGATCCGGGAGGGTGTTGTCAGCTTCATTCAAAACTCGGCTCAGATGCTTGAATGCGGAAACATCGGTCGGACCTTCAACACAAAACAGGACCTTCACGCGGCTATCTGGTACAACTCCGAGGGTTTCTGCAACCTGTCCGAACACATCTGCGCCTTCCTGGATCACCGGACGGCCGTCTGCGCGCGTCACGAACCTTATGCTGGCCGTCGGCAGTTCGGCCGCGAAGCCCGGACTGTGGGTGGTCAGCAGTACCTGACAGCCCAACTCTGACGCGAGCGTTTTGAACGATTCGATGAGGATGCGTTGATTGTTCGGGTGTTGTGCTGTTTCAGGCTCTTCGATCGCGTAGATGATGCTACGGCTGGGGCCGGTCTTCAGCCTGCGATCGGCCTCCGCCTTAAAAAAGCTGACCAACACTAGGCGGCGCACACCGCTACCCCGCTTATTCAGCGGAATGCCGTCGTCGGTGTCCATGCCAACCGCAAACAGTCCGGTCCATTTGGCCGCGGTCGGCGGGGTAAATTGCGGCGTCAGTTCCTTGGCCAGATTCGGGTCGATCGTTTTCAGTGCCTCATGAGTGCTTGCGGCGATCTGCTCGGCCTTTTCTTGGACCTTAGCCTGAATGCGATTGATGTCGTCTTGCACTTCTGCAATGGCGGCCGCGACGGCGGCCTTCATCGGATTCTGCACCTCGCCATCGGAATCGCGGCTGCTGCGTTCGCTCTGAAACAGCGCGTATATCGGCAGGTAGTTTTCGAGCTGGTCCCAGATCCGTTTGCTGTCTTCCTTCGGCTTTGAAACCGGCAGCGCAACCTCCTGCAGGCCCAATTCACCGACTGCAGCCCAGAGAGCTTGGCGCATGCCGGGGTTGCCCTTCAGCGCGACATCAAGCTTTTGTTCCTTGACGAGCTTCTGCAGATCCTTTTCTTTCTGATCCAGCAAATCCGCTACGCCGGCAGCCGTGGGATGGTTCGCGAGAATGAAAACCTCGCTGCTGGGTGTTTTCTTGCTGCAGTCAAATACTTTTTGAATCTTTAGCGTACCGGCGGCAGAGAGCAGATATTCCGTCGCGAGCGTGGTATCTGCGCCGGCATCGAGCGTCAATTTGTCCGGCAGTTCCGAGAACTCGCAGGTGATCGATACGAACGGATCGCCGCTGTATATGTTGGCGTCGCCCTGCTCGATCTTTACTGTGTCGTTGTTAAAGAAAATCTCCAATGCTTCAAGGATCGAAGACTTCCCAATGTCGTTCTTGCCGACAAAGGTAGTCAGATCGGCTATGGACACTGTTACCTCTTCCCGGTAGCAGCGAAAGTTTTTTATCGAAACAGATTCCAGTCTCATCGCACAGCCCTCGCTATGTTATTCGTGCCCGCAATTTGAGCAGTGAAATAATACTTTTGAAGGACCATTCCCGGCGATGTTTTCCTTCCGACGTGCGAGCGTAGAGCGAAGAGACGGGATCGAACCAAACTGCGCGCAGCACCTGTGAACGACGAAATGCCAAATGGGTCGCCGATGGACCGGCAATCGACTTTTTCGATGCGTACAGAATCACGGTTGGCGAGGAAGCACGGCGGCGACTGAGAATCGGAGGCCGCTCGACACTGACGTTATAGTACGGTACGCGACAATCTCGATGCTCTGCCAAGCACCGTACCCTGCCGTCCTTTGAGTTGGGAGCTGTTGACCCGCATTTGATAAACCCGGGTAAGATTTAGTCGTGCAAGCAATGATTGCGCTGGGATGCGGCCGCGTAGGTATGGCTAGTAACCTTGGGTAAATCATCGGCATCTTACAGAACGTTCACGACCGTAAGCATCTGCGGTGAGATGACACCGCTAAGCGGCGAATGGAGGCGTCTTGCTACTGGGGAATCAATATTTCGGTGCTCGCGAACCGTGGATTCCCGAGCACGGTTACTTGCTCGGAGTTGCAGCCCAGCGGTTCGAAGAGCTGGAAAACGACCTTGCTGTACGCAGTATTTGTAGTCAAGCGATTCAGACGATCCCCGCGGCGATGCGCAGACGTGGGATGCTATGTTTCATCAGTACTGTTCGTGGTCGCCTGACGCACGTCGCGCGTAGCATCGTTTACTACCCCGCAGAATCCGGCAAAGACAAGCTCGACATCTGGAATCTCACGCCCCTGCCGGCGCCAGTTCTTGTTTCGGCCATAAAGAAGAAACTCAAGGGGAAGCAGGCTTGGCGCGCCAGGCGAGCCCTAGACGGCGGGCACATTTCATCGTCTGCGTTCAAGCTGGTGATGGACGCGTTGCAAGACGTGGACGAGGCTGCCTTCCGAGTCGCAGATGGTTTGATTGATCGTCGTCCACCGCCACCTGATGCGACTCCAACGTCAGCTAGGACTAATTGGGCGTATCAGCGAGATGCGGTAGTTACTTGCCTTGAGATCGCCAGAATTCCAAAGGAACAGCTGGAGATCGCGCCTCAGCTGGGCGAGGATGCATCAGTTGGCCTGACGTCGATTTTTGACAATGATGAAGACGTTACAACCATAGAAGACCTCGCAATCCTGCAAGACCTTGATGTTGCCGACGAAGGGTGGCAATTTGTGAAGCGTCAGCGTTATCCCGCGAGGCTCTTCACGAACGGAGACACTCGTCTGACTGTCATCTTGGCGAACAAACAAAGCCTTGAGACACAGCTCGGAGTTGATCTGATCTATGTCAATGAAACGCTGAAAGCGGTCGTCTTTGTACAGTACAAGATGTTTACTGGGGTTGACGGAGAAGGTGGTTACCGCCCTAATGAGCAATTGAGTAAAGAGATTGCGCGAATGGACACGCTCGCTGAGACGCTTGCAACAATAAAATCGGACGAGACGTGCGAAGGTTATCGATTCGGTGCCGATCCGTTCTTCTTGAAGTTCTGCAGCAAACTGCTCACGCACGAGGACAAAGGCCACGTCCCCGGAATTTACGTGCCTCTCAGTTACTGGAAGCGATTAGCGAAGTCGCCGGCGGTGAAAGGGAAGAGGAAAGGCACAATCGTATACGCGAATACGTTCGGCCGTCGGCACTTCACGCCCACGCATTTCATTGATATGGTTGGCCGAGGATGGATCGGCACAACGGGGCTGCAAACCGACGTGATAGTCCCATATCTTAAAGCCGCGATCGAAGGAAAGAAGGGTGTCGTTCTGGCGGTCCAATCGTCCGTGGTCTCCGAAATAGAAGACGAGGAGCCACCGCGACGAAGCCCAACGCTGCGAAAACCTCGTTATCCCGGCAAGAAGGCAAAAGTTATTCAGATTTGAAAGTAACTATCGGGCCTTTTATGAACATCGGCGTCCCCATCGCCCATCATCCGCGCTGATGAGCGCAAGTGCCAACGGCCTCCCGCGCCGAGGGACGTCACACCGAGGCGTCAACGGGTATGCACCTGTCCATGACCGGTAGGGCCGACGGGCCGGTGCCGGACGTCAACGCGTCCGTGGCGCTGCTGCGGGAGGCGCTTGACCTGCTGATCTTCGTTGTCTTTCGAAGGCAGTATTGTTGGCGTTTTGGGCATTGGACCTGAAGCTCGGTGACGTCGAGTTCTGGCGACCACGGCACACTGGCATAGTTCGACCGAAATTGGACGTGGTGGATGACGGCGGCTTTGCAACCGGGCTAAAATTCTGCAGCTTAGTACACACAGGGTCCCTAGGGGCCGCTGCTCCCAGGATTTACACGTGACGCCGTGAGTCATGTACGTCCTTGCATGATTCTCTTCCGCCGCTTGACGGGCGAAGCAGAGTCTTCAGTCAGAGAATTCGAAGACGCCGACTCTTCCGATCTGCGGCGAGCGCTGCAGGATGAGATCGGTGATGTAACCCGGCAGCAGCGCGCGAGGCACGTTGGCCGGCACGTTCTCCACGAGTTGCGACGGAACGTTAACGATGAACTGGTCCGAGGCACCTTTCAGCCTGTTTTCGTAAGCCGACGCGATAGTCCGTGATTCTCCCGGCCTAGTGCGTGGTCGTATGGTGCGAGATTTTACTAAGGCATGAAACGGGGGAGCCGGGGAAGCTCCACGATCGCCCGTGGCGCTCGAACCGACAAAAAATGGTTCTTCGCGGATTTCCGGAGCGATGAATGCGCCATCGGTTGCGGAAGCCACAATGGCCTAAACGCGATAGCGCGGCCGTAGTTGGCTGGCCAACAACTGTCTCCTTGCTTTAAGCTGTAACCATGAGCCCAAAACTTTTCCCCGAGATCACCCACACGACCGTGCTTGAGGCAATTGGCCGTACTCCCTACATAGACCTACAGTGGCAGTTTCTCGACGTATCGGAAGTCGCACGTCGAGCCGATCAGACCAAAGCGTACGTCCCTCGTGGACAAAAGTTCAGTGTGTGGAACGCCGACCGCGACCGAAAGAACAAACTGCTTATAAATGTTCCTCCCCCCAACGTCCGCTTCCACAAGCTAGACATTTACAGCGATTACGTCCTTGGGCTTCGCACCGATGACTTTAAAGCAAAGCGTTTAACTGACTTGTATCACCGCTTTCGAGAATATGTCGAGAAAGATGTGATCGCAAAGCCGGATGCTGTCTCAGCAAATGTAGTCTGTTCGCTCCTCCTAACCCCGGTAATGAAGTGGAGACACTCCGCGCCGACTGTTGGACGCGACCTCGTTGAAACTCTTGAAGCCATTCTCGATGTAGTTTCTGCTGAGCTTCGTACTGCATTCAATCCAGACCTGCTTGCGTTTCAGAACTGGATCTTCTTCACCTACATCGTCACTGCAGAGATCACCAAAATTGGGATTCGTGCCGATGTCGGTTGGTACTTCCTAAAAGTGTTCCGCTCGGCCAGCCCCAGCAAGTGGGCAGCAACGAGAACTGATGTGCGGGTTCAGTTCGCGGCGCTCATGTTGGCCTTCACGATGCGCTTCTATAAACTGGACAAGCCCTTCGAAACCAAGCTCGGTTTTAGCCACAACGTTCTAGCGGAACTGCGTTCGGTTTTTCAGGAGACGGGAAACGCCGAACTCGAGGCCACGTTTACTCCTTCCCAGTGGGTCTTCCGGTGGCTAGTCGATAAGCTAGACGCCGAGGTATTCAGCCCGCTCCGCCGCGCTGAAATTTCAGGATTGGCGGCCTTGGGCCCCGTAGAACAAAACCTAGCTGTAGAACTCGCCCGGCGGTTTGCAACATACAGAGTGCCGGTTTCGGTCGAGTCTCTTGCTAGCTTCCTACTTCAGTTCGGCACCACGCGGCGAATTCGAGGCGCACTTAGATTGCTGACGCACGTCAAGTTTTACCCGCTGTGGGAACTCGCTCAGGCAATCGAGCGAACGCTTACTGCCGAGCTTACTCGCACCGGCGAAAGTCAATTGGTGATCTCTGCTTTCGGAGAGCACACGGGAAGTGCAGCCATCATGAACTATCTCGTTGCGCACTCTCAGCTAGCTAGTGCACTGAAGTTTGAACCGAATCTGCCAGCTGCGCTTGCGGCCACACCGAGCGACGGCGCTATTTATGTCGTGGATGACTGCCTGCTAAGCGGAACACAGGGGCTCAATACCCTTGGAGACCTGATGGGAACGCGAGTGAGAAAGAGCCATCACACCGTGCACGCACCAGAGTTATCCACGGAGGATAAGAGGCGCCTTAAGACGCGCCACCTTCGATTTACCTATGGGGTGGCCATGGACGAAGGGATTAAACGCTTCCAAGGGGACGAGTACGCGAAGACGGGGCTAGAAAAGGCACGCTCAGCGGTACTCGCCGGCACTATTGAACCGGTCAGCTCTAAGATCTTCGAACCGCTTGGACCGGTCGGCTGGCTTAACGAAGAGGAACGTGACGACATGAAGGCATTTTGCGAGGAGATCGGCTTCAAGGCTCTAGAGCGTCGGTCGAAGGACAAAGGGTGGGCTGACGATCGACGAAAGGAAAGCGCGCTGGGGTTCTCAGACATGCAACGTTTACTTGTCTTCCCCTACAACGTTCCGAAGACAACGTTAACACTACTGTGGGAACGATCTTCCGGCGATTTCAAATGGCACCCGCTGTTCCCAGGTTTCGATTGACTCTCATCGCAACCGCGATCAGCAGACTATTCGTTCAAACAATTCAGATGTACACATTGCGGTTTGGATGAACTCACGTGAATGGCGGGTCTTGACCGCCGATCGCGGCCGGTTTGCGCATCATTCCCCGTAAATCTGCGAAGAGCCAAAAAAAAATGAATGACAAGGAACGATGGCTGGTGCGCTGTCGCGCACCAGCCCCGCCCCTGTCAGCGGCACTGGCGGGGTTCGTGCAGAAATTTCTGGATCAGCATGTCAGTAATCGTCCGGTAAGAGAACGGTTGTCGCGGAGCGGTCCCATTCCGTAATGAGCCACACGGTCTGCTGGTTCGGCAGCACGTAGCTTGAGAGGACGTGCAACCCCGCCTCAATCGACAGATCGTTCTGCTGGCGGTCACTGTCGGACAGGTTTCCCCAATCGCCGCTCACGTGACGCAGCAGCAGTTCGAGCGGCGAAACGCCCGCATTGCGCAGAACGTCGAGTGCGGCGAGCGTGACAAACACGCGACCGGGCCGAAAGCGCGGCCGGAAAAAAACGGAAGTACGGTGGAATCATGTTGTTTGCTCCAGAAAGCAGGCGTGCGTCGTCCTCCAGCAAAGCCGGACGCGCATTCACCTTGGGAAGAAGGAAGCTGAGCGCAGGACGCGCCCAGTGACGAGGAAGGACTACCGCGCTTCGGAAGCGAGCGCGTTCGGATACTGTTTCGCGAGAATCCTGTTCATCTTCCCGACCAGACCGGAACGCTTGAACGTCAGGTGTCCATTGCGTTCTTGGACCAGCGCAGGTGGAACCAAGCGTTTTCCGCCTCAGTGCGTCCGGTCTGCTGGGCGTCCGAGACTAAGCAGTACGCGCCGTGGCGGTGGTCGGGTTCGGGCTGTCCATCGAGCACGCAAAACGCGCGGACCAGGTCGTCCAGTTCGTTGGTCACGCGATGATTCGTGCTGCCCTGCGAGAGCAGGTACTTCACGATGATCTTCTTGCCGAATTTAAACGGCTGATTGGATCTGTAATCCCACGAGAGCCGTCGGAAGCACTAGATCACACCGCGTTCGAACATGTCGCCACGCGCACCGCAGAGCTGGGTGAACGTGGCCTCGATGTTGGCGGCGGTCAGTTCAGGTACGTCGCCCTCTGCCAGTTGCCGGTCCCATTGCTCGCGCGCCTTCGCATCCATGAAGGTACGCAGGCCCGACCCCGAGAGCAGATAGCTCCAGCCCCTGACGTCGATCACGCCCGTAATGGCGCCTTCGGCCTTGTCGCGTTTTGCGTGCTTCCTAGTAACGGTCGGCCTGCCGCGACAGGCATAAGCGTCGTCGAGCACAAGCCGCGGAAAACCCAGATGCGCCGCCCTGGCGAGCTGCTCGGCTTCATTGAGCAGGGCCGAGCGCACGAAGCACGCGGTCGACGACAGCAACCCGCTGGTTGGCGAGATTGGTGATGCTGATGCTTTGACGAGATCGGTGGTCGTGTCCATACCCGCTCCGTTTGGTGGATTGCAAAAGAGAAAGTCGGGCACGAAGCCCGGCGCTTATGCCGTCACATTGCGTTCGGCGAGTTGTCGTCGCAGAGCCGCTGCGCGGGCCTGCGAGCAGCCTAGGTACCGGCGGATGTCGTAGACCGTCGCGCGCACGCGACCTTCGGTCACCTCCGTGACGAGCCGCGCGAGTTCCGCGTCGGGCGTTTCAACGGGCCTGAGCGATGACGCCCGGGCGCGAACCGGGATGCGAGCAGCGGGCTCCATGTCGTGACGCACGGGCTCGGGTTCCGTATCGGTTTCCATATCGGGCTGCGTGAGCGGCTTCGTGACTGATGAGGTGAGCGGTGCCGTGTCGGGTAACGCGCCGGGTACAGTCGTGACGGGCGTCAGAACTGTGGACGTGACTGGCGCATCCGTGACTGCGGTTCGTGACTGAAGGGCAACTGTCCACAGCAGGCACGCCACACCTTCGAGGACGGCGGCGAACATCAGTCCTGCCAGCAGATCGAGTCGCGTGACCGTCGTACCGAGTAACGTCGCCAGTCGTGCGGTCACGGGATCGGCCCGTAACGCGTCACGCTGCGTCGTGACCCGGTCCTCGGCGGCCTGATGACGCCTGACATCGTCAGCCTCAGCTTCAAGGGCGTCGAGCTTCGCCGCCAGCATGACCCGACGCGATTCCAGTTGCGAACAGTCACGCGAACAGCGTTGCAACCGCGCCCACGCGAGCTGACGCGTCGCCGTCGCCCGCTCAGTCATGAGGTCTACCAGACTACGACCGGATGCAACCGGGATCGCAACGGTGACGGCGTTCGCGCGTGCCTCGCCCGCATGCTGCTGCGCGAGCAGGAAGAACGTGGCGTGCCCGTAGCAGGCGCTCGTCATGCACGCGGCCCACAGCACCGCTGCCACACCGCGCACCACAGGCGACGCGCCCCGAACGAGCGCGGGCAACAGATGGGCGCTGACGACCAGCACGATGCCGAGCGCGATCCAGACGACCCGCTCGGGCAGCGTGCCGCCGCGTTGCCAGCCCGCCAGCACCGACAGGCACAACGCGGTGGCCGTCGCCACAACCGCCAGCGCGACAGTCCAGCGGGAAGCGGCCGTCATGCTGCTTCGCCGCCCAGCAGGGCCGCCTTGCGCTCCAGCCGCTGGTGTAGCGTCGGGCGCGAGACTTCAGTTGGGCCCGGCTGCTCGGGCTGCGCGGGTCCGTTCGTTGATGCGCCGTCTGCCGGATGGCTGTCGGGATAGAACTCTTCGGCTACCGCAGCGTGCTCTTCCTGACGGTCCTCGAACGCGCCATTGGCAAACCCCAGACGCGCAGCGGCATCGAGCGCCGCCTGATCGAAGCCGCTCGCACGTCGGCGCTGATCGAGTTCGCGCGCCTGCGTGATGGCGTCCTCCAGCGTGCTGCCCGTCCTCACGCCGAGATCCACGTAGTAGATGGCCGAACGAAAGCTCTGCGTGGTGGATTTGCCGCGCAGCTTCAGTTCGAGCGGCAGGCACGCGAGCAGGCCGCCCGAGACCGCATTGAAGTAATGCAGGCGGGCCGCGAGCGTCCGGATGGAGTTGTAGGACGTCGTGCGCAGGACGAAAGAGCCGAGTTCATCATCGTCGCCGATGGTGACGTTCAGTCGCGCATAGGGCTTGCAGCCGCCGCGCTGACCGAAGGTGCAACCATCGGGCGACGCGCACGGCTGCTGCTGGATGCCCTCATCGGTGACCCGCATGCAGGTCTCTCCATTGCCGACGCACACGGGTCGCCCGGTCTCGCGGTCAAAGAGGCTGTAATCGGCACGCAGGTTCAGGTCGGGGTCGTTGAACAGCATGCGCACGGGAATCGCGCGCAGCTTGCCGGTCGTCGCCTTGCGCAGCGTATCGTTGAGCGGATGCAACATCCATCCATCACGGTTCTGCACCTGGGTCGTCAACGTGAACTGATCGTCCTTTTCCGGCAGGCGCTTACCGTTTTTCTCGACCACGCGTCCAATCGAGATGCGCCCGATCACGGGCGGGGTAATCGCGAGTCCTTTCAACATGATGGTTCTCCTGGTAGATTGAACTACAGGCAGCTGACGTGGCACTCGTGCCGCCGTCAGACCGAGACAAGAAAGCGGCGCGAGCCGGGTTTCGTGAGGGGGTACTGCTGGGCGATGGCGGGGTTGTCGGCCAGCAGCCGTTTGAGATCGACACTGGCACTGTCGCGACTGCGTTTGAACGACACCGAGCCCGTTTCGAAGATGGCCCGGTCGGCTTCGCCCATCGCCTGCTGGATCGTCTGCTTGAGCAATGCTTCCTGTGTCTCGCGCTGCTCGATGTCGGCGCGTACCGCCACGAGATCAGCGAACACTGACGACAGTCGCCGGTCGTCCGTGAAGTCCAGTGTGCCGCCCGTACCCGGATACAGACAGCGCAGCGCGCGATCGGCGGATTCCGAGCCATCGGCGGGTGGCGGCGTATCGGTTTCGACGTAGCGCCAGAACTGCGCTTCGAGCGGAATCAGCCGTGCGATCAGCGCATCGTCGCGCTCGATGCGGTGCACGTCCAGCTGCTGACCGCACAGCAGCACGGCGACATCGGCTGCCGCCTTGCCGGTGACAGCGAGCTGGTGCTGCACCTGAAGCTGCACGTATTCCGGCACGCCCTCGCGCCAGTGACGGGCGCCAAACTCGCCGGCCGTCTTGCATTCCAGAATCTGCACGCCGGGCACGCCGATCACTTCGCGATCGAGGTTCGCCAGCATGAACGGAATCGTCGGATGCTGAAGCACCGCGTGGACCTTGCGCACGCGGTTACCGGTCTGCTGGGTGTAGGCGGCGGCAACAATCGGCTCCAGCAGCGTGCCCCAGTACACGGGTTCCGTCGTGTCGTTCGGATCAGGTTTCGGCAGACCGGCATCGCGGCCGGTCTTTTCGAGCCACAGTTCGAGCTGGCTTTTGTAGGGATTCAGGCCGACTGCGGCGGCGGCGTCCGAACCGCCAATCCCGGTGCGACGCACCTGTAGCCAGTCGGTGCGGCTCAGGCCCCGCGTTTCAACGAGACGTAAGGCGGGTGCAGCGTTGGTGGGCTGGTGATCCAGGATCAGGGGTGACATGGCAGGCTCCAGAGGGCACAAAAAGGCAAAAAAGCCCGGTGAGCACAAGCTCAACCGGGCCGTTGGGAAGGGACATCAATGAGACGGACGTTGATGAAACGAACGCTGGTGAAAGATCGTGAGCGACAGCAGACGACCGGGCGGCGTCAGACCATGAGCTTGAGGGCTTCATCCCAGGCCTTCTGCTTGAGCGTCGCACCCGCGCCGAACCAGGCAGCGTCGCGCCGGTGGTCGTCGCTCCGCGCACGGCGCTGGTGGTCCACATACTCCGTGACGCTGTTGAGCAACCCCCAAGCGGTGCCAGCTGCCGAGGCATATTCCGCGCCCTTGCCCTGGCCGTTGTAAAGCGCCTGCACGGCTTTCACCGCACTGTCGTTGGTCGCCGCCACGGGACGGTCGGCGGTACTGCCCGGGTGATAGGTGAGCACGCGTTTGAAATACGCTTCCGCCGATTCCGTGCTCACCTTGCGTTCGGACAACGCCTTCATGCGCGCCATGAAGCCATCCCACGACGAGATTGCGATGCCCAGTTGCCGCTTGACGGCCTGCGCGTCGAACTGGCTGCGGTGCGGGACTTTCACGCTGCCAGTGCTGTCGCCAAGCGCAATAGCAAGCGTGTTGTTGCACACGACGCGCACCGACGTGAACTGTGCGGTCGTGGCGAGGGTGCCGTCGCAGGCTGTGGCGAGCAGCAGATAGCCGTTCACGCGGTCACGGCCCTTGTGCGTGGCGCTCTGGCCGGTCTTTGCAAGCGCCCAGAACTTGCGTCCTTCCTTGAGCACACCAGCCGTCTCCAGTTCAAAGCCGCCGACTTCCGTGAGGTCGCGGTAAAACTCTAGGATCTCGGATGGCTGCACGACCTGGTAGCGGCTGGAAACCACCGAGAGTGGCGCTTTCGTATCCGACCGATACAGCACCTTCTGCTCGGGAAACGCGTGGATGGAACCGAGGTTCGACCCGGCGCTACCGGACACAAAGCGCACTTCGGTTTCCTCGATGCGCCAGTTCATACCGGCCTGCTTCGCCCATACTTCGAGCGTCTGGTTCTGCGCAAGCTGGTTACCCAGGCCGTGCCACGGGGTTTCGTTGACGTAGGCCATTGTCTGGACGAGATGCATGGTGAACTCCTGTAAATGGATGAGCGCGAACAGCCCGGTCGCGACCGGGCTGCATGAAAGATGGAAAGGGAAAAACGGGAAACGAGAGAAAACGGCGTGAAGAAACCTTCACGCCGATGAGAGCAGCACAAATGAAGCGGCGCGCGTAGCTACCGATAGCCGACACTGAACGTGTGCCCACACGAACGGCATCGACAGTTGTCGAGCACGTTCGAATCAATCGCATCACCGACGGCGACGCCCGTGGCACAACCGGCGGCGGCACCGAGCAGACCGGCAATCACCGCGCCTGCAATGCTGCCCACCACCACACCGGCGGGCCCAGCGAATGCACCAACTGTCGCACCGACGGCGGCACCGGCTTCGGTACCCGAGAGCACAGTGCCCGCGCCACTGGCTGCACCGGCCACCGTGCCGATGGCACCGCCGACCTTCTTCGCGTAGTGACGGGTCTCGACGCGCGTGGAATCACAGATGGGACATTGGATCATTGGAAGCGCCTCCGTACTCTGGAGGCGTTCAGGCGGCACGTGCTGTCGGCGCACGACCAGCGGCCTTGAGCCGCTCGACGTACTTCAGGATCGCCGTGGTGGACAGCACGGCGGTGGCAAAGACGATGGCAAACGCGATGAGGGTATCGATGGGGGAATTGATGGGTGGCATCATGACTGGCTCCATGTTGAGTACGCGGCGAAATGGCGTGACGACGGACAGAACCAGCGACAGTCCCGGTTCTGCTCATGGAGGTGATATAGGTTTGAGATTTTGTTGAATCGACGTGCCAACAACATAAAGCCCGAAGACGTATGCCTTCGGGACGGGTTGCAAAAAGTAGCGAAAAGCCCATCAAAGAACAGGCTTGCTTTTTTGGCGGTCCGCGACATACCGCAAATGCGATCGGCGACAAGGCCAACGATGTATTCGAACCGGTCGGCCAGAGCAATGCGCGGATCACACGGCGTGCGATATAACGGCAGCCAGCGACGATTACCTTTCGCAGTCGCGGTGTAGACTACGGTGAACATATTTGCCGTATCGCCTTCATCAAACAAACTGAAACTAACAACGGAGGGCTTTCCGTGAAGCTGGAGTCATTTCGGGTCTGCAACTATCGCTCCATCAACGACAGTGGGGAAATTTCGGTCTCCCGGATCACTGCCCTTCTAGGCAGAAACGAAAGCGGCAAGTCCAATCTGTTGCGCGCGCTATACAGCCTGAACCCGGATGAAGGTTTCGAGGCACTGAGTCCAATCAAGGATTTTCCCCGACACCGACGCTTAGAGGAATGCACGAATGACACGCCGGTTCTTTCGACCACATGGTTGCTGGACGAAGACAACAGAGCAGCGCTCCAGGCTGTGTTGCCACGAGCCACCGAGGTAACCAAAGTCAACGTCGAGCGGACCTACCAGTCGAGAAGCGTCAGCTTTCCGGAGCTTGGGGCGATCACATTCGATGAATCCTACATCCGGAGCCAGGTGAAGAAAGTCGCGGCGGCCGTTCGTGCCGTCGCCCAGAAGCAGGAAACGCCAGCGACATTGGAAGGCCACGCGGACTCATTCGAAGCGGCCGTCTTGGTCACGAAAGAGCCCAAGGTGTGGGCGGCCGATGCGACGACGGCATCAAGAGCCCTTCGTACGGCTTTGGCCGGAGCCGACGCTGAATTGACCGATAAGCAGGAAGAGGTGCTCTGCGAACTGGAAGAACTGGCGAAGGACATTACGGGTGATGATGCTGCCCGGCAGAAGGCGCAGGATTGGGTCATTCAGGCGCTGCCCACGTTCATTTACGTTGACGAGTATCCTGAACTCGACGGCCACCAGAACATTGCCGACTACTTGCAGCGCAAGTCGATCAGTCAACGAAGCAACGCTGACAAGAACTTCGAAAAGCTATGCAAGGTGGCGGGACTAAAGCCTGACGAGCTTCAGCGGCTGCTCGGACAGAATGATCACGAAACGCGCAATCAGTTGGCAAACCGCGCCAGCGCTGTTGTCACGGGCGAGATCAAGCGACTGTGGAAGGATCGCGCACTGAAAATCCGTTTCAATCTCGATGGCAATCACCTGGAGACGCTCATTTCTGACCCCACGGCGACGTACGATGTGGAAGTCAATCTGAGTGACAGAAGCCGTGGCTTCCAGTGGTTTTTCGCCTTCTACATTACGTTCTCCGCAGACACCGATGGTGGGGACGCCGAAAATGCGGTGCTACTGCTCGACGAGCCCGGTCTGTATCTGCATGCGAAGTCGCAGTCCGACCTGCTGCGCCACTTCGAACATGACTTTTCGAACCAAATCCTCTACTCGACGCACTCCCCGTTTATGGTGCCAACACACGCGCTTGACTCGGTGCGTACCGTCAACATCGCGGAGAATCTTGGGACGACCGTTACGAATGACCCCACTGGGGACGCCCGAACATTGTTCCCACTACAGGCTGCATTAGGTTATGACCTCGCGCAAAGCTTGTTTGTCGGCCCCAACAATCTGGTTGTCGAAGGCGTTACGGACTTCTGGATCATCAGTGCCGTCAGTGCCTATCTGAGTGAATTGGGCAAAAGGGCACTTAAGGCTGACATCACCTTGACGCCCGCTGGCGGTGCGCAAAAGGTTTCGTACATGGTGGCCCTGTTGACATCGGAATCGCTTAACGTCCTTGTGCTGCTCGACGCCGAGCGTGACGCGAGAGCCACCCGGGATGAACTGCTGAAGAGCAAACTTATTCATAACCAGAATGTCGTCTTCGTGTCGGAAGCGTTTTCAACGCCGCCGAATGAGGCCGACATTGAGGATCTGTTAGACGCTTCGGTATACGAGGCGCTGGTGCGTGAAGCCTATAGCGCCGAGCTGAAGGGCAAGACGTTGAAGCTCAATGAGCACGTCCCGCGAATCGCACGACGCATTGAAGCGGGTTTGGACGAACTTGGCATTCCGTTCCACAAGACCCGGCCCACGCGCCTGTTTCTGAGGAAAATGGCGTCCGAGCCGGACTCCGTTCTGCCGGCAACGAGCATTGCGCGCTTCGAGGCGCTGTTTGCCCTTATCAATGAGCGGCTGGACAAGCACGTCGCGAAAAGCCCGCAGCCCTTCCAGATGTAGTTGATGTTCCTCCCCGACGATGGTCCGTCTCAATATGGATACTGCCGCGCTGCGAGACATCTTGCGTCCGATCATGGGAGACCTGAAGGATCGCATCACCCATGACACCCTCCCGGCGCTCTGCATGGATCTCGGCATGCCCGTTGTGGATGCCATTGGATCGAAACGTGACCAGTTGCATGCCAGCGGATGATCGCTGCCCGGCCATTCCGCTACGCTTTCGCCGCGAACTTGCCCGATCGCTTCAACAGGTACCACTGTACGGGGACGCACGACGCTTTAACGATCTGTTGCAAAAGTTGTGGATTATTGAGTACGACCCGTGGGCCAGTCTGTTAGAGCGACAGGACAACAGCCTAGCGGCCGAGATTGATCGGCACGTCTTTCGCAATCCGGATGACTGGTCGGTGGACTACCTGTTCGAACAGATAGGCGCCTACGACGCACCCGATCCGCGATTCGTGCGATTCATCGAGGGCATGGCGACCGGAGAAGTCCGGCCTGACATCGCCGATCTGCAGGACTTCGTCGAATGCGCCAATCGGGCGTTAAACCAGTGCGGCGCGCAACTCAGAGAGACGGGCATCAAGGCCGGGTATCCCGAATACTCGCTGGTCTCGCTTTATGGTCCGTCAAACGAGCGCCCCAAGAACATCATCTTTGCATCGGCCTGCAAACCCGATCTGCGCTTTCGCGATGCGCTCAATAACGACATCGAGATTGTTACGAATGCGGACGAGGTGCTTGTCTATGACCGGCCCATCGGCAATGACGGCCTGAGCTGGCAGGCATTGCAAGCGTGGTGGAGCGAGCAACAGGGCATCGACAACGATGACGACGCCAAACGCTCGCTCTACCGGCGACTCAAAAGCATCCTGCCCGACGACTCGCCCCCGCAACATCGGCTATTCGTCTCGTTTTTCAAGGCGTTTGGCAAAGCAGTCCCCCACCTTCCCGCGCTGCTGCCCGAAGTGTGGTTGCATTGGGACCCGCAAACGGTGCGAGAGCGGGGTGCGGATGCGCTACTGCGCTTTCGCATGGACTTTCTGCTGCTGCTTCCACACGGCATCCGCGTCGTGATTGAGGTCGATGGCATGCATCACTACGGCGACCCCGACACCCGTCAGGCTGATCCGCACCGGTACGCGCAGATGGTCGCCGGAGATCGGGAGCTGAAGTTCTCGGGATACGAGGTCTATCGCTTTGGCGCGGCCGAGTTGCTCGGAGACCACGCAGAAGCCAGCGCGGTATCGCTTTTTCACAAGCTTTTCCGGCGGTACAACCTGACGTGGTGAAGCGCATCGTCAGAGGGGGCCGGGCGATCGTCGTCGGCAGGCTCGCACGTCGGGGAGATTGCAACGCCCCCAACACGCAGACATGCAGGAATTCATGAAATGGCCGATTTGGTGAGCCCGCTCGAGCGGCGCAACTGCTGGCTCGTGATGTCGGACCTGTTCGTCGATAGCGCGGTCGACTACCAGGCCGTGGCCGAAGCGCTCGTGCGCGACTGTCCCAACATGACCCAGACCGAACTGAAACGCATGCTCTTCGAGGAGGTCGCGCCCGTACTCGGCACCAATGGTCTGACGCCCGCGCCAAGCGTCTGGACCGGATTTGATGGTGATGCGGTCATCCGCGACATAGGTGACCGGCTCGCCCAGCAACACCTGTCACTGCTTGCCAGAGCCCGCGACGCACTATGGAACGCCATCTGCCGCTTGATTTTTCGCTCGTTCTACCGGCCTGCAGCGCGAGCTGCGGACGCTCGAAAAGCTTGACCGGTAACGGCACAGTTTGCCTCTCGCCGGGTTGAGGACTCAGACATGGCGTTCAAGGTTTCATGCGCGGGCTGCGTCACCGTCCATCAGCCGAACAACCACCGCAGAAGTCTCGAGATGAGGCCTTTCTCTGGTTGTCGAAGTTCAGGAGGCGGTCCTCCACCAATTGGCTGATGAGTGGCGATGGGTCGAGATTGCGTCGGCGGCGGTGTCGGTCTACGAGTCGGCGGCGGCACCTGACTCGATTTAATCCGGTCGAGGACGGCCTGATTTGGCGAAACTCGCACAGGCGAAGGTTTAATTCCCGGCGACGCGGACGGAACAGGCCGCGCAGGCGGACTGGAAGTTTGTCTGGCCTGCGGGCGCGCATTTGAGGACACGGTTGGACGTGCTCCGCTCTGGAACCGCTCCAGGATTTCAATGTTGCGAGCGACTTTCGGCGGGCTCACTGCGCCGCTTTGCGGCCCAGCAAGGCGCCAACGCGCATCTTCTTCGGACAGGACCACCATTTGTCCGACCGTCGTGACGTTCACTGAAAGGTGCGAATACTTCAGCTTCCTGTTTTCGTAGGGCGGCTCCATCAAGCCAACAACGCTGACCCACTTTCCGATCCAGGAATCGTCCGGGGTCGCACGCAAAGCATCGAGTCCGTCGCTCCAGATTGCAATCTTGAAGATGCGTCCGCGCCACGGCCCGAAGTTTATGAAAATGTAGGGCTTCCCGTTCTTCGCGCGACCCGGTTTCACCTCGATAATCTTGCCAATAACTTCGACCTTGTTCCCGACGAGGCTCAAACAAGCCCCGTAGTCGGTGGCCGACAGCACGTCGTATGCGCCGATATAGCCGGGCCTTGGTTTGCCCTCGGCGGGCTTGCCTGCCAACACAACGCTTGCGGACGGAAACGGAACATTCTTGCCCGCAATGAACTCACCCAGCGTTGGCGCCTTCTGTATCGGTGACGAGCAGATGACCGCGAATGCCTTGGCCCGCTGCGACAATGCGGCGTTTGCCGCGAGCAACGCAAACACGGGCGAAGATTCCGGATCGATGAAGTCATTCGCGCGGAAGACAATCGCGTCTATTTCGGAATTTGTCTTCCGCCAGATCGAGGGATCGGTCCGGAGTGCCTCGATGGCAAACCACAAGGAGATGAGCGAAAAACGATCGAGCGTCGCATCGAAAGGATTTGACGCTTTGCGGCCCGGGTGCTGGAAGTTGACGTGGCCCAGTTCAGCGCTGCCGAGATCCTTGATCTCGTCGATCCACATGCCATCGTAGTCGATGAGCTGGATGCCCGCGCCGCCGCCGGACACCATCAGATTGCCGGTTTGAATATCGCCGTGAGCGATCCGCTCTTTCTCCAGAAACGCCGAAAGTGCCACCAACGATGACGCCAACGCCGCGAGCGCCTGCGGTGAGCCGTGGTTGTCTTCCAGGAACTCTCCGAGCGTCTCGCCTTTCGCCCAGGCCATCTTGACGATCGGATACTGCCCTCCGTCAATGCGAATGCCCTTGGACTGGAACTTGAAGTCCAGAAAATATGGCGAACGCAGCGCCGACAATCGCTGGGAAATCGCGGTGTATCGCCGCTCCAACGCTTTCGACTCGCGATGGAAGCACCGAACAGCATATTTCCTTGAGCCGGCTGTGACGGTGTAGGTCAGCGCAAACCCGCCACTGATGGCGAGTGGCAAACCCATGCCAGTGGTCGCGACAGACCCAGCCTTGAGCTCCGGATCGGTTAGCCAGATCGAATGGTCGTTGAAAGCGTTGTTGTATTGTTCAAGAGACGGGTAAGCCATCGCGCTCTTCACATTCAAACGAAAGAGCGAGCAGCGTCGAATCGTCGATCCGCATGCGCTTCGCCGCGCGCTCTCTCAATACCAACTCTGCCAGTTGCTCCTCGCTTTGCAGTGATAGCAAATCGAAGATGCCGGAATCTTTGTCGCGCAGAGATCGTAGCGCCCATTCGCCCAACGCGTCCGTCACGCACAGCAGTCGCGGCGTACGTAACTCGGCGAGTTGGATAATCTTTACATGTTTCGTCCGAAAATCGCCGTGCGCAACAAAATCGTTGTGCCGCGCGACAGTCGACAGCAGCGATGGTCGGTCCTGAAATCGCTCTGGATCATCGAGAGGCCAGGCGCAGACCAGTTCGTCGGCCTCGAACAGCAGCGCAACACTGTCGCCAACGCCAAGCAGTTCCACGGCACGATGCTCGGGAAAATATTCGCCACCCAGGAGAGTCGCAAAGCTCCCTCGCTCAAACGCGGCTTGTTTCGACCAGGACATCGACGCGAGATCATGCGCGGCCGCGTAGTCCGCCAGCGCCGCGCCGACCCACTCGGCGTTCAGGCCAGGGTCGTCCAGAAATTTGTTGGCCAGAAGATTGGCCCACAACTTTGAGTTAAACGAATCGCTGGCGCCGTCGGAAAGCGCGAAGCGCTGTCCGTCATCGGACAGCGCAAGCGCATCCTCATTGGCCTGCGGACTCGAAAATTCCTTCGGAACGCTGCCGGCAAACGCGCGCTTCACTTGAAGATCATCTGAGTTGAGCAGCCCTCGTACCGATGTCGAAGAACTGCACGATTTCCGCCGCCTCCGCGTTGAACGTAAAGCCACGCGCCTCCATCCCGACGGAAACGCCCTCGCCTTGCGCGAACCGGATAAGATGGTCAGGCAGCGGGCTCGACATGCGAAACAGTAGCTTCGCGAAGGCGTCGGGCAGACCTGACTCGGCGGATGGGAATCGAATCGGCTCGTGGCCGAGCGTGCTTGCATGGAGATTGAACAGGAGCACCTCGCCGTCGTTTGTGCGGATTTGCCGAAGGTGACCCGCGAGTTCCTCGGGATCTCCGTCGGTCGAATCGCCGTCGGTGACGTGCAAAATGGTCGGCGGATAGCTGTCGGGGTGAGCGTCGCACCAGGCGACAATCTCTTCAGCGGCTCGTGTGAGGGCTGCGCGCATCGGCGTTCCGCCCGACGCGACGGGATCGAACCAGATCGGGAATTTGACTGTCGTCTCGACGATGCCGCCAGCCCCGTCATCCAACTTCCGCTTCCGGTCTTCAATTCGTGATGGATTTTGCTCGAATGCAGAGATCGGGTGAAGCACCTGCGCGCCCAATGCACCGGAGAGACCGTTCGAAACGCCGCTTCCCCCATATCCCAGCACGCCGACTTCGAAATAGTCGCGAACCCCTTCGGATTTGGTACAACGCGTAACCAGGTTCATCAACGTCCGATTCAGTGCGTCAGCAACGAACTCCGCCTTACTTTTGCCAGACGACATCTTGTCCGACATCGAGGCGGATTGGTCAACGACAAACAAAAAGGCGGTCGGGCTGCTGCGGCTGATCTGTGCTTCATATGCCATCGTCAAATCTCCGAAAGGGTCGGGGGAATAATAACAGCGAGATGGTCTTGCCCCCAAACCCAGGCAGGCGGCGTTCGCGACACGAGGCCAGCACTTGGGGCCACCGTGCAGCAATTGAGATCAATCGCCGCATTTCCGCCCGCAGGCGATGTGCCTCTTAAATGCATTTGATTATGCAAAGTGGATACGCACAGGGAGTCTTATAATTTGCAAACGTCAGTGACAGGTGATCGACGCTCCCAAGCTCGACCCTATAGAGATCCAAGCTTGTGCCATTCTGCCTCTCGGCCAAAACAATTGTCGCCGTGCAACCGCGCTTGCGCGACAATCAACCCTTTTTTCGACGAGGGCTCTCGTCGAAAAGATGACTCCCATCATTGATGCGCCCGGAGCCACCGCGTGACCGACCCGAACACCATCGCACCATTAATCGCCACATTCCTGTCAACCTACGATGCTCAGCAGAAAGACCAGACCTGGCAACAGTTGAGTCAACGGATTCGACATTTCTGGACGGCGCGTATTCTCTCCGACGGCACGGACCCGCTTTCGGATGCAGAGTGCGATGAAATCATCCGGATTCTCGACAGGAACGGAAAGGGCAACACACGCGACGACGAAGCTGTCGCCAAGGTCATGGTGCCGCAGGGCGCCTGGCGGCGCATGCTGAATGAATTTCATAGCAACCGGCCACTGGGAGACCTCGTCTACAGCGTGTTGAGCGAGGGTGACGATGCGCGCAGGGCGGGATTGATCGACGATCTTTACCGAAGGAATGCTGGCCAGAAAAACAATCTGACCGGCCCTAGCGGCAACACCGTTGGTGCCTATCTCGCAGCCTTCGACCCCGTACGGAACCTCTCGATTATTTCGCTTAAGGACCGACGTGCTGTCATCCAGTATTTCGGCCTTTCAAATGACATCGATTGGGACGCAGCCCCGATTGGCGAGCGTATCGTCGCGTCGAATCGCGTGATTCTCGACGGCATGCGCCGCCTAGGTCTGGAGGGAACTGCACGAACAATTGCATGCTTCTTCTATCACCCTCTCGTGAAAGAACTCTGGAAAGGCGAAGAGACAGTCAAGCGCATCGATAATAAAAGCATCAGCGTGACGGTACCGACAGTCCCTGATGAGGAGGAGGACTCGGTCGATGGTGATGTGGTACGTGAGTCCATGCAGATACAAGGGCTGATCGCCCGCATTGGTGCGGCAATGGGCTTCAGCGTCTGGTTGCCCAAGGCCGACCGCAGTCGCGTGCTCAAGGTCTGGCAGGCAGCACCCGGTGTGTTGCTCGACGAATTGCCGCTGAGCTACGACTCCACCACGATGAAAACAATCGAACAGATCGACGTCCTATGGCTGCGAAAACGATCAATCGTGCGTGCATTCGAAGTCGAACATACGACCTCCGTCTATTCCGGCCTGTTGCGTATGGCCGACCTTGTCGCGCTGCAGCCCAATATCCACATCCGACTCCACATCGTGGCACCCGCTGAAAAACGGGAGAAGGTGCTGCAGGAGATCCGGCGCCCGGTATTCTCGCTGCTCGAAGGGCGGGCGCTCAGCGAAATGTGCACGTACCTCTCGTACGACAACGCGAAAGAGATCGGCGAACTGCGACATCTCGCTCGGATGTCCGACGAAGTCATTGAAGATTACGAGGAAGCTGCGGAATAGTAAGCTCGGCTGCGGTAAGCGATTTCGCCATCGGAAACACATTGGAGCGGTCGAGGCTATCAACCGACAGTCGGTACACTATTCGTCATCATCTTCCTCGTCCTCAAAGTCCTCATTAAGGAACTGGAACAGGTGGTTGAATAGATCGACAGGCGATTCGTCGTACCTCACCTGCAGATCGTAGTAAAGGGCACGAATTGCAGGAAAGTGCTCAATCCGAAGTCGAGTGCTGCTTGGTTCCGCGTGCACTTCAAGGTCAGAGTCGCTAAACCTCTGGATACATTCGTCCATGGCTTCTGAGCCATAGATTTCGGCCAGTTCCATCATCCGCGCATCCTGCCGGTAAAAGTCCTCAGGCAACATATCACTTGAGTTTTCCAGCACCCAGCACACGCAGGCAAGGATGAAGTACAACTCTGCCGCTGTATAGCCGGCCGCCTCGTATCTCGCCTCTTTTCGAACGTAGTCGTCTTCGCTAAGATGCCGATCGACTACAGCCTCTATCGTGGACTGAGGCATTTCGATAAAGGTCAACAGGTAGCGGGGATTAATAACGCGGATGTTTTCCGTCTTCGCCAGCTCGTTCGTTATCGCGGCAAGTCGTTTAGCATGTTTCCTGGAATCACCAGCGAGAAGAACGTAGTAGCGGTCCAGACGACAATCGTAACGATCGTTAGCGTTGAAATACCCTGATTTCAGATCCTTCGACAAATCGTTCGTCTTATCTGCGATCTCGTTGTATGACTTGATCTGTAGTGCGACATATCGCTCCGGGGAATCCTCCTGGTCTACGCTCTTGAGAAGCACGTCGACGCCTTGGTCACGAGGCCCCTGCACCATGTGTGAAATGTGTTGGTACTTGCTAAACGAGCCTAGCATGAGTTCAATTTGGTCTTCGACCCTGCGACAAATATCGTCGTGGGTAAGCGCAGCCAGGTTTGCGGTTCGGGAAGGCCCCGCCTGCCGGTAACGGAGCAATTCTTCGAGCAGCGTCGCAGGTGTCATTTCTCATTCGCCAAAGGGTTTTTGCTTGATCGACCGCCGTCGGTAAACCCGACGTGCGCTCATGGTTGTCGGCAGAACGTGCGGTCTCTTTACCCCCGCCGCACTGTTCGGCCCATTCGACGTCACGCCACAGTGAAAGTATGCCGCATGGATACTTCGATGCGCCCTCCGTGAGGGCGACAGCCAATCGAAAATTCAAAAGAGGACGGATAGATAGGCATCAAGGCTCCCGGGGGAGGTTCGCAAACACGGGATTGCGCGGACGGAGAGGGCGGGCTGCGGCCGTGTTCGTCGAGGGCCATATATCTTTATAAAAACCGCACAGCGCGGTCGGTCAACAGGCATGCGGTTGGTGGCCAGTTGCCGGAGGGAAGCGAGTTTGTCAACGCTGATATTGAGTACAATTTGTCACAAACAAGGTTGATCAACAGCTGACATGCGTGTACGGCCTGGAATTTTGGTTCCCGCCGGTGTCGTCGACAGGGAGAAACGACTGCCTGAGCGTCGTTCCGAGGGCTTGCGCGAATACAGCACGATCAACCGGCCTGAATGGACTTCCGGCTGTACTTTGAGGGGGAGCGTGTGCCTCATTCGTGTGAGCCGTTTCTTCGTGGCTCTAGCAAGCGCCCACTTTTCCCGTCTCTCCAACATTTCAATTCAACATCTAGGTCAATGACCATCGACCAACTTCAGTTGCCCAGAGTCGGCATGCTTGCCACCGTCCGGAATCGCCGCGGGGTCGTCTCGGCAGTGGAGCCCTACGCCGCTTCGAAGACTTCAGAGTTACTCCACCTGGTCACCATTGAGTTCAGCGACTCCGATGGCGACCCAGAGGAAATCCTATTGTGGGAGCGCGAGCGCCAGCCTGTCGTGCTGGAACCCAATGCTTTACCTCGGGTAGATGTGGACGCGCCGATGCGCATGCATGAATTCTTGGCGTTGCAACGGGCCACCCGTTGGACGGCAATCACGCCCTTCCTCTCAGCCGAGAACTCAGAGTGCCAAGCCGAACCCGTGCCAACCGCACCGGTCTATGGCGCCGTCAGCGCTGACGACTTCCAGCTTGTGCCATTGGCCCGGGCCATGCGCATGCCGCGAGTCTCTCTGCTACTGGCCGATGACGTTGGCCTAGGCAAGACAGTGGAGGCCGGCCTGATCCTGGCCGAGTTGGTGCGCAAACGACGCATCAGACGCGTCTTGATCGTCACCCCGGCCTCTTTGCGCACCCAGTGGCAACAGGAAATGGAAGAGAAGTTCTCGCTGGGCTTTGACATCGTTGACAAGGCTTCCACTCATCGCCTACAGAAGGAGATGGGACTGGATTCAAATCCATGGCGCGTCTTGCCCCGCATCATCACCTCGTACCACTACCTGCGCCAGCCGGATGTGCTGGAGCAGTTCATCGCCAACTGCCGGTCAACACAAGCGCACCAAGGCGCCCAGCTCCCATGGGATCTGCTGATCGTTGACGAGGCACACAACCTCATGCCTTCCAACTTCGGCCAGGATAGCGATCTGGCCGAGATGCTTCGCCTTTTGACACCTTGGTTCGAGCACCGGTTGTTTTTGACCGCTACGCCGCACAACGGCCACACTCGCTGTTTCTCAGGCTTGCTGGAGCAACTCGATCCTGTGCGCTTTACCCGCACACCTGCGTTCACAGACAAAGAGCGCGCGATGATCGGTGACGTGCTAATCCGACGCTTGAAGAGCGAGATCAACTCTCAAGACAAGGAGGCCGGGCGCGCGCCACGCTTCGCCAACCGTTACTTGGAGCCCCTGCCACTCTACATGCCGCGGGCCGAGAAGGAGCTGGCAACAGCGGTGCGCGGCTTCTGTACGGCCCTTAAGCAACAGATTATGGCCGCGCCCGAAGCGCGAATGGTGCTGAACTTCGCCATCGAAGTTCTGCGCAAGCGTCTGTTGTCGAGCGCGGTCACGTTTGCCGACAGCTGGTTGCGCTTCAAAGCTGGTCTGGCTACTCATGACTCCACCTCGGCAAGTGAGGTGCTGGCGGCGCGGCGCGCGGTCGAAGAGGACATAGACGATGACCAGGAACGTGAAAGTCGAAGCCTGCATGCGGCGCACGTGGTTGGCGCTTGGATGCATCCCTACCTTGGAATGCTGGAGAGCGAAGTCGCTAGCGTTGACGCGGCGCTTCAGGCGCTGGCGCTCACCGAACTACCAGTGACCTGCAAAGAGCCGACGGTGGATGCACGATTCGATCGACTCAGGGACCTGATCCGCCAGCGCCTGCGCAACGCAGAGGCGTGGAACCGCGATGAGCGCCTCATCGTCTTCACCGAATACAAGACCACGCTGGACTACCTGGTACAGCGTTTGGAGCGTGAATTCGGCAGCGATACCGGCGCTATCGTTCAGCTCTATGGCGGGATGAGCGACGAGGAGCGCGAGCGAATCAAGCTGTCGTTCAACGACCCGGCATCGCCAGTGCAGATTCTGGTTGCAACCGATGCCGCTTCGGAGGGCTTGAACCTGCAAACCACTGCCCGCTTGTTGCTCCACTTCGAGATTCCATGGAACCCCTCGCGCCTGGAGCAGCGCAACGGCCGTATCGATCGGCACGGCCAGGCTCGGGACGTCACGATCTTTCACTTCGTCAGCGATGACGATGCCGACTTGACCTTCGTAGCGCGTGTACTGGAGAAGGTCAACGATATCCGCGAGGATCTCGGTTCGGTTGGCGAATTGTTTGATGCCGCATTTCAGCGGCGGATGATGGAGTTGAATGACGACAAGGACGTGCTCGCCGACTTGGACCGGGAGATCCTGACGCGGCAACACGCGACCGACGACGCGCGGGTTGTCACGGTCGAGCGCGGCACTGAGGACCTGGCCAGGCTGGAGAGCCTTCTTGCTGACCTTGATCTGACGCCGCAGACGTTGGAGGATACGCTGCGCATCGCACTGGGCCTCGGCTCAGCCCAGGAGCCGCTGCAAGGGCCGGACGCGCAGGGCCGCATGCGTCTGCGCACACCCCTGCCGGCCCGCTGGCAAGCCGTGGCCGATGACAGCTTGCGTCTGCGTGGCGATCGCGGTGTGGCCGGCGCCATGCCGTGGCTGGTGTTCGACAGTGGCTATTTCATTCACACCGTCAACGGGCGGCAAGTGTTTCGACCTTCGCCCGATACAGTGCTGATGCACTTAGGCCACCCAGTCATGCGCCAGGCCCTCACGTCGTTCGCCCGGTTGCGCTTTCCAGGTGGGCAAAGCGAATTCGCGCCGCCCAGCCGATGGGTTGTCACACGGGGGGGCATACCGGCTGATGCGGACGCCCTCGTACTTCTCACCATTGAGGAACTGGGTATCAACGAGTTGCGCGAAACGCTGCATCACTGGGTGCGCACGGTGGCCTTGCCGGTCGCCGGTGGGAAGCTCGGCATGATGTTGCCTTATCTCAGGCCGCACTCATGGGAGCAGGCCGCTACGGAAGACGCTAGTGGCGCAGAAGCCGCGCGCGAGGTCTGGGATGAGATCGATGCTGATGTCAGAGCATGGCTCACCAAGTATCGTGCGCAGCTCACGGAAACTCTCGCGAAGGAGTTGAAATCCGCCGGGGACGTCGCGACCGAACACGAAAAGGCCGCCTTCGAGCGTCGCATCCGCGAAGTGGCCTCTCTTCAGCGTGAGCAGAGCATTGAGAAGATCAAGCGGGAGATTGAGGAGCGGCGCACGGCCCAGCTTCAGTATTCCCTGCTCGAAGACGTTAGCGAGCGTGCTGAACGTGAGCTGCGCGATCTGCATGACGAACTCAAGCGCCGCCAAGGGCAGTTCGGTGATCTGCTGGAGCGACTCAAGGACGAGCGTGATCGAATACTCAAACACGTCATGCCACACCGCTTCGTTCTGCTGGGTTCCGCCCAGGTTTTCCCGGTCACCATCGAAATCCGCCTTCCGGGGAGGTCCACATGAGCGCCATGATCGATTGGTGGAGCAGCCTCAAGCATGGCGGTCTCTTGATCTCCCCAGATAAAGTTGCGAGCGACTTTCCTGTTGCGCTTGATCCGCTGCCGCTCTGGCAGGCAGAGCGCCTGCGTCGTGCCCTGACAGCCTTCGATGGCAGCAACGACCGGCTCAGTGCCCTGCTTGACTTTATGCTGCACGACTTGTCGGCGTTGCCCGGCGACGAATGGCAGAAGGCCCAGGCCGTCGAAGCACGTTGGACTCTGCGCAGCTTCACGGGTGTGATGGTCAAGCCACGGCGTCTTTGGCAAGGGCCGCAAGGCGAAGTGTTGCCGGTGTTCGTGCCAGACGACGGTGCGTCGCGACAATTCAGCGGGCGACTAGGCGTTGGCCGCTCGCGCCAACGGCTTAGCCGCGTAGTCGAGTGGCTGCGCCAGAAGCAACAGCCTCTTGCGCTAGTTACCAATGGCCGCCAGTGGCGCCTGGTGCATGCAGGTCAGGACTATGACGCTTGGTGCGAGTGGGACATTGACCTCTGGTTCATTGAGGGCTCACCGGGGCCACAGGTCACCGCCTGGCGGCAATTGCTTTGCCGTGAGGCACTGGTTGCTCCGTCGGGGCAGCGTAACAGCCCCGTGCTCAGCGCCATCTTGGCCTCCCGCAAGGGGCAGGCAGACTTGTCCTCCGTACTGGGCGAACGTGTCCGTCAGGCCGTCGAAGAGCTGATCACGGCGTCGCATGGGGCCATCGAGCGAGCCCAACAAGCCGGCATAGCGCCTGCTTTTGCCGACCTCTACGTCGCCGGTTCACGCATCGTCATGCGCTGCATCATCACGCTCTTTGCTGAGGCGCGGAATCTGCTGCCAGTGGATCACCTTGTCTACCAGCGGGCCTACAGTTTGGAGGGCCTTCGGCAGAGCTTGGACAGGCGAGCCGGCGGCCGAGGAAACGAGCGCTTGGCGCAGGGCCGTAGTGCTTGGCCCCGGTTGATGGCGCTGTTCAAACTAATCCACGAGGGCTCTTCGCACGAGGCCTTGCCAGTTCCACACTACAGCGGCGAGCTGTTCGCGTCTGGAGACGCCAACTCCAAGGATGGCATCGCCCGCGCGCTGGCGTTGCTGGAGGGGTCCCAGAATGCAATCACCGATCGCCAAGTTCAGCGCATTCTGCGGCTGCTCACTCGAACCCGCATCCGTGTACGCCAAGGGCGGGTGAACAAGCTGGTCGATGCTCCGGTGGACTTTTCGGCGCTGTCGTCGGAGTACATCGGCATACTTTACGAAGGGCTGCTGGACTTTGAGCTCAAACAAGCAGCGGCCGATGATCCTGTCATCTTTCTTGCGGTTGGCAACGAACCAGCACTGACGCTTTCCCAGCTGGAAGGAATGGACGATGCCATCATCAAGCAGCTGTTTGATGCCCTGAAAAAGAAGGACAAGGCTGGGGCAGGTGACGATGATGAGGGTGATGTATCCGAAGACGACGAAGATGCCGACACGGATGAGGATGCTGGCGCAGACATAGAGACCAGCGAAGACGTGACCGAGGTTCAAAACAACGCCGGGTCGTCGACTGTCGATGACGATCTCTCGCTCAGCGAAGACCACGTTGCCCGCGCGCAAGCTTGGCTAGAACGAGCCGCCATCGTCGCAGGACTGGTCAAAAAGCCCCGCGGCCGCAAGGGTGCAAAGGCTCAGACAGCTGATGAAGTTGAGGCCTTGGCCAAGGCCTCTCGCAGCCTATGCTCGCGCCTGGTTGCTCCTGGGCAGTTCTTTCTGGTGCGCTGGGGCGGTACTCGTAAGGGCGCCGGCACCTTCTATACGCGTCCACAGTTGGCTGCGCCGACGGTACGGCGCACCCTGCAGCCGCTGACGTTTGAGCCCGTGCGCTCGGAGGTGGACGCTCGCACCGGTTTGACGGAGGTGGTCGAGTGGCGACCGCGGCGACCCGAGGTCATCTTGGCACTCAAGGTCTGTGATCCCGCCATGGGCTCAGGCTCGTTCTTGGCCGGTGCGCTGCGCTATCTCACTGATGCGTTGGTGGCTTCGCTATACCACTACGGGCTGATCGAGCGCGCCGAAGACGGCGGTGTGCCGCGCATGGCCGATGGCCAGATCAGCGAGGTGCTGAGTGACGAGCTGCTGAAGCTCAACCCCACGCATGAGGGCTTTGAAGACGCGCTACGCGCGCAGCTCAAGCGCCACATTGTAGAGCGCTGCCTGTACGGGGTGGATCTGGACCCCCTCGCGGTAGAGCTGGGGCGTATGGCGTTGTGGGTGGAGACGATGGACCGTGATCTACCGTTCGGCTTCCTAGACCACAAACTGAAAGTGGGTAACGCGTTGGTCGGCACTTGGTTCGACGCTTACCGCGACTATCCGGCGCTAGCTTGGGAGCGCGAGGGTGGCGACAAGGACTACCAAAAGGACAAGCCGCAGAACCTCGTCAACCACTTCTATACCGATGTTCGAGGCAAGACGCGCGGCGACAAGTTCACGGCCGCCATCAGTGCCCGCGCCAAGGCAGTGCCAGAGCAGCTGATCAACCAGTTGAATGGCCAGATGGCCTTGGGCACTGCGCTGGAAGCCAGCGCAGTGCATGACGAGCTCTTGAAGGTGTTCCGCAAGCTGCATCGCTTGCCTGTGCATGACAGTGACCGTCGCGCCGCTGTCTACCGCGACGAAATCTTGGCCAACCCGAACTACCATGCGCTGAAGGCCCGCATGGACTTGTGGTGCGCGTTGTGGTTTTGGCCCGGCGACTCTATTGATAAGGCCCCCCTGCCGCAGGACTTCATCGAGCCGAGCGCGCAAGCATTGGCCTTGGCGACTGAAATCGCCGCGCGGCGTCGCTTCTTTCACTGGGAGCTGGAGTTTCCGGACGTATTCACGTCGAACCAGCAAGGCTTCGATGCGTTGCTGGGTAACCCACCGTGGGAGATCCAAAAGCCAAGCTCCAAGGAATTCTTCTCCAACCACGATCCGCTCTACCGTGCCTACGGCAAACAAGAAGCTTTGACCAAACAGGTGGACTATTTCCGCGCCGTGCCACAGTTGGAACACAATTGGATTGCCTACGTCGGCGGCCTAAAGGCCATGTCGAACTGGGTGAGGTGCGTTGGCCAGCCGTTTGGGAACCGGGTTGTCACCGACAAGGACGGTAAGAAGAAGCATGACCTGAACTTGGGCGGTCGTGGGCGGGACAGCTTTGCCATCTCCCTGCGCCTGCACGACAAGTGGCAGGCGCAGCGCAAGAAGCGCAGGGGCTTCGTCGATGCTGACCATCCCTTTGTGCACCAAGGTTCGGCTGACCTGAATACATACAAGATGTTTTTGGAGCTCAGCCACGCGCTGCTGAGGCCAGAGGGGCGCATGGGCATGATCGTGCCCAGCGGTATTTACACCGACAAGGGCACAACGGCGCTGCGCACGTTGTTCCTCGACGCCTGTGACTGGCAGTGGCTGTTTGGTTTTGAGAATCGCGAAGGCATTTTCGACATCCACCGTTCGTTTAAGTTCTGCCCCTTGATTATCCAGAAGGGCGGCACCACGCATGCCATTAGGGCGGCTTTCATGCATCGCAATGTGGATGACTGGGAGCAAGCAGGGCATCACGTTCTGGCATACCCGCGCGAGCGGGTGTTGGAATTCTCGCCTTTTTCCAGGGCGATTCTTGAGATTCGAAGGGAACAGGACCTGCGGGTGCTTCAAAAGATCTTCGTGAATGGCGTGCTACTCGGCGATCGGGGTGAACGCGGTTGGGGGATCAGGTATGCCACTGAGTTCCACATGACCAACGACTCCAAGCTGTTCCCGCTACGCTCGAAGTGGGAAGCGGATGGCTACCGGGCGGACGAGTACGGTCATTGGCTTAAGGGACCGTGGCAGACGTATCAAGGCTCGACGAGCATTCTTGACCGCGAGCCGGGACTGGTGCTTACGCGCGATCGATCGCATGCGATGCATGTCGACGAGATAGTGGATATCGCATTGCCGCTGTATCAGGGCGGTATGGTGAACGTCTACGACAACATCGCATCTGGTTTCTCCGCATCGTCAAGCGCACAAGCAACATGGAATCCCATGGAATTCGGTGCGAAAGAAATACTTCCACAGTTTTTGATAGGACTCGATGATTGCGCGAGGCGGGGCGATCGATTCGACCCTGGCCTGAAACTTGGATTTCGAGATATCGCGAGGAATACCGACACGCGGTCGGCTATTGGAAGTGTCATCGATGGCTTCCCCTGCGGCAATACCTTAGGCGTCTTCTCCGCGGCAGCGGAGTCAATCGCTGCGGTGGCTTTTGCGTTCTCTTCCATCGCATTTGATTGGGTGCTCAGAAAACGGCTTGGCGGCACTCATGTCAATCTTTTCGTTGCGGAAGAATGCACTATTGCCGAGAGCTTTCGAACCTGCCGTCGAAGCTTCATTGAACCACTACTTCGATTGACTTACCCGGATCTGACTGGCGCCAGAGCTTGGGCAGCGTTTGATGGCGTGATCTCGAAACAAGTTTCTTGGCGCCGTCTGTGGGCAGTTACTGATCATGAGCGTAGCCGCCTGAAGGCAATTCTTGAGGCAATTGCTTTCCATCTTTATGGGCTCGATCAAGCGGATGTCTTGGAAATATTGGCTGGTTCAGATTTTCCCGCTGAGCAGCTAAAGAATGAGTTGTTTTGCAAATCACTCGACGCTCGTGGCTTCTGGCGTATAGATAAGGATAAAGCCCCTGAGCTACGACATACTGTACTTTCAATGATCGCCTTCCACGACTTGAAGGAGAAGGGCCTAGATGCATTCCTGGAGCAGAACGGCGGAGAAGGCTGGCTGATTCCAGACACCCTACGCTTATCTGATTACGGTCTTGGGCACGATCAGCGGGCGACGGAGCACCAACCGGTCGGCTTGCGCTTTGGCCCGCGGTTCCGCGACTGGCAGCTCAACGAGGACGTGGAGCGTTCGTGGTTGGAATGTGTGGCTCACGCTGATCTGATTGGCCGAATCGTGCCAGTACTTGCGTCCGACGGCGCACAGGCGATTGCGGATGTTGCGGCCGTGGACAAGAATAAACAATCACAAGGAGCGCTGTTCTGATGCTAAACCCCATCGCCTATACCGAGCAGGTGGTCAGCGACTTCCTGCGGTACCAACTAAGCACTTACGCGTTTGCTGATGAAAGCTTGTACCAGCAGATGCGCGCCCTGCTCAACCTTGAGCAAACGCGTAACACGCCGCTAATGAAAGGGCCGTACATCTCACTGTCGCGCATCTTCAAGCAGGGGGCAACGCTCGAGCAGTTGGTGAAGGAAGGCGTGCTGCATCCGCATATCCGCCAACTGTCGCCGTATCCTTCCGCCTACTTGCACCAGGAGCAGGCCTTCCGTTCCATCCACGACGGCCAGCCCACGCTGGTAGCCACGGGTACCGGTTCAGGCAAGACAGAGTCGTTCCTCTTCCCAATAATTAGCCGTTGCTTGCAACTGCGTGACGAGGACGCACCCGCCGGCATCACCGCTGTGATCGTCTACCCGATGAACGCGCTGGCCGAAGATCAGCTGCAACGTATGCGGGTGCTACTCGCCGGGACAGGTGTGACGTTCGGCATGTACGTGGGCAAGACTCCGAAGAAGGAGTCTGACGTGGTAGGTGTGCGCCTGCCCCCGGGTAGCACGGCGGCCGACTACCAAGCCAAGCTGGCCGACATGCAACATAAGAAGCAGGATGTAGCGCTGCACCCGGCCGAAGAGCGCGTGAGTCGGGACGCCATGCGCACGCTGGGCCAACAACCTCGCATCCTACTCACGAACGTGAAGCAGCTGGAGCTACTGTTGACCCGTCAGCAAGACTTGGAGCTGTTTGACAACGCCCGACTCGAGTTCATGGTGTTCGATGAGGCGCATACGTTCACAGGAGCGCAAGGTGCTGAGACGGCATGCCTGATCCGCCGGCTGCGCGCCTACTGCGGCAAAGATGAAGCCAGCACGACCTGCATTGCTACCTCCGCCACAATCGCCGACCCGGTCAAGGGGCTGGATGCAGGACGGGAGTTCGCCAGCCGCTTCTTCGGCGTGGACGGCAAGAACGTGGCGCTGGTGGGCGAGTCGTATGAGGCCGATATATGGGGCTCACCGCGCACCGCTAGCCCTCCGCTCAACGGCGATCAATCGCTCCAGCTGCAGACGCTACTGGAGGTCTTGTCCTTGGTCGATCGCGAGGATGCCACCGAAAGCGACGTACAAGCACTGCGTGTGTGGTTCACCTCAGCCACCGGAAACCGTTTGAAGGCTGGACCGTGGCGCGAAGCTGTCGGCCACTGGCTGAGTCACAACGAGGTGGTGTACCAACTTGCGGAAGCACTGCGCCGGCCGCGCCGGTTGGAGGACCTGCTGTCAGAACTAACCTCGACCTTAGGTCGAGTGATCTCGCAAGAGGAGATCCTAGTGTGGCTGGCACTGGGGGCAGCAGCCCGCCAAGAAGGCCGGCCGCTATTGCGGCCGGTCGTCCATGGATTCATACGTGGCGTCAGCGGCGCAGTGGTGACTTTCCCAGACCAGACGACGGATGCCAGATTGTGGCTCTCGGCCGAGGACGCACTGGCCAACACCGCGGATCTGCATCGCTTTCCGCTGCTGAGCTGCACGACGTGCGGGCAGCACTACTTCGAGCATGGACTCGAAGACTTCAACTTCACAGGTCCGCGGCCTGGAGGTGGTAGCGCAGAGGGCAGCGGGCGAGTGTGGCGCGGCACCGAGATCAATCTCGGCGGCGTGCGAGCGCTGTCACTGGACCATCAGGTCGGCGCGGACGCTGAGGATGACCCCGTTCGTACCGAGTCCCTGTTCGCCTGCCGTTACTGCGGCACCGTTCATGACCATCAGATGTCCGAGTGCGCCGGCTGCGGTCGCAACAAGCCGCTCAAGCCACTGTACTTCGTGCAACAGCAAGAAGAGCACGTCGGCAAGCTGACGCGGTGCGTGTCCTGTGGCGCGGCGGGCCGGCGCTTCAGCGGCAATTACCGTGAGCCGGCACGGCCGGTGCGTGCCACAACGGTTGCCGACGTGCATGTGCTAGCTCAGAGCATGATCCATCGGGCCGAACGCCGCCGCTTGCTGGTATTTGCTGACAATCGGCAGGACGCCGCGTTCCAGGCAGGGTGGATGCAGGACCGTTCGCGCCGATACCGTCTGCGCGAGCTGCTCTATCAAAAGCTGAAGCAAGGTCCGATTTCGGTCAGCGACCTGACTCAGTGGCTTGACCAACACCTGGAGGCTGATGACGAGCTGTCTCGGTCGTTGATTCCCGAGGTGTGGCGTTTTGAGCCGAAGTCAGAGACTGGTCAGGCACATGGCCAGGAGCGCAAGTGGTTCTTGCGAATTCAGATCCTGCGCGAGCTCGCCGTTGGCGGCCGGCAGCGGGTTGGCCTTGAGCCGATGGGACGTCTGAAGGTGGACTATCTGGGCTTAACGGGGGCGCGCCCCGAGATCCAGCGGTGGGCGGTCAAGCTAGGTTGCCAGCCCGAGGTTTTAGCTCAGGGCGTTGCATCACTGTTGGATTCTGCTAGGTCACGGCGCATGTTATTTGACAAGGTAACAGGCGTTTATTCGAAAGTGTGGTTGGATGGCGAAACGCAGATGACGCGGGGGTATCTGCCGTCTATGAGAGGGGTTCCCTCTGCGTTGAAGTTCCAGCGAGACGGTCAGGACGACGAAGCCCGAATCAAACAGTGGTTCAGCGCGTATGCGACGGTGGCCAAACAGGCTGCGAGCGCTTGGGGAGTCCGGCCAGATGAGATAGAGGCTTTCCTGGGTGAGATGTGGCGACTGCTTACGGAAGAGTTGCTGCTATTGGCGCCGGTGCAGTTGAAGGGGGCACGGGGAAGGTTGTTGCCGGGGTGCGTGGGGGCGTTCCAAGTAGATGTGGACCGGCTGACGATGCGTCCAGACAAGGGCATGTACCGTTGCCAAACCTGCCGCCGTTTGCACAGCAGGCCTAACCCTACGCTGTCGTGCATGGCGTGGCGCTGCGGCGGCAAGCTCATGCTCGAACACGAGAATCCGGACGACTACGACCTGTTGCAGCTCGACCAAGAATTCGCCATGCTGCGTGTCAGGGAGCATTCGGCGCAGATCCCGGGTGCCGACCGGGAGCGCATCGAGAATGTCTTCAAGGGCGACAACGAGCGGATCAACACCTTGGTGTGCACCCCGACGTTAGAGATGGGCGTGAACATCGGTGCGCTGGACGCGGTGCTGATGCGCAACGTGCCGCCTCTGCCAGCCAACTATTGGCAGCGTGCCGGCCGTGCTGGGCGTCAGTTTCGCATGGCGTTAGACATCACCTACGCCCGCGCCGCCAGCCATGATCGGGCCTACTTTAACGAGCCACTGAAGATGCTGGAGGGCTTAGTCGAGCCACCAAGCTTCAACCTGCGCAACCCCATCATGGTGGCCAAACACGTGCACGCAACGGTGCTTACCGCCGTGTTCAAGATGCTACGTGACAAGTCATTGCCGCAGGCCGCGCTAGATGAATTGCAGGAGGCAGTACGCACCTGCTTGCCGACGCAGATCAAGACCTACCTATTTAGCGCCGAAGGCATGGTGCGAGCTGAGCCGCTAAAGGTATCAGTGCTTCAGACGGCGATTTTGCGTCATCGAATCGCGTTGCTGGGCGCTACCATGAACGCTTTCCAGCAGGGCTGGCCGGCAGCAGATGCGGACGTTGTGAGCCAGGCGAATGTGGAGGCCATCATCGATGGTTTCGCAGAGAGACTGCAGCAAGTAGTGGACCGCCTGTTCCAGAGACTGCAGTGGGCACTGAACCAGCTCGAAAGGCTGCGTAAAGTGGCTGAGGCTAAAGGTGCGCTGGGGCCGGATGAGGAGGCACTGCGCAGTCGTTGCGAGCGCCTGGTGAAGAAGCTGAAGGGAGAAGCTCGTCGCCGCGCCAACCAGGCAGAGGGGGTGGACGACACGAATACCTACGGTGTGCTCGCCGCGGAAGGCTTCCTGCCTGGATACGGCCTAGACACGGGCGCCGTGACCATAACGCACATTGCACCACGGTTTGGGGCGGATATCTCCGATTGGGAGCTGCGGCGCAACAGCGCGCTTGCCGTTCGCGAGTACGTTCCAGGCAACCTGATCTATGCCAACGCGCACAAGTTTGTGCCTCGGACCTTTCACTTGGTGCCAGAGGAACCGATCGTGTTTGCGGTGGACTTGACGAACGAGGCGATTCGGGAGGTCGGCGGTCTGGGCAAAGCCGCCGCTCCAACGCAAGCAGAGTCCGTCGGCGTTAGCAGCATCTTCGCTGTGCAGGTCTGTGATGTCGATGCACCGCACCAGTCCTACATCTCCGACGATGAAGACTACCGCTTCCAGCTACCTGTGGCTGTCTTCTGCGAGGATCAGGGACGTCACTCGGGCGGAAAGGTCTACGAGTGGGGCTCGGTCACACTGCACCTTAAACATGGGCTACACATGCGATTGGTTAATGTGGGCACGGCATCGCAAGTTAGGTCATCGGGCGAGATGGGTTACCCAGTATGCATGGTCTGCGGACAAAGCCGTTCGCCGATGAGCACGTCGAATGAGCTTGACGCCTTCAATGAACACCATGCCGAGCGATGCGGCCGGCCGATCCAGAAGATCGCGTTCTACGCCGAAGTGGTCGCGGATGCGCTGTTGCTTCCCGATTGCGCGTCCAAAGAGACAGCATACAGCGTCATTGAGGCCTTACGGCAGGGGGCGTCGGGTGTTCTGGATATGGAGATATCTGATCTTCAGGTTCAAGTGCTAGGCAAACCAGGTTCTGAAAAATACGACGCAATTCTCTACGACCCGATGCCTGGCGGATCGGGCCTGCTGGAACAGATATTGGAACACTGGCCGTCAGTGGTTAAGCACGCATTGAGCCTGGTAGAGGATTGCTCGTCAGCTTGCGAAACGTCGTGTATCGACTGCCTTCAGAATTTCCGTAATTCGTTCTACCACGAACACCTGAACCGTCACGCAGCGCAGGCTCAGCTGGCTGATTGGGGTAACAACATCACGTTGAGCCACGAGATCCCCGCTGTGCTCCCCGACGACACACAGACTAAGAGGCCAGGCAATCTACCCGAGCAGCAGTTGGCTGCGATGCTAAAGGCGGCTGGTCTAATTAGCTTCGAGACGGAGAAGCCGATTGAACTGAGCGGCGGCGTGGTCACCCGACCAGATGTGTATTTTCACGCGCCGAACGACCAATTCGAAGGCGTCTGTGTGTACTTGGACGGCATGAGCCAGCATCTGCATGGAAATGCGCAAACGGCCGTCCAGGACCGCCAGATTCGAGAGGAACTGCGAAACACCGATTTCGAGGTCGTCGCGATTCAGTACCAAGAGCTTTATGACAAGACGGTCATGAGGACACACATGCGCCGTATTGCCAAGGCGGTGGTAGGGAGGTCAAAGGCAAAAGATGTCGAGGCAGATGACAGTTGGTTCGACGCTTCGCCTGGCATAGATTGATCGGTAACTCGGGCCGCCTATTAAAACAATGAAATGAATGTCGCGGCCCACGACCCTTTCTTCTGCGTGAGACGTGCGCGGGGCGTGAAGGACAAGTTAGGGCAGGGACGCAAGGCTGGGGGCACTTTTGGGGGCATCTTTGCGTTCCCTGTTCGGGTCCGGTTACCTTTATTGCGGTCGGGAGTTCGATCCTCCACTTTGAAAGTATTGGAGCATCTTGGTAGGGGCCGCATCAGGGGTTCGCCGGACCCTGAAAACGGCGTAGAACATGCGAACCGCGCTGCGTCAGGGCCCAGACTTGATCTTCGCCTGCTCGAGCATCCAAGCCTCGATTTTGTCATGCCACATGCGCAGGAGATCGAGAGGGCGGCGCCTGTAATGCTTCTCCGCGATTGCCGAAGGCTTATGCCCTTGAATTTGCGCCACGACACCGACCGGAACCTCTACCCACTCAGACAAAGTGCCGAATGAGCGGCGCAGTCCATGCAGCGAAATGTGAGGCAAACCTGTCGGCGCCAACGCGCGATTATGTGCATGACGCGGCTCGGAAATCTTCCCATCCGACGCGGTCTTGCTGGCGAACACCCACTCGGACGGCTCCCACTGCTCGCCCCTTTGTGCAAGACGCGTGATTTGACGTTTGTTGGGACGGGTTTCGTTCAGCCGTTGAAGGTTCAACAATAGGCTCGCTAAGTACGGAGTGAGCGGAATAGTTCGACCGCCGGTACCTTCCACTTTGTCGTTCATTGTTAGGCTCCGCCATCTGAAGTCCACGTCTTCCCAGCGCAATGCGGCCAGTTCCTCTCGACGAGCTCCAGTAATTAGGAGTCCTTGCAGATAGGCGCTGATGACTGGATTCGCGATGCCACGTACCGCGGCAAACCAAACAGACAGCTGCTCGCGCTGCAGGCAGTCGTCCTTCGCGGTGCTGCGAGGGAGAATGCCCTTGACCCTCGGCGAAGCATAGGCATCTGGTGGGATTATGCCCGCATAGGTCTCGTGAGTGTCGCACCACCTAATGAACGCCTTGAAAAGTCCGAAGGCGTGGCCGGCATTCGTTGGCCCCCGGGGTATTTCGACCTCGAGCCACTCGGACATGGATGTTGCAGTGATCTCGGTCAACCTGCGCGGCATGAGCGGAGCTAACGGCCCACGCACTTTTTCTTTGCCACCGCGTTTTGCGATACCTCCGCCTTGCGACGAGAGGTTGATATGGTCGAGGATGTATCTCTCCGACCGAGGTTTTTTCGTTTTTGGCGAAATCCTTGTTCGAAGATGCTCCAAGTAATGCTCCCACGCTTCGCCGACAGTTACATCCTGACGGCGCTTCGCCGCCTGGCGGGCTTCGTGTGCGGCCTTCTGCTCTGCCTCTCGTTCACGCGGATCAACACCGCCGTCGATAAGCGTCTGGAGACTACGCGCTCGTTCCTGAGCCCCGTCGATCGTCCAGCTCCTCGGATCGCCAATCGTAATCCGCACGGTCGAACCATGGATCTTCCCTTGGAAAATGTAAGCCTTGGCTCCGCCGGCTGTGGCTCGCAAGCCGAGCCCAGGAGTCTTGCTGTCCCAAAGAAACGACTGCGACTTACCCTGTTCGCAGCAATGCGCCTCTACGCGAGCCGCCGTGAAGTTTACCTTCGCCACCTAACCCCCTCGCTCGAAGTCGGCAATCCCATGTAACCGCCATGTAACCAGATTATGCGGCAATGAAGGTATGTCGATCAACATCGATGAGAAGTTGGTAAGGTGAAAATCATTAAAATACAATTACTTACGAATATGAGTCAACGACGATTCATGTCAAGAAACGTCGACTTGTTCGTATTCGCAATGCGAAGGTCGTGAGTTCGATCCTCATCCGCCCAATAGACATTCCAGACAGTTCCGCTGTATTCCGCAAACCCCGCGTCCCGTAAAGCTCGCGGGGTTTTTTGTTTCCGGAACATCCGATTCGTCAATTGGCGAATACAGACTGTGCGCGGAGTCAGATTTGGTGCCGCACCCGCGCCTCACCCGCCCCGAGATCATCAGGATGGACTACAGCATGACCAACGGTTCGATCCGAATGCGCGTGCGCGCTGCAGTCGCGGGCTACATGTTTCTTCGCTGGAGCGTCGATGCGTCACCCGATCACAGTCGCAAAAAAGAGCAGTACCATCTTTGGCTGAGCGACCCGTTGGCCTCGTACGGGGTAGGGCACGCAAGGTTCGCGCCGGGGTATCGACCACCGGTCAGTGCTGTGAAGAAATAGCAATCGACAAATTTAGACAGTATTTAGAAACCTCATGCAAAGCGCACAAAACCAAAACCTGGTCGGGTTCATCTGGAATATTGCCAATAAACTGCGCGGCCCCTACCGTCCACCGCAGTATCGCCGCGTCATGCAGCCGCTGATTGTTCTGCGCCGCTTCGACCTGGTGCTGGTCGAGAACAAGCAGAAGGTGCTGGACGAAAAAAGGCGTTTGGAACACAAACGCATCATTGGCCTTGCGCTGGAAAAGGCACTTTCGCGTATCGCTGCCCCTGACCGCAAGCAAGAGCTGTTTAACACCAGCGGCTTGCGGCTCGCGAAAGAGATGAGATCGATTGGGATATGGTCAACCGGCTGGCGACCGAAAACCGCGATTTTCTGCAGTATGTGAAGCTGGTGAGGCAGTTACCAGACCGGCGAGGCGCGCCCGGCGGATTGGGACGTTCCCGAGACGGAGGACTGAGGGGTCTATTCCAGATGTCCGAGCACTTCGAGGCGTACGTCGCCGCGCTGAAACGCGCCGAACCGGCTATCCCCGGAGTCGATGCGGGCTCGGCTTAATGGATGAGGCAACTTTGGGGCACCTAGGTGGACTTGACATGCCCCGGATTCCGTGCGGCTTGCATTTCTTTTACTCATCACACCCTCCCGTCACTTCACCGCTTAAGTGCCGCGGCGCCATCCCCGCCAAATAAGCGGCCCCGCTCACACAAATATCGACGGATCATCGCCTACACATCCCTGACGCACGAACTCACGAACTCCGGCACAACTCCAAACCCTCTGAAATCTCCCACCCCCCAAAAAAATTTCAACTCCCTTCCCACCGCACTTCATTCTCACAACAACGGGTAAACCCGGGAACGTTCTGAATCAAAACAGTTCTTACTGCACGTAAACCCGGAAGTACGCGGCTGCCAGCGTGACAAAAAGCCGTCGTGAGCAACGGTCGCATCGCGCCCGCCAACCTCAAGCACGAGCAAGCCCCCAACCGAGCCCTCGAATGCAAACCCGCGCCTCACGCTCGATCGAAGTGGATTTCTTCCGAGGGATCGTGCTGATCGTGATCGTGCTGGACCACATTCCAGGCGGCGTGCTGCAGCACCTTATGCTGCACGCCTACGCCTTATGCGACTCAGCCGAAGTCTTCGTCTGCCTCGGAGGATATGCATCCGCAGCAGCCTACGATGCCGTGCTGGCCAAAAAGGGCCAAAAATCCGCCCAAAACCGCTTCTACAAACGCAGCTGGGAAATCTACCGTGCCTATCTGCTGACAGCGCTACTCACACTGCTATCGGGCGCGGTCCTTCAGTTCCTGCACCTGAATCGCCCGATGGTCGACCTGACAGACTGGTCATCTTTCTCATCGGCGCCGATAAGGGAGGCCGTCAACATCGCCACCCTCAGGCGCCAGCCCTATCTGTCCAGCGTCCTCCCGATGTATGTGCTCTTCGCGATCACCGTCCCTTTCATCGTGCCGCTCGCGCGAAAATCGGCGGTATCGGTCCTTACCCTGAGCCTCACGATGTGGACGCTCGCCATTCCACTGGCGAAGTTCTTCGCGATCGACGATGTCAGCAACTGGGCCTTCAATCCCTTTGCCTGGCAACTGATGTTCGTCATCGGTATCCTTTGCCGTGTGCAGCCGGTGTCGGACCGCTTCCAGTTGTCGAAAACCGGCCACTGGCTCACCGGTATCGCCATAGCAGCCGTGCTAGCCTTCGCCATCGTCAGGCTTTTCGTCCTGACGCAGCCGCTTCCCGGCCATCTGAAACAGAACCTGTCGATCGAACGCGTGATCAACTTCCTTGCCATTGCCTGGGTCGCCGCCGTGCTCGTCCGCACGGGCCACATCGCGAAACTCGCGCGCCGGATGCCCGCCGTCATCAAGGTCGGCCGGACAGGCCTCGTCTGTTTCGTCGGCGGCACGCTGATTTCGCAGATCGTCGATACGGCGACGCCGCACAACTTCCACGGTCTGAGTCACGGACTCGCCGCGTTCGCGGGCGATCTCGTCGCGATCATCGCCCTGCTGCTGCTCGCCCGCATCTGGACCGAATGGAAGGGGCCGACCCAGCCGCGCGCGGCTGTGCACGGAGCCGATTGCCGATGAAGCGCGGTATCGCATGGCCGCGTGCGGCGCTCGGGCTCGCACGCGCGCTCATTTACGCCGCCATGGTTTACGGCGCGCAATCGGCTTTGGCGGCCGCCATTGCGACGAACAACGCCTCGCCGACCGGGCAGCCCCCGACGCAGAAGCACAACGAACCGCCATTCGCCACTCGCTGCACGGACCTCGGCGGCATCTGGATCGACGCTGATTCGATCGCTCTGCCCACGCACGGCGCGCACATCGAATCGGCGACGATGATTTCCGCGCAAACGTCCGGCAACGGCGCGGGCGACTTTTGCCGGATCACGGGCGTCATTCGTGCGATCAAAGGCACGACGCCCGACATCCGCTTCGACGTGAATCTGCCGAAGAACTGGAGCGGCCGCGCGTTGCAGGTGGGCGGCGGCGGCTACAACGGCTTTGTCGTGACGGGCATCGGCGTGATGCCGTTCTCGCCGGTACGCGCGCCGCTCGCGCAAGGCTACGTGACTTTCGGCGACGACTCGGGACATGTCGGCAATTCGGCGCTCGCGGTGTTCGGTCTCGTCGACGAAGCCGTCGTGAACTTCGGCTACGCGCATCTGAAGAAGACGCATGACGCGGCGCTCGGCGTGATCGTGCGCATGTACGGCCATCCGCCGGGGCGCATGTACTTCGCGGGCGGCTCGACGGGCGGGCGCGAAGGCTACACGGTGATCCAGCGCTTCCCCGATGACTACGACGGCGTGATCGCCGATTCGCCCGCGCTGAACTTCTCTGGCGTGCGGCTGATCGGCGTGCGCGTCGGCCAGGCCGAATACGCGAAGCCCGGTGGCTTCATACCGCCCGCGCTGCTCGAGCGCGTGTATCAGAAGTCGCTCGAAGTCTGTGACAAGCTCGACGGCGCGCCGGATGGTATCGTCAGCGACGTCGTCGAATGCCGCAGACACGAAGCGGAGATCATCGATGCGCTGCGCTGCCACCGCGGCACTTCATACGCGCAAGAAGGCGGCTGCCTCAGCGACGCGCAACTCTCGACGTTGCTCGTGCTGCGCGACGGGCTGAGCCTGCCGTACAAGCTCGCCTACGACGTGAGCGGCTATCGCGGCTACAACGTCTTCCAGGGCACGCGCTTTGCGGGCGTGCTCGGACTCGGCCGCGACCCCGTGCGTCAGACGTCGCCGACGTTCGGCAGCAATGGCTATCTGTTCGCGCAAGGCGACGGCTATATCCGCTATTTCGTCGCGCAGGACGCCACGTTCGATTCGATGAAATTCGACGTGCTGCATCCGGGCAAGTATCAGAAGCAGGTCATCGCGCTGTCGCAGACGATCGGCGCGATGAATCCGGACCTGAGCCGCTTCATCGCAAAGGGCGGCAAGCTGATCACGATGCAGGGCCTCGCCGACGAAGTCATCAGCCCGAGCCAGACCATCGCGTACTACGACCGGCTCGTCGATCAGTACGGCGACGAAACCGTGAATGCCTTCATGCGTCTATACATGGTGCCGGGTTTTCAGCACGGCAGCGGCGTGTTCATTCCTTCCGTCGATCTGCTCGGCGCGCTCGACAACTGGGTCACGCGCGGCATCGCGCCGGAGACGCTGCTCGCCACCGATATCGCCGCGGCCACCAATGGACGCTCGCGCCCGCTGTGCCGCTATCCGATGTTTCCGCGCTATCTCGGCAAGGGCAATCTGAACAACGCGAATAACTTCGCGTGCAGCGAGCCCTGATCTCCCCGATTGCTACACATCACAGCTATGCGAGCGTGAAGCAACGCTGAATCGGCTGCCACGCATTGCACATTTCAGCCCTCATTTGTATCGTCAGTTGCGTGGTGCGCCTGTAGTATGGGTCGATCATGTGGCAAGACGCTGCTAACTATCTATCGTCATCGACGCGTGATCCGGTAATGTTTGCGGGAATCGAATGCACGCGAACAGTTTGTACGCAAGCAAATCAGCAAAATTTGCAGCACTATTCCCCGGAGAGCTTATGAACGCATCGAAAACGGAAGCCCTCGTCGAGGTGCTGACGCGTCATCGCGATACGCTGCTTGCCGACTGGTTGAGTCAGCATCTATCGATCGCGCTGCGTCGTGGCCTGACGACGGACGCTGAGATGAACGATCAGTTCCGCAACTTCCTGAACGTCTTCTCCGATACGCTCGCGAATGCCGAGACGCTCGACGCGAGCCGTCCCGAATGGGAACCCGTGCGCGCGTTTCTCGCCGACATATCCTCGCACCGCGCGCGCCAGGGCTTCACGCCCGCCGAAACGGCAACATTCGTGTTCTCGCTGAAGCAGCCGCTCTATTCGCGCCTGCGCATCGAGTTCGACGCACGACCGAAAGAACTCGCTGATGTGAGCTGGACCGTGAACATTTTGCTCGACGCACTCGGCCTTTACACGACGGAAGTGTTCCAGCGCAGCCGCGAAGCAATCATCTCGCGTCAGCAGGAAGAGCTGCTCGAACTGTCGACGCCTGTCGTGCAACTCTGGGAAGGCATTCTCGCGCTGCCGCTCATCGGCACGCTCGACTCGGCGCGCACCCAGATCGTGATGGAGAGCCTGTTGCAGAAGATCGTCGAAACGGGCGCGGCGATTGCGATCATCGACATCACGGGCGTACCCACCGTCGATACGCTCGTCGCGCAACATCTGCTGAAGACGGTCGCGGCCGCGCGTCTGATGGGCGCGGACTGCATCATCAGCGGCATTCGTCCGCAGATCGCTCAGACCATCGTGCATCTCGGCGTCGATCTGACGAACGTGATCACGAAGTCGACGCTCGCCGATGCGTTCGTCGTTGCGCTGCAAAAGAGCGGGTCGAGCATCTCGACGCGCTCCGCCAGCTAAGGTGGCGACATGGACCGCATTCCAATCCTGCGGCTGGGCGATTGCCTGATCGTCTCGATTCAGGTGGACATGCACGACCGTCTCGCGATCGCGCTTCAGGACGACCTGACGGCGCGCATCGTGAAGGACAGGGCGAAGGGCGTGCTGATCGACATCTCGGCGCTCGACATCGTCGATTCGTTCATCGGCCGCATGATCGGCAACACGGCTGCGATGGCCACCGTGCTCGATGCGCAGACGGTCGTCGTCGGCATGCAGCCTTCCGTGGCGATCACGCTGGTCGAACTCGGGCTCACGCTAAGCGGCGTGCGCACTGCGCTCAACGTCGAACGAGGCATGGCGCTGCTTCAGCAGCGGCAGCGCTGATCAATCAGGGCGCTCGCACATGGACTCATTCGGCGTAGTGGTGGCGTCGACTCTCGAAGTCGGTCTGCGCTCGGATCAGGAGATCGTCAAGCTCCGCCAGCGCGTGCGCGACGAGGCCATCGCGCAAGGCTTCTCGCTCGTCGATCAGACGAAGTTCGTCACCGCCGCAAGCGAACTGGCACGCAACACGCTAATGCATGGCGGAGGCGGCGAAGCGACGTTGAACGTGCTCGTCAACGGCGCGCGCAAAGGGCTCAGGCTCACGTTCGTCGACAAGGGCGCGGGCATCGCGGATATCGATCGCGCGATGCAGGACGGCTTCACGAGCGGAGCGGGCCTCGGTCTCGGGCTCGGCGGCGCGTGCCGTCTGTGCGACGAGTTCGAGATCCGGTCGGAACCAGGCAAAGGCACGACGGTGTCGATCACCAAATGGAAACTTCGCTAAGCGGTCTGCGCGGGATGCACACGTCGTTCGAAATCGCCGACGCGAGCGGCGTCGCGTTCGCGCGCCGCGGCGCTAATGACGCGGCGCAGAAAGGCGCGCTCAACGACACCGATACGGGCCGCGTCGCGCTTATCTTGACGGAAGCGGCGACCAACATTCTCAAGCATGCACAGCATGGCGAACTGCTCGTGCGCGCGCTGCCTGCGGATGCGGCGGGCGCGCTCACCGACGGCGTCGAGATCATCGCCGTCGACAAGGGCCCGGGTATGCAGGACGTGCGCCACGCCTTTCACGACGGACGCTCGACGGCAGGTTCGCCCGGCACGGGACTCGGCGCGATCAATCGTCTGTCGGATGAATTGTGCATGTACTCGCAGCCGCGTCTCGGGACCGTGCTGCGCGCCGTCGTGCGCAGCCGCAGCGCGAACGCTCGCGCGGCGACGGGCGCGGGCCGCCCGGCATTGGGCACGGACATCGGCGGCATCTCTGTGCCTTATCCGGGCGAATCCGTGTGCGGCGATGCGTGGAGCGTCGACGCCGATCAGCACGGCCTCACGATCACCGTCGCCGATGGTCTCGGTCATGGACCGGACGCGCACGTGGCGGCGGCGAGCGCGATCGACGTCGTGCACCGGCGCGCGGGCCGCTCGCCCGCCACGCTGATGCAAATGGCGCACGACGCGCTGCGTCCGACGCGCGGCGCGGCCGTCGCCATTGCGCGGCTCGATCTTGCGCGCGCGCAGCTCGCGTTCGCGGGCACGGGCAACGTCGCCGCGTCGATCTTCAATGTCGGGCGGCCTGCGTCCATCAGCGGTGGAGCGTGGCCCGGCATGAACGCGTTGGGGCACGGCAGCAACACTTCGGCGAGCGGTGAGCGCAACAGCTGGCAGCTCACGTCGCGCAACGGCATCGTCGGTCATACGATGCGCGATTCGCAGGAATTCGAAGTGCCCTGGACACGCAACGCGCTGCTGATACTGCATTCGGACGGCATCGGCACTCGCTGGGATCTGGCTGCTTATCCGGGCTTGCATCTGCAGCCGGCGGTGATGATTGCCGCCGTCCTGTACCGCGATTTTTCGCGCCGCCGCGACGACGCCACGGTGGTCGTCGTCAAGGCGGATCAGCAATCGACTTGCATGGGACTGGAGCAAGTGCTCTGCATGGGAAAGGAGTAAATGCTAAAGCACCAACTCCGGCCGACTGTTCTGCATGGGACCGGAGTAAGTGCTAGAGCACTAACTTCGGCCGACTGTTCTGCATGGGACCGGAGTAAGTGCTAAAGCACTAACTCCGGCCGACAGGATTAAATTTCAGGCATGACCACCCCCATACTGCGGATCAGGCTAGATACCGAGGAAGACGTCGTCGCAGCGCGCCGCAAGGCGCGCTCGATTGCTGCTGGCCTCGGCTTCTCGCCGCTCGACCAGACACGCATCGCAAGCGCGGTATCGGAGATCGCGCGCAATGCATTCGAGTACGCGCACGGCGGCGAAGTGTCGTTCGCCTTCGACGGCGCGGCGAAACCACAGGCGTTCTGGATCGACGTGCGCGACGAGGGGCCGGGCATCCGCGACATCGAATCGGTGCTCGACGGCACGTACCGGTCGTCGACGGGCATGGGCCTCGGCATCGCCGGCAGTCGTCGGCTGATGGACCACTGCGCGATCGAATCGTCGGCGCAACGCGGCACGACGGTTTCGATGGCGCGCTATCTGCCGAACGACGGGCAGGAAGCGGGCGTGACCGACATCGACTCGATCGTGCGCGCCCACGACCCGCAGAACGCGCTGCAAGACGGCAAGGCCGGCGCGCACCGTTCGATCGACGAAGTGCACGAGCAGAACCGCGAGCTGCTGTCCGCGCTGACGGAACTGCGCGACCGCCAGGACGAACTCGTGCGTCTGACACAGGAGCTCGAAGCGACGAATCGCGGCGTGGTCGCGCTGTACGCGGAGCTCGACGAACGGGCCGACGAACTGCGCCGCGCCGACACGATGAAATCGCGCTTTCTGTCCAACATGAGCCACGAGTTGCGCACGCCGCTCAGCTCGATCCGCGCGCTGTCGAATCTGCTGCTGAACCGGCTCGATGGCGACCTGTCGGCGGAGCAGGAACGCCAGGTGCTACTCATCCGCAAATCGGCCGAGGATCTGTCCGAACTCGTCAATGATCTGCTCGATCTGGCCAAGATCGAAGCGGGCCGAACCGATGTAACGCCGGTCTCGTTCAAGGTTTCGGGGCTCTTCGCGGCGCTGCGCGCAATGCTCACGCCGCTGTTGACCAACCCCGCCGTGAAGCTGATCTTCGAGGACACATACGGTTTGCCACCCATCTTCAGCGACGAAGCCAAGCTCACGCAGATACTGCGTAATTTCGTCTCCAACGCACTCAAATTTACCGAGTGCGGGGAGATTCGCGTGGGCGCGCGGCTGGAGGCGGGCGGCGAACAGGTGACGTTTTTCGTGTCCGATACGGGCATTGGTATCGCTGAGGAGCACCAGCAAGTGATCTTCGAAGAGTTCGGCCAGGTGCAGAACCATCTGCAACAGCGCGTTAAGGGCACGGGCCTCGGCTTGCCGCTGTGCCGCAAGCTCGCCGCGCTGCTCGGCGGCTATACGGGCGTCGACAGCGCGCCGGGCGTCGGCTCGACCTTCTACGCGACGTTACCGGTGAAGGCGGAAGCCATCGCCGCATCGGGAGCGGATGGTGCGGCGGGCGGTGCAACGGGCGGTGCGGCCATCGCGCCCGGAGGCGCGTCATGACGCTTGCCGCTCCCGTCGTTCTCAACGTCGACGACAACGACGGCGCGCGCTATGCAAAAACGCGCGTGCTCGTGCACGCCGGCTTCGAGGTGATCGAGGCGGCGTCGGGCCACGGCGCGCTCGATCAGGTGCGCACGCACAAGCCCGCGCTCGTGCTGCTCGACGTGAAGCTGCCGGACATCAGCGGCATCGAAGTGTGCTCGATCCTCAAGCGCGATCCGCAGACGCGCTCAACGCTGATCCTGCAAACGTCGGCGGCCGCCGTGCAGACGTTCGACAAGGTCCGCGCGCTCGACGGCGGCGCGGACAGCTATCTGACCGAGCCGATCGAGCCCGCGGAACTCGTCGCCAACGTGCGCGCGCTGTTGCGGCTGCATCGCGCGGAGGAAGCGCTGCGCGACGCGGATCGCCGCAAGGACCAGTTTCTCGCGACGCTCGCGCACGAACTGCGCAACCCGCTCGCGCCGATCCGCAATGCCGTCGAGCTGATGGACCCGCGTCATAGCGCAAACGACGACGCGTTGCGCGATGCGCGCATGATCGCGCGCCGGCAGGTCGAGCATTTGAGCCGGCTCGTCGACGATCTGCTCGACGTGTCGCGCATCACGCACGGCAAGATCTCGCTGCAGCTGGAATGCGTCGACATCGCGGCGGCCGTCGCGACGGCGGTGGAGACGAACCAGCCGTTCATCGACAGAAAGCATCACACGCTGCGCGTCAGCATGCACGACGAGCCGTGCATGATTCGCGGCGACGCGATTCGCGTCGCACAGGTCATCGGCAATCTGCTGTCGAATGCGGCGAAGTACACGCCGGAGGGCGGCGAGATCGATCTCGATGTGAGCGAGACGGACGGCTGCGTCGCGATTCGCGTGCGCGATAACGGCATCGGCATTCCGCCGAACGAACTGGCCGACGTGTTCAATCTGTTCATGCAGTCCGAAGATTCTCTCGCGCGCTCCGAAGGCGGGCTGGGCATCGGACTGTCGCTCGCGAAGACGCTCAGCGAACTGCACGGCGGCACCATCGAAGCGTTTTCGGCGGGCACGGGAATGGGCTCGGAGTTCGTCGTCACGCTGCCCGTCGCGCGGCAGACGGACGAGGGCGCGCCCGCATGCGGCGACACGCCCGACGATGGCGCGGAGTCTTCCGCGCTTGCACCCGGCGCGAAGCGACGCGTGATGGTGGTCGACGACAGCGTCGATGGCGCGGAGTCGATGTCGATCCTGCTCGAAATGCTCGGGCACGAAGTTCGCGTGCTGTACGACGGCGCAGCGGCGATCGCGGCCGCGCCCGAGTTCAGGCCGGACGTGGTGCTGCTCGATATCGGTTTGCCGGGCATCGACGGCTATCAGGTCGCGCGCGCGTTGCGGGCCGAGCCCGCGTCGGCGGACGCATTGCTGATCGCGCTGACGGGCTACGGACAGGACAGCGACCGGCAGCGCACGCGCGATGCAGGCTTCGATCATCACCTCGTGAAGCCGGCTTCGCTCGACGACATCGAGCGCGTGATCGCGGCGGACGGCGCGCCTGGCGCGCCGCGCAATCCGGGCACGCCCGCGCGTTCGGACGTGACGGAGTGAGTTCGAACAAAACGAGTTCAAACACAAGGTGAGAAAGAAGCCGCGGACAAAAACAACGGGCAAACGGGGCTAGCGAAAACAGCAGCGCAGTTGACGAACAGTTAGCAGGCAGCAGGCAACAACGGCAGGCATGGGCGAACGGCGCATCCGGCAATGGCAGCATGCATGCGCGCGGGCAATACGGCGGGACAGTGAGGCTGCGTCGATGAAACCGGACAACACAATGGCGGGCGCGCATGCTGAGGTGGACGTGGCGCTCGCGGGCAGCACGGCACCGGGCTTTCTCGCGGGCGGCGGCGAGATGGGCAGCCTGATACGCGGCTTCGACTGGCGCGCGACGCCGCTCGGCGAGCCCGAAGCATGGCCGCAAAGCCTGAAGACGGCGATCCGCATCATGCTGACGTCGTGCCAGCCGATGTGGATCGGTTGGGGGCGGGATCTCATCGTCTTCTACAACGATCCGTACCAGTCGATCATCGGCGACGAGCATCCGGCCGCGCTCGGACAGCCAGCGTCGGTCGCATGGCGCGAACTCTGGAGCGATATCCGTCCGTTGCTGCAAACGGCGCTCACAGGTACGGAAGGCACGTTCGACGAACAGAGGCTCCTGATCATGGAGCGCAACGGCTATCCGGAAGAGACGTACTACACGTTCTCGTACAGCCCGATTCCCGACGACAGCGGCGGCACGGGCGGCATCATCTGCGCGAACAGCGACGACACCGCACGCATGCTCGGCGAACGGCAGTTGCGACTGTTGCGCGAGATCGGCGCGGCGACACGCGACGCGCTGTCGTCGCGCGACGTCCGCGAAGACAGCGTGCTCGCGCTGAAGAGCGATCCGTACGACGTCACCTTCGCGTTTTTGTATCAGGCCGCGCCGGGCAGCACGCTCGTGTCGCTGCCCGGCGCGAGCGGCATTTCCGCCGATCATCGCGCCGCGCCCGTCTTGTCGCGCACGGGCGAGTTGCTCGGCGGACTGTTCTTCGGCCATCCGAAGCCGGGCGTGTTCACTGCTCGCGTCGAGCGCATTGTCGAAGGTATCGCCGCGCAGGCTGCGACGGCCACCGACAACGCGTGCCCGTATCAGGCCGCGCAACGCGAAATCGACGAGCGCACGAAGGCCGAAAAGGCGTTGCGCGAGCTGAACGAAACGCTCGTGTCGCGCGTCGCCGAAGCGGTCGCGGATCGCGACCGTCTGTGGGACTTCATCGAGGAACTGCTGGTGGTCGTGGGCTTCAACGGCGAGTTGCAGCGCGTGAGTCCGTCGTGGACGCGCCTGCTTGGCCACGACACGCACTGGCTCGCGCAACAGTCGTACTTCACGCTGATCCATCACGACGATCTCGCGATGGTGAACGTGCGTCTCGACGACTTGCGCCGCACTGGCGCGCCCGTGCGCTTCGAAAACCGCCTGAAGCATATCGACGGTTCGTGGCGCTGGATCGCGTGGACGTTCTCGCTCGATCCCAATACGAAGCGGATTCACGGCGTTGGCCGCGACGTGACGAGCGATCGCGAAACGCAGGAGGCGCTGCGCCACGCGGAAGAAGCGCTGCGTGTCGCGCAGAAGATGGAAGCGATCGGCAATCTGACGGGCGGCATCGCGCATGACTTCAACAATCTGCTTCAGGTGATCGGCGGCAATCTGCAACTGCTCGCCGACGATGTCGCCGGTTCGGAGCGGCCCGCGCAACGCGTACGCAATGCGCTCGCAGGCGTCGCGCGCGGCGCGAAGCTCGCATCGCAACTGCTCGCGTTCGGCAGGCGTCAGCCGCTCGCGCCGAAAGTGGTGAACCTCGGGCGTTTCGTGCGCGGACTCGACGACATGCTGCGCCGCGCACTCGGCGACGGCATCGAGATCGAGACGATCGTTTCGGGCGGCCTGTGGAATACGCTCGTCGATCCGTTTCAGGTCGAGAACGCGCTGCTCAATCTGGCAATCAACGCGCGCGACGCGATGGACGACCACGGCAAGCTCACCATCGAAGCGGGCAACGCGTCGCTCGACGATGCGTACGCGAGGCGCCACGCCGAAGTGACGCCGGGGCAGTACGTGATGCTCGCCGTCACCGATACGGGCTCGGGCATGTCGGCCGATGTGCAGGAGCACGTGTTCGAACCGTTCTTCACGACGAAGCCCGAAGGCCAGGGCACCGGGCTGGGCCTGAGCATGGTCTATGGGTTCGTCAAGCAGTCGGGCGGCCATGTGAAGATCTATAGCGAGCTTGGACACGGCACGACGATCCGCCTCTATCTGCCGCGCGTGCGCGACGAAGAAGACCTCGAAACGGATATCGACGCGGGTCCCGCGAAAGGCGGCGAGGAGACGATCCTCATCGTCGAGGACGATGAGGACGTGCGCACGACGGTCGTAGAGATGCTGGCGTCGCTGGGATATCGCGTGCTGAAGGCGAAGGATGCACAGAGCGCGCTCGCGATCGTCGAGAGCGGCGTGCCGATTCACTTGCTCTTCACCGATGTCGTGATGCCCGGGTCGATGCGAAGCACGGAACTGGCGCGCAAGGTGCGCGAGCGGCAGCCCGGCATCGCGGTGCTGTTCACGTCGGGCTACACGGATAACTCAATCGTGCATGCGGGGCGTCTCGACGAAGGCGTCGCACTGCTCAGCAAGCCATATTCGAAGGACGCGCTCGCACGCAAGCTGCTCCACGCGTTGCGCGCGCAGTACGCACGCCCGGACGACGCAGTCACGCTGCAGGCGGAGAACTCGCAGACCGTGCGGCTGGTCGATCGCGGCAACAACGAGACGGTCGATGCGATTCGCGATCTGCGCGTCCAGTTCGTCGAGGATGACGAACTGGTTCGCGTCAGCACGGCGGAACTGCTGCGCACGTTCGGACTCGACGTCGACGAAGCACAGGATGCGGAACAGGCAATGCAGATGCTGAACGACGGAACGTTCGACGTGCTGTTGACGGACGTGGGGCTGGCGGGCGCGTCGGGTATCGAGCTTGCGCTCGATGCGAGGGCGCGGCAGCCGGACATACGCGTGATCTTTGTCACAGGCTCGGATGCGCCGCTGTCAGCCGAACAGCAGTCGCAATTGCATCAAGCGGCGCAATTGCGCAAGCCGTTCGATCCGCTCGAACTGATCGACGCGTTGCGCGGGCGCGGCGATTGATCGGCTGAGATGGTTGCTTGGATGCAAGCAATGCGGCCTGCATGAGGATGCGAAAAAGCCGACGCCGAAAAAAAACCGCCCATGCCGGGGAGCATGAGCGGAAAGTCGGAGAGTTACAACATCGCTAGCGCTACTCAATCAATCGGGGTCACGCAGCCTTTGCAGTGTAGAGAGGCCGGCATCCGTTTTCATATCAGATAACTCCCAAAGCTCTCATCCGAGAAGCATGCACACATGCGAAGCCTGCGGCATTCCGCGTGAGCCGTCATTCCGGCCTGCTCAAAAAAGAGGCAGTGGCGGCGGGCCACCAGCGGCGTCTAAGGACGGCCATCGTCGTGTTTTCGCTTCGCAACAACACCGGGCGACGCCGTTGCGCCCGCACATTTTGCGCGGCTTGTCAGCGCCAGGCGCTCTCCGTACACTCGCGCGTAGTTCAAGAATCCCATCCTGGACCGCGCCGCACACACGGCGGCGCACCCCACACAAGATCTACGCCAATAGAGGAGAGCCCCCGCGATGGCCGATTCCTATTTTCCGCGCTGGCGCGTCCAGCCGAAGAGCGTCGAAGGGCGCGTCGTCAATACCGACGAGCGTTTGCCCGGCCCGTCGATGCTCGCGATGGGTGTCCAGCACGTCGTCGCGATGTTCGGCTCGACGGTGCTCGCGCCGCTGCTGATGGGCTTCGATCCCAATCTGTGCATCTTCATGTCGGGTATCGGCACGTTGCTGTTCTTCGTGCTGGTCGGTGGCCGCGTGCCGAGCTATCTCGGTTCGAGCTTCGCGTTCATCGGTCTCGTGATCGCGATTACGGGCTATACGGGGCAAGGGCCGAACCCGAACATTCCCGTTGCGCTGGGCGGGATCATCGCGTGCGGCGTCGCCTACATCATCATCGGGCTGATCGTGTCGGCCATCGGCACGGCGTGGATCGAAACGCTGATGCCGCCCGTCGTGACGGGCTCGATCGTCGCGGTGATCGGCCTGAATCTCGCGCCGATCGCCGTCAAGGGCGTGAGCGGCAGCGCGTTCGATTCGTACATGGCGCTGGTGACGGTGCTGTGCGTCGGCGCGGTGGCCGTGTTCGCGCACGGCATGCTGCAGCGTCTGCTGATTCTCGTCGGCCTGCTGATCGCCTACGCGATCTACGCCGTCGTCACGAACGGCATGGGCATGGGCAAGCCGATCGACTTTGCAATCGTCGCGAACGCGTCATGGTTCGGCATGCCGCATTTCATGGCGCCCGCCTTCAACGGCCAGGCGATGACGCTGCTCGCGCCCGTCGCGGTGATTCTCGTCGCGGAGAACCTCGGGCACATCAAGGCCGTGAGCGCGATGACGGGGCAGAACCTCGACCGCTACATCGGCCGGGCGTTCATCGGCGATGGTCTAGCAACCGTGGTGTCGGGCTTCGCGGGCGGCACGGGCGTGACGACGTACGCGGAAAACATCGGCGTGATGGCCGTCACGAAAATCTACTCGACGCTCGTGTTCGTGATCGCCGCCGTGATCGCGCTGGTGCTCGGCTTCTCGCCGAAATTCGGCGCGGTCATCCAGACGATTCCGGGCCCGGTGCTGGGCGGCGTGTCGATCGTCGTGTTCGGGCTGATCGCGGTGACGGGCGCGCGCATCTGGGTCGTCAACAAGGTCGACTTCTCCGACAACCGCAACCTGATCGTCGCGGCCGTGACGCTCGTGCTCGGCGCGGGCGACTTCTCGCTGAAGTTCGGCGGCTTCGCGCTGGGCGGCATCGGCACGGCAACGTTCGGCGCGATCATTCTGTACGCGCTGCTGCGTCGTAAAGGTCCGCAAGAGCCGGCCGTCTGACGCTTCGTCATTCACCCAAAACCGGCGCATCGAGTCTCTCGGCTCGCAAGGCGCCGGTTTCATCCGCGCCGTCCCTGTCCTTCGTCAGTCCTTCTCGTTCCCGCGCGTAAGCAGTGCCGTCTCCGACAGATCGACTTCGCGCATCAGCTTGTTCATCGTGTCATCGTTGATCCGCAGGCTGCTGCGCATGTCGAGCAGCGTCGCGCGCTCGGCGCGCATCGCCGCGAGCTTCATCTGAAACTCCAGTGCTTCGCTGCGTCGCGCTTTGTCGGCGGGACCGATGTCATCGTCCAGCGTCGCGAGACGCCTGCGGTAAATGCTCATCACGCGCGCCGTCACATCGGCGGCATGCGCCGATGCCGCTTCGTCGAGGTCGGCCGTCAACGTTTCGTGCAATTCGTCGATCGCGCGAATCGCCGCCTGCGCGGCCTGGATGCGCGCCGCGCGTTCCTCGGCCGCATGCGGATCGGCGCGCCGCCGCGCGCCGTTCATCAGCAACGGCAAACCGGCCACGGCCACGACGAGCGACACGAGAATCACGCCCGACGCGATGAAGATCGCGAGATCGCGTCCCGGCAGCGGCTGCCCGTTCGACAACGCGACGGGCAATGACAGCACGCCCGCGAGCGTCACCGCGCCGCGCACGCCCGCGATCGTCGTCATCGATACGGTGCGCAGCCCTGGCACCGCGTTCGCGACGCCGTGCTTCGCCGCGCCGCGGCTCGCGAACCAGCGCAGCAGCCACACCCACACGAATCGCAGCGCGTAGAGCGCGACGGAAACGGCGGCGACATAGAGGATCAACCGCAACTCGGAGCCGCTCTGTTTCTCATGCGCATCGAGCAGCGCGCGGCCGATGATATGCGGAAGCTGAAGCCCGAGCAGAATGAAGACCATGCCGTTGAAGATGAACTCGATCATCGTCCACGTGACGCTCGCCCGCACGCGCGCCGACGCCGGGCTCGTGGTGGCGAACGTCGAGTAGTTCATCGTCATGCCCGCGGCGACGGCGGCGAGAATGCCCGAGAAGCCGAAGTGCTCGGCGAACAGATACGCGGCGAACGGAATCAGCATCGTCATCACGACGCCCGGAGCGGGGTCGCCTTCTTCCGTGAGATTGAGAAGGCGCGTCGATGCGTAGCTGAAGATCCAACTGACGGCCGCACCCGTCGCCAGTCCACCGAGCGCGATGATCACGAAGCTCACCGACGCATCGCGCAGCGAGAACACGCCCGTCAGCGCGGCGGCCACCGCGAACTTCAACGCGACGAGGCCCGACGCGTCGTTCATCAGCGCTTCGCCTTCGAGGATGTGCATCAGATGGTCGGGCAGCCGGTTGCGGCCAGCGATCCCCGACAGCGCGACGGCGTCCGTCGGCGAGAGCACGGCGGCGAGCGCGAAGGCGACGGGCAGCGGCATCGACGGCACCATCGCGTGAACGAAATAGCCGACGGCGACGACCGTCATAAACACGAGGCCGAGCGCGAGCATCAGGATCGCGCGGCGCTGCATGAAGAATTCGCGCTTGGGTATGCGCCATCCGTCCGCGAACAGCAGCGGTGGAATGAACAGCATCATGAAGAGCTCGGGATCGAACGTCACATGCAAGCCGAGGCGCGGCCACGCGAGCAGCGCGCCGAACGCGATCTGCACGAGCGGCAACGGCAGCCTGAACGGCACCAGCCGCACGACGACGCCGGAAGCGGCAACGGCGAGCAGCAGGATCAGAACGGTAAAGACGATATCCATCGGAAGCGGGATGTGGACAACAGGCGGAAGCGCGCGAAGCAGGGGCGAGGCTTCGAGGCGACGGTTCGCAACGGGACTTCGCAGCGGCACTTCGCAGCGGCACTTCGCAGCGCCACTTCGCGCGGCATGAAACACAAGGTACGGCAACTGCCGTCAGGCATTTCGGTCAGCAGGAAGTTTAGCCCGATCGTATGAATTCCCGCCGCGATCGTTGCAAGACGACCCAAAGGCACGCGCACCGCCACGGTGCATCGCACGCCCTGACGCGACGCATGCGCATCGCGCGCGGTGCAGCGCGGGACGCGGTCTTCGATGATACGTGCGGGACCGCGCGCATGGAGCTTGCTTATCATGAGCCGGTGACGCACATTTTGAGGACGGACGCCGCGCTTTTGCTTTCGCATTCGCGACGCGCGCGCCGCGAATGCGTGAGAGGACTGCATGACCATTGCGCAACAGGAAAGAACAGTGGTGCCGCACGGATTCGAGCTCAGCGTGACCTCGGGCCTGCAGCGCTATTCGGTGCAACACGGCGACCTGACGCTCACGAGCGTCTTTCAGCCGATATTCAGCCTCTCGCACATGCGTGCCGTGGGCTACGAAGGCCTGCTACGCGCGCACGACCCATTCGATCGCGCGGTGTCGCCCGTCGACGTATTCGGCGAGGCGGCTCGCGTCGGCGATGTGCTGCATGTGGACCGGCTCGCGCAGTCGCTGCATCTCGAGAACTTCAAGGTGCTCGGCGCCGAGCGCGAGTGGCTCTTTCTCAACGTTCATCCGGGCGTGCTGATCGACTCGTATCACTCGGCGGCGCTGCTTGCGAATCTGCGGCGGCTGAACCTGTCGCCGCGACGCATCGTGCTCGAAGTTCTCGAGCAGAGCGCGCAGGACATCGAGCGGCTCGCCGATGCCGTGCGCCAGTTTCGCGAGCGCGGCTTCCTGATCGCACTCGACGACTTCGGCGCAGGTCATTCGAACATCGAGCGCATCTGGCAGCTGAATCCCGATATCGTGAAGCTCGATCGCATCATGCTGTCGCATGCCGCGCATCGTGCGGACATGGCGTCGATCCTGCCGGGGCTCGTCGCGCTGCTGCACGAGGCGGGCAAGCTGGTGCTGATCGAAGGCGTCGAGACGGAGCACGAAGCGCATATGGCGCTCGCCTGCAACGTCGATTTCGTGCAGGGCTTTTACTTCGCGCGTCCGCATCCGGGGCTCGCCGACGCGGTGCATGCGGCGGCGTGCATCGGCGAGCTGACCGAGCGTTGCCAGTCGCAGGCGGAGGAGCGCGAGCGGCGCAACGCGTCGCGGCTTGCGCCGTACATTCGCGCATTCGAGCGCGCCGCGGAACGGCTCGCCGCCGGCGAACCGCTCGATGAAGTGTGCTGGAATTTTCTCGCGCTCGATCATGCGGCGCGCTGCTATCTGCTCGACGACAAAGGCCGGCAAGCGGGGCGCAACGTGGTGTTGCGCGCGGATCGCGCGACGCACGAAACGCGCTTTCTGCCGCTATCCGATGCGCAGGGCGCGAACTGGCTGCGTCGTCCGTATTTCCGCACGGCGATCGAGGCGCCCGAGCGCGTGCACGTGACGCGGCCCTATCTGTCGATCAACGAGGCGGTGCCGTGCGTGACGCTGTCGGTGGCGACGCAGATCGGCAACCGTACCTGCGTGCTGTGCGGCGACATCGACTGGTTCGAGGAGCCGCGCTTCTGAGATCATGTCGCTTTCATCACGAGATGACGCTCTGACATGACAAGCGAACGCGTGCTGCTCGAAGTGATCGCGACCACGCTCGCCGATGCGAAAGCCGCTGCACGCGGCGGCGCGGATCGGCTCGAACTCGTCACCGCGATGGGAGAGGGCGGGCTGACGCCGAGCATCGGTTTGATCGAGGCGATGGTGGTGGCCGTGCCGATTCCTGTGAACGTGATCGTGCGGCCGCATAGCCGTTCGTTCGTCTACGATGCCGGCGATTTCGCCGTGATGCTGCGCGACGTGCGCGCGGCGAAGTTGGCGGGCGCGAATGCCGTCGTGATCGGGATGCTGACGACGTCGCGCGAAGTGGACCGCGAAGGTTTGGCGCGCGTCGTCGAAGCCGCCGATGGCGTGCCCATCACGTTTCATCGCGCATTCGACGAAGCGCGCGATCTGCACGAAGCGCTCGATGTGCTGCTCGGCTTTGATGCCGTCACGAACGTGCTGACTTCTGGCGGCAAGGCTTCCGTGCTGGATGCGACCGCTGAAATCAGCGCGCTCGCGCGGCGTGCCGATCGGACGCATTGCACTGTGCTCGCGGGCGCAGGACTGACCGTCGATCGCGTCGCGGACTTCGTGCGCGATACGCAGGTGACAGCCGTTCACTTCGGCTCGGGCGTGCGTGTCGACGGCAAGGGCCTCGCACCCGTCGACGAACAAAAGGTGCGGCACGTGAGGGCCTTGCTCGACAGCGCGTGATTCGTGCTGCCAGTGTGTGCCGTGCTTAAACACTTATGCACGGCACACGCGTTCGATCATCGCATCACTTGGCGACGACCACGGGAATGCCGCGCAACGTGCCCGCGCCCTTCGCTTCTTCGAGCGCCGCGTCGACGGCCGCGCCCGTGGCCGCTTCGAGATGCAGGCGCGCGGCCAGTTCGCGCTCGCTGCGCTTCACCGCGGCGAGATTCGCCAGCTTCACGTGACCATAGCCGCGCACGCGGGCATGCAGATCCGCGAGTTTGACGATATCGTCGGCGGTGACGTTGTTGAGCAGCGCGAACGCACGCTGCATCGTCATTTCGTAGTCGGTGGAAAGCTCGCGTTCCATCCGCCGTTCGACGGTGCGGCCAAACGGGTCGAGCATCGTGCCGCGCAGGCCGCGCCACTTCGCCATTACGCCGAACACAGGCCACATCCATTGGCCGAACGCCTTCTTCTGCGGCTTCGCGCCGTGTCTTGCGCGTGAGATCGTCGGCGGCGCGAGATTGAACTTCACGCCGAAGTCCTTGCCCGCAACGCCTTCGAACTGCGCTTCCAATGCCGCGCGGAAAGCGGGATCGCTATGCAGGCGCGCGACCTCGTATTCGTCCTTCACAGCGAGCAGCCGATAGAACGTCGTCGCGACGGCGCGGCCCAAGCGCTCTGCCTGCTTGCCGACGAGTTTGCGTTCCGCCTGACGCGCCGCGCCGACCAGCGCGCGATAACGCTTCACGTAAGCCGCGCCGCCATAGGCGAGCAGCCGCGCTTCGCGGTCCGCGATCAATGCATCGAGCGTTTCAAGCGTTTCCAGCGATGCTGCAGGCTGCTGTATGGCGTGGCGCTGCGACCACAGCGCTTCGAGTCCGGCGGGATCGGCGGCGGCCAAGCGGCCAATCGAAAACGCGAGCTGATTCATCTGCACGGCGACGTTGTTCAGTTCGATCGCGCGCATCATCGCGGCGAACGAAACGGGCACGAGACCGAGTTGCCACGCGAAGCCGAGCATCAGGATGTTCGCGCCGATCGTGTCGCCGAGGAAGCGCGTCGCGAGCACTTGCGCATCGCACGACGACATGCGCTCTTCTCCCGCCGCGTGACGCATCTTGTCGAGCAACGCATCCGCATGCAGATTCGCGTCCGGGTTCTGCACGAATGACGCGTTCGGGATCGCGTGCGTGTTCACGACGATGCGCGTGCGGCCGTGACGCACGGTCTGCAACGCATCGGCGCTCGCGCCGACGACCATGTCGCAGGCGAGCAGCACGTCGGCCTGTTGCGTATCGATGCGCACCTGGTTGAGCCACTCGTCGCGCGCGGCGAAGCGCACGAACGACAGCACCGAGCCGCCTTTCTGCGCGAAGCCCATAAAGTCGAGCACCGACGCGCTCTTGCCTTCGAGATGCGCAGCCATGCTGATCAACGCGCCGACCGTCACGATACCCGTGCCGCCGACGCCCGTCACGAGAATGTCGTAAGGCGCGGCATCGAGTTGCGTCGCGGGCAACGGCAATGCATCGACGCGCGTGGCCAGCGCAGCCGCATCGAACACGACACCCGCCGCCTTCTTCAGCTTGCCGCCTTCGATCGTCACGAAGCTCGGGCAAAAGCCGTTCACGCACGAATAGTCCTTGTTGCACGACGACTGATCGATGCGGCGCTTGCGGCCAAGCGGCGTTTCGACGGGCTCGACGGACAGGCAGTTCGACTGCACGCCGCAATCGCCGCAGCCTTCGCACACTTCTTCGTTGATGAAGAGGCGCTTGTCCGGATCGGGAAACTCGCCTTTCTTGCGCCGGCGGCGCTTTTCAGCGGCGCACGTCTGGTCGTAGATCAGCACCGTCACGCCATCGATGTCGCGCAGTTCGCGCTGCACCCTGTCGAGTTCGCCGCGGTGGTGGAACGTCGTGCCCTTCGGGAAAAGGCCGTGATGGCCGTCGTATTTCTCCGGCTCATCGCTGACCACGACGAAATGCGATACGCCTTCCGCTTCGACCTGGCGCGCGATCTGCGGCACGGAGATGCTGCCGTCGACGGGCTGGCCACCCGTCATCGCGACGGCGTCGTTATAGAGAATCTTGTAGGTGATCGTCGCTTTGGCCGCGACCGCCTGGCGAATCGCGAGAATGCCCGAGTGGAAGTACGTGCCGTCGCCGAGATTCTGGAACACGTGGCGTGTCTTCGTGAACATCGAATGCGCGGCCCAGTCGACGCCTTCGCCGCCCATCTGGATCAGGCCCGTCGTGTCGCGCTCCATCCACGAAGCCATGAAGTGACAGCCGATGCCTGCCTGCGCGATCGACCCTTCCGGCACTTTCGTCGACGTGTTGTGCGGGCAGCCCGAGCAGAAATACGGCGTGCGCTTCACGGCATCGGCGGCATTCGAGAGAATTTGCGGCGCGACGAGATCGACCACGCGCTCGCGGCGGTCGAGCGCGGGCTTGTGCTTCGCGAGCCAGTTCGCGAACACGGGCAGAATGCGCGACGGACGCAATTCGCCGAGCGACGACAGCAGCATCGAGCCGTCCTCTGCATGCTTGCCGACGATCACAGGCCGCGCGCCTTCAGTGCGGTTGTACAGATAGTCCTTGATCTGCTGCTCGATGACGGGGCCCTTTTCCTCGATCACCAGCACTTCGGAAAGACCGGAGACGAATGCGTCGATGCGCGTCATTTCGAGCGGGAACGACAGGCCCACCTTGTAGATGCGCACGCCTGCCTTCTCCAGATCGGCGACGGTGAGATCGAGCCGGCGCAGCACTTCCATCAGGTCGAGATGCGCCTTGCCGCACGTGATGATGCCGACGTTCGCGTGCGGGCTCGGCGCAATCCATTTGTCGATGCTGTTCGCGCGCGCGAAGTGGCGCACGGCGTCGAGCTTCGCGTGCAGGCGCTGTTCGATCGTGAGGCTCGGCAGATCGGGCCAGCGGTTGTGCAGGCCGCCTGCGGGCGTACGAAAGCCTTCGGGCGTCGCCCATTGCGTTGGCAGCGCGTCGAGATCGACCGTCGAGCCCGATTCGACCGTCTCCGAAATCGCCTTGAAGCCGACCCACGCGCCCGAGTAGCGTGACAGCGCCCAGCCGTACAGGCCGAATTCGAGCATGTCGGCAACGTTCGACGGATTCACGACGGGCATATGCCACGCCATCATCGCGAAGTCACTCTGATGCGGCATCGACGACGATACGCAGCCGTGATCGTCGCCCGCGACGACCAGCACGCCGCCATGCTGCGACGAGCCGTACGCGTTGCCGTGCTTGAGCGCGTCGCCGGCGCGGTCGACGCCCGGGCCCTTGCCATACCACATCGCGTACACGCCATCGACAGTGCGCTCCGGGTCGGCTTCGACGCGCTGTGTGCCGAGCACCGCCGTGCCGCCCAGTTCCTCGTTGATCGCGGGCAGAAAGCGCACGTCGTTCGCGTCGAGCAGTTTCTTCGCCTTCCACAGCTGCTGATCGACCATGCCGAGGGGGGAGCCGCGATAGCCGCTGATGAAGCCGGCCGTGTTCAGGCCGCACTCGCGGTCTAGCTGGCGCTGCATCAGCGCGAGGCGCACGAGCGCCTGCGTGCCTGTCAGGAAGATACGGCCACGCGTGGCGGTGAGGTTGTCCGAGAGGCGGTAGTCGGCGAGTGCCGGGGTGCCGTCGATGGGCAGACGAGCGGTCATCGTGGAGTCTCCGTTGCTGTTATGCGTTTCGCCGCCGACAAATCGTGCTCGTTGCGTGCTCGTTGCGCGCTGGTTGCGCGCTGGTTGCCGCCGCGGCGAAAGAGACTCCATTCTTTCGCGTCAACCAGAGAGAATTCTTGCTACTTTTTGCGGATGGTCAATCACGGGCGAGAGGATTCCCGGCATTCCGCCTCGTTTTGAGATAGATCCACCGCTTCGGCAAAACGCGGCCTTTTTCGATGCTTTACGCGGGGCCTGGCGCGGCAGCTTTTGTTGGGATGTCTGGCCATTCGGATGAGGTTCGCGCGGCCCGCCGATGGGTTACGCTATGCCGACCGATGTGCACCGAAGGCATAGGGAGGGGCGATGAAACTGTATTACTGGCCGAAGACGCGGGCTTTTCGCGCGCTGTGGATGCTCGAAGAGATCGGCGCGCCGTATGAACTGGCGCGCGTGAACCTTCGCGCAGGCGAGCAGGACACGACCGATTTCCATCACATCAACCCGATGTGCAAGCTGCCCGCTCTCGACGACGACGGCGTGCAGGTCGCGGAATCGGGTGCGGTGCTGCTGTATCTCGCCGATCGTTTTCCGGAGTCGAAGGTCGGCGCGCCCATCGGCGATCCGTTGCGCGGGCGTCTTTTGCAATGGCTTTTCTTCACGCCCGGCTGCCTCGAACCGGCGATGGCCGAAAAGCTGACGGGCGCATCGGGCAATTCGTTCAGCTTCGGTTGGGGCAATCTGGAGCGCGTAAAGCTGGCGATCGACACGGCGCTCGACGAAGGCGAATGGCTGCTCGGCGAGCGCTTTACGGCCGCCGATCTGCTGCTGGCCAGCACATTGCAGATCGCGTTCGTCGCGAAGCTGCTCGAAGTGTCGGGGCGCATCGGCGAATACGTCGAGCGGGCAATGGCGCGCGACGCGCACGCACGGGCGATGGCCGTCGAGCAGCGGGAAATCGACGCGCTGAAACTGCAGCATTGAAATCCGTGTGCTGATCGGGCCTCGCGTTTCGTGACTTTCGTGACGAACCGTCAGCCCGTCGGCTGCTGCTGGATCTCGTGTGCCGAGAGCGGCACGACGTCGTCGAAATGCGTGTAATCGATATGGCTCACGCCGTTCTCTTCGCGGATCAGATCGACGAACCGGTGCTGCCAGCGGATGTCGTCGCTGGGCCACGAGAAGCGCGCCTGCATCGTCTGCGAGGTGTTTTCGTCGGAGCCTTCTATTGTGATCAGCAGCGACGCATCCTGTTCGGCGAGGCTCTCCGGCGTTTCGCCATACAGCGGGCTCGCTTCGTCGATCACGTGCATCAGGTTCCAGCCGAGGTAGAACATCGGCTGCTGGTCGCGCACGAGGCCGAGGTCGTAGATCCTGCGCAGCACGTAGCCTTCCGACGACTGCTCGACGCGCATCAGCCGCAGCCGCGCGCGAGCCTCGACGATCACGTTCTGCCTCGCGTTTGCAGTGCGCACCATCAGCGTCGTGCGTCCGTCGATGGGGCGCACGATCGCGTAACGCGAGAACATGATCTTGGCGCGCGGGCGCGAGAAGCGCGCAAAGATCAGACCTGTGGCGAGCGCGATGCCCGACATGCCGACGAAGATTTCGAGCGTCGCAATGAGGTGCGCGTATAGCGTCTGCGGATGCATGTCGCCATAGCCCACCGTCGCGAGCGTTTCGACGCTGAAGAAGAACGCGCCCGCGAAGCCTTTGGGGTTCTGGTTCGCAATGGACGCGCTGCCGAGTTCATACAGCGACCCGAAGAACGAGTTCAGCAGCAGGAACAGGACGGCGAGCGACACGAAGAAGACGGGCCAGCTGATCGTCAGCGCGCGGTGGTAGAGGTCCTGCCACACGCGCAGCGGCAGACCGTGCGCGACGACGACGTGCGAGCGCATGCGAATCTTCCGGTCGAGGAGTCGGCCTTTGTGTTGCGGGTGATCGTTGGGGTCGGGCGGGGTTGCGCTCATTCTTGTTCTGCTGACGTGGGTGTCCTGCAGCGTCACGGCGCACGCGTGCGGCACCCGCTGCCGCGCGTAGTGTAGCGCGTGAATCCGTTCGATACACGCAGCGTTGCTGTCACGCAAGCGCTACCTTGCGGCGCATCCGGCAGTGCCGCCAGGCTCAGTTCACAGGCGCGTCGGAGAAGACCTGCACGGGCCGAGACGCGTGCATCCAGACAACCGCCAGTTCGATCGCCGCGATGCGTGGTCTGTGCGGACCGCGCCGGCCGGCGCGATGCACGCGCGTCGAGTCAGGGAAATGTCCGCGGCTTCGGCACGCCCGCGCCGTGTTCGATATCCGCGACGGCTTGCTGATGCGCCGTCTCGATCGCTTCTGCCTCGGTTGCAAAACCCCCGTCGCCACCTACCGTGGTCCAGCGCTGCACGGGATGATCGCGATGCCGGATTTCGTACTCCGCGTCCCAGCGCGCGCCTTGAAGCTCGAGAGGACGTACGTGTATCGCATACACGCCGTAAAGGAAGAGCGGTTCTGCCATGATCGCCTCCGCCTGTTCAAGTCGAAATGGCCATCGGCGCGGCGCGCGGCGGACGCGCCACGTCTGCCTCGATGCATACAACCCGGCACATGAACCCAATACTTATAGTTCGATCTCGCCGAGGATTCTGTGGGCAAGTGCCTTCGCTTCTTCGAGCGCTTCGTCGGCCGTTGCCGAGGTGGCTTCGACTTCGTAGACCGTGTCCTCTGTCTCGTCGCCTTCGTCGCGCGAGAGCGAAACCACGCCCTGATACTTCCCGCCGTCCAAGGGGCGGGTCGTCGCCGTCGCCGTGTAGAGACCTTTGGTGTAGGTGACGTCCTCCATGATGCATCTCCTGCAAGGGGGAGATTCCATCGTAGCACGCGATTTCGACGCTCACATGTCGGTGCTTCCGGGGCGCGCTTGCGGCTCTCGCGCGCCATTGACCGCTCTTGCACGGACGGGTGAAGCAGCAGGTTCGGCGCGCGTTCTGGCGGCTTCCTGCGGCAACTTCTTCCGGATCAATCCTGCAGCAGCGATACCACTTCGTCGAGCGTCGGCGAATGCGCGCCCGAATGTCGACAGGCCGCCGCGCCCGCTGCGAGCGAGAACGCCAGATGCTCTTCCCATTTGCGCTGCGGCGCCGTCATCAGGCTGAACAGCAGGCCACCGATCGACGCGTCACCCGCGCCGACGGTATCGGCGACGGCCACGCGCGGCGGCTGCGCTTCGACGATGCGCTCACCGTCGATCAGCGTCGCCTTCTCCGCGCCGCGCGTGACGAGCACGATCGCCTTCGGGTTCATCGCGCGCAGTTGCGCGAGGGCGGACGCTTCGTCGTCGGTCCTGAACAGCAGGCGCAGGTCTTCGTCCGACACCTTGATCAGATCGGCGAGCGACGCCATGTGCCGCAGCGTCGGCTCGTAGCCGTGCTCCATCAGGTTGCGGTAGTTCGGATCGAAGCTGATCTTCACGCCGCGCGCGCGCAGGTCGGCCGCGAGCTTCGCGAGCGTCGCGCCGATCGGCTGACGCACGAGACTGATGCAGCCGAAGTGCGCCCACTTCACATGCGACATCCAGCCTTCCGGCAGCTTCGACGGATCGAACGCAAGGTCAGCGCTGTTGTCGCCCATGAAGAAGTACGCGGGCGGATGCGTCTGATGCACGACCGCGAGCAGCGGTGCGCGCTCGACGCGCTGCATGAAGCGCATGTCGAGACGGGCGGCCACGCTGGCATTCCACAGATCGTCGGAGAAGTTGTCGACGCCGAGCGAGCCGGCGCACGCCGTTGGCAGGCCGAGCCGCGCGACGGCGCGCGCGACGTTCCAGCCCGCGCCGCCCGGCACCGACAGCCACGTTGAAGGACCCGTGCGCACGAGATCGGTGAGGATATCGCCGGCGGATACGAAGTCGGGAAATTCGGGGCTTGCGCTCATGATGCTCACCGTACAGGGTTATTCGGACTTGCTGGAAGTCTGCAACGCGTGATGCAGCACTTCGTAGCATGCGCCCATCGTGTGGTAGTCGGTCTTGCCGGCCGGGCTCTTTTCGTCGCTGTACTTGCGGTTGTCGCACGTGAGGATGCGATACCACGCGCCATAGCGATGATCGACGAAGTGCGTCCAGCTATAACGCCAGATCTCCTCGTACCAGTCCCAGAAGCGCTCGTTGCCCGTGCGCTTGCCGAGCAGCGCCGCCGTCGCGAACGTTTCGGCCTGCACCCAGAAGTACTTGTCGTGATCGCAGACTGTGCGGTCCGGGCCGAAGCCATAGTAGAGGCCGCCGTGATCGTGGTCCCACGCGTGGGTCATCGCCGCGTCGAACAGTTCGATCGCGCGCGGCAGCAGCCACGGCAGCGGACGATGCCGTTCGAGAATCAGCAGCAGCTTCGCCCATTCGGTCTGGTGTCCGGGCTGGAAACCCCACGGACGGAAGATGTTCGAGCTGTCTTCCTCGTTGTAGTGCCAGTCCACCGACCAGTCCGCGTGAAAGTGCTCCCACACGAGCCCTTGCGAGAGCTTCGCCTGGCGCAGCGTGATATTCGTCGCGACGCGCTCGGCGCGGTCGAGATACACGAGATGGCCGGTCGCTTCGTAGGCGGCGAGCAGCGCCTCCGTCGTGTGCATGTTCGCGTTCTGGCCGCGATAGGTACTCACGCGCCAGTCGGCCGTGGCTTCGTCGGCGTAGAGACCCGTTGCCGCGTCCCAGAAGCGGTGTTCCATCAGTTCGAACGTTGCGGCGATCATCGGCTTCGCTTCTTCGATGCCCGCCATCGCCGCATGCGCATACGCGAGCAGCACGAACGCAAGGCCGTAGCAGTGGCGCGTCGCGTCGAGCGTGCGCTTGTGGCCGTCGCGCCAGTCGATCTCCCAGTCGTAGCCCTGATGATGCGGGTCCCAGTGGCCGTCGCGCAGAAATTTCAGGCCATGCTGCGCGTATTCCAGATGTTGCGGATCGCCGAACTGACGGTACGCCATTGCATAGTTGAAGACGAAGCGGCAACTGCTGACGAGGTGGCGCGTCGCGCGGTTGTAGATCGTGCCGTCGTCGCGAAAGAAGTGGAAGAAGCCGCCGCTCGCGTCGAGCACGTTCGGCGCGTAGAAGCGCAGCGTGTCCTCGATGTGCGGCAGCAGGAAAGCGCTGTCGCGGAAGCTCGCGACGGGCGGCGCCTTGTGGTTGGCGTTGTCGTTCGAAAGAGTCGTGTCGGGTTGTTTCATGGCGTATTCACCGAAGTGCTGGCACGGACAACGAGTTGGACAGGTACGCGTATATCGAGTGCGGACGGCGCATCTTCGAGCAGGAGTTCGACGCCGCGGCGGCCGAGCGCTTCCTTGTCGACGGCGATCGTCGTGAGGGGCGGGCGCGCGTGCGCGGCGGCGGGAATGTCGTCGAAGCCGACGATCGCGATGTCCTCGGGCACGCGCAGGCCGCGCGCGAGACACACGCGCAGCGCGGCGAGCGCGGCGAGATCGTTGTACGCGAAGACGGCATCGGGGCGCGGGCCGGGACGGTCGAGCAACTGCTCCATCGCGAGCGCGGCGCCTGCGTCGGGGTCGAGGCCCGCGTCGATCGTCAGTTCGAGCGACGGATCGAACAGCAGTCCCGCTTCGAAGAACGCGCGCCGGTAGCCGAGCGCGCGCTGCGCGATGCTGTAGTGCGCGAGCGAGCCGCCGATGAACGCGACACGCGTGCGCTTCTGCGCGAACAGATGCTGCATCGCAAGCGCCGCGCCCGCCTGGTTGTCGAGATTCACCGAGCGCAGATTGGGCGCCCACAGATCGATCAGCACGAGCGGGCGCTGCATCGCGGCGAGCGTCGCGAGCGTTTCCGGCTCGACGAAGCCCGCGACGGCGATCGCATCGGGCGCATGCAGGCGCATCTGCTGGACGATGTCCTCGGTCGGACCCGCCGTCAGCACGGACGGGACGATGCCGCGTTCGCGGCAAGCGTCTTCGACACCATGCAGCACATGAGAGAAGAACGGGCTGACCGCGAAGTTGTTGTGATGCCGATGCAGCAGGAACGTGAGCCGGCGAATGCGCGGGCGCAGTTGCGCGGAGTCGTAGCCGAGCCGGCGCGCCGTTTCGACGATGCGTTCGCGCGTCGATTCCGACAGCCCCGGCTGGTTCTTCAGTGCTCGCGAGACTGTGCCGATCGATACGCTGGCTGCGCGGGCGACGTCGCGGATCGTTGTTGCCATCGAAAGAAGCGGCCGTGCACAGACGCGCCGCAGCGAGTTCAGGTTCCGGTGATTGTATAGTAAAACATCGCTCCTAAACCCCCATTGGCGGGCATTCGATACGCGTAGATACCCGTATATAGGCTTACTAGAGGCTAATCATTTGTTTAGTAAAATACGCTAAACGATCCTTCGAATCACCAGTTGGCGTGGCTTGCCGGATATTCCGACGGCAGTAATCGCGCGTGATGGAGCGAGCTTGCCGATGGCTCGATGCGAGATGAATCAGGCAATGGGGCACGGGCAGTCGGCGCCTTGCGTGAAGGTGACGGCTCGTGATGACAGAAGAATGTCGGCCCAATGGATGTCGACCCGGATGTCGACCCAACAGGGCAGTCGTGCCGGGCGCGCGTTGCTGCTGCGGCGACGTTTTGACGCGAAATGTCAGTTGCTTCGAAGGTCAGTCGACGGTGGCCGCCGTCCGTCCTCGCAGCAGCGCCTGGCTTTCCTCGAATCCGATCAGCACCAGGCCGGACGCCTCGCTCTTAGCGCGGCGTTTGGCGAGCGCCGCGACTGACGCAATGTCCTCGCTGCTATGCAGCGCCAAGCCCGTCTGCGGCTCGACGTGCACGCAGCCGATCGCCATCGTCACGAAGCCGAAGAACGTCGGATTGCCGCGGCGGTCCTCGCCGTGGATGCCGCCTGCAAGCCGGTCGGCGGGCGCGTAGAAGCGCTGCGCGCCTTCGTTGAACACGTGGATCGCGCGTTGCGCGCGCTCGCGCCAGTCGTCGCTCTGGAACAGGATCAGGAAGTCGTCGCCGCCGACATGTCCGAGAAAGTCGCGCGTCGGATCGCAGACCTCCGCCAGTACGTGCGCGGCGAACTTAAGCACTTCGTCGCCCTGCCAGTAGCCGTACTGATCGTTGAAGGGCTTGAAGTGATTCAGGTCCACGTAGCACGCGTAGAAGCCCGAGTCGTTGCCGAGCAGCCGCCTGATGTGCGAGCTGATGGGGATGTTGCCGGGCAGGAAGGTGAGCGGATTCGCGTAGCGAGCCGCCTCGATGCGCACCTCCGTCACTGCGCGCACGAGGCTCTCGCCCGTGCCGAGTCCGACGTAGCGGCCCTGATCGGTGATCACGAAGCCGTCCGCGAGGTAGCGCTGGTCGTCGCTGGCGAGCAGCTTCGCCATGTCCTCGACCGTCATCGACTTTTCGATCACGACGGGCGACGCATTCGCGAACAGCATGCACGGCCGCTTGCCGAAGAGTTCGCGGTGATAGGGCAGCGCGTAGCGGTCCATGAACGCGCGGCGGTTGATCAGCGCGACGGGCTCGTTGTGCTCGACGACGGCGACCGCGTGCAGGTTCGGCATGCGGTTGAACAGTTCGAGGACGTCGTTGTTCGTCGCGTGGCGCGGCAGCGCGGGCGCGTGCACGATCATTTTCGCGGACGCCATGCCGCCCGAAGGCGATGCACTGACCGCGCGCGTCGCTTCGGGGAACACGGCGATGTGGCCGGCGCGCAGCGCTTCGCGGGCGTCGTCGGCGACGGCGCGCGGCGGGCGCGCATGCGGCTTGCCGAAAAAATAGCCCTGCCCGCAGCCAATGCCCATGTCGCGCACGACGATCAGATCGGCTTCCTTTTCGATGCCCTCGGCCACCAGCCGCGCGCCGCTCGCCGCGGCGAAATGCTGCATCGCCTTGACGGCCTCGAACTTGAGTGGATCGCTCGCGATGTCGTGAATGAAAAAGCGGTCGATCTTCACGACGTCCGGCTGCAGGCGCACCCACAGGTTCATGCTCGCGTTCGCCGTGCCGTAGTCATCTAGCGCGAACTGCGCACCCGCCATGCGCAACACGGAGATCGCGGGCAGAAAGCTCGCGACGTCGGGGATCGCGCTCTGCTCGGTCAGCTCGATCACGATCCGTTCGGCCTCGACGCCCATGTTTCGCAACATCACGAACGTGCTCTCGCGGTCGTCGGCCAACTGGCGGATCGCGCCCGCGCTGAAGTTCAGGAACAACTTGCCCTCGTACCCGAGTTGCGCGAACGCCTCGATGCAGGTCCGCGCGGCCGCGCGTTCCAGCGCGATCACGCTGCCTTCGGCTTCAGCTTGAGCGAACAGCGCGTATGGCGCTTCCAGCGGCGTGCCGATCGGTCCGCGAATCAGGCCCTCATAGCCGAGAATCGCGCCGTCGTCGAAATCGACGATGGGCTGGAAGACGGCAGACAGGTCGCGCTGCGCGATCAGGTCTTCGATGCGCGGCGCTACGGTAGGAGGGGACGAGCGTTGGGACATGACAAACGACGGGAGCATTCGACCGTCGGCATATCGGCATTATTCATCTGAAAATTAAGTGAATTTTTAGTGACAGACGACGCCGCATGTAGTGCGCGACGGAGGCGCTTTCACGATTCGTAGAGGGGCGCAAAAGGGGCGCGAATTCGCGCGTTTGTCCTATGACATTCTGCCGAGGCGACAGCGTGCAAGCGGCGCGCTGAAATAACGAAACGCCAACGAAAAAGCCGCCCGGAGGCGGCCTTCACGACATGCACTCAGGGAGAGCGCTTATGAATCACATCTTGTATGAATCGCACGTGGGCCTAGCGACGCGCAACAGCGGCTGTCGCGCCTTTCTTCGCGGCGCGCTTCTCGGCGCTGGTGTCGCGCGCGCCCCAGCGTTGCGCGAGCGCGGCGCAGACCATCAGCTGGATCTGATGGAACAGCATCAGCGGCAGCACGACGGCGCCAACCGCGTGCGTCGCGAAAATGACCTTGGCCATCGGCACGCCGGACGCGAGACTTTTCTTCGAGCCACAGAAGATGGTCGTGATCTGGTCGGCGCGGCTGAATCCGAGGCGCTTGCTGACGATCATCGTCGCGAGAAGCGCGAGCGCGAGCAGTACTACGCACACGACCAGCAGCCCACCCAATGCGGCGAGCGGAATCTGATGCCACAGCCCTTCGTTGACGGCCTCGCTGAACGCCGCATACACGACAAGCAGAATCGAGCCCTGGTCGACGAATTTCAGCACGGCGCGGTTGCGCTCGATCCATCCGCCGATCAACGGCCGCAGCAACTGCCCGGCGACGAACGGCACGAGCAGTTGCAGCACGATATTCCACACCGTATGCCAAGGCGAACCGCCGCTCGCCGCTTGGCTCGTTACGATCAGGCTGACGAGGGCGGGTGTGATGAAGATGCCGAGCAGGCTGGAGGCCGACGCGCTGCATACGGCTGCGGGCACGTTGCCTTTCGCAATCGACGTGAACGCGATCGAAGACTGAACCGTCGACGGCAGCGTGCAGAGGAAGAGGATGCCGGCGTAGAGCGCGGGCGTGACGAGCGGCGAAAGAAGCGGTTTGAGTACGAGCCCGAGTATCGGAAACAGCGCGAACGTGCTTAGTAGCACGACGATGTGCAGCCTCCAGTGCGTCGCGCCGGCGATGATCGCCTCGCGCGACAGCTTCGCGCCGTGCAGAAAGAACAGCAGCCCGACCGCGATGTCCGTGACCCAGTTGAACGCCTTCGCGGCCTGGCCGTGAACGGGCAACAGACTCGCGAATATCACGGTGCCGATCAGGCAGAGCGTGAAATTGTCGGGAAGGAGTTTCGGACGGGCCATCTTTCAAATCTCGTGCTGAGCAGGCGGTTGCCTTGCCGTTGCCGGCAGGCGAACGCCAAAGGACTATTGTCAACGGAAAGCGATTAAAAAAGCAAATTCATTTGCCGAATTGATTAATTACCGAAACGCATGAAACTTGGGCGTCGTGGGAATGATTGCGCGCGCATCGGGATGGCGGGGGAGCGCCGATTTTCGATATCGGCAATTGTCCGCACGTCCCGTTTCGGGGTGCGTTTGGAGCGTTAACGTTCAGACGAATTCAGGTGTTCGAACAACTTCTTTTCAGCGCCTTTTCGGAGGGTTCTGCAAGTTATCTGTGGTGAAAAAACGTCGCAGTAACAATGCGTTACAAGAGTGCCGCAGACCTAACATTTTTTGGCTCGACACCCCTTTGGGGGGCCAATAAATTACTGTTCGAAGGCCGTTGGGACATCGCGCGTGGCAAGTGTTGCCGCGCCGCCGCGCCAGTCCCGGAACAAGCCCAGCCGTAGCTCGAACGGCGGGCTTTCAGGTGGATCGTCGGGCAGGTGAAACATGGTGCATGTAGGGCTGTCGAGGATCAAATGGTGGGGGATGTGTGCGCTGGTCGTTGCGCTGACTTCGCTTGCTTACGCGAAGCCACCGTTCCCGTCGCATGAAGGGCATGGCTTCTTCTTCGGCGGCGGTGCGACTCATCGCGACTCATCGTTTGGCGGCCCTGTCCGCGCAAACCAGGTGCTGCGCGCAAACGTTTCGCGTGACGTGGCTCACGGCAGCCGGTATGCAAGAAACGACACGCAGCGCGTGCGCGTCAACGCGACGAGCCGAGCGGGCACGAGCGACGCGTATGCCGGCCACATCGGCGGCAGCGCGAGCCGTGACACCATGCAACGCATGACGCTTCCGTATGACGTCTACCGCAACCGTCCGTCGGCGCAATACGTCGGCACGCAATACGCCGGCGCGATCACGCCCATCAGCACCGATTCGCGTCCCGTGCCGCGACCACCTGCCAATGCGCAATCGGCGCATGTCGGCTCCATCCGCGACGACGTTGCGCGATACAACGAAGAACGCGGCGTCTCTCGTCAGATTCCCCGTCCTCCCGCCGACTCGCGCATTCCGGCGCCGTCGCCGTATCGCAACTGAGCTTTTCTTCCCCCCGTCAGTCCTGTCGCGCATTTCGGCCCTACTCATAAGGCTGGATCGGATTCTCGTTCTCGCTCCCGGCCGTCTCCGGCCTCCTCTCGTCCCGAGCGAATCATTCACGCTGATGTGACGTAGGTACGCCACATATTTTTGAAATCGCTCGTCAGCGTTCACCGTTTCGTCATCAAATCTCGTCTTCGTTGCGGCAGCGCGTCATGGTGCAGCGGATGCGCTTCGCTTCGTTCCCGGTACTGTAGAATCCGCGCGCCTCAAGGCCAGCGCGCAGGTTTGCGGCATTGCGGAAACAAGATGCGTCGGCAACGGATATCAGGCCGAAAGTCGACCAAACTATCCAGTCCGATATACCGGCAATAAGTACAGCTATTTTTGTCCGCAAAAATGGTCCGCAAAGATTTGTCCAGCCCAGATTGGCTCGACGATTCAGACGGATAACAGACACGGACCGGCGAGCGCCCCGCCGCACAGCCACACCCTTTTTGACAAAGACAGGAGAACCCATGAAAACATCCGTCAGCCGTGCGCTGAGAACAACCTTGAAGGCGGGCGCCGTCGGCGCATTGCTGGCCGCCGCGTCGGCTTCGTCGTTCGCGCAGTCGAGCGTGCAGCTTTATGGCCAGGTCGACGAATGGGTCGGCGCAACGAAGTTTCCGGGCAGCCAGACGGCGTGGAACGTGTCGGGCGGCGGCATGTCGACGTCGTACTGGGGAATCAAAGGTTCGGAAGACCTGGGCAACGGCTACAAGGCGATCTTTACGCTGGAAGACTTCTTCCGCGCGCAGAACGGCAAGTTCGGCCGCTTCGACGGCGACACCTTCTTCGGCCGTAACGCGTATGTCGGCGTCGAGTCGCCGTTCGGCACGGTGACGGCGGGCCGTCTGACCACGCACCTGTTCGTGTCGACGATCCTGTTCAACCCGTTCATCGACTCGTACGTCTTCTCGCCGATGGTCTACCACGTGTTCCTCGGCTTGGGCACGTTCCCGACCTACACGACGGACATGGGCGTGGTCGGCGATTCCGGCTGGAACAACGCGATCCAGTACTCGACGCCGGACTTCAACGGCCTGTCGGGCAGCGCGATGTACGCGTTCGGCAATACGGCCGGCCAGAACGGCTCGAAGAAGTACAGCGCGCAGTTCCTGTACTTCCATGGTCCGTTCGCGGCGACGGGCGTCTATCAGTACGTCAACTTCAACAGCACGCCGGCCGACCTCGGCTCGCTGGTCGCAGGTCTGAAGAGCCAATCGGTTGCGCAGCTCGGCCTGTCGTACGACCTGAAGTTCGTGAAGTTCTACGGCCAGTACATGTACACGAAGAACGACCAGGACGTCGGCAGCTGGCACGTGAACACCGCGCAAGGCGGCGTGTCGGTGCCGCTCGGCACGGGTACCGTGATGGCGTCGTACGCATACTCGCGCGATGCGGGCGGCCTCGACCAGATGCACCAGTCGGCGGCCATCGGCTACGACTACCCGCTGTCCAAGCGCACAGACGTGTATGCGGCCTACCTCTACGACAAGTACACGAGCCAGTCGTCGGGCTATACGGCCGGCGTCGGCATCCGCGCGAAGTTCTGATCGGCGCACTTCGGCGCACATCGGCGCATTACTCGTCGAAATCGGCGGCGACGTCTTCGAGGCGTCTATCCGCGAGGCCCTGCCTTCTTCACGGAAGGCGGGGCCTTTTTCCAGGCGATACCGCGCGGCCGCGCATTGTCGACGGCTCCTTGATAAAGTCCCGGGAATCAGCCCCATTCATTCCTGTTCCGAGCGACCGCCATGGATACCCTCGTCAGCATGAAAGTGTTTCGCCACGTCGTCGAGGTCGGCAGCTTTGTCGGTGCGGCGGAGAAGATGGACATGTCCGCGGCGATGGCGAGCAAGCACGTGATGCATCTCGAACAGCAGTTAGGCGCGCGCCTGCTGAACCGGACCACGCGCCGCGTCGCGCCGACGGAAGCCGGGCGCGAGTACTACGAGCGGCTGAGTCAGGTGCTGACCGAACTGGACGAAGCCGAGCAGGCGGTCGGCGCGGCGAGCGTCGTGCCGCAAGGGCGGCTGCGCGTGTCGTCGTTGTCGGCGTTCGGCCTGCGTCACGTGATGAGCGCCGTTGCCGACTATGCAACGCAGCATCCGCAAGTCACCGTCGATATCACGTTGTCGGATCGCGTGGTGGAACTGATCGACGAAGGCTTCGACGTCGCGATCCGCGCGTCGCCGACGGGGCTCAAGTCGTCGTCGCTGATCGCGCGGCAGGTGGCGACGGCGCATCTCGTGCTGTGCGCATCGCCGGAATACATCGAGCGGCACGGCGCGCCGAAGCGTGTCGCCGATCTGGCCGCGCACAACTTCATCGAGTACGCGGGCGTGTCCGCGCTGGAACTGGTGGCGGGCGCGAACGCGGGCAATTCGCGCGTGAAAGTGTCGGGCAATCTGATCGTCAATCATCTGGAAGCGCAGCGCGTCGTGGTGTTGCAGGGCGCGGCGCTCGCGCTGCTCGGCACGGAAGTAATCGGCGACGATCTGGCCGAGGGCCGTCTCGTGCCGCTGCTCGTCGACGAACTGCCGCCGCGCGAGCTGCCGATTCATGTCGTGTACGCGAGCCGCCGGCATCTGTCTGCGAAGGTGCGTTCGTTTGTCGATTTCATCGCCGAGCGCTTCGCCAGCGAGACGCTCTGGCCGACGCTCGATCAGATTCGCGCGCTGGCGGTGCGGTGAGTTCTCGAATGCGGGCGGAGCGGCGACGGATCGGGCTCTGCTGAACGCCGCCCGGGCGATCGGGTCGTATCGCTATACTGGTTGCAGGCAGTACCCGCGAAGTAGGGACGAACGAACCTGACGATTCGATCCGGGGGAGACATGACCGATCTTTCCACGCCGCAGCGCGTAGGCGACGACGCGCCTTCGAAGCAGGCTTCACAAACTTCAGCGCCGCGCCCATCAGACGCGCAGTCGTCAAGACGCCTGCGCTTCGTCACCGCTGCCGCGCTGTTCGACGGCCACGACGCGTCGATCAACATCATGCGGCGCATCCTCCAGGCGAGCGGCGTCGAAGTGATCCATCTCGGCCACAACCGCTCCGTCGAAGAAGTCGCGACGGCCGCGTTGCAGGAAGACGCGGATGGCGTCGCGGTATCGAGCTACCAGGGCGGCCATGTCGAATACTTCCGCTATCTGGTCGATCTGCTGCGCGAGCGGGGCGGCGAGCGGATCAAGGTGTTCGGCGGCGGCGGCGGCGTGATCGTCTCCGATGAGATCGCGGAACTCGAACGTTATGGCGTCGAGCGCATCTACTCGCCGCACGATGGGCAGCGGCTTGGGCTGCAAGGCATGATCGACGACATGATCGCCCGTTGCCGCGGCGCCGCGCGATCCGACGCATCCCAGGCGCAACTGTTCCGCGACCTTGCGGGTGCGCTTCTTTGCGACGCAAGCCACGTCGCCGCGTTCCGCAAGCTCGCGCAACTGATCACGGTGCTCGAAACGGGCGATATCGACGATTCGATCCGTGCGCAACTCAACCAGCAAGCTGAACAGGCGAACGTCCCCGTGCTCGGCATCACGGGGACGGGCGGCGCGGGCAAGTCGTCGCTGACGGACGAGCTGATCCGGCGCTTTCGCCTCGACTATGGCGACTCGCTGACCATCGCCGTGATCGCGATCGATCCGTCGCGCCGCAAGTCCGGCGGCGCGCTGCTGGGCGACCGGATTCGCATGAATGCGACAGGCGACTGGGGCAGCGGGGCACGCGTCTTCATGCGGTCGCTCGCGACGCGCGAGGCACCGAGCGAGATTTCCGATGCGCTGCCCGACGCGATCGCCGCGTGCAAGCTGGCGGGTTTCGATCTGATCGTGGTCGAGACATCGGGTATCGGTCAGGGCGATGCCGCGATCGTGCCGCATGCCGATAAGTCGCTGTACGTGATGACGCCCGAGTTCGGCGCGGCGAGCCAGCTTGAAAAGATCGACATGCTCGATTTCGCGGATTTCGTCGCGATCAACAAGTTCGACCGCAAGGGCGCCGCCGATGCGTTGCGCGACGTCGCAAAGCAGGTGCAGCGTAACCACCAGAAGTTCGCGTCGAAGACAGACGAGATGCCGGTGTTCGGTACGATAGCGTCGCGCTTCAACGACGATGGCGTGACAGCTGTGTACCAACATATCGCAAGAGCGCTGCGCGAACATGGGCTGCGCGAGAGCGACGGACGGCTGCCCACGATGGAAGGCGTGCGCCACTCGACGGGCCGCAACGCGATCGTGCCGCCCGCGCGTGTTCGGTATCTGTCAGATGTCGCGCTGACGGTGCGCAGTTATCGCGAGCGCGTCGAAACGCAGTCGCAGCTTGCGCGCGAGCGTTGGCATCTCGAAGAAGCGCGGCGCATGCTCGATGAAGCCGACGGCGGCGCGCAAAACGCCGGCGTATTCGATGCGCTGATCGACGCACGCACATCGCAGATGGGCGAGCGTGAAAGGGCGCTGCTCGATTCGTGGCCGCGGATCGTCACCGCCTATTCCGGCGACGAACATATCGTGAAGATCCGCGACAAGGAAATCCGCACGGCGCTCACCGTCGAAACCTTGTCGGGCTCGAAAGTCCGCAAGGTCGCGCTGCCGGCGTTCAAGGACCCCGGCGAAATCCTGCGCTGGCTGATGCTCGACAATCTGCCCGGCTATTTCCCGTTCACAGCGGGTGTGTTTCATTTCCGCCGCGAAAACGAAGACCCGACGCGCATGTTCGCCGGCGAAGGCGATCCGTTCCGCACCAATCGGCGCTTCAAGCTGCTATCGGAAGGCATGCCCGCGAAGCGTCTGTCGACGGCCTTCGATTCCGTCACGCTGTACGGCGAAGAGCCGGACGAGCGGCCCGATATTTACGGCAAGGTCGGCAATTCGGGCGTATCGGTCGCGACGCTCGACGACATGCAAGCGCTCTACGACGGCTTCGATCTGTGCGCGCCCGAAACGTCGGTATCGATGACGATCAACGGTCCCGCGCCGACGATACTCGCGATGTTCTTCAACGTCGCGATCGATCAGCGGATCGCGCTCGCGCGCGCGAAGGCGCAACGAGAAGGGCGCGAGCCGTCTCAACAGGAACTCGACGACGCGCGCCGCTTCGCGTTGGAGAACGTGCGCGGCACGGTCCAGGCCGACATCCTGAAGGAGGATCAAGGCCAGAACACCTGCATCTTCTCGACTGAATTCAGCCTGAAGGTGATGGGCGATATTCAGGCGTACTTCGTCGAACACGGCGTGCGCAATTTCTATTCGGTGTCGATCTCCGGCTATCACATCGCCGAGGCGGGCGCGAATCCGATCTCGCAGCTTGCGTACACGTTGGCGAACGGCTTCACGTATGTCGAGGCGTATCTCGCGCGCGGCATGGCCATCGACGATTTTGCACCGAACCTGTCGTTCTTCTTCTCGAACGGGATGGACCCGGAATACACGGTGCTCGGCCGTGTCGCGCGGCGCATCTGGGCGGTTGCGATGCGCGACCGCTATGGCGCGAACGAGCGCAGCCAGAAGCTGAAGTACCACGTGCAGACGTCGGGGCGCAGCCTGCACGCGCAGGAAATCGACTTCAACGATATACGCACGACGTTGCAGGCGCTGATCGCGATCTACGACAACTGCAACTCGCTGCACACGAACGCGTTCGACGAAGCGATCACGACGCCGACGGAAGACTCGGTGCGCCGCGCGGTCGCGATCCAGTTGATCATCAATCGCGAGTGGGGCCTCGCGAAGAACCAGAATCCGAACCAGGGCAGCTTTATCATCGACGAACTGACGGATCTCGTGGAAGCCGCCGTGCTCGCGGAATTCGACAGGTTGACGGAGCGCGGCGGCGTGCTCGGCGCAATGGAAACGGGGTATCAGCGCGGACGCATTCAGGACGAGTCGATGCTGTACGAGCATCGCAAGCATGACGGGTCGTATCCGATTGTCGGCGTTAATACGTTCCTCGGTGCGCATGCGCACGATGCGCCGCCGCCGATTGCGCTCGCGCGCTCGACGGAAGACGAAAAGCAGGGACAGCTGAAGCGGCTGCGCGTGTTCCAGTCACGGCATCAAGGGGAAGCGCCTGCGATGCTCGAGCGCCTGAAGCAGGCCGTCATCGACGATGAAAACGTGTTTGCCGTGCTGATGGATGCGGTGCGCGTCTGTTCGCTCGGGCAGATCACGCACGCGCTGTTCGAGGTGGGCGGGCAGTATCGGCGGAATATGTGATGCGTCGATGCGAAGGCCGCACGCCGGAATGCGCGGCCGCCCGACGAGCGGCATCGACAGCCTTAGCGCCCGATAGCGAGGCGCGACCTGGCCGCGTCGTACTCCTGCTTCAACCGCGCGACAAGTTCAGCGACGCTCGGTACGTCGTGCATCAAACCCACGCCTTGGCCCGCGCCCCAGATGTCCTTCCATGCCTTCGCCTTGTCGCTGCCGAAATTCATCTTCGACTTGTCCGACTCGGGCAAGGCATCGGGATCGAGACCCGCGTTCACGATGCTCTCGCGAATGTAGTTGCCATGCACGCCGGTAAACAGGTTGGTATAGACGATGTCGGCGGAATTCGCGTTGATGATCGCCTGCTTGTAGCCTTCGACGGCATGTGCTTCTTTCGTCGCGATGAAGCGCGTGCCGATGTACGCGAGATCGGCGCCCATCGCCTGCGCGGCGAGAATCGAGCCGCCGTTGGCGATCGAGCCTGATAGCACGATCGGCCCGTCGAAAATGCGCCGCACTTCTCCGACCAGCGCAAACGGCGACGTCATCCCCGCATGGCCGCCCGCACCCGCCGCGACGAGAATCAACCCGTCGACGCCCGCATCGAGTGCTTTTTGCGCGTGACGCAGATTGATCACATCGTGCAGCACGATGCCGCCGTAGCTGTGCACGGCATCGACGATCTCCTTCGCGGGCGCGCGCAGGCTCGTGATGAAAATCGGCACCTTGTGCTCGACGCACACGCGAATGTCGTGTTCGAGCCGCGCGTTCGACTGATGGACGATCTGATTGACCGCAATCGGCCCGATGACGGCATCCGGATTGGCCGCCTTGTGCTCGGCGAGCGACGCCTGGATCTGCGTCAGCCATTCGTCGAGCAGTTCGGCCGGACGCGCATTGAGCGCGGGAAACGATCCGACGATCCCCGCCTTGCACTGCGCGAGCACGAGCTCGGGATAGCTGACGATGAACATCGGCGAGGCGACGACGGGCAGCGCGAGATGCTGCAGGACGGCGGGCAATGCCATGGTGCGAGTCTCCTGATCGACGTGCCGGCGCCATCCGCGTCCGGCGATATGAGTGTAGCGGCTGCGGCCTGCGGTTTGCGCGGGACGTCCGTGATGCCGCGCTGTTCACGACAACCGCTGATGTAATTTAGGAACGATCGTGCGATTATAGGTGAGACTCGCACACGCTGCTCGCACGGTGAGTTCGAAGGAGTGTTCAGGTTCTACGAAAGCGTGGGCTATCCCACTCGCACGCTCGCACCAGCCTTCTACAATGCCCAGACCCACAACGACAACGAGAACCGACATGCCCTTCAAGGACTTCACACCTTTTCGCGTCAAGGCCGGTGACGTCGATATCCATGGAGTCAAGGGCGGAGCGGGGACGCCTTTGCTGCTGCTGCACGGTCATCCGCAGAGCCATCTGATCTGGCATCGCTGCGCGTCCCAGCTTGCCGCGCATTTCACCGTGATTGCCACCGACTTGCGCGGCTACGGCGAATCGGCGAAACCGCCGAGCGATGCGACGCACGCGCCGTATTCGAAACGCGCGATGGCCGCCGACCAGGTCGCCGTAATGCGCCATTTCGGCTACGATCGGTTTCTCGTGTGCGCGCATGATCGCGGCGCGCGCGTCGCGCACCGGATGGCGCTCGATTTCCCCGGCGCCGTCGAACGTCTGATGCTGCTCGACATCGCGCCGACGCTCGCGATGTACGAAGCCACCGACCGCGCCTTCGCGACTCTTTATTTCCACTGGTTCTTTCTGATCCAGCCGGAGCCTCTGCCCGAAACGCTGATCGAAGGCAATCCGGACGCCTATGTCGACCGCGTGATGGGCAGCCGTCACGCGGGCCTCGCGCCGTTCGCGCCGGAAGTGCTCGCCGAATATCGCAACGCGTTGCATCAGCCGGGCGCAGTGCACGCGATGTGCGAGGACTACCGCGCATCGGCGACCATCGATCTCGATCACGACCGTGCCGATATCGAGCGCGGTCACAAGATAGGCTGTCCGTTGCGCGTGTTGTGGGGCGAAGAGGGCGTGATCGAGAAATGCTTCGAGCCGATTGCCGAATGGCGCAAGGTCGCGCGCGACGTCAGCGGCCGTGCGCTGCCGTGCGGCCACTACATTCCCGAAGAGGCGCCCGCCGAACTCGTCGCGGAAATGCTGGCCTTTTTCGAAGCCGTCGAGCTTTGATCCCTGAACGATTAAAGGGCACGCGCCGCTCGATGCTCACGCGAGCGGCGGCAAGCGCCTCGGCACGGGCGTCGACTTGACGATGGCCGTGCTCGTTTCGGCACGCTCGGTCACTTTCGACAGGATCTCGTCGAGCTGATCGATCGTGCGCAGATACAGCCGGCAGATAAAGCAATCGTCACCCGTCACCTTGTCGCATTCGACGAACTCGGGAATGCGGCGTATCACATCCTCCACCAGATGCAGTTGGCCGGGCAACGGCTTCACGCGCACGATCGCCTGCAGCGTGTAGCCCAGCGCGCGCGGATCGATCTGCACTGTGAAGCGCTCGATCACGCCTTGCGCGTCGAGGCGCCGCAAGCGATCCGCCGTCGCCGGCGCCGACAGGCCGACGTTGCGCGCGAGCTCGCTGACGGGCTGACGCGCATCGTCGGCGAGCGCGGCGAGCAATAGGCGATCGGTATCGTCGAGCGTTGCAGGCGCTAGCGCCTGCTTCGAAACAGGAGTAAGGCGCTTCGTCATTTTGGCCTTCGCTTTTTAAGTCGATTCTCTTGATCGCCTCATTTTAGAGATGTATCCGGCGCTTCGGATTAATTACACTGCTCGCAAGATGTGATTGTTCTGGAGAGTTTCGGATGGCTTCCACTCACGAAGTACGGCGCGGCGCGCTCGAAATGACGCTTGCGATGCTGATGTCGGGAACAATCGGCTGGCTGGTCGTATCGTCGCAGCAATCGGCGTTGAACGTCGCATTCTTCCGGTGTCTGTTTGGCGGTGCAACGCTGCTTCTGATCTGCGCGGTGCTCGGGCTGCTCAAGCGCACGCTCTTTTCGTGGAGGATGATCCTGCTGGCGACGCTCGGCAGCGCTGCCATCGTCGTGAACTGGGTGCTGCTGTTCGCCGCGTATTCGCGCGCGTCGATCTCGATGGCGACGACGGTCTACAGCACGCAGCCTTTCATGCTCGTCGCGCTTGGCGCGCTGGTGTTGCGCGAGCGCGTGACGGCATCGACGATCATGTGGCTGCTGATCGCGTTCATCGGGCTCGTGTTCGTCGTGAAGGTCGAGCCGGCCGTGCTCGCGGTGCCGGGGCAGTATCTGCAAGGCGTCGCCTATGCCGTGGGCGCGGCGTTTCTGTACGCGGTCTCTTCCATCGTCACAAAGCACTTGAAGAACACGCCGCCGCACCTTATCGCGCTGATTACCGTGACGACGGGCGTCATCGTGCTCGCGCCGTTCGTGCAGTACGACGCGCTGCCTTCGACGGGCACGCATTGGCTGCAACTCGTCACGCTAGGCGTGGTCAACACGGGGATCATGTACGTGCTTCTATACGGCGCGATTCAAAAGCTGCCGACGGCGATGACGGGCGCGCTGTCGTTCATCTATCCCGTTGTCGCGATCGTCGTCGACCGCGTGGCGTTTGGGCAGAAGCTCGCGTGGATTCAGGTGCTTGGCGCAGTGTTGATTCTTCTCGCGGCGGCGGGCGTGAATCTTGGCTGGCGCATCGTGCCGACGCGCCGCTACTCGATATAACGGTCGTTTAGTACGGATTCCGAATAAGGAAGCTATCTGATTCGTCGGACGTCAAGATTCTGTAGGGAAATCACCGATGCGTCCGAAAGCTTCGCGCAGGTATCATTTTCTCGACGCTGATCACGTCAACAATAATTGCGCCGCTCGAACTAAAAGCCGAGCGGCTTTCTTTTTGTACGCTCGTTCGCGCCAATCGCCGTTATCTTTCGACGGCGCTCCCATGTTTCAATCATGCTGCGCGCGCACCGATTTGCGCACCGTCGAAGCGCAGCGGCCCGTTCTCATCCGCCATACCCTCGATCAGTTCACGCAGCAGCGCCGGCCACGCGCTGCGCGGCTTCAGAATCGACGCGGCGGCGCGCATCGCGCTCGCATCGTCGAGCATGCGCAACAAGGCGTCGAACGACAGCGTGCGCGCGTCGAGCAGCTTGAACACGATCAGGACCTTCAGCGCGTTCTTCGCGTTGCGCGCGGGATCGTTGCGCAGCCACTCGACCCGAGACAACGCGCGATCGAGCGCAGCCCGCACGTCGGAAAACGGCGCGCCGTGGCCCGGAATCACCGTCTTCACGTCGAGCGTGCCGATCAGTTCGAGCACGGCTTGCTGTTCCGCGAAGCCGCTTTCGCCGTCGAGCTCGGGAAAGATCACGCCGAAGCCGTTTTCCCACAGAGCGTCAGCGCTGATCAGCAACTGCTGTTCGGCGCAGTAGAGCATCAGCGAATGCGGATCATGTCCCGGCGCGCCGAGCACTTCCCAGTCGAGCGCACCCATCGTGAGTCGCATGCCCGCCGTCAGCGTGGCGGAGAACGCGAAACGTTCACAGAACTGGCCCGTCGCTCGAAATGTCAGGCGTGTCTCGTCCCATGCGCGCACGGCGTCCGCTTCCGTCGATGGAATCATCGTGCGGCACGGCCACGTTGCTTGCAGCCGCGCGTTGCCGCCGCAGTGGTCCGAATGCAGATGCGTGTTGACGATCAGATCGAGCGGCCTCGCGCCGAGCGCATGCCGAACGAGCACCACTGTCTGATCGGCGTGCGACGCGTAGCCAGTGTCGACGAGCGCCGCGCACGCGTCGTCGATTAAAAGCACATTGTTCGACGACAGCCAGCCGCGTTCGAACACGCGTATCGAGCGTGGCAGCGCGATCATGTCCCGTCTTTCCGTTCGACATTCGATGGCACGTCCGGCTTTGGCATCACGAGTATGGTCGACTTGCCGATCAGGACCGTTTCGCCACGCTGATTGACGACGTTGCCTTCGAGTTGCGTCAAATCGCCATTGAGGCTCGCCTTCCAGAACGCGCCGACGATGCGCCATGTCATCGTCAGTGTGTCGTCGCTATGGACGGCCTTCTTCAGCTTCATGTCGAATTCGAGGCCGAGCGGCTGCGCGTACGTCGAGAAATGCGTGGCGAGCAGCGCCATGAAGTGCGCAGTAGGTTGCGTGCCCGACGCAATCAGGCCGCCGAAGCGACTCTGCGCGGCATACGTGTCATCGTGATGCAGCGGGTTCAGATCGTTGACGATCGTCGCGAACGACTTGATCGAATCAGCCGGGACGCTCAGCGTCGCGCTGAACGTCTCGCCGATCGTGACGACGCGCGGCGGTATGTTCATTCGCCTGCCTCGCGCCGCTGTCGTTGCTTTGCCATCAGATCGGCGTGACGCCGTTCGATCTCGTCCCATACCGCGCGCTTGGCGGCATCGTCGAACGAAGACCAGTTCGCGATTTCGTCGATCGTGCGCAGGCAGCCTTCGCACAGGCCGTTCGCCGGGTCCATCCGGCACACGTTGATGCAAGGCGAAGGAACGGGCGCAATGTCTTGTGCCGTGTCGCGGGCGCGAACCGTATCGGCCGTCATGCCGACTCGCGCAGCGCCACATCGACGACGGGCGCGCCCGTCAGCGCAGCGAGTTCCTGCGGCGTGAGATTGAACACCGCATGCGGATGACCGGCGGCGGCCCACAGGCTGTCGAGCGTGAACAGATCGGCGTCGATCAGCGTTACGGGCTGTGTCGTATGACCGATGGGGCACACGCCGCCGATCGCATAGCTCGTCTTCTCGCGAACGAACTTCGCGTCGGCGCGCGCAATGTCGCCGACTTGCGCGGCGACCTTCTTCTCATCGACGCGATTCGCGCCGCTCGCGACGATCAGCACGGGCGCGTCGTCTTCTCGGCGACGAAACAGGATCGACTTGGCGATCTGCGCGATCGAGCAGCCGAGTCCCGCCGCCGCTTCCGCTGACGTCTTGCCCGTTTCCGGCAGCATCACGATTTGCCCGGCATGGCCGCGCTCGCGCAAGAGCAGCGAGACGCGGCGCGCCGAATCCGGCAGCGAATCGAAATCAGTCGCTTGAGGCGTTTGAACTGTGGCGTTGTCCGTCATGTTTTTTGTTCCTTTGTTGCGTCACACGCTGGTGGCCTTTTCGCTGCGCGCTTTCGCAAGCAGCGCCTTGCCCGCGCGCGACACGTTCGGTCTGCCGATCGAAGTCGAAATGAAATCGCCGATCTCGACGACTTGCGCGAGATCGATGCCCGTCTCGATGCCGAGTCCGTTCATCAGATACAGCACGTCTTCCGTTGCGACGTTGCCCGTTGCGCCCTTCGCATACGGACAGCCGCCGAGTCCGGCCACCGATGCGTGAAAGATCTCGATGCCTTCCTGCAGCGCGGCGTAGATGTTCGCGAGCGCCTGGCCGTATGTATCGTGGAAGTGGCCCGACAGACGTTCGCGCGGAAACACCTGCGTGACGGCCGCGAACACTTCTTGCGTGCGCTTCGGCGTGCCGACGCCGATCGTATCGGCGATATCGATCTCATCGCAACCGAGCGCGGCGAAGCGCTCGACCACGTCGACCACGGACGCCACGGGCACTTCGCCCTGGTACGGACAGCCGAGCGAGCACGACACGCTGCCACGCACGCGCAAGCCTTTTTCTTTCGCGGCTTGCGCGACGGGCAAGAAGCGTTCGATGCTTTCCGCGATGCTGCAATTGATGTTCTTCTGCGAGAACGCTTCGCTGGCTGCGCCGAAGATCACGATCTCGTCGGCGTGCGCGGTGACGGCGCCTTCGAGACCGCGCATGTTCGGCGTCAGCACCGAGTAGATCGTGCCCGGGCGGCGCTCGATGCCCGCCATCACCACGGCGCCATCGGCCATTTGAGGCACCCATTTCGGCGATACGAACGAAGCCGCTTCGACATTCCTGAACCCGGCCGCCGCCAGCCGGTTGACCAATTCGATCTTGACGGCGGTCGGCACGAATTCCTTCTCGTTCTGAAGTCCATCGCGCGGGCCGACTTCGACGATTTTTACTGCTCGTGGCAAGGCCATGTCTGTCTCCTAAACTGTGTCGGCCGGAGTTAGTGCTTTAGCACTTACTCCGGTCCCATGCAGAGCGGTCGGCCGGAGTTGGTGCTTTAAAGCACTTACTCCGGCCCCATGCAGGAGCACCTACTCCGGTCCCATGCAAAGCGGTCGACGGGAGACGGGAGTTGGCACCTCGGCGCCTTGATTCCGTCTAATGCTTACTCCACTCCATGCACGACGATTGTTCCCGCATGAAGCGGCTGTTCCGCTTTCTTACGTTGACGAATTCAATACCCGCGCGCGATGTCGACGATTCCGCCGATCGCCTCGCCGCGCTTCAATGCGCCGATTTTCTGCGCGATCTGCACGACGCTTTCTTCGCGCAGCGTCAACGCCGAGATATGCGGCGTGATCGCGATACGTGGATGTGTCCAGAACGGATGCTGCGACGGCAGCGGCTCGTCGACGAACACATCGAGCGTCGCGGCCGCAATCCGGCCTTCGTCGAGCGCGTCGAGCAGCTCCTGTTCGACGAGATGCGCGCCGCGCGCGATATTGACGAGGTACGCGCCGCGCGCAAGCTTCGACAGGCTTGCCTTGTTCAGCACGCCGTGCGTTTCTGGCGTATGCGGCAGCAGGTTCACGAGCACCTTGACCCCGTCGAGGAACGCATCGAACTCCGCATCGCCCGCGAACGTCTTGACGCCTTCGACCTGCCGTGCGCCGCGACTGAAGCCGCGCACCGGAAACCCGAGCGACACCAGCGTTTGCGCGACATGCGAGCCCAGCACGCCCAGACCGAGCACGCCGATCGTGAACGTCTCGCGCGGATGCGGATCGAGCACATGCCAGCGCTGCTGCTTCTGAAGCAGATCGTACTCGTCGAAACGACGCATGTAGCGCAGCGCCGCGTGCATCACGTATTCCGCCATCTGCTGCGCCATGCCCGTGTCTTCGAGACGCACGAGTTGCGCGCCGCGCGGCAACGTGCCGGGATGCTCTCGTTCGAGCGCCAGGATTGCATCGACGCCCGCGCCCAGGTTGAAGATCGCGCGCAGATCGTTACGGCCCGCGAGCATTTCACGCGGCGGCCGCCAGACGACGGCCACATCGGCAGGGGCGTCGTCGCCCGGTTGCCACTCGCGCAAGTCGACATCGGGCAGCGCGCGCGACAGGTCGTGCAGCCAGGCGGCGGTGTCGGATTGCGGCGTATAGAACAGGACTTTCATGCGTGAGCGTGTGAATGTTGCCGTCACTTGGCGAACAGCCGGCTGATGTCGGCGAAAGCCTTGAATTCGAGCGCATTGCCGCACGGGTCGAGAAAGAACATCGTCGCCTGCTCGCCGACTTCGCCCTTGAAGCGGATATGCGGCTCGATGATGAACTTCGTGCCCGCCGCTCGAAGCTTTTCCGCGAGCGTGTGCCAGTCGTCCATGGTCAGCACGACGCCGAAGTGACGCACTGGAACATTGTCGCCGTCCACTTGATTGACGCTCTTGTGGCCCGCTTCTTCCGGCGAAAGATGCGCGACCAGCTGATGGCCGAAGAAATCGAAGTCGACCCACTCCGGCGAACTGCGGCCTTCCGGGCAACCGAGCAGATCGCCATAGAACGCGCGCGCGTTCTCGAGGCTGGTGACGGGAAATGCCAGATGAAAGGGCTGCAGCGCACGCGGCGTTGCGGACGAAGTCTGCGACATGGAGCCACTCCTCTTATGGATAGGCTTCATTCTACTTTTTCGCCGCCGTTCGCGCGCGTTGCAGCGGGCGCGAAGCGCCGCCAGCGTTCGAGCGCGGGCCGGTGCGGCGGCGTGCGGATATGTAAAGCGCGAAAAATTGGTTCAAGCCGTCCGTTGCTCACGCGACAATGATTTCCAGGATTCCGGCGACGAGGAAAGAATCATGTTTTCGTGCACCCGATCGATCTGGCCGCCACGGCTCGTGACCGTGCCGGGCCTGCACGGCAGCGAAGGCGCGCATTGGCAGAGCTGGCTGGAGCGCCAGTTTTCACGCTCACTGCGCGTCGAGCAGGCGGATTGGGACGCGCCGAACCTCGCCCAATGGGCCAAGGCCGTGCGCGATCTGCTCGCGAGCGAGCGTGGACCGTTCGTGCTCGCCGCGCATAGCTTCGGGTGTCTTGCGACTGCGCATGCGTTGCTGCAAGGCGTGCACGTGGCCGATATCGCGGGTGTGCTGTTCGTCGCGCCGGCCAGCCCGAAGAAGTTCGAGTTCGCAGGGGCATTCGACGCGCGGCGCCTTGGCGTGCCGTCGATTCTGATAGGCAGCGAGACGGACCCATGGATGCCCCTTGCCGATGCACGCGAACTGGCGCGGCATCTGGGCAGTGCGTTCGTCAATCTGGGCGACGCGGGACACATCAACACAGCAGCGGGCTTTGGACCGTGGCCACGCGCAAAGTACTTCGTGGATACGCTCGCTCATTGCGCCGCGCCGCTGCGATTTCGCGACGAAGCGCCGGAGCCGGACTTGCAGGCATTGAACTGAGCGCACTGGAGCGCACATGAGCACGGCGATATCGCGGCGCCGTGCCGCTGCGCTCAGATCCAATGAAAGCCCTTGGCCAGAATTCCAGCGAGCGCGAAGTTCGCGGCCCACAACAGGCGGAACTCCGTGCGCATGGAGGATTCCAGCGCGCTGAAACGCGCATCCATTTTTGCTTCGAAGAGGCGGAAGCGTTCATCCACATAGACCTTCAGCTCGCGCAGTTCACGCTTGAGGTCTTCGAGGTCCTGGAGAATGTGTTCGATCGTCGTTTCAGCCCGAGCCATTCGTGCCTCCATGTTGATGCCGCCGTGAACCAGGCGAAGCGCGTGGAAGTGGCGCTTCGCGAGAGGTTTTTCCATCGTTTCCATTCGCATCATCGTAAGCAAATTCTTTCCTAAGCAGGGTTCTGTTTGATCAGATACTCGACAGACCGACAAGTATGAATTACGCCGCAGCGTGGCGATCCGCGATTCACGAGCCACTCTGTGAATCGATCGTACGTGCAATCGACATGCCGGGAAACCTGGCCGGAAGGCGTAGGAATCGCGCTCGGTATGTCCTGGGATTTTGCGTCGAGTCGTGGTCGTGCTTTGGCCGAGCGCGAGAACAAGGAAAAAAGGCCGCTTCGAATATTCGAAGCGGCCTTTCCTTCGTGACGCAATTCAATGGCGCCGACTAACGGGCGCACACGCAACGCTCAATGCCCGTCGCAACCATGCTCGCATCCGCTGCGTTCGAGCGGCATCTGCTGCGCGGCTTCCGCGCGGATGCCGAGCCGCTCCAGCAGCTTGCGGTCGGCTTCCGCCTGCGGGTTGCTGGTCGTCAGCAACTGGTCGCCGTAGAAGATCGAGTTCGCGCCGGCGAGGAAGCACATCGCCTGCAGCGCCTCGTCCATCTGCTCGCGGCCTGCGGACAGGCGCACCATCGCGCGCGGCATCGTGATGCGCGCGACGGCGATCGTGCGCACGAACTCGAACGGATCGAGTGCTTCCGTGCCCGTGAGCGGCGTGCCTTCGACCTGCACGAGATTGTTGATCGGCACCGATTCGGGATACGGCTCCATGTTCGCGAGCTGCGCGATCAGGCCCGCGCGTTCGCGGCGCGATTCGCCCATGCCGACAATCCCGCCGCAGCACACGTTGATGCCCGCGTCGCGCACGCGTTCGAGCGTCTCGAGGCGATCCTGGTACGTGCGCGTCGAGATGATCTGGCCGTAGAACTCCGGCGACGTATCGAGATTATGGTTGTAGTAGTCGAGCCCCGCCTCGCGCAGACCTTGCGCCTGATGCGTTTCCAGCATGCCGAGCGTCACACAGGTTTCGAGGCCCATCGACTTTACGCCGCGAATCATGTCCTTGATCGGTTCGAGGTGGCGGTCCTTCGGATTGCGCCACGCGGCGCCCATGCAGAAGCGCGTCGCGCCGTTTTCTTTCGCGATGCGCGCAGCCGCCAGCACGTCTTCGACTTCCATCAGCTTTTCGGCCTTCAGCCCCGTATCGTGATGCACGGATTGCGGGCAGTACGCGCAGTCTTCCTCGCAGCCGCCCGTCTTGATCGACAGCAGCGTCGACAGCTGCACGGTGTTCGCATCGAAATGCTCGCGATGCACCTGTTGCGCGCGGAACAGCAGATCGTTGAACGGCAGCTCGTACAGCGCGACGACATCCGCGACGCGCCAGCGCGTGGCGGCTGCGTCGGCGGCGGCGGCCTGGGATGGCGTGACGGGCAGAGGGGCAGTGTTGATATGGCTCATGTGGTCCATCCTTGATGATTCGTTTTTCCGAAGACCTTCAGCGCTGCGCGGCACGCAACGTCTGCAACAGTCGGGTGGTGTCGAGGTGCGTCGCGACGATGTCCGCCGACGCGGGGCTCAGATGCGGCACGCTGCCGAGCAGCGGCGCGCGATATTGGCGGTCTAGCCGCTCGCGGATCGCGGCGATGTTCTCGTCGGCGAATCGCATTGCGGGATCGACGCGATTCGCGACCCAGCCGGCGATCGGTAGTCCGCGCGCGACGATCGCTTCCGCCGTCAGCAGCGCGTGGCTGATGCAGCCAAGCCGCATGCCGACGACGAGCACCACGGGCAGATTCAATGCGACGGCGAGATCGGCGGTATCGTGCGCATCGGTGAGCGGCACGCGAAAGCCGCCGACGCCTTCCACGACGACGACATCGGCCATTTGTGCCGCCGTCTGATGCGCGTCGACGATGCGCGTCATGTCGAGCGTGACGTTTTCGTGCCCGGCGGCGATGTGCGGCGCGGCCGGTTCCTTCAGCATGAACGGCGTGCGGATGGCGGGCGGCAACAGCACGTTGGCGGCGGCGTCGAGCTGATCGGCGTCTTCGTTGTGCAGCACGCCGTCCACCATCGACGCGCCCGCCGCAACCGGCTTCATCGCGGCTGCGCGCAAGCCGTCGCGCGCGAAGCCGCGCAGCAGCGCTGCCGACACCAGCGTCTTGCCGATTTCCGTATCGGTGCCCGTCACGAAGAGAGACAGCGCGCGGCTCATGCGAGCGTCTCCGCCGTCTTCATCAACGCGTGTTCGAGCTGATCGAGGTCGCTATGCGAATGCGCCGCCGACAGAGAAATGCGCAGACGCGACGTGCCTTCGGGCACTGTCGGCGGACGGATCGCGGGCACCCAGAGATTCGCGCGATCGAGCGACGCGGCCACCTCGAGCGTCGCCTCGTTCGCGCCGATGACGAGCGGCTGCACGGCCGTCTGCGAATCGACGGGAAGCCACGGTGTGCGCTTGAGCATCTCGCGCGTGCGTTCGATCAGCGAGCGCAGATGCGCGCGTCGCTGGTCGCCCTCGATGCCTTCGATGATGCGCAGGCTCGCGGACACGGCATGAGCGGCAGCGGGCACCGACGCCGTCGTGAAGATATACGGCCGCGCGCGCTGCACGAGCCATTCGATCACCGTTTCGTGCGCGACGACGAACGCGCCCGACACGCCCGCCGCCTTGCCGAGCGTGCCGATCGAGATCAGATGCGGCGAGCGCAGTGCGGCCTCGGCGACGGCGCCGCGTCCTTGCGGACCCAGCACGCCGAAGCCGTGCGCATCGTCGACGACGAGCCATGCGCCATGCTTTTCCGCGAGCGCTAGCAGACGGGCGAGCGGCGCAACGTCGCCGTCCATGCTGAACACGGTGTCGGTGACGATCAGTTTTACGGCAGCCTCCGAAGCGTCGAGCATCGCGCTCAATGCTTCGACGTCCGCGTGCGGATAGATCTCGATCTCGGCGCGCGAAAGCCGTGCGCCGTCGATCAGCGACGCGTGATTGAGCGCATCGGAGAACAGCGCCGTGCCGCGTCCCGCGAGCGCGGTGAGCGTCGCGAGATTCGCCATATAGCCGGTGCTGAAGTACAGTGCGCGCGGATTGTCGACGAAGCCGCCCGCGAATGCAGCGAGATCGTCTTCGAGTTGCGCGTGCGCGCGCGAGTGGCCGCCGAGCAGATGCGACCCGCCGCTGCCCGCGCCATAGCGGCGCGCGCCTTCCGTCATCGCGGCGACGAGCAGCGGATGCGCGGCGAGCCCGAGATAGTCGTTGCTCGCGAAGCCGATCATGTCGCGGCCGTCGACGGTCATGTGCGCGGAGCACGGCGAGTCGATGGTACGGCGGCGACGGCGCAGGCCGAGCGCGTCGATATCCTTCAGACCTTGTTCGAGCGTTTCGAGCAACTGCATCAGCGCGCCTCCGCCACGGTTGCTTCGAAGGCCGCGCGCGTGCGTTCGGCGAGCAGCGCGATTTCTTCGTCGTCGAGGATGTACGGCGGCATCAGATACACCGTCGTGCCAATCGGGCGCAGCAGCAGTTCGCGCCTCAGCGCGTTCTCGAAGAAGCGGCGCGAGAAGGTCTTCGCGGCGTGGGCGTCGTCGATTTCGGCATCGAACGCGATGATCGTGCCGCGCTGACGCAGATTGCGCACATGCGCATGCTGCGCGAGCGGTTCGAGCGCGGCACGCAGCGCTGCCGATTTCGTTGCGTTTGCGGCGAGCACGTTGTCGGTGGCGAACAGATCGAGCGTCGCGAGCGCCGCGCGGCACGCGAGCGGATTGCCCGTGTACGAATGCGAATGCAGGAAGCCGCGCGTCGTGTCGTCGTCATAGAAGGCCGCGAAGATCTCGTCGCGCGACAGCACGATCGACAACGGCAGATAGCCGCCGCTGATCCCTTTCGACAGGCACAGAAAATCCGGCCATACGTCCGCCTGTTCGCACGCGAAGAAGGTGCCCGTGCGTCCGCAGCCGACGGCGATTTCATCGGCGATCAGATGCACGCCATAGCGGTCGCACAGCGCGCGCAAGCCCGCGATGTACGACGCGTCGTGCATCGCCATGCCCGCGGCGCACTGCACGAGCGGTTCGACGATCAATGCGGCGATATTGTTCGCGCGCGCTTCGAACAGCGAGCGCACGTCGTCGAGCGCGCGCTGCGCGACCTCCGCGGCCGTTTCGTCTTCGCGCGCGAAACGCGCATCCGGCGAGGCGACCACATGCGCGTTGCGGATCAGCGGATCGTACGCATCCTTGAAGAGCGCGACATCGGTGACGCCGAGCGCGCCGATCGTCTCGCCGTGATAGCTGTTCGCGACGCAGACGAACTCGCGCTTGTAGTCGTAGCCGCGATTGCGCCACGAGTGGAAACTCATCTTCAGCGCGATCTCGACAGCCGACGCGCCATCGGACGCGAAGAACGCGTGACCGAGCGTGTTCTGCGTCAGCGCGCCGAGACGTTCGGCGAGCTCGATGGCGGGCTCGTGCGTGCAGCCGGCGAGCATCGCGTGCTCGAGCGTGTCGAGCTGATCCTTCAGCGCGGCGTTGATGCGCGGGTTCGCGTGGCCGAACAGATTGACCCACCACGAACTGATCGCGTCGAGATAGCGATGTCCATCGCGATCGTAAAGCCACGCGCCCGCGCCACGCGAAACGGGCACGAGCGGATAGCGCTCGTGATGCTTCATCTGCGTGCAGGGATGCCACACGGCGCGCAGGCTGCGGGCGACCCAGTCTTTCGTTACTTGTGTATTCAAAACAACTCCGACCATGAACCGGGCAAGGCGCGGGCGTCGGGCGCGGTGCGTCTCGCGTGTCGGTCATGCAAATGCTGCTGGCGAATCGGGACGGTGAACGTCCGCCTTGAATCCGGCGACGGGAAAGTGCCGCGGCATCGTCGGCGCTCGACGATCGCGGGCTTCCTTGGTGCGTCGGATGTGCTGTTGCCGCGACGCGTGGCAACCTGTTCGCGGTGCCTCGGCAGTGCGTTTCCTTGCGACAGCGGGAGTGAGATTAGCGCGATATCAACTGCGATGCACTATCGGAAAACACTGTGTTTTCAAGGGTCTGCGCGCGATTTTCCGTGGTTGACGACAGCTTGCCGCCGTTTCGCTGGGAAGCACGCAGATGACCGTAGATGACGACGGCAAAGTTATGGGCCTGCTGCGAAAAAATCCGGGCTGCGTCCGCGCATTTTTTTTCCAGTCTTGCAGAATGCGGGCGAAGGCGTGCAAGTTAACGGCCGTGTGGTGGCGTGAGATAAGGCTCAACGAACGGGTTTATGTGCGGCTTCCACGTCGGGCGCGCAGCGGCGATTGCACTGGACGCCGAACAGGATCTGGAATCCTGATCATCGGCTTTTTTGTCACGTCGGCGGTTTATGAATCGCGTCGCCCAAGGCGTTCTTTCGCGTGTCGATGAATTTCGTGCGGAGTTAATCCGCGCCTAAATTCAATCATTGACGGGCTCACGCGCTTTTTTCACTACGGCGCGACGCGGCGATGGACCTCTTCGAGCAATTCGTGCGCGAGCGGATGCAGTTGCCAATGTCAAGGGAGGCGCGCACGTTAGACGCAATGACGGCGCGCATTGGGAAAGCGGAGCTGGGTCGGATGATTTACGCCGGAACGCGATGCGCAAAAACAGGCACTGACGCGCGCAGTGAAGGGGATTCAACGGCTGGCGAGAGCCGGCTTGCCGTTGTTTTTAGGCGTGGAATCGTTGTCCGCGTCGGCCGTTTGAGTCGACGAGTCTTTCCAGACGACGTTGTCGTTCACCGCGTACAGATGGCACGGGTCCGAGCTCTGCTTCTGGCAGTTCGCGACCGCGACCGACATCGGATCGTCGCCGCCTTCCGCCCACGACCACGCGCCCGAATTCGACACTGCAAACGCACGGCTCGGATACTGGTGCAGGAAGTTGCGATATCCGGCGCGGCCGGCGTCGTCGACGTAAGGCACGGCGTCGACGGAATCGATCGACGCGAAATGCGTGGCCTTCGGCTGCGTCGGCTCGGCGACGCGATACTGAACGCCCGTCGGCATGCCGACGCGCGCGAGAAACGCCTCGACGGACGGCCACCAGACGCGCACGCCGTCGCGATCGCCGACGAGACGATGCGCGTCGTTCTTGTACGAGCCGAAATCGACCATCTTCGCGCTGACGCCCGACGCCTGCGTATGTTGGGTGTAAGCGGTGTACATGCGCGAAACCAGCGACGACGGCCAGATCGAATCATTGTCGCCGTACATCCACAGCGAAGGCACATGCGTCTTCTCGCCGTACGTGCCGAATGCGCGCGCCAGATTGCCTTGCCAGTCGGAGCAGGCGTCCTGGCGCAGGCCGCCTGAGAAATTGATCAGCGCGCGCACGCCGGGCGCGGCGTCCATGCCGTAGGCGATCGTCGCGAGACCGCCGTGCGACGTGCCCGCCACAACGATGTGCTGTGCATCCACGTAGCTTTGCTTCGACATGTAGTCGACGGTCGCGGCGACGTCGGCGGCCTGGCTCAGGCCGTTGCGCGTCACGTCGCAACCGTCCTGTACATACGTGCCGCCCGAGTCGGCGAAACCCTGACGGTTCGGCGCGACGACGACATAGCCGCGGCGCACGAACTCGCGCGCGAGCGACATCGGATCGCTGCGCGTCTGCATGCGCGGATCGCCGTGAATCTTGCCGTGATTGAAGACGACCATCGGGAACGGGCCGGGGCCGTCCGGTTTGTAGACCGTCGTTTCCAGGGTGATGTTGCCGTCGGCGCGGGCGGGAATGCGGATGATCTGTTCGCTCAACTTGACGACGGGCAGATAGCCGTCGTCGAGCGCAAGGCGCTGCACGTTTGCGCGGCTCAGCGGGCCATCGGCTTCCGCGAGCGGATCGGCGTGCGCGAACGAAACAGCGCAGGCCATGAAGGCCGCCGACATCGCACAAACTGTCAGAACTTTGCTGAACGCCATTCGCAACACCTACTTTCAAAAACGCCTGAAGCTTCCCTTACGGGCTGATTGCACTGCGGTTGCATGCAAAATTAAGGCCAAAAACGCCGTGTACGCTGCGCTCGTTGCGCAGGCGGACTGACCTGGACAGCATTTGGATGAACCGAAGCCGGTAGACGCGACCCCACGCGTCAAGTGAGCGCCTCGCGATGTCCCTGATCGCTTGCCGTACCGAAGGGTCGGCCGGCGGTGCATCTGGACATCCTGCGGGAGCGGTGGTCCGCCACCTCGCTACAAAGCGCTGCAACATCTGTGGGACTCATACTGGCACGACAATTTATATTTGTGCAATTCAGTACAAACCCCTTGCGGAACCAATTCTGGAGGTTTAGATGCGGTCGCGACGGCTCTGCGCGGTCCATCCTGCGGGTCCGGAGAGGAAGCGTTTTTGAGGGACGTGGTGTCTATCCAACACCTTGATTTTGTTGCGGAATTCGACCCTTTTTGAGCCATGTGAACAGTCGCAGCCGAAGCTATCGCGCGGTTATCGAGGGCTCGGCGTCAGCGTTCGCTCACATCGCCGTCGACATAACGCCAGCGCCCGTCGTCACCTCTGACGAAACGGCTCGATTCATGCAGCCGATGCGCCCGTCCGCCCACCTTGTAACGCGCGACGAACTCTACTTCGGCGTGCGTATCGTCGAGCGGTGTGTAGCGCTTGATCTGCAGACCTAGCCAGCGCGGTGCATCGGGCGCATCGGCGTCGACGTCGAGATCGGCGGGGCAGGTTTGCGCCGCCCACGTGTCGCGCAAATATTGGGACTCGCCGAGCACATAGGCGCTATAGCGCGAGCGCATCAGTTCGAGCGCGGTCGGCGCGGCGGCGCCACCGTCGATGTAGCGGCCGCAGCAGTCGGCGAAACGCGGCGGCTTGCCGGTGTCGCGTCGATCGGGCGCGGCGCCGCCGCAAGGGCAATCGATGGGGCGTTGCTTCGCTGATGCAGTCATGAAAGATCGGTGCTCAGTTCAGCCCGCGCGCGATCAGGATCTTTTGAATGTCGCTCGTGCCTTCATAGATCTGGCACACGCGCACGTCGCGATAAATGCGCTCGACGGGGAAATCGCTCAGATAGCCGTAGCCGCCGTGAATCTGCAACGCAGCCGAACAGATCCGCTCCGCCGCTTCCGATGCGAACAGCTTCGCCATCGCCGCTTCCGTCAGACACGGCTGGCCCGCATCCTTCAGCGATGCCGCGTGCCAGATCAACTGGCGCGCCGCTTCGAGTTGCGTCGCCATGTCGGCGAGACGGAACTGCACGGCTTGATGCGCAAACAGCGGCTGGCCGAAGCTCTCGCGCTCCTTGGCGTACGCGAGGGCCGCTTCGAGCGCCGCACGCGCCATCCCGACGCTCTGCGCGGCGATGCCGATGCGCCCGCCCTCCAGACCCGACAGCGCGATCCGATACCCTTCGCCTTCCGCGCCGATCAGATTCGCGGCCGGCACGCGGCAGTTGTCGAAGACGATCTGCGCGGTGTCCGACGAATGCTGGCCGAGCTTGTCTTCGAGGCGCGCGACGACATATCCCGGCGTATCCGTCGGCACGATGAACGCGCTGATGCCGCGCTTGCCGGCGCTCCTGTCGGTGACAGCCATCACGATCGCGACGTTGCCGTTCTTGCCGCTCGTGATGAACTGCTTGACGCCGTTGAGTACGTAGAAGTCGCCGTCGCGCGTGGCCGTGGTGCGCAACGCGGACGCATCCGAGCCCGCCTGCGGCTCGGTGAGGCAGAAGGCGCCGAGCATCTCGCCGCGCGCAAGCGGCGTGAGCCAGTCTTGCTTCTGCGCTTCGTTGCCATACGTCAGCAGAATGCTGCACACGGGGCAGTTATTGACGGAGATCGCCGTCGATGTGCCGCCGTCGCCTGCCGCGATTTCTTCGAGTATCACGGCGAGCGCGAGCGCGTCGAGACCGGCGCCGCCGTACTCTTCGGGCACGAGCACGCCATACGCGCCGAGTTCTGCAAGCTGGCGGTGCACGTTGGTGGGAAACGTGCGGTCGCGGTCCCATTGCGCGGCGTTTGGCGTCACGGCTTCGCGTACGAATGTGCGAACGGCGTCGCGGATCATCAGATGGTCCTGATCGAGCAGCATGCGGATGTCTCCCCGGTTAGTGTGATGCTCACCATTCGAGCGCGGTGCCGTCGTACTGGAAGAAGCGGCCATGAAAGAGATGCGGCGTGCTTGCCGCCTGCGCCAGCACCTCCCGCATGCCTTTCACGCTGTGCGCCGGATCGACGGCGGCGCTAGCGCCGCCCATGTCCGTGCGCACCCAGCCCGGATGCAGCGAGACGCAGGTGGCGGTGCGCGTCTGCACGGACGTCACTTTCAGCACGTCGTTCAGCGCCGCCTTGCTCGCGCGATACAGCCAGCCCGTCGTGCCCGTCGTCTCGCTGATGCTGCCCATGCGGCTCGACAGCACGGCGAGCACGCCGCGCGCGTCTTCGACGAGCGGGAGCAGCACGGGGATCAGCTGCATCGGCCCGCGCACGTTGGTCGCCATCACGAAGTCGAAGTCTTCCGCGCTGATCGTCTCGACGCCTTCCGTATGCGGGCCGTACACGCCCGACACGATCACGGCGGCATCGAGCCGCTCGCCATCCAGCTTCCAGCCGAGCGCGGCGATTTCCTCGGGATCGGTTACGTCGAGTGAAAACGCTTCGGCGCCGAGCGCGACGAGCTCGCCGAGCGATTCGTCGCCGCGCGCGGTGGCGAGAACGCGCCAGCCGTCGTGCCTGTATTGCTTCACGAACTCGCGGCCGATACCGCGCGACGCGCCTACGATCAACACGGTCTTCATGAAGTTTCCTCATGCGCGCGGATTGCCGCGCGCTGTCGTTGGAACAAGTGTTAGACGAGCTCGATGCCCATCGCCGTCGCTTCGCCGCCGCCGATGCACAGGCTCGCGACGCCGCGCTTCAGCCCGCGCTTCTTCAGCGCGCCGATCAGCGTGACGAGAATGCGCGCGCCCGATGCGCCGATCGGATGGCCGAGCGCACAGGCGCCGCCGTTCACGTTCACCTTGTCGTGCGGCAAGCCGTGCTCCTTCATCGCGGCCATCGCGACGACGGCGAAAGCCTCGTTGATCTCGTACAGATCGACGTCCGCCGCCTTCCAGCCGTTTTTCTCGAACAGCTTGCGGATCGCGCCGACGGGCGCCGTCGTGAACTTCGCCGGCTCCTGCGCGAACGTCGAGTGGCCGACGACGCGCGCAAGCGGCGTCACGCCGAGCTTCTTCGCCGTCGATTCGCGCATCATCACGAGCGCCGCCGCGCCGTCGCTGATCGACGACGAGTTCGCGGCCGTCACCGTGCCCGTCTTGCTGAACGCGGGCTTGAGCGTCGAGATCTTGTCGAGGTTCGCCTTGAACGGCTGTTCGTCGCGCTCGACAGTGACGCTGCCTTTCTTGCTTTCGACGGCAACGGGCGCGATTTCCCACGCGAACGAACCGTCTTCGTTCGCGCGTTTCGCGCGCGTCAGCGATTCGATGGCGAACTTGTCCTGCGCCTCGCGCGTGAAGTCGAACGACGCCGCGCATTCCTCGGCGAACGTGCCCATCAGACGGCCTTTGTCATAGGCGTCTTCGAGGCCGTCGAGGAACATGTGATCGAGCACCTGGCCGTGGCCCATGCGCATTCCGCTGCGCGCCTTCGGCAGCAGATACGGTGCGTTCGTCATGCTCTCCATGCCGCCCGCGACGATCACGTCGACGGAACCGGCCGTCAGCATGTCGTGCGCGAACATCGCGGCACGCATGCCCGAGCCGCACATCTTGTTGACGGTCGTCGAGCCCGTCGACAGCGGCAGGCCCGCGCCGAGCGCAGCCTGACGCGCGGGCGCCTGGCCCTGGCCGGCGGGCAGCACGCAGCCCATCACGGCTTCGTCGATCTGCTCAGGCTTGAGGCCCGCGCGCTCGACGGCCGCCTTGATCGCGACGGCGCCGAGCTGCGGCGCCGTCAGCGATGCGAACTCGCCCTGGAACGCCGCCATCGGCGTGCGCGCAACGGAAACGATGACGATCGGATCGTGTTTTGTCTCACTCATGTTTCAGCTCCTTGATGACTCCGTGGACGACAGCGGCCACACCGCCGAGCTTCGCGGCATCGGCGGCGACCATGTCGTTGTCTGCCGTGTGCGCGCGGCTCGCCGATACGGCCGCGACGCAATTCGTATAGATTCCATCGAGCGCTGCCGGCTCTTTCACCGTCATGCCGAGATCGCGCACGCGCCCGTCATGCACGCCGTACACCCAGCCGTGAACCGTGAGGTCCTGGCCGCGCGCCCACGCGTCGTTGATGATCGTCGTGCGGCACACGTTGACCACCTGTTCGATCGTGTTCAGTTCGACGAGACGCCGATGCCGCGCTTCGCCCATCGGCCATTCCTCGAGCAGCGCCGAGTGCTTCGTGCGCACGTCCTGCACGTGATGCAGCCAGTTGTCGGCGAGACCGACGCGCCGTCCCAGCAGCGCCGCGCCGACGCCCGAGCAGCCGTAGTGGCCGACGACCATGATGTGCTTGACCTTCAGCAGGTCGACGGCGAACTGGATCACCGACAGACAGTTCAGGTCCGTATGCACGACGACGTTCGCGATGTTGCGGTGGACGAACACTTCGCCCGGCGGCAAGCCGATGATTTCGTTGGCGGGCACGCGCGAATCCGCGCAGCCGATCCACAGATATTCAGGCGCCTGCTGATGCGCGAGCCGCGAGAAGAATTCGGGGTCTTCGTCGAGCTTGTGCGCGACCCACGCATCGTTGTTCTTGAACAGATGCGCGAGGGGATGAGGGGCGGAAGGGGCGTTCGTGTTCATGATGGTATCGACGTAAATAGCTTGTGTCTGTGTGCTCGATGGCGGACGCTGCGCGCGTTCATGCGACTCGTACGGCGGGCGCCGGATCCGCATCGGCGGCGCGATCCGCAGCGAACCGTTCCGGATAGCGGACGGAAAAGCGCAGGCTGCGGTCATAGGGATAGAAGTCGGGCAATTCGCCCTTGAGAATCGAGTCCTTGTTCCTTTGCCACAGCGACGGCTCGAAGAAATCCGCGTGATGCTTCATGAACGATTCGCGCACGCGCGGATCGCCGAGCAGAAACGTGCCGTACGTCTCCGGGAAAATGTCGTGCTGTCCGACCGTGTACCACGGCTCGCCCGACATCTCGTCTTCCTCGTGGCGCGGCGGCGGCACGGCGCGCACGTTGCAGTCGGTGAGATATTCGATCTCGTCGTAGTCGTAGAACACGACGCGACCATGACGCGTCACGCCGAAGTTCTTGTACAGCATGTCGCCGGGGAAGATGTTCGCCTGCATCAGTTCCTTCACTGCGTCGCCGTATTCCTTGATGCCGTGATCGATGTCGGCGTCGGTGCCGTGTTGCAGGAAGATATTGAGCGGCACCATGCGGCGCTCGATGTACAGATGCTTGATGACGAGATTGTCGCCTTCGTATTCGAGCATCGACGGGGCTTCTTTTTCCAGCTCGCGAATGAGCGCGTCATCGAGGCGCGACAGCGGCAACGCGACGCTCGAATATTCGAGCGTATCGGCCATGCGTCCCAGGCGGTCGTGGCGCTTCACGAGCTGATACTTGCTCTGCACCTTTTCGCGCGTCGTGTCCTTGGGCGGCGGAAACGAATCCTTGATCAGCTTGAACACGTACGGGAACGACGGCAGCGTGAACACGAGCATCACCATGCCCTTGATGCCGGGCGCGACGATGAACAGATCGCTCGAATGCTTCAGATGCCGCAGCAGATCGCGATAGAAGAGATTCTTGCCCTGCTTCTGCAAGCCCACCGACGTATAGATTTCCGCCCTCGGCTTGCTTTGCAGAATGCTGCTGAGAAACTCGATATACGCGGACGGCACTTCCATATCGACGAGGAAGTACGAATGCGAAAAGCTGAAGATGATCAGCAACTGGTCGCGCCGGCAGAGCAGCGCATCGAGTGCGAGCAGGCCCGGCTTCACATGATGGATCGGCAACGCGAACGGCACCATCGTATCGGCGTTGATCACGCGGCCGATGATGTACGCCGCCTTGTTCCGGAAGAACAGCGACGACAGCACATGAATCTGGAAATTCGGCGCTTCGTCGAAGATGCCGAAGTTGTCGCGGAACGCCCGGATCACGCACTCGACATCGCGCGTGAGATTCTCGAACGGCAGGTTCAGCTGGAAGTTCGTGACGATGCGCTCCAGCGTGACGGCGAGCCCGTCCTTGCCGGGGTAGTACGCGCGATACGTCGGCTTCGCGGCGGGCTCGTCGTTCTCGATGTACTCCGTCGAGATCGCGGGCCGCACGAAGATGAAATCGTTGTTGAAGTACGAGCGGTGCAGGATGTGGCAGCACACCGAGTTGAAGAACGTCTCGGCGCATTCGGGCTGGCGGTGCGTCGTCAAGAGGCCGATGTAGTGCAGCTTGATCTGCTGCCACACGTCGTCGTCGATGTTCTCCGCGTCGTATTCGTCTTCGAGCTTTTCGATGCATTCGTGCACGCGATCGTCATACGACGCGATGCGATCGCGCGCGAGCTTTTGCAAGCCATGCCAGTCGCCGGCTTCGAACAGGTCCTTCGCGCAGATCGCGGCTTCACGGAAGACGTGGTAATGCCGGTCGAAGCCCTCGAGCAGCGTCTCCGCGACGTCGAAGCCGATCTGTGACGACAGCAGTTTGGGAAAGTGATTCATGTCGACCGTGCATTCGTTCAATGTCGTGAGGACACCCGCGATTGTATCGCCCGGGTGAGCCTGCGAGACGCCTTCAGGCCGCTTCAGGCCTTCGGGCGCAGCGCCGACGCATCGTCTTTTGAAGCGTGTTGCAGGGCGTTCGGCACATCTTCACGCAAAGCCGCGCCAACTATCGTGTACGTGTCCCGATCTCCTGCTCAGGTCTTTTCTTTCGATGCTTCCGCGTGCGCGAGTTTTGCCGCTTCGTGATAGCCGTCGCCGCGCATGCCGCTTTCGAGCAGCACGCGCGCTTGCGCTTCATATTGCGCGAGGTCCTCGAGCGTCGCATTCAGGTCTTCGCGCTGACGTTCGAGCACTTCGCGATGCCTGATCACCGTCGCGAGAAACGCCTGCAACTGCGGAACGGTGTCCGTCGGCGAATCGTACAGATCCAGCAACGCGCGGATTTCCGACAGCGTGAAGCCCAGCCGCTTGCCGCGCAGCGTGAGCCGGAGCCGCGTGCGGTCGCGGCCGGAGTATACGCGGCGCAGTCCGCTCGATCCTTCGCGGCTCGGCGAGAGTAAACCCTGGTCCTCGTAGAAGCGGATCGCGCGCGGCGTCACATCGAATTCGCGGGCCAGTTCGGTGATCGTGTATTGCGTGTTCATCATCGGGTGTTCATCGAATCGTCTGGCGTGTCCGGCCTATCGGGCTTTTGGCGCGGCCGGGCACAAAAACGGATTGAACGTTAGAATCGACGTTTACGTTATCGTCAACCTGAACAAAGCGCAACCCGCGCTGCACGACGCACACGGTTCGCGATTTACCGATGCGTCGCGCCGCCGACGGAGGAAAGCACCACGATGAATGCTCTCGAACACCAACTCGAATACCCGTTCGCCGACAGGATGCCCGCCGCGGGCACGACACAGGAGGTCGCGCCCGGCGTCTACTGGCTGCGCATGCCGCTGCCGTTCGCGCTCGATCACATCAATCTCTGGCTGCTGCGCGACGAGATCGACGGGCAGGAGGGCTGGACGATCGTCGATTGCGGCATTGCTTCGGATGAGATCCGCGCGAACTGGGAGACGCTGTTCGATACGATGCTCGAAGGACTTCCCGTGTTGCGCGTGGTCGTCACGCACTGTCATCCGGATCACCTCGGTCTCGCGGACTGGCTGTGCGAAGGCGGCGAGAAGAAGCGCTGGAACGTGCGCCTATGGATCACGCTCGGCGAATACATGCTCGGCCGCGTGATGGCGGCAGGCGACGGCTCGAACGCGGGCGGCGAGGGCGCTGCGCGGCATTTGGCACGGCATGGGCTGACGGACGAGGCATCGCTGGACAAGCTGCGCAATCGCAAGAGCTACTACTCGAATCTGGTGCCTTCGGTGCCGCGCCAATACAGGCGCATGCGCGAGGGCGATGCGCTGACGATCGGCGGACGCACATGGCGCGTCGTGACGGGCTTCGGTCATTCGCCGGAACATTGCGCATTGCACGCCGAAGCGGACGGCGTGCTCATTTCCGGCGATATGGTGTTGCCGCGTATTTCGACGAACGTGTCGGTGTTCGATATCGAGCCGGAAGGCAATCCGCTTGCGCTGTATCTCGGTTCGCTCGGCCGCTATGAAACGATGGCCGCCGATACGCTGGTGCTGCCATCGCACGGCAAGCCGTTTCGCGGGTTGCATACGCGCATCCTTCAGTTGCGCGACCATCACACGGCACGCCTTGCCGAAGTGCGCACCGCTTGCGCGCAGAAGCCGTGCAGCGCGGCGGATATCGTGCCCATCATGTTCAAACGCGAACTCGATATCCATCAGATGACGTTTGCGATGGGCGAAGCGCTCGCGCACTTGCATCTCTTGTGGCTCGCAGGAGAAATGAAGCGCTTGCAGGGCGGAGATGGGTTGATTCGCTTCGAGATGCAGTAAGAGCGCTGGCTTATCGCGTGCGCCTTTGGCGCGCGCGCTGCGTGAACGCAATTCGAGCTACCGCCAAATGAAAAACGGCCCGAACGCGGTTGCGCCCGGGCCGCCGAATGCAGACCGTTTCGTGAACGACGGCGACTACTGCACCACCACCGCTCCAAAATTCTGCCGGCCAAACGGACTGACGTGATACCCGTGTACGTTCGTCCGCGTGATGGCAGTCGCGGTCGGATAGCCGAGCGGAATCCACAGCGCCTCATCGTGGATGATCTGCTGCGCGGCCTGATACGCTTTCGTGCGCTTGCTCTGATCAGAGGTTTGCTTGCCCTGCTCGATCAGCTTGTCGAGCTCCGGGTCGCAGTAGCGCGCGAAGTTGATGCCCGACTTCACCGCATTGCAGCTAAAGAGCGGCGACAGATAGTTGTCAGGGTCGCCGTTGTCGCCGGCCCAGCCCATGAACAGCGTGTCATGCTGTCCCTGCTTGGCCTGCTTGATCAGCTCGCCCCATTCGATCACCTTCACCACCGCCTTCACGCCGATCTTCGCGAAGTCGGCCTGTAGCATTTCGGCGCCCGTCTTCGGATTCGGATTCAGCACGCTGCCGGTCGGACGCACCCAGATCGTCGTCGAGAAGCCGTCGGGATAGCCTGCCTCGGCGAGCAGCTTCTTCGCCTTGTCGGTGTCGTATGGCCAAGGCTTCACTGCCTTGTCATAGCTCCACGTATTCGGCGGATACGGATTGTTCGCGGGCGTCGCCGTATTGTCGAACACGGCCTTCAGATACGACGTGCGATCGAACGCCATGTTGAGCGCGGCGCGCACCTTCTGGTTGTCGAGGGGCTTCTTCTGCGTGTTGAGCGCGACGAACGCGGTCATGAACGCGGGCGTGTCAACGATGGCGAGCGACTTGTCCTTCTTCGCGTCCGCGACGTCCTGCGGCTTCGGCGACAGCGCGATCTGGCATTCGCCCGCCTTCACTTTTTGCGCGCGCACGGCGGCGTCAGGCGTGATCGCGTAGATCAGCCGGTCGATCTTCGGTTTCGGGCCCCAGTACGACGGGTTCACGTCGTAGCGGATGATCGAGTCCTTCGTGTAGTTCTTCAGCACGAACGGACCCGTGCCGATCGGCTTTGCGTTCAGATCGGCCTGCTTGCCGGCCTTTAGCAACTGGTCCGCGTATTCGGCCGAATAGATCGACGCGAAACCCATCGTCAGGATCGACACGAAGGTTGCGTTCGGCTCGTTCAGTTCGAACTTCACCGTGTTGTCGTCGACCTTCGATACCGACTTGATCAGCTTCACGAGCCCCATCGACTGCGCATGCGGAAAGCCGCTCGCGCCCGCAACCTTATGCCACGGATTGTTGTCGTCGAGCATGCGGTCGAACGTGAAGACGACGTCGTCGGCATTCAGCGGACGCGTCGGCTTGAAGTAGTCGGTGGTCTGGAACTGCACGTTCGGATGCAGATGGAACGTGTACGTGAGGCCATCGGCGCTCACGTCCCACCTGTCGGCGAGCGAAGGCACGACTTTCTTCGCCGCTTCGTCATACGACACGAGCGAGCTGAAAATCACATCCGCCGATGCGTTCGTCGTGACGAGCGAGTTGTACTGAACAACGTCGAAGCCGTCCGGGCTCGATTCGGTGCAGACGGTAAGCGGTTTTGCGATGGTCAGCGCGGGTGCGATGGCGAAGGCCGTCAGCGTCGTGGCGGCGAGCAGCTTGAAACGCATAAGATCTCCCGGAATTTCGAATTCTTCGTGGCGGGGCGGCGTGGTGCATTCTGTCGTGCACTGCGCGCGCTCCGGGCAGGTGCTTCACGCATTTTCATTCTGATACGGATTCGCGCCGGCGCAGTGCGTCACATTCCGCCGGCTCTCGCGCAAGCTTATCGAACGCTTACGGCAGCGACAACAATTGAATCCGAATAACGATATGGTTGCGCGTTCGCGCTAGCGGCTGGCGTAGCGCAAAAGATACGCGATGCCGTCAATTGCGCGCGAGCCGTACCACGACACCATCGCGCCATCGATCAGCTCGATTCGTTTGCCCTTGAGCCCCGCATTCTTTTTGAGCGCGTCGCAATGCTGCTGCGTGAAGCGATACGGCTCGCTCGAAAGCAGCACGCGATCGACGTCATCGAGCCACGCGGCGTCGAAATCGAACGACGGATAACGGCCCGCGCCTTTATCGCCGCCTTGCACGGCCGGCAGCGTTTGCCAGTTCACGAGGCGCAGCATCGCCGAGATATAGGTGTCGCGCGCGACCGTCATCCACGGCTCGCGCCAGATCGCGTAGAGGACGTTTTGTTGTGACCACGCGCGCGATGCGGCTGCATCGAGTTGCGTCTGAAGCGCGATGCACAATTGCCGCGCCTCGTTCTCACGGTCGTAAATCGCGCCGAGCAGCGCGTACAGCGCGACGTTGTCAGTCGGCGCGAGCGGATGCGTGACGACGATATGCGGCACGAACTCGCGCAATTTCTCGACGGTTTCGCGCTCGTTCTCGTCGATATTGACGATCGCGTGAGTGGGTCGCAGCGCCCGCACGGCATCGATTTTCACCGCCTTCGTGCCGCCGACCTTCGGCACCTTGCGCACCTTGTCGCGTGGATGCACGCAAAAGCCCGTTCGCCCGACGATCTGCGCGTCGAGCTTCAATGCAAAGAGAAGTTCGGTGATGCTCGGCACCAGCGACACGATGCGCGCGCCGCTACCCGCTTTCGCGTGCTCGATACCGGCTGCATCGACGGCACGCGCGATCATGATTTAGCGGGCGGCGCGCGGCTTGCGCGGGGCCTTTTCGAAGACGGCGTCGTAGAGCCAGCGCGGCAGCACATGCAGAAGCATCGCCGCAAAACGCATCTGCCACGGGAAGATCGCGAAGCGCGTTTTGCGCGCGATCGCATCGGCGACCTTTTCGGCGAAGCGGTCCGCGTCCATCAGAAAGGGCATCGGGTACGGATTGTGCTCGGTCATCGGCGTGCGGATATAGCCGGGCGCGATCGTGACCACCGACACGCCGAGCGGCCGCATCTCGACGCGCAGCGCTTCCAGATACTTCGTCGCCGCCGACTTCGAGGCGCTGTACGCGCCGGAGCCGGGCAGCCCGCGCACGCCCGCAACGCTCGCGATGCCGACGAGCGTGCCCTTGCGCGCGGCGATCATCGCCGATGCGAACGGCTCGAACGTCGCGACCATGCCGAAGTAGTTCACGTCCATCACGTCGCGGAACGCCTGCAAATCGCCGTGCCCCGTCACGGCGCCGTGGCTGATGCCCGCGTTCGCGATCACGATGTCGGGGCAGCCGTGCGCCGCGATGAACTGCTGCGCGGCATGAGCGAGCGCGTCCGCGTCCCGTACGTCGACGGAATACATGGAAATCGCGTTCTGGGGATGGGACTGCTGGAAGCGGGCGAGCGCGTCGCCGCGACGGGCAACGAGGCCTAGAATCGCGCCGCGCCGCGCATATTCGGCGGCGAGCGCTTCGCCTATGCCACTCGACGCGCCGGTGATGAAAACCTTCAGCGGTGAACTCATACCGGCCGTCGTGCGTGAATGGAATTACATCTTCTTCGCGCGGACCTGCCCGACCAGGTAGTCGAGCACCTGGAGCGTGCCGGGCAGGCTGTTCGTCTGCGCAGGGCCCGTTTCGTACTTGCCCTGCACGGCCAGCGTCGGCACGCCGTCGATCCGGAAGTCTTCGATCAGCTTCTTGTCACGCTGGACCGCGCTCTGCGTCGAGAACGAGTTGTACGCGTCCATGAACTTCTTCGAATCGACACCGTTCTTCGCGAGGAATTTGGCCTGCTCTTCCGGCGTCAGCAGATAGTTCTTGTTGACGTGGATCTCATGGAAGATGGTAGGCGTCAGCTGATTCGCGAGGCCGAGCGCGTCGACGGCGTGATAGAGCTTCGAATGCGGAATGAAATCGTCGCGGAACGCAACGGGCACGCGCTTGAACACGACGTCCGGACCCTGTTTCTTGACCCACGATTCCAGGTATGGATCGAACTCGTTGCAGTGGGGGCAGCCGTACCACATGAACTCGATGACTTCGATCTTGCCGGCGGGCTCCTCGACGGGCTGGGGCGTGGACAGCACCGTGAAGTCCTTGCCGGCGACGGGCGCGGCAGGCGTTGCCTGCGCCGCGCTCGCGACGAGGCCGAGAGAGAGGAAAAGAATGCTCAGCAGTTTTTTCATGTCTTGTGAACCCAATCAGGGGAAGTAACGGTGGCGGGTTTTGGCGCCGCGACCGCAACGTTTCGGCGGCAGGCGTCTGCCGCACATGAGACTCGCGCCGCGCGCTGAAGGTTCAGCGGCGGCGCGTGACAACCCGTTACTGCGTGTGAATCACTGCTTCGTAAAGCGGATGACGGCGGTGTCGACGCCCGCATCGGACAGGCGCTGACGCGTGGTGTTCATGTCCTCGAACTTCGAGAACGGGCCGATTCGAACGCGATAGTACGTCACACCGCCCGCATCGCGCTGCGTGACCTTCGATTCGAAGCCCTGGAACGCGAGCCGCGCGCGCTGCTGTTCGGCGTCGGCGGACGTCTTGTACGCGCCGACCTGCAGCAGATAGCCGGTGTTCGCGTCGGCGGCGGAGGGCGGCGTGCCGTTCGCATTCGGCGTCGAGCCGGCCTTCGGCTGATTCGGTGCGTTGTTCGCGATGCCCGGCGCGCTGGTCGCTTGCGGCGGCTTGCGCGGCTGGTTCATCGCCATCGTGTTGCCGTTGCTGGCGCCGTTGTTCGCGTTCGCGCCGTTGTCCTGAGCGGGCTTCGGCGGGACGGCGACACCGTTGTTCGCCGGCGGCACTTCGACGATCTGCGGCTCTTCGAGCATGCCCGAAGTCTGCGACTGGTTCGTGGTCTGGCCGGGCGCCGTGTTGGGCGGCGCGGGCTGCGCGGCTTGCGGCACCGGCTGGCCGGGGCTCTTGCCTTGCAGCGGACGGTTCGGGTCGTACTGCGGCTGGCTCGCACCGGCATCGGACGCGGCGGGCGGCGCGACCTTCGCGACAAACGGCGTGGGCGCGCGCGTGATGTAGAGCGCCACCACCACCGCGATGGCCAGGCCGACGATCAGGCCCAGCACGATACCGAGAAAAGTGCCCCCGGTCTGTTTCGATTGCTTCGTTGTGCGGCGTGGTTTTGCCATCGTCTGTTTCACCTGCAAAAGTAAATCTGGAATGACCGTCGATTATAGCGACGGCCATCCGCCTGACGTCTTAATTAAAGCGCGTGGAGATTACATTTTGGCGGGTGCCGAGACACCGATCACGGCGAGGCCGTTCGCCAGCACCTGGCGCGTCGCCGCGAGCAGCGCGATGCGCGCATTGCGCGGCGCTTCTTCGTCGACGAGAACGCGTTCGGCATTGTAGAACGAGTGAAATTCGCCTGCGAGATCGCGCAGATAGAACGCGACTGCGTGCGGCGCGAGTTCGTCGGCGGCGTGCGTCAGCATGTCGGGGAATTCGGCAAGCTTTTGCAGCAGCGTCATCGCGCGCTCGCTGTCGAGCGGCGACAGATCGACGGCCGGCAGCAGGGCTTCATCGGCGGCGTAGCGCGACTTCCATTCGCTGATCACCGAGCAGATGCGCGCGTGCGCGTACTGCACGTAGTACACCGGGTTCTCGTCGTTCTGCTTGAGCGCGAGATCGACGTCGAACACGAACTCCGTGTCGGCCTTGCGCGAGATCAGGAAGAAGCGCACCGCGTCGCGGCCGCGGCGGATGGTCTCTTCGTCGAGCAGATCGGGCGCCGCTTCCTGGCCCGGCAGCGCGCCGCCCGACCATTCGATCAGATCGCGCACCGTCACGTAGCTGCCCGCGCGCTTCGAGATCTTCACTTCCTGGCCGTCGCGCATCACGGTGACCATCTTGTGCAGCACGTAGTCGGGATAGCCCTTCGGAATGCCAATGCCGAGCCCTTGCAGACCGGCGCGCACGCGCGCGATCGTGCCGTGGTGATCCGAGCCCTGGATGTTGATGACCTTCGTGAAGCCGCGCTGCCACTTCGTCTCGTGATAGGCGACGTCGGGCACGAAGTACGTGTACGTGCCGTCGGACTTGCGCATCACGCGGTCCTTGTCGTCGCCGTCGTCGGTGGTGCGCAGCCACAGCGCGCCGTCCTGCTCGTAGGTCTTGCCGGCGTCGATCAGCTCCTTCACCGTATTCTCGACGCGGCCTTCCTTGTACAGCGACGATTCGAGGTAGTACTGGTCGAACTTCACGCCGAACGCCTGCAAGTCCATGTCCTGCTCGTGACGCAGATAGGCGACGGCAAACCGGCGGATCGCTTCGAGATCCTCGACGTCGCCCGCGCCCTTGACAGGCTCGCCGTCGCTCGCCGATACGGTTTCGCCGTTCAGGTAGTCGCGCGCGATGTCGGCGATGTATTCGCCGTTGTATGCGGCCTCGGGCCAGCCCGCGTCGCCGGGCTTCAGGCCACGGGCGCGCGCCTGCGTCGAGATCGCCAGGTTGCCGATCTGCACGCCCGCATCGTTGTAGTAGAACTCGCGATGCACGGCATAGCCCTGCGACTCGAGCACGTTCGACATTGCATCGCCGAGCGCGGCCTGGCGGCCGTGTCCGACGTGCAGCGGGCCCGTCGGATTGGCCGACACGAACTCGACCAGCACGCGCTTGCCCGCGTCGCGCGTCGAGCGGCCGAACGTTCCGCGCTGCTCGAAGATCGCGGCGATCACGGCCTGCTTCGAAGCGGCCGACAAACGCAAGTTGATGAAGCCAGGACCGGCCACTTCGGCGCTGTCGACGAGGCCCTTGGCCTGCGGATGCGCAAGCAGCGCATCGACGATCAGTTGCGCGAGCTGGCGCGGGTTGCTGCGCAGCGGCTTGGCGATCTGCATCGCGACGTTGCACGCGACGTCGCCGTGCGCGGCGACTTTCGGTCGTTCGAGCGTGATGGCGGGCGCGACGAACGCGGCTTCGGATTCACCTTGAGTGGCCTGGGCGACCTGCTTGACGACGTCGGTCAGCAGGGTTTCGAGAGTTTGTTTGTGTGCAGGCAGCATGCTTGTTGCGAGTCCAGTGAGGCAGTCCGATGAAGCGGGCAGCGCCGCGAACGGCGCGGAACCAGGCCGTCGACGGCCTGGGAAGCGCTTGAGCGCCGGATGCGCGTCGCGAGCGTGACGCTGCGGCGGCGCGATAAGGCGGCGATCGTTTCGCGGCGCGCGCCGTGGCGACAGCGGGGCACATGCTGGGCAAAGCGGCACAGCGTATGCAGCGTGCACGGACGCACGGCGGCGAGCGTTTTCCGTCAAGCGGGATTTTAGCAGGTGCTAATATGTCCAATCAGGTGCCCAGCGGGGGCCGTGGCCACCGGCAACACCTGAGCAAGCAGCCAGCGCGCCAACGGTACCCGTGGGGCTGGCCGCGATGAGCGTCATGCGGCCGGCCGTGGGAGAAGCCAACATAACGAAAAGGGAACAGTCATGCTGATTACTTTCAAGTGCCGCTCCGCCCCCGATGTGGTGATGTTGGAGAATCTCGCCCAATATCTGCTGGGAATCATCGGCAAGCGGCTCGGCCCACGCGGTGTAATCAACCACGACGAACTCGGCGTCGCGATCTCGAAGCTCGAAGCGGCGATCGTGACCGACAAGCAGGAACTCGCCGAGCATGAAGGCCACTTCCACGAAGGGGAAGAAGGCCACGACTCTCACGAGATTCCGATAGGACTTGCGCAACGCGCGTTCCCGTTCCTCGACATGCTGCGTGCTGCGCAGAAGGACAATACGGACATCGTCTGGGGTCTTTGAGCGGCTTTGGGTTTGTGCCCGTGAGGCCGTGCGGATGCGGCTTCGTCGTGTGCTTCAGTTCGCTGTAGTACGCGCTGTCGTGAACGCGGCGGCGAGTATATGGAATCGATTCCGGCCGAGCGCGCATCTGCCGCTTCCGGCCACGAAAAAGCCCATCGCAATGGGCTTTTTTTGTTACGACGCCGCGCTCGAGCGTTACTGGCTTGCGCCTTCCGGCGCGGTCGCGGGAGCGGACGCGCCCTTCTTCATTTTGTTCTTTTTCGGCTTCTTCACGTGAGTGACGGTGGGCGGCGAATATGAACTCACAGAACTCGATCCGCCCGGCGCCTGAGGCTGGGCACCGGCGAGCGGCGCGATGGCGGCGAGCGATAACGCGGTCAGCATCAGCGTCAGCTTCTTCATACGATTTCTCTCCGTTGACGATTGCAAGTCGTTGAGCCGACGCGTTTTTGCGGTCGCGTCTGGCGGGCAGGCTGGATGAAGCGGTTTCAGTCTACAAAGCCGAAAATATTCGCTGGGCCTTTCAGCTGGAAATATTCAGCCTCCGGCCAGCGATATAGTCCTGCCGCCCGCGCGCACTCCTTTTACAACAACGGCGCGAGCGCGCGCTCCGCGTCCGCCTTCGACAGCGACATGCGCCGCGCGTAGTCCTCGAGCTGATCCTGGCCGATCTTGCCGACCGAGAAATAGGTGCTGTCGGGGTGCGCGAGATAGAAGCCTGAGACGCTCGCGGCAGGCAGCATGGCGAGCGATTCGGTGACGCTCATGCCGATCTCCCCGGCTTGCAGCGCGGCGAACATGTCGCGCTTGACGAGGTGATCCGGGCATGCCGGATAGCCGGGCGCGGGACGGATGCCGCGATACTTCTCGCCGATCAGATCGTCGTTCGACAGACTCTCGCCTTGTGCATAGCCCCACAGGTCGCGGCGCACGCGCGCATGCATCGCTTCGGCGAACGCTTCCGCGAAGCGGTCGGCGAGCGCCTTCAGCATGATCGCGCTGTAATCGTCGTGATCCTGCTCGAACTGCTTTTCCTTCACGTCGACGCCCAGGCCCGCCGTGACCGCGAACATGCCGATATAGTCGGCGACGCCCGAATCCTTCGGCGCGATGAAGTCGGCGAGCGACCGGTTCGGCCGCATCACGCCGTCCACCACGGGGCGCACGCTTTGCTGGCGCAGGTTGCGCCACTTCAGCGCGACTTCGCTGCGCGATTCGTCCGTGTAGATTTCGATGTCGTCGTCGTTGACCGTGTTCGCGGGCAAGAGCGCGATCACGCCGTTCGCCGTGAGCCAGCGGCCCTGAATCAGGCGCGCGAGCATCGACTTCGCGTCCGAGAAAACGCGCCGCGCCGATTCGCCGACGATCTCGTCGTTGAGGATCGCGGGATACGGACCGGCGAGGTCCCACGTCTGGAAGAACGGGCCCCAGTCGATGTAGTTCGTGAGTTCGTTCAGATCGAAGTTCTTGAACACGCGCCGGCCGATGAACTTCGGCTTGACGGGCTGATACGCGCTCCAGTCGACCTTCGTTTTGTTCGCGCGCGCTTGCGCGAGCGTGACGAGCGGCTGGGCCTTCTTGTTCGCGTGCTGATTGCGGATGCGGTCGTAGTCGGCCTTCAGTTCGTCGAGATACTTCGTTGCGCCTTCGTCGGACAGCAGGTTCGACGCCACCGACACCGATCGCGATGCATCCGGCACATAGACGACAGGGCCTTCGTAATTCGGTGCGATCTTCACGGCGGTGTGCACGCGCGAAGTCGTCGCGCCGCCGATCAGCAGCGGAATCTTCTTCACGCGGAAGTAGTCGTCGCGCTGCATTTCCGATGCGACGTAGGCCATCTCTTCGAGCGACGGCGTGATCAGGCCCGACAGCCCGATGATGTCCGCGCCTTCGACTTTCGCCTTCGCGAGAATCTCGTTGCACGGGACCATCACGCCCATGTTGACCACTTCGAAGTTGTTGCACTGAAGCACGACGGAGACGATGTTCTTGCCGATATCGTGCACGTCGCCCTTCACGGTCGCCACGACGATCTTGCCTTTCGCGCGCACGTCGCCGCCCGCTTCTGCGAGCTGGCGCTTTTCTTCCTCGATGAACGGAATCAGATGCGCGACGGCCTGCTTCATCACGCGCGCCGATTTCACCACTTGGGGCAGGAACATCTTGCCCTGGCCGAACAGGTCGCCGACGATGTTCATGCCGTCCATCAGCGGGCCTTCGATCACGTTGATCGGGCGGCCGCCGCCTTGCATGATCTTGACGCGCGCTTCTTCCGTGTCTTCGACGATGAAGTTCGTGATGCCGAGCACGAGCGCATGCGCGAGGCGCTGCTCGACGCCCTGGTTGCGCCACTCGAGGTTCTCTTCTTTCTTCGCCGCGCCCGTCTTGAACTTGTCGGCGATTTCGAGCATACGGTCGGTCGCGTCTTCGCGGCGGTTCAGCACCACGTCTTCGACACGTTCGCGCAATTCGGCGTCGAGGTCCGCATATACGCCCAGCTGACCCGCGTTCACGATGCCCATGTCCATGCCCGCCTGAATCGCGTGGTAGAGGAACACGGTGTGAATCGCCTCGCGCACGGGATCGTTGCCGCGGAACGAGAACGACACGTTCGACACGCCGCCGCTCACCTTCGCATACGGCAGGTTCTGCTTGATCCAGCGCGTCGCTTCGATGAAGTCGACGGCGTAATTGTTGTGCTCTTCGATGCCCGTCGCGATCGCGAAGATATTCGGATCGAAGATGATGTCCTCGGGCGCAAAGCCCACTTCGTTGACGAGAATGTCGTACGAGCGCTTGCAGATTTCCGTCTTGCGCTTGAACGTGTCGGCCTGGCCTTGTTCATCGAATGCCATCACGACGGTCGCCGCGCCGTAACGGCGGATCAGCTTGGCCTGGCGGCGAAAGCTCTCATCGCCTTCCTTCATCGAGATCGAGTTGACGATCGCCTTGCCCTGCACGCATTTCAGGCCCGCTTCGATCACCTCCCACTTCGACGAATCGATCATGATCGGCACGCGCGCGATGTCCGGCTCCGACGCGATCAGATTCATGAAGCGGACCATCGCCGCTTTCGAATCGAGCATCGCTTCGTCCATGTTCACGTCGATGACCTGCGCGCCGTTTTCGACCTGCTGGCGCGCGACGGCCAGCGCTTCGTCGAACTGGCCGTTCAGGATCATCCGTGCGAATGCCTTCGAGCCGGTCACGTTGGTGCGTTCGCCGACGTTGATGAAGAGCGTCCCCGAAGTGACGTTGAACGGCTCGAGGCCGGAGAGGCGCATCGTGTGATCGGTCATGGTCTGTGCGTATTTCGTCGTTGCTTCAATGGGTTCTGCGGGCAGCGCTGATGTGCTTCAGGCGGCGTCGCGATACTGGCTCGGCCACTTGCGCGGCTTCACGTCGTTCAGCGCCTTCGCGATTGCGGCGATGTGTTCCGGCGTCGTGCCGCAGCAGCCGCCCGCGATGTTCACGAGACCCGCCTGCGCGAATTCCTTCAGGAGGCCCGACGTATCGGCGGGCAGCTCGTCGAAGCCCGTGTCGCTCATCGGATTCGGCAGGCCGGCGTTCGGATAGCACGACACGTAGGTGTCGCACAGCTTCGCCAGCTCAGCGATGTACGGACGCATCAGCGCGGCGCCCAGCGCGCAGTTCAGGCCGAATGTGAGCGGCTTCGCGTGACGCAGCGAGTTCCAGAACGCTTCGACCGTTTGTCCCGACAGAATGCGGCCCGATGCGTCCGTCACTGTGCCCGAGATCATGATGGGCAGGCGCTCGCCCGTGTCGTCGAACAGCTCGTCGAGCGCGAACAGCGCGGCCTTCGCGTTCAGCGTGTCGAAGATCGTTTCGACGAGGAACAGGTCCGCGCCGCCTTCCATCAGCGCTTTCGCCTGCTCGTAGTACGCGGCGCGCAGTTCGTCGAAACTGACATTGCGCGCGCCCGGATCGTTGACGTCGGGCGAGATGCTCGCCGTCTTCGGCGTCGGCCCGATCGCGCCGGCAACGAAGCGCGGCTTGTCGGGCGTCGAATACTTGTCGCATGCGGCGCGCGCGAGCTTCGCCGATTCGCGGTTCATCTCGACGACAAGCTCTTCCATTCCGTAGTCGGCCTGCGCGACAGTCGTTGCGCCGAACGTGTTCGTCTCGATGATGTCGGCGCCCGCAGCCAGGTACTGCTCGTGAATCTCGCTGATGATCTGCGGTTGCGTGATCGACAGCAACTCGTTGTTGCCTTTGATGTCGCGCGAATAGTCCTTGAAGCGCTCGCCGCGATAGGCGGCTTCGTCGAGCTTGTAGCGCTGGATCATCGTGCCCATCGCGCCGTCCAGAATCAGGATGCGCGATTCGAGCAACGCGGGCAGGGCCGCGCCGCGCGTGTAGGCGGCGCCGGCGTTGGCGACTGATGGGGCTGACTTGGCGGGCTGGTTCATGGTCTGATCGCGCTCGTGCCGGCTGGCTCGGCCGGCTTTTTCAGGAAACTCAATATTGTAGCCGGATGGCCGCGAACTCGCCGCGCGACGCGGCTTTGCGGTCCGTGCTCGTGCGCAAGGCCCGCTGGTTGCTGGCAATGGAGCACGGGCAGTATATCTTTCGCGGTTTGCGCGGCGCGTTCGCCTTGCCTGGTGGACCGCGAGACGGGCGGACCCGCCGATAAAAACGAAAAACCCCGCCGGGCGAGCCGTGCGGGGTCGATTGGGAACGTGTCGCCTGGAGTTGGTGTCAGCGGCGCCGATCGGTCAGTGAAGAATGACCGGCTGATTCATCAGGCTGTCGAATTGACCGAGAAATTCGTCCACTTCGTCTAGCGTCGGTTCGTCTTCGATGAGCTTTTGCACATGCTCGCGAAAACTGGCTGCCATCACGCCATCAATATAAATCTCGCGCTGCGTGTTCTTGTCGACGATCTCATACCCACCGGACCTCATCGCGATATGCCCGTCCTGTGGCGGGAACTCGACGACACAATAGTTGGGGCTGTTGTAGATCATTTGCATGGCGACACTCCTTATTTCCGATGGCTCCGGGCCAGTGTTGCACCGTAGATGGAGCCCATGGTTTGGAATTCAAGGGGTGGGTCCGGCCTGACGCGTTGATAATCCCGGACCTGTTTGTTAGACCAGTTTCTGCAAAAACGATTCAAGCAAAGCAGTAAAACGTTGCGATTGCTCGATCGGTGCGAGGTGAGCCGCGTCTAGCAGTTCGAATCTCGCTCCCCGGATGGCATCCGCTATTGCCTGTGTAGCAGCAGGTGGCGTGCCTGCATCGTGGCGTCCAGCCACGGTGAGAGTGGGAACGGCTATCTGTTTCAGTCTACTGCTCACGTCGAAATCGCGCAGTGCAAGGCACGCATGCGCATAACCTTCAGACGAAGTGTTCTCGAATACCTCGCGAATCTGTTCGACGACTTCGGGATGCGCATCGCGGAAGCCGGCCGTCAGCCAGCGTTCCATCGTCGCTTGCGCGAGCGCGCCGACACCTTCGTTGCGCACCATCGCCGCGCGCTGCTCCCAAAGCACGCGGCTGTCGGATGGCGTGGCGGCGTGCGTATCGGTGAGCGTCAGCGTCTCCACGCGGTCCGGGTTGTCGAGTGCGAACTGTTGCGCAATCATGCCGCCCATCGACATGCCGACAAGATGCGTCTTCTTTACGCCAAGCGCATCCAGCAGCGCGCGCAGATCCCGCGACAGATCCACAACGCTGCACTGCCTGTCCGATACGGCCGTTTGACCATGACCCCGCACGTCGTAGCGCAAGACCGTGTAGTCGTCGCGGAAATATCCTGCGAGCTGATCCCATATCGACAGATCGCCGCCTAGCTGATGAATGAACGTGAGCGAGGGGCCTCCGCCTTCATTGCTCAGGATGTAGCGCGTATCGATGCCATTCACATTGATTTGCATGCGGACTCCATAAGTGATGTCGCAATGAAAGAACGAGTGAATCAACCGTTCATGCGATCCGGGTCGTTCGATTCGCATCATGGGATGCGCATGAACCGTTCGCGTGATGAGCGCTGCTGGTCGTGCGATTCATGCACGCGACAGAAGTTTCTGAAGGCGAGTATGGCTCCGGTCGTCAAGTATCCCGCAGCGCCAAGAGCCTGCTTGCATCAGGGCTTTTCGGGCCCGGCGCCTGGATCGGTGACGGAGGGTTGGGCGCTGCCCGGCGAGGTGTCGTCCGAAGAAGACGAAGAGGTGTCGTTGATATCCGGCGGCGCGAGCTTGCCGCGCCACACGAGTTCGATCTGCGTGCCGTTCGGCTCCGTCTGCACGAGGCGCGCCGGCAGCCAGCCGAGCGACGGCGCGAGCCACACGTCGATGCGCCGGCGGTCGTTTTCACGGCGCGGCAGGCGCATGAAATGCCGGGCATCGATCGATCCTTGCCCGGTACGCACGGTTTCGTCGCCTATCGTCTCGATAGGCCAGATCTCGCCGCTATCGTTGTCCGTCACGTAGAACTGCCGCGTGACGCCGGGCTGATAGGCGTCCGGGTCGCCGCGCACCAGACTGGCGAGCTGCATCACCATGCTGAAGCGGTCCTGCGCGCCGTCGGGCAGCGCCAATGTGTCAGGCGTGCGCGTGAAGCCGATCTGCTTCGTTTCGTGGTTGAAGATGGTTACGTCTTCGCCGCGACGGCCGCGCTTTTCGACGTACTGATCAGGGGCGAGACCGAATGCGTCGACGTGCCCGTGGCTCGAATAGCTGAATGTGCCGACAAACGGAAGCGGCACCGAAACGACCATATCGTACGAGTGGCCATCGCTCGTCCAGTGAATCGTGCCAGGCTGATTGCGAACGCCGTTGTAGAACGTGTCGTATTGCAGATCGCCCGATGGCGGCACGGAGAACTTCACGCCTGGCGTCGCTTGTGGGGCGTTGCCGACGCCGGGTCCTGCGTTTGCGGCGGACACGGCTGCCGCAGCGGACGCAGCCGCTGAATCCGCTGCAGCCGAAGCGCTGACAGGCGCGCTGGCGGCTTCGTTCGTCGACGGCGCTTCCGACGGTTGCGGACGCGTCGCCGTCAGCACGTGCCGACGCGGCGGTTGCGCACCATGTTTGGGCGCTGCGGGCTTCGCGACGGCAGGCGGCGGAGAGCCGGCCGCCTGCGTTTCGATGCGCTCGGGCTGGAACAGCGCGACCTGCACGGGAACATGCTCCGGCGCAACCGGCTTGAAAGTCTCGTGATGCCGTTCGAACCACACCGCAGCGATCACGTGTGCGCCGGCGACAGCCGCCAGCACGCCGGCCCACCGCAGCCGCGACGAACGGCGCTGCGCTGCGGCGAGTTGCACATGCGAAACGGTGCGGACAGCGAACGGAGACGACATCGGAAGCAGTAGGTTGAACGCGGAACGCGGTTAAAGACGTTTCGACCGGGCGCCGCCGTCACGCGTTCATCGTGCGGTTGATTGTGCGAGTTGTCGTGTGAATGGCGGGCTATCGGGGCGTCGGACTATACCCGAGCTCGTAGGACAGCTTCTGCGCGCACTCGCGCAAAGCGGTATCGACTGCACCGCCCCACGCGATGTCGAACGCGCCTTCGTGACCCAGCGCGATCAGTCCGAGCGCGAGATCGCCGTTCGAATCGAACACAGGCGTGCAGAACGCATGTATGGTCGGCAGCAACATGCCTTCGACGCGCGCCGCGCCATGGGCGCGCACGTCGTCGAGCACGCGCTCGACGTCCTCCGGCGTGGATGGGGTGTTGGCCGACGCCCAACGCTGCGTCTGTGAGAGTTCGCGTTCGATCATCGCGGCCGTCTTGCCGCGCGGCAGATACGCGGCGAACAGCAGCCCCGTCGCTGAACTGAGCATCGGCATCACATCGCCGAGTTTCAGCGATGCCTTCGCGGGATAACTCGACTCCATCCAGTGCACGACGGTCGGCCCCTGATTGCCCCACACGGCGATGCCCACCGTCATGTCGAGCCGGTCGCGCAGTTCGGCGAGGGCAACGCGCGCGAGCTTCACGCCGTCGACGCGCGCGAGCCGCGCGAGCCCCAGTTGCAACGCGAAGCCGCCGAGTTCGTAACGGCCCGTCAGCGGGTCCTGCGCGACGACGCCCAGGCGCTGGAAACTCACCAGATAGCGGTGCGCTTTCGCCGGGCTCATGCCGGCGCGCTGCGCGAGGTCGCGCAGCATCATTGCGCGCGGTTCGTGCGTGAGCACCTCGAGCAGACGAAAGCCCACTTCGATCGACTGGATGCCCGAGCGCAGCTTTTCCTCGCCGGCTTCGTGCTGATCGACGGCATCGTCGTCGATGGAATCGAGCGGTTCGGCGGATTCGGCATCCTGGCGGATCGAACTGGAGCGGCTGGTCGGTGACATAGGCAACGGGTCGGGCAGTGAACGTGAAAACGGCAGCGAACAAACGACGCAAACCGGGCGCGTCGCCATGAGCAATGGCCGGCATGAGGCGTCCGCTTGGGCTGCGCCGATTCACCATCGTAGAATACATTCCTCCTATCGTCATCCACACACGCTTTCTCGCCATGAAACTTGCCACGCTGAAGGACGGCACGCGCGACGGTCAACTGATCGTCGTTTCCCGCGACCTGCATACGGCCGCCATCGCCGACACCATCGCGCCAACGATGCAGCGCGTCCTCGACGACTGGACCTTCTACGCGCCGCAACTGCGCGACCTCTACGACGAACTGAACCAGGGCCGCGCGCGCAACACGTTTTCGTTCGACGCGAAGGAATGCATGGCGCCGTTGCCGCGCGCGTTCCAGTGGGCCGACGGCTCCGCGTATGTGAATCACGTCGAGCTGGTGCGCCGCGCGCGCGGCGCCGAGATGCCGCCCGAGTTCTGGACCGATCCGTTGATGTACCAGGGCGGCAGCGACGACTTCATCGGCCCGAAGGACGACATCGTGTGCGCGTCGGAATCGTTCGGCATCGACTTCGAGGCGGAAGTGGCCGTCGTCACGGGCGACGTGCCGATGGGCGCGAAGCCCGAGCAGGCATTGAAGAGCATACGGCTCGTGACGCTCGTCAACGACGTGTCGCTGCGCAACCTGATTCCCGCCGAACTGGCGAAGGGCTTCGGCTTCTTCCAGAGCAAGCCGGCGACGTCGTTCGCGCCCGTTGCGGTGACGCTCGACGAACTCGGCGACGCATGGCGCGAAGGCCGCGTCCATCGTCCGATGATCGTTCACTGGAACGGCAGGAAGGTCGGCCAGCCGGACGCGGGCACCGACATGGTGTTCAACTTCGGCCAGCTGATCGCGCATGCGGCGAAGACGCGTAACTTGCGCGCGGGCGCGATCGTCGGCTCGGGTACGGTCTCGAACAAGGATGCGAAGCGCGGCTACTGCTGCATCGCCGAGAAGCGCTGCCTCGAAACGATCGAGCACGGCGCGGCGCAAACCGGGTTCATGAAGTTCGGCGACACGGTCAAGATCGAGATGTTCGACGAAGCGGGCAAGTCGATTTTCGGCTCGATCGATCAGGCCGTTGCGCCGCTCGAAGGCGCGCAGTGAGAGGGCATCGCGCATGACGTTTCATCACCGCGTCATGCAAGCGCGGCGTTGGCGGTGCATCGCGTCGAGCGAACCGAAAGGGTTTCGCCCGATGCCGATAGCGCCGTGGGCGCCGCTACACTGACGCTCGCGCGAGGCCACCGAGCCTCGCGGCCGCTGATGCTTCGATAGCGGGACAGCGCGAGTCACGCAACATCGCAGAATGTACAAAAACCAAGAGCTGCTGCATGGGACCAGAGCAAGTGCTCTGCACCAACTCTGATGCACGGAGGAGACAACGCATGCACCGATACGGGACGTTTGCATTTTCAACTTTGCGCGAGCGCTTTACCAACCCTCGCGCCGCAGGTCGGCGCACGACGCTCGCCGCCACACTTTCTCTTTTGCCAGGGCTCGCGCTCGCGCAAGTGAAGATCGGCCTCGTGCTGTCGCTGACGGGACCGGCGGCATCGCTCGGCATTCCCGCGCGCGATACCTCGACGCTCTTTCCAAAAGAGGTCGCCGGCCAGAAGGTCGAGTACATCGTGCTCGACGATGCGTCCGATACCACGCAAGCCGTGCAGAACACGAAGAAGCTGATCTCCGAAAATCATGTCGATGCCATCATCGGCTCGTCGATCACGCCGAACTCGCTCGCGATGATCGACGTAATCGCCGAAGGTGAAACGCCCGCGATTTCATTGGCCTCGTCGGCGAAGATCATCGAGCCCGTCGACGCGAAACGGCACTGGATGTTCAAGACACCGCAAACGGACGCGATGATGGCGTCCGCGATCACCGAGCACGCGAGCCAGCATGGCGTGAAGACGCTTGCGTACATCGGTCAGGCGGACGCGCTCGGCGAGACGTTCTATGCGGAAGTCGCGAAGTTCGCGCAGATCCATCACATCAGCGTGGTCGCCAACGAGCGCTTCAACCGCACCGATCCGAGCGTCACCGGCCAGATCCTCAAGATCATGGCGGCGAACCCGGACGCCGTCGTCGTGGGCGCGGCGGGCACGCCGGCCGCGCTGCCGCCGAAGACGCTGATCTCGCGCGGCTACAAGGGCACGATCTATCACAACCACGGCGTCGGCAATAACGACTTCCTGCGCGTGTGCGGCGCCGATTGCAACGGCACGTACCTGCCTGCGAGTCCCGTGCTGGTCGCATCGCAGCTTCCCGCGGACTATGCTTCGAAGCGTCTCGCGCTCGATTACAACGCGCGCTTCGAGAAGCTGCGCGGGCCGGGCAGCGTATCGGCGTTCGGCTCGTATGCGTGGGACGCGAGCATGCTGCTGAACAATGCGATTCCCGTTGCGCTGAAATCGGCCTCGCCCGGCACGGTCGAGTTTCGCCGCGCGTTGCGCGATGCGCTCGAAGCGACCCGCGGTCTCGCCGATACGAACGGTGTCGTCAACATGAGCACCACGGATCATCTGGGCCTCGATCAGCGCGCGCGCGTGATGGTCGAGATTCGCAGCGCGAAGTGGGTGTATCAGCCGCGCTAAGGCGCGGTGCGTTCGCGTGGCACAGCGTCGGCTGCGCCGCGTGCGTGAAGTGTGTTCCGACGCCGACGCGTCGCTCTTACGGATGCTTGCCATGTCTCACGAATCGGAGTCGCAATCGGTCGAACCCGCGTTTTACGCGCACTACAAGTCGCTACGCGTGCGGCGTCATGCGCACGGCATCCTCGAAATCGTGATGAGCGGCGAGGGCATGAACAAGAGCAATCTCGCGACGGCCGATGCGAACATGCATCGCGAGCTCGCCGACATCTGGCGCGACGTCGACCGCGATCCGGAGACGCGCGTCGTGGTGATTCGCGGCGAGGGCAAGGGCTTTTCGGCGGGCGGCGATCTGAGCCTCGTCGAGGACATGGCGAATGACTTCGATGTGCGCACGCGCGTATGGCGCGAGGCGCGCGACCTCGTCTACAACGTGATCAATTGCAGCAAGCCGATCGTGTCGGCGATGCACGGACCGGCCGTCGGCGCGGGGCTCGTCGCGGGACTGCTCGCCGATATTTCGATCGCGACGAAATCGGCGCGCATTATCGACGGACACACGCGTCTGGGCGTCGCGGCAGGCGACCATGCTGCGATCGTGTGGCCGCTTCTGTGCGGGATGGCGAAGGCGAAGTACTACCTGATGCTGTGCGAGCCGGTGAGCGGCGAGGAGGCCGAACGGATCGGGCTCGTATCGCTCGCCGTCGACGACAACGATCTGCTGCCGAAGACATTCGAAGTCGCGCGCAAGCTCGCACATGGTTCGCAGACGGCGATCCGCTGGACCAAGTACGCGTTGAACAACTGGCTGCGCTCGGCGGGGCCTGCGTTCGACACATCGCTGGCACTGGAATTCATGGGCTTCGCGGGACCCGACGTGCAAGAGGGCGTGGCATCGCTGCGCGAGCGGCGCACGCCGGATTTTTCGGGCAAGGAGCCGTTCTGACGATGGCGCGGCGGCGTCGTGTCGATCGTCGGTGATGCTGGTGCGGGTGCATTCCTTGCGGCCACGAATCGGCGAATGCGGCTGAACCGAACGCAAAACCGTCACCGGCGGAAGCGCACGATAAGTGCGCCGACCAGGCAACCGACCAGGCAACCGACCAGGCAACCGACCAGGCAACCGACCAGGCAACCGACCAGGCAACCGACCAGGTGCCAACCGGCAGGCAATTCGCGAGGCCAGCCGCGAACGGCGCGCGGTATGATCGAACAGCACGTCACGTCTACGCCGCACGCTGGAACCGAAATCAGGAAATCAAGGAGAACCGCAATGACCGACACACCCGGCTCGACACCACCGTTTCCCGGCTTCCCCGGTTTTCCGCCCGCCGAAATGCTCGATCGCATGTGGGGCATGATGCGTCTCACGCCGTTCGGCGCGGCGTTTCCGGGCACGCATCCGGGCGCGGCCCAGGGCATCGTGCCGTCGCTGTCGATGATGTCCGACATGATGGCGCCGCTCACGAACGTCGAGGAACTCGACAAGCGCATCACCGACATGCGCGCCGTCGAGCAATGGCTCAAGCTCAACCTGAACATGCTGCAATCGGCGATTCAGGCGCTCGAAGTGCAGCGCGCGACGCTCACGACGCTGCGCGCGTTCGGCGCGTTTGCGCAGCAGGCGATGACGCAGCCCGCAGCCGACACGCCGCCCAAGCAACGGGAGCAGCCGGAGCCGCAGTCTGCCGCAAGCGCGCGGGAAGCAGGCGAGTCGACGCCGCCGCCCGCATTCGACGCGTCGGGCTGGTGGAATCTGCTGCAGGCGCAGTTCAACCAGATCGCGCAGTTCGCGATGGCGCAGCCCGCCGCGACGACGGCGACGGGCGCATCGGAAGCGGGTGCGGGAGTCGAACCGAGCGATCTCGAACCGGACGATGCGCCCGAGCCCGAAGCGAACGACGCGGCGCAAGCGAAATCCGGCGACGACGCGCCGCGTCCCGCCGCGAAACGCCCGGCTGCGAAGCGCGCGACGGGCGGATCGGCTGCGAAGAAAACTTCGTCGGCGTCCGAATGAGGTACTGGCGGTCGTATCGCAGCGAAGCGATACGACCGCTTTATAAACGGGCGCTTCGCGCTAGCACATTCGTTTGAATTCGTGTGGATGGCGTGCGCTCGCGTTGCTTTACGTCAATTCAAGGCGTGTCCTGACGGCCCGAAACAGGGCCGTGCAGCCCCGCGTGCTATCATCGTGTAAGCTTTTTCTGGCCTGCGGAAGCGCGCGAGCAAGGTCGCATCAACGACAGATTCGCCGCCCATGCCGGTGCCGATACGGTACCGGAGCGTCCATCGCGGACCCCATACTGCCGTCCAGGCCGCAAGCTGGCACGACCTCAGGCACAGGTTTTCCCTCACCCACGGTTGGCCGCGCATTCGAGGCATGAAATTCGCGTGCGCATCACGAGCCGCAGTAGTTCTTTTGCCAAAGCCTGCATCTTGGCAGCCGATTACCGCGTAAAATTGAAGGCTGCGCTGATGGCGGCGAAAGTTCCCGACGCTTCAGAATTTTCCGTTCATCCGCAGCAAAAGTAGCAACAGATAACAGACGTCGCCTTGCGCAGAACAGGGGTGGGATCATGAACACCATGCTTTATCCGGAACTTTACAAATCGCTCGAGTCTGTTCGATGGGACATGGAGAAGGACATTCCCTGGGACCAGTTCGACCCGTCGCTGCTCACCGACGAGCAGGCGGCGACCATCAAGATGAACGCGATCACCGAATGGTCGGCGCTGCCCGCCACGGAAATGTTCCTGCGCGACAACCACCACGACAGCGACTTCTCCGCATTCATGAGCGTGTGGTTCTTCGAAGAGCAGAAGCACTCGCTGGTGCTGATGGAATATCTGCGCCGCTTCAAGCCCGAGCTCGTGCCGACGGAAGAAGAACTGCACGCGGTTCGCTTCGAATTCGATCCGGCGCCGCCGCTCGAAACGCTGATGCTGCATTTCTGCGGCGAAATCCGCCTGAACCATTGGTATCGCCGCGCGGCTGAATGGCATACCGAGCCCGTCATCAAGCACATCTACGAAACCATTTCGCGCGACGAAGCCCGTCATGGCGGCGCGTATCTGCGCTACATGAAAAAGGCGCTGACGAATTTCGGCGACGTCGCGCGCGCGGCGTTCGCGAAGATCGGCGTGCTGATGGCGTCCGCGCGCCGCACGGAAAAGCCGCTGCACCCCACGAACCTGCACGTGAACCAGGCGCTGTTCCCGCGCGACACCGTGCAGTCGCGTCTGCCCGATCCGGAGTGGCTCGAGCGCTGGCTCGACGAGCAGATCCGTTTCGACGACGGCTGGGAAAAGAAGGTGGTCGAGCGCATTCTGCACAACCTGTCGATCCTGTTCGAGCGCTCGTTCGGCACGGCTCAGGAACTGAACCGCTATCGCAAGGAAGTGGTGACGCGCCTGCAGGCTGAACAGCCGGCGTCCGCGCATCAGCAACCGGCCTGACAGGGGCGGCGCGCCTGCGTCGCTGAACGCACGGCGGGCGGCACAGGAACGCCACGGCCCGGCAGGTGAAAACCCGCCGGGCCGTTTTCTTTCTGGCTTTGAATCCATGCGTCGCCGCCGTGCAGTTCGTCTGCGGCTATACCAAGGTGATTCAAATACACTCGACGCGAATCCGCTCAACGACTTCTCACATGGCCGCTACTTTCGAACGCAAGCTCACGACGCGCGATGCCCTCGCGCAACTTCGCCCTTTGCTGCCAGGCCCCGTGGTATTCACGAACGGCGTCTTCGATATCTTGCATCGCGGGCACGTCTCCTATCTCGCGGACGCGAAGGCGCTGGGCGCGACGTTGATCGTCGGCGTGAACAGCGACGCGTCGGTGCGCATGCTCGGCAAAGGCGACGATCGCCCGATCAACAACGAAGCCGACCGGATGGCGCTGCTGGCCGCGCTGGAAAGCGTCGACTGGGTCGTGCGTTTCGAGGAGCAGACGCCCGTCGCGCTGGTCGAAGCGTTGCGTCCCGACGTGCTGGTCAAAGGTGGCGACTACGACATGGACAAGCTGCCGGAATCCGCGCTCGTGCGCGGCTGGGGCGGCAAGGCGCTGGCGATTCCGTTCGAACACGACCGTTCGACGACGGCGCTCTTGAAGAAAGTTCGCACGCAGGGCTAAGGACGACGCAGTGACGGTTGGGCCCGCGTGTTTTCGACGAGGCCGCCATTACTGGTTCAGCGCCGAAGTGGCGACGGGCGTAATGAGCGTGGGGCCGCCGACAACGGCGAGATCGGTCGCGTCGGCGGCCGACATCGGATACACGCGCAACTGATCGGGCCGCACCTGCCGGCCCAGATGATTCGGTTCGCGTGGCCCTGCCGCAGGCGATGGGCCGAACAGCCCGCGCATCGTGACGAACGCGAGGATGTTGGCGAGCAAGAGCAGGGCGATTAGCCAGCGCAGCATCGTTGAGGTCTCCACCATTGTCTGTCCTGTGTTCGGTGCTCAGGCCGGGCGGGTGGCCGGTGGCGAACCAGCCGAAGCCTCCGCCGCGATCAACGCGAGTCCCGCGAGGACGAGCGAATCGTGACGCGTATGCGGCACGCTCAGCGCCTGCGCGAGTTCACCGGCGGCGCCGCCGCTGACCACGAGCCGCACGGGTGCTTTCCATTCGTCCTGCAGATCGCGCCACATCCGCTCGACGAAGCCGATCTGCGCCAACGCGCATCCCGACGACAGCGAACGCGGCGTATCGACCGCGAACCACGCGGCGCGATTCGCATGTTCACCCAGGCTCGCGGCGTCGCCGTCATCGGCGAGCAAGCCACGCGCGGCGATTGCGTCGAGCGTCGGCAGTTGCGCCGTATGCTCGCCGAGCGAGCGCATCATCAGCGACCAGCCCGGCGCGATCAATCCGCCGACGAACACGCCATCGGCGTTCAATGCCTCCAGCGTCGTCGCCGTGCCGAACGTCGCAATCAGCAGCGGTTCGCCCGGAAACGCCGCTCGTGCGCCGATCATGCCCGCCCAGCGATCGCTGCCGAGTTGAGACGGCGTCGTGTAGCGGTTCGTGACGCCGCACTGCTGCGCAGCCGAACGAATCGTCGTGCGCGGCAGAGCGGGCCAGCATCGATCGATGAATGCGTCGATGCGGCGCGCGACGGCGTCGCCAGCGACATTCGATAACCATGCAGAGCCGGGCGCGGGCAGCGTCGACCAGTCCGGCTCATGCCTCGGCTGCAAGGGGTCGCCGGTTCCCTTGACCAGCTGGCCACCATGCGCGAACGCGCCCGAGTGCGTCTGTGTACCATCGGCCTGAACGAGCGCCCACTTGACCCGGCTATTGCCGGCGTCGATCAGCAGATACGGTGCGCCACTCATGCGGCGCTGCTGCCTTCGTCCGCGAGACGCAGCGAGACGTCGCCCGTCGCGATCGCCTGCCGGCCGGACGGCGTATCGAGCAGCAACTGCCCGAGATCGTCGACGCCTGCCGCGACGCCGCGTCCCGTCTCGACGCCCTGCTCGAACAGCACGACATCGCGTCCCGCGTAGGCGTGGCAGCCGTTCCAGCGTTGCCGGAACGGCGCGAAGCCTTCTGCGCCGAAGCGCTGCAACGCCGGCTCCAGCGCGTTGAGCTCGGCGGCGAGGGTATCGGTGAGATTCGCGTTCGGCAGCGCGCGCGAGAGGGCCGTGGGTGCGGCGCCGCGTGCCTGCGCGGGCACGTCCGCGTTGAGCGCACCGACTTTCGCGGCCAGTTCGTCGGCGCCCTTCACGTTCGTGCCGATACCGATCACGACGGCGCTCGCGTCCGGCGTGCTCCACGCCGTTTCGATCAGGATGCCGGCGAGCTTGTCGCCTTCGAGCAGCACGTCGTTCGGCCACTTCAGCGCGATTTGCCCAGGGCCCGCGACGGGCAGCGAACGCAAGCCGTCCACGAGCGCCACGCCCACGGCGAGGCTCAGTCCCGCCAGTCCTTCGAGCGGCCGCGGCAGCACACACGCGACCGAGAACAGCAGCGCGTTGCCGGGTTCCGCATACCACGTGCGGCCGCGCCGGCCGCGTCCCGCCGTCTGCAGATAGGCGACCCGCACGACAGGCCGCGCGAGCGCGCCCGGTTCGCGTGGCAGCGCCTTCATGCGCGCCATCAGGTCTGCGTTGGTCGAGCCCGTCTCTTCGACGATCTCGATGGGCCAGTCGTGCGCGGCCGGTCCGAACAATGCGACGGCCCGCTGCCGGTCGATTCGCCAGTCGCCCGAGGCACTGAATGAGTTAGAGGTATTCATGAGCCGTATTTTAGCCACTCAGTCTGTCATCGTGATCGGGTCGTGACCCATTCCGCTTTCCCCAGGCTGCCCCGCCGGAACTCCCGCCGGAACGAGGCATACCACCAGGGCCCAATATCGATGGCTTCGCTACAATGCCCGTTAATCGGATAACCCTCTTCCAGCGATCCTTGAACTACGACACTCCTCCCGGGCTCGAAGTCGCGGCAGGCAGCCAGGGCAAGATCGTCCGCCTGTCCGGCCAGTGGACGGCGCTCGCGCTGGCGCGCGACCGCGTGCACGAAAGGGCGCTGCCGCGTCTGAGGGAATTGATCGCGAGCCGCGCGCATGTCGCGCAATGGGATCTGTCGCAAGTCGAACGGATGGACCATGTCGGTGGCCAGGCGTTGTGGCGCGTGTGGGGTTACAGGTTGCCCGCCGATCTCGTCGCGCTCAACGATACGCAGCGCGACATCTTCGAGCGCATCGCGCTGCTCGACACCGTGCGCGAGAACCCCGAGCCCGTGCGTCGCTTCGATCCGTTCACGCAGCTCGGCCTCGGCATCTTCGCGTTCTTCGAGCATCTGTATGGCGGCGTCGCGATGTTCGGGCGCGTGATCCTCGATCTGCTGTCGATCGCGCGCAATCCGAAGCTCGCGCCGTGGAAGGAGTTTTCGGCGAACGTCTATAGCGCGGGCACGCAGGCGCTGCCCATCACCGCGCTGGTCGCGTTCCTGATCGGCATCGTGCTCAGCTATCTGTCCGCCCAGCAGTTGCGGCTCTTCGGCGCGAACCAGTACATCGTGAACATTCTGGGGATGTCGGTGCTGCGCGAACTGGGCCCCGTGCTGTCGGCGATCCTGGTGGCGGGCCGCTCCGGTTCGGCGATCACCGCGCAGATCGGCGTGATGCGCGTGACGGAAGAACTCGACGCGATGCGCGTGATGGGCATTCCGCACGGCTTGCGTCTGATCCTGCCGCGCGTGCTCGCGCTGTCGCTCGCGATGCCGCTGCTCGTGATGTGGACGAACATCGTTTCGCTGGCGGGCGGCGCGCTGGCCGCGAAGCTCGTGCTGCAGATCGACATGTCGTACTTTGCGCGCGCGCTGCCGGGCGTCGTGCCCGTCGCGAACCTGTGGATCGGGCTCGGCAAGGGCGTGGTGTTCGGCATGCTGATCGCGATCGTCGGCTGTCACTTCGGCTTTCGCATCAAGGCCAATTCGCAGAGTCTCGGCGAGGGCACGACGACATCGGTCGTCACGTCGATCACGGTCGTCATCCTCGCCGACGCCGTGTTCGCGATTCTCTTTCAGAACGTGGGGCTGTCATGATCGCGCCGCTTACCTCCGCCGTACGGGACCAGCCGCTGCCGCAGATCGCGGAAACCGTGATCGAGGTGCGCAACCTCACGAAGCGCTACGGCCGCAACATCGTCCATCTGCATCTGGACTTCGACGTGCGGCGCGGCGAGATCGTGTCGATCGTCGGCGGCTCGGGCTCGGGCAAGACGACGCTGATGCGCCAGATTCTCGGCCTCGAAAAGCCGACGTCGGGCACGATCAAGGTGTTCGGCGAGGATATCGCCCAGCTCGACGACGAAGAAGCGGCGCTGATGCGCGTGCGCTCGGGCATGCTGTTCCAGCACGGCGCGCTGTTCTCGTCGCTGTCGGTGTTCGACAACATCGCGCAGCCGCTGCGCGAGCTCGGCAAGGTGCCCGAAGACCTGTTGCGCGACATCGTGATGCTCAAGCTCGAAATGGTCGGGCTGCCGTGCAAGCACGCGTCGAAGATGCCGGCGGCGCTGTCGGGCGGGATGGTGAAGCGCGTGGGCATTGCGCGCGCCATCGCACTCGAACCGGAGCTGCTGTTCCTCGACGAACCGACGGCGGGTCTCGATCCGCAGGCATCCGACGAATTCGTCGAGCTGATCAGCGCGTTGCATCGCGCGCTCGGCCTGACTGTGGTGATGGTGACGCACGATCTCGATACGATGGTCGCGCTGTCGACGCGCGTCGCCGTGATCGCGGACCGCAAGGTTGTCGTGGCGGCGCCCGTCGAGGAAGTGGCGGGCGTCGATCATCCGTTCATCCGCGAATATTTTCTCGGGCTGCGCGGGCGGCTCGCGTTGCAGGGGTTGTCGCCGGAGCGGCGCGCGAAGCTGCCGCACGAAGCGCTGGAGCCCGCGGCGGAAGCGCTTCCGCTGCGCACCGCGCTGTGAGTCCGGCAACCACACGCGGCCGTGAAAGCGCTCGCGTAGCCGGCCGCCAACCCGCTGCGAACCAGGGAACCTGACCATGGAAAACAAATCACACGCCTTCTGGGCCGGGCTCTTCACAGTCGTAATGGCGATTGCGATCGGCGTGGCGGCGTTTTTCTTCAACATCGACAGATCGGTGCGCATCCCTTTCGATCTGATCGCGCGGACCAATGTCACAGGTTTGTACCCAGATGCTGCGGTACGATATCGCGGCCTCGACGTCGGCAAGGTGCAGTCGATCAAATTCGATCGCGCACATCCGGGGCAGATTCTGATCCGCATCCTCGTCGACAAGAACGCGCCGATCACGCATTCGACGTTCGGCAGTCTCGGCCTGCAGGGCGTCACGGGCCTCGCGTTCATCCAGCTCGACGACACGGGGCACGACACGACGCCGCTCGCGTCGTCGCCGAAGAACGTCGCGCAGATGCCGATGCGCCCGGGCCTGCTCGACCAGTTGCAGTCGCGCGGCGACGTGCTGCTGCGTGAGCTCGAAAAGACCGTGCGCGACGTCGACGAGCTGCTCTCGCCGGAAATGCGCGCCCAGCTGATGGCGACGGCGGCGAGCCTGCAGCATGCCGCCGATGGCGTCGCGACGCTCACGGCGCAAATGGGACCGGCAGCGGGCAAGCTGCCGGGCACGTTGAACCAGCTGGACCAGACACTCGTATCGACGAACCGGATGGTCACGAGCCTCAATCGTGCGGACGGTCCGCTCAATGTCACGCTGAACAAGGTCGGCGCGGCCGCGCAGCAGGCGGGCGATGCGCTGACGGCGATGAATGCGACGCTGCAGGACGTATCGGCGCGCGTCGGTTACGACACGCTGCCGCGCGTCAACTCGCTGGCGGAAGACGTGCGCACGGCCGTGCGCTCCGTAGACCGCGCCGCCGATACCTTCAGCAGCACGCCGAACAGCGTGCTGTTCGGCGCGCCGCCTGCCGCGCCCGGCCCGGGCGAGCCGGGCTTCGTGTGGCCGGCGGCGCGCGCGGCGAAATGAATTTCAAAGGAATAGGCAATGTCACGTTCGAATCACCGACTCTTCATCACGCGCGCCGCGCTCGCCGCAGCGCTGCTCACGCTCGGCGCGCTGGCCGGCTGCGCTGGCAATCCGGCCGCGCTCGCCGATATCCGCTACGACCTCGGCCCGGCGCCGTTGCCGGCGAGCACGGGCACGATGCCGGCGATCAAGGTGCTCGATGTCACGGCGCCCGCCATGCTCGACTCCGACAAGCTCGTCTATCGCCTCTCGTATGCGGACTCGCAGCAGACGGCCTCGTATGCGACCAGCCACTGGACGATGCCGCCCGCGCAACTGCTGACGCAGCGGCTGCGCAATGCGCTGTCGTCGCGCGGCACGGTGCTCACGGGCGGTGACGGCGTGCACGCTCCCGTGCTGAAGGTAGACCTCGACGAGTTCGAACAGGACTTCGACGGCCAGTCGGAGAGCCACGGCTCCGTCACCGCGCGCACGACGCTGTTCGTCGACGGCAAGGTGGTCGGGCAGCGCACGTTCCTTGCGCGCGCGCCGTCGAGTTCGGCCGACGCAGCGGGCGGCGCGCGCGCGCTCGCAGCCGCCACCGACGATCTCGTCGCGCAGATTTCCGCGTGGCTCGGCGTGCAAGCGCTCGTCGCTCAGCAATGACGGACGCTCGCGCGGTCATGGGAGCGCTGGATGGCTGACAAGCCGTGGCAGCACCGGCCGTCGGCGTTTGCGAGGCAGGCGCTCGCGCTTTATGCGGCACTGATCGTCTACGGATCGTGGTATCCGTTCATGGGCTGGCGCTCGCTCGGCATCGGTCCGCTCGACTACCTCTTCGATCCTTTTCCGCAGTACCTGACGGCCTTCGATGTCGTGACGAACGTGCTCGGCTACATGCCGTTCGGCGCGCTCGTCGTGCTCGCCGTCTATCCGCGCTGGCGCGGCGCGCTGGCCGTGGCGATCGCGTTCGGGCTCGGCACGCTGCTGTCGGGCGTGATGGAGGCGGTGCAGACCTGGCTGCCGACACGCGTTGCGTCGAATCTCGATCTCGCCGCGAATGCGCTCGGCGCGCTGCTCGGCGCGACGCTGATGTCGCCGCTGACGGGCGCGCTGCTCGATCGCGGGATGCTGCGCCGCATGCGTTTTCTGTGGTTCGAGCGCGATCGCACGGCCGTGATCGGACTCGCAGTTCTGTGGCCGTTCGCGACGATGTATCCGTCGCCGCTGCTGTTCGGCCTCGGCGCGTGGCCGCGCGATCTGTGGCTGCGCTTCGATTCGACGATGCAGGACGCGCTGCTCGCATGGACGCCCGCAGCCTGGCACGTGCAGGCATGGCCCGCGTTCGTCGCGTCGTGGCTGCCCGACGACGCGTGGGAAGCCATCATCACCGCGCTCAATCTGCTGGCGGCGGGCGCGCTCGCGTCGCTGCCGATGCGCGAGCGCGCACCGCGCGCGCGGCTTCTGATCGGGTTCGTCGTCGCGACGCTCGTCGTCAAGGCGGGCGCGACGTTCCTGCAATCGCAATCGGGTCTCGCGTTCAACTGGGCGACGCCGGGCGCGCTAATCGGCCTCGCAAGCGGTTTCGTCGCGATGCTGCTGTCGCTGAAACTGCCGCGCAGCTCGCGTGCCGCGCTCGCGGTGATGGCGATCGCCGTTTCGCTGGTGTTCGTCAATCTGCTGCCCATCAATCCGTATTTCGATGTCGTGCTCGCCGACTGGCGGCAAGGGCGATATCTGCACTTCAACGGCCTCGCGCGTTGGCTCGCGTGGATGTGGCCGTATGCGGTGCTCGTGTGGGTCGGTTTGTCGGCGGAACACGCATTGATGTCGAGAAGGCACGGGTCGCGCGCGTGATGTACGCGCGTCGTGAATCGCCGTGCCGCGCACATGGACTCCGCATGGGCATCGCCGTGCGATCTGCGGCGTTCGAGCCCCGTCGTTATAATCGACGGCACCACGTCTCCTGCTGCCCGGCGCGCCGTACGATTCGCGCGCGCCGCGCCGTCAACGGATTTCACTCGCCAGTCATCATGGACTCTTTCTTCAAGTATCACGTCTTTTTCTGTCTGAACCAGCGCGAGCCGGGCGCATCGCGTCCGTGCTGCGCGAACTGCAACGCGCAGGAAATGCAGGAGTACGCCAAGAAACGCGTGAAGCAACTCGGCCTCGCCGGTCCCGGCCAGGTGCGCATCAACAAGTCCGGCTGTCTCGATCGCTGCGAGGAAGGGCCGACCATCGTCGTGTATCCGGAAGGGGTCTGGTACACGTACGTCGATCAAGCCGATATCGACGAGATCGTCGATTCGCACCTCGTGAACGGCAAGATCGTCGAGCGTCTGCTGATCGACCGTTGATGCTCACCGCGCCCCGATAGCGACAACAGCGACACCACACGATGAATGCACAAACGAAGAAGTATCTGATCGACGGCCCGGTGGGCAAGATCGAAGTCGCGCTCGACGTACCCGATGCAACGCGCGATGCGAACGCCGCGCCGCGCGGCATCGCGCTCGTCGCGCATCCGCATCCGCTCTTCGGCGGCTCGATGGACAACAAGGTCGCGCAGACGCTCGCGCGCACGCTGGTTCAGCTGAACTACATCACGTACCGCGCGAATTTTCGCGGCGTAGGCGAAACGCAAGGCGCGCACGACGCCGGCATCGGCGAACGCGACGACCTGCTCGCTGTGCTCGACCATATGCGCGCGCAGCCTGGCCAGGCCGATCTGCCGCTCGTGCTCGCAGGCTTTTCGTTCGGCACGTTCGTGCTGTCGCACGTCGCCGCGCGGCTGCGCGAAGAGGGCAAGGAAATCGAGCGGATGGTGTTCGTCGGCACGGCGGCGAGCCGCTGGGACGTCGCGCCCGTGCCGGAAAACACGATCGTCATCCACGGCGAAACCGACGACACCGTGCCCATCCAGTCCGTTTTCGACTGGGCGCGTCCGCAAGAACTGCCCGTCATCGTGATTCCGGGCGCCGAGCATTTCCTGCATCGCAAGCTGCATATCCTCAAGCGCATCATCGTCGACGCGTGGCGCTGATTCACGCGCTCACGCATCGGAAACAAGGGCGGCCGCGTGCCGCCCTTTGTCGTCATAAAACCCGCGCAACTGCGGGAAAAAACTCGCTGAGACACCACAAACTCAAGGCAAATTGTCAGGCAGCCGCTTGTATAATGAGCGCTCTTTTTTTGGGCGCAGCGTTGCCCGTCTGGTGGATCGAATCGCCTGTCCGTGAGTCTGGATGGCGGATTCGGCGCGAGATGCGAGGCGCGCTGCGCGAACCGACCGCGAACCGATGGTCTGACGAGCAGTCAAATCGACGCCGCACCGCTTGCGCGCGGCGGCGCCTGCGAATCCGGCATCACGCGAACATCCGAACTGCGCGTCTTTGCGCGCCCAGAACATACTTCTGTCCGAACCGATCCTATGCGCCTTTCGAACCCCGGCCATTCCAGCCTCGCTTCTTTCATTCCGCAAACCGTCGCCAGCAAGCTGGCCCTGGGGCTCGTTCTGCCCGCTGCGCTAGTCGCGAGCAGCGCGTTCGCGCAGGTGCCGCCGCCGGGCGTGAACGCGCGCTCGTGGGTGCTCGTCGATGCAACCAGCAATCAGGTGCTCGCATCGGGCAATCCGGATGAGCGCGTCGAGCCGGCGTCGCTGACCAAGCTGATGACGGCGTATCTGGTGTTCGAGGCGCTCGGCACGAAGAAAATCACGATGGATCAGACGATCAATCCGAGCGAAGCGGTGCGCCGCGTGAAGACGGATGAATCTCGCATGTTCATCGAGGCGAACAAGCCCGTCACCGTGCACGACCTCGTTTACGGGATGATCGTGCAGTCGGGTAACGACGCTGCGATCGCGCTGGCGGAACTGGTCGGCGGCAGCGAATCGCAGTTCGTCAACTTGATGAACGCGGAAGCGCAAAAGCTCGGCATGACGCACACGCACTTCTCGGACGTGAACGGCATGCCCGATGCGCAGCACTACACGACGGCGGGCGACCTCGCGATCCTGTCCGCGCGCCTGATCCGCGACTACCCGGACTACTACAACATCTTCTCGGTGAAGGAATTCACGTATAACAAGATCAAGCAGCCGAACCGCAACCGTCTGCTGTGGATCGACCCGACCGTCGACGGGCTGAAGACGGGCCACACGCAGGCGGCCGGCTACTGTCTGATCGCGACCGCGAAGCGTCCGCTGGCGGGTGTGCCCGACGCGTCGCGCCGTCTCGTCACGGTGATGATGGGCGAGCAGAAGGAGCACGACCGCGTGCAGGACAGCCTGAAGATGCTGAACTACGGCTACTCCGCGTACGACGCGGTGCGTCTGTATAAGGCGAGCCAGGTCATCGAGACGCCGCGCGTCTACAAGGGCTCGCAGGATACGGTGAAGCTCGGCGTGAAGTCCGATCAGTACATCACGCTGCCGAAGGGCTTGGGCGACAAGGTCAAGCCGCAGGTCGAGCACGCCGATCCGCTGATCGCGCCGATTACGGAAGGCCAGCAGGTAGGCAGCGTGAAGTTCGTCGCCGACGGCAAGACGCTCGCGCAGGTTCCGCTGGTCGCGCTGCAGGCTGTGCCGCAGGCGGGCATCGTCGGCCGCGTGTGGGATTCGATGATGCTGATGTTCAACAAGAAGAAGTAAGCCGGCAACAAGAACAGGATCTGCGGCTTGCTTTTTCTCCGCGCGCAATCATATGGGGTGATTGCGTGCGGTGAGTGAAGGAGTCGAGGATGAGTCCCGTGAACGAATCATTGATAGATTTTCCCTGCGATTTCCCCATCAAGGTGATGGGCAAGTCGCACCCCGATTTCCAGACGACGATCGTCGAGGTGATCCGCCAGTTCGACGGCGGTTTCGACGCGACGCGTATCGAAGTGCGGCCTTCGAGCGGCGGCAACTACACCGGCCTGACGGTGACGGTGCGCGCGCTGAACCGCGAGCATCTCGACGACATCTACCGGGCGCTGACCGGGCATCCGATGGTGAAGGTCGTGCTGTAAAGCGTCTTGATGCACGGGCGGTGGCGCGCTAGCGCTCCGTCTGTGCCGCTGCGGGAAGCTGGACGTGCAATGCGTCCGGCGCGGTCTGTGTTTCTTTGTCTCCCTGCCTCCCCAGTGTCGCCGAGCGCATCGCGTTTTCGGTGCACGCTTTTTCGAAGAGCTTCCTGAAGCGCGCGACTTCGTCGAACACCCAGTCGCGGAACGCCTTGACGCGCGCCGTCTGCAACATCTGCGGCGGACAGATGAAGAAATACTGCCACGGGCTCGGAGCGTCGATATCGAAAAGCCGCACGAGCCGGCCCGCCGCGATTTCGTGCATCGCCAGCGAGCGGCGCGTAAGCGCGACGCCCTGGCCGTCGATGGCTGCCTGCAGCAGGTTCGACGAATCCTGATACAGCACGCCGCGCTTCGGCTCGGGCCAGTCGGTGAGCCCTGCCGCGTCGAACCACGGACGCCAGAGTTCGTCGTCGGAGCGCAGCAGCGTCACGTTGGCGAGATCGGCGGGCGTTTTCGGCAGATTGCCGCCGTTGAAGGCCGGCGAGCAGGCGGGGAAAAACACTTCCTCCAGCAGTAGTTCCGTGTGCAGGCCCGAATAGTTGCCGTAGCCGAAGCGGATCGCGGCATCGACGTCGTCGCGGGCGAAGTCGGTCAGCGCGTTGGTCGACAGCAGTTCGAGATCCCACTGCGGATTCGCCTCGATGAAGCTGCCGATGCGCGGCGTCACCCAGCGCGCCGCGAACGACGACAGCATCGACACGACGAGCCGGCGGTCGCGGTCGCCGGCGCGAATCTCGCGCGTGGCTTCCGCGAGCGATACCAGTGCCGTGCGCACCTGCGCGGCATAGCGGCGGCCGACATCGGTGAGCCGCACGCGCTTGCCGTCGCGAACGAAGAGCTTCACGCCCAGTTCTTCCTCGAGCGCGCGAATCTGATGGCTCACGGCGCCGTGCGTGACGAACAGCTCGTCGGCCGCGCGCGAAAAGCTCTCATGTCGGGCGGCGGCCTCGAAGGCCTTGATCGCGTTCAGCGCCGGCAGTTGACGAAGATCCATCGCAATTTTTCTCACAAAGCCGTGAAAAATGATCGTTTGGCGTGAACCCTTGCCACGCCTACGATTGTAGCCATGAAGCGACTTTTGGCGAGGCCATCATGCGAGAAATTTCCTCTAGCATCACGTTTGAAATCGTAGCCGGCGAAACCGTTCCGATGAAGGTCACGCGCAGCACGCGGCTCGCCGTCTCGGGCGGTGCGGTGTGGGTGACGCGGAGCGACGATGTCGAAGATTACTGGCTCGAACCGGGCAAGACGCTGCGTCTGCGGCGCGGCGAGCGGCTGTGGCTGTCAGTCGAGCGGGGCACGCAGGCGCGCGTGGCCTTCCTCGTGCCGACGCGTCCCGACGAGAAGGCGCTCAACTGGTTTGCCCGCGTCAGCGAACGTTTCGGCGCGTGGCTCCGCTCGGGATGGCGTACCGTCTGATCGCGCTGCTCTTCGATCCTGCTTATTGTCCTCTGGGCCGGCGAGGCGCGCAGGTTTTCGGTAAACTCCCGAAATCATGTGTGCCACGCCGGTTTCATCGTCCCCCGTATCTCCGAGTTCAACTCAGCCTGACGCCGCTGCGCGAGCTTATCCCGCGCAGCCGGTGACGTTGCGCTGGCGCGGCTCGGAGGACTATCAGGCCAGCTTCGACGCGATGCGTGCATTCACCGACGCCCGCGAGTCCGAAACCTCAGACGAAATCTGGCTCGTCGAACATCCTCCCGTTTTCACGCTCGGCCAGGCCGGCGATCCCGCGCATCTGCTCGCTGCCGACAGCGGCATTCCGCTCGTCAAGGTCGATCGCGGCGGACAGATCACGTATCACGGTCCCGGCCAGGTGGTCGCGTATCTGCTGCTGGACTTGCGTCGCCGCAAGCTGATGGTGCGCGAACTGGTGACGCGGATCGAGCAGGCCGTGATTGACACCCTCGCGGCGTATAATCTCGCCGGAGAACGCAAGGCCGGCGCGCCGGGTATCTACGTCGCGCCAGAGCAGCCGGATGCAGGGCTGCACGTCGGCGCGAAGATCGCCGCGCTGGGCCTGAAGATCCGCAACGGTTGCAGCTATCACGGTGTGAGTCTCAACGTGAACATGGATCTGCAGCCGTTTCTCGCCATCAATCCGTGCGGTTACGCGGGGCTGGAAACAGTCGACATGGCGACGCTCGGCGTCGCAGCCGGCTGGGACGACGTAGCCCGGACCCTGGCAGCAAGCCTCATCGCCAACATCGACGGCCGCCCCGCAGCCGTTGGCCAACTGCAGGCGGGCGTCATCGCCGCCTGACTGGAACGAACGAATGACTGACGTTACCGCGAATTCCGCCGCTTCGAACGCCGCTCCGGCGCCTTACGACGCTACCGCGAAGCAGAAGGCACAAGCCAAGACTGCGCGCATTCCGATCAAGATCGTTCCGATCGAAAAACTCAAGAAGCCCGACTGGATCCGCGTGAAGGCGGCGACGGGCAATTCCCGTTTCTACGAAATCAAGCAGATTCTGCGCGAGCATAATCTGCACACGGTGTGCGAGGAAGCGAGCTGTCCGAACATCGGCGAATGCTTCGGCAAGGGCACCGCGACGTTCATGATCATGGGCGACAAGTGCACGCGCCGCTGCCCGTTCTGCGACGTCGGACACGGCCGTCCTGATCCGCTCGATCCCGAAGAGCCGGGCAACCTCGCGCGCACGATCGCCGCGCTAAAGCTGAGGTACGTGGTGATCACGAGCGTGGATCGCGACGATCTGCGCGACGGCGGCGCGGCGCACTTCGTCGAGTGCATCCAGAAGACGCGTGAGCTGTCGCCGGAAACCCGCATTGAAATCCTGACGCCGGACTTCCGCGGCCGTCTCGATCGCGCGATCGGCATCCTGAACGCCGCGCCGCCCGATGTGATGAACCACAACCTCGAAACGGTGCCGCGTCTGTACAAGGAAGCGCGTCCGGGTTCGGACTACGCGCATTCACTGAAGCTACTGAAGGACTTCAAGGCGCTGCATCCTGATGTCGCAACGAAGTCGGGCTTGATGGTCGGTCTCGGCGAGACGGAAGAAGAAATCCTCCAGGTGATGCGCGATCTGCGCGAGCACAACGTCGACATGCTGACCATCGGCCAGTATCTGCAGCCGTCGGAGCACCACCTGCCCGTGCGCGCTTATGTGCATCCCGACACGTTCAAGATGTACGAGGAAGAAGCGTACAAGATGGGCTTCACGCACGCGGCTGTCGGCGCGATGGTGCGTTCGAGCTATCACGCCGATGTGCAGGCGCATGATGCTGGCGTGGTCTGAGCGCGTGCAGCAGTAGCGCCCGGTTGAAGCAGAAAAGCCCGCTTAATAAAGCGGGCTTTTTTTCGTCTGCGATTTGAATAGCGACACAGCCCCACATGCTCCCTGCCGCCCGGGTGGGGGGCGTTCCGCAAGTGGACCCCGCGCGACTTTTCGCGGTCCGCTATGCGCGTCGCATTGGTAGATGTCAAAGATTGTCGCAAATGAACTCGTCCTATTTGCAAGCCTGCGACGACGGTGTAGAAGCGAATTTCGCACACCGGGTTACAAGGTTCTGATATGGCAATTCCGCTTCACTTGTGGCTGAAAGATTCAAACGGAGCCGATATCGTCGGGTCCAGCAAAGTTTCAGGCCGTGATGGCAGTATCGAAGTCCTGAGCGTCGCGCACGGCATGAGCACGCCCGTTGACGGACATACCGGGCGACTGATGGGAACGCGGGTGCATCGGCCACTCTGCATCGAAAAGGAAATCGATCGGGCATCACCGATCCTCTACCGGGCCATCGCAAGAAGCGAGCTATTGGGCGAGGCGATATTGCGCTGGTATCGGGTCGATGAAGCAGGCAACGAGGTCGAATACTTCAGGATGACCATGACGGGCGTAAGAGTCTCTTCAATCTCTCCACGCATGCCGAACTTCAAAGACCAAACCAAGCAAACGCAAAACCATACGGAACTCGTGGAACTTCGCTACTCCTCGATCACATGGGCCTACCTCGACGGCAATCTGATCTTTAAAGATGACTGGAATGAACTCCCGTTCTAACCTGAAGGAAACGCACAACCATGCCGGTGTCTTGCACATACACACTCAACAGGAAAGACACTTCGCCGCTAATCTGCTCGGGCTTCGGTTCGGTAGAAGCCTATTCGGGTCATGGAAAGGACACGAACAATCCCGACTTTGTAGCCGATGTGGGCGTGGGCGCGATACCGCCCGGCACTTACTACATCGTGGATAGAAGTTCAGGCCGCTGGTTCGGGTGGGTACTTGATGATTTCGGGGCCGCCATTGGCACCACCGACAGGCGTAAGTGGTTCATGCTCTGGAACCCATATACGGGCGATGCGACGATGGTGCATGGGGTAAAGCGCGGCCTTTTCCGCCTGCACCCTGACGGACCCCACCACAGGAGCGATGGTTGCATCACCATCAAGAACCCCGCCGATTTTGAAAGGCTTCGCAGTTACCTACTCGCCACGGGCGCGACAATGTCCGTACCAGGCACCGATATGAAAGCCTATGGTCGGGTAGATGTGCGATGAAACGCCTTGCGCTCTTCGGTTGGTGTGTTGCCACGTTTGGTGTGTGCATTCTCGTGATGATACCGATTGGCCGCTTCACCTTTGCCCACTACTTCGACACGCCGGAATGGTTCAAGGCGTCGATTAGGTGGGTAGCCTATCGCTCCTTCGCTTCGGAAACCTACAATCGCGAGTCTATGGATATAGAGGATGCTTGCGATCTAGTGCTTATCATCGTGGACCTGATGCTGGCTGCGACAATCGTTGTTCCTGCAAGCAGGTTTGCATGGCGACTTGTCATGCGCTTATCACAGCATAACTAACGAATCAGGGAATTCAATGTCAAACGACATCTTCATCAAGATTCAAGGCATCGACGGTGAATCACAAGACGCGATGCACCTGAACGAAATCGACGTGGTTGACTGGACATGGAAGGTTGAGCAGCAATCAGCAATGATGTCAGGATCGGGAGGTGGCGCGGCGAAGGCGACCGTTAGTGATCTGGAATTCACGCATATGATGGACCGCGCAAGTCCGAACCTCGCGCGCCACTGCTTCACCGGCAAGCACATTCAAGAAGCAAGGCTGACAATGCGCAAGGCCGGTGGCGTCCCCCACGAGTTCATGCGCATTACCCTCTATGACGTTGTGATCTCACGAGTCCAGCCGCTTGCAGGCGGACAGGCTTGTATTGAAAAGGTCGGGCTATCGTTCGCGCGAATGAAGAAGGAATACATTCTCCAGAACGCCATAGGCGGGAATGCCGGAACAATAACCGCGCTCATCGACGTCAAAGAGAACGTCTCACGGTAGGCGCATGCTGGCGGCACCGTCTGCCTACGATAATTTCGAACCCGTTCGCGAAGCGGGAGCTCTCGACGCGGACTAGGCACTTTCGCCGCCACCACTCCAGCGGGCTTTTTTGTTTCGTGCGATTCATGGCGCAGTGCACGCGGCTCACCTGCTGATGTGCAATGGAAAAACGCACAAAAATACAACAACGCAAAGTTATCCCGAGACCCCGACCGGACCCACTACAAAGTCACGCGAGAATCACCTTCCCCACTTTGCGCTTCAATTGCGCGAATGCGGGTATGTCCACCGCTTTCCCGTTGGTAATCAGCAGATCGATTTTTTCGGGCGCGCAATACGCGATGCGGCTGCGCTGACCTATCTTGCTGTAATCCGCGAGTATCACGACGCTGTCCGCGTTGCCGATCATCGCTCGCGCGACTTCCGTTTCCGCGCGGTCATAGTTGGTCGCGCCATGCCTTGGGTCGACGCCGACGGGTGACAGCAGCGCGATATCGGCGCGATAACGCTGGATGTCGAGGATGGTCGTATCGCCTGTCGTCGATAACGCGCGGTCGCTGATCGAACCGCCCAGCAGAATGACCTCGTTCGCCCACGATTCGCGCTGTTCGGGCACGCCGCGCATCTTCAGCGCGACGTCGATCGAATTGGTGATGACGGTGAGGTTCGCGAGCTTTGCGAGCTCATCGGCAAGCGCCGCGGTCGTCGTGCCTGCGTCGATGAAGAGCGTCTGTCCGCTTGCAACGACACTTGTCGCGGCCTTCGCGATGGCCTTCTTCGATTTCACATGCGTCTGCGCACGCTCGGCGATGGGCGCTTCGTCGGCGGGTTTGATCGCGCCGCCATGCACGCGCCGCAGTTCACCGAGCGCTTCGAGATCGAGCAGGTCGCGCCGCACCGTCTCGCGCGATACACCCAGGTCCGCCATGATGCGCTCCGTCGATACACGATTGAGTGTGGACAGCAGCGCGCGTATTCTCTGATGACGATCTTCCTGCCACATGCGTGATCTTCCTCGCCTGTTCTTAAACGTTGTGCGGCCGTCGCGTTTCTATACACGGGATGACTATCAATGCATTGTGTCGGAGCGATGTCAAAGCGCATAACGACGCGATACGTGTATACTTTTGGGTTGTACTTTTTTGGGAGCTTGCAAGTTTGGGTATTTATATTTAGCCTTCGCATTCTGAGGCATTTGCGCCAGACCTGAAACAATCCAAACATTCGCGATCCTCAGAATAAGATAAGCCGTCGCAGTCGACGGGCGCACCACGCAGGCCGCAGTTCCATCAGATCATTGTGAAGGCACGCACGATGAGCAACGGGATCGATCAGGCACTATCCGCAGACTGGCCTTATCCACGGCTCGTCGCACATCGAATCGGCGGTAAGCGCGCGCCGGAGAATACGCTTGCAGGCTTCGACGCGTGCATTCGTTTCGGCTACAGGATGATCGAGTTCGACGCGAAGCTCTCCTCCGACAATCAAGTTTTTCTGCTGCACGACGACAATCTCAACCGCACGACCAATGGCCGCGGCCCCGCCGCGCAACACACGTGGCAACAGCTCGCAGCGCTCGATGCGGGCGCGTGGTTCGATGCGCGCTTCAAGGACGAACGTCTGCCCACACTGGCGCAAGTGGCGGCGCGCTGTGAGCGCGAAGCGATCGCTGCCAACATCGAAATCAAACCTTGTCCGGGCCGCGACGAGATCACGGGGCGTCTCGTCGCGCTCGCCGCGAAGGACTTGTGGCGCGCACGAAAGCCTCTTCTTTCCTCATTTTCATTCGACGCGCTCAAAGCCGCGCGCGATGCCGCGCCATCACTGCCGCGCGGCATGCTGTTCGATGCACTGCCCAGCGACTGGCTGCGCATCGTGCGCGAACTTGCGTGCGTATCGCTGCATGCGAACCACAGACATCTGACTCAACAGAACGTCCGCGCGATGCGCGACGCCGGGCTGCGCGTGCTCGCGTACACGGTGAACGATCCGGCGCGCGCGCGCGAACTCGCGAAGTGGGGCGTCGACATGATTTGTACCGATCGCCTCGATATGATCGGCGAGGACGTCGTCAGCTAAGTGTGCAGGGACACAGACGTCGATAACCCGTTTTCCTAACGTAGCAATTTTCGGCAGAGGATGAGAAGACCATGAAACCGACCACGTTACGTTGTTTGCTTTCGATGTCGGCGCTGGCCGGCGTGACCGTCGCGAGCAATGCGGCAGCGGCGCCTTCCGATGCGCTCGTTGCCGCCGCGAAGCAGGAAGGGCAACTCACAGTAATCGCCCTGCCGCACGACTGGTGCGGCTACGGCCCGATGATTGCGGCATTCCAGAAGAAGTACGGCATCAAGGTCAACGAGCTGAATCCGGATGCGGGGTCCGGCGATGAGATCGAAGCGATCAAGGCGAACAAGGGCAACAAGGGTCCGCAGGCGCCCGACGTGATCGACGTGGGTCTTTCGTTCGGTCCCGCCGCGAAGGCGCAAGGTCTGCTGCAACCGTACAAGGTGTCGACGTGGAAGTCGATTCCGGACGACTCGAAAGATGCTGAGGGCTTCTGGTACGGCGACTACTACGGCGTGCTCGCGTTCGAGGTGAACGCGGACATGATCGACAAGGTCCCGGCAGACTGGAGCGATCTGCAAAAGGCCGACTACAAGAACGCCGTGTCGCTCGCGGGCGATCCGCGCTCAGCGAACCAGGCGATCCAGGGCGTGTACGCAGCGGGCCTCTCCGTCGCGAAGGGCGACGCGAACAAGGCTAGCCAGGCCGGCCTCAAGTACTTCGCCGATCTCAACAAGAGCGGCAACTTCGTGCCCGTGATCGGCAAGGCGGCATCGCTCGCGCAAGGCACGACGCCCATCATCGTCCGCTGGGACTACAACGCGCTCGCCGACCGCGACACGCTCAAGGGCAACCCGAAGGTACACGTGGTCGTGCCGAAGACGGGTGTCGTCGCGGGCGTCTACGTGCAGGCGATCAGCGCGTACGCGCCGCATCCGAACGCGGCGAAGCTGTGGATGGAATACCTGTATTCGGACGAAGGCCAGATCGGCTGGCTGACGGGCTATTGCCATCCGATCCGTTACAACGAACTGGTCTCGCAGAAGAAGGTGCCGCAGGCACTGCTCGACAAGCTGCCGCCTGCGTCCGCATACAAGAGCGCCGTGTTCCCGACCTTGACGCAACAGGACGCGACGAAGGACGTCGTGACGAAGCAGTGGGACCAGGTCGTCGGCGCGAACGTCAAGTAAGCGCGGCGTGATGTTGCGATGCGCGTTGCGATGCGGGCCGCGCTGCGCCGCCCGCATCGCCTGCCGGATGGCGATGATGCCACGCGAGGCAGGGCAGGCGTGTCTGTTCGAGGGGGCGCGAGGGTGAGCGAGGGTGAGTTGATGAGCGCTTCATCGGAAGCCGGGCCGGGCGGCCAGGCGGACCTGATGGTTCCGTCCGTGCTGGTGCCCGCGCCGAAGGTCGACGGTCCGGGCCGGTCGTCGCCGCTGTGGACGTGGATCGGCGTGATGCCGTTCTTTGCCTTTGCATTGCTGTTCCTGATCCTGCCGACGGGCTTTCTGATGGTCGGCGCGTTTCAGGACGCGCAAGGCCACTTCACGCTCGCCAACATGCGCGACCTGTTCCAGGAAGGCACGCTCGACGCGTACTGGATCAGCTTCAAGGTGAGCGCGGCATCGGCGTTCGGCGGCGCGGTGCTCGGCTCGCTGCTCGCATGGGCGGCCGTGCATGGCAAGCTGCCGGGATGGATTCGGCCGACGCTGCTCACGTTCTCGGGCGTCGCATCGAATTTCGCCGGCGTGCCGCTCGCGTTCGCGTTCATCTGCACGTTGGGGCGCGTCGGCCTCGTCACGGTGCTGTTGAAGAAGTACACGGGCGTCAATCTTTATTCAACGGGCTTCAGCATCTTGAGCTTCTGGGGCCTGACGATCACCTACTTGTATTTCCAGATCCCATTGATGGTGCTGATCATCACGCCCGCGCTCGACGGCCTGAAGCGCGAGTGGCGCGAAGCGTGCGATTGCCTCGGCGGTACCGCGTATCAGTACTGGCGTTACGTGGCGTTGCCCGTGCTGTGGCCGAGCGTGCTGGGCGCGACGCTGCTGCTGTTCGCAAACTCGTTCGGCGCGGTCGCGACGGCGTATGCGTTGACGGGCAGTTCGCTGAACATCGTGACGATCCTGCTCTACGCGCAGATTCGCGGCGACGTGCTGCACAACCAGAACCTCGGCTATGCGCTCGCGCTCGGCATGATACTCGTGACGGGGCTGTCGAACGGCGGCTATATCTGGCTGCGCTCGCGTGCCGAAAGGGGGCGCAGATGAGCACGCGATCGAACAACCCGTCGCACACGCAATCGCACGCACAAACGAACACGCAATCGCGTGTTGGCGCATGGACCGCGATGATCGTCGGGTCCCTGTACTTTCTGATTCCGCTGCTCGCGACTTTCGAATTCAGTCTGCGCATGCGGCGCGGCACGTACAGCTTCGACGCGTACCAGGTCGTGCTCTCCGACTCGCATTTTCAGGCGTCGTTCGGCTACTCGATTTTGATGGCGTTGCTGACGATCGTAGTCGGCGTGCTGCTCGTCGTGCCGACGGCGTATTGGGTGCAATTGCGTTTGCCGAAGCTGCGCGGCATCGTCGAGTTCATCACGCTGCTGCCGCTCGTCGTGCCCGCGATCGTGATCGTGTTCGGCTATCTGCGCATCTACAACAGCAGCTCGATTCTCCCGCTGACGTCGAACGAACGCGCGACCGATCTGCTGCTCGTGTTCGGCTACGTGACACTGTCGCTGCCGTACATGTATCGCGCCGTCGATGCCGGGCTGCGCGCCGTCGATATCCGTTCGCTGACGGAAGCAGCCGAATGCCTCGGTGCGAACTGGCCGACCATTCTCTTCAAGGTGATCTTTCCGAACATCCGCTCGGGCATTCTGTCCGGTGCGTTTCTCACCTTTGCGGTCGTGATTGGCGAGTTCACGATTGCGAGCCTGCTCGACCGTCCGGCGTTCGGTCCGTATCTGCAACTGATCGGCGCAAACCGCGCCTACGAGCCGTCCGCGCTCGCGATCATCGCATTTGCCGTCACGTGGGCGTCGATGGGGCTGATTCAGGTATTCGGCTCCGCACGCACGCTCGCTGCACAAAAGCCCTAAATCGAGGCAACGTCATGGCGTTTCTTGAAATCGACAGCCTGCACAAGACATTCGGCGCGAACACGGCGCTGCATCACTTCGACATGAAGATCGAGCGCGGCGAATTCGTCACGTTTCTCGGGCCGTCGGGCTGCGGCAAGACGACGGTGCTGCGCATGATCGCCGGCTTCGAGGCGCCGACGCGCGGCACGATCCGCCTCGACGGCCGCGACGTCACGCATCTGCGCACGCGGCAGCGCAAGGTCGGCATGGTGTTTCAGGCGTATGCGCTCTTTCCGAACATGACGGTCGCCGAGAACATCGGCTTCGGGCTCAAGGTCGCGCATCGTCCGCAAAGCGAAATCAAACAGCGCGTCGACGAGATGCTGCAATTGATCAAGCTGCCGCATCTCGGCGAGCGGTATCCGTGGCAACTGTCGGGCGGGCAGCAGCAGCGCGTCGCGCTGGCACGCGCGCTCGCGGGTAAGCCGCAAGTGCTGTTGCTCGACGAACCGCTCTCGGCGCTCGATGCGAAGATCCGCGTTTCGCTGCGGCAGGACATTCGCGCGCTGCAACGCGAGCTCGGCATCACGTCGATCTTCGTTACGCACGATCAGGAAGAGGCGCTGTCGATTTCCGACCGCATCGTCGTGATGAACGAAGGGCGCGTCGAGCAGATCGGCACGCCGCTCGAGATCTACAACTATCCGCGCACACGTTTCGTCGCGTCGTTTGTCGGCACGCTGAACATTCTGTCCGGGCATGTGATCGATCCGTCGACGGGGCGCATGGCCGTCGACGGCCAGGAACTGCGCACGACGCAAACTCTGCCCGTCGGCGATGCGGGCAAGAAGCGCATGCTCGCGCTGCGTCCCGAAGCGATCGTGCTCGAAGCGCCTGCCGCGGGCCGCAATACGCTGACGGCGACCGTCGAAGAAGTGAGCTTTCTCGGCGCGATCGTGCGCATCCGGACGCGCGTGAAGGACGAAGTGATCTCGCTCGACATCTTCAACGATCCGAACCGCCGATTACCCGAACGCGGCCAGCCTGTTGCGCTCGGTTTCTCGCACGAGAACCTGCTCGTGCTCGAAGAAGGAGCCCAGGGTTAGCCCTGGGTTCTGTCGATAACGGCGTTCGGGAATCCGGACGCTCGCATTCCGGATTTCCGGAAACCCGGAAGCATCGTTTCGTCATCCAGCCGAATTGGCCTTGTAAATCAATGCGCTACGTCTGTTATGCGCGCTGGCATCGACCTTGCGAAAGAGACGTGCGGCCGCAATGGCCCATCCACTACAAAGCAGAGTAACGCGCTAAAGCGCCAACTCTGGTCGATAGGAGACAACGATGCCCGAGTTCCTGTTCTGGTCTCTCTGATTTCGTCGTCTTGTCGCGGGCTTGCTCACCGCGCATGACGCACGTCTGACCGTACCTCATGCGCCACGTGGCCGGCCTTCGGTCCACCCTGGTTTTACTCCATTGCAGGAACACCATCGTGAAGAAACCTTTTTATAAAGTCCTCTACGTGCAGGTGATCGTCGCGATCATCATCGGCATTGCGCTGGGGCACTTCTATCCGTCGCTCGCCACCGACATGAAGCCGCTCGGCGACGGCTTCATCAAGCTGATCAAAATGGTGATCGGGCCGATCATCTTCTGTACCGTCGTGACGGGTATCGCCGGCATGGAAGACATGAAGAAGGTCGGACGCGTGGGCGGCAAGGCGCTGCTGTACTTCGAAATCGTCTCGACGTTCGCGCTGATTCTCGGCTTGGCCGCGACGCACCTGCTGCGGCCGGGCGTCGGCTTCAACGTCGATCCCGCCACGCTCAACGGCAAGGAAGTCGCGTCGTATGCCGCGAAGGCGCATGGCCAGACGACGGTCGACTTCCTGATGCACATCATTCCGGACACGCTCGTATCGGCGTTCTCGCAAGGTGAAATCCTGCAGATCCTGCTGGTCGCGCTGCTGTTCGGCGCAGTGCTCGCGCATATCGGCGAGCGCGGCAAACCGGTGACGAGCTTCATCGAAAGCCTGTCGAGCATCCTGTTCGGCATGGTCGGCATCATCACGAAGCTCGCCCCGATCGGTGCGTTCGGCGCGATGGCGTTCACCATCGGCAAGTACGGCATCGGCTCGCTGCTGCCGATGTTGAAGCTGATCGGCACGTTCTATCTGACGTCGATCGTGTTCGTGGTGGTGGTGCTCGGCATCATCGCGCGGATGGTGGGCTTCAACATCCTGCGCTTCGTCGCGTACATCAAGGAAGAAATGCTGATCGTGCTGGGCACGAGCTCGTCGGAAGCGGCACTGCCGCAATTGATGCTGAAGCTCGAAAAGCTCGGCTGCTCGCGCTCGGTGGTGGGTCTCGTCGTGCCGACGGGCTACTCGTTCAACCTCGACGGCACGAACATCTACATGACGATGGCCGTGCTCTTCATCGCGCAGGCGACCAACACCGACCTAACCTGGGGCCAGCAACTGACGCTGCTCGCCGTGACGATGCTGACGTCGAAGGGCGCAAGCGGCGTGACGGGCGCAGGCTTCATCACGCTCGCCGCGACGCTCGCCGTCGTGCCGACGATTCCGCTGTCGGGCATGGTGCTGATTCTCGGCATCGACCGCTTCATGAGCGAATGCCGCGCGCTGACGAACATCGTCGGCAATGGCGTGGCGACGGTTGTGGTGTCGGCATGGGAAAAGGAACTGGACCGCTCGAAGCTGCGCGCCGCATTGCGCCGCGATGTGTCGGTCAATGAAACGGCTGAGGTCTGAGCCATGAAGGCGGCGCCGCGGCAACATGGCGCGGCGCCGCTCGCAACGAATGCGGCGGCGTCCGATGGATCGCCGCCTGATGCATCCGATGGTCTTGCGGGCGCCGAGGCGCCCGACGGCTTCGACGCGTGCGATGGGCCCGACCAGCCCGACGAACGCGACGATGCGGCGCGATATGCCACAATAGGCGATCCCCATCGAACGACTTCTGCCATCGTGACGCGCCGCCTGCTGATCCTGTTCGCGCTCGTCGCCGGGCTCGTGGCAGCCTGCGGGCTCACGTGGAGCATCACGTGGCAGCACGGCATCGATACGCTGCGGCGCAACGCCGCCGTGCGCGCCGATCGCACGACGAACGCGCTCAGAAGCACGCTCGAGCGCTACGAGTCGCTTCCTTATCTGCTCGGCGAGCACCCCCTCGTTCAGGACGTACTCGTGGCGCCCGACGCGGACAACGTCGCGCGCGCCAATCAATACCTCGAAGACCTCAATCGACGCGCCCGCGCGAACGTCGCGTACATCATCACGGCGGCGGGCCGTTGCGTGGCGGCGAGCAACTGGAACGAGCGCGACAGCTTCATCGGCCAGGAGTACCGGTTCAGGCCGTATTTCGTCGAGGCCGAGAAGGGCAAGGTCGGCCGCTTCTTCGGCATCGGCACGACGTCGCTCGACCCGGGCTACTACATTTCGCAACCGGTGCGACGCGACGACAAGATTGTCGGCGTGGCCGTCATCAAGCTGAATCTCGAATGGCTTCAGGGTGCCGACGCATCCGAGCCGTTGATCGTCACCGACGATCACGGCGTGATCTTTCTGTCGTCGGTGCCCGCGTGGAAGTATCACACCGTCAAGCCGCTTTCGCGCGATGTGATCGCATCGATCTACGCCACGCGCCAGTACGCGCGCCAGCCAATCGCGCCGCTGCCGATGACGGTCGTGCGCACGCTCGAAGGCGGCGCGCAGATCGTGCGTATCGGCGGCGGACGCTATGCGACGCGTTTTCTCGCGTCGACGCGCGCGCTCGGCGAGCCGGATTGGCGGCTCATCACGATGGCGCCCATCGATCCCGTCAATGCGGACGCGCGTTACGCGACGATAGTGACAGGCTTCGGCTATGTGTCACTGTGCCTGTTGCTGTTCTACTGGCGCATGCGACGCGCGCGCGTGCGCGAAGTGATGCGCAGCCGCGCGCTGTTGCAGAAGGCCTATGCCGAGCTGAACCAGCGCGTTGCCGAGCGCACCGCCGATCTGTCGCAGGCAAACGAGCAATTGAAGAAGGAAGTGAGCGAGCGCACGCGTGCCGAACAGGAGTTGCGCGCGGCGCACGACGAACTGATTCAGGCGAGCAAGCTCGCGGCGCTCGGTCAGATGGCGGCGGGCATCACGCATGAGCTGAATCAGCCGCTCGCCGCGTTGCGCGGCTTCTCCGACAACACGCGCGTGTTTCTCGAACGCGGCGACCATGCCTCGGCGAAGGACAATCTCGAAGCGATTGCCGCGCTCACCGAGCGCATGGGCAAGATCACGAATCAGTTGAAGCTCTTCGTCGGCCGCGCGCGGCCGCGCAATGCGCGCGCGGGCGTCGCGCGGGCGCTGCGCAACGTGCTGACGCTGTTGCAGAAACGTTTGCAAGGCGTGACGGTCGATATATCGTTGATCGACGAAGGCGCGGCGCCTGTGCGGCTCGATGTCGACAGCGACGATCCGAAACTGGTCGCGCATTGCGACGACTTGCGGCTCGAACAGGTGCTGATCAATCTGCTCGGCAATGCGCTCGACGCCGTGGCGGGCACGCCCGCGCCGCGCATTGCGATCGACGTGGAATCGGCTCAGGCGCTGCTCAAGATCACCGTGAGCGACAATGGTCCCGGCATTCCCGACGACGTACTGCCACAACTCTTCGAGCCGTTCTTCACGACGAAGGAAATGGGCCAGGGACTCGGACTTGGGCTTGCGATCTGCTCGTCGATTGCGCGCGATTGCGGCGGCTCGCTCATCGCGCGCAACAATGCGCAGGGCGGCGCAGCGTTCGTGCTGACGCTGCGCCGCGCGGGCGCGCAGGCAACCGATATCGCGGACTCCGTCACGACGGGCTCGTGATTCCGCGCGGATTCAACGCATGGTTAGAGATTGGTAGGGAACATGGTGAACAAGGGCGTGCAGGTCCTCTATATCGAAGACGACGAACTCGTGCGGCGTGCGAGCGTGCAAAGCCTGCAGCTCGCGGGGTTCGAAGTGATCGGGCATGCGTCGGTGGAATCGGCGGCGCGGCTGATCAACGCGGATTTTTCGGGCGTGATCGTCAGCGATATCCGCTTGCCCGGCGCGAGCGGTCTCGACCTGCTCGCGCAATGCCGCGAGCGCGCGCCCGATGTGCCCGTGATTCTCGTCACCGGGCACGGCGATATTTCGATGGCCGTGCAGGCGATGCGCGACGGCGCATATGACTTCATCGAAAAGCCGTTCGCGTCGGAACGGCTGATCGAGACCGTGCGCCGCGCGCTGGAGCGGCGCACGCTGGTGCTCGAAAACCTCGCGCTGCGTCGCGAACTCGCGGAGCAGGGCACGCTTGCGCCGCGCATCATCGGACGCAGTCCCGCCATCGAGCAGGTGCGCAAGCTGATTGCGAACGTCGCGCCGACAGACGCCTCCGTGCTGATCAACGGCGACACGGGCGCGGGCAAAGAGCTGATCGCGCGCAGCCTGCACGAGCTGTCGCCGCGACGCGACAAGCCGTTTCTTGCCGTCAACTGCGGCGCGCTGCCCGAGCCGATGTTCGAATCGGAGATGTTCGGCTACGAACCGGGCGCGTTCACGGGCGCGGCGAAGCGACGCATCGGCAAGCTCGAGCACGCGTCGGGCGGCACGCTCTTTCTCGACGAAATCGAAAGCATGCCGCTCGCGTTGCAGGTCAAGCTGCTGCGCGTGCTGCAGGACGGCGTGCTGGAACGGCTCGGCTCGAACCAGCCGATACGTGTCGATTGCCGCATCGTCGCGGCGGCGAAGGGCGACATGACCGGGCACGTCGCGGCCGGCACGTTCCGGCAGGATCTGCTGTATCGGCTCAACGTGGTGACGATTGCGCTGCCGCCGCTGTCGGAGCGGCGCGAGGACATCGTGCCGCTCTTCGAGCATTTTCTGCTCGACGCGGCCGTGCGTTATCAACGGCCCGCGCCGATTCTCACCGACCGGCAGCGCACGAATCTGATGCAGCGCGAATGGCCCGGCAACGTGCGGGAGCTGCGCAATGCGGCGGATCGCTTCGTGCTGGGCGTCGGCGACGATACGGCGACGACGGCCGACGATGCCCTCACGTCGGTTACGCAGCCGTTGAAGGAGCGCGTCGAGCAGTTCGAGCGCGCCGTCATCGCCGAGGCGCTGGAGCAAACGGGCGGCGCCGTCGCGGTGGCGGCGGACAGGCTTCAGGTCGGGAAGGCGACGCTCTACGAAAAGATCAAGCGTTACGGCTTGGCTGCGCGCGGGGAAGGGGAGCGGTGAAGCGAGAGGTGCTGCTGACGGCGGTTGCGCTGTGACGATTCAGCGCGAGGCCCGCCGTCGGGAAGAGAGATTCGAGTGATCAGGTCGTGCCCAGCGCCTTTTGCAGCAGCTGGTCGAGTTCCGCGAACTGCGGCTCGCCGACATAGCGCTTCAGCACCTTGCCATTGCGGTCGATGACGAACGTGGTCGGCGTCAGCTGCACGTTGCCGAACTGCTTCGCGGCCGAGCCGTCGTCCATCGCGACCTTGAACGGCAGGCGGCGCGTTTCCGTGTAATTGGTCACGTACATCGGCGCGTCGTAGCTCATCGCGACGGCGACGAATTCGAGGCCCTTGTCCTTGAAGCGGTTGTACGTCTGGATCATCTGCGGCATTTCCTTCATACAGGTGTCGCAACTCGTCGCCCAGAAGTTGACGAGATAGACCTTGCCTTTCAGATCGGCCGTCGACACTTTCTGGCCGGACAGCAGCGTGAACGTCGCGTCGGGCACGTGCTGTTGGCTGCCGAACGCGAAGTAGCCCGCGACGGCGATCGCGCCAGCAACGAGAGCCGCGGCGATATAGCGAATCGGACTCGAACGCCGGGAGACGTTGCTTTGGAGGGTTTGGCTCATGAACGGGACCTCGGGAAACGCGCGGAAGGCGCGCCGGAACAACACCTTGCGGCGCCGGTACGCGGCAAGACCAGCAGCGGACACGGGCAGACAGGATTTTGTCTCATATTGTAGCGGCAATCCCGCGACGTGGCTGGCGGCGCAGTTAAGCGGTGGATAACAGGGTTGTATGGGGCGGGTAGGGCTAAAGCGGTGAGTTTGGTCGACCGCTTTGCATGGGGCCGGAGTAAGGCGCCAAAGTGCTAACTCCGGTCGACTGCTAAAGCGCTAACTCCGGTCGACAGCGGATAATGATAGTTTCCGTCGTGTAATCTCCGCTCGCCGCGTCATGCTCAGTTCCGTTCTCCGCTTCTTTCGTTCCCTTCATCCGTCCACTTCCTCGTCCGCTTTGGGTTCGCTGCTGGCGGCGGTCGCCGTGCTGTCGGCCGGCTGGCTGCTTGCCGCGTGCTCGCCGACCTACGACTGGCGCACGATCATGAACAACGACAACGGCTACACGGTCGATTTGCCCGCGAAACCGACGTCGGACGAGCGGCAGATCGACATCGACGGCACGCCGATGAAAATGGCGATGCAAATCGCCGAGGCTGGCGACGCCGTGTTCGCCGTGGGCACCGTGATGCTGCCCAGCGACGACCCGCAGGTGCAACGCATGGCGCTCGACTATCTGCGCGCGGGACTCGCGCGCAATCTCGGCACCGAGCCGAACGCGCACGCGACGGCGATTCCACTTGCGGCGGGCGGCCAGGTGCAAGGGCTCGAGATGACGTTCAGCGGCAAGGCGGGCCCGAAACAGGAAGCGCGGACGATGCACGCGCGGCTCGTCGCCAAGGGGCGCCATGTGTATCAGGCGGCCGTGATCGCGAGCAAGGAACCGCCGCCGGAACAGGTCGAACAATTCTTCGAATCGTTCAAACTTTACTGATTTGGGGCCGGATAGATGGGCGACGAACACCTGAGCAAGTGAAAGTTCCTTCGCAGAAAAGACCGCTAATCTCTCGTTTACATGGGACTTTTTCGGTTACTCACAGGTTCTGTGGATAACTTTGTTAGTAACTCTGTGCGGTAGGCCGCAAATGCCCATCGGACGGGCAGGTTGTCAGTTTGCCCTGAATCTCGGCATTTTGAAAAATTCAATAAAATCAAAGACATGTTCAATGCGCCTCACAACGGCCTTTCAGATGTATCTAAATTTATCAGAGGACGGAAAATGTGCATAAGTCAAGTCTTGACATGCAGTTTTTTGTCTTCCGCAGCTTTTACTGGGTGCTGAACGCCCGGCGATATTGCACTGCTTCGGAGATTTGCGCCGCGTTCGGGACGTCGTTGCCCGCGAGATCCGCGATTGTTCTTGCGACCTTGAGCACGCGATAGTAAGCGCGCGCTGACCAGCCGAAGCGCTCGCCCGCTTCGCGCAAGAGCCGCTCGCCGTCACCGTCGGGCCGGCAGACTTCGTCCACTTCGCGGCCGGTCAGTTCGCGGTTCATCTTGCCTTGCCGCCAGAGCTGTCGTTCCCGCGCCGCCTCCACCCGTTGCGCGATCGATGCGCTCACCTCGCCTTGCGTCGTCGAGCGCGCGGACAGTTCGGCAGGCGAGAGCGCTGGAATCTCGATCTGAATATCGATGCGGTCGAGTAGCGGTCCCGACAGCTTGCGCAAATAGCGCGCGGCGACCTCGTGAGTGCATCGGCAGCGGCCGCCCGGGTCGCCGCGCCAGCCACAGGGACAGGGGTTCATCGCCGCGATCAGCTGACACGCAGCGGGAAAATCCGCCTGCAGCGCCGCCCGGGAAATCGTGATGCGGCCGTTTTCCAGCGGCTCGCGCAGCGTTTCGAGCACATGCCTGTCGAATTCGGGCAGCTCGTCGAGGAACAGCACGCCCAGATGGGCGAGTGTTATCTCGCCTGGTTGCGGCGGATTGTGTCCACCGACCAGCGCCGCCGCGCTCGACGAATGGTGTGGCGCGCGAAACGGCCGCCGACGCCACTGCGCGGGCGTGAAGCCGGTTGCGCTGGCTGACAGCAGGGCTGCGGACGTGAGCGCTTCATCGTCGGTCATTGGCGGCAAGAGGCTCGGCAGGCGCGCGGCAAGCATCGACTTGCCCGCGCCGGGCGGACCGATCATCAGCATGTGATGCCCGCCCGCCGCCGCCACTTCGAGCGCGCGCCGGGCGCCGCGCTGGCCGATGACGTCGGCCATGTCGGGTTGCGTTGCGGCTGCGGCGCAGGGCAGCGCCGGCGCCGCGACGGGCGACAGGCGCGCATCGGCTTCACCAGCGAGGTGCGCGCAAAGCGACGGCAGATCCACCGCGCCATAAACAGCCACGCCGGGCACGAGCGCCGCCTCTTTTGCGCTGGCAAGCGGCAGATATAGCTCGGATATGCGATCTTCGGCTCGATCGGATTGCGCGTCGGCAGAAGCATCGGCCGACGGCGAATGACCGCGCGCCGTGCCGCATGCCATCGCGAACGCGCCGCGCATTGGCCGAAGCGCGCCCGTCAGCGACAACTCGCCCGCAAACTCCCGATGCGCGAGCGATTCGGCGGGAATCTGCCCGCTTGCAGCCAGGATGCCGAGCGCAATCGGCAGATCGAAACGTCCGGATTCCTTCGGAAGATCAGCGGGCGCGAGATTGACGGTGATGCGCCGGACGGGAAAATCCAGCCCGCAATTGAGCAGCGCCGCGCGCACGCGTTCGCGGCTTTCGCGCACTTCGAGATCGGGCAGCCCGACAATGGAAAAAGAAGGAAGCCCGTTGGCGAGATGGACTTCGACGGTAACTTCGGGCGCGCGGCCAGCGGCCGGCGCGCGACTGCGCACCACGGCAAGCGACATGTTTTCTCCCGTCCAGACGCGCCTCGCGGGCGCGTCCACCTTAAAGCGCTGATGACGTCACGGGCCGCTTGCCTGTGAGTGCAGATCAGATGAGCGTGCTCAGGAAGATTGCGTCACGGGCAGCTTCTGTTCGAGTTCGGCGACGCGCCGCTCGAGCTCCTCGAGACGCGCGCGGGTGCGCACGAGCACCTGCGTCTGCGTATCGAATTCTTCGCGCGTTACGAGATCGAGCTTCGAGAAGCCCTGCGACAGCATCGCGCGCACATTGCGTTCGACATCTTTGGCCGGCGAGTTCTTGAACAGCTCGCTCACGCGCGCCTGAAAGTCGTTGAAGACGTCGTTTGGTTGTTTCATTTCATTCCCCTTGTTGCACAAAAAATGTGCATGTGTCGTTACGTGCGTGCCTCGCAACACTGAATGATCGTTTGTGGTGCAGACACGCCACCGCCACGTTCCGGCGTGGACGGCTTTGGTGCGTACGCCCGTGGCCCAAGCCTGCAAACACTCTAGCAACGATCCCGAGGGCGCGCCACCGCTCGCGAACGGAACTGGCCATCCGGACAAGTAAACGTGCAAAGCCTTGTGCCATAAGGCCCGGCGGGAGTTTGCCACAAACATGGCATGGACGTTGCTGTTACTGCCGCGCGCACCGGCGGGACGCCGTCTGGAGATGCGTCGTTGCTGCGGTTCCGGGGGCCGTGACCGAAAGCAGGGCGCAAGGCAAATGCAAGTCACGCAACGGGTTGAGTCACTACAGCGAGGATTTCATGAAACTCATTACCGCAATCATCAAGCCGTTCAAGCTCGATGAGGCGCGCGAAGCCCTGTCGGCGATCGGCGTCTCGGGCATTACGGTGACGGAAGTGAAAGGGTTCGGACGTCAGAAGGGCCACACGGAGTTGTATCGGGGAGCGGAATACGTCGTCGACTTTCTGCCGAAGGTGAAGATCGAAGCGGCCGTGTCGGACGACATCGTCGACCAGGCGATCGAAGCCATCGAGCGGGCGGCGCGGACGGGCAAGATCGGTGACGGGAAGATTTTCGTCACGCCGATCGAACAGGTGATTCGTATTCGTACCGGCGAGACCGGCGCGGACGCACTGTAAAAAACAGCGACAAGAGGAAACTGAAGATGCGTAAATTATTGATGTCCCTGCTGATGGCCGGCTCGCTGCTGTCGGTCGGCATCGGCGCTGCCCTCGCGGACGACGCGTCGGCGCCTGCCGCGGCTTCCGCCCCGGACACGACGGCGAGCGCGCCGGCTTCGTCGGATGCAGCTGCGGCGCCCGCAGCCAGCGCGCCCGCCGCGGACGCTTCGGCGGCGCCCGCAGCCAGCGCACCGGCTGACGCATCGGCAGCGGCGGCGGCTTCGGAAGCGGCGCCCGCTGCGCCGACGGCACCGTTCTCGGTCGATTCGTCGAAGCTCAACTCCGGCGACACCGCCTGGATGCTGACCTCCACAGCGCTCGTTCTGTTCATGACGATCCCCGGCCTCGCACTCTTCTACGCCGGCATGGTCCGCAAGAAGAACGTGCTCGCGACCGTCATGCAGAGCTTCGCGATCACCTGTCTCGTGACGGTGATCTGGACCGTGATCGGCTACAGCCTCGCGTTCACGCCGGGCGGCTCGTTCCTCGGCGGCTTCTCGCGCGTGATGCTGCACGGCATGGCCTACATCAAGGGCGACAAGGCGACGACGCTCACCGTCAGCCACCTCGCGCCGACCATTCCCGAATCCGTCTATTTCGTCTACCAGATGACGTTCGCGATCATCACGCCGGCGCTGATCACGGGCGCATTCGCGGATCGCATGAAGTTCTCCGCGATGCTGATCTTCATGACGCTGTGGTCGATCATCGTCTACTCGCCGATCGCGCACATGGTCTGGGAACCGACGGGCTGGCTGGCTAGCGCAGGCATCCTCGACTTCGCGGGCGGCACGGTGGTGCACATCAACGCGGGTGTCGCGGGCCTGATCTGCTGTCTCGTGCTCGGCAAGCGCACGGGCTACGGCAAGGACTCGATGGCGCCGCACAACCTCGTGCTGACGATGATCGGCGGGTCGATGCTGTGGGTGGGCTGGTTCGGCTTCAACGCGGGTTCGGCGGTGGCGGCGGACGGCCGTGCCGGTTTTGCGATGCTGACGACGCAGGTTGCAACGGCCATGGCGGCGCTCGGCTGGATGTTCGCTGAATGGATCGCGAAGGGTAAGCCGTCGGTGCTCGGCATCGTGTCGGGCGCGGTGGCGGGCCTGGTGGCGATCACGCCTGCGTCGGGCTTCGTCGGCGTGGGCGGCGCACTCGCCATCGGCCTGATCGCGGGCGTGGTCTGCTTCTGGTCGGCCACCTGGCTCAAGCACAAGATGGGCTACGACGACTCGCTCGACGCTTTCGGCGTGCACTGCATCGGCGGTATCGTCGGCGCGATCCTGACGGGGGTGTTCGCGGTCAAGGACATCGGCGGCTTCGACGGCAGCGTCATCCTTCAGTTGAAGGGCGTTCTGACGACGCTCGTCTACAGCGGCGTGATCAGCTTCATTCTGCTGAAGCTGATCGACGTGACGATCGGCCTGCGCGTGACGGAAGAAGAAGAGCGCGAAGGTCTGGACGTGATCCTGCACGGCGAGCACGTCGAGTAAGGCAAGCGTCTCCCGGCAACGGGATTTGCGAAAAGTTCAAGCACAGCGACTTTGGCCCGCCTTCACGGCGGGCTTTTTTCATGCTGCGGCAGTTCGTCCTAGCCGCATGCCGGACGTACGGCAAAGCTCCGACTGCCCCGCAGAGCGCGCCCCAATCTTGTCTCACAAACAGCAGATTTCCGGCTATCGTTGATATAGGGAGAATGCATTCACCCACAACTTGCGAATGGAGAAAGCGTCCCCAAATGGGCAGGGCAATTGCTCTACAATCTTTTTTCTCCAGTCTGCGAGTGATCAATGGTTCCGCATTTAGTTACGGCGTTAAACGGTCCGCTGCTCGACCTCGAGCGGAAGATCCTCGACGCGACGCCCGCCATCGAACGCTGGTTCCGCCTCGAATGGCAGGAGCACACGCCGCCGTTCTATTGCTCGGTCGATCTGCGTAACGCTGGCTTCAAGCTCGCGCCCGTCGACACGAACCTCTTTCCCGGCGCGTTCAACAACCTGCCGCAGGAAACGCTGCCGCTCGCCGTACAGGCGGCGATGGCGTCGATCGAAAAGATCTGCCCGGACGCGAAGAATCTGCTCGTCATCCCCGAACGTCACACGCGCAATGCGTTTTATCTGGAAAACGTCGCGCGGCTCGCGACGATCATGCGTCAGGCGGGCTTGAACGTCCGCTTCGGCACGCTCGACGAAAGCATCGTCGGGCCCGTCACCATTTCGCTGTCGGACGGGCAGAAGATCGTGCTTGAGCCGCTGGAGCGCTCGGCGCGCCGGATCGGTCTGAAGAACTTCGATCCGTGCTCGATCCTGCTGAACAACGACCTGTCGGGCGGCATTCCGCCGATTCTCGAAAACCTGCACGAGCAATATGTGCTGCCGCCACTGCACGCCGGCTGGGCCGTGCGCCGCAAGTCGACGCACTTCTCGTGCTACGACGACGTCGCGAAGAAGTTCGCGAAGATGGTCGAAATCGATCCGTGGATGATCAATCCGTACTTCGCGCACGTCGAAGGCGTCGATTTCGAGGCGCGCACGGGTGAGGAAGCGCTTACCGACGCGATCGACGGCGTGCTGAAGAAGATCGCGAAGAAGTACCGCGAGTACGGTATTTCCGAAAAGCCGTATGTCGTCATCAAGTCGGATGCGGGCACCTACGGCATGGGCGTGATGACGGTGCATGACGCTTCGGAAGTGGCCGCGCTCACGAAGCGCGAGCGCACCAAGATGGCGACCACGAAGGAAGGGCTCGAAGTGCACGACATGATCGTGCAGGAAGGCGTGTACACGTTCGAGCGTATCGGCGAGGAGGTGGCCGAGCCCGTCGTGTACATGATCGACCGTTACGTGGTGGGCGGTTTCTATCGCGTGCACGGCAGCCGCGACCGCGACCAGAACCTGAACGCGCCGGGCATGCACTTCGTGCCGCTCGGCTTCGAGCATACGGCGCTCCCCGATGCGCACGCGAAGCCGGGCGCCGCGCCGCCGAACCGCTTCTACATGTATGGCGTGGTTGGGCGGCTGGGGCTGCTGGCGGCGTCGGTGGAACTGGAAAAGACCGATCCCGAGGCGATTCAGGTCTGACGGCGGGCGCGCCCGTTGCTGCCGGCAAGGCGTGCAAGCCCGTCGCCGGAGAATGAATGCGGGCGGGCGCGCGGCAAGCATGTCGGGCGTACTCACGGTAGGCTGTTGCCCCGGCGGAATCGAATGCCGCCGGACGGGCACGCAGACGCACGGCATCGGCGCGTTTGCCGTACGCTATATCGAACAACGCGCGGCCCGCGAGGGCGCATCAGGAACTCCATGGATATTCTCTTCATCGCCGACCCGCTTTCCCGCTTCAAGATCTACAAGGATTCGACCTACGCGATGATGGCCGAGGCCGCGAAGCGCGGTCACACGCTCTACGCGTGCGAGCCGGAGCATCTGGCGTGGACGGGCTCCGGCGTCGAGGCGAACGTGTATCGCTTTGAGATCGTCGGCGATCAGTCGGACGGCCATCGCGACGTCTGGTACGAAGCGCAACCAGTCGAAGCGCGCGCGCTGGCGGGCTTCGGCGCGGTGCTGATGCGCAAGGACCCGCCCTTCGACATGGAATACGTGACGTCGACGTGGCTGCTCGAACTTGCGGAACGCGCGGGCGCGCGCATCTTCAACAAGCCGCAGGCGATTCGCGACCATTCGGAAAAGATGGCGATCGGCGAGTTCCCGCAGTTCGTCGCGCCGACGCTCGTCACGCGCGATCCGGCCCGTCTGCGCGCCTTCCACGCAGAGCACGGCGACGTGATCCTGAAGCCGCTTGACGGCATGGGCGGCATGGGCGTGTTCCGCGTGAAGGCGGACGGCATGAACCTCGGCTCGATCGTCGAGATGCTGAGCCACGACGGCGCGCGTTCGGTGATGGCGCAGAAGTTCATCCCCGAGATCAAGGCGGGCGACAAGCGCATTCTGCTGATCGGCGGCGAGCCGGTGCCGTATTCGCTTGCGCGCATTCCGCAGGGCAGCGAGGTGCGCGGCAATCTCGCGGCGGGCGGTCTGGGCGTTGCGCAATCGCTGACGGCGCGCGATCGGGAGATCGCCGAAGCGCTCGGGCCGGTGCTGAACGCGCGCGGGCTGTTACTCGTCGGGCTGGATGCGATCGGCGACTGGCTGACGGAAGTGAATGTCACGAGTCCGACCTGCTTCCGCGAGATCATGGATCAGACGGGGTTCGACGTCGCGGCAATGTTCATCGATGCGCTAGAGAAGGCCGTCGGTTGAAGCGGCGCGCGTGCGCCGCCATGTTCTGCACTGAAGGCAATGAAGGTTCGCGCTGTCGGCCAGCCAGGCGTGAAAAGGCCGAAAGCGCGAAAATGAGGCTGTTACAATGCCCGCTCGCCTGATAGCGGCCCGTGAAGGGCAGCGTGATCCGGCCCCTTGGCGGCCTGATCTCAGGCGAGTTCGATGGGCCTCGTTTCCCGCTTGCCGCGCAAGGCTTTCCATCTGACGCGCGGCGCACGGGAAGCAGGGCAGCGATTTCCGGGCGGTTTTCTGCAGCAAGGCTGACATGGCAGGCATTCTGATCATTGCGCACGCTCCCTTCGCCACAGCGCTACGCGAGTGTGTCGCGCACATATACGGCGGCTTGCCCGCCCGCATCGGCGTCATCGACGTGTCGCCCGATTGCGATCCCGTACAGGTCGTTTCGTCCGCGTATGCGGAGATCGACAGGCTCAAGGAAGAAAACGGCACGCTTGTGTTGACCGACATGTTCGGCGCGACGCCGGCGAACATTGCAGGCCGGCTCGCGTCCCTTCCCGATGTGCGCGTGTTGGCGGGCGTGAATCTGCCGATGCTGGTGCGCGCCGTCTGTTATCGCGCGACGCCGCTCGATGTGCTCGTCGACAAGGCGCTGGCGGGCGCGACCAAAGGCATTCAAGCCGTCGGACCGGCGACGCCGCCGCCCGCCGTTCCCGTCGCGAGCACCGCTGATTGCATTCCCGCATTACCGCCGGACAAGGCACTAGCCGAAACCTGCAAGGCCGGCAACGGGTCCGGCTGCGATTCAAACGACGCGTGAGCGCCGCATATCATCCGCCACACGGCAAGCGCGCCGCGTGTGGCGGGTTTTTGTGTGTACCTCGATAACTTCAACACCAGCGCATCGGAACAACACATGCTGCAACAAGAAACAACCATCGTGAACAAGCTGGGGCTGCACGCTCGCGCATCGGCCAAGCTGACGCAACTTGCCGCCAACTTCCAGGCGGAAATCTGGATGAGCCGCAGCGGCCGGCGCATCAACGCGAAGAGCATCATGGGCGTGATGATGCTGGCAGCGGGCATCGGCAGTACGGTGTTGATCGAGACGGAAGGCGAGGACGAGAAAGAAGCGATGGATGCACTGCTTCAACTGATCGCCGATAAATTCGGCGAAGGCCAATAAGAAATCTGCCGTTAAAAATCCGCTCCCGCTTTCGTTTTGAATGAGACGCCGCGATGTCGCGGCGTTTTCTTTTTGACGGCCGCGTTTGTCCGTCGGATGAGGCTTGCTGCCCCATCGTGCCGCTGCGCATATTCCGAAGATCGATGTTCCAACGATGTATTCCCGACGCAAGCACATGGCAAGCCGGGCGACAGCATCGCGGTCGAAGGCCATGCCTCGTGATGCTGCGCTGCACAGCACCTTGGCGCGCTACGGAATTTATAATGATCGGCGGGGTCTGAGAGCACTGCAGCGGTTTGCCGCGGCATTACACAACTAGAGGAGGTGCGCGTGTCGTTCACGCTGCATGGAATTCCCGTGTCACGAGGTATCGCCATCGGGCGGGCATATCTGATCGCCCCGGCTGCGCTGGACGTCGACCACTATCTGATCGAGCCCACCCAGATCGAGGACGAGGTGGAGCGCTTTCGCGCGGCCCAGCGGGTCGTTCATCAGGAGCTCGACGAACTGCGCGCCGATCTGGCCGCCGACGCGCCCACCGAAATGGGCGCGTTTCTCGACGTACATTCAATGATCCTGAACGATGCGATGCTCGTTCAGGAAACCATCGACCTCATCCGCACTCGCCGCTACAACGTCGAATGGGCGTTGACGGAACAGCTCGAACGCCTGACGCGCCACTTCGACGAAGTGGAAGACGAGTATCTGCGTGAGCGCAAAGCCGACATCGAACAGGTGGTCGAGCGCGTGCTGAAGGCGCTCGCGGGCGCGACGGGCTCGCTCGTCAGCATCCACGGCCGCTGCGACGAAATGATCGTGGTCGCGCACGACATTGCGCCCGCCGACATGATGCAGTTCAAGACGCAGACCTTCCAGGGCTTCGTCACGGATCTGGGCGGCCGCACGTCGCATACGGCGATCGTCGCCCGCAGCCTCGGCATTCCCGCGACGGTCGGTGTGCAGCACGCGAGCGCGCTGATCCGCCAGGACGATCTGATCATCGTCGACGGCGACCATGGCATCGTGATCGTCGATCCGGCGCCGATCGTGCTCGAAGAATATTCGTACCGGCAGAGCGAGAAGGCGCTGGAGGCGCGCAAGCTTCAGCGTCTGAAATTCTCGCCGACGCAGACGGTGTGCGGCACGCGCATCGAGCTGTGCGCGAACATCGAGCTGCCCGAGGACGCGCAGTCGGCGCTCGACGCGGGCGCGACGGGCATCGGCCTGTTCCGTACCGAGTTCCTCTTCATGAACCAGAAGCATGGGATGCCGGAAGAGGAGGAGCAGTTCACCGCCTACAGGCGCGCGGTCGAGTTGATGAACGGGATGCCCGTGACGATCCGCACGATCGACGTCGGCGCTGACAAGCCGCTCGATTCGATCGGCGACGAATACGAAACGGCGCCGAACCCGGCGCTCGGCCTTCGCGCGATCCGCTGGAGCCTGTCCGAGCCGCACATGTTCCTGACGCAACTGCGCGCGATCCTGCGCGCGTCGGCGTATGGCGCAGTGAAGATTCTGATTCCGATGCTCGCGCATGCACGCGAGATCGACCAGACGCTCGATCTGATCCAGGAAGCCAAACGCCAGCTCGACGATGCAGGCCTCGCCTACGACCCGAACGTGCGCGTCGGCGCGATGATCGAGATTCCCGCTGCGGCGATCGCGTTGCCGCTGTTCCTGAAGCGGCTCGACTTCCTGTCGATCGGCACGAACGACCTGATCCAGTACACGCTCGCGATCGATCGCGCCGACAACGCCGTCGCGCATCTGTACGACCCGCTGCATCCCGCCGTGCTGCATCTGATCGCGCTCACGCTGCGCGAGGCGAAGCGGGCGGGCGTGCCGGTGTCGATCTGCGGGGAAATGGCGGGCGATCCGGCGCTGACGCGTCTGTTGCTCGGCATGGGACTGACGGAATTTTCGATGCATCCGAGCCAGTTGCTGCTCGTGAAGCAGGAGATCCTGCGCTCGCATCTGAAGGCGCTGGAAAAGCCCGTCGCCGACGTGCTCGCGGCATTCGAGCCTGAAGAGGTGCAGTCGGCGCTGGAACGGGTCGCGCGGGCTTGAGCTGTAGTTGTTCGTTCGGGCGCTTCGGCTTGATTGATCCAGCGCCCGAAATCAGATGAGTCGTTGCGGCGGTTCTTTCTTATGAATGATCGCGCTCGCCGCACACGGTGCAATCCCGCTGACGCGCGATGCGCATCGTGTTCCACTCCATCCGCAACGAATCGAGCATCATCAGGCGGCCGACCAGCGGCTCGCCGACGCCCGCGATCACGCGCAGCGCTTCCGCCGCCTGCATCGCGCCGATGATCCCGACCGTCGGCGCAAACACGCCCATCGTCGAGCACGCGACTTCCTCGAACGGCTGATCCTCCGGAAACACGCACGCGTAGCACGGCGAGTCGTCGTTGCGGAAATCGAATGTGCTGATCTGGCCGTCGAAACGCAGCGCCGCGCCCGATACGAGCGGCACGCCGTGCGCGACGCACGCGCGATTGATCGCGTGGCGCGTCGCGAAGTTGTCCGTGCAGTCGAGCACGACAGTCGCTTGCGGCACGGAGCGATCGAGCCACGCATCGTCGACGCGTTCGGCCACCGCGTTCACTTCGACATCCGGATTCAGTTGCGCGATCGTGTCGCGTCCCGATTCGACCTTCAGCCGTCCCACCGACTTCGTGACGTGCAGGATCTGCCGCTGCAGATTGGTGAGATCGACGGTATCGGCATCGACGAGCGTCAGCTTGCCGACACCCGACGCCGCCAGATACATCGCCGCTGGCGAGCCGAGGCCGCCTGCGCCGACCACGATCGCATGCGCGTCGAGAAAGCTCTGCTGAGCCTCGATGCCGAGTTCGTCGACGAGAATGTGACGGGAATAGCGCAGAAGTTGATCGTCGTTCATGGCGGGGCGCGGCGTGTGTCGTATGTGTCGCGCTCGCTCGATACGGGAGGCGGCGCGGTTCTCGTTATTTTAATCGCGCGGAGGAAGGTGTCTTCGCGGCACTGGCCGCGAAGACACCGGGGATGCGCCGTAGCGCTTACTTGCTCGGCGTAGCAGGTTGCGAAGCCGGCGCTGTAGCCGAACCGGGCGCCGCCGGGGTGGTCGCCGTCGGCGTGGCGGGCAGCGCGGGCTTCACGGCGACGGGCGCCGAAGCCGATTGCGCCGGCTTGTTCTGCGCGAGACGCCGCTCCATCAGCGACTTCGATTCGACCACCTGCTTGCCTTCGAGCTTGTTCAGGCCTTGCTGCAGCATGAAGTCGTCAGCGGAACCGAACTCGATCGGCTTGCGATCGCGATCCTTCGCGCGCTGTTCCGGCGTCTTCTTGTCGTTCTGCTCTTCGAGCTGACGCAACTGGTCCATGCGCTCCTGTTCGCGCTGTTCCTGTTCCTTCTTCTCGTTCGGGTCCTGCGTGTTCGCAAGGTGATTCGAGTAGTCGACTTCTCGCGTGACGAGTGCGTCGTCGGGGTCGCCGTCCGCATACTGGTCGACGGCGATGTCAGGCCGGATGCCCTTGTTCTGGATCGAGCGGCCGCTCGGCGTGTAGTAGTACGCCGTGGTCAGACGCAGTGCGGTGTCCGCCGTCATCGGACGCACGGTCTGCACCGATCCCTTGCCGAACGTCGTCTTGCCGACGATCATCGCGCGATGCTGATCCTGCAGCGCGCCCGCGACGATTTCGGACGCCGACGCCGAGTAGGCGTTGGTCAGCACGATCATCGGCACGGTCTTGAAGACGGGCGGCAGATTCTTCAGCGGATCGCCGTCGAAGGACGGCAGGCGATAGTTGTCGAAGGTATCGCGGTAGACCTGCTTCGAATCCGGAATCTGGCCGTTCGTCGACACGACGACGGAATCGGGCGGCAGGAACGTGCCGGCCACACCTACGGCACTTTGCAGCAGGCCGCCGCCGTTGTTGCGCAGATCGAGGATCAGGCCCTTCAGGTTCGGCTGCTGGCGCGCGATGTCCTGCAGCTTCGCGGCGAGGTCAGGCGTCGTGCGTTCCTGGAAGCTCGTGATGCGCACGTACGCGTAGCCCGGCGCGAGGATCTTCGACTTCACGCTCTGGACCCGGATGACCGCGCGCGTGACCGTGAGCGGGAACGTGCGGTCGTCGGTCTTGCGGAAGATGGTGAGCGTGACCTTGGTGCCCGGGTCGCCGCGCATCTGCTTGACGGCTTTATCCAGCGTCATGCCGCGCACGGGCTTGTCGTTGATGCGGGTGATCAGGTCGCCCGGACGGATGCCGGCGCGGAACGCGGGCGTGTCCTCGATCGGCGAGATGACCTTGATCAGGCCGTCTTCCTGCGAGATCTCGATGCCGAGGCCCGCAAAGCGGCCCTTGGTCTGCTCCTGCAGTTCTTCGTAGTCGGACTTGTCGAGATACGACGAGTGCGGATCGAGGCTCGACACCATGCCCTTGATCGCGGACGTCAGCAGTTTTTTGTCGTCGACCGGCTCCACGTACTCATGCTTGATCTGCCCGAAGACTTCGGCGAAGAGCCTCAACTGGTCGAGCGGCAACGGCGCGGACGCGGGTTGCTGGGCCGAGGCGCTCAGTTGCAGGGTTGCAAAAACGCCGGTAGCGAGGCCCGCGGCGATAAGGCCGATGGATTTCAGGTTCTTTCGCATAGAGTATGTTGCGGTCGGATGCGGGTGGCAGCGTCAAAGGAAAAGGACGGACAAGTATAACGTGACGCTCGCACGGCCCGTACCTGAGGGTTGATCGAGATTCGACAGCGATTGCGCAGGCAGGTTCTAAGGATCGCCGGCAAGGGCGGGAAGCAATGTGCGCTGGCGGACGTCCGAAGCGCCAAAAATGGCCTGACGCGCGCCACATTTTGCCGATACCGTTGCGTATGCACCGGTATCGATTGCGCGAGCGTTGTCTGCGACGGCTTCATCATGCGGCATCGGGATGGCGCGAACATGGCCCATACGTGGCAATGCCGTCAGAAAAGAGCAGCCGCGAATCATGGAGCGCGCGAGGGCGGGAAAGAGCGGCATTCACCCGAAAGCGCCGGAAACCATGGAAAAACCACGGCTCGCCGCGAGTCGCAACGAGCCGTGGCGATGGCCGCATCAGCCCGCCTTGCCCTGTTTGGCGACAGCGGCTTGCGCCTTCGCGATCGCTTCCTGATCGCCGAGGTAGTAGTGCTTGATCGGCTTCAGGTCTTCGTCCAGTTCATAGACGAGGGGCACGCCGTTCGGAATGTTCAGTCCGACGATGTCCGAATCGGAAATGTTGTCCAGATACTTGACCAGCGCGCGGATCGAATTGCCGTGCGCGGCGATCAGCACCTTGCGGCCCGTCTTGATCGCGGGTGCGATGGATTCGTTCCAGATGGGCATTACGCGCGCCACCGTGTCCTTCAGGCACTCGGTGAGCGGCAATTCCTCGCGCAGCACCTTCGCGTAGCGCGGATCGTCGTACGACGTGCGCTCGTCGGTCGGTTCCAGCGCGGGCGGCGGCGTGTCGTAGCTGCGGCGCCAGACCAGCACCTGGTCGTCGCCGAACTTCGCCGCCGTTTCGGCCTTGTTCAGGCCCGACAGGGCGCCGTAGTGACGCTCGTTGAGGCGCCACGAGTGCACGACGGGCAGGTACATCAGGTCCATCTTGTCCTGCACGTGCCACAGCGTGCGGATCGCGCGCTTGAGCACTGAGGTGTACGCAATGTCGAACGTGTAGCCCGAGTCTTTGAGCAGCGTGCCTGCCTGCTGCGCTTCGAGGTTACCCTGTTCGGTCAGGTCGACGTCGACCCAGCCGGTGAAGCGGTTTTCCTTATTCCACGTCGATTCGCCGTGGCGGATGAGAACGAGTTTGTACATGTCGTGCCGGTCGGTAGTAAGGAAGCGGTAATCGGGGGCGAAATCGTGGCGCCATCGCAGCCAGCGGCTGGCGATCGCCATCGCGTCAGACGGTTATTTTATAATGGTCGGATTGCCCTTTCCGATTTAACCCGATTTCTTCCTTTTTTTCCGGCGGATCTTCCGTGAAGTTTTTCACCGATTACACGAACCTTGTACTGATCGCGGTTGCCCTCATCTCCGGGGCGTTGCTCCTGTGGCCGACGATCGCACGCCGTGGACGCGGCGGCCTCTCGGCGGCTGCCGCCACGCAGCTTATCAACCGGCGTAACGCCGTCGTCGTCGATCTGCGTTCCGCAGCGGACTATGCGAAGGGACACCTGCCGTCGGCGCGGCACGTCGAGTTTGGCGAGCTGCAAGCGAAAGTCGGCCAACTCGTGAAGAATAAGAGCAACCCGGTGCTGCTGGTCTGCCAAACCGGACAGCAGTCGAACAGGGCGGCACGCATCGTGCGCGACGCGGGCTACGCGGAGGTGCACGTGCTGGAAGGCGGCGTCGACGCCTGGCAGCAAGCGGGCATGCCCGTCGTCAAACAAGGAGTTGCGAAGTGAACAAGGTGATCATGTACAGCACGCAGGTGTGCCCGTATTGCCAGATGGCCGAACGTCTACTAAAGTCGCGCGGCGTCGAGCACATCGAAAAGGTGCTGATCGACAAGGACCCGGCGCGCCGTCAGGAAATGATGACGCGCACGGGCCGTCGCACGGTGCCGCAGGTGTACATCGGTGAGACGCACGTTGGAGGTTATGACGATCTGTCCGCGCTCGATCGCGCGGGCGGTCTGACGCCGCTGCTCGAAGCTGTCGCATAACAAGGCGGCTTCGAGGCGCCAATCGCACGTCTTGCGCGCCGCGTCCATCGCGGCACGCGGTAGCGAACAACAGAAGGCCGGGCAACACGGCTACAGCATTTGCACCGGCCGGTTTGAGGCTGTCCCTCTGGGCGGCCCGCAGCACAACGAGATCTGGCGGCAACCGTCCGCCGCAACGAAATTTAGGGAGTAGAGAACCATGTCCGACGATAACAACCAGCCGTTCTTCAATATCCAGCGCATCTACCTGAAAGACATGTCGCTCGAGCAGCCGAATTCGCCGGCTATTTTCCTCGAGCAGGAAATGCCGTCGGTTGAAGTCGAAGTCGATGTGAAGGCTGAGCGCCTCGCGGACACGGTGTTCGAAATTCTCGTCACGGGCACGGTGACGGCGAAGGTCAACGACAAGGTCGCGTTCCTGATCGAAGCGAAGCAGGCCGGCATTTTCGACATCCGCAACATCCCGGCTGAACAGATCGATCCGCTCGTCGGCATTGCATGCCCGACCATCCTGTTCCCGTACCTGCGCTCGAACATCGCCGATGCGATCACCCGCGCAGGCTTCCCGCCCATCCATCTCGCCGAAATCAACTTCCAGGCGCTGTACGAGCAGCGCATTGCGCAGATCGCTGCGCAGGAAGGCGGCGCGCAGAGCACCGCCAAGCACTGACGCATGCAGGCGGTGCCGGGTATGAAGGTCGCCGTTCTCGGCGCCGGTGCATGGGGCACCGCACTCGCCGGTCATCTGGCCGCTCGGCACGATACGGTGCTCTGGGCGCGCGATGCCACGCTCGTCGCCGAACTCTCCACATCGCGCGAAAACGCCCGCTATCTGGCGGGCGTCAAGTTGCCGCCCGCACTTCGCTTCGAAGCGAATCTCGATGTCGCACTGAATCACGCGCTCGCCGATGACGCGCTGTGCGTGATCGCCACGCCCGTCGCGGGCTTGCGCGCGATGCTGCGCACGATGCGCGACTCGGGCAAGGTGCCGGCGCATATCGTGTGGCTCTGCAAGGGCTTCGAAGCGGATACGCAACTGCTGCCGCATCAGGTCGTCGCGCAGGAGTTGAGCGGGCACACGAGCAACGGCACGCTGTCCGGGCCGAGCTTCGCACGCGAGGTCGGGAAGGGGCTGCCCGTCGCATTGACGGTGGCGAGCGCGTCGGCGGCGTGCCGCGAGCGGACCGTCGCGGCGTTTCATCACGGTGCGATGCGCATCTATAGCGGCGATGACGTGATCGGCGTCGAAGTCGGCGGCGCGGTGAAGAACGTGCTCGCGATCGCGACGGGCATCGGCGATGGCCTCGGACTCGGTCTGAATGCGCGCGCGGCGCTGATCACGCGCGGTCTCGCCGAAATGTCGCGTCTGGGTACGGCGCTCGGTGGCCGCGCCGAAACATTCACGGGCCTCACCGGCCTCGGCGACCTGATCCTGACGGCGACGGGCGATCTGTCGCGCAACCGCACGGTCGGCATGCAGCTCGCAAACGGCCGCTCGCTCGACGATATTCTCAACGCGCTTGGGCATGTCGCCGAGGGCGTGCGCTGCGCCCGCGGCGTGCTCTCGATCGCGCAGGCCAACGGTATCGACATGCCGATCACGGGCGCCGTCTGCGATGTGCTGTTCAACAGCGTGGCGCCGCGCGACGCCGTCAGCGCGCTGCTGCGCCGTGACGCGAAGGCCGAGTAGAAGCGCGTCGCGCACCTTGCCGATCGGCGTGTAGAAGCCTGATCGCTGCAAATCGCCCGAAAGTGTTTTACGCAGCCGGTAACGCTTCGCGCCGAACGGCTCGCTTCTTTTGCTGTCCACCTCCTATCGATGCTGTATTGAATCTGGAGGTTTTCCCATGCTCACCATTGGCAGTTGCACGCTCGAAACGCGTGTCGTCGATATCACGACGCTCGACGTCGACGCGATCGTCAACGCGGCGAACACGTCATTGCTGGGCGGCGGTGGCGTGGATGGCGCGATCCACCGCGCAGCGGGTCCCGATCTGCTGCGCGAATGCGAGCGGCTAGGCGGCTGCGTGACGGGCGACGCGAAGATAACGGGCGGTTACCGGTTGAAGGCGCGTCATGTGATTCACGCGGTCGGCCCCGTGTGGCACGGCGGCGAGCGTGGCGAGGCGGTACTGCTGGCTTCGTGCTACCGGCGCTCGCTAGAACTCGCGCAGGACGCGAGCGCGACGAGCATTGCGTTTCCCGCGATCAGCTGCGGCGTCTATCGCTTCCCCGCCGACGACGCGGTGCGCATTGCCGTTCAAGCCACGACCGACATGTTGCCCAAGGTGCCTCTCGTCGAACGCGTGATCTTCGCGTGTTTCGACGAAACGATGTTCTCGCGCTACCGGACCGAATTCGAACGACGCCTTCAGGCGCCGCCCTCGAACCCCGCCTGACGCCACGCCTCGAACACGACGACGGCTACGGTATTCGACAGATTCAGGCTGCGATTGCCGGGACGCATCGGCAGCCGCACGCGCTGTTCGTTCGGAAAGCGGTTCAGTACGGAATCCGGCAGGCCGCGCGTTTCCGCGCCGAACACGAACCAGTCTCCCGGCCTGAACGCGTGCGAATGAAATGGACTCGAGCCGCGCGTCGTGAACGCGAACATGCGCGCAAGGTCAGGCGACTCGCTTTCGATCAGCGCGTCCCAATCGCGATGCACCTGCATCTTCGCGTACTCGTGGTAGTCGAGACCGGCGCGGCGCATCTTCGCGTCATCGAGCGGAAAGCCGAGCGGTTCGATCAGATGCAGGCGCGCGCCCGTGTTCGCGCACAGGCGGATCACGTTGCCGGTGTTCGGCGGAATTTCAGGCTCGACGAGAACGACGTTGAACATAAGCGGGTGAGTTGAAAACTAGTTTTTTGGCGTCCGAAGCGCGACCAGGTTGGTCACGCGGCGCGCGCCTGCTGCCTTCAGCGTGCGGGCCAGCGCGTCGAGCGTGGCGCCCGTCGTCATCACATCGTCGACGACGGCGACATGCAGGCCCTTAACCGGCTTGGCGACCTCGAACGCCCGGCCGACATTCTGCCTGCGCGCCTCGCGATCGAGCTTCGATTGCGGCGCCGTGTCGATCACGCGGTGCACGAGCGCAGCATCGCTGCGAGCACCCATCGCTTTCGCACAGGGTCGCGCGATTTCCCACGCCTGGTTGTAGCCGCGCTCGATGAGCCGCCGCGCCGAAAGCGGAACGGGCGCGACGACGTCGGGGCGGTCGCGTTCGTCGAGCGCGTCCGCTGCGGACCACGCGAGGCGCCGCGCGAACTCGTGCGCGAGCGCGAGCCGCGCGCGAAACTTCAACCCGACTGCAAGCGCATCCAGCGGCGCGCGATAGTCGGCGACGGCGAGCGTCGCGTCGAACGAAGGCGGTGTCGCGATGCAGTTGCCGCAGCGATATCGCGTGACGCTCGCGCGCCGAAAGCCGCTCAGCGGAACCGCGCACACGGTGCAGCGCAGTCGCGCTTCGTTCCACCATGATTCGTCGCAAAATCCGCACAGCGTTCGATGCGACATATTGCCGCATAACGCGCAGAGATTCGGCAGCGCAACCCGCGCGAGCGTCGGCAGTGTCGAGATCGAACGTTGCGCGACGCCGACGAACCGTTCGCGAAACGCGTGGCGCGAACCGCCTGAGCGGGACCACCGAAAAGCCCAATTCGGCATATCGACACGCCTCCGAAGGCCGCTGACACTGAAGGGACGGAATCGAGCGAGTATACTTCGCACTCTTCGTCCGTACGACTCCAATGACCGTGTCTGTCACCGAAACTAGCCGTCCGGCCTATGATTCGCGCCGCATTCGGAAGATTTTCGACCGCCGGGCCGCCACGTTCGACGACGTCGCGTTCCTGCCGCGCGAGATCGCGCAGCGCATGCGCGAACGGCTCGACTACATCAAGGTGAATCCGGCGCAGGTGCTCGATGCGGGCTGCGGCGCCGGCGACGATCTCCTTTCGCTGCGCGAGCGCTTTCCCGAAGCGCCCGTGTTCGGCACCGATCTCTCGCAAGCGATGCTCGCGCGCGCCGTCAGGCACGACGCCACCGATACCAGCTGGCGGCGCTTTCTGCCCGCATCGCTTGGCAAGGCGCTCGGCTCACGCGGTCCGCGCTTTGCTCAAGCCGATTTTTCCGCGCTGCCTTTCGCGTCGGGTGCATTCGAATTCATCTGGTCCAACCTCGCGCTGCATTGGCATTCGCGGCCCGATCTCGTTTTCCCTGAGTGGCAGCGCGTGCTGAAGGTCAACGGCCTGTTGATGTTCAGCACGCTCGGACCCGACACGCTGAAAGAACTGCGCGGAGCTTATGCCGAGATCGAAGCGGCGCACGGCGTCAATACGCACAAACATGTAATCGACTTCGTAGACATGCACGATCTGGGCGATATGCTTGTCGAAAGTGGCTTCGAAATCCCCGTGATGGACCAGGAGACGCTGACCATCACCTACAAGTCGCCTGAATCGCTGCTCGCCGATGTGCGCCGTTGGGGCGCTTATCCGTTGCAGCGCGAAGGGTTGCCGGGTGTCGGGTCGAGGCGCATGCACAAGGCGCTGCTCGCAGCGCTCGAAGCGCGCCGGCGCGCCGATGGCACGATCCCTCTGACCTTCGAGGTGATCTACGGACACGCATGGAAGGCCGTGCCTCGGACGACCCCCGAAGGGCACGGAATCGTGCGAATCGAAGACATAGGGCGGGGGCGGCAGAAGAATCGTTGAGGCGGTAAAGATGACATCTGTTATGTCTGGGATTACCACGTCAAAAACTGCGTCAAAACGGCGCAGAAGCTTGTGCAGCTTGGCTTGGCGGCCGATAGGGCATTGCTTGTGGATGCCATAGATCGGCCCTATAATGCGTCAGTTTGTCGCTCAATGTCCCCACAATTGGAGCGACAGGCCCGGGGCGTTTGCGATTCGGGCAGCCGTAGTTGCTGGGCGTGAATGGCATTGGCGGTATGCGATGACGGCGGTTCGCGGGAGGCAGCGATGAATGCAACCGATCTGCTTGCTGAGTCGGAACCCGTCCTCAAGGACTGGACGATGAAGCGCAATTGTTCGGTGTCGCCGCGGCAATTCGTGTTCTTCTATGTCTCGCTCGCGGCATTCTCGCTGTTGATAGCATTCCTGCTGGTCCTGTGCGGCGCGTGGCTGGTGTTGCCGTTCACGGGTATCGAGTTGCTCGCTGTCGGCGCTGCATTTGCGGTCTATGCGCGCCATGCCGTCGATTACGAACGCATCCGGCTGTTTCCAAACCGGCTCGTGATCGAACAGGTCAGCGCCGAGCAGCTCACGCAGTTCGAATTCAATCCGCGCTGGGTGCGTGTCGAACGGGGAGCGGCGCCGCGCGATTACATCAAGCTGGTGTCGCGGGGCGAGACGGTTGCGGTCGGGCAGCATCTTGCGCAATATCGGCGCGCGCAATTCGCCGACGAACTGCGTCTGTGGCTCAGGCAGTGTTAGGCGTCAAAAGTTGCGCATTGAATCACGCGCCATTCCAGAGGACGAGGGGCAGCCTTCCAGCGGGGTCGAGGGTTTGAATGGAAATTTTGGGTAAGGAAGCTATGAAAACAATCAAGCGAGCCCTCACGGGCGTGCTGGCGTGTAGCGGGCTGCTCTTCGCCGGCGCCGCCCTTGCAGTCGGCGACAGTCCAGGCGGCCCCAGCGTCAATGAGATCAATCTCCAGCCGCCAGTGACCAGAATCGCTGAGGAGCTCTACAGCCTCCATACGCTGATGCTGATCCTCTGTACGATCATCTTCATCGGCGTGTTCGGCGTGATGTTCTATTCGATCTTCGCGCACCGCAAATCGAAGGGTCACAAGGCCGCCAATTTCCACGAAAGCACCACCGTCGAAATCATCTGGACCGTTGTCCCGTTCATCATCGTCGTCCTGATGGCGCTGCCTGCCACGCGGACCGTCGTCGCGATGAAGGACACCTCCAACGCCGACCTGACCGTCAAGGTCACTGGCTACCAATGGAAGTGGGGCTACGACTACGTGAAGGGTCCCGGCGAAGGCATCAGCTTCCTGTCGACGCTGACCACGCCGCGTAGCGAGGTCAACGGTCAGCAGCCGATCACGGATACCTATCTGCAGGAAGTCGACAACCCGCTCGTCGTGCCTGTCAACAAGAAGATCCGCATCATCACCACTGCGAACGACGTCGTTCACTCGTGGTACGTGCCGGCGTTCGGCGTGAAGCAGGACGCGATTCCCGGCTTCGTGCGCGACACGTGGTTCAAGGCCGAGAAGGTCGGCACGTATCGCGGCTTCTGCACGGAACTCTGCGGCAAGGAGCACGCGTACATGCCCGTCGTCGTGAACGTGCTGTCCGATGACGACTACGCGAAGTGGGTCGACGACGAGAAGAAGAAAATGGCCGCGGGCCAGGACGATCCCAACAAGACCTACACGCTGGCCGAGTTGACGGAGCGCGGCGGCAAGGTGTACGCGTCGAACTGCGCGGTCTGCCACCAGCCGACGGGCAAGGGCGGCGGCGCGTTCCCCGCGCTCGACGGCAGCAAGGTCGCGAACGGCCCGCTCGCCGATCACGTGAGCATCGTGCTGAAGGGCAAGAACGCGATGCCGTCGTGGGCGCCGACGCTGAATGACGTCGAGATCGCATCCGTCATCACGTTCGAGCGCAATTCGTGGGGCAACCACACAGGCGACATCCTGCAGCCGAAGCAGGTCGCGGATGCACGCAACGGCCGTCTGCCGTCGGGTGGCGATCACCTCGCGGGCGCAGCGGCGGCGGCAGCGTCGGAGGCAACGGCTGCGAGCGGCGCGCAAGGGGCGAGCGGCGCGGCAGCGGCAAGCGGCGAAGCGGGCGCATCGGCTCCCGCGGCGGCATCGGGCGCTTCGGACAATGCAGCGGCATCGGCGCCGCAAACGTCGCTGCCCGCCACGATCTACTTCGAAACGAACAAGAGCACGTTGCCCGCCGACGCGAAGGTCGCTGTCGATGCAGCCGCCGCGTACGCGAAGGCGCATCCCGATGCGAAGTTCACGCTGTCGGGCTACACGGACTCAACGGGTTCGGTCGACAAGAACGCGAAGCTCGCGAAGGCGCGTGCAGAAGCCGTGCGCGATGCGCTCAAGGCAGCAGGCATCGCCGAAGACCACATTATTTTGAAGAAGCCGGAGACGATCACGGGCGGTGCGGACGCGAAGGAAGCGCGCCGGGTCGAGATCAGCCCAGCGGCCTGACGTGTCACAGTCAGAGAAAAGCAGCATTCGATTTAGGAGATTGTCATGTCTAGCATCGGACACGATGTAACCGCGGGGCACGAGCACGTCCACGGCGACCACGCGCACGCGACGCCGCACGGCTGGCGTCGCTGGTTGTTCGCGACCAACCACAAGGACATCGGTACGCTGTACCTGCTCTTCTCGTTCATCATGTTCCTGTCAGGGGGCGTGATGGCGCTGGGAATCCGCGCCGAACTGTTCGAGCCGGGTCTGCAGATCATGCGTCCCGAGTTCTTCAACCAGCTGACCACCATGCACGGCCTCATCATGGTGTTCGGCGCGATCATGCCGGCCTTCGTCGGCTTCGCGAACTGGATGATTCCGCTGCAGATCGGCGCATCGGACATGGCCTTCGCGCGGATGAACAACTTCAGCTTCTGGCTGCTGCCCGTCGCTGCCGTGCTGCTGGTCGGCTCGTTCTTCACGCCGGGCGGCGCGACGGCCGCCGGCTGGACGCTGTACGCGCCGCTGTCCACGCAGATGGGCCCGGGCATGGACTTCGCGATCTTCGCGGTCCACATCATGGGCGCGTCCTCGATCATGGGCGGCATCAACATCGTCGTCACGATCCTGAACATGCGCGCACCCGGCCTCACGCTGATGAAGATGCCGATGTTCGTGTGGACGTGGCTGATCACCGCGTACCTGCTGATCGCCGTGATGCCGGTGCTCGCGGGCGCGATCACGATGGTGCTGTTCGACCGCCACTTCGGTACGTCGTTCTTCAACGCGGCAGGCGGCGGCGACCCGGTGATGTACCAGCACATCTTCTGGTTCTTCGGGCACCCCGAGGTGTACATCATGATCTTGCCGGCGTTCGGTATCGTGTCGCAGGTGATCCCGGCGTTCGCGCGCAAGCCGCTGTTCGGCTATAGCTCGATGGTGTACGCGACGGCGTCGATCGCGATCTTGTCATTCATGGTCTGGGCGCACCACATGTTCGCGACGGGCATGCCTGTCACGGGCCAGCTGTTCTTCATGTACGCGACGATGCTGATCGCGGTGCCGACGGGCGTGAAGGTGTTCAACTGGGTCGCGACGATGTGGCGCGGTTCGCTGACGTTCGAAACGCCGATGCTGTTCGCGGTGGGCTTCCTGTTCGTGTTCACGTTCGGCGGCCTGACGGGGCTGATGCTCGCGATGGCGCCGCTCGACATCCAGTATCACGGCACGTACTTCGTGGTCGCGCACTTCCACTACGTGCTGGTGGCGGGCTCGTTGTTCGGGCTTTTTGCCGGCTGGTACTACTGGTCGCCGAAGTGGACGGGCTGGATGTACAACGAGACGCGCGGCAAGATCCACTTCTGGGCATCGCTGATCTTCTTCAACCTCGCGTTCCTGCCGATGCACTTCGTCGGTCTGGCCGGCATGCCGCGTCGCTACGCCGACTATCCGGCGCAGTTCGCCGACTGGAACCAGGTCATCACGATCGGCGCGTTCGGCTTCGGTCTCGCGCAGGTGTACTTCCTGTTCGCAGTCGCGCTGCCCGCTTATCGCGGCGGCGGCGAACTCGAAAAGGCGTCGGACAAGCCGTGGGACGGCGCAACGGGCCTCGAATGGACCGTGCCGAGCCCGGCTCCGTTCCACACGTTCGAAAACCCGCCGACGGTCGAATAATCGATCAGGCAGTCTTCGAAGCTCCGCTCCGGCAAACGCAGCGCCGGAGCGGAACATGAACCGAAGCACTGCACAGCAACGAAGGTTCGCGAAATTCAGCATGACCCGGAATCCACAAAAAAGACGTACGCCCGAAGAAATTCGCGCTGGCAATCTGCGACTCGGTCTGATTCTGCTTGTTATCGTCGCCGTCTTTTTTCTGGGTGCCATCGTCAAGCAGGTCTGGTTTTCCTGACCTGTCGTGACGAGTCGATCACCTGTGCACGCGATCTGTTGAGGAAGTTCGATGTCGACGCAACCGCCCACTGGGGCCGATCGTTCTTTTAACCGCTCGATGCTGTTCAAGCTTGTCGTCGTCGCGTTTCTGATGTTCGGTTTCGGGTTTGCGCTGATACCAATGTATCGCGCGATCTGCGAGGTCACGGGCATCAACAATCTCGTGCAGCGCGACGCAACGGCGCGCGAGGCGAAGAATACGCAGGTCGACATGAGCCGCACGATTTCGATCGAGTTCGATGCGAACGCGCGCGGCCCGCTCGGTTTCAAGCCGGAGCAGAACAGCATCGACGTGCATCCGGGCGAAGTGACGACGGTGATGTACGACGTGACGAACCAGCAGGGGCGCACGATTCAGGCGCAGGCCATTCCGAGCTACGCGCCGAAGCAGGCCACCGAGTACTTCAGGAAGATCGAGTGCTTTTGCTTTACGCAGCAGACCTTGAAGGCGAACGAATCGAAGCGGATGCCGGTGGTGTTCCTCGTCGATCCGAAATTGCCGAAGGACGTGAAGACGATCACGCTTTCGTACACGTTCTTCGAATTGAACACGCCCGCGGCAGCGCCGCGCGGGTCGGAAGGTCAGGCGGCTGACAACGCGAAGGCGTCGAACCCCGCATGACACGTAACAGGAACGCTTGCCCAAAGAAGGCGAGGATATGAGCGATAGCGGTGGCGGCGGCAGGAAGAGCAGTTTCGGCCAGTCGATGAAAGCCGTGATGTGGTCGTTTTTCGGCGTGCGCAAACGGCGCGACCTCGAAGCGGACGCAACGCAGCTCAACCCGCTGCATGTGATCGTCGCGGCGCTGATCGGCGCGGCGATCTTTATCGGGGTGTTGATCCTGATCGTGCGCGTGGTGGTCGGCTAGACGATGAAGTGGAGCAAGGGCGGTCGCTTCGACGCCCTGACGGACCGGAGAGGAGTGGCGCAGCGAAGCGCGCCGTTGGACGTTGCAGAGAGAGCCGGAGAGCGGCGCGGGCGGCTGCGGAGCCAACCGGACCAAGCGGAACAACTGGACTGAAGTGGAGAATCAAGAATGAGCGGTCAAAACGATAGCCCGTACTATTTCATACCGCATCCGTCGCGGCATCCGATCAGCGCGGCGGCTGGGCTGCTGATCCTGCTCGGATCGTTTGCGTCGTGGGTGAACGGTGAGCCGTGGGCGCCCATCACGGCGCTGATCGGTCTGCTGTGGCTGCTCTTCGTGCTGTATCACTGGTTCGGCGACGCCATCTCCGAATCGGAAGGCGGCATGTACGGCAAGCGCGTCGACACGTCGTTCCGATGGAGCATGAGCTGGTTCATCTTCTCGGAAGTGATGTTCTTCGGCGCGTTCTTCGGTGCGCTGTTCTATGCGCGCGCGATCGCTATGCATCAGCTCGGCAGCCTCGACTACAAGTTGATCTGGCCGGACTTTTCGGCGGTGTGGCCGAACATCGGCCCGGCTGATCTGGTGTCGCACTTCAAGTCGATGACGCCGTGGCCCGTGCCGACCATCAACACGGCGCTGCTCCTGTCGTCGGGCGCGACGCTGACGGTCTCGCACCACGCGCTGCGCGAGAATCATCGCTCGAAGGCCATCGCATGGCTCGCGGCGACGGTCGTGCTGGGCGTCACGTTCCTGTTCATGCAGGGCTTCGAGTACTTCCACGCGTACAACGAACTAAACCTGACGCTTGCGTCCGGCGTGTACGGCTCGACGTTCTTCCTGCTGACGGGCTTCCACGGCTTCCACGTGTTCCTCGGCGGCACGATGCTGACGGTGGTGATGATCCGGTTGATCCGCGGCCACTTCACGGCGGACCATCACTTCGCGTTCGAAGGCGCGGCGTGGTATTGGCACTTCGTCGACGTCGTATGGCTGGGTCTATACGTCGTCGTGTACTGGCTGTAAGCGTTTTTTTCCGAGCTTCGGAGGTCCTCGCGTCGTGCGTCATATCGACGCAAGAACACGCCACAGGCATCCGGCGGCTAACGCGGCTCGCATCTCGAGCGCGCGGCACTGAAAGCAGCCACGCAAGGGTCTCAGCAGCGCCGCCCTCGACTCCGTCGGGGCGGCGTTTTGTTTGCTAGAGTAGGAATTTCACCGATCGCGAAAGGGTGTATTGCCGGATCGTCGCGAAAATAAGTGGCATACTTCGCCCTCAAATTGAGACGGCGCGCGTCGACACGCGGTAGCCCAAGCGTCGTGAAGCGCATGTCATGGACACGCGGCGTTTGCGGAAAGCGCGTCGTGGACTGTCGGCGGGGTGCGTCAGCGGCCGTACGGAATGCCAGTCGATTGAATCCAGCCCATCCAGTGCGCGAACAGGATGAACAGGAACAGCGAAATCGACAGACCGACACGCGTCGCCAGCGACCACACCATGCGCTTCGTCCTGCCGCGGTCGTGCATCATGAAGTACAGCGCAGACACCATGCTGGCGATGATCATAGCGAAAGCGATGGGAACGAGAATGTGCATGGAAGCAACTGAAATTCAGGAAAGCGAAGGCAACGGCTTCATTATCGCACCGCGAGCAATGGTTCGTCTTTCCGCCGAAATTGCACGATGAAGATTCGTCTGATCCCCACGCTGCTAATTCTGATCGTCGTCGCCGTGACGGTGCGCCTCGGCTTCTGGCAGCGTGATCGTGCGCATCAGAAGGAAGCGCTGCAGGCGCAAATCACGCAGTTCGAGAACGCGCCCGCGCAGACCGTCGGTGCCGCGCCGGTTGAGCTGAAGACGATTGAGTTTCATCGCGTGCGGGCCGTCGGACAGTTCATGCCGCAGCAAGTGGTGTACCTCGATAATCGCCCGTATAACGACCAGCCGGGCTTTTACGTCGTGATGCCCTTTAAACTGCGTGACGGCGGCTATGTGCTCGTCAATCGCGGCTGGCTGCCGCGCAACACGAACGAACGCACGACGATCGCGCCATACGGCACGCCGAAGGGCGAGGTCGAAATCGAAGGGATCGCGCGCGCCGACGCGACCCGCGCATTTGAACTCGGCGAGGGCGGCTCGGCGGCGCATCAGACGATTCGTCAGAATCTCGATGTCGCGTCGTATGCCGCGGAAACAGGCCTGCCGCTGCAGTCTTTCGTGATCCAGCAGATCAGCGACGACGGCGACGGGCTCGTGCGCGACTGGCCCACGCAGACGTCGGGCGTCGAACGCAACTACGGCTATATGTTCCAGTGGTGGACCATGGCCGCAGCCGCCGTTGCGTTCGGCCTCTATGCGGCCCGACGTGCCGCGAAGCACGAGAATCTCGCGCAGAACGCGAGCGCCGAGGGCAGCGCCAACAACGAAAAGGCGCCGCACGCATAATGCTCGACGGGCGCTTCGGAGAACCTCAGGAAGCACCACCAACAGCACCATCATTGAAAGAGGATCAGTAGTGTCGACGCAGAACCCCCGCTCCCAGCAAGCAGGACAGAAGCCAGCGCAGGGCACGACGCGTCGCCAGGCGGCCGGCAAGGGCTCATGGCAGCGCGGCCGCTGGATGATGCTGCTGATCGCGTTCGTCTGCGCGGCGCCGGCGATCGGCGCTTACATTGCGTACTTCGTCATCAAGCCGACGGGCGGCACGACGAGCTATGGGAAGCTGGTCGAGCCGCAGCGTCCCATTCCCGAATCGCTGGTCGTGACGGGCGAAGACGGCAAGCCGATGAAACTCGCGTCGCTGCGCGGCCACTGGCTGATGGTTTCCGTCGACAGCAGTGCGTGCGGCAAGCCCTGCGTGACGAAGCTGTACTTCATGCGTCAGGTGCGCGCGACCCAGGGGGCCGAACGTGAGCGCATCGTCAACGTGTTTCTGCGCACGGATGCCGGAAAGGTGCCCGACATCGTCGATAAGGCCTACAACGATACCGAGATGCTGATCGCCGATCCGAAGGACGTGGCCGCGTGGCTGCCCGCCGACGACGACGGCACCCGGATCACCGATCACATCTACATGGTCGACCCGAACGGCAATCTGATGATGCGTTTCCCGAAAGACCCGGACCCGAGCAAGATCAAGGGTGACGTCACGAAGCTGCTGAAGTATTCGGGTATCGGCTAAAGTGCTCCGGGCACGTTGAATCGCGCTGTGTGGCGGAAGAAGGAAAGATAGATGTTCGTATTGCAATTGGGACTGATCGGGCTGTGCATTGCGCTGTTGCCGATGTCGTACGTATGGGTGAAAGCCGACGACAACAAGTTCCGCAAGCTGGTCTGGGTCACAACGTTCCTGACGCTCGATCTCGTGATGTTCGGCGGCTTCACGCGTCTGACCGATTCGGGCCTTGGGTGTCCCGACTGGCCGGGCTGCTATGGCACCTCGTCGCCGTTTATCGCGCATGCGGCCATCAGCGCAGCGTTTCAGGCCATGCCGACGGGTCCCGTCAGCATGACCAAAGCGTGGATCGAGATGATCCACCGCTACTTCGCAATGGCGATAGGCGTGCTGATCGTCGCGCAGACGAGCATCGCCTGGGTTGCACGCATCAGGCGCCGCCCGCTGCATGTGTCGCCGTGGTGGCCGACGTCGCTGCTGCTGCTAATCTGCGTGCAAGGCGCGTTCGGCGCCTGGACCGTGACGATGAAACTTCAACCCGTGATCGTGACGACGCACCTGCTGCTCGGGCTCGCGCTGCTCGGCACGCTCGGCTGGTTTGCCGCGCGTCAGACGCCATTGCCCGCCTACGAGCCGGAAACTGCGCGCTGGCGCACCGCCGCGCTCTTCGGCCTTGCGCTGCTGATCGTGCAGATCGCGCTCGGCGGCTGGGTCAGCACGAATTACGCGGTGCTCGCCTGCACTGACTTCCCGACCTGCAACGGCCAGTGGATTCCGCCGATGGACTTCGGGCACGGCTTCCACCTGTGGCGTGCGCTCGGCATGACGGGCGACGGCGACGTAATTACGCAGAATGCGCTCGTCGCGATCCACTGGACGCATCGCACGTTCGCGTTCGTCGTCGTCGCGTATCTACTGTGGTTCGCGCTGAGAATGCGCCGTTTCGAGTCGCTGCGGCGGCCCGCAAACGGCGTGTTGCTCGTGATCGGGATCCAGTTCGTCACGGGCCTGTCGAACATCGTTTTGCAATGGCCGTTGCCCGTTGCCGTCGCCCATAACGGCGGGGCCGCAATCCTGCTGCTCCTGCTCGTTATGCTAAACTTTCGAATCGCTTATAGCCGTCCCGGCCGCGCCGTTTTTCCCGCGCGCGATGCCGCGCCAGCGTGATCTTCATGGACAGCACAACTCTCCCCCATTCGCCCGGTAGCCGGATTTCCCAATACATTGCGCTGACGAAGCCGCGTGTGACGCAACTCGCCGTTTTCTGCGCGGTCATCGGCATGTTCCTGGCGACGCCCGGCATGGTGCCGTGGACGGTGCTGATCGGCGGGGCTATCGGCATCTGGCTGCTGGCGGGCGCCGCATTCGCGATCAACTGTCTCGTCGAACAGAAAGTCGACGCGAAGATGCGCCGCACCGCGTGGCGTCCGTCGGCGCGCGGCGAAATCACGACCACACAAATTCTGCTGTTTTCCGCGATTCTCGGCGGCCTCGGCATGTGGACGCTCTACACGTTCACCAATGCGCTCACGATGTGGCTGACCATCGCCACCTTCGTCGGCTACGCGATCATCTACACGCTGCTGCTGAAGCCCGCCACGCCGCAGAACATCGTGATCGGCGGCGCGTCGGGCGCGATGCCGCCGGCCCTCGGCTGGGCAGCCGTGACGGGTCATGTGCCCGGCGACGCATGGATTCTGGTGCTGATCATCTTCGTGTGGACGCCGCCGCATTTCTGGTCGCTTGCGCTGTATCGCCGCAAGGACTACGAGAACGCCGGTCTGCCGATGCTGCCGAACACCCACGGCGAAAAGTACACGCGTCTGCATATCTTCCTGTACACGGTCATTCTGTTCGCCGTCACGCTGATGCCCTTTATCTCGGGCATGAGCGGAGTCGTGTATCTCGCATCGGCGGTTCTGCTGGGCGCCGTGTTCCTCGCGTATGCGTGGAAGATTTACCGGGAATATTCCGACGCTCTCGCGCGTAAGACCTTCCGTTATTCGATCGTTTATCTGTCGCTGCTCTTCGCGGCGCTGTTGATCGACCACTATGCGCGCGCCTTGATCGGCGCGTAATACCATGCTCACCAAACGTTTCGCGCGCTCGGCGCGCGTTGCACTCGTCGCGTGCGCGCTCGGCGGCGCAGCGCTGATCTCGGGATGCGGGAAAGAACAGCCTGCGTTCACGAACGTCGACATCACAGGCAACAAGCAGTTCGGCGCCGATTTTTCGCTGCCCGACGCGAGCGGCAAGACGCGCTCGCTCGCCGACTACAAGGGCAAGGTCGTCGTGCTGTTCTTCGGTTATACGCATTGCCCCGACGTTTGCCCGACGACGATGGCCGAACTCTCGCAGGCGCTTCAGCAGTTGGGCCCCGAAGATGCAAAGCGCGTGCAGGTGTTGTTCGTCACCGTCGATCCCGAGCGCGACACGCCGGAACTGATGGCGCAATACGTGCCCGCGTTCAATCCGACGTTCGTCGGCTTGCGCCCCGCCAGTCAGCAGCAACTGGAGAAGGTGACGAAGGACTTCAGCGTCTATTACGCGAAAGTGCCGGGCAAGACGCCCGACAGCTACACGATGGACCACACGGCCGCCAGCTACGTATTCGATACCGACGGCAAGCTGCGCCTCTTTGCGCGCGATGGCCAGGGCGCCTCGCCATGGGTTCACGATCTCAAGCTGTTGTTGGGCTGAGGCTGGACTGAACGGCGGCGCGATTACCGCACTCCGCGTTTCGACAATGAAAGGCTGCACGGTGACGTGCGGCCTTTTTTCATTCTGCGCACTCGTCCGGTGACGCGGCGCGATGTGTGTCCCTTACAAGCCATCTCAAGTCGGCGCGCCAGGCTGCCGTTATCCAGGAAGGCAATCGTTTGCTACGACGGCACGTCCAAAGCCGCGCGCCGACGATATGCCGAAGAAGTGACCACACCAAAGAGACCAACACGATGAGCAGGATGAGTCTGAACCGCAAGCTGTGGCTGTCGCTTGCGCTCGTATGGCTGGGTTTGCTGGGCGTCGGCTTGTGGAGCGCGATCGAAACGCGCTCGACGATGCTCGACGAGCGCAAGGCCGGCATGGTGAATCTCGTCGAAGCGGCGCAAGGCGTCGTCAGCGGTTATTACGCGCTCGCGCAGGCCGGCAAGATGAGCGAGGCCGACGCGCAGCGCGACGCGCTCTCGCGGCTCTCGACGATGCGCTACGGCGAATCCGGCTACCTCTTCGTGATGGATTCGAAGCCCGTCGTGCTGATGCATCCGACATTGCCGCAAATGGTCGGCAAGCAGGTCGGCGACTTCAAGGACCCGGACGGCAAGCTGCTGTACGTGACGATCGTCGACGCGGCGAAGGCAACGGGCAACGGCTTTGCCGCCTATCGCGGACGCCTGCCGCACAGCGAAGAGGCCGTGCCCAAGATCAGCTATGTCGTGCATTTCACGCCGTGGGACTGGAACATCACGAGCGGCGTATTCGTGCGCGACATCGACACTGCCTACTATGCGAACCTCGTCGAGCACTTCATCGTCGTGCTGGTGATCGGCGCGGTGATTTCGCTCGCGATGCTGCTCATCATTCGCAACGTGCGCTCCAGCCTCGGCGGCGAACCGCAGGATGCGGCGCGGCTCGCGGCGCGAATCGCGACGGGCGACCTCACGCATCTCGTGTCCGTGCGCAGCGACGATTCATCGAGCATGATGGCCGCGATGAACGAGATGCAAAGCCGCTTGCAGCGCGCGATCGGCGAGATCCGGCAGTCGGCGGAATCGATCGCAACGGCAACGCAGCAGATCGCGGCGGGCAACGGCGATCTGTCGCAGCGCACCGAGCAGCAGGCGGCCTCGCTGCAGGAAACGGCAGCCAGCATGGAAGAGCTGACGGCGACCGTCAAGCAGAACGCCGACAACGCGCGCCAGGCGAGCGGCCTCGCGAACAACGCATCGGAGATCGCGACGAAGGGCAACGAGGTCGTGAATCGCGTGATCAGCACGATGACGGAGATCAACGACAGCTCGCGTCAGATTTCGGAAATCATCGGCGTGATCGAGGGAATCGCGTTCCAGACGAACATTCTCGCGCTGAACGCGGCCGTCGAAGCGGCTCGCGCGGGCGAGCAGGGGCGCGGCTTCGCAGTCGTCGCTGGCGAGGTGCGCAGCCTCGCGCAACGTTCGGCGACGGCCGCGAAGGAGATCAAGCAACTGATCGGCGCGTCCGTCGAGCGCGTCAACAACGGCTATACGCTCGTCGAACAGGCGGGCACGACGATGGGCGACATCATGCAGGCCGTGCGCCGCGTGACGGACATCATGGGCGAAATCGCGGCGGCATCGGAAGAGCAGAGCAGCGGCATTTCGCAGGTGGGCCGCGCGGTCACGCAGATGGACGAAGTGACGCAGCAGAACGCCGCGCTCGTGGAACAGGCCGCCGCTGCCGCCGCGTCGTTGCAGGATCAGGCGGCGCGCTTGCGGCAGACGATCGGCACGTTCCGCGTGAACGGCGGTGAAGCGGCCGTTGTGCCGAAGACGGTTGCACCCGTCGCGAAGAAGACTGTGATGGCGAAGCCGCGCGCCGCGACGACTTCCGTAGCAAAGCCAACCGAGACGCCGCGCCCCGCGAAGCCGGTGTCTTCCGACGACGACTGGACCACCTTCTGACGACCTACGGGGCGACGGACAGCACGTTTCCGTCTATACGGATCTGTTGCAGCGACGGATCGGATTCGTGAATCGCGAGCATGTCGATGCCGTACGGGATCAGGCGATAGCCCAGCGTCGTGAGGAATGACTCGATCGCAGCGCGATCGGACTTGATTATTTCGATGAGCATGATCGGGCGATGGCGCTCGATCACCTCGCGTCCGCCGCGGAGCACGTCGAGTTCCATGCCCTCGATGTCCAGCTTCATGAAATCGAGTCGTTCGAGGTTGAGCGACGGCAGATCGATCATCGGCACTTTCACGCCGTCCTTCGCGTCGTACGAGATCTGCTGTCCGATGGCTTCCGTGTCCTCACGCTGACGCAGCTCGAGACTGCCGAAACTTGCCGGTCTTGTGTAATCCGGCCGCGGCACGATCAATTCCCCGCACGTTTCACCGAGCGCGGCGAGCCGGGTGCGCGCGTTCAGACAGTTGTTCAACGCGATGTTGCCGGCCAGTGCATAAAAGACGATTTCCTGCGCTTCGAACGACAACACCTGTCCCCATCCGTGCATGTGGCGTGACCACTCGATCGTATGCACACCGACATTCGCTCCTCCGTCGATCGCTACAACACCATCGCCGAAATGCTTCCGACGGCAGTCGAGCATGACGAGCGCCAGCTCGATTTCGTTCCTGTCGAATTGCGACGCAGTGAGCAACTGGAGCCCGACGCCGAATGAGCCGCCTGTCGGCGAAGTGGCGAAATCGTTGCGATTGACGATCATGCTGCCGTGGTTAGTCGATGCAAGAACAAAGGCGATAGGGCGTGGAGGAAAGGACATGGCGACGTTGTCAGAAATCGGATTTGTGGGTATTCGGTGCAGGGCTTAGGCGGGCACATGTGCCTGATCGGCTGTCAACCGAGCGTGCGCTTATCCTAAAAAAACAGCGGAAATATCGGTATAGGATCGTTCTTAAAACGACGGTGCATCGCCCGGCGCCATCGCGAAACTTGCCGCCCGGTAATGCGCATACCCATATGCGATCCCTGTATTTCACATCGCTGCACACCTGTGAGACCATTTCGGGCTCGATGGATCGTGGGCAACACCCGTTCGCCCACCGTCGAACGCGAATCCGAAACAAGGCAGTCAAGAGAGAATCACATGCAGCGCAGAACACTCATCAAGATTTTTTCCGCAGCGCTCGCTTCGGCGGCACTCGTCACCAGCTTCGGCGCGCGCGCCGACGACAAGGTCATCAAGGTCGGCACGATCAGCGGCCCCGACGCGCAAATCTGGTCGGTTGTGCAGAAGGTGGCGAAGCGCGAAGGTCTGAACGTCAAGGTCGTCGAGTTCAACGATTACGTGCAGCCGAACGCCGCGCTCGATGCCGGCGATCTCGACGCGAACAGCTTCCAGCATCAGCCGTATCTCGACAGCCAGGTCAAACAGCGCGGCTACAAGATCGTCAACGCGGGCCTCACGTACATCTCGCCGCTCGGCATCTATTCGAAGAAGCTGAAGTCGGTGAAGGATCTGCCGCAAGGGGCGAAGGTTGCGGTGCCGAACGATCCGTCGAATGAAAACCGCGCGCTGCTGCTGTTGCAAACGCAAGGCGTGATCAAGCTGAAGGCGGGCGCGGGCACGAACGGCAGCAACGCGACGCCGCTCGACGTCGCCGACAATCCAAAGAAGGTGAAGCTCGTCGAGCTGGATGCAGCGCAACTGCCGCGCACGCTCGCCGACGTCGACGCCGCCGCCATCAACACGAACTTCGCGCTGGCCGCGGGCCTGCAGCCGACGAAGGACGCGATCGCGCTCGAAGACGTGCACAGCCCGTACGCGAACCTGATCGCCGTGCGCACGAAGGACAAGGATCAGCCATGGGTGAAGAAGCTGGTCGCCGCTTACCAGTCGGAAGACGTGCGCCAGTTCATCAAGACCGAGTTCAAGGGATCGGTCGTGCCGTCGTTCTGAGCATCGTCAGTCGACCTGCAGATGTGCAAAGCGCCACGGGAAACCGCGGCGCTTTTTTTGTGCTCAGGGAAAGGGCGCGTGAGCTTACAGCGCACGCTCCCATCGCTCGATCACGAGATCGCGCCCGAAGCGCCGCTCGGGCGTCGACGATGCGAGCGAGAAGCCCGTCTGAATGAACAGGCGGCGCGCATCGTCGAGCGTGCTTTCGCTTTCGATGCACAGCGCGCGATAACCGGCGCGCTTCGCAAAGCGCGAAGACTCGTCGATCAGTTGCGTGCCGATGCCAAGCCGCCGCACGTCCGGCTCGACATACAGCATGCCCACCTGCGCCTGCGCATCCGACGCAGCCGCGACCAGCGCCGCCCCGACGATCAGGCCGTCCTGTTCGGCGACCCAGCAGTTCTCGCGCCGCGCATCGTGCCGCTGCGCGAACTGCCCGATCTGCTGCGCGATCAGCGCCTCGAACGTGTGATCCCAGCCGTGGCTGGCGGCGAACAGTTGCGCCTGTCGCGAGATCAGCAAGCCGTAATCGCCCGCTCGCGGCGCGCGCAGCGTGACGATGCTGCGCCGCGGCCGCTCGTCGAGCAGCCGCTCGATCAACTTCATCGCGCCGACCAGTTGATCCTGCGATTGCGGCGCGATCCGGGCCAGCACGGCGGAGACTTCGTCGATGGCCGCGGCATCGAGCGGCCGCCAGGCGGCGAGGCCTTCGTCGGTGAGCGAGACGAGCGACTGGCGCGCGTCGACCTCCGAGGGGCGGCGCGAAATCAGGTTGCGCCGCTCGAAGCTCGCGAGCAGACGGCTCAGATAGCCGCTATCGATGCCGAGGTTGCGCGCGAGCGCGGCAGCCGTCTGATGCTGGCCGCGCGAAAGCTCGTGCATCACGCGCACTTCCGTCAGCGAAAACGCGCTCTTCTGCAAATGATCGTGCAACACGCCGATGTGCTGCGTGTAAAAGCGATTGAAATGGCGGACGGCTTCCGCCCGGACTGTAGCGGGATCGTTCACTGTGTCCGTTCCCCGTATTGGCCTGTCATTCGTTCACCCAGCTGAGTGTCTGTCGATCGGGTGATAGCGCCCGAATTCCGAAGTTTGCACCAGATTGTTAATTAAGAGGTATGACATTTGCGGCTTAACGCACGCAAGTTGACAGACGATTGACAGAGACCAATCTGGCAACTGGTCTCAAATACGGGTATGCCCTACTGCCAGATCGGTGTCAGTGGAAATCCGCTTAATTGACGCATTGCCTTTTGCGACAAGGGTTTAATCGGCATAGACCAGCTAGATACCAGATCGTTGACTGGTATTATTGTGGTTATATAATGGGCTCCGATTCGTAGGCCACCTTCCTCACGATCCCGACCGAGCCCTATGGAAACCCGTTGGTCCGCCCTGACACCCGACGTCCACAACGTCACTCCGATGTACCTGCAACTCGCCCGCAACCTGGCGACGGCGATCCATTGCGGCGTATGGTCGGCGGGAGAAGCGCTGCCGTCGGAGCGCACGTTGTCCGACGCGATCGGCGTATCGCGCATCACCGCGCGCAAGGCAATCGCGCTGCTGGTCGAACAGGGGCTGATCCGGCGGGCGCGCGGCGCGGGCAGCTTCATCACGCCGCGCGTCGAAGATCCGCTGTTGCGCCTCACGGGCTTCACGAAGAAGATGGAGCAGCGCGGCTTCCGGCCGGACTCCGTTTGGCTCGAGCGCGACGTCCGCACGGCGACTCGCGAGGAAATCGTGCACCTGGGCCTGTCGCCGGGCGCTTCCGTCGCGAGCCTGCGGCGTCTGCGGCGCGCCGACGGCATCGTGATGGCCGTCGAGCATTCGTCGCTGCCCGTTTCGATCGTGCCCGACCCTCAGGCGATCGGCGGTTCGCTCTACAGCTACCTCGAACAACGCGGCGCGCCCGTCGTGCGCGCGCTGCAGCACTTTCGCGCCGTCAACGCGTCGAGCGAAATCGCGTCGCTGATGGATATCGATCCGGGCTGCGCGCTTCTGCTGATCACGCGCGTCGGCTACAGCGCCGACCAGCGCGCAATTGAACTCACGGACACCTATTGCCTGGACGACTACTACGACTTCGTCGCCGAACTGCGGCTTTGACCTGCGCATGCAGGTCGACGGAAGCGCGAAGAAGGCAGGCTTGATGCAAAAGGCGCAAAAGGCGCAAAAGGCGCAAAAGGCGCAAAACACGCGAGATGCACGAAACCCACGCGGCACGAATCAGTCACGCACCGGATAACGCAACATTAGAGAGACTCATGCTGACCGGAAACATACTCACTCCCGAAGGCTGGATCCACGGCACGATCGAATTCGAGAACGGCCGCATCACGGCTATCAAGGGCGACGCCGTCGATCCGTCGACGAACGACGCGCCGTACATCCTGCCCGGCTTCATCGATCTGCACGTGCATGGCGGCGGTGGCGCCGACGTGATGGAAGCGGGCAACGCGATCGAGGCGATCACGCGCACGCACGCGCGCTATGGCACGACGAGCCTGCTCGCGACGACGATGACCGCGCCGCGCGACGAACTGATGAGCGTCGTGGCCGGCCTCGGCGACGTCGCGCGCAATCGCGTGCCGGGCGGCTCGCGCGTGCTGGGCGTACATCTCGAAGGGCCGTACATCAATCCCGGCAAGCTCGGCGCGCAGCCTGACGCGGCCGTGTCGGCGGTGCTCGACGAAGTGCTGAAGTATCTGTCGATTGCGCCGATCCGCGTCGTCACGATCGCGCCGGAAATCTCCGGCCACATGGACATCATCTCGGAGATCGCCGCGCGCGGCGTGCGCGTGCAGCTCGGCCACTCGCTCGGCACCTACGACGACGCCGTCGCCGCGATGAAGCACGGCGCGCGCAGCTTCACGCACCTGTTCAACGCGATGTCGCCGCTGCATCACCGCAATCCGGGCATGGTCGGCGCCGCGCTTGCGCACGCCGAGTACGCGGAAATCATCCCCGATCTGCTGCACGTCCATCCGGGCGCGATCCGCGCCGCGATGCGCGCGATTCCGCGTCTCTACGTGGTGACGGACAGCACGTCGGCGACGGGCATGCCCGACGGCGAGTACCGCCTCGGCAGCCAGCACGTCACGAAGTGTCTCGGCGGTGTGCGCCTTGCCGACGGCACGCTCGCAGGCAGCACGCTGACGATGGATCAGGCGCTGCGCAACCTCGTATCGCTCGGCCTGCCGATGGCCGACGTTTCAAACCGTATGTCGCGTTACGCCGCCGACTACCTCGGCCTCGAAGACCGCGGCCGTCTCACGCGTGGCGCGTGGGCCGATGTCGTCGTCTTCGACCGTGAGCTGGCGCTGACGGCGACCTACGTCGAAGGAGAATCGATTGTCGAATATGCTTAAGGAAGCGCTGGCGTCCGCCGACGTGGTCGCCGCGCAACTCAACGATACGTCGCGCGTCGAAGCGCTTGCTGCACGGCTCGCGCAAGAGCCGCGCCACGTTGCGCTGACTGTCGCGCGCGGCAGCTCGGATCACGCGGCGAGTTACTTCGCATCGCTGACGATGAGCCGCATCGGCCTGCCTGTCGCGTCGCTGCCGATGTCGGTCGCGACGCTCCAGCAGGCGCCGCTGAAAGTGCGCGGCCAGCTTACGCTCGGCTTTTCGCAATCGGGCAAGAGCCCCGATCTGGTCGGCACGATGCAGGCGCTGCGCGATGCGGGCGCGCTGACCGTTGCCGCCGTCAACGTGCCCGGCTCGCCGCTCGAAGCAGCATGCGAGTTCTATCTGCCCCTCGTCGCCGGTCCCGAACTGAGCGTCGCGGCCACGAAGAGCTATATCGCGATGCTGTCCGTCTCCGCGCAACTCGTCGCGCACTGGCAAAAGGACGAAGCGCTGCTCGGCGCGCTCAAGTCGCTGCCCGATGCGCTCGCGCGAGCGGGCGCGCTCGACTGGTCGAAGGCTGTCGACGAACTGCGCGACGTCGAACGGATGATCGTGGTCGGCCGCGGCCTCGGTCTCGCGATTGCGCAGGAAGCGGCGCTGAAGCTGAAGGAAACCTCGGGCATTCAGGCCGAGGCGTTTTCGAGCGCCGAAGTGCGTCACGGTCCGATGGAGCTGATCGACCGCGACTATCCGCTGCTCGTGTTCGCACCGCGCGGACCGGAACAGGCGGGCCTGCTGCAACTCGCGCGCGACATGCAGGCGCGCGGCGCGCGCGTGCTGCTCGCCGCACCCGGCGACGTGCCCGAAGCCGCGTTGCCGCTCGCATCGACGGAGCATGCCGCGCTCGATCCGATTGCCGCAATCCTTTCTTTCTACGTGATGGCTGCCGGCCTTGCCGCCGCTCGCGGACGCAATCCCGATGCGCCGCGCCATCTGATGAAAGTCACCGAAACTCACTGAGCGAGAGATGCAGATGCGACGTGTCGAGGAGTCCGTTTTGAAGAGCCATTCCGAAGGCCAAATTGTTCTGCTAGCGCCGATGACGGGGCCCGTCGTCCCGCTCGCGAGCGTGCCCGATCCCGTGTTTTCAGGCGGCATGTTCGGCGATGGAATCGGTATTGATCCACTGGAAGGCAAGCTCGTCGCGCCGTGCGACGGCGTCGTGATGCATCTGGCGCGCACGGGTCATGCCGTCACGATCACGACGGAAGAAGGCGCCGAAGTGCTGCTGCATATCGGCATCGATACCGTCGAGCTGAACGGCAACGGTTTCGCGCCGATGGTCGAAGAGGGCGCGAAGGTGCGCAAGGGCGACGTGCTGATCGAGTTCGACCAGGACACGGTTGCGCGTAATGCGCCGAGCCTCGTGTCGGTGATTGCGATTGCGAATTCCGATGCGTTCGAAATCGTCGAGCGCGCCGAAAGCGGCACGCTGAAGGCAGGCGAATCGCCGCTGCTGACGCTGCGTGCGCGAGACGGCCATGCCGTCGCGGCGTCGCGCGAGGCGTCGAGCGTTAGCGACGAAGCGCGGCAGTCGATCGTGCTCAAGCATGCGGGCGGTTTGCATGCGCGTCCGGCGGCGCGTGCGCGTGAAGCGGCGCGGGGCCTCGATGCGCGCGTCGAAGTGCGCTTCGAGGGCAAGAAGGCGGCGATCAAAAGCGTCGTCGGTTTGCTGGGGCTCGGCGCAGGACAGGGCGCGACGGTCGAGATCGTCGGCATTGGTGCGCAGGCTGCGGCCGCCGTCGAAGCCGTCGCGCGCGAACTGACGCGCGAGGCGCACGGCGAAGCGGAAGAAAAGCCGGCGCGCGAGATGTCGCCCGTGCCTGTGCCTGTGCCCGTCGCGGCCGCGCTCGCGCCTGCCGCAGGCGGCGCGCCGCTCGTGCCGAACACGCTCGCGGGCGTGTGCGCGGCGCCCGGCATCGCCGTGGGCAAGCTGGTGCGCTGGGACGAAGCCGACATCGATCCGCCGGAGACGACGGGCAACACGCCTGCCGCCGAGAGCCGTCTGCTCGACAAGGCGTTCGCCGCCGTCGATGCCGAACTGAATACGACCGTGCGCGACGCTTCGCAACGCGGTGCGCATGGCGAAGCGGGCATTTTCGCGGTGCATCGCGTGCTGCTCGAAGACCCGACGCTGATCGACGCGGCGCGCGATCTGATCAGTCTCGGCAAGAGCGCGGGCTTCGCGTGGCGCGAAACGATCCGCGCGCAGACCGACGTGCTGTCGAAGGTCGACGATGCGCTGCTCGCCGAACGTGCCGCCGACTTGCGTGACATCGAAAAGCGCGTGCTGCGCGCGCTCGGCTACTCGAACGCGGCTGCGCGCTCGCTGCCGGACGAGGCCGTGTTGAGTGCGGACGAATTCACGCCGTCGGACCTGTCGTCGCTGGATCGCACGCGTGTCACGGCGCTCGTGATGGCGCGCGGCGGCGCGACGTCGCACGCGGCGATCATCGCGCGCCAGGCGGGCATTCCCGCCGTCGTCGCGCTGGGCGACGCGCTGCATTCGATCGCCGACGGCACGCAAGTCGTGGTCGACGCGACGGCGGGTCGTCTCGAGTACGCGCCGAGCTCGCTCGATATCGAATGCGCGCGCACCGAACGCCAGCGTCTTGCCGGCGTACGCGAAGCGTATCGCCGCACGTCGCAGCAAGCCGCCGCGACGGGCGACGGCCGCGCGATCGAAGTGGCCGCGAACATCGCGACGCTCGACGACGCGACGGCCGCTGTCGAAAACGGCGCTGATGCCATCGGCCTGCTGCGCACGGAGCTGCTGTTCATCCATCGCCAGGCGGCGCCGACCGTCGACGAGCATCGCCAGAGCTACCAGTCGATCGTCGACGCGCTGCAAGGCCGCACGGCCATCATCCGCACGCTCGATGTCGGCGCGGACAAGGAAGTCGATTATCTGACGCTGCCGCCCGAACCGAACCCGGCGCTCGGCCTGCGCGGCATCCGTCTCGCGCAGGTGCGCCCCGATCTGCTCGAAGACCAGCTGCGCGGCCTGCTCGCCGTTCAGCCGGCGGGCAAAGTGCGCATCATGTTTCCGATGGTGACGGACGTGGGTGAGCTCGTGCGTCTGCGCAAACGGATCGACGAACTCGCCGCCGAAGCCGGCCGCACGGACAAGATCGAAGTCGGCGTGATGATCGAAGTGCCGTCGGCTGCGCTGCTGTCCGATCAGTTGTCGAAGCACGCGGATTTCCTGTCGATCGGCACGAACGATCTCACGCAATACACGCTCGCGATGGACCGCTGTCAGGCCGATCTCGCCGCGCAGGCGGACGGGCTGCACCCGGCAGTGCTGCGCCTCATTTCGGTCGCGGTGCAGGGTGCGGAGAAGCATGACAAGTGGGTCGGCGTGTGCGGCGCGCTTGCCGGCGATCCGCTCGCGGTGCCGCTGCTCGTCGGCCTCGGCGTGACCGAGCTGTCGGTCGATCCCGTGTCCGTGCCGGGCATCAAGGCGCGTGTGCGCAAACTCGATTATCAGCTGTGCCGTCAGCGCGCCCAGGACGCTCTGGCGCTCGAATCGGCACAAGCGGTAAGAGCCCTGAGCCGCGAACTCTGGCCGCAAGACTGATCGCGCACTTGTGCAATCCGTCCTCGGACAGAACCCGTCGGCTCGACATTTCAACCTGCATGTAAAGCAACGACTCACATACGAGACAAAGGAGTGGAGGTATCAATGGATGGGAATCCGTTTCTGAAGATTCAGCGCCTTGGCCGCGCACTGATGCTGCCGATTGCGGTACTGCCCGTGGCCGGCCTGCTGCTGCGCCTCGGTCAGCCCGATGTGTTCAACATCAAGATGATCGCCGACGCCGGCGGCGCGATCTTCGACAACCTGCCGCTCCTGTTCGCGATCGGCGTCGCTGTCGGCTTCGCGAAGGACAATAACGGCGTTGCGGCGCTGGCGGGCGCAATCGGCTATCTGATCGAAGTCGCCGTGATGAAGGACATCAACGACAAGCTCAACATGGGCGTGCTGTCGGGGATCATCGCCGGCATCGTCGCGGGCATGCTGTACAACCGGTACAAGGACATCAAGCTGCCCGACTACCTCGCGTTCTTCGGCGGCAAGCGTTTCGTGCCGATCGTCACCGGGGTCGCGTGTCTGGCGTTGGGCATCGTGTTCGGCTACGCGTGGGCGCCCGTGCAGGGCGCAATCGACACCGCCGGCCACTGGCTGACGACGGCAGGCGCGATCGGCGCGTTCGTGTTCGGTCTGCTGAACCGTCTGCTGCTCGTCACGGGCCTGCATCACATCCTGAACTCGCTCGCATGGTTCGTGTTCGGCACCTTCACGCCGCCGGGCGGCGCGGCTGTGACGGGCGACCTGCACCGCTTCTTCGCGGGCGATCCGACGGCGGGCACCTTCATGACTGGCTTCTTCCCGATCATGATGTTCGGTCTGCCGGCCGCGTGTCTCGCGATGTTCCATGAGGCGCCGAAGGAGCGCCGCGCGGTGGTCGGCGGCCTGCTGTTCTCGATGGCGCTGACGTCGTTCCTGACGGGCGTGACGGAGCCGATCGAGTTCAGCTTCATGTTCCTCGCGCCCGTGCTTTATGCGATCCACGCGGTGCTGACGGGCCTGTCGCTCGCGATCTGCTCGGCGCTCGGCATCAAGCTCGGGTTCACGTTCTCGGCGGGCGCGATCGACTACGTGCTGAACTACGGCCTGTCGACGAAGGGCTGGGAAGCGATTCTCATCGGTCTCGCCTATGCCGTCGTCTACTACGGTCTGTTCCGCTTCTTCATCCGCAAGTTCAACATGGCGACGCCGGGCCGCGAAGCGGAAACGGCTGACGCTGCCACCGAATCGTATGCGTCGGCGGGTTACGTGGCGCCCGTAGAAGGCGCAGCGGCGAAGTCGTCGACGCGCGCGCAGCGCTATATCGCTGCACTGGGCGGCGCGGCGAATCTGTCGGTGGTCGATGCGTGCACGACGCGTCTGCGTCTGTCCGTCGTCGATTCGGACAAGGTGTCGGAGAACGAACTGAAGTCGATCGGCGCACGCGGCGTGTTGAAGCGCGGCGCGGGCGCGGTGCAGGTCATCATCGGGCCGGAAGCGGACATCATCGCCGATGAAATCCGCGCGACGATCGCGAGCGGCGATGGGACGGCGCCTGTCGTTTCGGCTGCTTCGTCGGCGGCTTCATCGGCGGCATCTATGGGAAATCCGGCTACGGCTGCCGATGCTCCCTCTGCAACGGGCAATGGTCCGCTCGATCCGGACCCGCTGCGCTGGCTCGCCGTGTTCGGCGGCGCGACGAATATCGTCTCGCTCGAAGCGGTGGCGGCGACGCGCCTGCGCATCGTCGTGCGCGATCCGTCGGCTGTCGATCGCCAGCGCCTCGACACGCTGAACGTCGCGTGGGTGTCGCCGGATACGTTCCATATCGTCGTCGGCGATTCGGCGCTGCGTTACGCGCAGCAACTGTCGACGCGTTTGACGGCGACGGCTTGAGGCTCTTGGCCGTCTGAGCGTCTTGCGATAAAGAATCGGCGCCTCTTGGGGCGCCGATTTACGTTGTGCGCCCAGCATGGGTGCAATCTTGCGGGCGCAAGTCCTACCATGAGTGGGCCAAAGCGAACGAAGCGAAGCGCGACTGCATGAGGGCGTCAGTCCTCCGTGTCATGTCGACTCAATTTTGAGCGAGTCAAACTCGACGGCGATTTCTGCGCCGACAGTTGAAAAGAGGTATGCAATATGGTTCGCGCTATGCGTTCCGAAATGCGTGGATTTTTTCAGCATCGCCATTGCAGCGGGGTATGCCGCGTTACCGGCCCTCAACACCTCGATAGAATTGACGATGTTCAGTAATCCACCGTCAACGATGCTCGCGCGCGTCACACCGCAAAAGGTAACGGTCGCCCGTCGGTTTCGATCGTATAGCCCAAGTGTCAGCGTGTTCGGCGTATTGGCTCCGTCTTGCTTGCTCGTCGCAATAACATCCAGGTACCAGTCGTGAAAGCCGCCGAACTGTTCCAGTGCATCTGTGATCGTCATGGAAGGTGTCCTATGGAAGGATGGAAACCGGCCAGCCGTGGTCGCGGCCTTGGTCGTCCCAGTTGTGGGCGTGCGGGTTTGGTTGGCCGTGGTGGCCGTCAAAGTCAATGTCAACAGCTGGCGTGCCGTCTGAGCCATACATCCGCCATTGCTTCTTTTTCTCGGGCGCACTCTCGACCCATGTGTTGGGCACACCGTCAAACGCGATTCCGGCCAGTTCCGTCGTGTCGCCCGACAGTTGATCAACGCTGTACTCGAACGGCTGCGCATCGCTGAGTGGCGTTGATGTATCGTCGCACGCATCAGAGCCGTCCGTCAGGCTCTCGACCATGTCGGGTGCGGCGTCGTCATCATCAGCAGCATCTGAGCCGCCGCCGAGCACGGCCCCGGCCAGGCCGAGCAGGCTGCCGCCGTCATCGCCCCCGTCGTCGTTCCCGCTCGCAGCACTCAACGCGGCGCGCGCCGCCTTCAACTGTGCCTCTACGGTAGATGGATCATATGGCCCCCTCAGGACCGGTTCGCCGTCCCATACCAAAGGACCCGGCCCCGCATTCCTGAACGCGGCCCACGTCGTGCCGCTACCGCTGCCGAATCCGCCACCGCCTGACTGCTGCGGCCAGCGCAGCGGCGCGGGCGTAGGCCGGAACGTCATCGGAAGCGAGCGCCAGTCACGGTTGATGACGGGCACAAGCATTCCGTCGCGCACGGCCTGTTTAAGCGCGCGCTCGATACCCGCGTTATCGGTCGGCAGGTCCCAATGAACGAAGTTCAACTGGTTACTCAAGAATGAGCGGATCGCATCAATATCTGGAGCAATGGTTCGCCGGAAATCGCAATTGGAACGGAAATACCGGTTGAAGGTGCGCTTGTCATCTTCGATTTCGCGCTCCCGCTCACGGCGCGTGTCCCAGTCGGCGAAAGCATCCCAGTAGCCACTACCATGGCGGTAATATTCCTTCGCGAGCACGAGCATGCATTGCCACGTGCCAATATCGAGCGGCAGGTGAAGCGCGTTATACGACATACACGCTCCTACAGCGCCGCATACCGGACAGCCCGCAATGCGAGCCTTGTTCAATGGCGAGATCAAACGACATCCGACCTCCTATCGTTATATGAAGGGCGGGTATACCTAGCACGGAAGCGGGGTGGGAAGGCGCGCCACGACAATTTATGGCGCAAAACGTGCTCGCGCGTGGGGGCCGCATCTCGATAGAGGTTGAAGACATGGTGCGCCCACGCTTCGATCATGGCGCGTCTCTTTTCAAGCAGATCAGTGCGGTGATGGCCCGCTTCGCCTCTGTTCCCGACAGTGCGCAAGCGCACGCTCGGCAAGATCGCAAGCGCAGCACTTCGTTGTCCAGATCACGAAACGAACTTCTATAGCAGCATGCGAGGGCGTCACATTTGTAGTGTATCGAGGTCATGAGACGATAACGGCAATAACGTTCTATGACCGACTCAACAGTGACGAGGAAAAGCAAGAACCCGCTAAGGCGGGAGGGTAAAGGCAGCGGCAAATCATCTTTGTCGAACTCGACGCAAGGCAACTTGGGCACCGGCTCGGGAGTCCTCACAAGCACAGCGACCTTAGCCGTTCCAAACACCCGGTGCGGCCCGCATGCCGGGTAACGGGGGTAGGCTGATGGCTACCCCTATGCTGTTTACCGCACGCCGCGCCTGTCGAATCAACGCTCGTTCGCGTCGTCGTCGATGGCATGGTTCGCTTCGAGCCACATCACGTTGATGATGCCGAACGCGAGCGCGAGGCCAATGCCGAGAATCCAGCTGAAGTACCACATGGTCCGCTCCTCTTCGCGAGTCGCTTTGTCAGTACATCGAGTGATGATTCTGCTCGATCGCTTCGGCCGTCACTTTGCCGCGCATCACGCGATACACCCAGCTCGTGTAGATGAGCACGACGGGCAGAAACACGACGACGGCGATGAGCATGATCTGCAGCGTCATCTGACTGGATGTCGAATCCCAGACGGTGAGGCTGCTGCGGCCATCCAGCGACGACGGCATGATGAACGGAAACATCGAGAAGCCCGCCGTCAGGATCACGCCGATCACCATCAGCGACGTCGATAGAAACGCAATGCGCTCGAAACGGGAGTTCGCGAGCACCAGCGCGAGCACGCCGCCGATGATGCCGGCCAAAGGCGCAGCAGTCATCCACGGATACAGCGAGTAGTTCGTGAGCCACAGGCCCGGCGCGCCGATCACGTTTTTCAGCAGCGGATTCGCGACGGTATCGAGCGGAGCCGGCTCGCTGATCTGATAGCCGCCGATCAGCGTCGCGACCAGCACACCCGAGATCAGAAACAGCGCGACGGCGACGAGCGACGCGATGCGCAACGCGACGGACGCGCGCCGCGCGACGATGCCATCCGCTTTCATCTTCACGAACGCCGCGCCGTGTGCCGCGAGCATCGACGCGCTCAACAGTCCGGAAAGCAGCGCGAACGGGTTGAGCAGCTCGAAGAAGCTGCCGTGATAGGTGACGCGCAGTTCCTGATCGAAGGCGAACGGCACGCCTTGCAGCAGGTTGCCGAACGCGACGCCGAACACCAGCGCGGGCACGAAGCCGCCGGCGAACAGCGCCCAGTCCCACGCGCTGCGCCAGCGGGGATCGTCGCGCTTGCCCCGGTAGTCGAAGCCCACGGGTCGGAAGAACAGCGCGAACAGCACGAGCAGCATCGCGAAGTAGAAGCCCGAGAACGACGCCGCGTAGACGAGCGGCCACGCGGCGAACATCGCGCCGCCAGCCGTGATGAGCCACACCTGGTTGCCTTCCCACGTCGCGCCGACCGTATTCACGACGATGCGTCGCTCCGCGTCCGTCTTGCCGATGAACGGCAGCAGCATGCCGGCGCCCATGTCGAAGCCATCGGTGAGCGCGAAGCCGATCAGCAGTACGCCGATGAGCGCCCACCAGATCAGTTTGAGGGTTGCGTAATCCATAGCGTGGTATCCCGTGATGAAAGCGTGTCGATATCGGTCATGCGGCCGTGTTCGCGCCGACGGCAGTCGTCTCGGACCGCTCGTGGTGATAGCGGCCCGTGTGCAACGACGACGGACCGAGCCGCGCATACTTGAACATCAGCGTGATCTCGATGATGAAGAGCGCGGTGTAGAACACGACGAAACCGGCGAGGCTCAGATACAGATCGCCGGCCGTCAGACTCGACGCGGACAGCGATGTCGGCAGAATGCCCGCGATGGTCCACGGCTGGCGTCCCAGTTCGGCGACGACCCAGCCAAACTCCGCCGCCAGCCACGGCAGCGGAATCGCCCACACGGCCCAGCGCAGGAACCAGCGGCGGTTGTCGCGCAGCAGCGTGCGCTGCGCGCAGAAGAAGAACGCGAGCACGAATGTCGCGAGGAACAGCAGGCCGAGACCGACCATCAGCCGGAACGACCAGAACACGGGCAGAACGGGTGGGACCGTTTTCTTCGCGGCCAGCTTGATCTGAACGGCGGAGGCGTCGGTGACGTTCCGCGTGAACTGCTTGAGCATCAGGCCGTAGCCGAGGTCCTGCTTGTGCGCGTCGAACGAGGCGCGCGTTTCGTCGCTCGTGTCGCCCAGCTTGATCTTTTGCAGCGCGCCGTAGGCGATCATGCCGTTCCTGATGTGCGCCTCGTTGCGCGCCATCAGATCCTTGAGGCCGACGACGGGTTCATCGAGCGAACGCGTCGCGATGATGCCGAGCGCGTAGGGCACACGCAGCGCGTAGTCGGTGCGCTCTTCCTGCTGATTCGGGATGCCGAAAATCGTGAACGGCGCGGGCGACGGCGCGGTTTCCCATTCCGATTCGATCGCGGCAAGTTTCATCTGCTGGACTTCGCCCGTCGTATAGCCCGATTCGTCGCCGAGCACGATCACGCACAGCGTCGATGCGAGGCCGAAGCCCGCTGCGATCGCGAACGAGCGCAGCGCGAACTCGGTGTCGCGGCGCTTGAGCAGATACCACGACGACAAGCCGAGCACGAACATCGACGCCGTCACATAGCCCGCCGATACCGTGTGCACGAACTTCACCTGCGCGACCGGGTTGAAGATCACGGCGAAAAGGCTCGACAGTTCCATGCGCATCGTCTCGTAGTTGAACTCGGCGCCGACGGGATTGTTCATCCAGCCGTTCGCGATGAGAATCCACAGCGCGGACAGATTCGATCCGAGCGCAACGAGAAACGTGACCATCAGATGCTGAACGCGCGACAGCCGGTTCCAGCCGAAAAAGAACAGGCCGACGAAAGTCGATTCGAGAAAGAACGCCATTAGCCCTTCGACGGCGAGCGGCACGCCGAAGATGTCGCCGACGTAGTGCGAGTAGTACGACCAGTTGGTGCCGAACTGGAATTCGAGCGTGAGCCCCGTCGTGACACCCATCGCGAAGTTGATGCCGAACAGCTTGCCCCAGAACTGCGTCATGTCCTTGTAGACCGGCTTGGCCGTCATCACGTAGACGCTCTCCATGATGACGAGGAGCCACGACAGTCCGAGCGTCAACGGTACGAAGAGAAAGTGATACAGGGCCGTAACGGCGAACTGCAGACGCGAAAGGTCGACGACATCGCTAGCGGGCATGGTTGTCACCTTGGGACGGAGGCGAGACGGGCACGGAGAGCAGTGCCTGAGCGACCTGTGCGGGCGGCAGCGACATGTGCTGCGCCTGCGGATGATCGAAGAACGTGAGCTTGAGCGCGAGCAGTAGCGCGAATTTGACGACGAGGACGATAGCGATGTCGCGTGCGAAGGTCGGGCCGCGGGCCCACGCGACGATGCGGCTGCTGAGCGCGCGGCGTGAAGGATTCCTATGATTGAGCGTTATGGCCATGATCGATTGGCAACGACATCGCGCCGGATGCACCGGCAGTATCCAGCGCCCGACACAGCCGCACTGGCGCACGCATAACGATTGTAGGAATAGTCTGTCGGCTGGCGGTGCGTCATCGCGTCGCGAGCCCGGCAATGCTTCACCACTAATAGGCCACCTTCCGCATCAGGTCAAGGCGAGCGCTCGCACGTGACTTGCTGTGATGCGGCTTTCGACAATGCAAAGAAAAAGCCCTGCCTTCTTTCGAAAGGCAGGGCTCGGTGCAGGTTCGACGCGGCTTTCAGCCGCCCGATGGCTCTCTGACTGTTTCTCTGACGTTACGCGTACTCGGCCAGCGCAGCGCGCATCTTCTTCATCGCGCTTGCTTCGATCTGACGGATGCGCTCAGCCGACACGCCGAATTCATCGGCGAGTTCGTGCAGCGTCGAGCCACCCGAGCCATCGTCTTCGACCTGGAGCCAGCGCGCTTCGATGATGCGGCGGCTGCGTGGATCGAGCGACTCCAGCGCGCTCGCGATACCGTCGCTTTGCAGCCGGTCGCGCTGACGCGCAGCCAGCACGGCCGTCGGCTCGCTATGCGAATCGGCCAGGTAGGCGATTGGGGCGAACGCTTCTTCGCCGTCTTCGACCTGTCCTTCGAGCGCGACATCGCCACCCGACAAGCGCGTTTCCATCTCGGCCACTTCCTCGCGCTTCACGTTCAGCTCTTTCGCGAGACCGTCGATCTCATCCGGCGTGAACGACTGCAACCCTTGCTTGTGGCTGCGCAGGTTGAAGAACAGCTTGCGTTGCGCCTTGGTCGTCGCCACTTTCACCGTGCGCCAGTTGCGCAGGATGTATTCGTGGATCTCAGCCTTGATCCAGTGCATCGCGTACGACACGAGGCGCACGTTCTGCTCCGGGTCGAAGCGCTTCACGGCCTTCATCAGGCCGATGTTGCCTTCCTGGATCAGGTCGGAGTGCGGCAGACCATACCCGAGATAGTTGCGCGCGATCGACACGACCAGCCGCAAATGCGACAGAACGAGCCGGCGCGCGGCGTCGAGATTGTTGTGCTCGCGGTATTCGGTGGCGAACTGGCGCTCTTCTGCCGGCGTCAGCATCGGAATCCGGTTCACGGCCTGGATGTAGGCGTCGATATTGCCCAAATGGCCGGGCAGAAGGGAAGCATGCGAGAGCGTCAGTGCACCTGCCGAACCGGCCTTGGCCGACGACGGGCTCAGAGTACTCGGAAGGGTCAATGTGTTGCTCACGTAGCAAACTCCTTTATTCAGACAAAAGTCCGGCAAAGCCAGACCACGATGGATGTTAGCACTCTCGTATGTTGAGTGCTAATACTTAGAAGCCATAGGGGCATCCAAGTTCCCAACTATCTATCGAAATTGGCATCCCAATAGTATTGTACCTCGTCTGCTAGTTCTCTACCGAACGCGTAGCATCGATCGCCTGAGCAAGAAATCGCAATCATCAGTAAGATTTTTTCAGAAACAGAACCAGTTATTTGCGGCTTTTCGGTTGTTTTTAAAGGGTCCGATAATTGCCTCTGTCTCTAAAATGTCGCTGCACGATTTCTCGCCGCTCAACCCTGAAAATTCAGTGGACACACGATGGAAGAAAACAACAAGGCTTGGTGTGGTCTGGCACTTAGGTGCGCCGCGGCGGCGGCGTTTTTGGGCATGTGCGGTTCGGCATGGGCGGACCAGTTCGGCGTGCAGATTACGGGCGGTCTCGGCGATCATCACGTGCGCAAGCTCGAACTGGGCTTCGTCTGGGACCCGAATCTGACCTGGTGGGAAATCGGCGGCTGGCACTTCGCGCTGATCGGCGAAGCGCACGCCGCGTGGTGGCACACTGACGAAGGCGACGTCCACAACAACATTGGCGAATTCGGCGTCACGCCAGTCGTGCGGTTCATCAAGGGCACGGGCGCGTTCCGGCCGTTCGTCGAGGCGGGCCTGGGCGTGCGCGTGCTCACCAGTCCGCGAATCTCTTCGACCTTCAGCTTGGGCTCTGCGTTCCAGTTCGCCGACATGGTGGGCGCGGGCGCTCAATTCGGCTCGCATCAGCAGTATGAGCTCGGCTACCGTTTCCAGCATGTCTCGAACGGCGGTATCAAAGAGCCGAATCCTGGTATAAATTTCCACCAGGTTTACGTGCAGTACAACTTCTGACGACGGCCGCCGTTGCCGGCGCTGTCGTCCTGGGGGCGAATGCAATGGCGGCAAAAGTGATCGAGGCGATTCGCGGGCTGGAGCGCGATCGCTTTCGCGCGATGGTCGAAGGCAATGGGCAGCAGCTCGACGCGCTGCTCTCCGACAACGTCATTTACGTCCACACGAACGGCAAGCGCGAGTCGAAACAGCAGTTCATCGACGCCATCACGGGCGGGCGCCGCCGCTATCGCCAGATCGAGATCCAGTCGCAGGACGTGCTGCCCGTCGGCCGCGAGACGTGCGTGGTCACGGGACGCGCGCTGATCGAGATGGAGGCCAACAGCGGCGCGCTGCTCTTTCCGATCGCCTACACCGCGATTCAGGCGCAGGAGGACGGAAAGTGGCGGCTGATCGCCTGGCAAGCGACGCGTTGCGCAATCGAGTGACGCGGATCGCGCAATCACTCCTTTCCTGACGGCGCCGCCTCGTGGGCGGGCCGTGCGCGCCGCGGTGATCCGAACCGTCGGCGCTGGCGTTTGTGCGCCGCTGCCCGTGTGCCCGTGGCGATGCGTCTACTTCCCGGCCGGTTGCTACGCCGCAGCTCGCCGGTCCACCGTCGGCCAGCCCGCACGATTGACGCCGCTGACTACGGCATCCACGACGGCCGTCATTTCGTCTTCCGCGACGCCTACGCCGTGCCGCATCGGCTGCTCGCCGACACGGCAGCCGACGAACACGGCCGTGCGCCCGTCCGTCGTGCGCACGGTTTCGAACGACGTGATTTCGACGGGCTGCTTCGCTGCCGCCGACATTTGCTGCGCGACGGCTTTCGCATACGCCTCGTGACCGTCGACGCGGGCGGCCGCCGTCGCGGGCACGCGAATCTCGCGCTTGTTCCAGCGGACCGTCGATCCGTTCACCCGCTGCGCCGGCCCCTCCGTCTCGAAGTATTCGCGCGCGAAGAGCGCGCAGATCGCGTCGCCCGTCACTTCTTCGCCCGACTGGTCGGCGACCGCCTGCACCGCGTGGCTGAATTCGATCTGCACGCGGCGCGGCGGCGCGAAGCCCATGCCGCGCTCGAGCAGATACGTCGCTCCGCCCTTGCCGGACTGGCTGTTCACGCGAATCACTGCGTCGTAGCTGCGCCCGACATCGGCGGGATCGACGGGCAGATACGGCACTTCCCAGACGGCGTCCGCTTTCTGCTGCGCGAAGCCCTTGCGGATCGCGTCCTGATGCGAGCCGGAAAACGCCGTGTAGACGAGATCGCCTGCATACGGATGGCGCGGATGGACGGAAATCTGGTTGCAGCGCTCGACGACGCGCCGCACTCCGTCGATATCCGAGAAGTCGAGCGCCGGATCGACGCCCTGCGTGTAAAGGTTCATCGCGAGCGTCACGATGTCGACATTGCCGGTGCGCTCGCCGTTGCCGAACAGACATCCTTCGACGCGGTCCGCGCCCGCCATCAGCGCGAGCTCGGCCGCCGCGACGGCCGTACCGCGATCGTTATGCGGATGCACCGACAACACGATGCTGTCGCGGTAGCCGAGATTGCGGTCCATCCACTCGATCTGATCGGCGAACACGTTCGGCGTCGCGGCTTCGACGGTGGCAGGCAGATTCACGATCATCTTGTGATCGCGCGTCGGGCGCCACGTCTGCGCGACGGCGTCGCAGACTTCGCGCGCGAACGGCAGCTCGCTCATGCTGAACGTCTCCGGCGAGTACTGATAGGTCCAGTACGTCTGCGGACGGGCATCCGCGTGCTCGCGGATCATGCGCGTGCCTTCGACGGCCAGCGCCTTCACTTCTTCCTTCGACTGGTCGAACACGATCTTGCGGAACGACGGGCAGATCGCGTTGTACAGGTGGACGATCGCGCGCGGCACGCCTTCGAGCGCCTGGAACGTACGCGCGATCAGCTCTTCGCGCGATTGCACGAGCACTTCGATCGTCACGTCGTCGGGAATGCGCTTTTCGTCGATCAGCTTGCGGACGAAGTCGAAGTCGGTTTGCGACGCCGACGGAAAGCCCACTTCGATCTCCTTGAAGCCAATGTGGACGAGCATCTCGAAGAACTCGGTCTTCTGCTCGATGCTCATCGGCTCGATCAGCGACTGGTTGCCGTCACGCAGATCGGTGCTCATCCAGATGGGCGCGCGCTCGATCGTGCGGCTGGGCCATTTGCGTCCCGTCAGACGGACGGTGGGGAAAGGACGGTATTTCTCGGCAGGGTTGCGCAACATGGTGAGCCTCGTTCGTTTCGTCTAGTCGTGTGCTGGGTGGTGTGGCGTCGAGCGGCTGGCGGGCTGCCACGGATGCACGCCCCGCAAGCCGGGCGCTAGCGGGAGCAACGAACGGGCGCGGACGAAGAACATCATCGGGACGACGACGAAGGCAACGATCGGTACTGAAGCCCATGCAACGTGCATTTGACCCTCGCGATTCGTCCGAGTGGTAAACGGACGAATACAGACGACTACAGGTTTTGAAGGAACTACGGACTGGGATGAAACAGGAACTGCTTCGGAGGACCGCGCGAGCCGCTGTGGCGACGCGTGCGGCGCTACGTCTGGCTTACGCTAGACGTAGCGATAGGGGCCGCGCTAGGCGGCCGAGGGTAATTCGGAGGGTGTTCGGGTAAGAACGCATTTGCAGAAGATAAGCGAGGCCGCGCGTGGCTGTCAACACGCCGCGGCCACGTGATGCTCTTCTGACGCTGCTCGCCGCAGCCGTTCGCGGCCGTTCACAACGTGTGTGAGACCGCTGTCTGCCTTGATCCGGCGGCCTTTCTGGCGATGTCGACGATCAGCTCGACCTGGCGCGTGATCGCGGCCGGCACAGGCGCTTCGCCGCGCAGAACGGACTCGATCCAGGCCGCCGTCGTGTGGGCGTCTCGGCCTTCGGGCAGTTCGACTTCGGGCGCATCGGGTGACGAGCGCTCGGCGGCGACGCGCGTTTCGCAGATGCCGTCGTGCAGCCAGTCGATCTGCACCTGGCGGCGCGTATCGGCAACCGCCTCGCCCTCCGTGCCGCGCGCGAGCAATGCGCCGCCAATGGCCGCGTCGGGATGCGCGACGAACAGCCTGGTCAGGCTTTCTCGGTACGGCGGGTGTGTGTAGTTCACGAGTCGCAGACCGGCGGGTGCGAACGGCTGGAGGATCTTGACTAGCGTATGCGTCGAGTTGCGCACTCCCATCCGCCGACGCAGCGACAGCAGCCGTGCGAGCTTCGGCGCGAGCGTCTCGATGGGCGCGAACGCAATGCGCCGGTTCGCAAGGCCCGCTTCGATCTCGGCGCGGGTTTGTGCCGGCGCGACATTCAGATGGGCGAAGATTTCCGCGCTCGTCACGCGGCCCGGGTCTTCCGTGACGCCGTGAATCAGCACGGGCACGCCCTCGCGCGCGAGCAGCAACGCGAGGAGCGGCACGAGGTTCGGCTGCTTGCGCGCGCCGTTGTAGCTCGGAATCGACACGGCCTGGTACGCGTCGTGCGTCACGTTGACGGGCGCGAACGACGCGTGGGCAGCCGCAAGCATCGCGGCCAGTTCATCGGCGGATTCCCCTTTCACGCGATACGCGAGCAGGATCGCGCCCAGTTCCAGATCGGACACGCGGCCGTCGAGCATCGCCGCGTAGAGCGCATGCGTGTCGTCGGGCGTGAGCGCGCGCGCGCCATTGGGGCCCCGCCCGATTTCCTTGATGAATCGGGCGCAGGGGAAAGGAGCGGCAGTATCGGTGAAATTGGTCATCGGGCAAATCGGTGTTGTGAGGACAGCGGGCAACGAGGTTTCGCATTGGCTCGCGAGCGAGCGGGGCGCGGATCGCGTGGCGTCGTTGGCCGTTTGAGCTTGGTTCTGTTCAGTATCGCATGCTGCGCGTGCCTGCAGAATTCGAGCAAATTGCCGGCATGCATCGAACGTTAAAACATGGCTGCGAGGCCCGCCACCTGGCCATTCGGCCAGGTCACGCGCGTGACGGCGTCGCGTTACACTCGGTGCTTCGCTGCGTCGAGCGGCTCAATCAATAGAAGACGGAGAACGGAATGGGTTACGTGTTTGCGCCAGCGCCGGTGACGGCAGTGCCGGTCGTCGGATCGGACGATCAATTCGCGGTGCGCCGCATTTACTGTGTCGGCCGCAACTACGAGGCGCACGCTCGCGAAATGGGCCATGATCCCGATCGCGAGCCGCCGTTTTTCTTCGCAAAACCCGCCGATGCCGTGCTGTACGTTGCGCCTGGCGCGACGGGCGAATTCGCTTATCCGGCGCAGTCAAAGAACGTGCACTACGAGATGGAACTCGTCGCGGCAATCGGCAAGGCCGGCAAGAACATTTCCGCCGACAACGCGCTCGACCACGTCTATGGCTACGCGCTCGGCCTCGACATGACGCGCCGCGACCTGCAGGCCGAGGCGAAAAAGCTGGACCGACCGTGGGACACGGCAAAGGGTTTCGACCAGTCGGCGCCGCTCGGCCCGATTCATCCCGTGTCGAAAGTCGGTCACGTCGGCAAGGGCGCGATCTGGCTCACCGTCAACGGCGAGGAGAAGCAGCGTTCGGACGTGTCGCAACTGATCTGGTCGGTGGCCGAGACGATTGCGTATCTGTCGACGTTCTTCGAACTACAGCCAGGCGACCTGATTTTCACGGGCACGCCGGAAGGCGTCGGCGCGGTCGCGCGAGGCGATCTGATGAAAGGAGGCGTGGACGGGCTGGGCGAGTTCAGCGTGCGCGTCGTTTGATGATGTAGAAGTGAGGTTGGGGAGGGCAACACAATGAAGCTGTACAGCTACTTTCGCAGTTCCGCGTCGTATCGCGTGCGCATTGCGCTGAACCTGAAGAACCTGCCGTACGAATACTTGCCGGTGCACATGCTGCGCGATGGTGGCGAGCAGTTCAAGCCCGAGTATCGCAGGCTCAATCACGATGCCGTGGTGCCCACGCTGGTGGACGACGGCACTGTGCTGACGCAGTCGATTGCGATCGTCGAGTATCTGGAGGAGACGCATCCCGAACCGGCGCTGCTGCCGTCGACAGCAGCCGATCGCGCGTATGTCCGCTCGATCGCGCTGCAGCTCGCGTGCGAGATCCACCCTTTGAACAATCTGCGCGTGCTGAAGTATCTGAAGCGCACCGTCGGCGTGAACGACGAGGTGAAGGACGCGTGGTATCGCCACTGGATCAGTTCGGGCTTTGCGGCGCTCGAAGAATATCTGGTCGCAGATGGGCGCGCGGGCGAGCTGTGCTTCGGCGATACGCCGACTCTGGCGGACATCTGTCTCGTGCCGCAAGTGTTCAACGCGACGCGCTTCAACGTCGATATGAGTCCGTATCCGACCATCCAGCGCATCTGCGACTATGCGAACACGCTCGACGCGTTCGCGCGCGCGGAGCCCGGCGTGCAGCCCGACGCCGAGTGAGGCCGCGGCCTTCTTCGAGCAGCCGGCTCGCAACGCGCGAATATTGACGGCAACAAAAAGGGCGTCATGCAAGCACATGACGCCCTTTGTACCCGATGCCTGGTCAGCCTTGGCGGCCCGTCAAGTCAACCCAGCAGAGCATCCGAGAACTCTTCGGCGCTGAACGGCTGCAGATCCTCGACCTTCTCGCCGACGCCGATGAAATACACGGGCACCGGGCGCTGCCGCGCGATCGCCGCGAGAATGCCACCCTTCGCGGTGCCGTCCAGCTTCGTCACGATCAGGCCGGTGAGGTTCAGTGCATCGTCGAATGCCTTGACTTGCGCGAGCGCGTTCTGCCCCGTGTTCGCATCGATGACGAGCAGCACTTCGTGCGGCGCGCCGTCCATCGCCTTGCCGATCACGCGCTTCACCTTGCGCAGCTCTTCCATCAGATGAAGCTGCGTCGGCAGACGGCCGGCCGTGTCCGCCATCACAACGTTGATCTTGCGTGCGCGCGCCGCGCCGACCGCGTCGAAAATCACGGCAGCGGGATCGCCGCTTTCCTGCTGCACGACTGTCACTTTGTTGCGCTCGCCCCAGATCGCGAGCTGTTCGCGCGCGGCGGCGCGGAACGTGTCGCCCGCGGCGAGCAGCACCGACTGGTTGAAGTTCTGCATGTGCTTCGCCAGCTTGCCGATGCTCGTCGTTTTGCCTGCGCCGTTCACGCCCGCGATCATCATTACGGTCGGCTGGTAGTGGCCGAGCGTCAGCGATTTCTCCAGTGGCTTCAGCAGGTCGACGAGCAGCGCGCGCAGCGCGCCTTTGACCTGCTGCGGATCAGAGAGGCGTTCCGAGCGCACTTTCTCGCGCAGCGCTTCGAGCAGATACTCGGTCGCGTCGACGCCCGCGTCGGACATCAGTAGCGCCGTCTCCAGTTCTTCGTATAGTTCTTCGTCGATCTTCGTGCCGACGAATATGCCCGTAATGCTCGAACTGGTCTTCGACAGGCCGCTGCGCAGACGCGTCAGCCATGTGCGCTTCGCTGCCGCCTCGGGTTGCGGCGGCGGGACGATTTCGACTTCCTCGTCCGTGTCTTCGAAGTCGGCGGCGCTGGGCACATAGTCGGGGTCGAATTCGGGCGCGTCGGCTGAGTCGGGCACAGGCTGCGCGTCGCGCGCATGCTTCGACGGAGTACCGGGGGCGGCGGGCGCGGTCACGTCCTGCGTATCGACGCCGCCGCCGGAATCGGTCTGCGACGCCTCAGGCGTGCCGTTGGGCGTATTCGAACCCTTGAATCGTTTGAAAAAGCTGAACATGGTCTGAGCTGCGTGAGAATGCGCTGGATTCCCGTTATTTGCCGGATGGCGCGTGGCGACAAACGTCAACGCGTCGGTCCTGGCGGCGGGACATGGCAGTGCGGGATGCGAGGCGCTGGAAGCCCAACATTTTATCAGGCGCTTCCGGCGCCGTCGTGATGGCGCGTCATTGGGCTCCGCGACGGGCGTCATTGCGCACCGCCCCGGTGAACTTCGGCGAAGGCCGCCGCGCGCGTGTGGTAACGTGGGCGCTCCGGCCCGCCCGTCGACGAAAGCGGCGCGATCGACAGATCTCGACGCTCATCGCTCCCCATCCACGACAGGCGGGCGCACGCTCAACAAACGAACCGCATGTCCCGTACTTCCCCTGCACGTGCAAGAAACGCGCCGTCCGGCCGTGGCCAGGCGCACACCATTCGCATCATCGGCGGCGACTGGAAACGCACGCCGCTGCCCGTGATCGAGATTGACGGGTTGCGTCCGACGCCCGACCGCGTCCGCGAAACGCTCTTCAACTGGCTCGGCCAGCGGCTCGATGGCCGGCGTTGTCTGGACCTTTTCGCCGGCAGCGGCGCGCTCGGGTTCGAGGCCGCGTCGCGCGGCGCGACGCGTGTGCTGATGGTAGAGCGCAACGCGCGCGCGGCGGCGCAGTTGCGCGCCAATCAGGCCAAGCTGTCGGCAAGCGCGATCGAAATTGTCGAGGCCGATGCGCTGCGTCTCGCCGCAAGCCTCGCGCCTGGCTCGTTCGACGTCGTCTTTCTCGATCCGCCCTTCGACGACGATCTGCTCGGCCGCGCCCTCGAGGTCGCCGCACCGCTGGTAAGCGCGGATGGCTTTCTTTACGTCGAGTCTGGAGAATCGCTCGACGCGGCGGGAAACACGGCGCTCGAAGGCTGGTCGGTGATCCGCGAGGGCAAGGCGGGCGCCGTCCGCTATCATTTGCTGCAACGCGAAAATGAGGAATAATGCGCGTTCATAACAAGCGCCGGGCGGCTTGCCGCTGAACGCGCGGTGTCGTTGCCGGACGGGTCCTGCGGGGCGTTCCGGCACGCTTCTAGTCTGTAGAGAGGAGAAATCCCATGGTAGTCGCCGTGTATCCAGGTACGTTCGATCCGCTCACGCGTGGTCACGAGGACCTCGTGCGCCGCGCATCGAGCATTTTCGACACGCTGGTGGTGGGAGTGGCGGATAGCCGCAACAAGAGGCCGTTCTTTTCGCTCGAAGAGCGGCTCGACATCGCCAACGAGGTGCTCGGCCACTATCCGAACGTCCAGGTGATGAGCTTCAAGGGACTATTGAAGGATTTCGTCCGCGTCAACAACGCGCGCGTGATTGTGCGCGGTCTGCGCGCCGTCTCGGATTTCGAGTACGAGTTTCAGATGGCGGGCATGAACCGCTATCTGCTGCCGGACGTCGAGACGATGTTCATGACCCCATCCGATCAGTATCAGTTCATCTCGGGCACGATTGTCCGCGAGATCGCCCAACTGGCCGGCGACGTGAGCAAGTTCGTGTTCCCGTCGGTGGAAAAGCGGCTGCAGGATAAGGTCGCGGCGATGGAGCAGGCGCGGGCGGCGCAACCGTGATCTCCGGCACCTGACGGAGCGCTGTGTCCTGGTAGTCTTTCGTAGTCGATAACCGGGCGCGAAACGTGGTCTATCCGACAGGCGTAAAATCACAGATTATGGAAAGTTAGCCGCGATGTGCGCGTTGCGCGCCGGCATGAAGTGAGAACAGCATGGCCCTGATGATTACCGACGAGTGCATCAATTGCGACGTTTGCGAGCCCGAGTGCCCGAACGACGCAATTTCGATGGGTCCGGAAATCTATGTGATCGACCCGAAGAAGTGCACCGAATGCGTCGGCCATTTCAATGAGCCGCAATGCGTGCAGGTGTGTCCCGTCGAATGTATTCCGCGCAATCCGGAGCATCTCGAGACGCCGGAACAGTTGATGACGAAGTACAACGCGCTGCAGGCCGCAAAGAGCGCGTGATCTCACCGAAAGCGGCGCATCGTGCGCCGCTTGTCTCGTTCCAGGCGTATCTATCAGCCGACGATCTCCTTCAACGCGTTCACGAGCGTATCGCATTCGGCATCGGTGCCGATTGAAATGCGCAGATGCTGATCGATGCGCGGCGCCTTGAAGTGCCGCACGAAGATTTCCTTTTCCCTGAGCCGCGCGGCGAGTATCGCGGCGTCGTATCCCGCGTGACGCGCGAACACGAAATTCGCCGACGACGGTACGACATCGAAGCCGAGCGCCGTCAGTCGCGCAGTGAGCCGTTCGCGGCTCTCGATCACTTTTTCGGTGCAATCGCGGAACCACGCGTCGTCCTTGTATGCGGCCGTCGCGGCGGCTTGCGCGAGACGGTCGAGCGGATACGAGTTGAAGCTGTCCTTCACGCGATTCAACGCGTCGATCAACGCAGCATCGCCGAACGCAAAGCCGACGCGCATGCCGGCGAGCGAGCGCGACTTCGAAGTCGTATGCACGACGAGCAGATTCGGATACTTGCCGATCAGCGAAATCGCAGACTGCGCGCCAAAGTCCACGTATGCTTCATCGACGACGACCACCGAATCGGGATTCGATGCGACCACTCGCTCGATGTCCGATAGCGGCAGCGCGTGGCCAGTCGGCGCATTCGGATTCGGAAAGAGAATGCCGCCGTTCGGCTGCATGTAGTCGTCGATGCGAACCTTGAACGCGTCGTCGAGTGGAATCGTCCGGTACGCGACGTCGTAGAGACGCGCGTACGTCGGATAGAAGCTGTACGTGATGTCGGGAAAGAGAATCGGCTTGTCGTGCTTCAGAAGCGCCTGAAATACGGTCGCGAGCACTTCATCTGAGCCGTTGCCCGCAAACACCTGATCGGCATTCAGACGATGATGGACGGCCACCGTCTCTCGCAGCACGCGCGCAGTCGGATCGGGATAGCGGCGCAAGGACTCGGCATGCTCGCCCAGCTCGTTGCGGATCGCGCTTACCACGCCGGGCGACGGCGGATACGGATTCTCGTTGGTGTTCAGCTTCACGGGATGCGCAAGCGCGGGCTGCTCGCCCGGCACGTACGGCATCAACCGATGAACGATATCGCTCCAGTAGCGGCTCAAGCTTCTCTCCTTTTTAGACGCTCGCGTCAAGGATTGCGATGCAGCTGCATCATTGCGCGTTCGAGTTCGCCCTTGACGACGATCGGCATCACGGCAAGCGCGCGTTCGATCGAGGCGTCGATCACGTCCAGCTCTTCCTTGCGCGGCGGCTTCAGCACGAAGTTCGCGACGTCCGGCTTCGCGCCGGCGCGGGCGCTCTCGGGAATCAGATCGCGCGGGTGGCCGATGCCGATTCGGAGTCGCCAGTATTGCTGCGTCGACAGGTGCGCGGAAATGTCCTTGAGGCCATTATGCCCGCCGCTGCCGCCGCCGAGTTTCAGCTTGACGGCGCCGGGCGGCAGATCGAGTTCGTCGTGCGCGACGAGAATCTGATCCGGCAGGATCTTGAAGAAGTGCGCGAGCGCGACGACCGATTGACCCGAACGGTTCATATACGTCTGCGGCTCGAGCAGATGCACTTCTTCGCCATACAGACGCGTTTTCGCATAGAAGCCGAGAAAGCGCCGCTCGTCGCGCAACGTCGCGCCCGCTTCGCGCGCGAGTTGGTCGACGAGCCAGAAGCCGGCGTTGTGGCGGGTCGCGGTGTATTCGGCGCCCGGATTGCCGAGCCCGACGATCAGCTTGATCATGTTCGAGTGAGCCGCGCGACACGCACGCAGCCTGGGAAAAATCGAAAAAAAACCCGCCGGGGCGAACCGCGGCGGGTTACGTCGACCGTTCCATTGAAACGGATCGAGAGGATAGCGGCCTTATTCGGCAGCCGGCGTTTCGCCTTCAGCCGATGCTTCTTCCGACACGGTACCAGCAGGAATCGGCGCCGACACGATCACCGGGTTTTCTGCTGCGAGGTGCGCAATAAGTGCGACGCCAGCCGGCAGAACGATGTCCGTTGCGTGCAGCGATTGACCCGCTTCGATCTTCGCCAGATCGACTTCAATGAACTCCGGCAGAGCGGCCGGCAGGCATTCGACTTCGATTTCGTTGATGACGTGCGAGATCACCGCGCCACCCAGCTTCACAGCCGGGTTGGTTTCCTGGTTCAGGAAGTGCAGCGGCACCTTCGTGTGAATCTTCTTTTTCGCGTCGACGCGCTGGAAGTCCACGTGCAGCACGAGCTGACGGAACGGGTGGTATTGCACGTCGCGCAGCAGAACCTGTTGCGACTTGCCTGCCACTTCCAGATCGAGGATCGACGAGTGGAATGCTTCCTTCTTCAGTGCGTGAAACAGCGCGTTGTGATCGAGTTCGATCAGTTGCGGTTCGCCGGCGCCGTACACGATACCCGGGGTCTTGCCCGAGTTACGCAGGCGGCGGCTCGCACCCGTACCTTGCAAATTACGCTCGAAAGCGATGACTTTCATTTGATTCTCCATTATCTGCCCGCGACCAGGCAGTAAAACGGGGCCTGCATACCCAACGGGACTAACGGCCCCAGACACGACGGCGTGAACCTTCGTCCGTTCACGCCGAAATGCAAAAGCGCCGCATTTGTCATGCGGCGCTTTCGCGAATACTCTAGCTTTCCGCGAACAGCGACATCACCGAGTCGCCGCGACGGATACGCGAGAACGTTTCGGCCAGCAGACCCGCGCTCGTCAGCGAGCGAATCTTCGGGCAAGAGCGGGCTTCTTCGCCGAGCGGAATCGTGTCGGTAACGACGACTTCGTCGAGCGCCGATGCCGCAATGCGCGCGCCAGCGCCGCCCGACAGAACCGGGTGCGTCGCATACGCGAAAACCTTCGTCGCGCCACGCTCCTTCAGCACTTGCGCTGCCTTGCAGAGCGTGCCGGCCGTATCGACCATGTCGTCCATGATCACGCAGGTGCGGCCTTCGACTTCGCCGATAATGTTCATCACTTCAGCGACGTTCGCCTTCGGACGACGCTTGTCGATGATGGCCAGATCGCAGTTCAGCTGCTTTGCCAGCGCGCGGGCGCGGACCACGCCGCCGACGTCCGGCGACACGACCAGCAGGTTCTCGTGATTCTGCTTGCGCAGATCGCCGAGCAGCACGGGCGTTGCGTAGATGTTGTCGACGGGGATGTCGAAGAAACCTTGAATCTGGTCAGCGTGCAGATCCATCGTGATGATCCGCTCGACGCCAGCGATTTCCAGCATGTTCGCCACGACCTTCGCCGAGATTGCGACGCGCGCCGAACGCGGGCGACGATCCTGACGGGCATAGCCGAAGTAGGGGATGGCTGCTGTGATCCGGCCGGCGGATGCGCGCTTGAGCGCATCGACCATGATCATCAGTTCCATCAGATTGTCGTTGGTCGGCGCGCAAGTGGACTGGAGGACGAAGACGTCCTTGCCACGAACGTTTTCCTGAATCTCGACCTGGATCTCGCCGTCCGAGAAACGGGAGACCATTGCTTTACCGAGGGGAATACCGAGGATCTTGACGACTTCCTGTGCAAGCGCTGGATTTGCGTTGCCAGTAAAAACCATCAGGCCGTCATGGCTGCTCATCATGCACCTGCTTCAGGCTGTGGGAGGCGAGGAACTGCGAGAAAATTATGGCAGGGGAGGAAGGACTCGAACCCTCGCATGCCGGAATCAAAATCCGGTGCCTTGACCAACTTGGCGACTCCCCTACACTAACTTTGAGCTTCGCTGAATGTGTAGGCCATTCAGCGCCGCGAAACTTATGCCGCGAAAGCGAAGAGTGGATGCGTATCCAGACTTGCCGCAACTGCACTGTTCCATTCGACGGGCAGCTTGGCTTGCGCCGCAACTGCTTCATCTTTGCTACGGAACGCTGCAAAAACGCTCGCGCCTGATCCCGTCATCCGCGCTGGCGCGATGTCGTCAAACCATCGAAGCACCTGCGCGACTTCCGCGTATTTTCCTGCGACAGCCTGCTGCATGTCATTCCGGCCGAAGCTGTCTGGCCATTCTGCGTTGCAGCTATGCTGTGCAAGAAAGTCTGGTATTGTGAGGGCTTTTGTATCTCTTGTCAACGTCTTTTCGGAAAAAATCGCTGAGGTTGGAACGTGAACCCTCGGTGTCACCACCAGAAAGTGGCGCGGCGGCAATTGTACCTGCTCAAGTTCTTCTCCGATACCCTCGGCGAAGGCATTTTTTCCGAAGATAAAGAACGGCACGTCGGCGCCCAGTTTGACGGCGAGCGCCTGCAATTCCGCGCGCGGCAAATCGAGCTTCCACAGACGGTTCAGCGCAAGCAGCGTTGTCGCCGCGTCGGAGCTGCCACCGCCCAGGCCCGCGCCCATCGGCAGGCGCTTGTCGATCTCGATGTTCACGCCGAAGCGCGTGCCCGTGTGATCCTTCAGCAGCTTCGCCGCGCGCACGGTGAGGTCGGTATCGGCGGGAACATCGGCGATCTCGGTGCCGCGGGTGATCGCGCCGTCGTCGCGAAGCTTGAAGTGCAGCGTGTCGCCCCAGTCCAGCAACTGGAACACCGTCTGCAATGCGTGATAACCGTTCGGCAGACGGCCGGTGATGTGCAGGAAGAGATTCAGCTTCGCCGGAGCGAGACAGTCGCGCAGCGAGTCGTTCGTTTCGATCATGAGTCTTTGTAAGGAGCGCGTGCGCGCGATTACTGGTCGAGCACGAGCTTGATGTCGAGCGGCGGTTCGGAACGTTCGAGGTTGACGCGCTTCACGCCGGTTGCGGGCGCATCGGCATAGGCGAGATAGTCGATCGTCCAGCCGTCCTGTTGAATCTGCTTCAGATGCGATTGCTGCTGCGGATCGCTCTCGGTCGTCGCTCTTGATGTCGGCGCGACGGACGGCTGCAGCCAGTAGCGCAGCCCTTCGACGGGCAGCGTGAAGCCGAGCGCATTCTGCATCAGCGTGGAGACGTTGTCGGCCGTCATCGGCTGACGGTTCGGCAGTTCGAGCGTGGCGATTGCCGGCGACGACGTGACAATCGCCATGGTCTGCCCGAGCGGATTACGCAATTGCACCGTGACAGTGTCGCCGCGTTCCTGCCAGTCGAAATTGCCGTATGCATTGCGCTGCTGGCCGTTCTGGTCGACGTATTGAACGGCGAAACGGCCGTGATACGCGCGTGCCGTCTGCGCGGTGACGGCCGTTGCGGCATTCGACGTCGAGGGTCCTTGCGGCTTGACGGAAGCACAGCCCGCCAAGGCGACGACGGCTGCGGCTGCGAAACCCAGCGCCGCGCGGCGCGGCGCCGGGGTTGAAAACACGAGACAGGGAAAGTGCATCAGAGGTCGTTCACCTGAAAACGTTTGAGCGTTTTTACGAGTGTGTCGTTGTCCGGTTCGAGCTTGCGCGCATCGCGCCATGCCGCGCGCGCCTGGTCCTGATCGCCGCTCTTCCACAGCACTTCACCGAGGTGCGCGCCGATTTCGGCGTTCGGCTGCAGATCGTAGGCCTTGCGCAGCAGATCGATCGCATCCGTCGTATCGCCGAGCCGGTACTTGACCCAGCCGACGCTATCCATGATGAACGCATCGTTCGGCGCAAGCGACAGCGCCTTCTCGACGAGCTTGTCCGCTTCCTGCAGACGCTGGTTGCGATCCGCGAGCGAATAGCCGAGCGCGTTGTATGCCTGCGCGTTATCCGGTTGCGTGCGCATCAGCTTGCGCAACTGCGTTTCCATCACGTCGAAATGGCTGTTCTTTTCCGCAGCCATTGCGTAGTCGTAGGTGAGATCGGGGTCGTCCGGGAAATCGCCCGTGGCTTGCGCGAGCCGCGTTTCGGCTTCCGGATAGCGCTTTGCGTCGAACAGGATGGCGGCGTCGGTGCGCGCGATCAGCGCCTGATCGCGCGGGTCCTGTGGATGAATGCCCGCGAGCAGCCTTCGCGCGTCATCGACTTTGCCCTGCTTTTCCAGCAGCTGCGCACGCGTGATCTGCGCGGGGATGTACTGCGTGCTGGTCGGCGAAATCTTGTCCAGCCAGCGGCCCGCTGCATCGTTGTCCTTCTGTTCGAGCGACAGTTGCGCGAGATAGATATACGCCTGACCTGCATCCGCGCCCGGCATTTTTTCGGCTCTCTGCGCGTACTGCTGCAGATAGTTCTGTGCTTCGGGCAGATTCTTTTGCTGGATCTTGATGAGCGCAAGCGCCATCAGCGGCGTCAGATCGTTCGGGTTGTCCTTCTGCATGTGCTCGAACTGTTTCTGCGCGTCGTCGAGACGATCGCTCGCGAGATACATTTGCGCGAGTGCGAGCCGTGCTTCATGCGACTTCGGATTGGCCTTGACGTACTTTTCCAGCGACTCGATGCCTTCCTTGCGTTCTTCCGGTCCCATCTGCGAGAGCAGCAGCGCAGCGGGCAGATAGTCGGGCTTGAGCTTGAGCGCCTGTTCGAGCGACTTGCGCGCGCCGGGCGCATCGTCGGCGAGAAGCTGCTGGCGCGCCATTGCGAATTGCGCTTCCGGGCGGTTCATGTCGTTCGCGAGCAGATCCTGCAACACATGCAATCCGCCTACGCGATTCGGCCCGCGCGAAATCAGCAATTGAAGCGCGAGAATGCCGCTGCCGCGATTTTCCGGAGCGATCTTCGCGAGTTCTTTCGCGAGCATCGGCTTAGCGTCATCGGGCTTGCCCGACAGCACGAGCAACGATGCGTCGAGCTGCGCGGCGCGCTCCGACGTCGGCGCATATTGTTGCCATAGTTGCGCGGCCGCCAGCGCATCCGCTGGGCTCTGCGCGGCGAGCGCGATTTCCGTCGCGCGCTGCGCCATGCGCGGATCGTGCGTGTCGCGAGCGAGCGAGAGATAGGTCTGATACGCGGGCGCAGGCTGATTGCGCTGCAGCGCGACTTCCGCTGCGAGCACCTGGAAGACGATCTGGCTCGTCAGCGCAACGTTAGGCAGATTGTTCTTTTCTTCGGCGGATTCAGGGCCGAAGGCGTCTTGCACGGAGACGGCGTTGTCATCCGTATCGGGCGATGGATCCTGAGCATGCGCGGGCAATGCGGCGAGCGCCCAGACAGCCAGAGCGGCCACACCGAGCAGCCGGCGTGGAGAAACAGCGTGCGGCACGCTGTTCACACCAGTCCGGCGCTTCAAAAACTGCTTAACGAAGGACAGGTTCATACAGATCCGTTCAATGTTTCGGACGATTGTAACGCGCTCGCTACAATAAGCGCATAACCACCGACGCAAGTTGCAGACCAGTCAGACATGCCAGAGTTGCCAGAAGTTGAGGTTACGCGACGCGGAATCGAGCCGTTTGTCGCCGGGCGGCGCGTCGAACGCGTCGACGTACGCACGCCCGCGCTGCGCTGGCCGATTCCCGCCGGTTTCGCGCGCCTGCTGCATGGCCGGCTGGTCCACAAAGTGGAACGGCGCGGCAAATATCTGCTGTTCGAGATCGACGAGGGCTGGTTCATCGTCCATCTCGGCATGACGGGGACGCTCAGAGTGCTGCGCAACGTGCCGCATCCGCCGGCAGCCGCAAAACACGATCACGTCGACTGGGTGTTCGACGACTTCATTTTGCGCTTTCGCGATCCACGCCGCTTCGGCGCTGTGTTATGGCACCCTCGCTCGGCAGGTGACATTCTCGATCATCCCCTGCTGGCGGCGCTGGGCGTCGAGCCGTTCGCACCGTCTTTTTCCGGTGTGCTGCTGCATCGTAAGACGCGCGGGCGCAAGGTATCAGTGAAGCAGGTGCTGCTCGCGGGTGAAATCGTCGTCGGCGTGGGCAACATCTACGCATCCGAATGCCTGTTCCGCGCCGGCATCCGGCCGACCACACCTTCCGGACGCATCTCGCTCGTTCGTTACGATCTGCTTGCAGATGCCGTGCGCGCCACGCTCGCGTCCGCGATCGAAAAGGGCGGCAGCACATTGCGCGATTTCGTCGGCAGCAACGGCGAGAGCGGCTACTTCCAGCTCGACTATTTCGTCTATGATCGCGCGGGTCTGCCATGCCGCGTGTGCGGCACGCCGATCAAACAGATCGTGCAGGGGCAACGCTCCACTTACTACTGTCCGACCTGTCAGCGCTGAATCATTCATGTCCGCTTCCGTTTCCTCGACCGCTTCTTCGGCTGCTTCTTCGCCTGCCTCTTCGACAGCATCTGCGACCGTCTCACCGACGACATCTTCGACGATACCTGCTCTGTCCGATTTCTCTGTGCGCCTGATCGCATGGCAGCGCGAACACGGCCGTCATGACCTGCCGTGGCAGAACACGGGCGATCCATACCGGATCTGGCTGTCCGAGATCATGTTGCAGCAGACGCAGGTGTCGACGGTGATTCCGTACTACGCGCGTTTTCTCGCGCGGTTCCCCGAGGTCGCCGCGCTCGCCTGTGCGCCCGCAGACGATGTGATGACGCTGTGGGCAGGCCTCGGCTACTACACGCGTGCGCGCAATCTGCATCGATGTGCGCAGGTCGTCGTCGAGCAGCATGGCGGCCGGTTTCCGGAATCGGTCGAAGCGCTCGCGGAATTGCCGGGGATTGGACGATCGACGGCGGCCGCGATCGCATCGTTCGCATTCGGCGCACGCGCGACGATTCTCGACGGCAATGTGAAGCGCGTGCTTGCGCGCGTATTCGGTGTCGAAGGCTTTCCGGGCGAGAAGAAAGTTGAGAACGGCATGTGGCTGCTCGCCGAATCGCTGCTGCCCGTGAACGCAACCGACGACGACGTGAGCGCCTACACGCAAGGCCTGATGGATCTCGGCGCGACGCTGTGCGTGCGCGGCAAGCCCGACTGCGCGCGCTGCCCGTTCGCCGTGGACTGCGTGGCGAACGTGACGGGCCGTCAGCGCGAATTGCCGGCGGCGCGTCCGAAAAAGACCGTACCGACGCGCCGCACATGGATGCTGCTGCTGCGCGACGGCGATACCGTGATGCTCGAAAAGCGTCCGCCGTCGGGCATATGGGGCGGCTTGTGGAGTCTGCCTGAAGCAGCGGATGAAGCGGCGCTCGCGCAACTCGCGCGCGACTTCGGCGCAAGCGCCGATGTATCGCCGCTCGCGCCGCTCACGCATGTGTTCACGCATTTCAGGCTCGATATCGAGCCGCGTCTTGCTGAACTCGATCGCTCTTCGATCGACGCGAATGCTCGCGACGCTGATACCGTATGGATGTCGCTGAACGAACTCGACGCGTATGGCGTGCCCGCTCCCGTGCGCAAGCTGCTCGAAGGCCTGCAGGGTTCGCTGATCTGATCGGCCGCGAGCTACAGCAACTGATGTTGCTGCATATAGTGATGCACGACGTCGATGCGCGCGCCGGCGTCCTGCAACTCCATCAGTTTTTGCCGCGCCTTCAATGCGATCGGCAGCACTTCCGACAAGCGGTTCGATACCCATGTGGGATCGTCGAGCCTGAACGGTTCGATAAACGGAAGACTTTCCGGGTCGCGCTCGCGTATGGTCGCGATGATGCGTTCGAGCACTTCCGCGCACGCGCCGAATTTCTCCATGTGGCCGGTGCCTTCGAGCGGCATATCGCCGCCGATCAGCTCTGCCATGCCGACCAGCAAGCCGCTCGATTCGACGCGATGCGACAGCAGGCGAAACCGTTCTGTGCCGCGCGCGCGAATCAGCAGCATGCCGAACTCGTCGACATCGCACACGTCGATTTCCGCGAGGCAGCCGATCGCTTCCGGCACGGCGGATTCGTTGGGCTGCGCGACTTCGGCACCGCTTTTCAGCAGACACACGCCGAACGGCGTCTTGTCGCGCAGACAGTCGCGCGCCATGTCGAGGTAGCGGGCCTCGAAGATTTTCAGAGGCAGCAGCCCATCGGGAAAGAGGACGGTGTGCAATGGGAACAGCGGCACATCGGCAAGCACGGACGGTGTAGAGGACATGGCGCAACGCTTCGGTTAGGGCCGCCTCGAGCGGCCGGTCAAGCCACCATCGGAGACCTCAGGCGACCAGTTTCGATGAGTCGTCGACGTCGATCGGCGCATCGCGATGCCGCACTATCACGTTCGCTTCGCTCGCGAAACGCGCGGCAAGCGTTTCGGCGATGAATACCGAGCGGTGCTGTCCGCCCGTGCAACCTATTGCGACGGTCAGGTAACTGCGATTGTCGTCGCGGAAATGCGGTAGCCACTTCTGCAGGAACGACTCGATGTCGGCCATCATCTGCTGGACGATCGGCAACGCATCGAGGAAATCGATGACCGGCTTGTCGAGTCCCGTCAACGGACGCAGCTCGCGGTCGTAGTACGGGTTCGGCAGCGCGCGCACGTCGAACACGAAGTCGGCATCGAGCGGCACGCCGCGCTTGAAGCCGAACGACTCGAACATCAGCGCAAGGCCCGTGTGCTCCTGCTCGATGAAACGCTTGACCCACGCGCGCAAAACGTTTGCCCGCAGGTTGCTGGTGTCGATCTGATGGCCGAACTCGGCGAGACCTGCGACGAGTTCTCGCTCGCGTTCGATCGCTTCGGCAAGCGATGTCAGCACGCCGACGTCGGCATCGTGCGCGGGCGAGCCCGACAGCGGATGACGGCGGCGTGTTTCGGAAAAGCGTTGGATCAGGGCTTGCGTGCTGGCGTTCAGGAACAGCACGCGCACGTCGTGCTGGCCGGAGAGATCGCGGATCATCTGCGGCATGTCTTCGAGCGAGGCGCCCGAGCGTGCGTCGATCGCGACCGCGAGCTTGTCCTGGCCGTCGCTCGCGATGTACGCGGCGAGTTCGGGCAGAAAGCGCGGCGGCAGATTGTCGACGCAGTAGTAGCCCGCGTCTTCTAGCGCGTTCAACGCAACAGACTTGCCGGAGCCGGAGATGCCGGTGATCAGGATAATGCGCATGGAGTCGAGGAGTCCGTTGAGTTCATCATAGCATCCGGTGCCGCCCGCTGTGCCGCTGCGGCTTCTCGTCCATCACGTCAGATCAGCTTGCCAGGAAACTGGCTGTCGGGGTCCTGCATCGCGAGACGCTGGCGATCCATGAAGTCGCGCAGCGTATCGATGCCGCGCAGTTGCAGGATCGTGTTGCGCACGGCTGCTTCGACCAGCACCGCGAGGTTCCGGCCGGCCGCCACCTGGATCGTGACCTTGCTGATGGGCAGGCCGAGCACATCGACGGTCTGGCTTTCGAGCGGCAGACGCTGGAATTCGCCGTCCGGTCGGCGCACCAGCTGCACGATCAGCTTCAACTTCATCTTCCGGCGCACGGCCGTTTCACCGAAGATCGTCTTGATGTCGAGCAGCCCCAGGCCGCGTACTTCAAGCAGGTTCTGAAGCAGGGGCGGGCAGCGTCCTTCGACGAAATCCGGGCCGAGGCGCACGAAGTCGACGGCGTCGTCGGCGACGAGACCATGGCCGCGGCTGATCAGTTCGAGGCCGAGTTCGCTCTTGCCGAGGCCGGAATCGCCCGTGAGCAGCACGCCCATCCCGAGGATGTCGAGGAACACGCCGTGCAACGTTGCACGCGGCGCGAGGATGCGCGACATGTAGAGGCGCAGGCTGTCGATGACGGCAGCCGGCGACATCGGCGTCGTGAAGAGCGGCGTCGACGAACGCGTGCAGCGCAAGACCAGTTCCGGCGGCGCGGCGACGCCGCCCGCGACCACGAGGAACGGCGGTTCGAGCGCGATCAACTCGGCCATGTGGCGCGAACGGTCTTCGTCGGATTGACGCTGGTAGTAATTGGTTTCGGCGTCGCCGAGCACCTGAATCCGGTTCGGGTGGATCAGGTTGAGGTGGCCGACAAGGTCGGCACTGGACGTTGCGGTCGCAACCGTTTCCGCCGAGAAGCCACGCTCCCAGCCCTCATGCCCCGTCAGCCAGCTGAGCTTCAGCGCGGCGGCGTTGTCGTCGAAAATGCTTTGGGCGTTGATGCTGGACGTATCCATGAATCCCTGACTCCCTGACTTCATATGTGCCGCTGTGGCGCCGCCGTGGTGCTGCCGTAGTGCCGCTTCGGTGCGCTCTGGCCGTTGCCCCGTCTGTTTGCCTGCTCGTTACCCGCTTGTTGCGCGTTCCGCCACGGTTCGCACGGCATGTGTTCGGCTCGCCGCGACGCCCTGCTCACGGGACGGCCGCCGAGTGCCTCGGACGCGGCCTCGTGCTCTTCTCACGGACACTGCGCCAAGCCGATACGTCAAGGTTGCCACTGAGTGAGCAGGCGATGCAATGCCTCCTGGTCCTGTTCCGTGTGCAGCCGTTCGCGCGCTTCGCGATCCGACAACAGTTGGGCGATCTCCGACAGGATTTCCAGGTGTTGCTGCGTCGCCTGTTCCGGGACCAGCAGGAAGATAAGCAGCGAAACGGGCTGGCCGTCGGGTGATTCAAACGGGATCGGTTCGGACAGGCGCACGAACGCGGCGAGCGGCTGCTTGAGGCCTTTGATGCGCCCGTGCGGGATCGCGACGCCTTCGCCGAGTCCCGTCGAACCGAGACGCTCGCGCGCGAACAGATTGTCAGTCACTGTGCTGCGGGCGATACCGTTCTGGTTTTCGAAGATCAGGCCCGCTTGCTCGAATACGCGCTTCTTGCTGGTAACTGAAAGACCGACGACGACGTTTTCGAGGGGAAGATATTTGGCTAAACGATTCATGTTGGCAGGCGCAAAGGTCGCCTGGATTCTCCTCGCTGTGGCGTTTGAAAAGCGTTCCATGCGTGGCAACTGCTCATAGCGGACACAACGATGCGCAATGAGCCCCGCCTCTGAGACCCCAACGGTCCCTTTGTGCAGGACTCGGGCTGGACAAAACCCCGAAAGGCAATCGATTCATTATAGAACAGGGTTGCAACATATGGTGCGCCGCGCCATGAGTGAAAAGACGACGAGTCGTCCCATATCGCGTGTGCGGGGACGAACGTTCGCATGAGGCGCAGCACGCGTGCGATCGGCTGCAACGGCCTCTCAACGAAAAACCGCCCGATATCGGGCGGTTTCGCGGGGCGGGAAAGCCACTTCCGGATCTGCTTATTGCGGTGGCACTTCAGGTTGTGCCGCGAGTGGCTGATACTTGATCGCGTCGTGCTGATGACCCTGCAGGCGATCCTTGTGACGAATGACCTGCCGATCCAGCTTGTCGATCATCAGGTCGATCGCGGCGTAAAGGTCGCCATCGCAGCTTTCGACGAAAATGTCCTTGCCTTTCAGATGCAGGTTGATTTCAACCTTTTGTCTCTTTTCCTTTTCCTTGTGGTTGTCGACCGAGAGGACCACATTGCCATCGATCACCTGATCGAAATGTCTTAGCACCCTGTCTAGTTTGGTGATCACGTATTCTCGCAACGCTGGCGTTACTTCGAGATGGTGTCCACTGATCTTCAGATTCATAGTGCTTCTCCAAGCTAGTAGCCGCCTGGTCCGCATGAATCGCGTGAGCGCCGGTCGATTCTCGCGACTGCCACGCCGTCCCCCGTTGACAGGCTACTGGCAGGTCGCATCGGCCAGCCTGCTCCGCCATACAGCGGCGCGGCCGGAAATGCCCGCCACAGGAGGTAGCGGGCTACAGAGACTTGCGCAGATTGACTGCTGGGATTTTCAGTGCTTCGCGATACTTCGCAACTGTACGGCGCGCGACCACGAAACCCTGTTCTGCCAGCAGTTCGGCAATGCGGCTGTCTGAAAGAGGAGATTTGGTGTCTTCTGCTCCTATCAGTTGCTTGATGAGTGCGCGAATGGCCGTGGAAGAGGCCGCGCCCCCCGTGTCGGTGGATACGTGCGATCCGAAGAAGTACTTAAATTCAAGCGTCCCGAACGGGGTGAGCATGTACTTGCCGGTTGTCACACGCGAGACCGTCGACTCGTGTAAACCCAGCGTATCAGCTATTTCCCGCAAAACCAAGGGGCGCATGGCAATTTCGCCATGCGCGAAAAAGTTCTTTTGACGTTCGACAATCGCCTGGGCGACACGCAGAATCGTCTCGAAACGCTGCTGAATATTCTTGATCAGCCAACGCGCTTCCTGTAGTTGTTGCCGCAGCGAACCGCTGCCCGGATCGCCGCGATTGTTGCGCAGGATATTCGCGTACAGATGGTTGATGCGCAGCTTCGGCACGACTTCAGGGTTCAGTTCGGCCAGCCATCCCTGTGCCGTTTTGCGCACCATGATGTCGGGCACGACGTAGTCCGCTTCTGCCTTGCCGTACGACGCGCCCGGGAAAGGTTCGAGCGAGCGGATCAGTGCGTGGGCTTCGCGCAGGTCGTCGTCGCTGGCCTTCAGGTATTTGCGCAGCCGCGTGAAATCGCGCGCGGCGAGCAGCTCCAGGTGATGCGCGACGATGTCGAGCGCAAGTGTGCGCGTCGGCGATGGCTCGAGCCGGCACAATTGTAGACGCAGACACTCGGACGCCGAACGCGCGCCGACACCCGCCGGATCGAAGCTGTGCAGCAACGCCAGTGCCGCATTCAGTTCGTCGGTATCGACTTCGAGTTCTTCGGGGAGGTCTGCGAGAATTTCGTCGAAGGTGGCCGTCAGATAGCCATCGTCGTCGAGGGATTCGATCAGGAACGTGACAAGCGCGCGGTCGCGCGGACTTGCTTGGGTCACGCGCAATTGCGCGGTCAGATGATCGCGCAGCGTCGTCGTCGATTCGTGGATTTGCAGCGGCGGCAAATCGTCGTCGTCCGACGCGTTGCCCGAACGGCCGTAGTCGTCGAGGTTCCACTGGCTCGAATCGGAGTTCGCATCCGCGCCCAGGCCGTTGTACTCGTCGACGCTCTGCGGTTCGCCGCCATCGGCGCTCTCGCTGGCCGACGTCGACGAACTGGACGGCGGCGCGCTCGACATTTCCTCCGGCGCGGCGCCCTGCGGCGTCTGCGCAATCACCGACCCGTCGGCGGCGACGCGCAACGGACTCGCGATCCAGTCGTCCTCCGCTTCGAGCAGCGGATTCTGAGAGATCGCCATCGAGACTTCCTGTTGCAGCTCAAGTGTAGACAGCTGCAGCAGCCGGATGGACTGCTGCAGTTGAGGTGTCAGCGCAAGATGCTGCGACAGGCGGAGTTGGAGGCTGGCTTTCATGGCAAGTTGTGAATCATTGTAGAGAGTTTGCCACGACCGCGATACATTGCGACACCCGCAAAAACGCGCGTGCATGAGATTTTGGCGCGGACGGCGCAAACAAGCCAGTCCGGCGTCAAAATTACTGGCCCCGTTCCTGAAACGGCCGCAGAGTTGGGCGAAGAGGGGCGAGCCGAACGGTCGGCCGCCCGGGCGCGGGCGTACCCTACATGCGGAAGTGTTCGCCCAGATAGACGCGGCGCACGCTCTCGTTTTCGATGATGTCGCCGGGGGCGCCGGCCGCGAGCACGCTGCCGTCGCTGATGATGTACGCGTGATCGCAAATACCGAGCGTCTCCCGGACGTTGTGATCCGTGATGAGCACGCCGATGTTGCGCTGCTTCAGAAACTTCACGATCTTCTGGATTTCCAGCACCGCGATCGGGTCGACGCCCGCGAACGGCTCGTCGAGCAGAATGAAGCTCGGGTTCGTAGCGAGCGCTCGTGCAATTTCGACGCGGCGCCGCTCGCCGCCAGACAGCGACAGCGCAGGATTTTCACGCAGATGCGCAATCTGCAACTCGTCGAGCAAAGCTTCCGTGCGCGACGCGATCGCATCTTTCGACAGCCGCTTGCCGTCGTCGTCGATCTGCAGTTCGAGCACGGCGCGGATGTTTTCCTCGACGGAGAGCTTGCGGAAAACGGAAGCTTCCTGTGGCAGATACGACAACCCTAGCGACGCGCGCTTGTGAATCGGCAGAAGGCTGATCGACTTGCCGTCGAGGTCGATCTCGCCGGCATCGAGCGGCACGAGGCCGACGATCATATAGAACGACGTGGTCTTGCCCGCGCCGTTCGGGCCGAGCAGACCCACCACTTCACCGCTTTTCACGTCGAGCGACACATCCTTGACGACCGTGCGCGAGCCATAGCGCTTCTTCAGATTGCGTACGACGAGCGAACTGCTGGTGCCGGCGGGCTTTCGGTTGGGAAGGGCAGGGGCGCTCACGGCTTCGTCGTTCCTTGTCCTTGGAATTGGTTGGTCGGTTGCAGCGTCGCCGAGGGGCCGCTGATCGGTTGCGCGCCGCCGTTGCGCGGCGATAGCATCGCGCGCACGCGGCCATTCGGATTGCCCGGACCCGCGACGTCCTTGCCGGCCTTCGCCGTGTAGAAATCGTTCTGGCCGTCATACGTGATGACGCTGCCATGCACTTCGTCCATCAACGTCGTGAGACCTTGCAGACGGCGCACGGTTGCGCGCGTCGTTAGCGTGGTGAGGTCCTGCTTGCCGTCGTAGTCGATGCGTTCGGCATCGCCGTCGATATATTCGTTGACGCCGTCGCGCTTCTGGCGGAAATACGCGAGGTTCTTGCCCGTCGACGTGCCCGTTGCATACTGATAGCCCTGCGGGTCCTGCGAGACTTCGACGCGGTCCGCCTTGATGACGATCGTGCCTTTTGTCGCGACCACGTGGCCGGTGAAAATGTTGACCTGCTTGAGGTCGTCGTACGTCATGTTGTCCGCTTCGATATTGAGCGGCTTGTCCTTGTCGGCACGCTCGGCGTGCGCGAGCGGCGCAAAACCGGCGAGCGGTAATGCGAGCAACAGTGCCGCAAGTCCGGCGCGGCTCGCGCACAGCGCGCGCATGCGGCCGGACTCAAAACGGGGGAACGATTCGTTCATGCAGTCACGCCTGGAATTGGATTACCCGGGTTGCTTCTGGGAGCCGCCGGAGTCGACGGGGGCGATGGCGCCGCGCACGTTGCCGAATAGCTGCATGACCCGGGTGACATTGTTGTATTTCATGCCGCTGGCCGTCATGATCGACTGGCCGCGCTGAAGTTTAACCGGCTTTTCTGTCTCGATCACATCGTCGTTGACGAGCACGCGGAAATGCGAGGAATCGGCCTGCATCTGCGGATCGCCGTAGCCCGCGTCGCGCAGGATGCGCGCGTTGTCGTACAGATCGACGATCGACGCGTCCGCGTTCACCGTGCCGCGATCGCCCGTCGCGGTGACGACTGGCTTGCCGGGCTGGAACGCGCGGATCGCGGGCTTCGTCAGGTCGCTCACTTCGGTGTCCTCGTAGTGAACGAGCTTCGCCGCGGTGAGGCGGTATTGGGTCGCGCCCGACTGATCGAGCTCGGACACCGAGAAACTGTCGGCGAAATAGTCGGGCGTGTGCTGCTTCGGCTTGACCGCGCCTTCGTTCTGGCGCGGCAGCGTCGCTTGCAGCAGCCAATATGTGATCCCTGCGAGCGCCGCCATCGCGACGAGCGGTATCAGCGAAGTCCAGCGAAACCGGTTCATCCGACGAGGCCCCGCGGCATCTCGCCGCTGCACGCCGCCGCGAGCAGCGCGTCATAGCGGCCTTGCGCGCGCAGCAGCGCGTCACATACTTCGCGCACGGCGCCGTGGCCGCCGCGCGCTTCGCTGACCCAGTGCGCACGGGCGATCACTTCCGGATGCGAGTTAGCAGGCGCGGCCGCGAAGCCGACTTTCAGCATCACTGCGAGGTCGACCCAGTCGTCGCCCATATAGCCGCATTCTTCGGGCGTGCGGCCCGTTTCGTTCAGCAACTGCGCGAAAGCCTCGAGCTTGTGCTCGACGCCCTGATAGAGATGCGTGATGCGCAGCTCGCGCGCGCGCGCCGCGACGATGCCCGACTTGCGCCCCGTGATGATCGCCGTGTCGATGCCGGCTTCGCGCAGCAGTTTTGCGCCGTGGCCGTCCATCGAGTTGAACGCCTTCATCGTGTCGCCTTCGGCCGTAAACAGCAGGCCGCCGTCGGTGAGCACGCCGTCGACGTCGAAAATCATCAGCTTCACGCGGCTTGCGCGTTCGGCCGCGGTCAGGGCGCAAGAGGCCATCAGATCACCTTCTTCGAGAACAGGTCGTGCATGTTGAGCGCACCGATGAGCTTGCCCGTTTCATCGACGACGAGCATCTGATTGATGCGATGACGCTCCATCAGTTCCACGGCTTCGACGGCGAGCCGGTCGGGACCGATCGTACGCGGGCCGTGTGTCATGACGGATTCGATCGGCAGCGCGCGGAAATCGCCGTCGCGTTCGAGCACGCGGCGCAGGTCGCCGTCGGTGAAGATGCCCTTGACGCGCTCGTTTTCGTCGACGATGGCCGTCATGCCCATGCGCTTTGCCGTCAACTGGAACAGCGCGTCGCGCACATTCGATCCGGACAGGACCTTCGGCACCTGGTTGCCCGTGCGCATCACGTCGTGCACATACGTGAGCAGGCGCCGGCCGAGCGCGCCGCCCGGATGGGAGCGCGCGAAATCGTCCGTGCCGAAGCCGCGCGCTTCGAGCACGGCCACCGCGAGCGCGTCGCCGAGCGCGAGCGCTGCCGTCGTGCTCGCCGTCGGCGCGAGATTCAGAGGACACGCTTCTTTTTCGACGCCGCAATATAGATGGACGTCGGCGAGCGTGGCGAGACTAGAAGTGGGACGGCCCGTCATCGCGATCATTTTCGCGCCGAGGCGCTTGATCAGCGGCAGGATCGCAACCAGTTCTTCAGATTCGCCGGAATTCGACAGACCGATGAAGACGTCCTCGGCTGTGACCATGCCGAGGTCGCCGTGGCTCGCTTCGGCGGGATGCACGAAGAACGCGGGCGTGCCCGTGCTGGCGAGCGTCGCCGCCAGCTTGCGCGCGATATGACCGGATTTGCCAATGCCTGAGACGACCACGCGTCCACGGCAGCCGAGTATGAAATCGATCGCTTCGACGAAGGCATCGTCGAGATGGTCGCGAAGGGAGCGCACGGCGTCCGCTTCGATGTCGAGCACGTCACGAGCGAGCGCAAGTGCCCGATCGCCATTGATTTTCGCTATCATCCGGGGAGTATAGCAAAGGCGTATGTTCGCCGCGCCGGGACTGACCGTTCCGGACATTGCCTTCACCGGCCCCTCGACCTTGCTGCGCGGGCGTTTGCGCGTGGCTTCGCTGACGAACCAGGACGCTCTCTTCGATGCGCTTTTGCAGATGATTTCCCCGCTCGAAATGACGCTCTTTCTGCTGCTGGCCTCAGTGGTGGGCGTCGTCGTGTTCCGCTATCTGAACCTGCCGCCGATGCTGGGTTATCTGACGGTGGGGATCGTCGTGGGGCCGCACGCATTCGGCATCGTGCCCGATTCCGTCGGCGCGCAGAATCTCGCCGAATTCGGCGTCGTGTTCCTGATGTTCTCGATCGGCCTGGAGTTTTCGCTCGCGAAGCTGCGCTCGATGCGCCGGCTCGTGTTCGGCCTCGGCTTGCTGCAGGTGCTCGGCACGGTGGGCGTCGCGGTATCGGTCGGCATGGTGGTGGAGCGCTGGGTGCACATCTCGTGGCAGGGCAGCGTCGCGCTGGGCGGCGCGCTCGCGATGTCGTCGACGGCCATCGTCAGCAAGATGCTCGCGGAGCGGCTCGAGATCGAGACCGAGCATGGCCGCAATATTTTCGGCGTGCTGCTGTTCCAGGATCTGGCCGTCGTGCCGCTTCTGATCATCATCTCGGCGCTGGGCGGCAATTCGGACGATCTGATGAAGGCGCTCGGCATCGCGTCGATCAAGATCGTGATCGCGCTGTCGCTGCTGCTGATCGTCGGGCAGAAATTCATGACGCGCTGGTTCAATGTCGTCGCGCGCCGCCGTTCGCAGGAACTGTTCGTCCTGAACCTGCTGCTCGTCACGCTGGGCGCGGCGTTCATCACCGACAGGTTCGGCCTGTCGCTCGCACTCGGCGCGTTCATCGCGGGCATGCTGATCGCCGAGACGCCGTACCGGCATCAGGTGGAAGAGGACATCAAGCCGTTTCGCGACGTGCTGCTCGGTCTCTTCTTCGTGACCACGGGCATGCTGTTGAATCCGCGCGTGATCTGGACGCATCCGCTCGTCGTGCTCGCGTTCCTGATCGGTCCGCTGCTGCTGAAAGCCGTGATGATCACGGGGCTCGCGCGGCTGTTCGGCGCGACGCCTGGCGTGGCGATGCGCACGGGCATCGGGCTCGCGCAGGCGGGCGAGTTCGGCTTCGTGCTGCTCAACCTGATCCTCGACAAGCACCTCGTCGACGCGACGTTCCTGCAGGCGATTCTCGCCGCGATGCTGCTGTCGATGCTCGCCGCGCCGTTCCTGATCCAGAACGCGGATCGCATCGTGCTGCGGCTGTCGTCGACCGAATGGATGATGCAGTCGTTGCAGATGACGCGCATCGCGACGCAAAGCCTGAAGCAAACCGGCCACGTGATCATCTGCGGCTACGGCCGCGCCGGACAGAACCTCGCGCGGATGCTGGAGCACGAAGGGCTGTCGTATGTCGCGCTCGATCTCGATCCCGATCGCGTGTCGGCGGCCGCGGCGGCGGGCGAATCGGTCGTGTTCGGCGATGCGGGGCGGCGCGAGTCGCTGCTCGCGGCGGGTATCCATCGCGCGGCGACCGTCGCGATCACGTACGCGAATACGCCGTCGGCGCTGCGCGTGCTGCGCAACATCCACGAACTCGAGCCGACGTTGCCCGTCATCGTGCGCACCGTCGACGACAGCGACCTCGAAAAGCTGCTTGCCGCGGGCGCGACGGAAGTGATTCCGGAAATCGTCGAAGGCAGTCTGATGCTCGCGTCGCACACGCTCGTCGTGATGGGCGTGCCGATGCGGCGCGTCGTGCGGCGCGTCGAGGAGTTGCGCGACGAGCGCTATAGTCTGCTGCGCGGCTATTTCCACGGCGCGGACGACGTCGATGACGACGACGGTCACGAGCAGGTGCGGCTACAATCGGTCCCCGTCGACGAAAAGGCCGATGCTGTCGGGCGGACGCTCGAAGAACTCGGCCTCTTCGATCTCGGCGTCGAAGTGACGGCGATCCGGCGACACGGCATTCGAGGCGTCGAGCCCGATCCATCGACTAAACTTCGCGCAAGCGACATCGTCGTGCTGCGCGGCCTGCCCGAAGCGCTGGCGGAAGCGGAGGAGCGTCTGTCGAAGCATCGGCGCGCGGGCGCGGCGGCGGCCTGACGTTTGCTGCCGTTCTTCGATCACGCGGCGGCGCTCGACGAACGCGCGCCGTATTCAAGCAACTCACTGGAAACATCGGGGTCTTCGACGACCCGTCTGGAGTCATCATGTCCAACGCGCCTGCGAACAAGCCATTCGATCCGGCCGAATACATCAACAGCCAGATCCGCACGGTGCCCGACTGGCCGCAGGCCGGCGTGCAGTTTCGCGACATCACGCCGTTGCTGCAAGACCCGAAAACGCTGCGCGTGCTGATCGATATGTTCGTACAGCGCTATATCGACCAGAAGCTCGACTACATCGCGGGGCTCGACGCGCGCGGCTTCATCATCGGGCCGATTCTCGCGTACGAGCTGAACGTCGGCTTCATCCCGATCCGCAAGATCGGCAAGCTGCCGTACAAGACGGTGTCCGAATCGTATGCGCTCGAATATGGCACGGCGACCGTCGAGATTCACGAGGATGCCTGCAAGCCGGGCGACCGCATCGTGATCGTCGACGATCTGATCGCGACTGGCGGCACGATGATGGCGGGCAAGAAGCTGCTCGAGCGTCTTGGCGCGACGGTGGTCGAAGGCGCGGCGATCATCGATCTGCCCGATCTCGGCGGCTCGAAGCTGTTGCGCGATGCAGGGCTGCCGCTTTTCACCGTGACGGGATTCGGCGGTCACTGATTCTTTTCGACGGAGTTGCCGAGCAATGCCCAATTTCCTGCTCTTTCTCGCGACGTCGATAGCGATCACGTTCGCGCCAGGCCCCGACAATCTGCAAGTGCTCGCGCGCGGCATTTCGCAAGGACGCGCGGCGGGCTTCGTCGCCGCGCTCGGTTTCGCCGCGGGCATTTCGTTTCACACGACGCTCGCGGCGCTCGGCGTTGCCGCCGTGCTGCGCTCGTCGCCTGTCGCGTTCCAGATCATCAAGCTCGCGGGCGCTGCGTATCTCGTGTGGATCGGCATCAAGGCATTGCGCAGCAACGGTCTCGCGACGGCGCACGAGCGCCCGCCACAGCCGCTTTCGTCGATCTTCCGGCAGAGCGTGATCGGCAACATGATGAACACGAAGGTGACACTGTTCTTCGTCGTGTTCCTCCCGCAATTCGTCGATCCGCACGGCGCGCAGAGCATCACGTTGCAGATGCTCGAACTGGGCGCGCTGTTCATGCTGCAAACGGTCGTCGTGTTCTCGCTGTTCGGCGTGTGCGCGGGGGTGATCGGCGGATGGCTGAGGCGCCGTCCGCGCGCGGGCGTGTGGCTCGACCGGCTCGCGGGCGCGACGTTTATCGCGATCGGCATCCGCGTCGCGCTGCGCGATTGATTTGTTGCTTGCCGTTTGAGTCGTCGGCTGGTTCGTCGACACGTATCACGCTGTCTGGAGTCTTCATGTCTTTGCCTTGCATCGCCGCCGCGCGCCGCTTCGATCCTGCGCGGCATCTTCGCTTTGTGATCGGCGGGGAGCGCGTCGGCTGGATTCGCGCGACCGATGCGCCGCTGCTCGCGCGCTGGCCCGATGTGTTCGACATCGATGCGAAGAGCGTTACGCTGGCGCCGCAATTCAACACGATCGAGCTGCGCAGCGCCGCGCTGGGTTCGGTGATCGGCGCGCTCGCCGCCGACGGCTGCATTCCCGGCTGGCGCGACGAAACCTACGCGATCCGCAATGCGTTCGATGCGCCGCCGCTCGCGTATATCGAGCGCGCGGCGTCACGCTTTTTCGGCACGATGACGTACGCGGTACATCTGAATGGCGTCGTAGAATACGAAGATCGCGCGCCGCAGTTGTGGATCGCGCGCCGCAGCGACACGAAGGCGACCGATCCGGGCATGCTCGATAACGTCGTCGCGGGCGGCGTTGGATGGGGCTTTAGCCTCACTGAAACGATCGTCAAGGAGTGCTGGGAAGAAGCGGGAATTCCGCAAGAGATCGCCGCGCGTGCGGTCGCGGGACGCACGGCGCATTTGCTGCAATCCTTGCCCGAAGGCACGCAGGCCGAGCAGATCTTCATCTATGACCTCGCGTTGCCGGCAGACTTCGCGCCGCGCAATCAGGATGGCGAAGTGGGCGAGCATCGGCTGGCGCGCATCGAAGATGTCGCGCAGTGGATCGAAGACGGCGCGATGACGGTCGATGCGAGCCTCGCGACGCTCGATTGCCTGCTGCGCCGCCGCTGGATCGATGAAGACGCTTGTGCCGGCATCGACGCGCTGTTCCAGCCGCCCGTCTTCGACTGACACTGACGAACGAACGCGCACACGCACCCGAAGCACCGCATCACACTCTACGAAACACGCACTGAAGAAGGGAGTCACCGAGGTCATGTCGACCGAACACAGCTTTATTCTCAAACTGTCGTGCGCCGATCGGCCCGGCATCGTTCACGCCGTGTCGGGTTTTCTGTTCGAGCGCGGCAGCAACATCCTCGACTCCGCGCAATTCGGCGACAGCCACACGGGCGAATTTTTCATGCGCGTCCACTTTCAGCAGGTGGGCGGCGATCCCGGCCTCGACGCGCTGCGCGAAGCATTCGCGACGCTCGCCGCACAGTTCGGCATGCGCTGGGAATTGCACGACGCGAACGTGAAGCCGCGTGTCGTGATCATGGTGTCGAAGATCGGCCACTGTCTGAACGATCTGCTGTTCCGCTATCGCACGGGGCAGCTGAACATCGAGATCCCCGCGATCATCTCGAACCACAAGGAGTTCTATCAGCTCGCCGCGAGCTACGACATTCCGTTTCATCACTTCCCGCTGACGTCGAAGGACGCGAAGATGCAGCAGGAAGCACGCGTGCTCGAAGTGATCGACGAATGCAAGGCGGATCTCGTCGTGCTCGCGCGCTACATGCAGATTCTGTCGCCTGAATTGTGCGAGCGGCTGACGGGGCGCGCGATCAACATCCATCATTCGTTCCTGCCGAGCTTCAAGGGCGCGAAGCCGTACTATCAGGCGTTCGATCGCGGCGTGAAGCTGATCGGCGCAACGGCGCACTACGTGACGACGGATCTCGACGAAGGCCCGATCATCGAGCAGGAAGTGGAGCGCGTCGATCACAGCATGACGCCGGATCAACTAACGGCGATCGGCCGCGACGTCGAATGCGTGACGCTCGCGCGCGCGGTGAAGTGGCACGTCGAGCACCGTATCGTGCTGAACGGCAGCAAGACGGTCGTGTTCCGCTGAGTCCTTTTTCTTTTTTATGAAGCCGGCGCGGATCGTGATCGACCGCGCCGTTTTTTTATTGCGACGTTGCGCTTTCGGTTTGCGTGCGAACGGTGCGTGATTTTGCGTCGCGTGTGTTCGTCGCATGGCGGCGCGCGTTCATCTTCTTTAGCCAGATCAACAGGCCCGTCGCGCTCAGCACGGCCACCATCACGCCGACGAAGCTCACCAGAATGCGTCCGCCGATGCCGAGGATGCGCCCCGAATGCAGAGGGAATTGCGCCTGCATGAAGAGGTCGCCTGCCGTGCCTTGGCCGGGAATCTGCGCGCCGAGCGCCTGGCCTGTCTGCGCATTCCAGTACGTCCATGCGTTGCCGAGACCGCTGTCGCCGTGATCGTCGCTGGCTGCGAAATAACCGATGCCGTACACGTGGAGCGCCGGCGCGTAGTAGATCGCGCCTGGTGGTGCATCGATATGCTTTTCGATGCGCGCCTGTTCCGCCGCCTTCAGGATGTGCTCGCGCGGTAGCGGCTCCTCGTTGGGTTTTGCTTTGGGCAGCATCGACGGTTCGGTGAACGGAGTTGGCGTGAGCGTCGAGAACAGCTTGACGATCGGCTGCGCGACGGGCGTCGAAAGGTTCATCGACACCGACGTCACCGCGACGATCAGCAGCAGTCCCCAGATCCATACGCCGCCCGAGCGGTGCAGATCGAACGTGAGCGCGTAGCCGCCGCGCCGCACGCGGAACGCAAACGACTTCTTCCACGCTTTCGCGCTGGGAAACGCGAGCACGAGCGCAATCACGCCATCGAAAATCCACGCGATGCCGACGATGCCCATCAGCCACGTACCGAAGTCGACGCCATGCGTGAACGGCAGAAACAGCGTGTAGTGCAGCTTGTAGATGAACGGTAGCAGATTGATTCGCGCGACAGACAACGCGCCCCATTCGCGCCGGCCCTGAATCTTGCCCGTGGCGGGATCGACGGCGATCTGGTTGAAGTCGAGCGAATAAGGCTGGTTCGTTTTCGGATTGACGCGCGGCATCACCATCATTTGCAGCGTGTGTCCTTTTTCGGCTGCGAGTGGCAGATAAGTCACTTGCAGCCGAGGGTCGCTCGACTCTACACGGCGCGCGAGTTCCAGCGACGGCAATGGCGCGGCATCGCTGCGCGCGTCGAAAAACGACGGATTGAGCGCCGCGTCGAGTTCGTGATCCCACGCGATCAGCGCGCCCGTCAGTCCCGCGACGAATAGAAACAGCGCCGTCCCGATGCCGAGCCAGCGATGCAGTCGAACGAGCGCGGATCTCATGCGCGGTTACCGTCGAAAGCGACGGCCGTCGACGGCAAAAAAGTGGCAGACATGACTGCGTGGCGTCCATGCAAATAAGAATTATTCGCATCTTAATGCGGGCGTTTCGATGTCGCAAGAGTTTCGTCAGCGCCAAGGAGCGCCTCGACTTCTGATCGCCGCGCGATGCGGATATCGATGCGGACATGAAAAAGGGCGGCCTCGCGGTCGCCCTTTTTGCGTTGATGCCGCCCGCTGCGATGCGCTACACGAGCCGCAGATAGATCAGTTCGCGCTTGATGTACGCATAGAAGATCGGCGCCGCGATCACGCCCGGGATGCCGAACGCGGCTTCCATCACGAGCATCGCGATGAGCAGTTCCCATGCGCGCGCCTCGATCTGTCCGCCGATGATCCGCGCGTTGAGGAAATATTCGAGCTTGTGAATCAGGATCAGGAACACGAGCGCCGTCACGGCCGCCGGAAAGCTCACCGACAGCGCCACTGCGACGATCAGCGTGTTCGAGATCAGATTGCCGATCACGGGCAGCAGCCCGACGATGAACGTGATGATGACGAGCGTCTTCGCCATCGGCAGCGGCGCGTGGAAGAGCGGCAGCAGCAACAGCAGGAATATGCCCGTGAACACGGTGTTGATCGCGGAGATCTTCATCTGCGCGAAGACGATGCGGCGGAACGCATCGGCGAAACGGCTGAGCCGCGTGATGAACGCCGTCGACAACGGCAGCCGCTGAATGTGCTTCTGCGCGCCGACCGCGACGATCGCGCCGATGATCATGCCGATCAGCACGTGCGTGAAGATGCGCGCCGCATTCTTGCCGCCTTGCGAAAGCGTGCCTGCATGCGTCTGCATCAGCGCGGCGGCCTTTTCCTTCATCTGGTCGGTGGAAACGGGCAGGTTCTGCGCGATGAACTGCGGCAGGCGGCCGCGAGCCTGGTCGATCAGCGACATCGCCTGGTCGAGCAGCTTCTGGACGCTTGGCACGTCGCTCTCGAAGTGATCGATGATGGCGACGGTGAAGGCCGACAGCACGCCGACGATCACGGCGGACAGAATCACCACCGCGAACCAGCGCGCGCGGTAGCTCGACATATGTTTTTCGATGCGCGGCGCGAGCAGATGGACGAGCTGGAATACGAGCATGCCGGCGAGCAGCGCGCCCAGCAGTTTCAGTTCGAGCACCGCCCACATCGCGAGCAGCGCCACGACATAGCTGCCGATTTCGACCGCCGACAGTTTCGGCAGGCTCATGTCGCTGGTCAGCCTGACCGGGCGAGGGCGCAGATCCTGCACCTGCCCGTCATCGCGGGCCGGATTTCGCTTGGCCATGGCTTTCTATTGTCTCCAACCTCAGGTTTTTACGCTCGGCTTGCCGGCTTTTGCTGTCGCTTTCGCCGTTCCTGCCGCTGGCTTCGCCGTCGATTTCGAAGCTCGTTTCGGTGCGTCGGCGGCGACGGCCTTTTTCGCCCTCGCCGGTTTTACGGCTGTATTTGCGGATTCTTCAGCGGTGTTGCTCCCGGTTGCCTCGGCTTCGCCGGCTTCATCGTCGGACTGTTCGCCTGATGCCGCGTCCGCCCGTTCAACTGATTCGGCCTGTGCTTCCGGTGCCGATATGCCCGCCGCCGTGCCGCGCAGCAGCAGCGGCGCGAGATACCGGCCGGTAAAACTTGCCTTCGATTTCGCGATCTGCTCCGGCGTGCCCTGCGCGATGATCTGGCCGCCGCCGGCGCCGCCTTCGGGACCGAGATCGATGACCCAGTCGGCTGTTTTTATCACATCGAGATTATGCTCGATGATGACAACCGTATTTCCTTGATCGCGCAACCGATGGATCACTTCGAGCAGCAGCGCGATATCGTGGAAATGCAGGCCCGTGGTCGGCTCGTCGAGGATATAAAGCGTGCGACCCGTATCGCGCTTGCTCAGTTCCAGCGAGAGCTTGACGCGCTGCGCCTCGCCGCCCGACAGTGTGGTCGCCGACTGGCCCAGGCGGATATAGCCGAGGCCGACGTCCAGCAGCGTCTTCAGCTTGCGCGCGACGACGGGCACCGCGCGGAAGAATTCGTGCGCGTGCTCGACGGTCATCTCCAGCACTTCGCTGATGTTCTTGCCCTTGTACTGAATGTCGAGCGTCTCGCGGTTGTAGCGCTTGCCGTGACACACGTCGCACGGCACGTACACGTCGGGCAGGAAGTGCATCTCGACCTTCAGCACGCCGTCGCCCTGACACGACTCGCAGCGTCCGCCCTTTACGTTGAACGAAAAGCGGCCTGGATCGTAGCCGCGTTCCTTCGCGGCGGGCACGCCAGCGAACAGTTCGCGGATCGGCGTGAAGACACCCGTGTACGTCGCGGGATTCGAGCGCGGCGTTCGGCCGATCGGCGACTGGTCGACGTTGATGACCTTGTCGAAATGCTCGAGACCTTCGATCGCTTCGAACGGCGAAGGCTCCGTCGACGAGCCATACAGGTGCTGCGCGACGGCGTGATAGAGCGTGTCGTTGATCAGCGTCGACTTGCCCGAGCCAGAAACGCCCGTCACGCAAGTGAGAAGACCGACGGGCAGATCGAGCGTCACGCGCTTCAGGTTGTTGCCGTAAGCCTCGACGATGCGCAGATGTCGTTCGTCGGGCTGCTTGCGGTCGTCGGGGAATTCGATTCGGCGGGTGCCCGCGAGATACTGGCCCGTCATCGACGCCGGGTCCGCCTGCACTTCGACGGGCGTGCCTTCGGCGATCACCATGCCGCCATGCTCGCCCGCGCCCGGCCCCATATCGACGACATAGTCGGCCATGCGAATCATGTCCTCGTCATGCTCGACGACGATCACCGAGTTGCCGAGATCGCGCAGATGCTTGAGCGTCGAAATGAGGCGGTCGTTGTCGCGCTGATGCAGGCCGATCGACGGCTCGTCGAGCACGTACATCACGCCCGTGAGCCCCGAGCCGATCTGCGACGCGAGCCGGATGCGCTGAGCCTCGCCGCCCGACAGCGTTTCGGCGCTGCGCTCCAGCGACAGATAATCGAGCCCGACATTGTTCAGGAACATCAGGCGCGCGACGATTTCCTTGATGACCTTGTCGGCGATTTCGCGCTTCGCGCCTGCGAGCCGCAGCGTCTGGAAATAGCCGAGCGAGTCGCGCAGCGGCCAGCCACTCACTTCATAGATCGCGCGCGCGTCGCCGTCCGCGCCGATGCGCACGAACCGCGCTTCGCGTCGCAGACGCGTACCTTCGCATGACGGGCACGCCTGGTTGTTCTGATACTTCGCGAGCTCTTCGCGGACAGCGACGGAATCCGTCTCGCGGTAGCGCCGCTCCAGATTCGGAATGATCCCTTCGAACACATGCTCGCGCACCGATGTCCGGCCGCGCTCGTTGATGTACGAGAACGGCACGGTCTGCTTGCCGGAGCCGTACAGCAGGATCTGGCGCACCTTTTCGGGCAGGTCTTCGAACGCGGTGTCGATGTCGAACTCATAGAACGCCGCGAGGCTTTGCAGCATCTGGAAGTAGAACTGGTTGCGCCGGTCCCAGCCCTTCACGGCGCCCGCAGCCAGCGACAGCGACGGATGCGCGACCACCCGCTTCGGATCGAAGAACGTGATCTGGCCGAGGCCGTCGCATTCCGGACACGCCCCCATCGGGTTGTTGAACGAGAAGAGGCGCGGCTCCAGTTCCTGCAACGAGTACGAACAGATCGGGCACGCGAACTTCGAGCTGAAGAGATGCTGGTTGTCGGTGTCCATTTCGAGCGCGATCGCGCGGCCGTCGGCGAGACGCAGCGCCGTTTCGAACGATTCGGCGAGACGCTGCTTCGCGTCGGGCCGCACCTTCAGACGGTCGACGACCACATCGATCGTGTGCTTGTCGTTCTTCTTCAGTTGCGGCAGCGAGTCGACTTCGTAGATCTTCGCGGCGCCCTCGTTCGCGGTGCCGCCGCCCGAGCGCACGCGAAAGCGGATAAAGCCCTGCGCCTGCATGTCTTCGAACAGTTCGGTGTGCTCGCCCTTGCGATTTGCGACGACGGGCGCGAGGATCATCAGCTTCGTGTCTTCGGGCAACGCGAGCGCGGCGTCCACCATCTGCGAGACGCTTTGCGCCTCGAGCGGAATCTCGTGGTCCGGGCAGTACGGCGTGCCGACACGTGCGTAAAGAAGCCGCAAGTAGTCGTGGATTTCGGTGACGGTGCCGACCGTCGAGCGCGGGTTGTGCGACGTCGCTTTCTGCTCGATCGAAATGGCGGGCGACAGGCCTTCGATCAGGTCGACGTCCGGCTTTTCCATCAGTTGCAGGAATTGACGGGCGTACGCGGACAGGCTCTCCACATAACGGCGCTGGCCTTCGGCGTAGAGCGTGTCGAAGGCCAGCGACGATTTGCCCGAGCCGGACAGGCCCGTAATCACGACCAGCTTGTGACGCGGCAAGTCGAGATTGACGTTCTTCAGATTGTGGGTCCGAGCCCCACGGATACGGATTTGTTCCATGAACCGGCGGGAAGAGGAGAAGGCTAAACCTGCTACTATAGCGACTTTTCCAGACCGCCGTTACGGCTTCCTGACAGCCCGCAAACGGCGTGCTGACAGATACGAAACCGTTGTTTTTTGCGGTCCAGCGTCGCGGTGAACTGCCTGTATGTGAGACCTGTATGTGAGGCGTTTTCCGTCGTCTGCAAGGCAGCTGGTGTCCGGCGAGAGCGCTGCACGCGCCAGAAGCTGCGCATGCGGGCCCACGCGCTTCGCCGTCCGTTCATTCGAATATCGCTCCCGATGTCCAATCCGTCCGCCACCTCTTCACGCATGAGCGCGCATGAACTGCGCGCGACCGTGTCGCTTGCCGCGATCTTCGCGCTGCGCATGCTGGGTCTCTTCATGATCATGCCCGTCTTCTCGATCTACGCGAAGACGATTCCCGGCGGCGACAACGTGCTGCTCGTCGGCATTGCGCTCGGCGCGTATGGCGTCACGCAATCGCTGCTCTACATCTTCTATGGCTGGATTTCGGACAAGGTCGGCCGCAAGCCCGTCATCGCGACAGGCCTGCTGATTTTCGCGCTCGGCAGCTTCGTCGCCGCGTTCGCGCACGACATGACGTGGATCATCGTTGGGCGGGTGATTCAGGGGATGGGCGCGGTGTCGTCAGCGGTGATCGCGTTCATCGCGGACCTGACGGCCGAAGAGCATCGCACCAAGGCGATGGCGATGGTCGGCGGATCGATCGGCGTGTCGTTCGCGGTCGCGATAGTCGGCGCGCCGATCGTGTTCCATTGGGTCGGCATGAGCGGCCTGTTCGCGCTCGTCGGCGTGTTCTCGATCCTGGCGATCGGCGTCGTGCTATGGGTCGTGCCGGATGCACCGAGGCCCGTCCACGTGCCCGCGCCGTTCCACGAAGTCCTGCACAACCGGGAACTGCTGCGCCTCAATTTCGGCGTGCTCGTGCTGCACGCGACGCAAACGGCGCTCTTCCTCGTCGTGCCGCGCATTCTCGAAGCGGGCGGTCTGCCCGTCGCGTCGCACTGGAAGATTTACCTGCCTGTGATGGGGCTGGCGTTCGTGATGATGGTCCCCGCGATCATCGCCGCCGAAAAGCGCGGCAAGATGAAGGCGGTGCTGCTGGGTGCGATTGGTCTTATCCTGATCGGCCAGTTACTTCTCGGCGTCGCTGCGCATACCATTATGGCTGTGGCGGCGATCCTGTTTATCTACTTTCTCGGCTTCAATATTCTCGAAGCATCGCAGCCTTCGCTGGTGTCGAAACTGGCGCCGGGCAATCGCAAGGGCGCGGCGGCGGGCGTCTATAACACGACGCAGTCGATCGGCCTTGCAATGGGCGGCGTGATTGGCGGCTGGCTGCTGAAAGTGGATGGACAAAGCGCTGTTTTCTTTGCGTGTTCTGGGCTTGTGTTCTGCTGGCTTATAATCGCCGCAAACATGAAGCAGCCGCCGCGCAAAGCATAAGTCTTTTTACGGCACGAATTCAAAGGCGGCGGTCAAACGGGGCGCGGGCGCGCTTTCCGGACATTGACACAGGCGGCCATGGCGTAGAAAGCCATCGGTGCCGCGTCGCCGGAAACGGAATCAACAGGAGAAACTCATGGCATCCGTGAACAAGGTCATTCTCGTCGGCAATCTCGGCGCCGATCCGGAAGTCCGTTACCTTCCGAGCGGTGACGCAGTGGCGAACATCCGCCTTGCCACGACCGATCGCTACAAGGACAAGCAGTCGGGCGAATTCAAGGAAATGACCGAGTGGCATCGCGTGTCGTTCTTCGGACGCCTCGCGGAGATCGTGTCGGAGTACCTGAAGAAGGGCTCGTCGGTGTATATCGAAGGCCGCATCCGCACGCGCAAGTATCAGGCGCAGGACGGCACGGACCGTTACTCGACGGAAATCGTCGCCGATCAGATGCAGATGCTTGGCGGCCGCGGCGGTTCGGGCGGCGGCGGTGGCGATGACGGCGGTTATAGCCGCGGCGAGTCGATGGAGCGCGGCGGTGGCGGCGGCCGCATGTCGGGCGGTGGCGGCGGTGGCCGTGTGTCGGGTGGCGGCGGCGGTGGCGGCGGTCAGAGCCGTCCGAGCGCGCCGGCTGGCGGCGGCTTCGACGAGATGGACGACGATATTCCGTTCTGAATACGACTGGAACAGTATTAGGTGGTAGAAGCCCGCGCTTCCATGGAGAGCGGGCTTTTTCTTTACCGGCACATTTTTTGTGTTCTAGCGTTCTGACGCATCCGGCGCAAAATTAGTCCGGCGCAGCGAAACACCGCGCGCGGAACGAACAGGGAAACACCCCGCCTTCGAGCGGGGTGTTTCTTTATACGCATGTCTGTCGCGACTGTTGCAGGAACAAGGACGAGAGCAGGATCAAGCGAAGCCCGGCCCCCAGCCTCAAGCAACCCCTCCATTCGCCCGCAGAATCTGCCCGTTGACCCACGCGCTATCCGGCCCCGCCAGAAACGAGACCACGGACGCGATATCCTCCGGCCGTCCCAGCCGTTGCAGCGGCGGCATCTTCGCGAAGTTCTGGATCTGCTCCTCCGTCTTGCCTGCCAGGAAGAGCGCCGTCGCGACAGGCCCCGGCGCGACCGCATTCACGGTGATATCGCGGCCGCGCAGTTCTTTGGCAAAGACATGCGTGAACGCTTCGACGGCCGCTTTCGTCGCGTTGTAGATCGCGTAGCCCGGCATGTTGAGCGCGAGCGTCGTGCTCGAAAAGTTGACGATGCGCCCGCCGTTGTTCATCCGTGCGGCCGCTTCGCGCAGCGTGTTGAAAGTGCCGCGCACGTTGATGTCGAACGTCTGCGTGTAGAGCGCATCGCTGGTGTCGGCGAGCGGCAGCGTCTTCATAATCCCCGCGTTGTTGACGACCACGTCGACCTTGCCCAGCTGTTGCTCGGTCGTTTCGAACATGCGGCGCACGTCGTCTGCGTTAGACACGTCCGCTTTCACCGCAATCGCGGCCGCGCCTTGCGACTTCAGCGCCTCGACGAGCGTGTCCGCTTCCTTCGAACTCGCCGCGTAATTGACGACGACGGCAAACCCGTCGCTGGCGAGCCGCCGCGCGATGGCTGCGCCGATGCCGCGCGATGCGCCCGTCACGATTGCCACCTTGGCGTTCTTCACGTTGTTCATGATCCCATTCCTCGAAGTAGTGATTCGGTGAAAGGATGATCGGATATTTCGCCGAAGAGATAATCAGCCAAGATTTGCTATCATCATTCCATTCACCTCAACAATTCGTCGCGCCGGACCCAAGAGCAGGCCGCCATGGATCGTTTCCAGGAAATGCAGGTGTTCGTCCGCATTGCCGAGCGGCAGAGCTTCACGCGTGCCGCCGACGATCTGCAGATTCCGCGCGCCACCGTCACGAACCTGATGAAGCGAATGGAGCAGCGGCTCGGCGCGCGGCTGCTCGAACGCACCACGCGCACCGTGCGCCTCACGCCCGACGGCGATGCGTACTACCGCCGCTGCGTGCGTCTGCTCGCCGACATGGAAGAGGCCGAAGGCTCGTTTCGCAACGCGGCGCCAAAGGGGCTGTTGCGCGTGAACTTGCAGGGCACGCTCGCGCGGCACTTCATCGTTCCGGCGCTGCCGGATTTTCTCGAACGCTATCCGGGCATCGAACTGCATATCGGCGAGGACGACCGGCTCGTCGATCTCGTGCGCGAAGGCGTCGACTGCGTGCTGCGCGCGGGCAACCTGCAAGATTCGTCGATGGTGGGGCGGCGCGTCGCGCGCCTGGAACAGGTGACGCTCGCGAGCCCCGCGTACCTGGAGCGGCACGGCCTGCCAGCCGATCTCGCCGCGCTCGCCACGCATCGCGCCGTCAACTACATATCGAGCGCGACGGGCAGTGCAATGCCGCTCGAATTCACCGTCGACGAACGCGTGATCGAAGTGAATCTCGGGGCGATCGTGTCGGTGACGGGCGCCGATCTATACACGGGCGCGGCTGTCGCCGGACTCGGTCTCGTGCAGGTGCCGCGTTATCGGGTGCTGAATGAACTCGCCGCAGGCAGTCTGGTCGTCGTGCTGCCTCAATTTCCGCCGCCGCCGATGCCCGTCACGGTGCTGTATCCGCAAAATCGCCAGTTGTCGTCGCGCGTGCGCGCGTTCGCGCAATGGTTGCGCGAGATCTTCGAAGCGGCGGGCGGACTCAAGGTCGGTTGATCCGCGACACGCCCCGATGTTCCGGGCGAGATTGCGTGAGATCAAGCCGGACGGCCTTCCGACAGAAAGCTTTCCGACAGGCCATAAAGTTTTCGGCAAATCAGCCGTAACTGGCAATGTGGTGCATCTGCTTAATGTTCAATCGAGTTGCGGACCTTGCCTGGCGGCCGGGCGCAGCAATCCTGTCGTGGAATTCTGGGGATTCCGGTCAGGCGGCCATAGGAGACATGCTTCATGTTGAAAGGTCTTTCGATTCGCACGTACCTTACGTTGATGATCGTGCTGTTCGGCATCGTATTGCTGATCGGCGCGGCGGCGGGGCTGCTCTCGCTGCGTGCGAGCAATGCGTCGTTGCAGCGGATGTATACGGTCGATACGCCCGCCGTCGCGGATCTCGAAGGCAGCGCGGGGCAGTTGCTTCGGCTGCGCCTTTCGCTCGCGACGTATTCATCGCTCAACGAACTGAATGATCAGGAAGGCGCCGGCGCGGTACTCAAGCGGTTCGATACGTATCTGAAGGTGTCGAACGAACGTCTGGCCAATTTCCTTCGCAATGCGAGCAATGATGCCGACGAGCAGCGGCTCATCAAGGAGATGCAGGAAAAGCGCGACACGTTCCTGCGCGAAGGCGTCGAACCTGCGATGGCGGCGCTCAAGTCTGGCGACAAGGCGGCGTTCCACGAGTTGCAGGGGCACAAATTGTCGCCGCTCTACAGCGCGTACGAAAAGCCGATGCTGACGCTCGAGAAGCTACAGCTCGATCATGCCGAAAAGCGCTACCAGGAAGCCCAGGAGCTGTTCTATGCCGTGTGTATTGCCGTTGCGATCGGCATGGCGGGCACGCTGATCTTCTCGTGGATCGGACGCATCGTGATGGTTCGCGCGATCGTGCATCCCGTCGACGCCACCATCGAGCAGTTCCAGCGCATCGCGCACGGCGACCTGACGGGCCGCATCGAGAATACCGGCGACAACGAAATGGGGCGCCTCGCCGCGGCGCTGCGCAGGATGCAGGAGTCGCTGATCGCGACGGTGAACACGGTGCGCCACAGCACCGATTCGATCGACACGGGCGTGAGCGAAATCGCGGCGGGCAATACGAATCTGTCGCAGCGCACGGAAGAGCAGGCGGCCTCGCTCGAAGAAACGGCAGCGAGCATCGAAGAACTCACGTCGACGGTCAAGCAGACGGCCGACAACGCGAAGCAGGCCAGCTCGCTCGCGCAAGGCGCATCGACGCTCGCGGCGCAAGGCGGCGAACTCACGCAGCAGGTCGTGGGCACGATGCAGCAGATCGTCGACGACTCGCGGCGTATTGCCGATATCGTCGGCGTGATCGAGGGCATCGCGTTCCAGACCAATATCCTCGCGTTGAACGCCGCCGTCGAAGCCGCGCGCGCAGGCGAACAGGGGCGTGGCTTTGCGGTCGTCGCGAGCGAAGTCCGTTCGCTTGCGCAGCGTAGCGCGGCAGCGGCGAAGGAGATCAAAGGCTTGATCGGGACGTCGAATGAACGTGTGTCGGCGGGCGCCGATCTCGTCCAGCGTTCGGGTTCGACGATGACGGAGATCGTCGATGCGATTGCGCGCGTCAGCGCGATCATGAGCGAGATCGCCGAAGCGGCAAACGAGCAGAGCACGGGCATCGATCAGGTGAACGTCGCCGTCGCGCAGATGGATGAGGTGACGCAGCAGAACGCCGCGCTCGTCGAGCAGGCAGCGGCAGCCGCCAGTTCGCTCGAAGAGCAGGCTCGGCATCTCACGGAGGCCGTTTCCGTTTTCCGCACGGACAGCACGCGCGCGTTCTCGCCGCGCGCCGTTGCGCGTCGCACTGTCGCGCAGAAGCCGGATATCGACGTATCGCTTGAGACGGCCGAAGCCGTCTAGGCACGTTCGGCGAATGGAATCGCAGAGACGCGTAGCTCGCGTCTTCGCGTCGCCGATTGATGAAGGTGCGTGAAGAAGTGGCGAAGCGCCAATAACTCGCGCTTCTTCATCGACGCAAAACAGAACGGCGGTGCAAGCCTTCAACGCTTGCACCGCCGTTTGGTTTTTAGCTCAATGCGCGCGGCAGGTTGAGGCCTGAAGACCTTAAGGCCTTAGAGGCGGATTATGAGTCCACGCGCAATTCGTGACCAATGCGCTAGGCGTTTCTCCGCTCCGTAAACATGCGAAAAAATGATCTCTGGAGAGCCAACAGTAGCAAGGGTGTCAGATATTTTGCGGAACGTGAATTTTCCGTGATGTTTCGTCTACACGACTTATGTCATAAATCGTCATGACACCCAGTCGCGCTCCGGTTCTGTGCTAGGTAACCCGCCCATCAAACAACTACAGGAGGCCGAATGCTGCGCTGTGGGAGGGCGTATGTCGTATAACGTGCTTCATGTGCCGCTCGATATCGGTACGTGGCAATGCAAGCTTGTACTCGCCAGGGAGTTCTACAGCCTTTCTTGCGGATACATGGACCGCTTCGCCGACTGGGACGAGCGCCGTGAACGGGAGCGCGAGATCAAAGATGGCAAGCGCACCTTCGACCGTTATTCCCGTCCCAATTACGATTTCCGGCGAACCATTGCTCCAGATATTGATGCGATTCGCTCATTCTTGAGTAACCAGTTGAACTTCGTTCATTGGGACCTGCCGACCGATAACGCGGGTATCGAGCGCGCGCTTAAACAGGCCGTGCACGATGGAATGCTTGTGCCCGTCATCAACCGTGACTGGCGCTCGCTTCCGATGACGTTCCGGCCTACGCCCGCGCCGCTGCGTTGGCCGCAGCAGTCAGGCGGAGGCGCATTCGGTAGAAGTGGCGGCACAAAGTGGGCCGCCTTCGAAAATGCGGGTCCCGGTCCCCTGACATGGGACGGCGAACCAGTCTTATCTGGTCCGTATGATCCGGCCACGTGGGAAAAGCAATTGAAGAGCGCTCAGGCTGCAATGGCTGCAAGCAGCGGCGATACCGGCGGCGACCCGGTCGGCATGGTGGAAGCCGTGGCCGGATCGGTACCGGGCGGCGATTCAGATATGGATGATGATGATGATGGCGGCGGCACGCCCGACATGGCTGAAAGCTTGACGGACGGCTCGGATGCTGGTGACGATACATCAACGTTGCTCAGCGATGCGCAGCCGTTCGAATATTCACCTGACGCAGTATGCAACGAAGCGGAGAGCGTTGCGGCGCGTGGCGTGAGCGAAATGCACGAGGCTGAATGCTACGCCGAATATGAGATGGATATTGAACAATGCCAGGTCGCGAGCGCGATGTATAAAGACTCCCGTACTTATGCGCTTTGCACACAACGGGCATTCGAGAAATACCAGCAATGCAGAGGATACTGAGATGACGAAGCCTCCACGCGCAAGCATCGTTTTTTATGACGAAGAGACGCAACAACTCAAGATGTGCACGGTGTTGCGCTCACGTGTTCAATCGGCAATCGACCAGGCAATGGCTGTCACTATTCCACCCGACGCGGCAGAGCATTCCGAGGAGCCGCTAACGGATGAAGACGCCCGCAAACTCGGCGGAATGCTGATGCTCATGCAAGGATTTTCCAATCCGGATTTACGCGAGCGGCTTCAATTCAAGACGGATACGCCCGTGGACTGGAACCCGCCGACACCACCGCGCGACTAAGCGCGAGCGCAACGAAAAAAGCCGCCCCTTGCGAGGGCGGCTCGACTTCATCGATCAGCGGCAACAGTTGCGTGACATCGTGACTGTTGACACGGTCAGGATGGCTGCGACCGGGATACCGTTGGCACCCTTGGCGATACGGTGCCTCGAATCAGGTGGCGCACGATCGGTCGGGTCCGGTCAGTTTATCGCCCGCCTCGACGGCATGAATCGATGACGAGTCGATAACTACGCGGGAGAAGTCGATTTGTTCTACTGCGCGCAGATGGGCCAGCAGTAGTTTGTGTGGCTTCGACCAGACACCGAGCGCTTGCCAGTCTCGCAAACGACGTCAACAGTTCACACGCGAGCCCCATCCCATCTCTGCGGGAAGATCGCGCCATCGCACTCCGGGTTAACAGGAAGCCTCACTCGTTAACAGCGCCCCGGGCCTTTTCGAAATCGCTTCTTAGTGCCGCACCGCGTAGTACTTCGCTACGCCGTCGACTTCTTCCGGCGTCATGTTGCGTGCGACATTGCGCATCTGCTCGTTGACGTCGTTATGACGATCGCCGTTGGCGAAGGCGCGCAACTGCGCCGCCATATACACCGACGACTGCCCGCCCAGCCACGGCGCGGACCCCTTGCGGTCGCGCTCGCCGTGACACGCGGCGCACGGTGCGATGTTGCGCATCGGCGAACCTTCGTTGACGAGCTTGCGGATGCTCGCGTCGTCGACAGCGCCCTTTTCGACGGCTGGCGGGCGCGGCAGCGTCGAGTAGTAGTTCGCGAGATCGTGCAGGTCGCGATCGTTCAGATGACGGATGATGGGCGGCATGATCGAGTTCATGCGCTGGCCGCTCTGATAGTCGCGCAGCTGCTTGTAGATCACGTCCGCGTATTGCCCCGCGAGCACGGGCGCCGTGACCTGAATCAGGCTCTCCACGCCGTGACACATCGAGCAGTTCTGCGCGAGCGTCGCGCCGCGTCCGACCGAAACGGCATCGGGGCTCGGGCGGCTCAACGGCGGCGCGGGCGGCAGCACGACCACATTGCTGGGCGCCGGGCCCGCGATGTTCTCGTTTTGCGCGTACCACGACGACGGCGCGCCCGCCGCGCTGCAAATAGTCGCCCAGAGTCCGCGTTGCGTGAAGTCGGGATGCTTCGACGGCAGCCAGATGAAGCCGATCAGAATCGACACGACAGCAATCGCAATCACGCCGCCGACGCTCGACGTGAACCATCGGTTGCTGAAGCTGAATACGCGTTCGTCGCTCATGACCGTGCTCCCACTGCGACGGCCGGCACGGACGTCTGTTGCAGGCCGAGCAACTGCGCAATCGGCACGCTGTAGTTCACGACCGTCAAGCCGATCATCAGCGCAACCCACAGGCCGAAGCTGTTCAGCGCGGCCGGCACGCGCTCGACGGGATGCACGGGCGCGCTGAAGCGGAACTGCTTCGGCTGCTCGATCGCGCCGAACTGCGCTTTCGCGAGGATATAGAGGAACAGCAGTCCGGAGATCACGAGAATCAGCCCGCCGAATGCCGAGACGGCTACCCAGATCGCTTGCGGCGCAATCGCGGGATTGCTGTAGTCGTAATAGGCCATCCGGCGCGGCGCGCCGAGCAGGCCGACGTAATGCCACGGCAGCGTGACCACCATCATGCCGATGAACCACAGCCACAGTTGCCAGCGGATCAGGTTCAGCGAGCCGATCGCGCGGCCCGTGAGTTGCGGCCACAGTTCATACGCGATCGCGAAGTACATGATGACGATCGCGCCGCCGAAGATCAGGTGAAAGTGGCCCGTGACCCACTGCGTGTTGTGAATCGTCTCGTTGAGCTGGTAGCTCATGTTGATGAGCCCGCCCGCGCCGCCGAAGCCGAGCATGATGAACGAGAACGCGATGACGAGCATCATCGGGTTGTCCCACGGCAGTGCCTTCAGCCAGCCGAACGCGCCCTTGCCGCCGCGCAGCCGACCGGCGATTTCCACCGATGCGCAGATCGTGAACACGGTCAGCAGCGTCGGCACCGACACCATGCCCGTGAACACGGCATGCACGAACTTGAACCCCGCGCCCACTTGCGGATCGGCGAACAGGTGGTGAATGCCGATCGGCATTGCGAACACGAGGAACAGGATGAACGACACGCGCGCCATCGAATCGCTGTACAGCCGTCCGCCGATCGCGCGCGGCACCAGCGTGTAGTACGCGATATACGACGGAACCAGCCAGAAGTAGACGATCGCGTGCAGCGTCCACGAGAACAGCACGCGCGCGAGGCCGGCGTCGATGGTCGTCTTCAGGCCGAGCGCGACGGGCAGGATCTGGAAGAGGATTTCGAGCGCCGCCCCCACGGCCGTCCACGCCCACAGATACGCGCCCGCGACGTTCGCATACATCGCGAGCGGCACCGGCTTGCCGGGGTTCGCGCGCTTCCAGATGCGCAGGTTGATGCCCATCAGCGCAACCCAGATCCACGAGCCCACGACGACGAGCACCACGCCGAGGTAATAGAACGGGCTGCCGATCATCGGCGGATAGAACGTGAAGAGCACCGATGCCTGGCCGGCCGCGACGGGCACCATCGCCATCACCGCGCCGACCGCGAGCATGATCAGCGCGGCCCATGCCCACTTCAAGCCGACGAGCGCCTGTTGCAGCGCGAGTTCGACGATCGCGTAGCCGAAGCCCATCGCGACCAGCGTGGGCAGCACATAGGCCATCACCGTGCCGTGCGCCGTCACCGAACGGTAGTAAAGCTCCGGATCGCCGATCCACGGATGCAGCGGACTGCGCACGAGCATCTGCCATGCGCCCAGCAGCAGCGCGACCCCGAACGAGATGAACGCGAGCCAGAAGTGCGCGAGAACGAGTCGCTTAGCGTGAAACACAGCTGAGCCTCCGATGTTGTTTTGCCTGTTCGAAGAAGGCAGCCTTGTCGATGACCTTCACGTGCGCCCACATCGTCTGATGGCCGAAGCCGCAGAACTCGTGGCACGGCATCAGATGGTCGGCGGGTTTGTCGAAGGAGGAGGAAAACGTCGCGACGTAGCCGGGCACGACCATCGTATTGATGTTCGTGTCGGTGACGAGCAGGCCGTGCACGACGTCGGCGCTCGTCGTGCGGAAGGTGATGTCGGTGTCGGCGGGCACCAGCAGGCATTGCGGCGTGAACGAGTACTGTTGCGCGATGAAGCGCACGACGACAGAACCGTCGGCCTCGACGGCGCTGCCGAGATTGCTCTCGACGAATTCCCCCGACATCTGCAGCCGCGACGGATCGATGGTCTCGACGCGCGACGGCGGCATCATTGCCCAGTGCAGCCCCGAGTACACGACGAGGACGAGCATGAACACGACGATCGCGATGACGAAGTACGCCCAGCGCCGCTCCGAGCGCACGGAGACGGCATGACCGCTGTCTGGAGAATGGGAAGGTTGGCTCGACATGATCAGTGAATGACGCCGCGCGGCAGAAACACGAGAAAGTAGAAGCCGATCCAGATCGCGAGGACGACCACGGCGGCGACGCCCGCGACCGCGATCGCGCCGTTCGGTCCTTGCGCGACGATGCGTTCGACTTCGTCGTCCGAAGCGGTGCCGTAGTGGTCGCCGGAGTGATCGTTAGGGTCCATCTGCGAAGTCTCCGAGGACAGGGTTTGTGTCAGTGAAGCGTGATCAGTGCAGCGGCGCCTTGCGCAACTCGTTGACCTGTTTCGCCGTCACGGGCTGGCCGTGATTGCCCCAGGCCGTGCGGATGTAGGTGACGACAGCGGCGGCGTCGGCGTCGTTCAGCTCCTGCGCGAACGGCGGCATGCCATACGGCTCCGGATTGCGCCGCGTGCCGGGCGGGAAGCCGCCGTTGAGCACGATGCGGATCGGGTTGACGGCCGAGTCCATTTCGATCGACTGATTGCGCGCAAGCGGCGGGTAATGCTGGAGCTTGCCTTCGCCGTTGTCGCCGTGGCACATCGCGCACTTCGTCATGTAGATGTGCTGGCCGGATTCGAACACGGCGGGCTTGACCGTCGCCGATGGACCCGTCTTGCGGCCCGGATCGTTGTCGGGCAGCGTCTTCAGATAGACGGCCATCGCCTTCACGTCGTCGTCGGTCATGTATTGCAGGCTGTGGTACGTCACTTCCGCCATCGGGCCATAGACCGCGCCGCGATCTGAGATGCCCGCCTGCAGCAGATCGACGATGTCCTTGATGCTCCAGTCGCCGAGGCCGCCGTCCTTGTCGGAGGTGAGCGACGGCGCGTACCAGTTCTGCACCGGGATCAGGCCGCCCGCGAACTGCTCGCTCTTCGACGAGCCGCCGAGCAGATTGATCTTCGTGTGGCACATCGTGCAGTGGCCGAGCCCTTCGACGAGATACGCGCCGCGATTCCATTCGACGGAGCGCGTCGGGTTCGGCTGGAACTCGCCTTCGCGGAAGTACAGCGAACGCCAGCCGATCAGCAGCTCGCGCTGGTTGAACGGGAAGCGCAACTCATGCTTGCGGTTCGCCTGATGCACGGGCTCGACCGACTTCAGGTACGCGAAGATCGCGTCGGAGTCTTCGCGCGTGACCTTCGTGTATTGCGCAATCGGCATCGCGGGATAGATCAGCTTGCCGTCCGGGCTCTTGCCCGTGCGCATCATCTTGAAGAAGTCGTCGGCCGTCCATTTGCCGATGCCGTACTCGTTGTCGGGGCTGATGTTCGGCGTGTAGAGCGTGCCAAACGGCGTTTCCATCGCGAGGCCGCCGCCGAACGTCTTGCCGCGCGGCGCCGTGTGACATGCGACGCAATCGCCCGCGCGCGCAAGATACTCGCCGCGCACGACCTGTTCGGGGCGCGTGCCGGCGGCTGCTGGCGCGGCTGCGCCCGCTCCATAAGCAACGCTGACGAACGGAGATTGCGCGGCGATGGCGGCGAGCGCGAGCGCGGTGCCTGCGAGCACTGACATCGTCGCGCGGCGCGTGAGGCGGGCGGCACGTTGCATGCGATTCACGGAGCGAGAGGAGAGGGTCTTCATTCCGGTTGGCTCCCACATGCCAATGGCAGCTTGCCGGGCAGTCGCGACACGGGACGCGGATCGGCAGGCCGCGGCTGGCGCGCGAGCCAGCTCGAGACCGCGGTGATGTCCTTGTCGTTCAGTTTGACGGCGATCGAGTGCATGCAGTCGGGCGCAAGCGCATGACGCGTGCCGGAGCGCCATGTGCCCATCTGCCCGGCGATATAGCTCGCGTGCAGACCGAGCAGGCCGGGAATGCCGGGTTGCTGTCCCGTCAGGTGCTCGCCGTGACACGCGGCACACGCGGGAATGCCGCGCTTCGCATCGCCTTGCATGACCAGCTGCTTGCCGTAGTCGAGCGTTGCTTGCGGCAGCGGATTGGTATCGGGATTCGGATAGGGCGGCTGGCGATCGGCAAAGTACTGGCTGATCTTGCGCAGATAGTCGTCGGGCAGGAACGCGAGCAGATAGCCCATCGGCGGATACGTGCGGCCGCCGTCGCGGAATGCAGTCAGCTGGTTGAACAGATAGTCCGCGGGCTTGCCGGCGATGCGGGGGAAGTAGTCGTTGTTGCGCCCCTGGCCCTGCACGCCGTGGCAGGTCGTGCAGGCGTGCATTTTTTCGTCCATGGCCGACGGCGGCGGTACGTCGTTCGAGGCCGCAATCGACGGCCGCGCACTCAGGGTGCAGATGGCGCAAATCAGCAACAGGATCGACGAGCCGACGGTTCTGCGATGCACGAGTGGCCTCGTAGGGAAATGGGATTCTAGATTCGTTGTGTGAACACCCTTTGAAGATGCGGGTCGCTCTCTTCAATACTGCTTGGTCGCCTCAGTCACGTATGTGACTTATGTCAATCGAATGGCTGCTGCACTTGTCCGTCCGACGCGCGGCGCCGACAGTGTATTCAAGTTCGCAAAAAGATGCAGAATAGGGGACGGTTTTGCCAGGTTTTACGATGTTTTACCAAACCGCTGCCTCGTGGGCCACGACGCGGCTTCGAGTCCGCACACGAACAGGCTTGCCGCAGAACCGACAAGCTGGAGCATCACGATGACGCTGACATTGCAACCATCATAGGAGGCAATCTGCGTGCTTTCAACGAATGCCAGAAAGAACGCCGCACTAAATGCGGTCATTGCCCTGTTTACGGACATGACCGTTGCGTTCATGCAAGCAACCTCATGAACGCTGCGCGCGCATTGGTGACCAGTGCGCTTTCGCCCGGGCGCGCCGGCAACAGATGGAATTCGACTGAAGGCAACTCAGGCAGGCCGATGGTCGCCGGACAGGGCACCATGCCCGAGCCGATCGACGATTCATTCAGACACGAGATGCCGAGACCTGCCTTCAGCGCGAGTTGAAGCCCGGCCATGCCCGAGGCCGAATGCGACACGAGGTATGGCACGTCGCGTTCGTCGAGCAGCCTGACGACGAAGCGCTGCAACTGGCATGTCGTGGGCAGTAGCACCAGATGAAAAGGGGCGGCGAAATGTTGCTGATCGGCATCGGCTGACATCGCCCAAACGAGCTTCTCGCGCCGCACGACGGTACTCGACGCGCGCGCGTTGCCAGCCGTAGCGCGCTTCGTGCCGGGCGCCATGATGCGCAGCGACAGGCCGATGTCGAATGTGGTGTCGTCTTCGACGCTGCTGTCGATCACAGCGCTCGGCAGCACGGTCACATGCAGACGCAGGCGCGGATGCTGTTCGGAGAACATCTTCAGCACGCGCGCGACATCGTGCGGGCGATAGTAGTCGGTGATCGCGATGCGCAACTCGCCATCGAGCGATCGCCCTTGCAGGTCTTCGAACGCCGCTTCGCTCATCGCCAGAATGCGGCGCGCGTGATCGAGCAGCTTCGCGCCCGCCGGCGTCGCGGTCACGCCCTGCTTGCCGCGCAAGAAAAGAGGCTGGCCGGCACGCTCTTCGAGCTTCTTCAATTGCTCGCTCACCGACGATTGCGACAGGAACACGCGTTCCGCACCCGCCGACACGCTGCCCGCTTCCGCGACGGCGACGAAGCTGCGCAATTGCGCGAGGTCGAATGCACGCTGGTTCATGTTTCGGATTCTCCGATGGAAGGCATCTTATTTTCCCGCTTTTCCGATTGATCGTCCAACCATAGGATAGCCGTCAACGGAACCTGATGCGGAGGCTATCGTGGGGCAAGTGGTTGATCGAACTGGAAGTTCAGGCGGCGTGCGCGCCAATCACCGATGGAAGGTGCTCGGTGTCGGCTTTGCCGCGAACGCGAGTTTTTCGGCAGCGTTCTCGGGCATTCCGACGACGGCGGTTTTTCTGCGCCACGGCTATCACATCGGCAATGGCGGACTGGGCCTTGTGCTCGGCATGCTGGGTCTTGGAATCGCGGTCAGCGAACTGCCGTGGGGGCTGCTCACCGATCGCTGGGGCGACCGGCGCGTGTTGCTGCTCGGCCTGTTGACGACGGCGGCGGCGCTCGCCGTGATGGCGGGCTTCGTCGTGCCACACGGCGCGGGGACACCGGGCATCGTGCCGCTCGCGCTTGGACTGCTTGCCGTCGGGCTGCTCGGCGGAAGTGTCAACGGGTCGAGTGGACGCGCGGTGATGGCGTGGTTTCGCGAAGGCGAGCGCGGACTCGCGATGAGCATCCGGCAAACGGCCGTGCCCGCAGGCGGAGGACTCGGCGCAGTGATGCTGCCGCCGCTCGCTGCGCACGTTGGGTTCGTCGCTGTGTACGGCGTGCTTGCTGGGTTGTGCGCCGTGACCGCGTGGTTCGCATGGCGCTGGCTGTATGAGCCGCCCGTCGCGGCCGCGTGCGCGACGCATCAAGCGGCCATCGACGACGAAGGCGCGGCTTCGCAGCCACTGCCCGTTTCGCCGCTGCGCGACATCGGCGTGTGGCGAGTGGCGTTGGGTATCGGCGTGCTGTGCGTGCCGCAACTCGCCGTCGTCACCTTCGCGACGGTCTTTCTGCACGACTTCGGCCGCGCCGGCGTGCTCGCGATCAGCGCGACGATGGCCGCGGTGCAGACGGGCGCGGCCGTCGCTCGCGTGTGGAGCGGCCGATGGACCGACCGGCACGGCAACAGACGCCAGTACATGCGCGCCTGCAGTGTGCTGACGGCGCTGCTCTTCGCATCGCTTGCGCTGATCGCGGCGGGTGTGGGTGGCGGGCACGGATGGACGACTGTCGCGCTCGCAGTGATGATCGTGCTCGGTGGCGTGAGCGCCTCTGCCTGGCACGGCGTGGCCTACACCGAACTCGCGACACTCGCCGGAACGCGCCGCGCGGGCACGGCTCTCGCGATGGGCAACACATGCGCGTTCATGACGCTGTTCGTCACGCCGCTCGCGATTCCTCCGCTGCTCGCGGCGACTTCGTGGCCAGCCGTGTGGGCGATTGCGAGCGTTTGCGCATTGTTTGCGTTGCCGGTGTTTCCGCGCCCGTCGCGTGCTGCCGGGTATGGATCGCGCGTCAGGGCGTGATCGTCGGGTCGCATTTCCCGGAATTGGGTTTAGGCGTTCAGCCACGTGCTGAGCGCTTTTTTATTTTTTCGGTTATTGGTTTATGCGCGATTGATCGAATTAATCCGGTGACTGAAAAGCCTTCCGTTGTGTCTGAATTGTCTGTCACGAAAGTCAGATTTATTTTAGAAGTTTGTTTTTCTGATTCGCGCTTCTAGGGGGCCTTCTCTTTTGGGCGTATATTCGGCGACCGTGAGGATGTGGGTTGCCTATTTTTCAATGTTGAATCCAAGCGTGAATAGGCAGGCTGCCATCAGAGAGGTGCGCCAGACCCTATGGCTCCGTGCTTCAGCGGTGTTCGTGCTGCTGCTTCCTAACGCCTGTTTTGAAATTTCGGAAATGATTCGCTGAAAATGGATATCCGTATTCAACGTGAAACTGTTTGAAAGCGGTAATTCTCAACGAAATTTTCAAATTATCTTTGAATCAGACATTGATTCGGAACTCTCTGATATTCCATTTTCCCTGCGGATGTTTTGATTCTGTTTGTCGGAACACGATTCGTTATATGTCACAAGCGTTGCCGTAAAGCGGGCCCGTTTCGACGTTACCTTGAAATGGGCGTTTCGGCGCTGACAGATATAAACCAATAACAGGGCAAGGCGGGCAACAGTGAACCTTCGAGTCATGCTGGCAGACGATCACCCGTTTGTTCTGCTCGGTATCCGGGCCACCCTGATGGCGCGAGGAGGCTTCACTGTCGTCGGTGAGGCGACGAATCCTTCGTCACTCGTGCAATTGATGGAGAAGACGCCATGCGATGTGCTCGTAACGGACCTGACCATGCCCGATTCGTCCGGCGACTCCGACGACGGGCTGCGACTCATCCGGCGTGTCCGCACGCGCTGGCCGGAAGTGCGCATAGTCGTGCTGACGAGTCTGACCAACGCCGCCATTCTCCGCTCGATCATGTCGGACGGTGTAATCGGCATGCTCAACAAGAGCGAATCCATGGACGAACTCGCGTCGGCCATCCGCGCAGCCGGCATGAGTCGCTCTTATGTCAGCCGGTCGATCCTGCAAACACTAGCGGATGCGAGCGGCGAGCCGCTCGGCATGTCGCCGATGCGCCATCTGTCGCCGCGTCAGGCGGAAGTCATCCGGATGTTCGTGCGCGGCAAGTCGATCTCGGAGATCGCTCGCGAACTCGGACGCGATGTGAGGACGGTCAGCCGGCAGAAGCGCGATGCGATGGCGAAGCTCGGCGTCAGCAACGACCCCGGACTCTTCGCGTTCGTGCGTGCATATGGTCTTGTACAAAGGCGTATCACGGACTGCTAATCAATTATTTGAATCGTCACTTTCAGAGAACTCTTATGTCTGCGTGCAGTTGAATGTCTGATTCTCGCGGGCATAGCGCCTACCACACGATACCAAGCTAGAGCACAGGAGGGACCCACGTCGTGAACATCAGAAAGGACGTGACACTGCCGATCCGCACCATCATCGCCGACGATCATCCGCTGGTCCTGCTCGCGATGGAGAACTTGATGTCGGGCTTTCCGAACATCGAACTGGTGGGCAAAGCAACAGATTCATCCGAACTGTTCGCCGAGGCGCAGCGCGTCAAATGTGATCTCGTCGTCATGGATCTGTATATGGCGGGCGGCTCGCATGGCGATGGTGTCGAAATGGTCCGTCAGTTCAGGGAGCGTCATCCCGATGTGGTCGTCGTCGTATTGACCATGGAGGTCGCGGCCGAGGTGCTGCAAAAAGTGATCGGGCTTGGCGTGGGTGCCGTGATCAGCAAGCGCGATCGCATCGACCTCATTCACGTGGCAATCGTTACGGCGCTGGCGCGCGAATGCTATGTCGGTCCCGCGATTCGTGCGCTGCTGGCCGAAGCCACGCTGTCGCGCCGCATTGACTATGTACGACAGGTTCTATCGAGACGCGAGCTCGAAGTGCTGACGCACTACGCGTCGGGACGCGGTGTGACCGAGATCGCGCTGAGGCTCGGACGAAGCGTCAAGACAATCAGCGCTCAGAAATGCACGGCGATGCGCAAGCTGTCGCTGCAAAGCGATGCCGATCTGTTCAGGTTTGCGGTCGAGCATGGTCTCGTGCCGGGCGACCAATCAGGCGCCGAAGGACGGATGGCCGCAAGAGCCTGACGCACTGGCATTGCGAACGTGGCAAAGCGACCGTCCGAGGGGAAGCGCCATATGCGACGGCGGTCGACTAACAAGAATACAAAAAGATGGAAAACAAGATTCGCGTCATCGTGGCCGATGACCACGCCTGTGTGCGCGATGGCATTCGGTTTTTGCTCAATCAGATCACGCATGTGTCGATAGTCGGCGAGGCGTCCGATACGCAAGGACTCGCCGTTTTGCTCGATTCGTGCGCGTGTGACGTCGTCGTCTCGGATATCGGCATGCCGGGTATCGACGGCGAGAGCAATGCGATCCAGTTTCTGAGGCGTCTGTTGTATCACGCACCACAGTTGCCCATCGTGGTGCTCACCATGATCCATCAGGCGTCCATCCTGGTGGGACTGCTACAGCATGGCGTTGCGGCCGTCGTCGACAAGCGCGACATCACGTCGTCGCTCGTCCATGCAATCGACGCCGCACTGACCGGGCAGGGCTATCTGTCCGATCACGCCCGCACCGCGATCGCGCAGGCCGGCACGCCTCAGCCCAGGGTGGGTGTCATAAGTGCACGCGAGTGGAAAGTGTTCACGATGTACGTAAGCGGCATGACGATCGGTCAGATTGCCGTCAGGCTCAACCGCAGCGCCAAGACGATCAGCACGCAAAAGCGGAACGCGATGCGCAAGTTGGGGCTGGAAACGGAAGCCGACGTCATCGACTACGCCTGCCAGATCGGGCTCACGTGAGCGCATTTTTTCGTGAGCGTCGCGCGCCCTGTGATGTGCCACCGCTTTTCGGAGTTGTCCGATTCCGCCTTTATTCAGCTAGGCAAACAATTCTCTGTTGTCCCCGATTATCGGGGCTTGGCGCCACGCCATTGATTCGCCATGCAAATCAATCGACACCGAGCGCATCAATGAGACTAGCCCGTGCACTTATCGGGTGGCGCAGTTACGGGAGGATGCATGTCAGGGCTGGGGAAGCGGTTGATCGTCGAGGGTGCCGGAACGGCGTGGCTCGTATTCGTGGGTTGCGGCACGGCCGTGCTCAATGCGGGCGCGCAAGGCAGCAACATGCTGGTCGTGCCGCTCGCATTTGGATTCGCGTTGGCTATGGCGACCTATGTGTTCGGGCGTTTCTCAGGTGCTCACTTCAATCCCGCCGTCACGGTCGGCTTCGTGACGGCTCAGCGTTTTTCTGTTCGCGATCTCGCTCCGTATATTGCCGCGCAGGTTCTCGGCGCGATCGCTGGCGCCGCGTTGCTTGCCTATATTGCAGGCGGCCGGCCCGGCTTCGCACTTGCGGCTAGCGAGTTTGGCGCGAACGGATACGGCGATCATTCTCCCGCCGACTTTCAACTCCACTCCGCTTTGGCCGTCGAACTCGCGATGTCCTTCGCGTTCGTCACGGCGCGCATGCTGACCCCGGACGGCAGGGCGGCGAGATTGCTTGGTCCACTGATAACAGGCGTGTGGCTGGCGTTGAGCTACATCGTCGCGACACCTGTGACCAATGCGTCGCTCAATCCCGCGCGTTCGACGGGGCCGGCGCTCTTCGTCGGCGATTGGGCGCTCGACCAGTTGTGGCTGTTCTGGGCGGCGCCGCTGGCGGGTGGCGTGCTCGCAGGCCTGCTGCATTCGTATCTGCTCCGTTATCCGCACGATGCGCTTGCGCCTTCTTCGCGCGGGGACGGGCACGGCGAGTCGGCGTGAGTGCGTAACCATGCTTTGGTCGTGCGCTTCCACCCGTTCGCTCTCCGGCTTCACATTCGGCGCCACGTTGATCCGCATCTGCCGGGCGCTCGCGAGCAGCCTCGCGTTGTTGTCGATGCTGTGCAGCCAACCGGCAAACGCTGCATCCGCACGCGATCCGCTCGCGTTCCCATCGAGGCTGGTTGTCGGCGTGCTCGCAAACGGCTGGGCGCCATTCGAGATGTTTCAGGAGGGCAAGCTCGCCGGCCTGAGCGTCGACTATCTGCACGCGGTTGTCGGACCGGACACGAAGATCGAGCCGAAAGCGTTTCCAGATATGGAGCAACTGCTCGCGGCGGCATGTTCGAACCGGGTCGACGTGCTGATGAGCATCGCTCGCACACCGGAGCGTGAGCATTGCCTGTCGTTCTCGGTGCCTTACTTTCGCGGTTCGACTTCCGCTGTGACGCTTGCCAGCAATGCGCTGGTGTTGTCTGGCCAGACGCAGGTCCAGAACGCGCGTGTCGCAGTCGAACGCGGCTTTGCACTCAGCTCGGTGTTGCGTGAGCGATTTCCGCACGCCCGGATCGATTCCTTCGCCGACACCTCATCCGCGTTGCGGGCGATCAAACAGGGCGGCGACGACGTTTACTTCGGCTTCACTCCTGCCGTGCGGCATTACCTTGCCGATTCCGAATTTCGCAGCCTGAGCGTTGCATTCGAGGAAACCGGTCAGTTCAGTGAAATGCGCTTCGCGGTGCCTGTTGCGAGGAGCGCTCTGCGAGACAAGCTGGACCATGGACTCGCAGCGATTCAACCAGAAGACGAAGCCGCCATTCGGGCGCGCTGGCTCGGCGGCGGCTTCGACGCACGGCCTGCCTCGGCGGTGCCCAATCTCTTGCTGAGCCGCGAAGAGCAGGTATGGCTTCAGTCGCTGCCGCCGTTGTCGGTTGGCTTCGACAGCGACTGGGCTCCATTCAGCACGCTTGATGAAATGGGCAGACCGTCCGGCGTCGCCGCCGACTACCTCGACTATCTGGGCCGCACGCTTGGCATCACCTTCCATCGCGCGCCAGCGAAGGACTGGTTCGCGACGCTTGCCGACTTCGGCCGTGGCAAGGTCGCGGTGCTCGCCACCGCCACGCGCAACGATCCGCGACTGTCGCAAGCTGCCTTCAGTCAAGCATATGAAATCTATCCGCTCGTGATCGTGGCGCGCGAAAACGAACCGGCCGCGCGCAGTCTCAACGATTTCTCGTCGCGCCGTGTGATGGTGTCGGCGCATACCCAGGGTTCGGTGCCGTTTCACCTGTATGGTGTGTCGGCGGCGCGCGTGACCGTTACCGCCAGGCTGGACGAGGCTTTGAAGGCGCTCGCCGCCGGACGCGCCGATGCGCTGGTCGGCAATGTAGCCGAAATCGATGCCGCGCTCACGCAGCAATATGCTGGTGTGCTGAAGATCGTCGGCACGGTACGCGAACCGGACGCGGTGGGCTTCGCGGTCCGTCTGGACCTCGCGCCGCTGGGCGGGCTGATCGACCGCGCATTGCTCGCGATGCCCGCGGGGGAGCGGCAGCGTATCCGTCAGAAGTGGGTGACGGGCGACGTCCGCGCGCAGCGCGGCTGGAGCGTGACCGCGCTGAGACTTTTGCCGGTGCTGATCGGTATCGGCGTCGTGCTGCTGGTGACGCTGCGGGCGTACGTGATGTTGCAGCGCGAAGTCACGCGGCGCGAACGCACGGAGCACGAACTCGAATCGCAACTGAACTTCCAGCAAACGATGATGGAGATGATGCCGTATCCGTTTGTCGCGAAGGATTTGCGCGGGCGCTACATCGCCGTCAATCGTGCCTACGAGGAAGCGACCGGGCTCAGACGCAACGCGGTCGTGGCCCGCACGAGCGCCGACGTCCGCGCGTGGGGTGAGGACAACAGCGTGCGTCTCGAACAGCTGACGCATGACGCGCTGGCGAGCGGGATACCTACGCAGATCGAACTCGAATTCGAAGACCCCAACGGCGATACGCGGCATGGCCTGTTCTGCGTGCGCGTTTGCAACGGAGCCGACGGTACGCCTTCCTGTGTGCTGGGCACGGTCGTCGACATCACAGACATTCGCCGCGCCGAAATGCTTGCGAGCGAAACGCAGCGGCGTCTCGTCGACGTGACGGCGTCTCTGCCAGCCGTGGTGTTCCAGTTGCGCCGCGGGCTCGATGGCAAATACACGTTCCCCTACGTCGGCGGCGATACGAAGCATCTGCTCGGCTACGACAGCGCGGCGCTGATGCGCACGGGCGCGCTCGATTTCGCCACCATCTGCGTGGATGACCGGCCGGTTGTCGTCTCGGAACTCGAACGCTCGGCGGAATTGTTGGCACCCGTGCACCTGGAATTCCGGATCGACGGGCCGACGGAGCAGCGCTGGGTCCGCGCTGAACTCGTGCCGCGCCTCGAGCCGTCGGGCGCGACCGTCTGGAGCGGCTATTGGGTCGACGCGAGCATCGAGCGGTTGCGGGCCGATGAACTGGCGCACGCGCGCGACCTGGCCGAGGCCGCCTCGCGCGCGAAGGACGACTTCCTTGCGATGATGAGCCACGAAATCCGTACGCCGATGAACGGCGTGCTCGGGCTCGTCGAAGTGCTGGAGCGCACACGGCTCGAAGCCGATCAGGGCGAGATGCTCCGCATGATTCACGAGTCGGCGGGCGCGCTGCTGCAAATTCTCGATGACCTGCTCGATTACTCGAAGATCGAAGCGGGACGGCTGACCATCGAATCGGAGCCGATCGACTTGCGCGATCTTGTCGACACGGCAGTTGGCTTGCTGGCAGGGCGCGCACATGAGAAAGGCCTGAAAGTGCGCGTCGATATCGAGCCGCAGGTGGCCGCGACGCTGCGCGGCGACAGTGTGCGTCTGCGACAAATCCTGTTCAATCTGCTCGGCAACGCGATCAAGTTTACGCCGCAGGGCGAGGTCGACGTGCGCGTCGTAGTAGTCGAGCAGAGCGACGCCGGGCAGACGGTCGAGATCACCGTCGACGATACGGGTATCGGCATCGCGCCCGAAGTGCAGGCGCGGCTGTTCGAGCCGTTCGTGCAGGCGGAATCGTCGACCACGCGGCGCTTCGGCGGCACGGGCCTCGGCCTCACGATCTGCCGGAAACTGGTTGCGTTGATGGGCGGCACGCTCACGTTGTCCAGTACACAAGGCAAAGGCACGCACATGAAACTGCGGTTGCTGATGCCGCTCGAAACGGAGCACTACGCGGCGGGCGGATTGCGCGGCAAGCGCGGGATCGTTGCGACAGCCGACGCGGCCGTCGCGAAGGGGCTGATCCACTTCGGCGCGGCGCTCGGCCTCGATTTGCGTTGCGCAGATCCGGCACGCGATGAACTAACCAATCCGCATGCGCTGCGCGGCGTCGATCTGATTTTCGTCGACGTCGGCGTCGAAGTGCCCGCAGCCGTCGGGCAGTCCGGCGCGAAGGTCGTCGTCTTGACCGAGATGCCCAAGCCGACGGGCTACCGGATCGTCGACAACGCAGTGCGCGTGAGCATCAATCCGATCTCGTGGCGCGGCCTGAGCGCGGCGTGCGCCGCGGCGCTGACGGAGCTGTCGCCCACGCCGGCGCGTCAGCCTGGCGACGCGGAGGCGGGCGTCGTTGCGCCGCCGGATCGGGAACGCGCGATCGCAAGCGGTCGTCTCGTGCTCGTCGCCGAGGATCATCCTGTGAACCAGGAGCTGATCCGCCACCAACTGGCGCTGCTCGGCTTTGCATGCGATGTCGTCAACGATGGTGCCGAAGCCCTCGAAGCGCTCGGTTCGACACCGTACGGCTTCCTCATTACCGACTGCCACATGCCGCGAATGTCCGGCTACGAACTCGCGCGAGCGGTTCGCGAGAAGGAGGCGTTGACGGGCGCGCGGCTGCCGATTCTCGGCATCACGGCGAACACCGCGCCCGAAGATCTGAAGGCGTGCCGCGACGCCGGCATGGACGATTGCCTCATCAAGCCGACGCGGCTCGCCACGTTGCGCGACTACCTGAGCCGCTGGTTCGGCGCGGACAGCTCGCGTACCGGCACGCCCGGCGAGGCGCCGGGCGTTCCCGTTGCCGACGCGCAGCCCGAGAACCCCGACAGCATGACGTTCGTCCCCGTCGATCTCAGCCAGTTGACCCAGGTCTGGGGCAGCGAGTCGACGGTGAAGTCGTTGCTCGATGCGTTCGTGTCCGCGGTGCGCGACGATATGCGCGCGTTGCCGGCGCTGCTGCATGAGCCGGATGTCGCGGAGCTGCGGCAATGGCATCATCGTGTCGCTGGCGCCGTTGGCGTTTTGCAGTATCCGGCGTTGCTTCGCGCGCTGGAACACTATCGTCGGCAGTTGACGATCGCGCCGCCGGAGACGCTGCGCAGCGAAGGTATCGCCCTGGCGCGTATGTGCAATGCGATGCTCGACGGCATCGAAGCGCAGGCTGCGCTGCTTGCCTAAGGTCTCATTTCCTCCTCTTTCGCAAGGCTTTACGTTGCTGCGTGTGAGTCACACGCGGTGCTCCGATTTGCACTAGTATGTGCTGGCGCTACGTGCGGCATCGCATCGGCCGTCATGCCGATGCGCCGATGCCGCGTGCAAAGACTCGGAGAAAACAATGACTGCAATTCGAAAGCTGAGCTTGGTAGCTGTGCTGTGGGCGCTGGCGTCGGGTGTTGCGCTTGCGGATACGGTCGAATTGAAGGCCGACCTCGAACCGTCGAGCGAAGTGCCGCCGCGCGTGAGCCATGGGCACGGCGCATTGGATGCCGCTTTCGATACCTCGACTAAGATCCTCAAATGGACGGCGACTTACGAGGGCTTGTCGGGTCCCGTGACGATGGCGCACTTCCATGGTCCAGCGCCCGTCGGTCAGAACGCGAAGGTGCAGGTGCCTATCGACAAGAACGCGTTGGCCAGTCCGATCAAAGGTTCCGCGACGCTGACTGAACAGCAGGTCACGGACCTGATGGCGGGACAGTGGTATTTCAACGTTCACACGGCGCAGAATCCATCGGGCGAAATTCGCGGCCAGCTCCTGCCGGCGAATTGAACGGACTCGTTCGCTAGAACAGTCCACAGCGTTTCCGGCGTTCGCATTTTTCAAACGGCGCGCGCCCATTTGCGGCGCCGATAAAACCCGCCTTCGAGTCTCCTTCGACGGAAGTCAGCCAAAAGCGACGTACCATGGCGCTTAACCGTCGATGGAGACCATTCCGATGAGTTGGCAAAGCGCCTTGGCGTGCTGGTTTCTGCGCCGTCAGTTTCATCCTCAGACGCGGTATCCGACGATCAACGCCGAACGCGCGCGCAAGATGACCGCGAAGCGCGCTTATACGCCGCGCGTGCCGCCCGGATGGACGTTGCACGAACGATATCGCGAGCAGGACTGGCCTTTGCGCGGCGAATGGCTCACACGCGTCGACGGCCAGCACGCGGCGGCGATCCTGTACCTGCATGGCGGCGGTTACTACTTCTGCTCGCCGCAGACACATCGCGCTGCTTCCTTCGGTCTTGCCACGCGCGGCAATGCGCGCGTCTTCTCGCTCGATTACCGGCTCGCGCCGGAACACCCGTTTCCTGCCGCGCTCGACGATGCGCTCGCCGCGTATCGACATCTGCTCGCAGAAGGGACGAAGCCGGAATCGATCGTGATCGCGGGCGATTCGGCGGGCGGCGGACTTGCGCTTGCGACCCTCGTCGCGTTGCGCGATGCCGGTGATTCGCTGCCCGCGGGCGCGATCCTGTTTTCGCCGTGGACCGATCTGGCCGCGACAGGCGCGTCGCTGGAAACGAACGACGGCATCGATCCGATGTTCCATGGTCCGTCCGTCGCGCGCGCTGCAAAGCTTTATCTGGGCGACACGCCCGCGACGCATCCGTACGCTTCGCCGCTCTACGCGGACCTGAGCGGCTTGCCGCCGCTCTTCATGCAGGTGAGTAGCACGGAAGTCCTGCTCGACGATTCACGCCGCGTCGCGGACAAGGCGCGCGCGGCGGGCGTCGATGTCGACTTCGAAATCTGGCGCAAGATGCCGCACGTATGGCAGCTATGGGTGCCGTTCATCCCGGAGGCGGGCCGCTCGCTCGATCTCGCAGCCCGTTTCGTCCGGCGCGTGACGAGCGTGCCGGGCAACGTTCAGCCGTCCAGCGAAACGTCGATTGCCTGATAGGCCGCCTGGACGGCCTCCGAGCCGTACTGGCGCTCCAGCCTGCGCACGGTGAAGTGACCGTGCGCGACCTGCTGGAAGTGATCGATGAAGACGGTGTTCACCATCGCGCCGAGCACCGCGCCGATCGCCGGAATCGACTTGGCCGCGATCTGCTCGCTGACCTGCACCGAGAAGCGCGACGCGATCGTATTCATGAGACGCAAAAGAGCCGCCGAGCCGTGCGTCGTGAATCCCTTCGTCGCGATCTCCGACGATGCCTTCGACACCGCCTGCGCCAGCGCGCCGCGCATGATGAAGTAGCCGTAGTCGGCGTCGTCATCGGCTTTCGACGTGCCGCCCATGCCGAGCACTGTCAGACATTGCAGTTGCGTATCGATCGACGTCAAATCCTCGCCCTCGCTGCGCGCGACATCGCAGATCGAACGGAACATCAGCGTCGTCGTGACGGGCAGTTCGACGGGCAGCGCGAGCAGTCCAAATGCGCCGCCCGCGGCGCCCGTCGTCGCGACGGCGAACTTGTGCAGCAGATTGCTCGGCCGTTCGCTGACGCCGGGCGGCGCGCTGCCGACCGGTCGTCCGAGTGTGCGGAGCGCGATCTGCAGACACTTGCGCAGTGCGAGTTGCGTCGCGTCGTTGACCTTGTCGCTGGCCATCGACGGCATGCGCGCGATCAATTTTTCCAGCGGCGCCCCGACGATGCCCGCCAGTTTCATCGCCAACGCGGGGCTTTCGAGTTCGTGCTTCGCGCGGCGCAGAGCCGCCAGGTCGTCGGTGGAAAGCGGTGTGGCGGCAAGCGTGACTGTATTCATGAATCTCCCTGACTTCGTCTGATGGCGATTTTCTTACGCATTCCGGGCGAAAACAGCACGCCGAAGCACGCAGGATTAGAACCGTTCAGCGTGGTATGATTCAGTATCGTTGACTCGTCAACAGTTGCACCATCAAAAATGGCCGTACACACTGCCGCCCATCATTCGAGTGGGCAAGTTTTACCGTTCCGGGAATCGTTGCTGGCGATGCTCGGTGTCTCTTTCGTGTCGATGCTCGTCGCGCTCGACCAGACGGTAGTCGGCACTGCGCTGCCCACGATCGTCGCCGACCTGAAAGGGTTCGAGCTTTACGCATGGGTCGCGACGTCCTATCTGCTGACCTCGGTGATCACCGTGCCGATTTTCGGGCGCCTCGGCGACTACTACGGGCGCAAGCCGTTCGTCATTGCGTCAATCGTCGTGTTCACGGCGGCCTCGGTGCTATGCGGCGCGGCGCACGACATGCTGTTTCTCGTGATCGCGCGCGGCCTGCAGGGCATCGGCGGCGGCATGCTGGTCGGTACCGCATTCGCGTGCATTCCCGATCTGTTCCCTGATTCCGTCGTCCGCCTGCGCTGGCAGGTGCTGATGAGTTCTGCATTCGGCATCGCAAACGCCGTGGGTCCGTCGCTCGGCGGTTTTCTGACGCAGTACTACGGCTGGCGTTCGGTGTTCTACGTGAACCTGCCCGTCGGCCTGCTGTCACTGTTCTTCGTATGGCGGTATCTGCCGCATCTGCGGCATGTCGTGCACGAAGGCAAGATGCGGCTCGACTGGCCGGGCGCGCTGTTGATCGCGCTGTCGCTCGGCAGCTTGCAGCTCTTCGTCGAGCTTCTGCCGAAGCATGGCGTGACGGCGTCGGCCGTTGCGTTGCTGGCGATCAGCGTCGCAAGCGCGATTGCGCTGTGGCAGTGGGAAAAGCGCTTCCCGCAAGCGATTCTTCCCATCGACATGTTCCGCAACCGGAGCCTTTCCGCGCTCTTCATTCTGGCCGTGCTGGGTGGCTTCGCGATGTTCTCGCTGCTGTTCTACGCGCCGCTGCTGTTTCAGGGCGGCTTCGGCATGATGCCGAACGAGGCGGGCCTTGTGATCACGCCGCTCGTCGTGTTCATCACGATTGGCAGCATCGCGAACGGGCGCGTCGTGTCGCGCATTCCGAATCCGAACGTGATGCTGTACATCGGGTTTGCGCTGTTCGCCGCAGCGTCGCTCGGCGTGGTGGTCGCCACGCGCTCGATGCCGCACTGGCTGCTGATGCTGTTCATGACGCTCGGCGGCCTCGGCCTCGGTTTCGTGCTGCCGAATCTCACCGTGTTCGCGCAGCAGACGGCGGGCCGCGAGCATCTCGGCATTGCGACGGCGCTGCTGCAATCGCTGCGGATGATCGGCGGCATGATCGGCACGGCGCTGACGGGCACGCTCGTCACGCATATGTACGCGAGCGGCGTGCGCAATGCACTCGACGCCGAGCACGCGAGCCAGTGGTTCGCCAATCTCGGCGATCCGCAGATTCTCGTCAATCGCGATGGACAGCACACGCTGTTGAATGAACTCGCGCACGCGGGGCACAACGGCGCCGTGCTGCTGGAGTCGGCGCGCGAATCGCTGGTCGGCGCGATCCATATGGGTCTCGCGCTGGGCGCGCTGGTCGCCGTGTTTGCGGTCTGGCAAAGCCGACGCGTTCCGCCCGTCAGGCTGCGCAAGCAGATCGAGCCGGTCGTCCACGTCGATTGACCTGTGTTTCAGCGCTTCGGAATTAGAAAGATCATGGAAGAACAGGACCGCGTCGCTATCCTTCAACAGTTCGGCCGCACGTATCGCGCGTTCATGTCCGCGTTCGAAACGCGCGTCGGACATCCGTTGCCGCGCTGGCGCATTCTGCTCGCGCTGTACGAACAGGCGGGCGAATCGTCGCAAAAGAAGCTGGTCGAGCGCTTGCGCGTCGATCCGGGCGCGCTGACGCGTCAGCTGAAGTCGCTGGAAGCAATGGGCTGGATCGCGCGCAGCATGGACGAGCGCGATAACCGCATCACGAACGTAAAGCTCACGGACGAAGGCCGCGCCGCAATCGAAACGAGTCTGCCGAATCGCAATGCGTTCCTGCACGACACGATGGCCGCCTTGCCTGACGACGTGCTCGCGGGATTGGGGAGCGCGCTGACGATGCTCGAGGCGCGCATCGGGGAAGTGGTGACGGCCGCGTCGGCTGACACGGAAGCCACGGCCGCAGGGCGTTGAGCGGCTGAAAGAGAGCGGCGTATACCGCGACACGTAGCGAGTGTCGCGCAGCGCCGCCTCAATCGAAGCACCAGTCGAAGCACCGGTTGAAGAACCGATCGAAAAAAATCAGAAGAACGTTTCGATCACTTCCGTCACGCGATACGACGGGTCGAGCACGAGCACCTGACGCCACTTGTCGAACGTCAGGCACGGATGCGATATGTCGAACGCGACCATGTCGCCGACCTTGAGATCGGCGCCTGCGGGAATCCGCAGATACGCGTGCTGATCCATCATGCCGAAAATTTCCCAGCCTTCGTCAGCGGCGACGTCGCGCGGCGCCTGCGTGCCCGGACGGTAGTGCTTCGCGGGCTCCGGATAGCCAGCGTCGAACGCCGAGTCGCGCTTGCCGAGGCCGATGATCGCGCGGTCCGGTTCGGGAATCGATTGCACGTAGGCCCACAGATGCAGCGCGGGCAACAGGCCTTCGCCCATGCGCTTCGCGACGGGATTGCGTTTGAAGATGTCCGTCTGCGCCTTGCGATAGATGCCGACGTCGTGCGTCAGATAGCAGCCCGGACGCAGCACGATCTCGATGCGATCCTTGCGTGAAGCGTTCGCGAACTCTTCCGCGACGACGTCGTACCACGCCGAACCCGCACCCGACAGCACGGCGGGCGTGCGCGCAAAGCGGCCCTGATCGGACAGTTCGAGCGTGAGCTTGACGGCGCTGCGCAGAAAGTCGCGCACTTCCTGTTCTTCCTTCAGCACGCCCTCGTACAGTTCTATGCCCGCGAGCTTCAGCGAATCCGGATAACGCGTGATCGCGTCGAGCACGGCGCTGGTCTGCGCTTCGTCGCGCACGCCCGTGCGGCCGCCCGGCACGCCGAGTTCGACCAGCACCTGCAACTGCTTCTTCACCGAGCCGAAGAACTTGCCGAGCTGCTCGACGCCTTCGACGGAATCCACGAGACAGAAGAACTCGAAGTCGGGATCGCTCAGCAGCTCGGCGATCATCAGCATGTTGCGCTTGCCGATCAGCTGGTTCGCCATCAGCACGCGCGAGACGCCGCCGTGATACGCGGCGCGCACCTGATGCGCGGTCGCGAGCGTGATGCCCCATGCGCCCGTTTCGATCTGACGACGGAACAGTTGCGGCGCCATCGTCGTCTTGCCGTGCGGCGCGAGCTTCACGCCGTATTCGGCGACGAACTTCTGCATCCAGTTCAGGTTGTGCTCGATGCGGTCCGCGTACAGGACGGCGGCCGGCAGGCTCACGTCCTCGTCGAGCAGATTCCATTCGAGACGCGCTGCGTCCGCAAGCTGGATGCTCGTGCCCGGCACATTGCCCAAGCCCTTGCTATAAGGATCGATCGTCGCTCCCTGATAGTTTGTAACTTTCATGTCACGCTGCTCCATCATCCAGTTAAATCGAATCGAAGTTGACTTTCACATGTTACCGAAAGTAGGATGATTGATGAAATGTTATTTAGTACCACGCATCCGGCGACCGATGTTACCGGCGCTGCGTGGTGCGCGCGAGCCATGAATTCCACAGCCGAACCCGTTGCCTTCGACATCGTCGCGCGCATTGCCGAATGCGCGCCCGAGTTGCGCTCGGCGGAGCGCAAGGTGGCGGCGCTGATCCTCGACGATCTGATGGGCGCATCGCGCGCCAGCATCGGCGCGTTGGCGGAGCGGGCGGAAGTGAGCGTCGCGACGGTCACGCGTTTTGCAAAAGCGGTTGGGTGTCGAGACGTGCGCGAACTAAAACTGCGGCTCGCGCAGGCGGCCGCCGTCGGCCAGCGCTTTCTGCAGGCGGGCGCGCAGCCCGACACGCCCGAGCCGCTCGCGACCCGCGTGTTCGACGAGTTGCAGACGGCGCTCGCGCACAATCATCACCTGCTGTGCCAGGCGCCCATTGCGCAAGCCGCTGCCGCCTTGCGCGAAGCGCGGATGATCTACGTGTTCGGCATGGGCGGCGGCTCGACCGCGCTCGCCGACGAAATGCGCTTTCGGCTCGTGCGTCTGGGCCGGCCGGTCGCGACGTATCAGGACGGGCTGTTGCAACGCATGGTGGCATCGACGGTATCGCGCGACACCGTCGTGATCGCGCTTTCGACGACGGGCCGCGTGCCGGAGATGGTCGACAGTTGCCGCATCGCGCGCAGCTACGGCGCGACGCTCGTCACGGTGACGGCGCCCGCGTCGCCGCTTGCGAAGCTCGCTGACTGGCTGATCCCCATCGTCGCGTTCGAAACCGATTTCATCTACAAGCCGTCGTCGTCGCGCTACGCGATGATGATGGCGCTCGACGTGCTCGTCACCGAACTGGCCCTGAGTCTGGGCGACGAGAGCCGCGAACTGCTGCGCCGCATGAAGCATGCGCTCGATGCGCATTGCGGCGGCGGCGACCGACAACCGCTAGGAGACTGATCCATGCATTCGCATCCCGAAGCCGCCGATACGCTGATCGTCGGCGCGCAACTGTACGATGGCACGGGCGCGCCGCCTGTCGAGCGCGACGTGGCGATACGCAATGGGAAGATCGTCGCGATCGGCAATCTGTCGAACTGGCTGGCCGAAGAAGTGATCGAGGCTAACGGACGTGCGCTCGCGCCAGGCTTCATCGACGTTCACACGCACGACGACACGCATGTGATCCGCTCGCCGCAAATGCTGCCGAAGATCACTCAAGGCGTGACGACGGTGATCGTCGGCAACTGCGGGATCAGCGCGTCGCCCGTGTCGCTGAACGGCGATCCGCCCGATCCGATGAACCTGCTCGGCGAGCGCGATGCGTTCCAGTATCCGACCTTCGCCGCGTATGTCGATGCGGTGAATGCGGCGAAGCCGTCGGTGAACGTGAGCGCGCTGATCGGGCACACGGCGCTGCGCAACAACCATATGGACCGGCTCGATCGCGCGGCGACACCGCAGGAAATCGACGGCATGCGCACGCAGCTCGAAGAGGCGCTCGCGAACGGTGCGCTCGGCTTGAGCTCAGGGCTCGCGTATGGCTCGGCATTCGCCGCGCCGACTGAAGAAGTGATGGCGCTCGCTGAGCCGCTCGCAGTGGCGGGCGCGCTGTACACGACGCACATGCGCACGGAGTTCGACGCAATTCTCGACGCGATGGACGAGGCGTATCGGATCGGCAAGCACGCGCGCGTGCCCGTGGTCATTTCGCATCTGAAGTGCGCGGGGCCGTCGAACTGGGGGCGCAGCGTCGAGGTGCTCGGATCGCTCGAAGGCGCGCGCCGGCTGCATCCCGTGGGTTGCGACTGTTATCCGTACAACCGCAGTTCGTCGACGCTCGACCTCAAGCAGGTGACGGGCGATATCGACATCACGATCACGTGGTCGACGCCTCATCCCGAGATGGCGGGCAAGCTGGTGAAGGACATCGCGGCCGAGTGGGGCGTGACGCAGCAGGAAGCCGCGAAGCGCCTGCAGCCGGCGGGCGCCGTGTATCACAACATGTCCGAGGACGATGTGCGGCGCATCCTCTCGCATCCGGCGACGATGGTCGGCTCCGATGGCTTGCCGAACGATCCGTTGCCGCATCCGCGTCTGTGGGGCGCGTTCCCGCGCGTGCTCGGACATTACGCGCGCGACCAGCGGCTGATTCCGCTCGAAGAAGCGATCCGCAAGATGACGAGCCTGTCGGCGCGACGCTTCGGTTTGAAGGAACGCGGCGAAGTGCATATCGGCTATCACGCCGATCTCGTGCTGTTCGACCCGGCGCGCGTGCGCGATGCGGCGACGTTCGACAAGCCGCGGCAGGCCGCCGATGGCATCGACGCGGTGTGGGTGAATGGCGTGCTGTCATATCTCGACGGCACGCCGACGGGCGAGCGCGCGGGCAAGTTCGTCGCGCGTGGAGCGACGGCGGCATCGCGCGCCGCGTTGTCCGACGCGTTTTGAATTTCGATTGATGCGTTCGCATTGGGTGCGAACGCGCTTACGTGACAGGAGTTGAACGATGAAACGTTATGGCGTTGAAGGTGGCAAGGGCACGGGCGGTCAGGTGATGCCGTTCGCGCGCGCGGTCGAAGCGGATGGCTGGCTGTTCGTGTCGGGGCAGACGCCGATGGAGAACGGCGAAGTGATCAACGGCGGGATCGTCGATCAATCGCGCAAGGCGATTCAGAACGTGCTCGCTATTCTGGCCGAGGCGGGATACGGGCCTGAGCACGTCGTGCGTTGTGGCGTGTGGCTCGACGATCCGCGCGATTTTGCATCCTTCAACAAGGTGTTCAAGGAATACTTTGGCGCGAATCCGCCCGCGCGCGCGTGTGTCGTTTCGTCGATGGTGATCGACTGCAAGGTCGAAGTGGATTGCGTTGCTTATAAGAAGCCTGCGGCTTGAGGTTTTGTTTGCCCTTATCGCTGGCATCCGCGTTAGCGCCTCGCGGCGCTAACGCGGATGCCAGCAAAAAACAAAAAACAAAAAAACAAACAGCGTCGCAGACAGAAAAAAACTCACTGCCTTGCAGTGCGCAAATTATCCGGCATCGGCAGATTGAAATTCGTGCGGAACGGATTGATATCGAGCCCGCCGCGCCGCGTATAGCGCGCATACACGGCCAGCTTCACCGGCTGACAAACCTTCAGCACATCGGTAAAGATCTTCTCGACGCACTGCTCGTGGAACCCCGTATGGTTCCGATAAGAAATGATGTACCGAAGCAGTGAAGCGTGATCGATCTGCGGCCCGACGTAATGAATCTGCACGGAGCCCCAATCGGGCTGACCCGTCACCGGGCAATTGGATTTCAGCAGATTCGAGAACAAGGTCTCCTCGACAGGCGCTTCATCGAGCGCGGCCTTCAGCAAACCGGCATCCGGCTGATAAATCTCCGCATCGAGATCGAGCCGGTCTAGCGAAGTCCCTTCGAACTCGTCGAGCCCGAGCTTCGAAAACTCCGCGGGCGGATAGAGATGCAACGACACCGAAGCGCCACACGCGGCGGACACATCGCGCTTGATGGCATCGCGCACGACGTCGATCGAATCGAATGAAGTCTGTGCAAAAGACCCGAGATATAGCTTGAACGATTTCGACTCGACGATATTCGGCGAATCCGCCGGAATATAGAAAGTCGCAATCGCGATCTGCGGCTTGCCGCGTGCGTTGAGCCACGACAACTCATACGCGTTCCAGATGTCCGTGCCGAAGAAAGGCAAGGTCGCGCCGATGCCGATCTGGTCGCGCGCATTTTTCCGCGCGATCGGGAAAAGCAGCGTTGCGTCGTACTGTTCGGTATAAGTGGCCGGTTTGCCCAGCGGAGATTGTTCGGGTGTCATGATGCGTTCACGATGCCACTCACGACATGCCCGATCGCTGTCACGTCACGGGCCGATTCGCAGTGGCGAATTTGATCGTCGAAGAAAAAATCCGGCTCGAACTCGCGCAGAAAGGCGCTCTTGTCGAGCCCGCCAAGAAACATCGCTTCGTCGATTTCAATGTTCCAGGCCATCAAGGTGCGGATCGCCCGCTCATGCGCGGGCGCCGAGCGCGCCGTTACGAGTGCCGTGCGAATGTGCATCGGCGCGGCTTCGTCGGCCAGCGTCTGCAAGCGATGCAGTGCCTGCAGCAAAGGTTTCAGCGGCCCGTCGGCGAGCGGCAGATCCTTATTGTCGATCTCATGACCGACGAATGCCCGCAAGCCATCGCTCTGAAACACGCGCTCGGCTTCGTCGGAAAAGAGCACGGCGTCGCCGTCGAACGCAATACGGATTTCGTCCGGGTACTTGCTCGCCATTTTCGCCGATTCGGGTAAAACGCGCGCAGCGGGAAATCCTGCCGCGAGCGCGTCGCGCACGTCGTCCTGATTCGCGGACAGAAACAGCGACGCATTCAACGGCTTCAAATACGCAAACGGCGCGCGGCCGCGCGTGAACACGCCGCGCTCGATCGCAAGCCCATGCTCGCGGCAAGAGCTGAAGGCGCGCAACCCGCTGATGGGATCGCTGCGCGACAGTATCACCACTTCCACGCGATGCGCGCCCGCATTCAGCGCGAGCAGCTTGCGAATCAGCCCAAACGCGACGCCGGGCTTGGCCGGCACGTTCAGCCGTTCGCGCTGCAGCCCTTCGTATGCGCGCAGATCGCCTTCCTCGTACACGCGGTTCTCTTCCTCGAAATCGAACAGCGCGCGCGAGGAAATCGCCACCACCAGCTTGTCGTTCAGCGAAAAGGCCATGCGTCAATGGACATGCGTCAGGCGAGGAACAGTCGATACACCGGGTTCGCCGTCTCTTCCCAGTACGGATAGCCGAGCGTCGCGAGGAAGCGCGCAAATTCCGCGTCTTCCGCCGACGGCACCTGAATGCCGACGAGGATCGAGCTATAGTCCGCGCCCTGGTTCCGGTAGTGGAAGAGGCTGATGTTCCAGTTCGGCGCCATCGACGACAGGAACTTCATCAGCGCGCCCGGCCGCTCGGGAAACTCGAAGCGGAACAGGCGCTCGTCGTGCGCGAGCGGCGAGCGCCCGCCGACCATGTAGCGGATGTGCTGCTTCGACAGTTCGTCGCCCGTCAGATCGACGGTCGCGAAGCCGTGCGCCTCGAACGCGCCCGCAATCTGCGCCGACTCGCTGCGGTTGCGGATCTGCACGCCGACGAAAATATGGGCGGACTTCGCGTCCGCAATACGGTAGTTGAATTCGGTGACGCTGCGCGTGCCCACCAGCTCGCAGAAGCGCTTGAAGCTGCCGCGCTCTTCCGGAATCGTCACGGCGAACACGGCCTCGCGCGCCTCGCCCACTTCCGCGCGTTCCGCGACGAAGCGCATGCGGTCGAAGTTCATGTTCGCGCCGGACGTGACGGCGATCAGCGTCTGGTTCTCGATGCCCTCGCGCTCTGCATACTGCTTCGCACCCGCGACGGCCAGCGAGCCCGCCGGCTCCAGCACGCTGCGCGTGTCCTGGAAGACGTCCTTGATCGCGGCGCACAGCGCGTCGGTGTTGACCGTCAGCACGTCGTCGAGATACTCCTGGCACAGGCGGAAGGTCTCTTCGCCGACAAGCTTCACGGCCGTGCCGTCCGAGAACAGGCCGACTTCGTTCAGCGTCACGCGCTTGCCCGCCTTCAGCGATTGCGCCATCGCGCACGAGTCGTCGGTCTGCACGCCGATCACCTTGATCTCCGGGCGCACCGATTTCACATACGCCGCGATGCCCGCCGCGAGACCGCCGCCGCCGATGGGAACGAAGATCGCGTGAATCGGCGCCTGATGCTGGCTCAGGATTTCCATCGCGACCGTGCCCTGGCCGGCGATCACGTACTCATCGTCGAACGGATGCACGAACGTCAAGCCTTGCTGTTCCTGCAACTTCACCGCGTGTGCGTAAGCATCGCTATACGATTCGCCCGCCTGCACGACTTCGACGGTCGGCCCGCCGTGCGCGCGCACGGCATCGACCTTCACTTGCGGCGTCGTCACGGGCACGACAATGATCGCCTTCACGCCCATGCGGGCCGCCGACAGCGCGACGCCCTGCGCATGGTTGCCCGCCGAAGCCGTGATCACGCCGCGCGCGAGGGCGTCGGCGGGAATGTGCGCCATCTTGTTGTACGCGCCGCGCAGCTTGAACGAGAAGACGGCCTGGTTGTCTTCGCGTTTCAGATAAATCGGGTTGCGCAGCCGAGCGGACAGATTCCGCGCATGTTCGAGTTCGGTCTCACGCGCGACGTCGTAAACGCGGGCGGTGAGGATTTTCTTCAGATAGTCGTGGGAAGCCATGCGGATCACGCGCGATGCGCTTTTATTGGACGGGAAAAGATCAATGATAGCGCCAACGGCCCGCCCCGACGCACCTGATCCGGCATTCGGCCGTGGGCTTTCGCCTCATTGATGCTGCCGGCCAGCCGACCGGACGGTCGGAAAATCGCGTGCCGTCTGATGCGGGCGACGCTGCATTTCGAGTGCGTCGCCGGCTGGCGGTTTCGTGGCGAATTCTGGCAAGCCAACGCGCAAAGGCTTGTCGCGCGGACATCCTGGCGTCAACGCGCGCGCGGATGATGCGGTAGAATCTTGTTTTGGAAAAGGATCAGATGATGCATTGGCAGCCTCGGATCGCCCATTTGATGCCCGTCCCGCGTGAAGCTCGCCCCGCGGCGCAGCGGCACGTGCGGCATGCACGATCGTGTAGCTGTATCTGAGCGACGCGACCGGCCATCTACGTTCTCGCCATGTCCCCGGCGATCCCGGGCACAGGCCGCCCGTCGAGGCTTCGCACACTAGAAAGATTTCCAGCATTGCGCCCCACGCGCACCGTCAGCACGCCTCTTCGCCGAATGATCGATGAGCGCGCGTAGCTGACCTACCGAGTCGTCCAAACATGAACGCACCTCAAGTTTTCGATCCGCACGGCGCCGCCGCTACCGTCGTCGCCGATACCGAACCGCGTCTGCGCGAAATCCCATACAACTACACGTCGTTCTCCGACCGCGAAATCGTCATTCGCCTGCTCGGCGACGAAGCCTGGGCCGCGCTCGACGAACTACGCACGGAGCGCCGCACGGGCCGCTCGGCACGCATGCTGTACGAAGTGCTCGGCGACATCTGGGTCGTGCGCCGCAATCCTTATCTGCAGGACGACCTGCTCGACAACCCGAAGCGCCGCGCGCTGTTGATCGAGGCGCTGAATCACCGTCTCACTGAAATCGAAAAGCGCCGCCGCGCCGATCTGACCGAACATGGCGACGAAGCGGGCGTCGGTCGCGCCGCGCGCGTCGAAACGCTGGTCGCCGCCGCGCGCCGCGCCGTCGATGCCTTCGCGGGCGAGTTCGACAAGATGGCCGACCTGCGCCGCCGCGCGACGAAAGTGCTGGGACGCCAGACGCAGAAGGACAACATCCGCTTCGATGGCCTCTCGCGCGTGTCGCATGTGACGGACGCGACCGACTGGCGCGTCGAATATCCGTTCGTCGTGCTCACGCCGGATACGGAAGCCGAAATCGCCGGCCTCATCAAGGCGTGCTTCGAACTCGGCCTGACGGTGATTCCGCGTGGCGGCGGCACGGGCTACACGGGCGGCGCGGTGCCGCTCACGCCGTTCTCAGCCGTCATCAACACCGAGAAGCTCGAACAGCTCGGCGCGGTCGAACTGACGGAAATGCCCGGCGTCGCGCACAAGGTGCCGACGATCTTTTCCGGCGCGGGCGTCGTCACGCGCCGCGTGACGGAAGCGGCCGAGCAGGCGGGCTATGTGTTCGCCGTCGATCCGACTTCTCTCGACGCATCGTGCATCGGCGGCAATGTCGCGATGAACGCAGGCGGCAAGAAGGCCGTGCTGTGGGGCACGGCGCTCGACAATCTCGCGTGGTGGCGCATGGTCGACCCGGAAGGGAACTGGCTGGAAATCACGCGGCTCGACCACAACCTCGGCAAGATTCACGACATTTCCGTCGCGCGTTTCGAACTGAAGTGGTTCGACGGCGAACACGCGCCGGGCGAAAAGCTCTTGCGCACCGAACTGCTGGAGATCGAAGGCCGGCGCTTTCGCAAGGAAGGGCTAGGCAAGGACGTTACCGATAAATTCCTCGCTGGTTTGCCGGGCATCCAGAAGGAAGGCTGCGACGGCCTGATCACGTCGGCGCGCTGGGTGCTGCACAAGATGCCTGCGCATACGCGCACCGTCTGCCTGGAGTTCTTCGGCCAGGCGCGCGAGGCGATTCCGAGCATCGTCGAAATCAAAGACTACCTGTTCGAAACGTCGAAGCAGGGCGGCGCGATTCTCGCGGGCCTCGAGCACCTCGACGAGCGTTATCTGCGCGCCGTCGGCTACGCGACAAAGAGCAAGCGCAACGCGTTTCCGAAGATGGTGCTGATCGGCGATATCGTCGGCAACGATGCCGATGCCGTTGCCACCGCGACGTCGGAAGTGATCCGCATGGCCAACGGCAAGAGCGGCGAGGGCTTCGTCGCCGTGAGCGCCGAGGCCCGCAAGCGCTTCTGGCTCGACCGCAGCCGCACTGCCGCGATCGCGAAGCACACCAATGCGTTCAAGATCAACGAAGACGTCGTGATTCCGCTCAACCGGATGGGCGAGTACACGGACGGCATCGAGCGCATCAACATCGAACTGTCGATCAAGAACAAGCTGCAACTGGTCGACGCGCTCGAAGTATTCTTCCGCAGCGGCAAGCTGCCCCTCGGCAAGACCGACGACGCGAACGAAATTCCGAGCGCCGAACTGCTCGAAGACCGCGTGCAGCAGGCGCTCGAACTGCTCGGCCATGTGAAGAAGCGTTGGGAATTTCTGCGCGACAAGCTCGATCTGTCGTTGCGCGAGGCGCAGCACTATCTGGTGCAGCTCGGCTATGCGGGTCTTGCGGAGAAATTCGCGGACCGCGTCGACGATCAACCGGGCGCGAACGTGTTCCACATCGTCCAGGACCGCACGGTTCGCGTGTCGTGGAAGCAGGAGATCCGCGCGGAACTGCGGCAGATCTTCAACGGCGGCGAGTTCAAGCCGATCCTCGACGAGGCGCAGGCGATTCACAAGCAGGTGCTGCGCGGCCGCGTGTTCGTCGCGCTGCACATGCACGCGGGCGACGGCAACGTTCACACGAACATCCCCGTCAACTCGGATAACTACGAGATGCTGCAGGACGCGCATACGGCGGTCGCGCGCATCATGAAGCTCGCGCGTTCGCTCGATGGCGTGATCTCCGGCGAGCACGGCATCGGCATCACGAAGCTCGAATTCCTGACGGAAGACGAGATCGGCGAATTCCGCGCGTACAAGCAGCGCGTCGATCCGCAAGGGCGTTTCAACAAGGGCAAGCTGCTCGACGGCGCCGACCTGCGCAACGCGTACACGCCGTCGTTCGGGCTGATGGGCTACGAGTCGCTGATCATGCAGCAGTCCGATATCGGTGCGATCGCCGATTCGGTGAAGGACTGCCTGCGCTGCGGCAAGTGCAAGCCCGTCTGCGCGACGCACGTGCCGCGCGCGAACCTGCTGTACAGCCCGCGCAACAAGATTCTCGCCACATCGTTGCTGGTCGAAGCGTTCCTGTATGAAGAGCAGACGCGCCGCGGCGTGTCGATCAAGCACTGGGACGAGTTCAACGACGTCGCCGATCACTGCACCGTGTGTCACAAGTGCGTGACGCCGTGCCCGGTGAAGATCGACTTCGGCGACGTATCGATGAACATGCGCAACCTGCTGCGCAAGATGGGCAAGAAGAAGTTCAACGCGGGCAACGCGGCGGGCATGTTCTTCCTGAACGCGACCAATCCGCAGACCATCAATCTCGCGCGCACCGCGATGATGGGCGTCGGCTACAAGGCGCAGCGCCTCGGCAACGAAGTGCTGAAGAAGATCGTCAAGAAGCAGACGGCCCATCCGCCCGCAACGACGGGCAAGCCGCCCGTCGTCGAGCAGGTGATCCACTTCGTCAACAAGAAGATGCCGGGCAATCTGCCGAAGAAAACGGCGCGCGCGCTGCTCGACATCGAGGACAACAAGATCGTCCCGATCATCCGCAATCCGAAGACGACGTCCGTCGATTCGGAAGCGGTGTTCTACTTCCCTGGCTGCGGCTCGGAGCGTCTGTTCTCGCAGGTCGGTCTCGCGACTCAGGCGATGTTGTGGGAAGCAGGCGTGCAAACTGTTTTGCCGCCGGGCTATCTGTGCTGCGGCTATCCGCAGCGCGGCTCGGGCCAGTACGACAAGGCCGAGCAGATCGTCACCGACAACCGCGTGCTATTCCACCGCGTCGCGAACACGCTGAACTATCTCGACATCAAGACGGTGGTGGTGTCGTGCGGCACGTGCTACGACCAGCTGGCCGGCTACGAATTCGACAAGATCTTCCCGGGCTGCCGGATCATCGACATCCACGAATTCCTGCTGGAGAAGGGCATCAAGCTCGATGGCGTGAAGGGCACGCGCTACATGTACCACGACCCGTGCCACACGCCGATCAAGACGATCGACCCGGTGAAGCTCGTCAACGAACTGATGGGTTCCGAGAAGAACGACGGCTACCGGATCGAGAAGAACGATCGCTGCTGCGGCGAGTCGGGCACGCTGGCCGTCACGCGTCCGGATATTTCGACGCAGGTGCGCTTCCGCAAGGAAGAGGAAATCCGCAAGGGCGCGGCCAAGCTGCGCGGCATTCCCGTCGTGGCCGACGCGGGCGCTAACGCGATCAACATGGCGAACGCGGCGGCGGGCGCGGCGGGTGCTCAGCCGGGTTCGGTGCTGAAGGCGGGCGACGGTCCGCAGCCGAACGGCGCAGCCGGCGCGAACGGCGCAGCGGACGTCAAGATCCTGACGAGCTGCCCGTCTTGCCTGCAAGGTCTGTCGCGCTACAACGAAGACGCGAACGTCGAAGCGGACTACATCGTCGTCGAAATCGCGCGGCACGTGCTCGGCGAAAACTGGATGGCCGACTACGTCCAGCGCGCGAACAATGGCGGAATCGAGCGCGTGCTGGTCTAATGGCACGATATGGCGTTTCGCTCGAGGTCGACGATGGACTGTATTTTCTGCCGTGAAGATGGCGGCGACGTACTGTGGCAGGACGACACATTACGTGTCGTCCTCGCCGATGAACACGACTATCCCGGCTTTTGTCGGGTGATCTGGAACAGGCACGTGGCCGAGTTCTCCGACCTCGGCCATGGGGAGCGCGACCACGTGATGCGCGTGGTCTACGCGGCCGAGCGCGCGATCCGGCGCATTCTGCAACCCGTCAAGGTGAACCTGGCGAGCCTCGGCAACCAGGTGCCGCATGTGCATTGGCACGTGATCCCGCGCTTCTCCAACGACGCGCATTTCCCGCTGCCCATCTGGGCGCCGCGCCAGCGGACGGTATCCGAAACGATGCTGTCCCAGCGCCGCGCGCAGGCGACGCTGCTGCGCGAAGCCGTACGCGGGGAAATCGAACAAGCTCTCGCCTGAGGTCATCATGAGTGGATTGAAATCCGATACGCCGGTGCCCGCCGGCGTCGTCGTTCATGCCGTATCGCGGGTGCTCGAATTGCAATATGCGAACGGCAAGAGCTACCGCGTGCCATTCGAGCTGATGCGCGTCTATTCGCCGTCGGCGGAAGTGCGCGGCCACGGCCCCGGCCAGGAAACGCTGCAGACGGGCAAGCGCGAAGTGACGATCACCGCGCTCGAAGGCGTCGGCAACTACGCGCTACAGCCCACGTTCTCCGACGGCCACAACACGGGCATCTATTCGTGGGACCTGTTGTGGGAGCTCGCGACCCGTCAGGACGAACTCTGGGCGGAGTATTTCGACAAACTTAAGGCAGCGGGTGTCGACCGGGACGCGCCGATGCCTGTATCCAGCCCGGCGCACGGCCACAGACACTGATACGATCCGCGGGGCGGCCATCCGCGGGGCGGCCATCCGCGGGGCGGCCATCCGCGGGGCGGCCATCCGCGGGGCGGCCATCCGCGGGGCGGCCATCCGCGGGGCGGCCATCCGCGGGGATGCAGCGAAACAATTTTCAGAATGAATACGCGAAAGGACGAAGCGCGATGACCAATACCCACTTCGGCTATCAGACAGTCGATGAACAGGAAAAAGCGAAGAAAGTGGCGGGTGTGTTCCACTCGGTCGCTTCCAACTATGACCTGATGAACGACCTGATGTCGGGCGGGCTGCACCGCGCGTGGAAGGCATTCACGATCGCGCAGGCCAACGTGCGGACCGGCTACAAGGTGCTCGACATCGCGGGCGGGACGGGCGATCTGTCGAAAGCGTTCGCGAAGCAGGCGGGCGAGACGGGCGAAGTGTGGCACACCGACATCAACGAATCGATGCTGCGCGTCGGCCGCGATCGGCTGATCGACAAGGGCATCATTACGCCGACGCTGCTGTGCGACGCCGAAAAGATTCCGTTTCCGGACAACTACTTCGATGTCGTCACCGTGGCATTCGGCTTGCGTAACATGACGCATAAGGACGTGGCGCTCGCGGAGATGCGCCGCGTGCTGAAACCGGCCGGGCGGCTGCTCGTGCTGGAGTTCTCGAAAGTGTGGGACCCGCTGAAAAAGGCGTACGACGTCTATTCGTTCAAGGTGCTGCCGTGGCTCGGCGACCGCTTCGCGAAGGACGCCGACAGCTACCGCTACCTGGCTGAATCAATTCGTATGCATCCGGACCAGGAAACTTTGAAGACGATGATGGAACAAGCTGGCCTCGACGCCGTCAAATATTACAATTTGTCAGCTGGCGTGGTAGCTTTACATATCGGGACCAAATACTAGCGTCCCTAACCTCTCGTTTTTAAAGGAAATTGCGAAAATGTCGGATTCGAATCTGTTATCTCGTTGTAAGACTAAGGGGTCGTGGGCGAGGAGGATCGGACTGATCGCAATGGTCGGCCTGATTACCGTCGGCACGCTGACTTCTCTCGACGCCGAAGCGAAACGCATGGGCGGCGGCCGCAGTTTCGGGCGCCAGTCGAACATCACTCAGCCGCATCAGCAGACGGCTCCGTCGCCTTCGCCTTCGCAGTCGCCGGGCGCGCCGGCGCAGGGCATGCAGTCGCAGCGCCCGGCTACGCCGCCGCCCACGCCCGCGCCGCAGCCTAACCGCTCGCGCTGGCTGGGGCCGATCGCCGGCCTCGCGGCGGGTCTGGGCATCGCGGCGCTGCTGTCGCACTTCGGTCTCGGGGAAGCGTTCGCCGGCATGATGGCGAACCTGATCGTCGTCGCGCTGATCGCGTTCGTCGCGATCTGGCTGATCCGCAAGTTCCTCGGCCGCAAGCGTGACGCGTCGGCGCCCGCTTATGCCGGCAGTTCGCCGACGCTGAACGCGGGCGGCACGGGTTACGCGCAGGAGCCTCGCTATACAGCGCCGCCGTCGGGCTCATACCTCGCGCCGCAAGGCAACCCTCTGACGACGCCCGAAGTCGCCGCCGCGCCCGCCGTTCCGGCTGGCTTCGACTCCGAAGCGTTCCTGCGTAACGCGAAGGTCTACTTCGTGCGCCTGCAGGCAGCGTGGGACGCGGGCAACATGGATGACATCCGCGAGTTCACGACGCCGGAAATGTTCGCTGAAGTGAAGGTCGACCTGGCGTCGCGTGGCGCAGAGAAGAACCAGACCGATGTCGTGAAGCTGGACGCCGATCTGCTCGGCGTCGGAGATCGCGGCAGCGAGTACTTCGCGAGCGTGCGCTTTCATGGCCTGATGCGCGAAACCATGGGCGGCACGGCAGAGCCGTTCGAGGAAATCTGGAATCTGTCGAAGTCGACCCATACGGGCGAAGGCTGGCTGCTCGCGGGCATCCAGCAAGTGAATCATCACTGATATTCCGTCAAGGATTAGCCGTTCGGCAGAGCAAGGCGCGAAGCGAACGGACGTTACAATAGGAACCCGCGTCGGCAGTCGCCGGCGCGGGTTTTCTCTTTCCACTTCCGATGACCTTTGCCGCCAAGCCCTTTGCTGCTGCCGTCAACCATCTGCTCGCTCGCGAAACGTGGGCGCGCGAACGCCTCACCCCATATGCCGGCAAGACCGCGCGGCTCTCGTGTCCTCCCGTCACGCTGATCCTGCTGGTTCAGCCTGACGGCTACCTGAGCGCCGTCGACGAAAGCGAAGCGCACGCATACGACGTCACCGTCTCCGTGCCCGCCGATGCCGCGCCCGCGTTCCTGCAAGGCGGCCAGGCGGCCGTGATGAAGCACGCGAAGATCGAAGGCGATGCGGAGTTCGCGACCGTGATCGCCAAGCTCGCCGAGCATCTGCGCTGGGAGCCCGAAGAAGACCTGGCGAAGCTGATCGGCGACGGGCCCGCGTGGCGGATCGCGTCGGTGGCGCGTACGGTCGGCGATCATGCGCTGCGCACGGGCCGCAACCTGCTCGAATCGGTGGCCGAATATCTGCTCGACGAGAACCCGCAACTGGTGCGCCGCGCGGCGCTCGACGACTTCAACGCCGAGCTGGCGCGCGCCCGCGATGCGCTCGCGCGCGTCGAGAAACGCATCGAGCGTCTCGAACAGAAGGTCGAAGCCCGCGGCGCGCAAGCGCCGGGCGGCGCCGCCACGTCGCGCGGCACGCGCTAGTCATCGGGCTCAGTCATGCGTTTCCTGCGTTTCCTCAAGATCTTCTTTACCGTCATCCGGTTCGGCCTCGACGAGATGATGCTGAGCCGCATCAACGACCGCCGCGTGCGGTTGCTGCTGCGTATCACGACGATCGGCCGCAAGTTCGACCAGCCGCCAGGGCTACGGCTGCGTCTCGCGCTCGAGAGCCTTGGGCCGATTTTCGTGAAGTTCGGCCAGGTGCTGTCGACGCGCCGCGACTTGCTGCGCCCGGACATCGCGAACGAACTCGCGAAGCTGCAAGACCAGGTGCCGCCGTTCGATTCGGACGTCGCCATCGCAATCATCGAAAAGTCGCTGGGCGCGCCCGTCGATTCGATCTTCGACGACTTCGAGCGCGTGCCGGTAGCGAGCGCATCGATTGCGCAGGTCCACTTCGCGACGTTGAAGTCGGGCGAGCACGCGGGCAAGCAGGTCGCCGTGAAAGTGCTGCGGCCGAACATGCTGCCCGTGATCGATTCCGATCTCGCATTGCTGCGCGATCTCGCCGTGTGGGCCGAGCGCCTGTGGGCGGACGGCAAGCGCCTCAAGCCGCGCGAAGTGGTCGCGGAATTCGACAAGTATCTGCACGACGAGCTCGACCTGATGCGCGAGGCGGCGAACGGCAGCCAGTTGCGGCGCAATTTCGCGGGCCTCGATCTGCTGCTCGTGCCGGAGATGTACTGGGAATACTGCGCGGCCAATGTGCTCGTGATGGAGCGCATGGTCGGCGTGCCGATCAGCCAGGTGGATACGCTGCGCGCGGCGGGTGTGGATATTCCGAAGCTGGCGCGCGAGGGCGTCGAGATCTTCTTCACGCAGGTTTTCCGCGACGGCTTCTTTCACGCGGACATGCACCCCGGCAACATTCAGGTGAGTCTCGATCCCGTGCATTTCGGGCGCTATATCGCGCTGGACTTCGGCATCATCGGCGCGCTGTCGGACTTCGATAAGAACTATCTCGCGCAGAACTTTCTCGCTTTCTTCAAGCGCGACTATCACCGCGTCGCGACGCTGCACCTCGAATCCGGTTGGGTGCCGCCGACGACGCGCGTCGAAGAACTGGAAAGCGCGATCCGAGCGGTCTGCGAGCCGTATTTCGACCGCGCGCTAAAGGACATCTCGCTCGGCCAGGTGCTGATGCGGCTCTTCTCCACGTCGCGCCGCTTCAACGTCGAAATCCAGCCGCAACTGGTGCTGCTGCAAAAGACGATGCTCAACGTCGAAGGGCTGGGCCGTTCGCTCGACCCCGAGCTCGACCTGTGGAAGACGGCGAAGCCGTATCTCGAGCGCTGGATGAACGAGCAGGTCGGCATGCGCGGCTGGTACGAGCGGCTCAAGATCGAGGCGCCGCAATGGAGCAAGACGCTTCCGCAATTGCCGCGGCTGATTCATCACGTGCTGGCGCAGCGTCACGACGTGCAGCAGCGCGGCATCAACGACGAAACCATCCGCCAGATCCTGCTTGAACAGAAGCGCACGAACCGCCTGCTGCAAGGGCTTTTGATGTTCGGCGTGGCCGTCGGTGTCGGTGCGATGCTGGCTCGCGCGTGGCTGTCCATCGCGTACGGCGGCTACTGAACTCCCCGTTTCGAGGTGTGCCGATGAGCCACTCCAGGCCAACTGTTCCTTCCGGTGCGCCGGATTTCGAAAACCGCGATCCGAATGCGCCCGGCTTCTGGGACGAGCGCTTCGAGCGCGGCTACACGCCGTGGGATCAGGCGGGCGTGCCGGCATCGTTCAAGGCGTTCGTCGAGCGGCACTCGCCGATGCCCGTGCTGATTCCTGGCTGCGGGAGCGCCTACGAGGCGTGGTGGCTTGCCGAACGGGGCTGGCCGGTTCGCGCAATCGACTTCGCGCCCAACGCGGTCGAAGCCGCGCGCGCCCAACTGGGCGCGCATGCCGACGTCGTGGAAGTCGCCGACTTCTTCACGTATCAGCCGCCTTTCGAACCCGGCTGGGTCTACGAGCGGGCGTTCATGTGCGCGCTGCCTCCTTCGCGTCGCGACGACTATGTGGCGCGCATGGCCGCTCTGTTGCCGGCTGGCGGATTGCTCGCCGGTTTTTTCTTCATCGGCGCGACGCCGAAGGGGCCGCCGTTCGGCATCGAGCGCGCCGACCTCGACGCACTGCTCAAGCCCCATTTCGAGCTGGTGGAAGATGATCCCGTCAACGATTCGATCGCCGTCTTTGCCGGCCGGGAGCGCTGGCTGACGTGGCGTCGGAGCGGCGCAACAGGGGCTTGATTCGCGGCGATATCGCCCTCATTTATGTGGTTTATGGCTATGCCGGCCGTTTCCCCTGGAATTCCGGGGCGGCCCATCGTTTGCGGCTATAATTCAAGGCTTTGGTGCGACACGCACGCTCGTGTCCGGGTAGTCCCAACGTAAGGGACATCGACTAGCGGTAAAGGAGGCGTCAGTACGAGCTTAACCGACCGCGAAGGTGTCACGCGGAGCATCGGGAAGGGGCGCGAGTCCCTCGACGCAACTGCTCAGAAGTGGGGCATCTGTGTTAGCGAAGCGAGACTCGGTACGGGTATGCCGGATCTCGTTCCAACGAGGCTCGGTATGTCACATCCTCCGAGACCTTGCATTGCATTGACCTGATTACCGTCAGGTTTCCGCCCTGTCAGCGGCTTCACCTCCGCCGACTGGGTGGGGTGTTGTATGCATTTTCCTGCGCCTTCCGCGGCAAGGGATTTCGCGAACCGACATGAGCGTATAGCTCGGTGTGTCATTGTCCACTCTGAACCCTCGGGTACAGATAGAGGACCTGCTGTACGACCAGCAGTAGCTTAGGAGGACATGCGTCACTGGCAACGGTGGGGTATGAAGCTTCTCTGACAATAGGTCCCGGGTTAACCGGTGGGTGCGAATCGTGAGATTCGCGCCTGGATTCTCCCAGCAGCGAGGGGGTTGAGACCTTAAGCTGGCTGATATGGCTAACGTATGTGAACTGCTGATAAACCTCGTAAGAATTGTGGTGCTGAAGCTGCTACGGCATCAACCAAAAGGTGTGTGGTTGGATAACTCGCTCAAAGCTCGGGTTACGTCGTCGTTAAACCACCGGGGGAGAGGCAGAGCCTAAGTCAGTCGTGTGACATGCCGGGAACGTGGTAAGCCTGTACGGTTGCCCGCGCATTCTGGCGGGCAGGCGAACCGCAAGGGACGCTGTGGATTGTGCAGGTATGGGAGGACGGAGCAAGCGAATGCCGGGCTGTAATGGTCCGGATAGGGATTGGAACATCATCCCACGCGAAAGCGGGCAGACTTCCGTCTGGTCTACCGTCGCAAGACGGCTGACTACCCTCTGTGACTTGGTTAGATGCGGGTGCATGCGCCCGTATTGAAGTGTTTGTCCGAGACGTGGGCGCTCGCGCACATGTTGAGGTTTTCTGTTGTTCCCCAGCGGGGTGTGTCTTCCCCGCTGGGGGAGATGCGCCTTCTGCCGGGGATCTAATCCAAGGTAGGAGAGCAGCATGAGAGTATCTGGTCGAAAGACTGGGTCTGCGCTTTCCCACGTGCCTGACAACTGGTACGCCGTAGATTGGCGTCGGGTAGAAAGGAACGTGAGAGGGATGCAGATTCGAATTGCGAAGGCGACGCGGGAAAGCGACTGGCGCCGGGTGAAAGCCCTGCAACGGATGTTGACCCGCACGTTGTCCGCAAAGTTGTATGCGGTGCGACGTGTTACGCAGAACCAGGGTGCACGAACGGCTGGTGTCGATTGTGAACTTTGGGACTCGCCTGAGAGTCGGTGGGCAGCCATCGGCAAGTTGAAGCGGCGCGGATATGAGCCTCTGCCCTTACGGAGAGTCTTTATCCCAAAGGCCAATGGGAAAGAGCGCCCTCTGGGCATTCCGACCATGCGGGACAGGGCGATGCAAGCCCTGCATCTGCTGGCCCTTGAGCCTGTGGCTGAGTCGACGAGCGACCCGAATTCGTATGGATTCAGGATCAACCGCTCTACGGCTGACGCCATGGCCCAGATACGTGTTTGCACATCCCGGAAGGATTCGTCCCGATGGGTACTGGAAGCCGATATCCAAGGGTTCTTCGACAACATCAACCATGACTGGCTGGTGACCCATGTCCCAATGGACAGGGCGATCCTCCGGAAGTGGCTGAAAGCTGGCCTGATTTATCAAGGTCAGCTTCAGGCGACTGAAGCCGGTACGCCTCAGGGAGGGATTATCTCCCCAACGCTGGCAAATGTGACGCTGAACGGGCTGGAACGGGACCTGATAACACACCTGCGTGTGAAGTTCGGAATCGGGAAGGCGAAGGGCCTGAAAGTCAACGTGGTGCGATATGCGGACGACTTCGTGATCACTGGTGTCTCGAAAGAGATACTGGAACAGGAAGTCAGACCTTGGGTGGAAGCATTCCTCGCAGCTAGAGGTCTGCAACTCTCGGAGGAGAAAACGCAGATCACGCATATAGATGACGGGTTCGATTTCCTTGGGTGGCATTTCCGGAAGTACTCGGGAACGCTCCTCATCAAGCCGAGTCGGAAGAACGCGCATGCGTTTTACCGCAAGGTGGCGGATACGATCAGCAGCAACAAGACGGTCACGCAAGCGAATCTGATTCGCCTGTTGAACCCATTGTTGCGCGGATGGGCGCAGTATCACCATCGCGTCTCAGCCAAGCAGACGTACAGCCGCATGGAGTATCTGATCTTTGGCAGGCTCTTGCGGTGGTCTAAGCGAAGGCACCCGAAGAAGACAACTGCGTGGGTGAGAGCGAAGTACTTTCACTCGGTTGGGAGTCGGCAGTGGGTGTTTGGTGTCCCTGTCGTTCGTGAGGATGGTACGAGGACGATACAAGAGTTGTACTCGCTAAGTGGTACAACGATCCGGTACCCCACGAAGATTCAAGGCGAATTCAACCCCTTTGATCCAACGTGGGAGCAATACAGCGAGAAGTTGCGACAGGATCGCATGTGGGACTTAATGCGCTACCGGAAGCAATGGGCGAGGTTGTACATGTCACAGAGTGGGCTTTGCGCACACTGCGGCTGCGCCTTGACTGAGGACACGGGCTGGCATGACCATCATCTTGAATATCGGATGCATGGAGGCTCGGACGCTCTGTCAAATCGGGTATTGCTCCACCCTCACTGTCATCAGCAGGTTCATGCACGTGGTACGGTTGTAACTAAGCCGGCCCTGCCGTAAGCAGGGCTTTGCTTTGTAGGCTCGAGCTGTATGCGGGGAAACTCGCACGTACAGTTCCTAGGGGGCCCCTTTTCCGCGAGGAAAGGGGGCTACCCTACCAAGCGTTCAAAAGATTTCTGTAGGGACAAGATCATGCCGATCTACGCTTATCGTTGCGAGTCATGCGGCTTCGGGAAGGACGTGCTTCAAAAAATGAGCGACGCCCCATTGACGCAATGCCCGGAGTGCGGAGCCGATGCGTTTCGCAAACAGGTCACAGCCGCCGGCTTCCAGCTGAAGGGCTCGGGCTGGTACGTCACGGACTTCCGCGGCGGCAATTCGGCCGGAGCTTCCGGCAACAGCAACGGCTCGGACGCATCGGCTGGCAAGGCCGAGAGCAAGCCGGACACGGCTTCGTCCGACAGCGCGGCTTCCACGAGCGCGCCCGCGGCGGCACCCGCGGCAGCGCCCGCCGCGGCAAGCAGCTCGGGCGCATAGCCGGTTCGGCGCTCCACGGTGAAGTAGACGCCGCGCAAAGGGTTCGTGCGGATTTCTGACGATACACATGACGACGAAAAAGACGACGCTCAAATCGGTGTTCCTGACGGGCCTTCTGGTGCTGGTGCCTCTTGCCATCACGTTGTGGGTGCTCGGGCTGATCATCGGCACGATGGATCAGACGCTGCTGTTGCTGCCACATTCGTGGCAGCCGGAGCGGCTGCTCGGCTTCCGCCTGCCCGGACTCGGCGCCGTGCTGACCCTCGCGTTCATTTTCGTCGTCGGTCTATTGACGCAGAACTTCGTTGGGCAGAAGCTGGTTGGCTGGTGGGAAGTGATCGTCGCGCGCATTCCTGTCGTCGGTCCGATCTACACCAGCGTCAAGCAGGTGTCCGATACGCTGCTGTCGTCGAGCGGAAACGCATTCCGCAAGGCGCTGCTCATCGAGTACCCGCGCAAAGGGTCCTACACCATCGGGTTTCTGACGGGCATCCCTGGCGGCGACGTGGTCAACCACCTGAAGGAAGATCACGTCAGCGTCTACGTGCCGACCACGCCGAACCCGACGTCCGGCTTCTTCCTGATGGTGCCGAAGAGCGAAGTGATCGAGCTCGACATGACCGTCGACGCCGCACTCAAGTACATCGTCTCGATGGGCGTCGTCGCTCCGTCCTCGCCCACGCATCAGCCGCTGGGGGAGCGCCGCGCGACCGTCGAGCCACCCATGTAATGCCGGCGCGCGCCACTCGAACATCCGTTTGGCGCGCGCCGTTCAACCCATGCAAAACGAAAGACAAACATCATGTCGATGAGATCTGAATACTGCGGTCTGGTGACCGAACACCTCCTGGGTCAAACCGTGTCGCTGTGCGGCTGGGTGAGCCGGCGCCGCGACCATGGCGGCGTTATCTTCATCGACCTGCGCGACCGCGAAGGCCTCGTTCAGGTCGTCTGCGACCCGGATCGCGCTGAGATGTTCAAGACGGCCGAAGGCGTGCGCAACGAATTCTGCGTCCAGGTGAAGGGCGTGGTGCGCAACCGTCCTGAAGGCACGACGAACGCCGGCCTGAAGAGCGGCAAGATCGAAGTGCTGTGCCACGAGTTGAGCGTGCTGAACGCATCCGTCACGCCGCCGTTCCAGCTCGACGACGACAATCTCTCGGAAACCACACGCCTCACGCACCGCGTGCTCGACCTGCGCCGTCCGCAAATGCAGCACAACCTGCGACTGCGCTACCGCGTCGCGATGGAAGTGCGCAAATACCTCGATTCGCGCGGCTTCATCGACATCGAAACGCCGATGCTGACCAAGAGCACGCCGGAAGGCGCGCGCGACTACCTGGTGCCGTCGCGTGTGAACGCGGGCCAGTTCTTCGCGCTGCCGCAGTCGCCGCAGCTCTTCAAGCAGCTCTTGATGGTCGCGAACTTCGACCGTTATTACCAGATCACCAAGTGCTTCCGCGACGAAGACCTGCGCGCTGACCGTCAGCCGGAATTCACGCAGATCGACTGCGAAACGTCGTTCCTGAACGAGCAGGAAATCCGTGATCTGTTCGAAGACATGACGCGTCATGTGTTCAAGGAAACGATCGGCGTCGAACTGGACGCGAAGTTTGCCGTGATGCCGTACTCGGAAGCGATGCGCCGCTTCGGCTCCGACAAGCCGGATCTGCGCGTGAAGCTCGAATTCACGGAACTGACGGACGCCATGAAGGACGTCGATTTCAAGGTGTTCAGCACGCCGGCCAACACGAAGGACGGCCGCGTCGCGGCGCTGCGCGTGCCGAAGGGCGGCGAGCTGTCGCGTGGCGATATCGACAGTTACACGGAATTCGTGCGCATCTACGGCGCGAAGGGTCTCGCGTGGATCAAGGTCAACGAAGTGGCGAAGGGCCGTGACGGCCTGCAAAGCCCGATCGTGAAGAACCTGCACGAGGCGGCCATCGCGGCCATCATCGAGCGCACGGGGGCGCAGGACGGCGACATCATCTTCTTCGCGGCGGATCGCGCGAAGGTCGTGAACGACAGCCTCGGCGCGCTGCGCCTGAAGATCGGCCACTCGGAGTTCGGCAAGGCGAACGGCCTCGTCGAAGCGGGCTGGAAGCCGCTGTGGGTCGTCGACTTCCCGATGTTCGAGTACGACGAAGAGGAAAGCCGCTACGTCGCCGCTCACCACCCGTTCACGAGCCCGAAGGACGAGCACCTCGAATATCTGGAAACGGACCCGGGCCGCTGCCTCGCAAAGGCATACGACATGGTGCTGAACGGCTGGGAAATCGGCGGCGGTTCGGTGCGTATCTTCCAGGAAGACGTGCAGAGCAAGGTGTTCCGCGCGCTGAAGATCGGCGCGGAAGAAGCGCGCGCGAAGTTCGGCTTCCTGCTGGACGCGCTGCAATACGGCGCGCCCCCGCACGGTGGCATCGCATTCGGTCTGGACCGCATCGTCACGATGATGGCGGGCGCCGATTCGATCCGCGACGTGATCGCGTTCCCGAAGACGCAGCGCGCGCAGGATCTGCTCACGCAGGCGCCGAGCGAAGTCGACGAGCGCCAGCTGCGCGAGCTGCACATCCGTCTGCGTCAGCCCGAGCAGAAGGCGTAAGTGTGACGTCCAGCGCGACGCGCCGTTAAAACAACGGCGGGTGCGCGAAACAACGAACGAAGAAGGCGCGTGATGCGCCTTTTTCTTTTTTTGCGTTACAGTCACTGGAAGCTACGCCTTCCGACATGCGATCGCGCGACTCCCGCGCCGCTTTATCACCATGCCGAAACCGCCGAAGATTCCGGAATCCGTACTCGTCGTCATTCACACGCCCCAGCTCGACGTGCTGCTTATCGAACGAGCCGACCGCGAGGGGTTCTGGCAATCGGTGACGGGCTCGAAGGAGCGCATCGACGAGCCGATCGCGGAAACGGCCATCCGCGAAGTGGCGGAAGAGACGGGCATCGTGATCGGCGGCGATCTCGTGCCGCGTGAGGCGCTCGTCGACTGGCATCATCACATCGAGTTCGAAATCTTTTCGACGTGGCGCCACCGCTACGCAGAAGGCGTCACGCACAACACCGAACACTGGTTCAGCCTGCAAGTGCCTGAGCGTCTCGAAGTGACGCTCGCGCCGCTCGAACATACCGCGCATCTGTGGCTGCCCTGGCAGGAGGCCGCCGAGCGCTGCTTCTCGTGGTCCAATCGCGATGCGATCCTGCAATTGCCGCAACGCGTGAAGGAGCGCTGCCGATGAGCGGCGGCGGCCGCCGCTTTGCGCGACTGACCCAGCATCTGCCCGGTCGGCGCTACTGGTCCAGGTATCGCTTTTGTAGCGGCAATGATGTTCGCCTGTTCACAGAGGGCGAGCCGTTCTTTGCGTCGCTGGTCGAGCGCATCGATGCCGCGCAAGGCGACGTCGCGCTGGAAACCTATATCTTCTGCGACGATGCAGCGGGCCGCTCCGTCTCCGACGCGCTGATACGTGCCGCGACACGCGGCGTGCGCGTGCGCGTGATCACCGACGGCATCGGCACCGAGCGACTCGCGATGTTCAACGACTGGACGATGGCGGGCGTCGAGCATCGCATCTACAACCCGCATCTGTTCGGCCGCTTCGGCTTTTCGCGCACGCACCGCAAGCTCGCGGTGGTCGACGACGCGTTCGCGTGGTGCGGCGGCATCAACATCGTCGACGACTACGATCAGAACGGCATGCGCCTGCCTTATCCGCGCTGGGATTTTGCGGTCGAGCTGCAAGGGCCCGTGGTGGCCGACGTGCGCGAAGCGTTCGACGTGCAATGGGAGCGCATCCGCATCGGCCACCGGCCCGCGCTGACGCCGCCGCCCGTCGGCGGCCCGACACCGCGCGCCGCGACCGCGCGCTTCGTGCGCGCGCGCCAGAGCACGAGGAGCGCCCGCAATGCCGACATGCGTGCGATGGCCGAGCCGTGCGTCGCGTTCGTCGCGCGCGACAACTTCGTCAACCGGCGCGCGATCGAGAAGGCGTATCTGACGGCGATCGGCCAGGCGCGCTCCGAAGTGCTGCTCGCCAATCCGTACTTCATGCCCGGCCGAAAGCTGCGGCGTGCGTTGATCTTCGCGGCGCAACGCGGCGTCGACGTGCGTCTCGTGATCGGCAGAAAGGAATTTGCCGCGCTCGACTACGCGGTGCCGTTTCTGTACCGCGCGCTGCTGAAGGCGGGCGTGAAGATCGCCGAGTACGAAAGGACCATGCTCCACGGCAAGGTGGCCGTCGTCGATTCGAATTGGGGCACTGTCGGCTCGTCAAATCTCGACGCGCTGAGCCTCGTGCTGAACAACGAAGCCAATGTCGTGCTCGTGCTGCATCCAGAGATCGATCAGCTGCGCGACGCGATCCTGGCGGCGTTCGACGAATCGCGCCGCATCGACGAAAAGCACTACGAATCGCGTCCCGCCGGCGAGCGGCTGCTCAACTGGTTCGCGTACAACACCTATCGGCTGGCAATGAAGCTGCTGACCGTCGGCGGCTACGATTAGACGAACGATCGGAAGATGGGCTGGAAAGAAGAAAAAGCACAGACAAAATACGATCCGCAGCGCTCGGAAAACAACAATTTGGAGACAACTCAGATCAGTTCCGGCGAATGATTCTAAAAATTCCGCATCGTCCTATAGACGAATGACGGAAAATCGAAGCGTTGTTAGAAACCCGTTTCTAATAAATTCCTTGTTTTTGCGGACGGCCACGCCCGATAATGGTACGACCGTTCGATTTTTCCTTTCGATCAAATCAGACGGTACACAGCTATGCGAAAAGGCGAACAAACGCGAGCCGCGATTCTCGATGCAGCACTCGATCTGGCAAGCCGCGACGGACTGGAAGGTCTGACGATTGGCCTGCTGGCCGAGCGCATGCAGATGAGCAAGAGCGGAGTGTTCGCGCATTTCGGGTCGCGCGAGGACTTGCAGGTCGAAGTCGTGCGCGAATATCACCGTCGTTTTGAAGACGAGGTGTTCTTCCCGAGTCTGCGCGAGCCCCGTGGCTTGCCCCGCTTGCGCGCGATGCTCTCGCGCTGGATCGAGAAGCGCGTCCAGGAAGTCACGACTGGATGCATCTACATCAGCGGCGCGGTCGAGTACGACGATCGCGCGGACAGCGCGGTGCGCGAGCAGCTGGTGGCGAGCGTGCAGATGTGGCGCGCGGCGCTCACGCGAGCCATTTCGCAGGCAATCGAAGAAGGGCATCTGCGCGCAGATACGGACTCGCAACTGATGCTCTTCGAACTGTATAGCTTCACGCTCGGTCTGCATCACGACGCACGCTTTCTGCATCTGCCCGATGCCGTGCGCCTCACGTGGGCCGCGCTGGAAAAACTGATTGTTTCGCGTCAGAGCGAGAGCGCGAGCCGCTAGCGGGGCTGGCTGGGTCCATCGGATCCAAACGGCGGGAGGCTGGCTGCGACGCTTGAGCTAGGGTCTGTTCGCGCTAATAACGGGCTTGCCCCTCAAATGATTCTTTCAGATCAGGGGAACGTGCCTTGCCGGCCGCATTGCGGCGTCGCGCGTCGCTTGTTTGGCTCGACCAAACGGCGCTCCTTGCTTCTTGCACTGCAGCCGGCAAGGCACGTTCGGAAGCCCGTTATTAGCGTGAACAGACCCCAACCTTTGGATTGACTGGAGAGACTCATGGGACAGTACGCCGCGCCGTTGCGCGACATGCAATTCGTATTGCACGAGCTGCTGAACGTCGAAGCCGAGATCAAGCAGATGCCCAGGCACGCGGATCTCGATGCCGAGACGATCAATCAGGTGCTCGAAGAAGCCGGAAAATTCTGCTCGGAGGTGATCTTCCCGCTGAACCAGAGCGGCGATCAGGAAGGCTGCAAATACGAAGGCGATGGCGTCGTCACCACGCCGAAGGGCTTCAGGGAAGCGTATCGGCAGTACGTCGAGGCGGGCTGGCCCGCGCTCGGCTGTGATCCAGAGTACGGCGGCCAGGGCCTGCCCGCGTTCGTCAACAACGCGCTCTACGAGATGCTGAACTCGGCGAACCAGGCGTGGACGATGTACCCCGGCCTCTCGCACGGCGCCTACGAATGCCTGCACACGCACGGCACGCCGGAGCTGCAGCAGACGTATCTGCCGAAGCTCGTGTCGGGTCAATGGACGGGCACGATGTGCCTCACCGAGCCGCATTGCGGCACCGACCTCGGCATCCTGCGCACGAAGGCGGAGCCGAATGACGACGGCTCGTACGCGATCAGCGGTACGAAGATCTTCATCTCCAGCGGCGAACACGATCTCGCCGAAAACATCGTTCACCTGGTGCTCGCGCGTCTGCCGGATGCGCCGAATGGCACGAAGGGCATCTCGCTTTTCATCGTGCCGAAGTTCGTGCCCAACGCGAGCGGCGACCCCGTCGCGCGCAACGGCGTGAAGTGCGGTTCGATCGAGCACAAGATGGGTATTCACGGCAACGCGACGTGCGTGATCAATCTCGACGACGCGAAGGGCTGGCTGGTCGGCGAGCCGAATAAAGGCCTCAATGCGATGTTCGTGATGATGAACGCTGCGCGTCTGGGCGTCGGCATGCAGAGCCTCGGCCTGACGGAGGTCGCGTATCAGAACGCGCTCGCGTATGCGAAGGAGCGTCTGCAGATGCGTTCGCTGTCGGGCCCGAAGGCGCCCGACAAGGCCGCCGACCCGATCATCGTCCACCCGGACGTGCGCCGCATGCTGCTCACGCAGAAGGCGTACGCGGAAGGCGCGCGCGCGTTCTCGTACTGGTCGGCGCTGCACATCGACAAGGAGCTGTCGCACGCGGACGAAACGGTGCGCAAGGAAGCCGCCGATCTCGTCGCGCTGCTCACGCCGATCCTGAAGGCATTCCTGTCGGACAACGCGTTCGAAGGCACGAACCTCGCGATGCAGGTGCTCGGCGGCCACGGCTATATCGCCGAATGGGGCATGGAGCAGTACGTGCGCGACGCGCGGATCAACATGATCTACGAAGGCACGAACACGGTTCAGTCGCTCGATCTGCTGGGCCGCAAGGTGCTCGGCGACATGGGCGCGAAGCTCAAGAAGTTCGGCAAGCTCGTGACGGATTTCGTCGAAGCGGAAGGGATCAAGCCGGAGATGCAGGAGTTCGTCGATCCGCTTGCGGATATCGGCGACAAGGTCCAGAAGCTGACGATGGAAATCGGCATGAAGGCGATGCAGAACCCGGACGAAGTGGGCGCGGCGGCCGTGCCGTATCTGCGCACCGTCGGCCATCTGGTGTTCTCGTACTTCTGGGCCCGCATGGCGCGCGTCGCGCTCGACAACGAAGCATCCGGCGATCCGTTCTACAAATCGAAGCTCGCGACCGCGCGCTTCTACTTCGCGAAGCTGCTGCCCGAAACGGCCTCGACGATCCGCGCTGCGCGCGCCGGTTCGAAGACGCTGATGGACATCGACGAAGCGCTGTTCTAAAGCGCTCGCAGGGCCGCGCATCGCTCTTGTCACGCCATGCGCCGCCGCTCCTCTCTCACACACACGCCGCGTCAAGGAGGCTACGTGCGCCTTCACGCGGCAACTCGCGACACCGCATCACTCCCCGGAGGAACGACGTGAGCAATCTGATCATTCGCAAGGTCGCCGTGCTTGGCGCCGGCGTGATGGGCGCGCAGATCGCTGCGCACCTGATCAACGCCAGAGTGCCCGTGCTGCTGTTCGATCTGCCTGCAAAAGAAGGCCCGAAGAACGGCATCGCATTGAAGGCGATCGAGAACTTGAAGAAGCTGTCACCGGCGCCGTTCGGCGTGAAGGACGACGCGCAATACATCCAGCCCGCCAACTACGACGACGACATCGAGAAGCTCGCAGAATGCGACGTGGTGATCGAAGCGATCGCTGAGCGCATGGACTGGAAGCACGATCTCTACAAGAAAGTCTCGCCGCACATCGGCGCGAATGCGATCTTCGCGACGAACACGTCGGGCCTGTCGATCACCGAACTGTCGAAGGGCTTCTCCGATGAATTGAAGTCGCGCTTTTGCGGCGTGCATTTCTTCAATCCGCCGCGCTACATGCATCTGGGCGAGCTGATTCCAACCACGGCGACGCGCCCGGAAATCCTCGATCAACTCGAAACGTTCCTGACGAGCGTCGTCGGCAAGGGCGTCGTGCGCGCGAAGGACACGCCGAACTTCATCGCGAACCGCGTCGGTATTTTCTCGATCCTCGCGGTGATCGCGGAGGCCGCGAAGTTCGGCCTGCGCTTCGATGAAGTCGACGATCTGACGGGCAGCCGCCTTGGCCGCGCGAAGTCGGCGACGTTCCGCACGGCGGACGTCGTGGGTCTCGACACGATGGCGCACGTGATCAAGACGATGCAGGACAATCTCGCGGACGATCCGTTTTTTCCCGTCTACGAAACGCCTGCCGTGCTCGCCGGACTCGTGAAGCAGGGTGCGCTCGGCCAGAAGACGGGCGCGGGCTTCTATCGGAAGGAAGGCAAGGCGATCAAGGTGCTCGACGCGAAGACGGGCAGCTATGTCGATGGCGGCGCGAAGGCCGACGAACTGATCGGCCGGATTCTCAAGCGCCCGCCCGCCGAGCGTCTGAAGCTCTTGCGCGAAACGCAGCATCCGCAGGCGCAGTTCCTGTGGGCGATCTTCCGCGACGTGTTCCATTACATCGGTGTGCATCTGGAGTCGATCGCCGACAACGCGCGCGACGTCGATCTCGCGATCCGCTGGGGCTTCGGCTGGAACGAAGGCCCGTTCGAGGGCTGGCAGACGGCGGGCTGGAAGCAGGTCGCCGAGTGGGTGCGGGAAGATATCGCGGCGGGCAAGGCGCTGTCCAATGCGCCTCTGCCTGCATGGGTGCTCGAAGGCCCCGTCGCCGAAAAGGGCGGCGTGCACACGAACGAAGGCTCGTGGTCGCCGGCTGAACAGCGCTTCGTGCCGCGCTCGTCGCTGGGGGTGTACGACAAGCAGGTGTTCCGCGCGCCGCTCGCGGGCCAATCGGACGAAGGGGGAGCCGATCCGAAGACGTACGGCAACACCGTCTTCGAAACGGATGCCGTGCGCGCGTGGGTCGACGATCGCGCGGGTGTGGACGACGTCCTGATCGTGTCGTTCAAGAGCAAGATGAACACGATTGGGCCATCGGTGATCGACGGCCTCGTGCAGGCCATCGACGTCGCCGAGCAGGACTACAAGGCCGTCGTGATCTGGCAGCCGACGTCGCTGAAGCTCGGCGCGCCGGGCGGTCCGTTTTCGGCGGGCGCGAATCTCGAAGAAGCGATGCCCGCGTTCATGATGGGCGGCGCGAAGGGCATCGAGCCATTCGTGAAGAAGTTCCAGCAGGGCATGCTTCGCGTGAAGTATTCGAACGTGCCCGTGGTCGCGGCCGTGTCGGGCATCGCGCTCGGCGGCGGTTGCGAACTGGTGCTGCACAGCGCGAAGCGCGTCGCGCATATCGAGAGCTATATCGGCCTCGTCGAAGTGGGCGTCGGTCTCGTGCCAGCGGGCGGCGGCCTGAAGGAAGCCGCGTTGCGCGCCGCCGAAGCCGCGGCGCAAGCCGGCGCGACGAACGATCTGCTCAAGTTCCTGCAAAAGCCGTTCGAAAACGCGGCGATGGCGAAGGTCTCGGACTCCGCGCTCGACGCTCGCGCGATGGGTTATCTGAAGCCGTCGGACACGATCGTCTTCAATGTCTTCGAACTGCTCGACACCGCGAAGAAGGAAGCGCGCGCGCTCGCGGCCGCGGGCTATCGTCCGCCATTGCGCGTGACGCAGGTGCCCGTCGCCGGACGCTCGGCGATTTCGACGATCAAGGCGTCGCTCGTCAACATGCGCGACGGCCGCTTCATCAGCGAGCACGATTACCTGATCGCGAGCCGCATCGCGGAAGCGGTGTGCGGCGGCGACGTCGAAGCGGGCAGTCTCGTCGACGAAGAATGGCTGCTGACGCTCGAACGTCGCGCGTTCGTCGAGTTGCTCGGCACGCAGAAGACGCAGGAACGGATCATGGGCATGCTGCAAACAGGCAAGCCGGTGCGCAACTGAGTTGCGGGCAGACCGTATTCCTCTACGCATGGGACGGGAGTAGTTGCTCTGCGCCAACTCTGGTCGACAAAGGAGATTCAAATGACAAAGCAATTGCAGGACGCTTATATCGTCGCCGCGAGCCGCACGCCGATCGGCAAGGCACCGCGCGGAATGTTCAAGAACACGCGCCCCGACGAACTGCTGGTGCACGCGATCCGTTCGGCGGTCGCGCATGTGCCCGGCCTCGATACGTCGCTGATCGAAGATGCGATCGTCGGCTGCGCGATTCCCGAAGCTGAGCAGGGACTCAACGTCGCGCGGATGGGCGCGTTGCTGGCGGGTCTGCCAAGCACGGTCGGCGGCGTGACGGTGAACCGTTTCTGCGCATCGGGCGTGACGGCGCTCGCGATGGCGGCGGATCGCATTCGCGTCGGCGAATCGGACGTGATGATCGCGGGCGGCTGCGAATCGATGAGCATGGTGCCGATGATGGGCAACAAGCCGTCGCTGTCGCCGCATATCTTCGATCGCAATGAAGACGTCGGCATAGCCTACGGGATGGGCCTCACGGCGGAGAAGGTCGCGGAGCGCTGGAAGGTGAGCCGCGAGCAGCAGGACCAGTTCTCAGTCGAATCGCACCGCAAGGCGATCGCCGCGCAACAGTCGGGCGAATTCAACGACGAGATTGCGCCGTACACGCTGACCGAGCGCATCCCCGATCTGGCGACGGGCGAAATCAACGTGAGGACGCGCGAAGTGAAGCTCGACGAAGGCCCGCGCGCCGATACGTCGATGGAAGGTCTCGCGAAGCTGCGCACCGTGTTCGCGAACAGGGGCTCGGTGACGGCGGGCAACAGTTCGCAAACGTCGGATGGCGCGGGCGCGCTGATCGTCGTGTCGGAAAAGATCCTGAAGCAGTTCAACCTGACGCCGCTCGCGCGCTTCGTCAGCTTCGCCGTGCGCGGTGTGCCGCCGGAGATCATGGGCATCGGTCCGAAGGAAGCGATTCCCGCTGCGCTCAAGGCTGCGGGTCTCAGGCAGGACGATATCGACTGGATCGAGTTGAATGAGGCGTTCGCCGCGCAGTCGCTCGCCGTGATCAACGACCTGGGCCTCGATCCGTCGAAGATCAATCCGCTCGGCGGCGCGATCGCGCTCGGCCATCCGCTCGGCGCGACGGGTGCGATTCGTGCTGCAACCGTCGTGCATGGGTTGCGCCGGCGCAATCTGAAGTACGGGATGGTGACGATGTGCGTCGGGACAGGTATGGGGGCGGCGGGGATCATCGAGCGGCTGTAGTCGCTAGTAGTCCCCTGTCGCTTGCGGGCCGCTTTTTGCCGCGTTGACGCGGGCGGTCCGCCTGTCACGCCAACGCGGAACACACCGACGAACGTCGAGGAGTCACAAGATGGACATTCTGATCGAACGCACAGCCGACGTGCTGACGATAGCCTTCAACCGTCCCGACAAGAAGAACGCGATCACGGCCGCGATGTACCAGACGATGGCCGACGCGCTCGTTCAGGCGCAAGACGACGCTTCGGTGCGTGCGATCGTGATTCGCGGCAGCGTCGGCATTTTCTGCGCGGGCAACGATCTCGAAGACTTCTTGAAACAGCCGCCCGTCAGCGAAGACGCGCCCGTGTTCCAGTTCCTGCGCGCGATCTCGGCGGCGGAAAAGCCGCTCGTTGCATCGGTGGCGGGCCCGGCTGTCGGCGTGGGCACGACGCTGCTGTTGCATTGCGATTTCGTCTACGCCGCCGACACCGCGACGTTCTCGCTGCCGTTCGCGCAACTGGGCCTGTGCCCGGAAGCGGCATCGTCGCTGCTGTTGCAGCGCGTCGCCGGCTATCAGGCGGCCGCCGAAAAGCTGATGCTCGGCGAAGCTTTCGACGCGAAGGAAGCGCAGCGCATGGGCTTCGTGAACCGGCTGCTGCCCGCCGCCGAAGTGGATGCGTTCGCGATGAAGCAGGCGCAGAAGCTGGCCGCGCTGCCTGCATCGTCGCTGCGCGTGACCAAGCAGTTGATGAAGCGCGCCGCGCAGCACGAACTGCACACGCAGATGACCGAAGAGGCCGTGCACTTCGCGAAGATGCTGCTCGCGCCCGAGGCGAAGGAAGCGTTCAATGCGTTCTTCGAGAAGCGCAAGCCGGACTTCCGGCAGTTCGACTGAACGCGGACGCGTCCGCGCGAGCAGTCGTCAGACAGTGTCGTAATCGACGTAACTCGACTCGCGGCAGAAGCTCACAAGCCGCACGCCCGCTTCGCGCGCAATCGTGATGGCGAGCGACGAAGGCGCCGAGATGGTCGCGACCATCGGAATGTCGACGCGCGCCGCCTTGCGCACCAGTTCGTAGCTAGCGCGGCTCGACAGGAACACGAAGCCGTCCTTCGTGTCGACGCGGTCCAGCACGAGCCGTCCGATCAGCTTGTCGAGCGCGTTGTGGCGGCCGACGTCCTCGAACGCGTAGCGGATCGCGCCCGTCGCGTCGCACCATGCGGCGGCGTGCAGGCCGCCCGTCATCTTGGTGAGCGCCTGATGCGCGGGCAGCTCCTTCGCGGCCCGCGCGATCGCATCGGGTGCGAGCCGTTGCAGAAAGCCGGTGTCGGGTATGCGTTCGGGCGTCAGGTCGAGCAGATCGATGCTTTCGATACCGCACACGCCGCAGCCCGTTCTTCCCGACAGCGCGCGCCGCTTCTCCTTCAGCGCGACGAACGCCTGCTGCACGACGGTCAGCTGCACTTCCGCGTATGGCAATTTGCCGTCGCGGAACCCGACCTCGATGTCCTGAATGTGCGCGCCGCGCTCGACGATCCCCTCGGAAATCGCAAACCCGACCGCGAACTCCTCGAGATCGCGCGGCGTGCACATCATCACCGCATGCGAGATGCCGTTGAAGACGAGCGCAACGGGCCACTCCTGGCCGACATGATCGGCGACCGTTTCGACCGTTTCGACCGTTTCGACCGTTTGGCCGCGGTGCCGGCGCACCGATTGCTCGACGACGCCCGGCTGTTCGCCCATTTCCAGTTCGTTCACCTGCCTGCTCCTCTCGTCCCGTGCAAAGGATTGCTGTGCGTTGGCGGCAGTCGACGGCAGGGCCGCCGCGCCGCGAATAAGGTTCTAAAATACCTCAGACCGGCTTAGCGCGTTGGCCGCCGAACAAGAGGAATTTGCCATGGGACTCAATGATGCGCCCCTGCTGTTCAACTTCGAGATCGAATCTTCGGAGAATTTGAAATTTATCCCGATGGTCGTGCGCTTCAATCTCGACCGTTTCGGGCTGCGGATTTCGCTCGAACAATGGCAGATGCTGCCGCACGAAGACCGCGCGCTGCTCGCGCGTTTTCCCGTCGACGAAGACACGGCGATCGAGCCGAACTTCGATCACGCGCTCTTCGAAATGATGCGCACGCACGCGAACGTCGAGCCCGAGTGGTTCTCGCCCGAGGATAGCCCGGCATGGCGCGACACGGCGGCCGTGCCCGAAACGGTGCTGCATCAGGCGAGCCTGGCGAACCTGAGCCCGCCGGCCGCCGACGACTGGGCGCGGCTCGATCCGTTCAAGCGCTATGTGCTCGCCAAGCTCGCACGCAAGAGCGCGAGCAACCACGATTTCGTGCCTGCGATGAAGGAATTTGGCCTCGCCGGCTGATCCCGGCGAAAGATTTTTTCGTTTTCACACTCAATCTCATCCGAACGCTGCCGTTATCCAAAGATGGCGCGTAAGAGCGCTGCGCCCGGCGACGCGTCTCGTCCGGGGCGCCCGCGCGCCGCCTGTGAACGGCTCCCTAGCGGGCATCGCCTGCAGGATCGAACGACGTTCGGAACCTATGATCTCTTTCCTATCGAAGCGGCTGCTGATCAACCTGGCGGTCGTTGCCGCGGCTGTCGGCGCGAACGCCTTCGTCGCGTATACGCAGATTCGCGGACAGCGCGACGCCGACGAGCGAACGGTCCGCTCGACGGCCATTCGCGAGAATCTCGAAGCGTATCGCGGGACGCTCGATCACGGCCTGTCCGTGCTCGGCCGCTACGAGGCGGCGGGCGTGCCGGCCCCCGCGAATGAAGGATCGGCGATGTCCGCGACGCTGGCGAAGCTCGAAAAGACGCTGCGAGACCAGTTGGCGAGCGAACCGGCAATCGCCGCCGAGTTTGGCCGGCTCACGGCCGACGGCGGTCGTCTCCAGCAGGACATCGCGCTCGCGCTCGATCGGACGATGGCGCTCGAGGAAGACGGCGCGCGCGCCTGGGCGGCACAGGCGTACACGCGCCTTGGCATGGAATCCGACCAGATCGACGAGAGCATCGGCCGGCTGCGCGACGAGGAGGACCGCGCGCTGAAGGCTGCGCTCGACGAATCGATGCGCGACACGCAGTACGCGACGCTCGTCCTCATCCTGACGATGCTCGCGGGCAGCGGGCTCCTGATCTACACGTTCGGCGCGCGCGAAAACGTCGCGCGCGAAAAGCTGCGCATCGCGAAGGCGCTGCATCGGAACGACGAGCGTTTTCGCGGGCTGTTCGAAGAACATCCCGTGCCGATGTACATCTTCGACCGCGAAACGCTGCGCTTTCTCGCCGTCAATGCGGCGGCCGTCCAGCAGTACGGCTACACGGAGAGCGACTTTCTGTCGATGACGGTCCGCGACATCCGCCCGGGTTCCGAGCTCGCGCGGTTCGATTCGCATCTGCTGCGCAGCGACGCGACGCCGGGCGGCCCGCGCACGATGGCGGGCATCTGGCATCACCGCCGCAAGGACGGCTCGCTGATCAGCGCCGACATCTCGTATCACGCGATGACGTTCGTGGGCCGCCCCGCGCTCTTCGTGCTCGCCGACGACGTGACCGAACAGATCAACGCCGAAGCCGAAGCGCAGCGTTCGAACCAGATGCTCGAAACGGTGATCGACAACATCCCGCAGCGCATCTTCTGGAAGGGCAAGGATTTGCGCTATCTCGGCTGCAATATGGCGTTCGCGCGCGATGCGGGGCTCGCGTACCCGGAGCAGGTGATCGGCAAGCTCGACGAAGACATGCCGTGGCGCGCATTCGCCAATGAGTTGCATCGCCACGATCTCGAGGTGATGAACTCGGGCGTGCCGAAGATGAACTTCGAAGTCGACGTGGTGATCGACGGCGTGCATCGCACGACGATGACGAGCAAGCTGCCTTTCACCGACGGCGAGGGCCGCGTGATCGGCGTGCTCGGCTCGTACACGGACATCACGGAGCGCAAGCGCGCCGATCTCGCGCTGCGTCTGCAAAGCCGCGCGCTCGATGCGAGCGTCAACGCGATTCTGATCACCGCACCTTCGAACGAAGGCAATCTGATCGAATACGTGAACCCGGCATTCAAGCGCATCACGGGCTACGATCCGCAGGAAGTGATCGGCCAGGACTGCCGCCTGTTGCAGCGCGACGACCGCGATCAGGACGGCATCGCGGCGATCCGTCAGGCGCTGGCGGCGAACCGTGAGGTGAGCGCGGTGCTGCGCAATTACCGCAAGGACGGCGCGCTGTTCTGGAATCAGCTGTATATCGCGCCCGTGCCCGATACCGACGGACAAACCACGCACCACATCGCCGTCATCAACGACGTGACCGCGCTGATCCGCTATCAGGAACAGCTCGAATATCAGGCGAACTACGACAGCCTCACGCGCCTGCCGAACCGCAACCTGCTGCGCGACCGGCTGCAACATGCGCTGATCGTCGCCGAGCGGCATCACAATGGCGTGGCCGTCGTGTTCATCGATCTCGACGGCTTCAAGAACGTCAACGACAGCCTGGGGCACAGCGTCGGCGACCGTCTGCTGTCGGTGGTAGCGGACCGTCTCGCGCGTTGCGCACGGGCGAGCGATACGGTCGCGCGTCACGGCGGCGACGAATTCGTGATCGTGATGACGGATACCGTCGACGAGCAGTCGCTGATCGCGTGGATGGAGCGCGTGCGCGCGTCGATTTCGGAGCCCGTGTGGCTCGATGGCACGGAGCTGTATGTCGGCTGCAGCATGGGCGCGAGCCTCTTCCCGCAAGACGGCGAAGACGCCGAAACGCTGATGAAGAAAGCCGACCTCGCGATGTATCGCGCGAAGGACATGGGCCGCAACACGTTCCAGTTCTATCAGCCGGAGATGAACGTGTCGGCGGGCGCGCGGCTCAACATGGAGCGGCGTCTGCGCCGCGCGCTGCGCGACAACGAATTCCTGCTGCACTATCAGCCGCAAGTCGATATCGAAACGGGCCAGGTGGTCGGCATGGAAGCGCTCGTGCGCTGGCACGATCCGGAAGTCGGTCTGATTCCGCCGTCGCAGTTCATTCCTGTCGCCGAGGAAAGCGGGCTGATCGGGCCGCTTTCCGAATGGGTGCTGCGCGAAGCGTGCCGGCAGAACAAGGCTTGGCAGGACAAAGGCCTGCCGCCTGCGCGGGTGTCGGTGAATCTGTCGGCGCGGCAGTTCCAGCAGCGCGACATCGCGAAGCTCGTGACGCAAGTGCTCGCGGAGACAGGGCTCGAACCGCAGTATCTGGAGCTCGAGCTGACCGAAAGCACCATCATGCGCAACGCGGAAGAAGCCGTGACGATGCTCACCGAATTGCACGCGCTCGGCATCGGTCTTGCCATCGACGACTTCGGCACGGGCTATTCGAGCCTGAGCTATCTGAAGCGCTTCCCGGTGGACCGCTTGAAGATCGACAGATCGTTCGTGTCGGATATCGGCGAATCGTCGGACGATGAAACGATCACGTCGGCGATCATCGCGCTCGCGCACTCGCTGAATCTTCAGGTGATCGCGGAAGGCGTCGAGACGTCGACGCAACTCGACTTCCTCAAGGAGCGCGCGTGCGACGAGATGCAGGGTTACTTCTTCGCGAAGCCGCTGCCGCACGACGCAATACCCGACATGCTGCAGCGAGGCGCGGACAGTGCCGCGGAGAACGAGGACGTGGCTCCGGCGGACGCCTGATCACGCGGCTTCAGGCGCGAGCGCGCCCGGCGTGGTCCCAATGTTCGAACCTCAGGCCAGCTGAGGCAGTGCGCGCGGACGGCGGTCGCTATCCGTCGCGACATACGTGAGGGTCGCTTCCGTGACCTTCACCACTTCTTCCGCGAGGCTCATACGCTGCGCGTAGACCTCGACGTCGACCGTGACCGACGTGTTGCCCGTCTTCACGATATCCGCGTAAAAAGTCAGCAGATCGCCGACGAACACCGGCTGCTTGAACACGAACGAATTGACCGCGATCGTCGCGACGCGGCCGTTCGCGCGGCGGCTCGCGGGAATCGAGCCGGCAATGTCGACTTGCGCCATGATCCAGCCGCCGAACACATCGCCGTGGACGTTCGCATCCGACGGTTGTGGGACGACGCGTAGCGCGCAGGGTTTCTGCGGGAGTTGGAGAGTCTCGGTCATCGGGGTATCCATAAAAATCAGTTGAGCCGACAGCGGCAGCGGCGGATCTCACGACAACGGCACGACGGGAACTGCAAAACGACGCTGGGTCAGCGCTGCGAAAGCGGTGCCAGCCGGCTTCTGCGACAATATCGCCAATCGGGAATTGTACGGGAAAGCGCATGCCGGAGCGCATCAGGCTCCAGCGCGCTTCAGGCGCGTCGCCCGTCACATTCCCCATCAGTCACGCGTCAAGCGTGCAGGCTCCTCCACAAAGCAATCATGCGTCGCTATTCCGCTTCGTCCGAACCGCCGCCGATCTCGAACCAGCCGCGCAACGACTGGCAAACGATCGTCTCGCTGCTGCCGTACCTCGCGACGTACAAGTGGCGCGTCGTGCTGGCGCTCAGCTGCCTGATCGGCGCGAAGGTCGCGAACCTCGGCGTTCCCGTCGTGATGAAGCGCATCGTCGACAATCTCGCGTCGGTGCAGCATCTGACCGCGCTCGGGCGCGCGACGAATGCGCCCGGCATCGTGCTGCTCGGCGGCGTCGGGCTGCTGGTGGTCGCGTATGCCGTCGTGCGGCTGTCGACGTCGCTCTTCACCGAGCTGCGCGAGATTCTCTTCTCGAAGGTGACGGAAAGTGCCGTGCGCCAGCTTGCGCTGAAAGTGTTCCGGCATCTGCATTCGCTTTCGCTGCGTTTTCATCTGGAGCGGCAGACGGGCGGCATGTCGCGCGATATCGAGCGCGGCACGCGCGGCATCACGCAACTGATTTCGTACTCGCTGTACAGCATTCTGCCGACGCTCGTCGAAGTCGGTCTCGTGCTGGGCTTTTTCGTCGTCAAGTACGAGGCGTATTACGCGCTCGTCACGTTCGCCGCGCTGGCCGCGTACATCACGTACACCGTCAAGGTGACGGAGTGGCGTACGCATTTTCGCCGCACGATGAACGAACTCGATTCGAAGGCGAACTCGCGCGCAATCGATTCGCTGTTGAACTACGAGACGGTCAAGTACTTCAACAACGAAGAGTGGGAAGCGAAGCGCTACGACGAAAATCTGAAGCGCTATCGCGCGGCGGCGATCAAGTCGCAGAACTCGCTGTCGGCGCTGAACTTCGGCCAGCAGGCGATCATCGGCATCGGGCTCGTGTTCATCCTGTGGCGCGCGACGCAAGGCGTGATGGCGGGGCGCCTCACGCTCGGCGATCTCGTGCTGATCAACACGTTCATGCTCCAGCTCTACATTCCGCTGAATTTTCTCGGCGTCGTGTATCGAGAGCTGAAGCAGAGTCTCACCGATATGGACCGCATGTTCACGCTGCTCGGCGCGGCGCGCGAAGTGCCCGACGCCCCCGATGCGCTGCCGCTTTCCGTGCGCGGCGCGCAGGTGGGCTTCGAGCACGTGAGCTTCGCGTATGAACCGTCGCGGCCCATTCTGCACGACGTGTGCTTCACGATCCCGGCGGGCACGACGACGGCTGTGGTCGGACATAGCGGCTCGGGCAAATCCACGCTCGCTCGCCTGCTGTTCCGTTTCTACGATCTGGACCGCGCGACGGGCGGCGCGATTCGCATCGACGGACAGGATATTCGCGGCGTGACGCAGGATTCGTTGCGGGCGTCGATCGGCATCGTGCCGCAGGACACCGTGCTCTTCAACGACACGATCTACTACAACATCGCGTATGGCCGTCCAACGGCGACACGCGACGAGGTGATCGCGGCGGCGCGCGCGGCGCACATTCACGAGTTCATCGAGAGCCTGCCGAAGGGCTATGAAACGCCCGTCGGCGAACGCGGGTTGAAGCTGTCGGGCGGCGAGAAGCAGCGTGTCGCGATCGCGCGCACGGTGCTGAAGAATCCGCCCATTCTGCTTTTCGACGAAGCGACATCCGCGCTCGACTCGCGCTCCGAGCGCGCGATCCAGCACGAGCTCGATCAGATCGCGCGCGAACGCACGACGCTCATCATCGCGCACAGGTTATCGACGGTCGTGCACGCGCAGCAGATCATCGTGATGGACAAGGGGCGCATCGTCGAGCGCGGCACGTTTGCCGAACTGATTTTGATGGGCGGGCTCTTCGCGCAGATGTGGGCGTTGCAGCAGGAGCGCGCGGCGCACGCCGAAGAAGCGGTCGAAGAGCAGGGGAATGGGGAGCGGCACTAAAGCGCCGCGTGCCTGCTCTTCTAACGCTTACGCGTTCTGCGCCACCAGTTGCCGGTCGAGCGCATCGAGCTGCGCCGGCGTCCCGACGTTCTCCCACAATCCTTCATAAAGCTCGCCGCTTGCGCGCTTCTGCGCAATCGCCTCGCGATAATACGGCGTGAGCGCGCGACGCGTGCCCGGCGCGAGATCGCGAAACATCCGCGTGTCGTAGAGCCCGATGTTGCCGAACGTATAGCGCGGCGCGCCTTCCAGTGACAACACACCGTCGCTGCCCAGCGCGAAATCGCCTTTTGGATGAAACGCGGGATTGGGAACCATCACCAGATGCATGCCCGGATCAGCCGCTTCGGCAAGCCGCGCGGCGGGCACACGCAGTGCCGCGTAATCGAAGTCGGCGTACACGTCGCCGCTGACGGCCACGAACACCTCCGGCTTGCCCGCGTCTTCGAGCAGCGGCAGCGCCTGCGCAATGCCGCCCGCCGTTTCGAGCGCTTCGTGTTCGGCGGAATAGCGCAGCGAGAGGCCATACCGCGAGCCGTCGCCGAGCGCCGCTTCGATCTGCGCGCCGAGCCACGCGTGGTTGATCACGATGGTCGTGAACCCGGCGCGCGCGAGCCGCTCGATCTGCCACTCGATCAGCGACTTGCCGCCGACCTTCAAAAGCGGCTTCGGGCAGGTATCCGTCAGTGGACGCATCCGTTCGCCGCGTCCGGCGGCGAAGATCATCGCTTTGTTCAAGTTTTTCATCCGTCCGTCAGAAGGTATAGCCGACATCGACGGCGCGGCCTTCGAGGTCATCGAGCAGCTTCGCGAACGGCGCGAGCGGCCGGTAGCGTTCCGCGACCTTGCGCGCATAGCCGATGAAGCGCGGCAGGTCGGCCATGTAATGCGGCTTGCTATCGCGATAGTTGATCCGGCAGAACAGACCCAGCACCTTGATATGCCGTTGCAGGCCCATCCATTCGATCTGGCGATAGAACTCGCCGAAATCGGCATCGACGGGCAGGCCGGCCTTCTTCGCGCGCTCCCAGTAGTACGCGAAGCAATCGAGTTCGAACTCTTCGTCCCAGCTGATGAACGCATCGCGCAGCAGCGACGCGACGTCATAGCTGATCGGGCCGTACACCGCGTCCTGGAAGTCGAGCACGCCCGGGTTCGGGCTCGCGATCATCAGGTTGCGTGGCATGAAATCGCGCAGCATGAAGACCTGCGGCTGCGCGCGCGCGCTCGCGATCAGCAGCGCGAACGTGCGGTCGAGCACGCCGCGCGTGTTGTCGTCGACCTCGCGCCCCAGGTGCCGGCCGATGAACCACTCGGGCATCAGCTCCATCTCGCGGCGCAGAAACGCTTCGTCGAACGGCGGCAGCACGTCCTCGCGCGAGGCGAGCTGCCAGCGGATCAGCGCGTCGAGCGCATCGCGCATCAGCTTTTTCGCGTCGCCGGCGCTGCCTTCGTTGAGCGCGCCGAGATACGACCGCGTGCCGAGATCCGTCACGAGCATGAACCCCGCATCGAAATCGACTTCGAGCACGCGCGGCACATGCACGCCCGCGTCCGCCAGCAGACCCGCGATCTGGACGAATTCACGGCATTTTTCGGGCGGCGGCGCATCGACGGCGATCACCGTCGCGTGGGCCGGATCGCTCGCGCCAATGTCAGCGCCGCAATCGCCGCCCGTTCGCGCGAGGCGGAAATAGCGGCGAAAGCTGGCATCGGCGGACGCGGGCGCGAGCGTCGCGAGCTCGAGTCCGTAGCGGTCGGTGTGGGTGCGCAGCCAGGCGCTCAGAAGATCGAGGCGATGATCCGCGCGCGAAGCAGCGGAGGTGGCAGAAAAAGCGGAGGAAGCAGGGGGAGGCGTCATGAAATGCTGGTGACAAAATCGGGGTGGGCAACGTCTTGCCATATAATACCCCACGACTTTTTTGACGCGACTCGCGTCAGTTCTCGCGCATCTCCCGGATCGCCCGCCTTACCGCTGCATGAATCGTCAATAGTTGTGCATTCGAAGCTCGACTGCACGGGCGGCAGCTTGTGATCGATGAGCCGGGTGGATGAACTGACCGCAGAGCCGATACGCCAAACGATACATGCCGCCTAACAAGCTTTTCCCAACCACTTCCTCCTCTGACGGCCTGCCGCGCAGAAGGCGGCTCGCGGCGGCGCTGGTCGCCGTGCCGGGCCTGCTGCCCGCGCTCTCGCACGCGCAGCTGGCGGGAGAGGCGGCGCAGGCGCAGCCGATAGACGCGCCGTGGGGCCTGCGGCTTGCTCCACAACTCGAAGAACATCGGACGCCCGACGGTCAGAGCCCCGCGACCTTCGTGCTCGGCGACTCGACGACGGGCACGGCCGACCAGGACATCGCCGCAAAAGGCTCGGCCGAAGTTCGCCGCGGTTATTCGGCGCTCAAGGCGGACGCGCTTCATTACGATCAGGATACGGACATGGCCGATGCTTACGGCAATGTCCATCTGTCGGGCAACGGCAGTGTGTTTACGGGGCCTGAAGCGCACATGAAGGTGGAGTCGAGCGAAGGCTTCATAACTTCGCCGAAATACCACTTCAACGCGACGGGCGGCTCGGGCAGCGCGGAGCGCGTCGATCTGCTCGACAACGAGCGCTCGGTGTTCACGCGCGGCACGTACACGGCGTGCCAGTGCACGGACGACCCCGCGTGGTACATCAAGGGCAGCGAGTTCGATTTCGATTCGGGCGCCGACGACGGCGTCGCGCACAACGGCGTGCTGTTCTTCCAGGGCGTGCCCGTGTTCGCGAGTCCGTGGCTGTCGTTCCCGCTGTCGGGCGCGCGGCGCAGCGGTCTGTTGCCGCCGACGGCGTCGCTCAGTTCGACCAACGGTTTCGAGCTGTCGCTGCCGTACTACTTCAACGTCGCGCCGAACCGCGATCTGACGCTGACGCCGCGCATCCTGTCGAAGCGCGGCGTGCAGACGCAAGCGAATTTCCGCTATCTGTCGCCCACCTATAGCGGGTCGATCACGGGCGAGTTTCTGCCCAACGACAAGATCACGAAGACGAACCGCTACGCGCTGTACATCCAGCACAACCAGAACTTCGGTTCGGGCTTCGGCGGGTACATCTACTACAACAAGGTCTCGGACAACACGTATCCGGAAGACCTGGCGTCGACGACGAACCAGTTCCTGAACGGCACGCAGCTGCTGTATCAGCAGGAAGCGGGGCTCACGTACAACAACGGTCCGTGGTCCGTGCTCGCGCGCGAGCAGCACTGGCAGACTCTGCCGCCGTCCACTGCGCCGTACGGCCGCGAGCCGCAATTGAACGTGAAGTACACGAAGTACAACGTCGGCGGCTTCGACTTCGGCGCGGAAGCGGACTACACGCGTTTCCGGATCACGACGGCGGACTCGACGGAAGGCGATCGTGTCGTCTTCAATCCGTATCTGTCGTATTCCGTCGTCGGCCCCGGCTACTTCGTCACGCCGAAGGTGCAGTGGCACTTCGCGTCGTACGACCTGAGCAACATCGGCACGGGCGCGCCTGCCGGCCAGCCGAAGAACTTCACCGAGTCGGTGCCGACGTTCTCGTTCGACACCGGCCTGATCTTCGACCGCTCGGTGCGCATCTTCGGCGAGGACTATATCCAGACGCTGGAACCGCGTCTGTACTACGTCTACACGCCATTTCGCAACCAGAACTTCGCGCCGCTGTTCGATACGGCGGAGTCGGACTTCGGCCTCGCGGAAATCTTTACGCCGAACACGTTCGTCGGTAACGACCGCATCGCCGATGCGAACCGCCTGACGGCCGCGCTGACGACACGTTTCCTGAACCCGGCGACAGGCGACGAACGCGCGCGCTTCGTGATCGCGCAGCAGTACTATTTCCGTGATCAGCGCGTGACGCTGAACCAGTCGCAGACGACTGAGCAGGCGACGCATTCGGACCTGATTCTCGGCGCGTCGCTGAAGCTCGGGGCGGGTTTCGCCTCGGAAACCGCGTTCCAATATAATGCGGACAACAACCAGCTGGTCAAAACCAGCGTGGGCTTCGGGTACAGCCCGGAATCGGGCAAAGTCATCAACGTCGGATACCGTTACACGCGGGCCAACACGACGCTGGACAACCAGCCGATCAACCAGCTGCTGATCTCGGGCCAATGGCCGCTGACGCACCGCTTTTACGGCGTCGGGCGGATCAATTACGACCTGAAGGGACATCGCGCCGTCGACGCGCTGCTCGGCGTGCAATACGACGCGGATTGCTGGACGCTCGGCGTCGGCTTCCAGCGCTACGCAAACGGGATCAACTCGACGGGCGGCCAGACGGCGGGCACGCGGGTGCTTGCGCAGCTGACGTTCAAGGGGCTTTCGAGCGTCGACAACGGGCTGATGTCCGCGTTCCGCGCGAGCGTGGCGGGCTATACGCCGCTGCCGCCTCCGCCGCCGCCCGAATCGCAGTTCAACAACTACGAGTGACCGGGGCGCGATCGGGTCGCGAACGACGGATGCCGCGCCGTTCGCAGAAGGGAAAGGCAACTGTGTTGCATAGGATCGGAGTAAGGCGCTGGAGCGCCGGCTCCCGTCGACCGCAATCGCGTTGCATGGGACCAGAGCAAGGCATGGGACGGGAGTACGCGCCAAAGCGCCGACTCCCGTCGACACGCCGACTTTGGTCGACAGACGGGCCGAGCGTGCCCGACATCATTGGAGTATCTGTGGCAATCATGAAAAAGCTTCGCCTGGCAACGTTCGCGACCGGCCTCGCTGCGGCCGCATCCATTCTGTTGGCGGCTCCGGCGCACGCGCAGGCGCTGAACGGCAACAACAACGCGCAACCCGTCGATACGATCGCGGCTGTCGTCAACAACGGCGTCATCACGCAGCGCGAACTGGACATGCGCGTCGGCCTGATCACGAAGCGGCTGAACCAGCAGCACGCGCCGATTCCGCCCGCCGATCAGCTGCGCCAGCAGGTGCTCAATCAGATGGTGCTGGAGCGCATCCAGTTGCAGAAGGCGCGCGAAGACGGCATCACCGTCGACGACGCAACGCTGCAGCGCACGCTCGAACGTCTCGCGCAGGCGAACAACATGCCGCTCGAAATGTACCGCGCGCGCATCGAGGCGCAAGGCGTGCCCTGGACGACCTTCACGGGCGACGCGAAGACGGAGCTGATCCTGTCGCGTCTGCGCGAGAAGGAAGTGGACAGCAAGATCACGGTGTCGGATGCCGAAGTGGCGAACTACATTGCGAGCCAGCGCGGGCCGACGGCGGGTCTCACGTCCGAGCTGCACTTCGAGCACATCTTCCTGAAGGCGCCGCTCAACGCATCGCAGACGGACATCGAGGCCGCGCAGGCCAAGGCGAATTCGCTGCTTCAGGAAGCGTCGAACGGCGGCAACTTCGCAAGGCTCGCGAAGGCCAATTCGCAGGCGGCTGACGCATCGAAGGGCGGCGACATGGGCTTTCAGCAGCCGTCGAAACTGCCGGCCGAATTCGTGACGGCGGCTTCGACGCTGCGTCCGGGCCAGGTCAATCCGTCCGTGATCCGCACCAACGACGGCTTCGAGATCGTGCGCCTCGTCGAGCGCCGTTCGGGCCAGGGCGCCACGTCCGCCGATTCGACGAAGCTCGTACAGACCCACGTGCGGCACATCCTGCTGCGCGTCGGCGAAGGCATGTCGGAACCGCAGGCACGCGAGAAGCTCCTCGAAATCAAGCGCGACATCCAGTCGGGCCAAGGCGACTTCGACAAGTTCGCGCGCACTTACTCGCAGGACGGCTCGTCGTCGCAAGGCGGCGATCTCGGCTGGATCAGCCCGGGCGAGACGGTGCCCGAGTTCGAGCGGGCGATGAACTCGCTGCAGGACGGCCAGATCAGCGAACCCGTGCGAAGCGAATACGGCTACCACCTGATCCAGGTACTGGACCGCCGCGAAGCTGAAGGCTCGGTTGCGCAGCAGATGGATCTCGCGCGTCAGGCCATCGGCCAGCGCAAGGCGGAGCAGGCATATGCCGACTGGCTGCGTGAACTGCGCGACACCGCGTATGTCGACTACAAGGTAGGCCCCATCACGGGCACATCGATGCAATAAATTCCGGAGCCGTCATGACCGCTGACCAGCCCTCGAACGCACCGCTGAATATCGCGATTACCACGGGCGAGCCGGCCGGCGTCGGTCCTGAACTGACGGCGATGGCGCTCGCCGCGGCGGGCGCGCATTGGCCCGATGCGCACTTCACGGTGCTCGGCGACAGCGGCCTGCTGGCCGAGCGCGCGAAGGCCATCGGCATCGACTGGGCTGCGCAGCAGGGGCGCCGCATCGCGACGCAGCATCACGCGCTCGCCGCGCCCGCGCAAGCGGGCAAGCTCGATGCGAAAAACGGTCCGTACGTGCTCGGCCTGCTCGACGCCGCGATCGACGGTGCGCTCGCCGGCACGTTCGATGCAATCGTCACCGCGCCGCTGCAAAAGAGCACGATCAACGATGCGGGCGTGCCCTTCACCGGCCACACCGAATATCTCGCCGAGCGCACGCATACCCCGCACGTCGTGATGATGCTCGCGGGCACGGGCGCGCGGCCGCTGCGTGTCGCGCTCGCGACCACGCACCTTCCGTTGAAGGACGTGTCGGCGGCATTGACCGTCGATGGGCTCGTCGATACGTTGCGCATCATCGATCACGATCTGCGCCATCATTTCGGCTTGCCCGCGCCGCGCATTCTCGTCACGGGTCTGAATCCCCATGCGGGCGAGAACGGCTATCTCGGCCGCGAGGAGATCGATGTGATTTCGCCCGCGCTGAAGCTCGCCGACGAGCAGGGCATCGACGCGCGCGGCCCCTATCCCGCCGATACGCTGTTCCAGCCGCGCTATCTGAACGAAGCCGATTGCGTGCTCGCGATGTTCCATGACCAGGGCCTGCCCGTGCTCAAATACGCGACGTTCGGCGAGGGCATCAACGTGACGCTGGGCCTGCCCATCATCCGCACTTCCGTCGATCACGGCACGGCGCTCGATCTCGCGGGCACGGGCCGCGCGGATGCGGGCAGCCTGATCGCCGCCATCGATACCGCCGTTTCCATGGCGCGCAACCGCCGCGCCGCGTGACTTTTTCGTAAGCTTCTTCGATGTCCAACAGTTCAAGCAGACAGCACCAGGGCCACTTTGCGCGCAAGCGCTTCGGACAGAATTTTCTCGTCGACCTCGGCATCATCGATTCGATCGTCGACGTGATCCGTCCGCAACGCGGCGAACGCATGGTCGAAATCGGGCCGGGGCTGGGCGCGCTCACCGGGCCGCTGATCGAGCGTCTCGCAACGCCCGAAGCGCCGCTGCATGCCGTCGAACTGGACCGCGATCTGATCGGGCGCCTGAAGAAGAAGTTCGGCGATCTGCTCGAACTGCACGAAGGCGACGCGCTCGCGTTCGACTTCGGCTCGCTCGCGGCGGAAGGCGACAAGCCGACGCTGCGCATCGTCGGCAATCTGCCGTACAACATTTCGAGTCCGCTGCTGTTTCATCTCGCCACTTTCGCCGGGCGCGTGATCGACCAGCACTTCATGCTGCAGAACGAAGTGGTCGAGCGCATGGTCGCGGAGCCTGGCAGCAAGGCGTTCAGCCGGCTTTCGGTGATGCTGCAGTACCGCTATGTGATCGACAAGCTGCTCGACGTGCCGCCCGAATCGTTCCAGCCGCCGCCGAAAGTGGATTCGGCCATCGTCCGCATGATTCCATATGCGCCGCATGAGTTGCCCGTCGTCGATGAAAAGACGCTCGGCAACCTGGTCACGGCGGCGTTCTCACAGCGTCGCAAGATGCTGCGCAATACGCTGACGAGCTATCGCGATACCGTCGATTTCGAGGCGCTCGGCTTCGATCTGCAACGCCGCGCCGAAGACGTGCCCGTCGAAGAGTATGTGGCCGTCGCGCAGGCCGTTTCGCGCGCAGCGGGCGGTTAGCCGGAGATCATGCAACGCCGCTCGTTGCATTCGCACGGATCAGTGTAGACAGCCCGCAACACGCGGGCTTTCTTTTATCTTTCTGACGCATCACACAGATTAATCTTACGCATTTGCCTGCGCTCGCCCATTCGCGCCGGCCGCCGCACCGCTTTATGACTTTCCCTGGCAATTCGGTCCGAATGCATGCTGCTTGAGGAGACGGTATGACGATGGTGAGCAAGGGGCTTCTGTTTTGCGCCTGCATGGCGCTTGCGCCCGTGTTGACGGCTACGACGGCGCACGCGCAATCGAGCGTTACGCTATACGGCATCGTCGACGAAAGCGTCCGCTATATGACGCACGTGAACACGAAGGGCGATTCGAGCGTGGGCCTCGGCAACGGCGGCATGTCGGAAAGCCGCTGGGGCTTGCGCGGCGTCGAGGACCTGGGCGGTGGCTGGTCCACCTTCTTCAAGCTCGAAAATCGCATCTTCATCAATAGCGGCCAGAGCGACCCGACTCTGCCGTTCTTCAATGAAGCGCAGATCGGCGTGCAGTCGTCGTCGTATGGCAAGCTGATTTTCGGGCGCATGCCGAACGTGCTGATCGAGGGCATCACGATCGGCGGCTACGGCAGCAATCCGTGGATTCCGTACGACTTCAGCTTCCAGCCCGAAGTGACGATGTCGGGCGGCATCTGGACGAGCAATCAGGTGCAGTATCAGGCACGAACGCATGACCTGTTGTTCTCGGCGGCCTATGCGTTCGGCGGCGTCGCCGGGCATATGTCGTATGGCTCGCAGTTCGGCGCGGCGGCCGCTTATACGCCGCACGGCGGGCCCGTGAATTTCGGCGGCGCGTACGAGGAGACGCGCGATTCGGTGAACGGCAGCACCGCGAAAGCCTGGACGTTCGGCGCGTCGTACACATGGGATCAGACGCGCTTCGCGCTCGGCTATATCGTCAATCGCAACGACCCGGGCTTTTCGAACTTCGCGAACGGACCGTTCACGGCCCCCGTGCTGGCCGCGCTCAAGTACACGGACTTTTCACGCCGGCGCATGATACTGGGCGGCATCACGCAGCAGGTGGGCGCCGCATGGCATTTCGCTGCGAACGTGTGGCGGACCTTGCAGGACGGCAAGACGCATGCGCAGGACGGCTCCGCGTGGCAGTATCAACTGGTCGCCGACTACAACCTGTCCAAACGCACGGACGTCTATGTCGAAGCCGATTACGCGCTGTATCGCGGCGATCTGATCGGCGCGCAATTGCAGGGCGTCAACGGCGTCGGCCTCGCGCAGAAGGGCTCGCAGATCGGCATGATGGCGGGGCTGCGGCATCTGTTCTGAGCACGCGGCGCATGTGAGCGAGAACGCCGCCGTGATTTCGCCGTCAGCGGGTGCGCGGCTTTTTCTGTACATTGTGGTCCTCGACATCATCAAGCAACTGGGGAGTACACGATGCGCCTTCTTCACACGATGCTTCGAGTCGGCAATCTCGACCGCTCGATCAAGTTCTACACGGAACTGCTTGGCATGAAAGTGCTGCGCCGCAATGACTATCCGGAAGGCAAGTTCACGCTCGCCTTCGTCGGCTACGAAGATGAAAAAGACGGCACGGTGATCGAGCTCACCCACAACTGGGACACCGAGTCGTACGAGATGGGCAATGCATTCGGCCACCTCGCCGTCGAAGTCGACGATGCGTATGCGGCATGCGAGAAGATCAAGCAGCAGGGCGGCACGGTGGTGCGCGAAGCCGGTCCGATGAAGCATGGCGCCACGGTGATCGCATTCGTCACCGACCCGGTCGGCTACAAGATCGAGTTCATTCAAAAGAAGTCGTGATGTAAAAACGAAAGCGCCGGATGATGAGTCCGGCGCTTTTGCTTTACAGCGTAGGCAGCAACTCGGGCGGATGATGCTTGAGCGTCTGCCGCGCTTCCTTGAACTCGGGGAAGATCGATTCGACAGTCTGCCAAAAGCGCGGACTGTGGTTCATCTCGCGCAGATGCGCGAGCTCATGTGCGGTCACATAGTCGATGATCGACAGCGGGAAGTGAATCAGCCGCCAGTTCAGCCGGATCTTGCCGTCGCTCGAACAACTGCCCCAGCGCGTCGCCGCCGATGACAACGCATACGCGCGATACGTGACGCCCAGCTTCTGCGCATACACATCGAGACGTTCACCGAAGATGCGCTTCGCCTCGCCTTGCAGCCAGCCTTGCACGCGGTCCTTGATCTGCTGCGGATCGGCGTGCGCGGGCAACGGCAACGCGAGCACATTCTGTTCGGCATCGAATGCGACGAGGCCGTTCGGCGCCACAAGCGTCACGCGCACGGTCTGTCCGAGATACGGCAACTCGGCGCCGTCTTTCCAGTCGACGCGCGGCATCACGCGCTGTTCGGTGCGCGTCTGCCATTCGGTGAGCTTCGTGAAAATCCAGCGCTGCTTTTCGACGATCGCTGTTTCGATGTCTGTGAGCGTGACCCAGCGCGGCGCCGTGATCGTGAGACCCGTGCTGTCGATCGCGAAGCCGATCGAGCGGCGCGACGAGCGCTTCAACGCGTAATACAGCGTGCGCGCGCCGAGCGTGACGCTGCGCAGTTTCGAACCGTCGGGAGCAAGGGGAACGGCGGGCTTGGACTGCGGCGGCGCGGCAGACTGGCCCGGCTCGTCGAAGAGCGGCAGATCGAGTTGCCGGCTATCGAGCGCCGCAGCAGGCTGCGGCTTTGGAGACTTCTGCATCGGACTCACTTCGCGCTGATACGTCGCGCAAGGCACGCATGTTGCACATGTCTGTTGCGGCGTGGCGCGTCAGATACGGGCGGCGGCGGGCGTATTCTGCTCGACACCGTAGGCGGCTGGATCGATGCGGCGCATTTCTGCCTCGATCCACGTTTCGACGCGCGTGTTCACTTCGTCGGGCGTGAGCCCGGTGGTGTCGATCGGTTTGCCGATCGACACTGTGACTATACCCGGATATTTCGTAAACGAGTTGCGGGGCCACACGCGACCCGCGTTGTGCGCGATGGGAACGACGACTGCGCCCGTCGCGACCGCGAAGCGCGCGCCACCCGTCTTGTACTTGCCTTGCTTGCCCGTCGGCGTGCGTGTGCCTTCGGGGAACATGATGACCCACGCGCCTTCCGACATGCGGCGCGCGCCCTGCCTCGTCACCGACGCAAACGCGTTCTTGCCTTCCTTGCGGTCGATGTGAATCATCTTCAGCAAGCCGAGCGCCCATCCGAAGAACGGCACGTACAGCAGCTCACGCTTGAACACATAGCACAGCGGGCGCGGCATCAGCGCGGGGAACGCGAGCGTCTCCCACGCGGACTGATGTTTCGACAGCAGCACGGCCGGACCGCGCGGCAGATTCTCGATGCCTTGCACTTCGTAACGGATGCCGTTCAGCACGCGCACGACGGCGAGCGTCACGCGGCACCAGCCGACGGCCATCCAGTAGCGGTTGTCGGCGCGCAGGAACGGAAACGCGAGGAAGCACGCGGTCGCGTACGGAATCGTGAAGACCGCGAAGAAGATCAGCAGCAACAGCGATCGGATGAAGCGCATCGGTGTGGTCGGTGAGATGAGGGCGCGCTCGTGCGCGTCATTCTTGTTCTTCGGCAAGGAAGTCGAGTGCGAAGGCGCGCAAGTCGTCGTGCACGCGCGTGCCTTCGGGCAGGCCGCCTGCCGCGAGCGTCTTCTTGCCCTTGCCCGTCAGCACCAGATGCGGGATGAAACCGAGCGCGGCGGCCGCCTGCAGATCGCGCAGCGAATCGCCGACCGCGGGTGTTTCGGATGGCTCGATCTCGAAGCGCTCGGCAATCAGCTTCAGCATGCCGGGCTTCGGCTTGCGGCACTCGCAGTGATCTTCCGCCGTGTGCGGGCAGAAGAACACCGCGTCGATGCGCGCGCCGACAGCCGCTGCCGCGCGATGCATCTTCAGATGCATCGCGTTGAGTGCATTCATGTCGAACAGACCGCGGCCGATGCCCGACTGGTTCGTCGCGATAGCCACGCGATAACCGGCCTGATTCAGCCGCGCGATCGCTTCGAGGCTGCCGGGCAGGGCGACCCACTCGTCGGGCGACTTGATGTACGCGTCCGAGTCGACGTTGATCACGCCGTCCCGGTCGAGCACCACGAGTTTCTTTGCGCTAATCGGCATGATGTGGTGCTCAGGCGGCGAGGCGAGAAATATCGGCGACGCAGTTCATCTGCTGATGCAGCGCGCCGAGCAGCGCGAGGCGATTCGCGCGCAGCGCCGGATCTTCGGCATTGACCATCACGTCGTTGAAGAACGTATCGACGGGTTCGCGCAGCGCCGCGAGCGCCGACAGCGCGCCCGTGTACTGGCGCTCGGCCAGTTGGGACTGCACGCGCGGCGTGACCTGTTCGAGTTGCGCATGCAGCGCCTTTTCGGCCGCTTCGATGAGCAACGCGATATCCACGCCGTCGACCTTCGCGCCTTCCGACTTCTTCAGGATGTTCGAGATGCGCTTGTTCGCGGCCGCAAGCGATGCTGCGTCCGCGAGCGCCGCGAATTCGCGCACGGCATCCAGACGCTCGACGATGTCGTCGAAGCGCGTGGGGTTCAACGCGAGCACGGCATCGACTTCGCCGACGGCATAGCCGCGCTCGCGCAGCAGGCCGCGCAGACGGTCGATGCAGAAGTCGTAGATTGCTTGCGTCGAATCGGTGACATTCGGCACGTTCGCGAATTGCGCGTAAGCGGCGCGCAGCAGTTCGACGAGATCGACGGGCAACTGCTTCTCGACCAGAATGCGCAGCACGCCGAGCGCGTGACGGCGCAGCGCGAACGGATCTTTTTCGCCCGTCGGCTGAAGGCCGATGCCCCAGATGCCGACGATCGTTTCGAGCTTGTCGGCGAGCGCGACGACCGTGCCCGTCGCCGTCGACGGCAATGCGTCGCCGGAGAAGCGCGGGTGATAGTGCTCCGTGCACGCGAGCGCGACCTCTTCCGGTTCGCCGTCGTGGCGGGCGTAGTACGTGCCCATCGTGCCTTGCAACTCGGGGAATTCGCCGACCATGTCGGTCAGCAGGTCGGCCTTCGCGAGATGCGCGCCGCGCTTCGCGAGCGCGACGTCCGCGCCGATCATCTGCGCGATCACGGCCGACAGTGCTTCGACACGCTCGACGCGTTGCAGCGCCGAGCCGAGCTTGTTGTGATAGACGACGTTCGCGAGTTGCGGCACGCGCTCGGCGAGCGGCTTCTTCTTGTCGTGCTCGAAGAAGAACTTCGCGTCGGCGAGACGCGGACGCACGACACGCTCATTGCCTTCGACGATCTCGACAGGCGTCTTCGTCTCGATGTTCGATACGATAAGAAAACGCGAGCGCAGCTTGCCGTTCGCATCGGTGAGCGCGAAGTACTTCTGGTTCGTCTGCATCGTGAGGATCAGGCATTCCTGCGGCACTTGCAGGAACTCGTCTTCGAACTTGCATGCGTAGACGACGGGCCATTCGACAAGCGACGTCACTTCGTCGAGCAGCGACTCTGGCATCACCACCCGATCGCCGTTCGCGTGCGCGAGCAGATGCTCGCGGATCGCTTCCTTGCGGTCCGTGAAGCTCGACACCACGTGGCCCTTGTGCATCAGCGTGTCGGCGTAATGATCCGCGTGCTGGATCTGCACGTAGCCTTCGGACAGGAAGCGGTGGCCGAGCGTCGTGTCGTCGGCGTCGATGCCAAACGCCGTGATGGGCACGACATGGTTGTCATGCAGCACCGTCAGACGATGCACGGGGCGCACGAACTGCACGTTCGAGCCGTCCGGGCGCTGATACGTCATGACCTTCGGGATGGGCAGCTTCGCGAGCGTTTCGTCGAGCGCGGCTTGCAGTCCTTCGGCGAGCGTCGCGCCGGGCGCCGCGTAGCGCAGGAAGAACGCGTCGGCCTTGCCGTCGTTCGCGCGTTCGAGTTCGTTCACCGAGAAATCGGGGAAGCCGAGCGCCGCGAGCTTCTTCGCGAGCGGTGGTGTGGGCTGGCCGTTCGCATCGAGCGCGACGGAGACGGGCAGCACTTTTTCGCGCACGTGTTTTTCCGGCGCGACAGTGCGCACGTTCTTCACGGTCACGGCGAGGCGTCGCGGCGTGGCGTAACGCTGGAACGACAGTTCGCCTTCGATCAGATCGCGCGCGGCGAGGCGTTGCGCGATGCCTTCCGCGAACGCGTCACCAAGACGCGCGAGCGCTTTGGGCGGCAGTTCCTCGGTCAGCAGTTCGACGAGCAGGGTGGCTTGATGGGATTGCGTCATGTCTTCTTGGTCTCGTCAGTCCTGATCGATCTTGCGTTCGACTTTGAGCGGCGGCGCCCACGCGGGCAGCGCGGCGTCCTGTTCGTCGGTGGTGAGGCCGGGCACGCGGTGCACGGGATTGCCGAGCATCGGAAAGCCGAGCTTTTCGCGCGAGTCGTAATACGCTTGCGCGACGAGGCGTGACAGCGCGCGAATGCGGCCGATGTAAGCCGCGCGCTCCGTCACCGAGATCGCGCCGCGCGAGTCGAGCAGGTTGAACGTGTGAGCGGCCTTCAGCACGAGTTCGTATGCGGGCAGCGCGAGCGGCACTTCGATCATGCGCTTCGCTTCGCTCTCGTAGCTGTTGAAGAACGTGAACAGCAGGTCGGTGTTGGCCTGCTCGAAGTTGTACGTCGACTGCTCGACTTCGTTCTGGTGATACACGTCGCCGTAAGTGAGACGGCGCAGTTCGGGACCGTTCGGGCCTTCTTCTTCCCATTCGGTCCAGATCAGGTCATAGACGTTCTCGACCTTCTGCAGATACATCGCGAGGCGTTCGAGGCCGTAGGTGATTTCGCCGAGCACCGGCTTGCAGTCGAGGCCGCCCACCTGCTGGAAGTACGTGAACTGCGTCACTTCCATGCCGTTCAGCCACACTTCCCAGCCGAGACCCCAGGCGCCGAGCGTCGGATTTTCCCAGTCGTCCTCGACGAAGCGCACGTCGTTCTGCTTCAGGTCGAAGCCGAGCGCTTCGAGCGAGCCGAGGTACAGGTCCAGAATATTTTCCGGCGCGGGCTTCAGCACGACCTGATACTGGTAATAGTGCTGCAGGCGGTTCGGATTCTCGCCGTAGCGGCCGTCTTTCGGGCGGCGCGACGGCTGGACGTACGCGGCGCGCCACGGCTCGGGGCCGATCGCGCGCAGGAACGTATGGACGTGGGACGTGCCCGCGCCGACTTCCATGTCGATCGGCTGGAGCAGCGCGCAACCCTGCTTGTCCCAATAGGATTGCAGCGTCAGGATGATTTGCTGAAACGTGAGCATGAAGAGCCTTGAAGGTGCCTTTCAGGCAGGACGCGGATGCCGTGCGGCTGGCGTGACGCGATGGCCTTGCTGGCCGTCGATCAATCAGCCGGCCGGTTGCGCGGCCCAGTGCTGTAAAACCCTGAATTTTACCGGATTGCCGGTTGGCTTGAGACTTTCTGGGGCCTGGTGATTGCCAGGCGACTCAACGGGGGCGCGCCGTTGTGCTTGTTATGGTTGCGCCGCCCGTTGCTCAGGGCCTGTCAGGCGTCGCGATTGCGCTTTGGGTTGTCGCTCGCGCCGCTTTTGCCGTTCTTGCCGTTCGACCGTTCGCGGCCCGGACCGAACGCGAAACCGAACGCGAGGAACAGCAGCGATACCGCGAGCACCGTGTAGTTGCCGCTCGTCACGTACGGCGTCTTGCCCGTGGTGCCCTGAACGACGGCCTCGATCGAGCCTTCCGTGAACGTCGGTAGCCGCGCGATCACGTTGCCGCGCGCGTCGATGGCGGCCGTCGCGCCCGTGTTCGTCGCGCGCAGCATCGGGCGGCCCGTTTCGAGCGAGCGCATGCGCGCGATCTGCAAGTGTTGATCGAGCGCGATCGTGTTGCCGAACCATGCGAGATTCGTCGAATTGACGAGCACGCCTGCGGGCGTGTCGCTTTCGCGCACCGTGCGCGCGATTTCCTCGCCGAAGATGTCCTCGTAGCAGATATCGACGGCGATCGGCTGGTTGTGCACGACGAACGGCTTTTGCACGGGCGCGCCGCGCGCAAAATCGCCGAGAGGAATCTTCATCAGGTTCACGAACCAGCGAAAGCCCCACGGCACGAACTCGCCGAACGGCACGAGATGATGCTTGTCGTAGCGGTACACGCCCGCCTCGCCCGGCGTGATGCCGAACAGGCTGTTCGTGTAGTCGACGACGTGGCCCTCCGCCGTGATCGTGCCGCCGATCGCGCCGAACACGATCGACGTATTCGTCGAATCGGCGAAACGGCGCACGGCCACCGCGAACGACTCGGGAATGGCCTGCGCGAGCACGGGAATCGCGGTTTCCGGCGTGACGACGAGATCGGCGGGCTTCGCGGTGATCATCCGCTCGTATTCGTCGATCGCTGCCTTCACGCCCGACTCTTCGAACTTCATGTCCTGCTTCACGTCGCCTTGCAGCAGGCGCACGGTCAGCGGCGCATTGGCGGGCGTCGTCCACGCGACGAGCGGCAGCAGCAGGCCCGCTGCGATCAGTGCGACGGCGATCGCGGCGGGCGTGACGACGCGCGATACGTGTGATGAACCATTCGCCGTGCCGGAGCCGTTCGCCGTGCCGGAGCCGTTTGACGCCGCACGCGAGCGCAGCACGGCTTGCGCGATCAGCGCGGCGGCGAGCGTCATCACCCAGCCGACGCCGTACACACCCGCAACGGGCGCGAATCCGGCAAACGGGCCGTCGACCTGCGCATAGCCGCTCGCGAGCCACGGAAAGCCGGTGAACACCGTGCCGCGCAGCCATTCGCCGATGGCCCACGCGCTCGCGAAAGCGAACGCGCCGTGCCACGTCGGCGAAAACGGCTGGAAGTCGGCGAGCTTGCCGTTGCGCGCATGTCCCGCGCAGAACGACCAGATGCCGGCAGCGAGCGCCGGATAGATGGCCAGATACAGCGAGAAAAGCACGAGCGCCGCGCCCGCGAGCGGCGCGGCCATTCCGCCGTAGAAGTGCATGCTCACGTACAGCCACCACACGCCCGTCACGTAGTTGCCGAACCCGAACGCGAAGCCGGTGAGGGCGGCGCTCCTCCAGCCCGTCGTGCGCGTGAGCCACGCGAAGAAGAAAGCGAAGATCGCCAGTTCGAGCCAGCCGCCGTGCGGCGTCGGCGCGAACGACAGCGTGTTGAGCGCGCCGACGGCGGCGGCCGTGAGGTAGTGCCACCACGGCAGCACCCGTGCGCCTCTATCGGCTGCGTCGGGTGTCACGCCGCGGCGCAGACGGGAAGTGATCGGGTCGGCCATTGTTGCGTGGTCGGCTTGATGAGAACTGTGGAAATCAGGTTTGCACGTGCTGTGCGTCGCGTTCGCGCTGTCCGGCGAGCGGATCGCGGCGCACGAGCAGCATGTGGATCTGCCGCGCGTCGGCGCGCAGCACTTCGAAGATCAGCTCGTCGAGCTTCACCTTCTCGCCGCGATGCGGCACGCGTCCGAAATGGTGCGTGACGAGTCCGCCGATCGTGTCGACTTCCTCGTCGGAGAAGTGCGTGCCGAACTCTTCGTTGAACTGCTCGATCTCGGTCAGCGCGCGCACGCGGAAGCGGCCGTCCGGCGACGCGATGATGTTGCCGCTTTCCTCGTCGAAATCGTATTCGTCCTCGATGTCGCCGACGATCTGCTCCAGCACGTCCTCGATCGTGATGACGCCCGCAACGCCGCCGTATTCGTCGACGACGATCGCGATGTGATTGCGGTTCACGCGGAAGTCGTGCAGCAGCACGTTCAGGCGCTTCGACTCGGGGATGAACACGGCGGGGCGCAGCATGCCGCGCACGTCGGCTTCTTCTTCGGCGTAGTAGCGCAGCAGGTCTTTTGCGAGCAGCACACCGATCACGTTGTCGCGGTTGCCCTCGTACACCGGGTAGCGCGAGTGCGCCTTTTCCAGCATGTACGGAATGAATTCGTCGGGGGAGTCCGCGATGTTGATCGCGTCCATTTGCGCGCGCGGAATCATGATGTCGCGTGCGCAGAGCTCAGAAACCTGGAACACGCCTTCGATCATCGACAGCGAATCTGCGTCGATCAGATTGCGCTCGTGCGCGTCTTGCAGGATTTCGAGGAGTTCGCCGCGAGAATCGGGCTCAGGCGAGATGAAATCGGTCAATCGCTCAAGGAGCGAGCGTTTTTCCTGGGGTTTGTCGCTGGTGTGGCGTCGACTGGGATACGTGTCGTTCATGGTGGTGCGCCCCGAAAAGCCGGGCGCGCTGTTGCAGAGCGTTAAGGATACACCACGCTCATGGCAGGACTGTGTCCCGGCGCACGAGGCGGTGCAAAGCGCAGTTCCCGGCGCAGTTGTTGCCGTTTGATGGCAAAGACGTCCAGCGGGGCAACGCTCGCTTTTATCCTAACTGATATCGGAGCGCCGGGGGGCGCATGGTCAAAATTGCCCGCTGCTTCTTTTCGGCAGGCCTGGCATGCCTGCCATGCCGACGCGGTTGGCCGCATTTTCGCCGCGCGGCGGCGCAGCCCTTACTTGCGGCAGCGCGCAAGCAGCGCCTCCAGCGCGCGATCGGGCATGCCGCTCTCGCGCAGCGCTTCGACGGTGCGGTTCACGTAGTCGAGCGTCGTGCCGTAGCGTCCGGACGCGCAGCCGAGCACCGTTCTTACCACTTCGTCGGAAAGCTTGCCCGTGTATGACGGCACGTCGCGGCGCATCACGAACGCGAGCGCTTCGATGCGCCTTCCGTCGCCGAGCACGCACGGCAGCCACGCGGGACGGTACGAGCCCATCGCCATTTCGCGGCGCCATAGCGCTTCGAGATGCGGCATCGCGCCTTGCGCAGCGAGCCGGAACGCGATGCCGCTGCACGAGCCGCCGCGATCGAGTGCGAGCACGAGGCCCGGCTGCTCCGGCGTGCCGCGATTGACGCGCGACCACAGATACAGCCCGCGATGATAGCCGTGCACGCGCGAGCGCATCGCTTCGACGGTCGGCAGGCCAGGGTTCCAGATTAGCGAGCCGTAGCCGAAGAGCCAAAGGTCGCGCTTGCCGTCCCAGTCGCGCAGCGAGCAATCGAGCGACGCGCGCAGCTCATCGTCCGTCAGCAGGCGCGATTCGCCGAGCGACGGCGGATAGCCGGAGCAGGGCTGAGGCGGCGTCGGTGAGGAAAGGGGCTGGCTCACGTGGGTTTCGATCGATGGGCGGCAGGACTTTACTTCAGAACTTGCGATCTGCGGGACGGGGCGGCGATGGCGGCTCTGTCGCCTGGTGCTGCGTCAAGCGTCATTTGTAAGGATCGGGGAAGCCGAGCTTGCCGAGCACTTCGGTTTCGATCGCTTCCATTTCTTCGGCTTCGTCCTCTTGCTCGTGGTCGTAGCCTTGGGCGTGCAGCGTGCCGTGGACGAGCAGATGCGCGTAGTGCGCTTCGAGCGGCTTGCCCTGTTCGTTCGCTTCTTTCTCGACGACAGGGCAGCACAGAATCAGATCGCCCGTCACGGGATCGTCTTCCGATTCCGCGTACGCGAAGGTCAGCACGTTGGTCGCGTAGTCCTTGCCGCGATACGTGCGGTTCAGCGTGCGGCCTTCGTCCGCGTCGACGAAGCGCACGGTCAGCTCGGCGTCGGCGAAAAGCGCGGCCTTGATCCACGCGGCGACGGTTGCCTTGGACAACAGCGCCTTGTGCCCGGGCCACGCTTTTCCAGCGGGAAATTGCAGGTTCAGCGACAGTTTCGGGGCGCGGCTCATGCGGGGTTCTTGGTGCTTTTCATGTCCGTGTCACCGGCCGGCGTCGGCCGCGTCGGATGCGTTCGCTTCTTTCTTCGAGTGCGCGTCGTATGCCTCGACGATGCGCGCGACGAGGGGATGCCGCACCACGTCTGCGCTCGTGAAGCGCGTGAGCGCGATGCCGCGCACGTTCGCGAGCACCTGTTGCGCTTCGATCAGTCCGCTCTTCTGGCCGCGCGGCAAGTCGACCTGCGTCGTATCGCCCGTGACGACCGCCTTCGAACCGAAGCCGATACGCGTGAGGAACATCTTCATCTGCTCGGGCGTCGTGTTCTGCGCCTCGTCGAGAATGATGAACGCGTGATTGAGCGTGCGGCCGCGCATGTACGCGAGCGGCGCGATTTCGATCATCTGGCGCTCGAACATCTTCGCGGTCTTGTCGAAGCCGAGCAGATCGTAAAGCGCGTCGTAGAGCGGACGCAGATACGGATCGACTTTCTGCGCGAGATCGCCTGGCAGGAAGCCGAGCCGCTCGCCCGCTTCGACGGCGGGACGCGTCAGCACGATGCGCTTGACCTGATCGCGCTCGAGCGAATCGACGGCGCACGCGACGGCAAGGTACGTCTTGCCCGTCCCCGCCGGGCCGACGCCGAACGTCACGTCGTGCGAGACGATCTGCTTCAGATACTCGCGCTGCGCGGGCGTGCGGCCGCGCAGGTCGGCGCGCCGCGTGTACAGCTTCGGGCCGAGTTCTTCGACTTCGACGTCGCCTTCATGCGCCGGTTCGTCGAACGGATGATCGGGGTCGCCGCGAAAACGCGGATCGAGTTCCTCCGTGTCGCCGTTCCCGCCGTTCGGGCGCCCGTTGTTGCCCGGATGGCGCGCTTCGACGAGCGCGAGCTGGATGTCGTCGACGGAGAGCGGATCGCGCGCGCTGTTGTAGAAGTTTTCGAGCGCATTGAGCGCGACTTTCGCGCCGCGCCCGCGAATGCTGATGCGGTGTCCGCGGCGTTGCAGCGTGACGTCGAGTGCCTGTTCGATCTGCCTCAGGTTCTCGTCGAGGGGGCCGCAGAGGTTGGCGAGCCGCGCGTTATCGTCGCGCGGCGCAGTGAATTCCAGATGTTGCTGAGTGGGCTTCAAGGCTGATATTCGATCCTGTCGGTGCGCTACGGCTTAATGAGTGGCGGTCGCCTTGTCGTGAACCGCGTGAACCATCACGAGTTCGCCGCGCAGCGAGTGTGGGTACGCATGCACGATCTTCACGTCGATCATCTGGCCGATCAGGCGCGCATGCGATTCCACCGGCGCGGGAAAATTCACGACGCGGTTGTTCTCGGTGCGGCCCGCGAGCTCGTTCGGGTCCTTGCGCGCCGGGCGCTCGACCAGAATGCGCTCGACCTTGCCGACCATCGCCTCGCTGATGCGCTGCACGTTTTCCTCGATGGTCGCCTGCAGGTGCTGCAGGCGGCGCAGCTTCACTTCGCGCGGCGTGTCGTCGTGCAGGTTCGCGGCGGGCGTGCCGGGACGCGGGCTGTAGATGAACGAGAAGCTCGTGTCGTAGCTCATGTCGTGCACGAGCTGCATCATCTTGTCGAAGTCTTCTTCCGTCTCGCCGGGGAAGCCGACGATCATGTCCGTCGACAGCGACAGGTCCGGGCGGATCGCGCGCAGCCGGCGGATCACCGACTTGTATTCGAGCACGGTGTAGCCGCGCTTCATCGCCATCAGGATGCGGTCGGAGCCGTGCTGCACGGGCAGATGCAGATGGTTCACGAGCTTCGGCACCTTCGCGTAGGTGTCGATCAGGCGCTGCGTGAATTCCTTCGGATGCGACGTCGTATAGCGAATCCGTTCGATGCCGGGAATCTCCGCGACGTATTCGATCAGCGTCGCGAAATCGGCGATTTCATTCGAGCCGGGCGTCATCGCGCCTCGATAGGCGTTCACGTTCTGGCCGAGCAGCGTCACTTCGCGCACGCCCTGATCGGCGAGGCCGGCGATTTCCGTCAGCACGTCGTCGAGCGGACGCGACACTTCCTCGCCGCGCGTGTACGGCACGACGCAATAGCTGCAGTACTTGCTGCAGCCTTCCATGATCGACACGAACGCGCTCGGGCCTTCGACGCGCGCGGGCGGCAGGTGATCGAACTTCTCGATTTCGGGGAAAGTGATGTCGACCTGCGGACGGCCGCTCGCGCGGCGCTGGTCGATCATCTGCGGCAGACGGTGCAAGGTTTGCGGGCCGAACACGAGGTCGACGTACGGCGCACGGGAGACGATCGACGCGCCTTCCTGACTCGCGACGCAGCCGCCGACGCCGATCAGCAGATTCGGGTTCGCTTCTTTCAGTTCGCGCACGCGGCCGAGATCGGAGAACACTTTCTCCTGCGCTTTTTCGCGCACCGAGCACGTGTTGAACAGAATGACGTCGGCGTCTTCGGGGTTGTCGGTCTTGACGAGGCCTTCAGCCGCGCCGAGTACGTCGACCATCTTGTCGGAGTCGTACTCGTTCATCTGGCAGCCAAAGGTCTTTACATAAACTTTCTTGGTCATCGAGTGTTCGCCGGTCGCAGTAATTAACCTGGGGGCGTCAATAAAAGGTGAAGAGACAAAAACGCGCGGCGCCACCGGCGCGAGAGTCGGGGCCAAGCCAGCCCAAAGCGCGTTTTTACAGCGTAGTCCAACATTATAGCCCTTCGCGGCGTGGGGCTTTGGCGGCGTGCCGGGGCGCCCGTGACGGATCGGCATGCGGTTTTCACTCGCTGTCCGGCGGGTGCGGCAGGCCGAATTTCGCTTCCAGTTCGCCCGTCACCGTCGCGAAACGGTCGGCGAGAAAATCGAGCAGCACGCGCACGCGCGGCGCCATGAAACGGTTGCGGTGATACAGCGCGTGCAGCGGCGCATCGGGATAGCGCCAGTCGGGCAGCAGCACGCGCAGGCCGTCGCTTTTCAGGTCCGCTTCGACGTCCCACATCGACTTGATCACGATGCCGTAGCCGCGCAGCGCCCATTCTCGGGCGACGGCGCCGTCGTTGGTTTCGCGCGCCGATTCGAGCGGAACCGTATACGTGACGGTCTCGGTGCCGCGCGTGAAGCGCCATTCGTTGACGGGCCCCGACGCCGTGCCGAGCACGATGCAATCGAAGCGGGCCAGATCGAGCGGATCTTTCGGCTCGCCGCGCCGCGCAATGTATTCCGGCGACGCGCACAGCACGCGCGGATTCGGCGCGAGCCGGCGCGCGACGAGCGAGCTGTCCTGCGGCACGCCGAAGCGGATCGCCAGATCGATGTCTTCCTGCACCAGATTCGACAGCGAGTCGGACAGCGTCAGCGCGAACGTGACGTCCGGGTAAAGCGCGTTGAATTCGTCGAGCCAGTGCATCAGCAGATTGCGGCCGAAATCGGACGTCGCGGAAATGCGCACCTTGCCGCGCACGGCGTTCTGGCCTTCCTGCAACGCGGCTTCGGCGTCGTCTAGCGCGCGCAGCGCCTGCTGGCAGCAGTTCAGATAGAGGCGGCCTTCGTCGGTGAGACGCAGTTGCCGCGTCGTGCGCTCGAAAAGCCGTGCCTTCAGTCCGCCTTCGAGCTTCGCGAGGCGCGCGCTGGCGGCCGCCGGCGTCAAGCCGAGCTTGCGGCCCGCAGCCGACAGGCTGCCCAGCTGCGCCGCTTCGACGAAGAGGCGAATGTCGCCCAGATTGTCGGTCATTATTCAGAACCGTTTGAAAATTATTCAAATGATACGCCAATTATCAAAAGCGCGACGGGCGCGGACAATCCGACCTGAAAAACGCGAAATCCGCGTTTACCCGGAGTCCGCATCATGTATCTCGATCACGCGACGATCGTCACGTCCGATCTCGACGCCACCCGGCAATTCTTCGTCGATGTCGTCGGGCTGACGGAAGGGGCGCGGCCGCCGTTCGGCGTAGACGGCTACTGGCTGTACGCGGGGGACCGCCCCGCTGAAAGCCGCCCGGCGGATGGCCGCTCCGCGGATCGCCGGCCCGCGATCCATCTCGTCGATTCGACGCTGCCGCATCACCCGGGCCGTACGAGTCCGCGCATCGACCACATCGCGTTCCGTCTCGACGACGGCGACGAGTGGCAGGCGCTCCTCACGCGGCTGGAGGCGTCGGGCGTCGCGTATCAGACCGCCGATGTGCCGCTCTCGGGTGAAGTGCAACTGTTCGTCGCGCTGGCGCCCGCCGTCGTCATCGAATTCGTGACGGCAGCGCGCAATGTCCGGCGCGCGTCCTTCTGAATCGTCATCTGGAGTCTCACATGCCTATCCCCTTGCTTGCGCTTGCGATCAGCGCATTCGCCATCGGCACGACGGAGTTCGTCATCATGGGCTTGCTGCCCGAAGTGGCGAAGGATCTGTCCGTGTCGCTTCCGTCCGCCGGTCTGCTCGTCAGCGGCTATGCGCTCGGCGTGGCCGTCGGCGCACCGCTGCTCGCCGTCGTCACCAGCAAGATGCCGCGCAAGCTCGCGCTGCAACTGCTGATGGGCGTGTTCATCGTCGGCAACGTGCTGTGCGCGATCGCGTCCGGCTATTCCGTGCTGATGATCGCGCGCGTCGTGACGTCGTTCGCGCACGGCTCGTTCTTCGGCATCGGCGCGGTGGTGGCCGCGTCGCTCGTGCCGCAGGAAAAGCGTGCGAGCGCGATTGCGCTGATGTTCACGGGACTCACGCTCGCGAACGTGCTCGGCGTGCCATTCGGCACGTTCATCGGCCAGCAGTTCGGCTGGCGCGTCGCTTTCTGGATCGTCGCCGCGTTTGGCGTGCTGTCGTTTCTCGGCGTGACTGCGCTCGTGCCGAACCGTCATGACACGGGGCCGGCGGGGCTGGGTCACGAAGTGCGCGTGCTGAAAGAGCCGCAAGTGTGGCTCGCGCTGACGATGACAGTGCTCGGCTTCGGCGGCGTGTTCGTCGTGTTCACGTACATCGCGCCGATCCTCGAACAGGTGAGCGGCTTCACACCGCACGGCGTCACGCTGATTCTCGTGCTGTTCGGCGTCGGTCTAACGGTCGGCAACACGATCGGCGGCAAGCTCGCGGACCGCTCGCTGATGCCGTCGCTGATGGGCATTCTGATCGCGCTCGCCGTCGTGATGGCCGTGTTCGCGCATACGAGCCATTCGCAGATCGCGGCGGCCGCCACCGTGTTCGTCTGGGGCATCGCGGCGTTTGCGACGGTGCCGCCGCTGCAGATGCGCGTCGTCGAGAAGGCAAAGGCTGCGCCGAATCTCGCGTCGACGCTCAACATCGGCGCGTTCAATGTCGGCAATGCGGGCGGCGCGTGGCTCGGCGGGCTCGCGATCGGTCACGGCTATGGGCTCGATGCGCTGCCGTATGTGGCGGCCATCGTCGCGCTCGTGGCGCTCGCGGTGACGTGGATCGCCGCGCGGATGGATGCGCCTGCCGCCGTCGTTGCGCGTGAAGTGCGCGAGCGGGCTTGAGCGGCACGTTGCGAGTCCATTGCGGGTCGAGAGCGCGGCCATGATCGTGGCTGCGCTCTCGCATTGGACGATTGTGTCGATCGTGCCGCGTTTGGATGCATCCGATGAGCGCACGTTTCTCGCGACATGCAGGGCCGCGCCGCAAGCGATAAAAACGCGCCAACCGCCGCCAGCGACACTTGCTGTTCGCATCGCACGCCAGCGCATAAGCGTCCTCTGCGATCGTGATAACAGTGTGAAGATAACTTCGTTGGGCGCGTGAAAGCCGGGTGCTAGGCTTGCCTCCATTCATGCTTGCTCCGCTTTGCCGCGGGGTGTCAGGAGGCAACCATGCAATCACCGCTTGCGCTCGTGCGCGACCGCGCATCCGATGGTTCCAACGGTCCTAATGATCATCATGGTCAGGACGATGTACCGCACGCACATGACGAAACGCGCGCGTCGGAGTTCGATGCGCTCGAGCATCGCGTCGGTGTGAATCTCGCGCGGCTGCGAGCCGAGCGTCAGTTGTCGCTCGATGCACTGGCCCGCGCATCGGGCGTTTCGCGGGCGATGCTCGCGCAGATCGAATCGGCGCGCAGCGTGCCGTCGATCAAGGTGCTGTGCAAGGTCGCGGCGGCGTTGAAGGTGTCTGTGGCGGCGTTCCTGCGCCAACATGCCTTGAACGGCTTCGAGCACTTGCCCGCGGACAGCACTGCGCGCGTGGTCACGTCGAATGGGCGCTTCTGGACGCGCGCGCTATATCCCGACGCTGAGCCGTCGACGGCCGAGTTCCACGAGTTGCGCATCGCCCCGCTGCACACCGAGCAGGGCACGCGCCGCGCGCCGGGGACGACGGTGAATCTGGTCGTCAGCGTGGGAACGATCGAGGTCAGCGTGCACCAGCGCCGCCAGTTGCTCGCGACGGGCGATTCGATCGTCTTCGATGCCGATCAGCCGCACAGCCTGCGCAATCCCGGCGACACGGAAGCGCGCGCGTTTCGCGTGACGGTGAATGCGGAGACGCCGCCGCGCTGGGAGTTCGCGAAAGAACCTGCAAAGGACGTCACGGAAGAAGCGCCCGCGCGCGGTCAATCCGAAGCGTGAACCATGCGGTACGCGCGGGCTGCACGCCGCGCGGGGTTGTTGTATGCTCTGCGAGCCGGATCGTTCCGGCATTCAGTACGTCTTCAGGGCGGGGCGAAATTCCCCACCGGCGGTATGCAGGCTGCGCACATCGTGCGAGAGTCTGCGAGCCCGCGAGCGCCTGCATCGTTGTTTTCGTCGCAGGGTCAGCAGATCTGGTGAGAGGCCAGAGCCGACGGTCAAAGTCCGGATGGAAGAAGATGTGCAGATAGTCATCTGACTGTTCCTGCCTGCCGTGCTGCTCGTCGTCGCGAGCGGCGCGGGTGTGTCGTCCGTTGCTGGATGGACGCGCGCTCGCGGCCCGCAGGGCGCGTTTGTCTGTTTGCAATGCCCTGAAACGTTTTTCGCCCACACTCTTGCGAGGAGCGTTTCACATGTCCGTTGTATCCCGGTCTGCTGCATCTGTCTGGCCCGCTTCGCCGATCGTCGCTGACGACGCGACGGCCGATCTCCCCCTGCTTGCCTCCGAACCCGTTCCGCCGCGTATCGCCGCTGCGCTCGCCGCGTTGCGCGAGGGCCGCGCCGTCGTGCTTCAGGACGACCATGATCGCGAGAACGAAGCCGATCTGATCATTGCCGCCGAGCGGATGAGCGTCGAGATGATGGCGCTCTTCATTCGCGAATGCAGCGGCATCGTCTGCCTGTGCCTCACCGACGACAAGGTGCGCGCGCTCGATCTGCCGCCGATGACGGTTCACAACGAAAGCCGCAACACGACCGCGTTCACGGTATCGATCGAGGCGCGCGAGGGCGTATCGACGGGCGTGTCGGCGGTCGACCGCATCACGACGATCCGCGCCGCGATCGCCGATCGCGCGAAGCCTTCGGACATCGTGTGTCCGGGCCACGTGTATCCGCTGCGCGCGATGCCGGGCGGCGTGCTGGCGCGCCGCGGCCACACGGAAGGGACAGTCGATCTGGTGACGCTCGCCGGACTGAAGCCCGCAGGCGTGCTGTGCGAACTGATGAACGCCGACGGCACGATGATGCGCGGCGCAGACGTCGAGCGGTTCGCGGCGAAACACGACATGCCGATGCTGACGATCGCGGAGCTGGTCGAGTTCCGTCAGGCGCTGGCGGCGGCGCGCGAGCTGTGCGCCGACGAAGCGTGATGCGGTAAGCGTTCAGTCGAAGTGAAAAGGTGAAAAGGCCCGCGTGACGCTACGCGGGCCTTTTCGTGCAAAGCGAGCGCGGGCGTCGATCACGCGCGATCGCGCGCAACGGCGCCGAATCAGTCGTTACGACTGCACGTCGCCAAACTCTCCGCGCACGCCTGCATCGATCAGCGCGGGCAGTTCGTCCATGTGCTGCATGATCCGCGTGATGCCCATATTGCGCAGCACGTCCGCGTAACCGTCGGGAATATGGCTCGCGCCGACGAACGCAATCGTCTTCATGCCCGCCGCGCGCGCCGCGTTCAAGCCCGCGACGCTATCCTCGACGACGATGCAGCGCGACGGATCGACGCCAAGCTGTTGCGCGGCGAACAGATACACATCGGGGTAAGGCTTCGGGCGCGCGACCTGCTCGGCGCTGAACACGCGCGGCCCGAAAATCTCGGCGAGCCCGGCGCGGCGCACCGATGCGCTGACGCGCGCCATATGGCTATTCGACACGACGGCGACAGGCAGCGTCACGCGCTGCAACGCATCGCGCACGCCGCTGATCGCAGAGAGCGACGAAGCAAACTCCACCTCGATGTTCGTCTCGATGGTTTGAAGAAAATCGGCGGGCAGCATGATATCGAAGGCCGCTTCGACGCTCTTCAGAAAACGCGAGGTCTGCTGGCCGAAAGCCGTCTTGCAGATCTCGTGGAAATCGAGCGTCGGAAACGTCGCGGCGAGCGTGTCGTGCATCACGCGGTCGGCGATGACTTCGCTGTCGACGAGCACGCCGTCGCAGTCGCAAATGAGATGATCGATCATGCGGAAAAACTGAAGGAAAGCGTGGCCCGCGAGCCTCGGCGTGCCGATGAAATGGCAAACCGGGCGGCGGGCTGAAAGCGACATGATACGTGCTTCGCAGTTCGGCGCGTCAAGCGGGCGCATGGGCTAACGCGAGGACGCGTGCGGGCGCGGAACCGGCGGCGCCGCATCAGGGCGCGTCGGCCCATGCCTTGGCGGCGCGGATCGCGCGCTGCCATCCCGCGAGGCAGGCTTTCGCTTCGTCGCCGGGCATCGACGGCGAGAAGCGGTGTTCGAGCTTCCACTGGCTCTGCAGTTCGGCGATGTCTTTCCAGTAGCCCGTTGCGAGACCGGCGAGGTACGCGGCGCCGAGCGCCGTCGTTTCGCTGACCTGCGGACGCACGGTGTCGACGCCGAGAATATCGGCCTGGAACTGCATCAGCAGATTGTTCGCGCACGCGCCGCCATCGACGCGCAGTTCGTCGATGTGTATGCCCGAATCGGCTTCCATCGCCTTCAGCACATCGACGGATTGATACGCGATCGAATCGAGCGCCGCGCGCGCGATATGTGCGGACGTGGTGCCGCGCGTGACGCCGAACAGCGTGCCGCGCGCGCGCGCGTTCCAGTGTGGCGCGCCGAGACCCGCGAACGCGGGCACGAGATACACGCCGTCGCAATGCGGCACGCCGCGCGCGAGCGCTTCGACCTCCGACGCGCTGCGTATGACGCCAAGCCCGTCGCGCAGCCATTGCACGACGGCGCCCGCAATGAAGATGCTGCCTTCGAGCGCGTAGTTGACCTGATCGCCGATCTGCCAGGCGATCGTCGTCACGAGATTGTTCTTCGATTCGATCGGCTTCGTGCCTGTGTTCATCACGAGAAAGCAGCCGGTGCCGTAGGTGTTCTTCACCATCCCCGAGCGCGTGCACATCTGGCCGAAGAGGGCCGCGTGCTGATCGCCGGCGATGCCCGCCAGCGGAATCGCGGACGCGAACACGGTCGTTTTCGTCGGCCCGTACACCTCGGACGACGGACGCACTTCGGGCAGCATGCTGCGCGGAATGTCGAACGCGTCGAGCAGTTCGTCGTCCCATTGCAGCGTATGGATGTTGAAGAGCATCGTGCGCGATGCGTTCGTCACGTCGGTGATGTGCAGCCCGTGCTTCGTGAAATTCCACACGAGCCAGCTGTCGACCGTGCCGAACGCGAGCTTGCCTTGCTTCGCCTTTTCGCGCGCGCCTTCGACGTTGCCCAGAATCCAGCGGATCTTCGTCGCGGAGAAGTACGAATCGATGGGCAGACCCGTTTTCGCGCGCACCATGCCTTCGAGGCCTTGCGCCTTCAACTGGTCGCAGAAGTCGGCCGTGCGCCGGTCTTGCCAGACGATCGCGTTGTAGACCGGATGACCCGTTTCGCGATCCCAGACGATGGTCGTCTCGCGCTGGTTCGTGATGCCGACCGCGGCGATCGACGTGCCGTTCAGTCCAGCGCGCGTGACGGCTTCGGCGGCGACGCCTGCCTGCGTCGACCAGATTTCCTGCGGATCGTGCTCGACCCAGCCCGGACGCGGATAGATCTGCTGAAACTCCTTCTGCGCCACCGAGACGACGTTGCCGTTGCGGTCGAACAGCATCGCGCGCGAACTGGTGGTGCCCTGGTCTAGCGCCAGGATGTACTGATCCTGCATTGTCTTCTCCATGCGTATCTTGTTGGACGGGCGCGGCTTCGCGACCGGGTCGCGCGAAAGCGACGGGCTTGCGCGGATTGTTGCATGTGACGTGGCTGTGCGCGCAAGCGCTGTCGGTCGGCTACCGATCGGCTAGGTTCAGGCGTGCAGCTTCGACGGCACGCGGGCGAACCAGGCGTCGATTTCTCGCGTGACGCTATCAAGCGTGCCCGGTTCGACATGCAGCCCGAGCTTCGAGCGGCGCCACAGCACGTCTTGTGCCGTCGTCGCCCATTCCGTGTCGCGCAGATAGCGCAATTCCGCTTCATAAAGTCCCGGCGCGAATCGATGTCCAAGATCCGCGAGCGAACGCGCAGCGCCTGTCACGCGCGGGGCACGCGTGCCGTATGCGCGTGCATAGCGGCGCGCCAAGTCGGCGGGAAGCCATGCGTGCTGCTGCTGAAACTGCGACGCGAAGCGCTCGAAGTCGGCATCCGCGATGTCGCCGCCAGGCAGCGGCGCGCACGCCGTCCACGGCGTTCTGACATGCCCCAGCGCGCGCGTGAGTTCGTCGACGGCTTCTTCCGCGAGCTTGCGAAACGTCGTGATCTTGCCGCCGAACACCGACAGCAGCGGCGCTTCGCCCGCTGGAGCGTCGAGTTCGATCCGGTAGTCGCGTGTCACGGCCGACGGGTTGTCCGCGTTTTCGTCCTCGAGCAGCGGGCGCACGCCCGAGTACGTCCAGCGCACGTCGCGCGGCGCGATGGACTTCCTGAAGTAGCGATTGATCGAGTCGCACAGATACTGTGTCTCTTGCGCAGTGATCGCGACTTGCGACGGATCGCCGTCGTATTGGATATCGGTCGTGCCGATCAGCGTGAAGTCGCGTTCGTATGGGATCGCGAAGATGATGCGCTTGTCGGGGTTCTGGAAGATGTACGCGTGATCGTGGTCGAACAGGCGTCGCGTGACGATGTGGCTTCCCTTCACGAGCCGCACGCTGTAGTTCGCATCGCGGCCGCGCGACAGGGGGCCGCGCAGCAGTTCGCCGACCCACGGGCCTGCCGCGTTCGCAATCGAGCGCGCGCGCACCGTGATCGTCGAGCCGTCCGCGCGCACAAGGCGCGCATGCCATTCGCCGTTCGCGCCACGCGTTCTTTCGGCGCCGACGAGCTTCGTGCGCGTCAGGATCGTGGCGCCATGCTCGCTCGCGTCGAGCGCGTTCAGCACGACGAGGCGCGCATCGTCCACCCAGCCGTCCGAATAGACGAAGCCGCGTCTGATCGAATCGACGAGCGGCGCGCCGGCCGGATGCCGGCGCATGTCGATGCCGCGCGAGCCCGGCAGCAGTTCGCGGCGCGCGAGATGATCGTAGAGAAAGAGACCGGCGCGGATCAGCCATGCGGGACGCAGATCGGGCATGTGCGGCATCACGAAGCGCATCGGCCAGATGATGTGCGGCGCCGCGCGCAGAAGCGTCTCGCGTTCCTGGAGCGCTTTGCGCACGAGGCCGAATTCGCGGTACTCAAGATAGCGCAGGCCACCGTGAATCAGCTTGGTGCTCGCCGATGAGGTATGCGACGCCAGATCGTCCTGCTCGCACAGCAGCACCGACAGGCCGCGCCCCGCCGCGTCGCGCGCGATGCCCGCGCCGTTGATCCCGCCGCCGACGACGAGCAGATCGTAAATGGAATCGTGCGTCACCCGGAGCGCCCCTGACGGAGGAAGAAAATTGGCATGTTTCGAGATCGAAATGTTCGTTTTCGAAACTTTAATGAACGTATACGAAAAAGTAAAGTTCGACTTAACCCGGATCAGTGCGCGTTTTCGCGCGCCGGTGGCGCGAATGCCGCGCCCGGACGATACTTTCGGCAACCAGCCGACTAGCGGTTTGACGAGGTGAATTTCATGCGTGGACTCTGGAAGACGGGCGCGGCGGCGCTGTCGATGGCAGTGGCGCTCTCGGCATGCGTCAGCACGCCGAGCCTGAGCGGGACGTTGGGCGCGCCTTCGTTCGCGGATCTGCAGGCGATGTGCGGCACGCAACGGGTCGATTACAGAAACGACGCGCAGTCCGTCTATGTGACGTTGTTCGACGCGTATGTGGCGAACAAGCGCGGCGGGCTGTCGAAGGCCGATTTCTGCGCGTTCCAGACGTCGATCGCGCAGCGCTACGCGTCCCAGGGCGCAAGCAGCGATCCGCAGGCGCGCAATCAATGGGTGGAGTTCTTCAACGCGCAGCGCGTGAAGGCACTGAGCTGGCGCGCTGCCGTCGATCCGACGCTGCGAAGCGGCTGAGGGAACGTGCGGTCAACGCGCTGAACGTGCGTCAGAAGGGATCAGCGCAACGCGAGGCGTAAAAACCCGAGGCGCAAAAACGTAAAGACGGCCAGGCGGGCTAAGCCGCGTGACCGTCCAGGCGCCCGTATGCTTGCGTGTTCATTGCGAACACGCCGACGGCCGCGGAGGTTTGACTGGCAAGTCGGTGAGGCCCGATCGTTTGCCGTCAGGAAAAGCGCTTGATAGCGCGCAGAGCAGTATCGCCAGATTCCGTGACACGCCATTGCTGCAAGCCAGACGCGAGTTTTTCGAGCTGAACGAGCTGCCGTTCGAGCAGGGCGTCGAGCTCTTCGCGTTCCATGTCGACCTGATTGGGGGCGTCCTTGACGAGCAACAACGTGGCGAATTCATGCGGACTCAGCATCGTTTCTCTCCGTGTCAAGCGTACTCGGGTTGCCTTTGCGCCAGCCGACGGCCCTCTCGGCGGGCAGAGGATCCAGCGGGGGTGATTCCCGTGGATCAGGCCTGAAGTTGTGCTTTATCGCCCCACGTCCGTGCATTCGCTGCCGTCCTAAGACCTTTAAGGACGTTGGGGAACTGGAGTGTAGTCAATCGCAGCCGGAAGTCCAAATCGGCCCCCGAAAATTTTTCCGTTGACAGCGCGGCGCCTGAGAGGCGGTCGGGGTTCGACGGCAACTCCTTGATTTCACTGGAGGTATTGCGTGCGGTGCAGCATGGCGGAAATCGGCTTGCGACTGTCCCGCGTGCGTGCCCGAAGAAGGTCATTCCGCGACGTAGACCTGCGTGCCCGTGCTGGCCAGTGTGTCGGTCATTTCCGGGGGCGGCGGCGCGTCGGTGAAGAGCGAGTCGATCTGGTTCAGATGTCCCTGGCGAACGAGCGCCGGCCGGCCGAATTTCGAATGATCGGCGGCGAGGAACACGGTGCGTGAATGTTCGATGATCGCTTCCGCGACGCGCACTTCGCGCGTGTCGAAGTCGCGCAGCGTGCCGTCCGTTTCGATGCTCGACGTGCCGATGATCGCGAAGTCCACCTTGAACTGCCGGATGAAGTCGATCGCAAGCTCGCCGACGATGCCCTTGTCCCACGGACGCACGATGCCGCCCGTCACCAGCACCTCGCAATCCGGATAGCCGCTCATCATGCTCGCGACGTTCAGATTGTTCGTGATCACGCGCAGTCCCCGATGCCGGTTCAGCGCACGCGCGACTTCTTCCGTCGTCGTGCCGAGGTTGATGAAGAGCGATGCCTGATCGGGAATGTGCGTGGCCACGAGGGCTGCGATGCGCCGCTTCTCGTCGTGGAACATCCGCTGCCGCGCGCTGTACGACACGTTCTCCGAACTGGTCGGCAGACTGGCGCCGCCGTGATAGCGGCGCAGCAGATTCATGTCGGCGAGCCAGTTGACGTCGCGGCGAATCGTCTGCGGTGTCACGTCGAAGTGCGAGGCCAGATCGTCGACCGTCACGAAGCCGTCGCGCTGCACCCACTCGAGCAGTTCCTGTTGACGTGCATTGAGCGTGAGGCGGGGGTCTCGTGTCATGGTAATTGTGTTGAGCGCCGCACGATGAGCGGGCAAAGGTTGGCTTGGCCGTATTGTAAGACCTTCATCGGCGCGGCCTTGGACTTCGGTTCTCTCGCACGTCGCATCGGTCTTATGGATCGCGCCCGGCCTGCTCGAATAGCTCGCGACGACAACGATTCGAAAGCCCGCGTTGCAGTCGCAAGTGAAGACCTTCGCGATGACGCTCGCGGCCCTTCTTACAGCCGATTACTGCGATGCGATTGCGTGCCCGGAGCCATCGCGCCTGGTCCGCAAGACGTTGCGTCTCCACGCTGCCCGTTCTTCTTGTGCGTCGCGTTGATCGCCTGATGTATTTGCACGTTTCGACTAACGCTCGCATGGAACTGCGAACCTCCGGCACGGTCTGTGCTGTGTTATCTGCGAAATTGCAGAGCAACGGCTAAGATGAAAGAAAGAAGTCAAATGTTGCAAAGCACGGTAGTGGTCACGGGCGGCGGTCGAACCGGGATTCATACGGATCAGCCCGCGCACGGGGCGCTACGGCTTTCGGAGCGTACGTTTATGCACAACGAGGCTGCCCACGTGATGCCCTGGCGCATCGAAGACATCGATCTCAATCGCATCGACCGTCAACGCGCGGTCGCCAATGAAGACCTGTTGTTGTTGCTGTGCGCGGCTTCGTTCATCGAGAGCGGCACCGACCTCTACACCAGCAATCTGAGCAAGTTCTTCAACGGCGATCCGGAAGTGTCCGCGTGGCTCAACAACGAGTGGGAGCCGGAAGAGATGCAGCACGGCCGCGCACTAAAGGCTTATATCGCGCACGTGTGGCCCGAGTTCGATTGGGACACGGCCTTCCGCAACTTCTTCGAAGAGTATTCGAAGACCTGCAATGTCGAGGACTTCGAGAAGACGCGCGCGCTGGAGATGGTCGCGCGCTGCGTCGTCGAGACGGGTACGGCCACGCTGTATCGCGCGATCGGCGAATGTTCGGATGAACCCGTGCTAAAGGAAATCACCGACAACATCCGCACCGACGAAGTCCGTCACTACAAGCACTTTTTCAAGTACTTCAAGAAGTACAACAAGATCGAGGGCAATGGCCGCCTTGCGGTGCTGGGCGCGCTGATGCGCCGCGTGATGGAGATCAAGAACGAAGACTCGGAGATCGCGCTGCGTCATGTCTTCGCGATCCGCTATCCCGAGCGCGTCAACGATCCAGCGTATAACCGCGACAGGGCCGCGCGCGTGAATCGGCTCGTGCGGCACAACCTGTCAGCCGATATGTGTGTGAAGATGCTACTCAAGCCGCTCGATCTGCCGGCGAAGATTCAGCCTGGTGTTCACTACCCGCTGGCGAAGATCACGCAACACGTGTTCTTCCGCTGAATGTCGCGGGCGCGGCCGCGCCTTGCTGGCCGGTTTCGACCGCTGACGAACGACATACGAACGAACGGATGGCCCGCCACGCGCGGGCCATTCGCATTGGGCACGGCATCGGCCATGAGACGCTCGCGTTTAAACCGCGACGGGCCCGAGTCATCGACGGAGGAAAGATTCATGACTGCATCCGCGGATCAAAACCGCGCACTCGATCAACAGGTGTTCGACGAATGGCCTGTCGAATTGCGCGCGCTCTTCGATGGTGCTGCAATCGAATCGAAAGTGGGATTCACCGCGTCGCTGCTGACCGTCGATACGAGCGGCGGACACGTGCGCACGTCGCTGCTCGGCATCGGCGAGTTGTACGCGCCGGATTCGCGCACGCTGTGCATCGCGCTGTGGCCGCAGTCGCGCGCGGCGCGGGCGATCGGACTCAACGGCCGCGCCGCGTTGACGTTCGTATTCGACGATGCGTTCTATCAGATTCAACTCCAGCTTGCGCCGATGCAGGCAGATGGCGCCGGGCTTGCGTGCTTCGCGGGATCGATCGAATCGGGCGAAGCGCAGCGAGTGCGTTATGCGCGGCTCACGTCCGGCATCACGTTCGAACTGGAAGAGGGGAGAGATGCGGTACTCGAACGCTGGACGCAGCAGATCGAGTACCTGAAGAAAGCCGCCGGTGGCGCGGCGGCTGGGAGATAGCGGTCAGAAGCGGATGCCCGCGGGGCATCGACTGAATCGCTTTGATCGACTCGCGTTAGTTGCCGCGCTGACCGTCGCGTCGCGTATGCGGCGCATCGCTGCGCGGCTTGCCGCCGCCGAGCAGCGCACCCGGGTTCGCATTGCGCGGTTTGCGCGGCGCGTGCGGAGCATGCGCTGTGCCGTCATGCGTTGCCGCGCGCGGCTTGTCCTGATGACGCGCGCCGTCGTGACGCGCATGCATGGGCTTTGCGTTTTGCGGCTTCGCATGCGGCTGGTGCTTCGGCTTATCGGCCGAACCCGAGCCCGAAGCCGAACCGCGCTGACCGTCGCGCGCCGCGCCGTTGTTCGCACCCGTCGAGCCTTCGCGCTTCGGCTGACGCTGGCCTTGACGCTGACCCTGGCTTTGGCCTACGCCTTGACCTTGACCTTGACCTTGTCCCTGACGCGGTGCACGGCCACCACCGCTTTGTCCGCGACGCTGGATCGGTTCTGGACGCGCATTCGGATCGGGCTCGAAGCCCGCGATCACTTCTTGCGGCACGGCGCGCTTGATCAGCTTTTCGATGTCCTTCAGCAGTTGCAGCTCGTCGACGCACACCAGCGATACCGCCTCGCCCGTCGCGCCCGCGCGGCCCGTGCGGCCGATGCGATGCACGTAGTCTTCCGGTACGTTCGGCAGATCGAAGTTGACGACATGCGGCAGCTGATCGATGTCGATGCCGCGTGCGGCGATATCCGTTGCGACGAGCACCTGCAGCGTGCCGTCCTTGAATTCGGACAGCGCTCGCGTGCGCGCCGACTGGCTCTTGTTGCCGTGAATCGCAAGCGCGCTGATGCCGTCCTTCGTCAACTGCTCGGCGAGACGATTCGCGCCGTGCTTCGTGCGCGTGAACACGAGCACCTGGAACCAGTTGTGCTGCTTGATCAGGTGAGTGAGCAGTTCGCGCTTGCGGTCGCGATCGACAGGGTGAATCTTCTGCGCGACCGTTTCAGCCGTCGTGTTGCGGCGCGCGACTTCGATCAGCGCGGGCGAATCGAGCAGGCTGTCGGCAAGCGCCTTGATCTCGTCGGAGAACGTCGCCGAGAACAGCAGATTCTGCCGCTTCGGCGGCAGCTTCGCGAGCACACGCTTGATGTCATGGATGAAGCCCATGTCGAGCATGCGGTCCGCTTCGTCGAGCACGAGAATCTCGAGATGCGACAGGTCGATGGTCTTCTGCTGCATGTGATCGAGCAGACGACCCGGCGTCGCGACGACGATATCGACGCCGCGCCTCAATGCGTCGATCTGCGGATTGATGCCGACGCCACCGAACATCACGGTCGACTTGAGCTTCAGATACTTGCCATAAGCACGCACGCTTTCTTCGACCTGTGCGGCGAGTTCGCGCGTCGGCGTGAGAATGAGCGCGCGCACGACGCGCTTGCCGCCCGGCGCGGGCGGCATCGTCAGAAGACGTTGCAGGATGGGCAGGGTGAAGCCGGCCGTCTTGCCGGTGCCCGTTTGCGCGCCGGCCATCAGGTCGCCGCCGTTGAGCACGGCGGGGATGGCTTGCAACTGGATCGGAGTCGGGGACGTGTAGCCGAGTTCGTTGACGGCGCGGACCAGCGGTTCGGACAAGCCGAGAGAATCAAAAGACATAAAAGCTCTTTGCAATGCAATTGTGCGAACGGTGCGAACGCGGCCATCAGGCGCGCGCCCGGGCGATCGAGGCGATCGCTCGCCCGACACTCACCGTTCACGGAGAAATCGGCGGCACGCGCGATGCGTGCCGAATGCTCGACGCGCTATGCAGACACGTCGACTGGCATTAAGTTGCATCCGCCGCCGCGCGCCTTACGCGACATAACGCGCGACGCTGACGAATTGACACAGACTGCCGGCGAGTACGAACAGGTGCCAGATACCGTGTCCGTGCCGGATGCGCTCGTCGTTGACGAAGAAGTAGATGCCCGCGCTATAGATGATCCCGCCGGCCACGAGCCATGCAGTGCCCGCGGCCGGCAATGCAGTGACCAGCGGGCCGATGGCGACGAGCGCAAGCCATCCCATCAGCAGATAAAGCACCATCGATACGCTGCGGGTGCGTCGCCCGAGCGTCAGTTCCTGCACGATCCCGAGCGCCGCCAAGCCCCAGCTCACGCCGAACAGCGACCAGCCCCACGGACCACGCAGCGTGACCAGCGTGAACGGCGTATAGCTGCCCGCAATCAGCAGATAGATCGCGGAGTGATCGCACTTCTGCAGGATCGCCTTCAGACGCGGACCGCTCACGCTGTGATAGAGCGTCGAGATTCCGTACAACGCACACAGCATCGCGCCGTAGACGCTGAAGCTCACGACCTTGTACGCATCGCCGTCGAGCGCGCCCATCGTCACGAGCGTTGCGAGCCCCGCCACCGACAACACGGCGCCCACCAGATGAGTGATGCTGTTCAGACGCTCCCCGACGTGCACGGTACTTCCCCCCGCATGATGCCTGCGCCACCTGACAAACGACACTGGACATACGTTATACGCCCGATATGTCAGATGTCCGTTGCGTCGAAGACAGACGGGCTTCGAAACTGCGATGCTACACGATGCTACAAAAAGCGAAGGGCGCGGCCGCGATAACCGCAGGCCGCGCCCCGATACATCGGACGGCGCTTAGTCGAGCGGCGCCGAACGCAGATCGACCACTTGTTGCGGCGATACAGCCGTGCCGTGGTTGCCCCACGACTGGCGGATGTACGTCACAACGGCTGCCACTTCCTGATTCGACAGCGACTGGGCGAACGGCGGCATGCCATACGGTTTCGGATTGCCGTCCGTGCTCGGCGGATAGCCGCCGTTCAGCACCATGCGGATCGGGTTGACGGCCGACGGCATCTGGATCGACTGGTTGTTCGCGAGCGGCGGGAAGTTCGGCGGCTGGCCGAGACCATTCGCTTCGTGACACTTCGCGCAGTTGTCCGCGTAGACCTTCTGGCCTTGCTTCAACAGCTCGCCGCCGAACTGCTCCGACGTTTCCAGTTGCAGATGCTCAGGCGCTTCACTCTTTTGCGGGATCGTCTTCAGGTACGTCGACATCGCGTGGACGTCATCGTCCGTCATGTACTGGAGGCTGTTGTGAACCACTTCGGCCATCGGACCGAACACCGCACCGCGCGGCGACACGCCCGTCTTCAGCAGATCGGAAATGTCCTTGATGTCCCAGTCGCCGAGGCCCGCTTCCTTGTTCGACGTCAGCGACGGCGCGTACCAGTTCTGCAGCGGAATCAGACCGCCCGCGAACGCAGCCGAGTTGACGGGGCCGCCCATCGCGTTGATCGACGTGTGGCACATGCCGCAGTGGCCAAGGCCTTCGATCAGATACGCGCCGCGGTTCCATTCGACCGATTTGGTCGGGTCCGGCTTGTACTCGCCTTCACGGAAGAACAGCGTGCGCCAGCCGATCAGCAGGTTGCGGTTGTTGAACGGGAACTTGAGTTCGTGCGGACGGCTCGGCACCGATGCGGGCGGGACCGAACGCAGATAAGCGTAGATCGCGTCCGAGTCGGCGCGCGAGACCTTCGTGTAGCTCGTGAACGGGAACGCCGGATAGAGCAGGCTGCCGTCCTTCGAGCGGCCCGTGTGCATCGCGCGATAGAAGTCGTCCTGCGACCATTTGCCGATGCCGTACTGGTCATCAGGCGTGATGTTCGGCGTGAACAGCGTGCCGAACGGCGTGGCCATCGGCAGGCCACCGGCGAATATCTTGCCGCCGCGCACCGTGTGGCACGCGATACAGTCGCCGGCGCGAGCGAGATACTCGCCCTTCTTGATCAGTTCAGCCTGGTCTGCCGGCGTGGCCGCCATCGCGGTGCCGTTGTGCAGGTTGTCGCCACCCGACCACAGGACGGGAACGAGTGCGGCAGCCGCAACGACGACGACAGCCGAAAGGGCGAACAAAGACTTGCGTTTCATTTGTTTGTCTCTCCCGGTGCCTTATTGCGGTTCGCTGCCGCAGGCAAGCGGAGTCTTCAACGATTTGGCGGGTGCCGGCACGGGGTTCTGCGGCGCCTGCTGCGTGGACAGCCACGCGGCGACTGCGTTCACGTCGGCGTCCGTCAGACGCGTTGCGATCGTGTGCATGCAGTCAGGCTCGATTGCGTGGCGCGAACCCGAACGCCATGCGCCCAACTGCGCGCTGATGTAGTCGAGGTGCAGTCCGACCAGGCCCGGAATAGCCGGTTCCATGCCCGTAAGGCCCTTGCCGTGGCAAGCCGCGCAAGCGGGAATCTGCTTCGATGCGTCGCCGTTCAGCACGATTTCCTTTCCGCGCGCGAGCGTCGCATCGGAGACGGTCGGCTTGGCCGGCGTCGGATACGGCGGACGCTGCTGCGAAAAGTACGTCGCGATCTGATGAAGGTAGTCGTCCGAGAGATACGTGACGAGGTAGTTCATCGGCGGATACTTCCGGCGGCCTTCGCGGAAGTTCTTCAACTGGTTGTACAGATAGTCGGCCGGCTTGCCAGCAAGACGCGGGAAGTAGTCGTTATCCGTGCCTTGGCCCTTCGAGCCGTGACATGCCGTGCAGCCTTGCACGCGCGCTTCCATTGTGTCCGGAGCTTTGGGCTGAGTTTGCGCTTTCGCAGCGCCAGATACGCCTGCGCACCCGATCAAAAAGAGGGCGAGCAAAGGGCGGAAAATGCGTCTTGAAGACACGCGTAACTCCATGATTATCGGGGACCTTGCCGAACTTCGAGCGGATCGGTGTGTGCAGCGCGATGGATAATGCAGACGCTGCGCGGCGACGCAGCATTCTATCATCGATGGGTAATGGTGACTATTTGACACATGCGACCAATTTCCCACCTGATGCGCCGTCGCGACACCCGTCGATGCGACAAGTTGACGCAACCGAACGTCATCGCATAAGGACGCGCGCTTGTTCACAAAATGCTTTGCGGCCTGGCGGCAGCGCTTCCAGCTCATTTAAGATGGCGCATTTCGCATCGGTGACGCTCGCTCGGTTGCGATGTCTCGCGCGCTTCGCTTTCACGATATTCACGCGCTATTCACGCGCGGCGCTTTGTTCGCGAAGTGATGCCACGCTACGCGATGAACGGCTCGGCATCGTTGAACTGAGTCGGCTGCGAGATATCGAAGCGTACTATTCCGACCGTTCTGCGTCCTTGCATGTCCCAGCGTTCCACTCATAGCCACCTTATGACTCTTTCCTTGCCATTGCGCTCGCCACTTCGCTGGCTTGCGGCGTGCGGCGCGTCGCTCGTCGTCGCGTCGAACGCCTTTGCCCATGCGACGCCGACGTCGCGCGAACCCGCGCCCGATGCCGAGATCGCAGCCCCTTCCGCAGTGACGATCCGCTTCAGCGAGCCGCTCGAACCGGCGTTCAGCAAGATCGTGCTCGTCGATGCGCATGGCAAGCGGGCGGCATCCACCGCTTCCGAAGTCGATCCAGCGGACACGAGGACCATGCGTCTCGCGTTGCAGCCGCTCGCGCCGGGGCGCTACACCGTGCAATGGACGGCCGTTGCCGAAGACGGACACCGCACCAAAGGCAGCTACGCCTTCAACGTCAAATGAGAGTCGACGGATTGTGGATCGGGCAGGTCGCGATGGCCGCGCTCATGAACATCGCGTTTGCGTTTGCCGTTGGTTCGGCGTTGCTCGGCGCGTGGCTCGCGAACGATGCGCAGGCGAAGATCGCGCCCGCGCGCCCCGCGTGGTTGCGCGCGCAGCGGTCGATGCAGGCTGCTGCGATCGTGCTCGTGCTGGCCGATCTCGGCTGGCTGCTCTATCAGGCGGCGGAAATGGCGGGCGTCGGCCTGCCTGAAGCATTCGGCGTCGTGCCGACGATGCTGTCGCAGACGCATGTCGGTTTCGCCTGGAGCGTCGCGTTTGGCGGCGCGCTCGTGCTGACGCTCGTATCGTTCGCACGGCAGAACAACATGCTGCGCAATGCGCTGCTATGGCTCGCCGTGATCGCGATTGCGGGCGGCAAGGCATCGCTCGGCCATGCGGCGGATGCGGGTCTTGGATCTGCCGCTATCGGCATGCAAACGCTGCATGTGCTCACGACTTCCGTATGGGGCGGCCTCGTGCTCGCATCAGGGTTCTCGGTGCTGCCGGCGCTCAGCACATCGATCGCGCGCGGCGTGATGATACGCACGGCGACCCAGTTGTCGAACGTATCGCTTGTTGCTGTCGTGTTCGTGCTGCTCTCAGGCGTGTTCAATGCCGCGCGCGGTGCGGGCGGGTCGTTCGACGCCATCACAGGAAGCACATGGGGACACGTGCTCACGCTCAAGCTCGTGCTCGTTGCGCTCGCGCTGGCGATGGGCGGACTGAACCGTTTTGCCGCGCTGCCGAGATTGCGCCGCACCGCCGCGACGATGGATGCGCGTACGTTCTCCAACGTGCTGTATCTCGAGGCGCTTGCGATGCTCGGCATCTTCGCCGCTGCGGCTGTGTTGTCGCATAGCGTGCCGGGGTATGTCGCGTTGGGTTGAACGCGAGTGTCTCGAACGTTTGAAGTACTCGAAGCGTTTGAGACACGTGAAGCGTTTGACACACGTGAAGCGTTTGAGACACGTGAAGCTTTTGAGACACGTGAAGCTTTTGAGACACGTGAAGCGTTTGAGGCATGCGAAGCGCTTGAAGCACGTGAAGCGTTTGACGCACGCGAAGCACTTGAAGCACGCTGAATCATCACGCAGGATTGCGCCGCACGACCCGACGCGCGGCGCCGATGCACGTCAATGCACGTATCACTCGCAGCCCAGCTTGTGCCCGACGATAGGCGCACAAGAAAGTGCGATCGCGCTGCCCGCCGCCTTGCCTTCGAGTTCCGCCGCTACCGCATGCGAACTCGTCATGTGCATCAGCAGGTCGAAAAATTCCGGCACGCAATAGAGAATCGCTGCGGCGAGGAAGCACTGTTCGATCGTCGCGATGCGCCAGCCGCGCTCGAACGCGATCGCCGCGCCGATTACGCGCAACACGCTGAACACCACCAGCGCGCCGACGGCCGCCTGTTCGCGGATCAGGTAGTCGGCAAGAAATTCGCCCATTGCGTCCTCTGCTTGAACGGATGTTTGCATCGCGTTCAGCAAGGAGCGGGCCATTCGTCGTGAAGCGCTGATTGGCAGGGCGAAGAGCCTTGTCCTTCAAGGGCTTTCGCGACGGTTGCGACGCGTGCGAAGGACGGCAACGCGTCGCCCGGCCAGTTATGTAACGTTACTGAAACGCCCTATGTGGCGAAGTTCGACGTAACGTCGGTGACAAAACGAACGGTTGTCAAATGACAAACGCCATGACAGATGCCACCCGAAGGCGGCGTCTGCTTCTTCATTCGCGATATGGCGCGAGCCTGCTTACCACTCGGCGACGCTGCCGTCCGCGTGACGCCAGACGGGATTGCGCCAGCGGTGGCCGATCTTCGCCATTTCGCGCACCTTGTCCTCGTTCACTTCGATGCCGAGCCCCGGACCTTGCGGGATCGACACGAAGCCTTCCTCGTATTTGAAGACTTCGGGGTTCTTGATGTAGTCGAGCAGATCGTTGCCCTGGTTGTAGTGGATGCCGAGGCTCTGTTCCTGGATGAACGCGTTGTAGCTGACGGCGTCGATCTGCAGGCATGTCGCGAGCGCGATCGGTCCGAGCGGGCAGTGCAGCGCGAGCGCGACGTCGTAGGCCTCCGCCATCGACGCGATCTTGCGGCATTCCGTGATGCCGCCCGCGTGCGATGCGTCCGGCTGGATGATGTCGACGTAACCGCCCGCGAGAATGTGCTTGAAGTCCCAGCGCGAATATAGACGCTCGCCGAGCGCGATGGGCGTGCTCGTCTGGTTGACGATGTCGCGCAGCGCCTCGACGTTCTCCGACAACACAGGCTCTTCGATGAACATCAGCTTGAACGGATCGAGCTCCTTCGCAAGCACCTTCGCCATCGGCTTGTGAACGCGGCCATGGAAGTCCACGCCGATGCCGACGTTCGGGCCCACGGCTTCGCGCACGGCCGCGACGTTGTTGATGACGCCTTGTACCTTGTCGAACGTGTCGATGATCTGCAGCTCTTCGGAGCCGTTCATCTTCACGGCCTTGAAGCCGCGCTCGACGACGGCGCGCGCGTTGTTCGCGACGTCGCTCGGACGGTCGCCGCCGATCCACGAATACACCTTGATACGGTCGCGCACCTGGCCGCCGAGCAGCGTGTGCACAGGCACGCCGTGGAATTTGCCCTTGATGTCCCACAGCGCCTGATCGATCCCCGCGATCGCGCTCATCGAAATTGGGCCGCCGCGATAGAAGCCCGCGCGATACATGACCTGCCAGTGGTCCTCGATGTTGCGCGGGTCTTTGCCGATCAGATAGTCGGAAAGCTCGTCGACGGCGGCCGCGACGGTGTGCGCGCGGCCTTCGACGACGGGCTCGCCCCAGCCGACGAGGCCCTCGTCCGTCTCGATCTTCACGAAGCACCAGCGCGGAGGAACGATGAATGTTTCGATTCGGGTGATCTTCATGGGTTGTCTCCTTTGCTGGCAAAGCCGGTTGCAGTTGATGAGCGCCTCGCTTCACCGACGGGTCGAGCGCGGCGCGGCAGTCGAGGAGCCACATGCTACAGCAAAATCGCGTTAAAGTAGTATTAATAGTATTATTTGGCGGAAGATTTTATCGGGCGATGCAGGGACCCGCGTTAGGTTTCGCGCGTCCGATCGCAGATAATCGCGAGCGGTTCGCGTCGCTTCGCTTCGCCAGGCGATGCCGCGCAACAGACCCATTCGACAATCCGCATCAGGAGAACGGACATTCAGCGAGACCTGCACGGCCGCGTCGCGTATTTGCTGGCGACGGCCATTCTGCGCGGCGACTATGCGCCGGAATCCGTCCTGCCGCGCGAAGCGGACCTGATGGAGACGTTCGGCGTGAGCCGCACGGTGCTTCGTGAAGCGCTGCGCACGTTGACGTCGAAAGGGCTGATCGAATCAAGGCCGCGCGTCGGTACGCGCGTGCGTCGGAAGACCGCGTGGAATCTGCTGGATGCGGATTTGCTCGACTGGTATTCGCGCGTCGCACCCGCGATGGACTTCGCGCTGAAGCTGCAGGAAATGCGCGAGATGATCGAGCCCTACGCGGCCGCGCTCGCGGCGGCGTCGCATGGCGACGAATCGTTCGGCGCGCTCGAGGCCGCGCATTCGGCGATGGCCGCGGCGCGCAACGTCGACGAATGGGTGCGCGCCGACCTGCAGTTCCATCTGAGCGTGCTCGCCGCATGCAGCAACGAGTTGCTGATACCGCTCGGCACGCTGATCGAGCGCACGCTCGAAGCGCAGTTGCGGCTGAACGCGAAACGCGCCGATGTGTTCAATGCGTCGCTAGGCGAGCATACGGCTGTGTTCGAAGCGATCCGCGACCGCGATGCGCCGCGCGCCCGTCACGCGATGGCGTCTCTGCTCGGCGTGACGCGAGGGCGGATCGAAGGCTGACGTATTTCCGCGCGCGACGTCAGTCCATCGCCGCATGCGCGGCGGATTCGCTGCTCGCGGTGCGCGACGGCCGAATCAGCAGCACGAGGGGAATGACGAACAGCGTTGCGACGAACATCAGCTTGAAGTCGTTCAGATACGCGATCATCGCGGCCTGCTGCGTGATCGATGCGTCGAGCACGGCGACGTCGACGCGTGAACCCGTCGCGAGTAGCGGCTGGACGATGGGATTGAACATGTTCACGTTCGCCGCGAGGTCCGAATGCGCGACCTGCGTGTTGCGCGTGAGCAGCGTCTGCACGATCGAGATGCCGATACTGCTGCCGATGTTGCGCATCAGGCTATAGGTCGCGGTGCCGTCGGCGCGCAGCGTTGGCGTGAGCGTCGAGAACGTCAGCGCGCTCAGCGGCACGAACACGAGTCCGAGGCCGAAGCCCTGGATCACGCCGGGCCACACGATGTTCGATGCCGACAGCACGATCGTGTACTGCATCATCTGCCAGAGCGCGAATGCCGACACGACGAAGCCGGTGAGCAGCATCAGGCGCGCGTCGATGTGCTTGAGCAGGCGGCCTGCGAGCAGCATCGCGAGCATCGTGCCGGCGCCGCTCGGCGCGGTGACAAGACCCGTTGTCGCGACGGGATAGTTCATCAGGTTTTGCAGCATCGGTGGCAGCAGTGCGCGTGTCGCGTACATCACCGCGCCGATGATGAAGATGAAAAACGTGCCCGTCGCGAAGTTGCGGTCCTTCAGCAACTCGTACTTGAAGAACGACGACTTGCCGACGGTCGCTGTGTGCGCAATGAAGAACGCGAAGCTGATCGACGCGATCAGCGCCTCGGCGACGATTTCATTCGAGCCGAACCAGTCGAGCTGCTCGCCGCGATCGAGCATCGCCTGCAGCGCGCCGATCGCGAGGCCGAGGGTCGCGAAACCGAAGGCGTCGAATTTCGTGTCGTGCTTCGGTTCGCGCGACGGAAGAAAGGTGAGCACGCCAAAGAGCGCGAACGCGCCGATCGGCAGGTTGATGAAGAAGACCCAGCGCCAGTTGTAGCTATCGGTGAGCCAGCCGCCGAGTGTCGGGCCGAGAATCGGGCCGACCATCACGCCCATGCCCCAGACGGCCATCGCCTGGCCTTGTTTCTCGCGCGGATTGATGTCGAGCAGAATCGACTGCGAAAGCGGCACGAGCGATGCGCCGAAGACGCCCTGCAACAGGCGCGACGCGACGATCTGCGTCAGCGTCTCGGACAGCCCGCACAGCGCCGACGCGACCGTGAACCCGCCGATCGCGAACATCAGCAGACGCTTGACGCTCAGCCGGTCCGACAGCCAGCCGGTGAGCGGCGTAGCGATCGCGGCCGCGACGATGTACGACGTGAGCACCCACGTGATCTCATCCTGCGACGCTGACAGACTGCCCTGCATGTGCGGCAGCGCGACGTTGGCGATGGTGCTGTCGAGCGTCTGCATCAGCGTCGCGAGCATGATCGCGATCGTGATCATCGGACGGTTCAGAGCGACGGCGGGCTTTGCTGCCGGCAAATCGGGGGTCATGAAGCGATAATTTTTGAATAGTAAGCATGCTTATTGTATAGGCAGCTGCTTTTTGTGAAAACGCTGAATTTCCCGGATAGCACGATTCGGTGGATGTTTCGGGCCGACGCAGCGGTGCCTCTTCGTATAATCGCGCGATGAAAAATCATTTCGACGAGCGATTCGGCTTTCTCATTTCTGATGTCGGCAGGCTGGTCGGCAAGCGGTTCGACGACCTCGCGCGGCTGTCGATCGATCTGACGCGCGCGCAATGCCGCGCGCTCGCGTATCTGTCGCATTACGGCGATATCAATCAGGCACGGCTCGCGGATCTGCTGGAGGTCGCGCCCATTTCGGCTGGCCGGCTGCTCGACCGGATGGAAGAGGGTGGATGGATCGAGCGCTTAGGCAATCCGCGTGATCGGCGCGAGAAGCAGATCCGCTTGACCGAGAAGGCCGAGCAGACGCTGGACGATGCGAAGAAAGTCGGCGATCAGATTGCGGCGGAGGGGCTCAGCGGATTGACCGACGAGGAAGTGAAGCAACTCATCGCGCTGCTGCAGAAGGTGCGGGGGAATCTGACGAGGATCGTGGAGCGGTGAGGGCGCACACGGCCCAGTTGGTTGCGCGGCCATCGATTTTTTGATGGGCGCCGGAATTGAAAAAGCCGCTGTTTCGTGAGAAACAGCGGCTTTTTGCATTTGGTGGCGAATCAGGGACTCGAACCCCGGACCTGCGGATTATGATTCCGTCGCTCTAACCGACTGAGCTAATTCGCCGAAAGAAGCGAAATTATGAAGATGCCGACAGAGACTGTCAACCCCCCGCCGGCATCTTTTTTGCGCGCGGCGCTCAGTCCTGCGCGTAGATGTTGGAGTCCTTGGTCTCCCGCACGAAAAGCAGGCCGATCACGAAGGTGCCCAGCGCGATCACGATCGGATACCACAGCCCCGAGTAGATGTTGCCCTTGGCCGCAACAATCGCGAACGCGGTCGCCGGCAGGAAGCCGCCGAACCAGCCGTTGCCGATGTGATACGGCAGCGACATCGACGTATAGCGGATGCGCGTCGGGAACATCTCGACCAGCATCGCCGCGATCGGCCCGTACACCATCGTTACGTAGATCACGAGGATCGTCAGGATCACGACCGTCATCGGCCAGTTGAGCTGCGACGGGTCGGCCTTCGGCGGATAGCCGGCAGTCTTCAGAGCCGTGCTCAGGGTCTTGTCGAACGTCGCGCCTGCTTCCTTGGCGCCTGCCGCCTTGCCCTCATACGTGTCGATGGTCGTGTCGCCGACCTTGATTTGCGCAAGCGTGCCCGCCGGCGCCGCCACGTTGTCGTAGTTCAGGCCGGCCTTCGACAGCGCGCTCTTCGCGATATCGCAGGACGACGTGAACTTGGCCGTGCCGACCGGGTTGAACTGGAACGAGCACTCGTCCGGATTCGCGATCACGACGATGGGCGCCTTTTGCGTCGCGGCCTCGAGAGCCGGGTTCGCGTAGTGCGTCAGCGCCTTGAACAGCGGGAAGTACGTCAGCGCCGCGATCAGGCAGCCTGCCATGATGATCGGCTTGCGGCCGATGCGGTCGGACAGCGAACCGAAGAACAGGAAGAACGGCGTGCCGATCAGCAGTGCGATCGCGATCAGAATGTTCGCGCTTGCGCCATCGACCTTCAGCGTTTGCGTCAGGAAGAAGAGCGCATAGAACTGGCCCGTGTACCAGACAACTGCCTGGCCGGCCGTTATGCCGATCAGAGCCAGAATCACGATCTTCAGATTCTTCCATTGACCGAACGCTTCCGAGAGCGGCGCCTTCGACGTCTTGCCTTCAGCCTTGATCCGTGCGAATGCCGGCGACTCGCGCAGTTGGAGGCGGATCCACACCGAAACGCCCAGCAGGAACAGCGATGCAATGAACGGAATGCGCCAGCCCCAGCTGCCGAACGCTTCTTCGCCCATCGCCGTGCGCACGCCGAGAATCACGAGCAGCGACAGGAACAGGCCGAGCGTCGCCGTCGTCTGGATCCACGAGGTGTAGAAGCCGCGCCGGTTGGCTGGCGCGTGTTCCGCGACGTAGGTCGCGGCGCCGCCGTACTCGCCGCCGAGGGCAAGGCCTTGCAGCAGACGCATCGCGATGAAGATCACCGGTGATGCGAAGCCGATCGCCGCATAGCCCGGCAGGAAGCCGACCACGCAGGTCGACAGACCCATGATGACGATCGTGATCAGGAACGTGTACTTGCGGCCGACCATGTCGCCGAGCCGCCCGAACACCAGCGCGCCGAACGGGCGCACCGCGAAACCGGCCGCGAAGCCGAGGAGGGTAAAGATGAACGCGGCCGTCGGATTGACGCCGGAAAAGAAGCTCTTGCTGATGTAGGCCGCGAGGGAGCCGGCCAGGTAAAAGTCGTACCACTCGAAAACCGTGCCCAACGACGACGCGAAAATCACCCGTTTCTCGTCTTTCGTCATCGGCGCGTGCGAGATTTGCCCGCTTACGGTAGCCATATGTCGTCTCCAGTATTGATATGAGTCGCGGTTCGCCTGGACAGGCGTTGCCGTGTAGCGATTATTGGAGCGGAAACTTACGGCGTTCTGACTCGGAACCCATGTTCTTGAGAGTGCTCGAATCCGACAAACGTCGGCCAATTCGATGCAATTTCTCCTGTTTGTGTCCTAATTGCTTGCAAACGGTCCGCATGCGATTGCTGACGCAAACGGCTCAAGCTGACGGATTAGGGTAAGTCCTGTGCACGATCCATCATCCGCAGGCTGACACGGACGAGCGTCCCGGCGAGGCGCGGCGACGTCTGATACACGTTGTCGTCGATGCTGAGCTTGCCGCCGTGCATCGTCGCGATTTCGCGGACGATCGCGAGACCGAGGCCGCTGCCGTCTCCTTCGCGTCCGAGAATCCGATAGAAGCGTTCGAGCACGCGTTCGCGCTCCGCGGGGGGAATGCCCATGCCCGTGTCCTCGACTTCCAGATGGGCCATCCGCGCGACATCGTCGCGCCGCACCCGCACGGTGATGCGTCCGCCGGCGGGCGTGTAGCGGATCGCGTTGTCGATCAGGTTGGACAGCATCTCGCGCAGCATGACGGGGTTGCCTTCGACTTCGATCGCTTCTTCGGGCGTTTCCGGCCCTTCGTAGCCGAGATCCATCTGCTTCGCGAGCGCGGCCTGGACCCAGTCGCGCACGGCGCTGCGGGCGACGTCGCCGATCTCGACGGGCGCGAATATCTGTCCGGACATGCGGTTTTCCGCGCGCGCCAGCGCGAGCAGTTGCGTGACGAGCCGCGCGGCATGCTCGGAACTGGTTGCGATCTGTTCGAGCGAACGATGCACTTCCGCCGACGCATCCTGCCGCAGCGCCAGTTCCGCCTGAGTGCGCAAGCCCGCGAGCGGCGTCTTCATCTGATGTGCGGCGTCGGCGATGAAGCGCTTCTGCAGCTCCATGTTCTGTTCGAGGCGGGTCAGCAGGTCGTTGAACGATGTGACGAGCGGCTCGATTTCCGGCGGCGCGCGGCGCGCTTCGAGCGGCGACAGGTCGTCGGGGCGGCGCGCGCGGATATGTGCCTGCAGCGCGTGCAGTGGCGCGAGGCCGCGCGAGAGCCCGAACCAGACGAGCAAAATTGCGAGCGGCAGGATCACGAACTGCGGCAGGATCACGCCCTTGATGATGTCGTTGGCGAGCGCGCTGCGTTTGTCGAGTGTCTCGGCTACCTGCACAAGCACGGGCTGCGCGCCGGAAGTCTGCGGAAACTCGACGGTCGTATAGGCCACGCGGATGTCGTTGCCGCGCAGCAGGTCGTCGCGAAACTCGACGATGCCCGGCTGCGGCCTGTCCTCTTCACGGGGAAGCGGCATGTCGCGATCGCCGGCGACCAGTTCGCCGCGCGTGCCCAGCACCTGATAGAACACGCTGTCGATGTTGTCGGCGCGCAGGAAATCGCGCGTCGACTCGGGCAGCGTCAGTTCGGCCACGCCATTGACGGGATGAATCTGTCGCGCGAGCACATACGCGTCGGTTTCCAGCGCGCGGTCGAACGGCCCGTTCGCAATCGACTTCGCGACCAGATACGTGACGGCAAGACTCATCGGCCACAGCAGCAGCAGGGGCGCGAGCATCCAGTCGAGGATTTCGCCGAACAGCGAGCGCGGACGCGTCTCCGCCGCCGCCTCGGTTTCGTCGGGCGGCGCGAACGGATTCGCGTAACGGGCGTCGCGGACTTCGTCGATATCCGCCGCGTGCGCCGTGGCGCGTGGTGCGCGGACGGACATGGAGCGCCTTTACTTGAAGTGGTGGCTGGCGGGCATTGCCGTCGACGCGGTCGCCTCGGATTGCTGTGGCGCCGGCGTCTGCGGCGATGCCTGATCGCTAGCCGTTTGTGGTTGCGTTTGCGTCTGCGGCGACGGCGCGGCCTTCTCAAGGCAGTAGCCAAGCCCGCGCACGGTGATGATGCGTACGCCGCTCGGCTCGATCTTCTTGCGCAGCCGGTGCACGTACACCTCGATCGCGTTGTTGCTGACTTCCTCGCCCCATTCGCACAGGTGATCGACGAGCTGTTCCTTCGAGACCAGCCGCCCGATCCGCTGCAACAGGACTTCGAGCAATCCTAGCTCACGCGCGGAGAGATCGATAACCTGCTCGTTGGCATAGGCAATTCGACCGATCTGATCGAACGACAGCGATCCGTGCCTGACGACGGTCGGTCCGCCGCCCGCGCCGCGCCGTGTCAGCGCGCGCACTCGTGCTTCGAGTTCGTTGAGCGCGAAGGGCTTGGCCATGTAGTCGTCGGCGCCGAGGTCCAGTCCCTTGACTCGCTCGTCGACGCTGTCGGCTGCCGTCAGGATCAGCACGGGCAGGCTCGAATTGCGCGCGCGCAGACGCCGCAGCACTTCGAGGCCGGACATTTTCGGCAGTCCGAGATCGAGAATCAGAAGGTCGAAAGTCTGCATCGACAGCGCGGTATCTGCTTCCGCGCCCGTCTTCACATGGTCAACGGCGTATGCCGATTGGCGGAGTGATCGGACGAGACCGTCCGCGAGTATGCTGTCGTCTTCGGCAATGAGAATTCGCATGTTGCGCCTTGCCCGGCCGGCACCGGGGCGCTCCGGCGCACAGCGTCTCCGAAAATTGTTTGTGGGTAGCGAGTGTGGCCCGCTTCGCACATGTGGACGTCCGCATGCGATTCGGGCTTGCCAAAACTACTGTTTTTTTATACAGTGTCTGCGTTTAGCGTGCTGGATGTTCATACCGTGTTTAAAGCGGTGTCGAATCAGCCGGTGCACCTGCCTCAGACGCCGTTCATCATAGCAAAGGACGATTCATGGAAGAAAGCAAGAAAGGCTCGGCTGGACTGACTGCGGAAAAGAGCAAGGCCCTTGCGGCCGCGCTTGCGCAGATTGAAAAGCAGTTCGGCAAGGGGTCGGTCATGCGGCTCGGCCAAGGTGAGGCAGTCGAAGATATCCAGGTGGTCTCGACGGGATCGCTGGGCCTCGACATCGCGCTGGGCGTCGGCGGTCTGCCGCGTGGCCGTGTGGTGGAAATCTACGGGCCGGAGTCGTCGGGCAAGACCACGCTGACGCTGCAGGTTGTCGCCGAAATGCAAAAGCTCGGCGGCACGGCGGCGTTCATCGACGCGGAACACGCGCTCGACATCCAGTACGCACAAAAGCTCGGTGTGAACGTGAGCGACCTGCTGGTCTCGCAGCCGGACACGGGCGAACAGGCGCTCGAAATCGCGGACGCGCTGGTGCGTTCGGGCTCGATCGACATGATCGTGATCGACTCGGTTGCGGCGCTCGTGCCGAAGGCTGAAATCGAAGGCGAAATGGGCGATTCGCTGCCTGGCCTGCAGGCGCGTCTGATGTCGCAGGCGCTGCGCAAGCTGACGGGTACGATCAAGCGTACGAACTGCCTCGTCATCTTCATCAATCAGATCCGCATGAAGATCGGCGTGATGTTCGGCAATCCGGAAACCACGACGGGCGGCAACGCGCTGAAGTTCTACGCGTCGGTGCGTCTGGACATTCGCCGTATCGGTTCGATCAAGAAGAACGACGAAGTGATCGGCAACGAAACGCGCGTGAAGGTCGTGAAGAACAAGGTATCGCCACCGTTCCGCGAGGCGATCTTCGACATCCTGTATGGCGAAGGCATCTCGCGTCAGGGCGAAGTCATCGATCTCGGCGTGCAGGCGAAGATCGTCGACAAGGCCGGTGCCTGGTACAGCTACAACGGCGAGCGTATCGGCCAGGGCAAGGACAACGCGCGTGAATTCCTGCGTGAAAATCCCGAGATCGCGCTCGAGATCGAAAACCGTATCCGCGAGTCGCTCGGCGTGAGCGCAATGCCGACGGACGCCGCAGTGAATGCGGACGCGGAAGTCGCGGGCGAAGAAGAATAATCGTCGCGTGATACGCAAGGGCCATCCCGTTTATTCGCGCTCTGCTTCCGCCAGGGACGCAGGACGGGATGCGGGCCTGCGTGACGACGAGGCATTCGAATCGTCGTCACGCCCATCTTCAGTTTCATCTGCGTCTGTGGCCTCGCCGCGTACACACGACTCGTCATCGGACGATTTCGATCCGTTCGAATCGTTCGATGCCCACGATCGTGCAGCGGGGCTCGGTCCGTCTCCCCGTCCGTCTCCTCCCAATCGTCCGGGCGACGGCAGCGGCGAGACCACCTACACCCGATCACGTCGTCAGCCTGGCGAAGCCAAATCTGCCGATACGGCAAGCCGCACAGCACAACGTTCCGCGCGTTCGCTCAAAGGCCGTGCGCTCGGCTACCTTTCGCGCCGCGAATACAGTCGCGCCGAGTTGTCACGCAAGCTCGCGCCCTACGCGGAGGAGGGCGAATCCATCGACGAACTGCTGGATTCGCTCGAAAGCGAAGGCTGGCTCTCCGATTCGCGTTTCGCGGAAAGCCTGATCAATCGGCGTGCGTCACGCATGGGCGCGGGCCGCATTCTCGGCGAACTCAAGCGCCATTCGGTCGGGCAGGCGCTAGTCGAAGAAGTCGGCGCGCAGTTGCGCGAAACGGAACTGGCGCGCGCTCAAGCCGTATGGCGCAAGAAATTCGGCCAACTCCCCGAGACGCCCAATGAGCGAGCGAAGCAGGCGCGATTCCTTGCCGCGCGCGGTTTTTCGCAGGCGATCATCGGGAAAATCCTCAAGGGTATCGACGAAGACTGGGCGTCGGAATAAGGCGAGCAAGTCGGGCGCGCTGCATGACCGAAGCACCGGATGAAACGCGCTCAACCTGTGCCGTGTCGCAAACTCCGCGCAAGGCGCGGCGGAACAAGCTACTGCGGCTTCGGCCAGGCTCAAATACCCAGTATGCTAAAATTCAACGGTTCTTCAATCCGGCCTTTTTTCTCGCATGCCGCTTTCCCCGCCAGTGTCCCGACAATTGCGCCATCGCCGCGCAATCCGAGTGGACGCATACGAGCGTGAAGATGGCCTGTGGGATATCGAGGCGTGCCTCACCGACGAAAAGCCACGTGACGTGGCGCTTGCGTCGGGTGTCCGGCCGAACGGCCTGCCGATCCATGAACTCTGGCTTCGCATCACGATCGATCGCAAGCTCAATGTCGTCGACGCCGAAGCGTCGTCCGACTGGGTGCCGTATCCCGGTCTGTGTGAAGCCTCCAATCCCGCCTATCGCGCCCTCATCGGGCTCAATCTGTTCCGCAACTTTCGTCGTGATGCCGCCCGCTTGCTCGCGGGCACGGCTGGCTGCACGCATCTCACGGAGTTGTGCGCAGTCCTGCCGACGGCAGCCATCCAGGCATTCGCCGGCGACGTGTGGAACACCGCGAGGGGAAAGCCGGGGGACTGGCAGCAAGCAGGTTCGCAGAACGGATCGGCAGACGGCTCGAGCCAGCACGCACAGGGCAGCAACGGACAGGACGTACAAAACAACGCTTCGAACGAACACGCGAGCGGTCAAGCAAGCGAGCAATCAAACGACAAACCGCCATTCCAGTTGGGCCGCTGCCATGCGCTGCGATTCGACGGCGAGGCGGTGCGCCAGTTTTATCCGCGCTGGTATGGCCACGCGCCGCGTTCGGCGGATCGCGCGGACGCCGCACCCAACGGACAGGTCGTGAAGACGGCCCATCCCGAGTAAGCGGTCCAGGCGGAAGCGAAGTTCAATCCAACTCTCAGACTGAAGGGAATCACGCATGAAGATTCACGAGTACCAGGGTAAGGAAATCCTGCGGAAATTCGGAGTCGCGGTACCGCGCGGCAAGCCGGTCTTCTCGGTGGACGATGCGGTCAAGGCCGCTGAAGAGCTGGGCGGCCCGGTCTGGGTCGTGAAGGCTCAGATCCACGCGGGTGGCCGTGGCAAGGGTGGCGGCGTGAAGGTCGCGAAGTCGCTCGACCAGGTCCGCGAATACGCGAACCAGATTCTCGGCATGCAGCTGGTCACGCACCAGACGGGCCCGGAAGGCCAGAAGGTGAATCGTCTGCTGATCGAAGAAGGCGCTGACATCAAGAAGGAACTGTATGTCGGTCTCGTGATCGATCGCGTGTCGCAGAAGGTCGTCGTGATGGCCTCAAGCGAAGGCGGCATGGACATCGAGGAAGTCGCTGAGAAGACTCCAGAGGCGATCCACAAGGTCGCGGTCGACCCTTCCAAGGGTCTGCAGGATTCCGAAGCCGACGATCTCGCGAAGAAGATCGGCGTGCCCGACGCATCGATTCCGCAAGCGCGCGCAATCCTTCAGGGCCTCTACAAGGCATTCTGGGAAACGGACGCATCGCTGGCCGAAATCAACCCGCTGATCCTGACGGGCGAAGGCAAGGTGATCGCGCTGGACGCCAAGTTCAACTTCGACTCGAACGCACTGTTCCGTCATCCGGAAATCGTCGCTTACCGCGATCTGGACGAAGAAGATCCCGCTGAAGTCGAGGCATCGAAGTTCGACCTCGCGTACATCTCGCTCGACGGCAACATCGGCTGTCTCGTGAACGGCGCGGGCCTCGCAATGGCGACCATGGACACGATCAAGCTGTTCGGCGGCGAACCGGCGAACTTCCTCGACGTCGGCGGCGGCGCGACGACGGAGAAGGTCACGGAAGCCTTCAAGCTGATGCTGAAGAACCCGAACCTGACGGCGATTCTCGTCAACATCTTCGGCGGCATCATGCGTTGCGACGTGATCGCGGAAGGCGTGATCGCTGCTTCGAAGGCGGTCGATCTGCAAGTGCCGCTCGTCGTGCGCATGAAGGGCACGAACGAAGACCTCGGCAAGAAGATGCTGGCTGACTCCGGCCTGCCGATCATCTCGGCGGACAGCATGGAAGAAGCTGCGCAGAAGGTCGTCGCGGCTGCCGCAGGCAAGGCCTGATCGCCCCGGCGCTTATCACCGGATTACGAATGGCGGCGTGCGAGCGGCGCGGGTAGAGAGTTTTGCCGCAAGACGCTAAAGCGCATGTCGCCAAACGAACAGAGGTCAATACATGTCGATTCTGATCAACAAAGACACCAAGGTCATCACGCAGGGCATCACCGGCAAGACCGGTCAGTTCCACACGCGCGCATGCCGTGAATACGCAAACGGCCGCGAAGCGTTCGTCGCGGGCGTGAACCCGAAGAAGGCTGGCGAAGACTTCGAAGGCATTCCGATCTACGCGAGCGTCAAGGAAGCGAAGGCAGAAACGGGCGCGACCGTCTCGGTCATCTACGTGCCACCCGCAGGCGCTGCTGCTGCAATCTGGGAAGCCGTCGAAGCCGATCTCGATCTCGCGATCTGCATTACGGAAGGCATCCCCGTTCGCGACATGATCGAAGTGAAGGACCGCATGCGCCGCGAAGGCCGCAAGACGCTGCTGCTCGGACCGAACTGCCCGGGCACGATCACGCCCGACGAACTGAAGATCGGCATCATGCCGGGCCACATCCACAAGAATGGCCGCATCGGCGTCGTGTCGCGTTCGGGCACGCTGACGTACGAAGCAGTCGGCCAGCTGACGGCGCTGGGCCTCGGCCAGTCGTCGGCAGTCGGTATCGGCGGCGACCCGATCAACGGGCTCAAGCACATCGACGTGATGAAGATGTTCAACGACGATCCGGATACGGACGCGGTCATCATGATCGGTGAAATCGGCGGCCCGGACGAAGCGAACGCGGCGTACTGGATCAAGGACAACATGAAGAAGCCGGTGGTCGGCTTCATCGCCGGCGTCACGGCGCCTCCGGGCAAGCGCATGGGCCACGCAGGCGCGCTGATCTCGGGCGGTGCGGACACGGCAGAAGCGAAGCTGGAAATCATGGACGCCTGCGGTATCAAGGTTACGAAGAACCCGTCGGAAATGGCCCGCCTGCTGAAGTCGGTCCTGTAAGTCGCCTGGCGATAGCGCCCGGAAACGCCCGCTGGTTGCGGCGTTTTTTGGTACTCTTACGATATTCTTTCGTAAGACGCAGTTCAAAGCGAGGGAGCGAGCGATTGCTCCCTCGCTTTTTTGTTGCCTGCGGCTTTCGCCACCTTTTATTCTGCTTTCCATGCTCGAGTTCCTCACCACGCTCCATTGGGGCGCCGTTTTTCAGATCATCGTCATCGACATTCTTCTGGGTGGCGATAACGCGGTCGTGATCGCGCTTGCCTGCCGCAATCTGCCGGCTGCACAGCGTACGAAGGGCGTGCTGTGGGGCACGCTGGGCGCGATCCTGCTGCGGGTGATGCTGATCGCATTCGCCGTCGCGCTGCTTGACGTGCCGCTGCTCAAGTTCGCGGGCGGCCTGTTGCTGCTATGGATCGGCGTGCGCCTGCTCGCGCCCGCACCCGATGCGCACGCGAACGTCAAACCCGCCGACAAGCTGGTCACCGCTATCAAAACGATCATCATCGCCGATGCCGTGATGAGCCTCGACAACGTGATCGCGATTGCAGGCGCCGCCGAGGCCGCCGAGCCGCATCACCGGATTGCCCTCGTCGTGTTCGGCCTGTTCGTCAGCATTCCGCTGATCGTGTGGGGCAGCCAGCTCGTTCTTAAGCTGCTGGACCGCTACACGATCGTCATCACCGTCGGCGGCGCGTTGCTCGGCTGGATCGCGGGCGGCCTCATCGTCAACGACCCGGCGGGGGACCGCTGGCCGATCCTCGACACGCCCATTGCCGAGTACGGCATGCGCATCGCCTGCGCGTTGTTCGTCGTGATAGCCGGCTACGCGCTCAAGCGGCGAAACGCGGCGCGCATCACGGGCACGCCGCCCGGAATGCATTGATGCCATTCACTCTACCGATACATTCGCACGTGCACCATTGGCCATTCGGCTGACTGCCGGCGCCATTCGCGGCTCGCTACGATCGAAGCACCTGTCCTGATTCCCGGGGCAGGCGCTTTCGTTTTGAGGAGTCTGCCTATGATCGCTACTGTTGCCGTTGCTTCGTTGTCCACGCTTCATGCACCCGGGCGGCGAGCCCGTTCGTTGCCCCCATGGTCCGCCGCGCTTGCGCGTATCGGGCGATTCTGCGGCTTCACCCTGATCGAGCTGATGATCGTGCTGGCGATCGTCGGCGTGATCGCGGCGTATGCCATTCCCGCCTATCAGGACTATCTCGCACGCAGCCGAGTCGGCGAGGGGATGTCGCTGGCGGCCGCTGCGCAGCTGACCGTCGGCGAGAACGCCGGCAGCGCCAACGCGTTCGGCAGCGGATATGCTTCGCCGCCCGCCACGCGCAATGTCCAGTCGATCCACATCGACGACGACACGGGCCAGATCACCGTCGCGTTCACTGCGCGCGTCGCGCTGGACGGAGCGAATACGATCGTGTTCGTGCCGTCCGCGCCCGATAACGCGGACACGCCGACTGCGCGCGTCGCACTTGCGAAGGGCGCGGCGCAGAAGGGCACGATCACGTGGGAATGTTTCGCGGGCGGCAAGGCCGCATCGTCGCTGCCCGCGCCGGGCGCCGGACCGATGCCCATCGATGCTCCGACGTTGTCGTCGAATCTCGCGCCGCCTGAGTGCCGCAGCTGATGGGAACTCGATGACGAGTGGCGCGTCCTGAATCTGTTGAACACCGTCAAGGGTCACGGCAAAAGCTTTCGCGCCGCGGCCCGATTCGAGGTTATTTCGGCCGGCCGGCGCACAGCGCAAGGATTTTTTTGTATAGTGCGCCGGTTGCTGAGATCCCCGGTTACTCATGTCCAACCCCTTTGCGCGTTACCTGTCCTTATTCCTGTTGGCTTGTGCGTTGATCCTGCCGTATGCCGTCGTCAACCACACGTACCCGATCCCGACGTTCTATGCCGAATTCACGGCGCTGTCGCTCTATCTGCTGCTGGGCGCGGGCGTCGCCTTTCTGGTGTCGACGGCCCGGCCGCGCGTGGCGTTCGCGTCTCCCGTGGTTGCGCTGGTGCCTCTGGCGTTCGGGCTCGTGCTGATCGCGCAGTCGATCGTGCTGCCCGTCGCGCAGCCGTCGATGAACTGGCTCGGCGCGGGCTTCCTGCTTGCCGCGTTCATGGCGGTGCACGCGGGCTATGGGTTCAGCCGGACGAATCTGTCGGAGACCGTGATGACAGTGGCCGCCTTCGCGTTGGTGATCGGCGGGCTGTTTGCCGTCTTTTGCCAGGTGATCCAGTTGTTCCACCTGGAGGTGAAGGTGACGCCGCTCGTCGTCGCGTACAACGTGACGTCGGAACGCCGGCCGTTCGGCAACATGGCGCAGGCGAATCACCTCGCAACCTGCATCGCGTTCGCGACGGCGGGCGCGATGCACCTCGTGCAGACGCGGCGCATCAACGTCTTCATCTGGCTGCTGGTATCGGCGATTTACTCGGGCGGCTTTGCGTTGACCGTGTCGCGCGGTCCGTGGCTGCAGATGGGGGTGATTGTTGTCGCGGGCTTCTGGATGGCGTTCGCCGAGCAGCGCCGCAATGCGTCCCGACGCCGCGGCAGTCGCGAGTGGCTGTTGCCCGTCGTGCTCGCCGTGCTGTTCATCGTGGTGAATGCGGCGATCCGCTGGGCGAACCTGCATTACGACCTCGGTCTTGCCCGGTCCGCGGCGGAGCGCATGAAGGACGCAGGCCAGATCGCGCCGCGTATCGCGCTGTGGAAATACGGCTTCACGATGTTCCGCACGCACCCGTTGCTCGGCGTCGGTTGGGGCGAATTTCCGCGCTACGAGTTCGATCTGGCCAAGGCGCTGGGCGGCGTGGAGATCGCGAACAACTCGCATAACATATTTATCGATCTGCTCGCAAAGACGGGTCTGATCGGCCTCGGCATCGTGTTGCTCGGGCTGGGCTCATGGTTCGTGCGCGTCGTGCGCGTGCCGCATACGTCTGCGCGCGTGTTCGGCCTCGCGATGATCGGCGTGCTCGTGATGCACGCGCTCGTCGAATATCCGCAGCAGTACATGTTCTTCCTGTTGCCCGCGATGTTCGTGTTTGGCCTGCTCGACACCAAACCGCTGCGCCTGATTCCGGGCGGTGTGTCGTTCGGCGCGTTCGTCGTGATCGTGTTCGGCGGGTTGGCTGCGCTGTATCCTGTCTATCGCGATTACGCGCGCTCGGAGGTGCTGTACTACGGTTCGCGTCCGTTCGACCAGTATCGCGAGGACCCGTCGTTCCTGTTCGGCGCATGGGGCGAGTACGGCATGGCGACGCTTCTTCCGATCAACGCGCAGGATCTGCCGCACAAGCTCGCAATGCATCGTCAGGCGATCGCGCTGCTGCCGGGCGAAACGGTGCTGCGTCGCTATGCGGTGCTGCAGGCGCTTGCCGGCGACACGAACGGCGCATTCGATACCGTCGACCGCCTGAAGATTTTCGCGGAAGAGCTGCACGACTGGCCTTCGCAGCTCGCGTATCTGTACGATCTTTGCGATCAGCAGAAGACGCTGGCCGCGTTCAAGGCGGAGCTGCTGAAGAAGTACGGAACGCCGCCGAAGGGCATCAATGACAATGACGAGGAAGATGGCGACGACGAAAGTTGAGTCGCCCGTTCCGATGTCGTAGAAACGAGAGCGGCGTGCTCAGCGCGCCGTCACTCCGCCACCCAATCCCCCGACTTCCCGCCATGCTTCTCCATCACCTTGACATCGGTGATGGTCATGCCGCGATCCACCGCCTTGCACATGTCATAGACAGTCAGAAGGCCGACCTGAACAGCTGTCAGCGCCTCCATCTCGACACCCGTGCGCCCCAACGTCTCGACCTGCACGCGGCAATGCACGGCGGGCACCGTCTCGTCGAGTTCGAAATCGACGGCTACGCGCGTGAGCGCGAGCGGATGACAGAGCGGAATCAGATCGGCGGTGCGCTTGGCGCCCTGGATCGCGGCGATGCGCGCGATGCCGATCACATCGCCTTTCTTCGCTTCGCCTTTGCGGATCAGCTCGAACGTCGCGGGCAGCATGCGGATCGATCCGCGCGCGACGGCGATGCGCTTCGTTTCCGCTTTGCCGCCGACGTCCACCATATGCGCCTGGCCGGCTGCATCGAAATGAGTGAGTTCGGGCATGGTTGGCTCCTTCAAAGGGCGCCTATCATAGCAGCGCAGGATGCCGCCGCGCTCTCGGGCGCGAACCGCCATGAGTTCACGATAACCTGGATCGCGTGAAAGCGCCCGATCGCGCGCGGGCCGCTGCCCAGGCGTTTTAGCAAGTCTGCGCATCCGGCGCACTCGGTACAATCGCAACAGGCCCGTTCCTTCCGGCCCCTTACGCCGCTTTCGATTTCGCCTATCGTCCGCAATGCGTCTGAAACGGTTTATCGCTGCGTTGTTGTCCGTCACGCTCGCCGTTCCGCCCGCGATCGTCGCGCAACCGTCGAGCACCTCGGAGCTGCCGCTCGTCACCGGGCCGCTCGACGCGTATGGCGATGCCTCCGTGCCGCACGACATCGCGCAAGGCGTGTTCGGCATGTATGGCGGCGCGCAGGCGCGCCTCTCGGGCAACCCCGGCGGCAATGCGAGCCTGCGCGCGCCGATGTCGACACAACAGTTGCCGGACCTCGGCGACGGCTCAGGCGGAACGCTCACGCCCCAGGCCGAGCGCAAGCTCGGCGAGCGCGTGATGCGCGAAATCCGCGCCGATCCCGACTATCTCGACGACTGGCTGGTGCGCGACTATCTGAACTCGATTGCCGCGAAGCTTGCCGCCGCTGCGGTCGCGCAATATGTGGGCGGCTATCGTCCGGATTTCGACCTGTTTGCGATGCGCGATGCGCAGATCAACGCGTTCTCGCTGCCGGGCGGTTTTATCGGCGTGAACACGGGCCTGATCGTCGCGACGCAGACGGAATCGGAACTCGCATCGGTGCTCGGTCACGAAATGGGCCACGTGTTGCAGCGGCACATCGCGCGCATGATCACGGCGGGCGAGCACAGCGGTTACGCGGCGCTGGCGGGCATGCTGCTCGGCGTGCTGGCGGGCGTGCTCGCGCATAGCGGCGATCTGGGCAGCGCGATCGCCGTCGGCGGGCAGGCCTACGCGGTCGACAACCAGTTGCGCTTCTCGCGCGCGGCCGAGCACGAAGCGGACCGCGTCGGCTTTCAGCTGCTCGCGGGCGCGGGCTACGACCCATACGGGATGGTCGCGTTCTTCGAGCGGCTCGATCGCGCGTCGATGAGCGACGCGGGCGCGCCCGCCTACGCGCGAACGCACCCGCTGACGGGCGAGCGTATCGCCGACATGTCCGACCGCGCGCGCCGCTCGCCGTACCGGCAGCCGCGCCAGTCGTCGGAATACGCGTTCGTGCGCGCGCGGGCACGCGTGCTGCAGGACCGCTCGCGCAGCGAGTACGCGGACGACATTTCGCGCATGCGCTCGGAGATCGAGGACCGCACCGCGATCAACGTGGCGGGCAACTGGTACGGCATCGCCTACGCACAGACGCTGCTCGAACGTTACGACGACGCAGCCGCAGCGCTCGCCCATGCGCGCGCTGCGTTCGAGTCGGCCGAGCGTGCGGAGGGCGGCGCGACGCGCGGTTCGCCGAGCCTCGACGTGCTTGCCGTCGATATCGCGCGGCGCGCCGGCCGCAACGACGAGGCCGTGCGCCTCGCAGAAATCGCGCAAAAGCGCTGGCCGCAATCGCACGCGGCCATCGAGATGCATTTGCAGACGCTCCTCACCGCGCGCCGTTTCAGCGAGGCGCAAGTGCAGGCGCTGCGCGAGACGCGCGCCGATCCGCAGCAGCCCGTCTGGTGGCGCTATCTCGCGCAGGCGAGCGTCGGCACAGGCGATGCGCTGACGCAGCATCGCGCGCTCGCGGAGAAGTTCGCGCTGGAAGGGGCGTGGCCGTCGGCGATCCGGCAGCTAAAGGAAGCGCGCGACATCAAGTCGGTCGGCTATTACGACCTGTCGACCATCGACGCGCGTCTGCATGAACTCGAGGCGCGCTACAAGGAAGAGCGCGAAGACGAAAAGAACAGCAGCTAGCGCGCGGACTTGTCCGAACCGGAGGCTGGCTCTGCCGCGGCGCGCGCGGCCGGGCTTGCGACGAATCCGAAGCGCTTCTCGACTTCAGCCTTGCGCACCGGCTTCAGCGTCAACGCGATATCGTCGCGCCAGAGGAACTGGCCGCTTCGGCCGTCGCCGGCAAGTTCCGCGTGCTCGGAGAACAGGTCGAGGTCGTGATCGTGCAGGACCGCGATGCGCGCGGGCGATGATTTGTCCGTGAAGAGAATGCCGCCTTCGTCGTCGAGATACGTGGCGGCGGGTTCGAACGCTGCGCCCGCCTGATCGGTCAGCGTGAGCTTGCCGGTCGCGTCGTCGGTGGCGAGCCGCACGACGAACGGCGTGTAGACGAGTTCGACGTACACGCGCTGCGGCCCGTTCTGGAAGAACCATTGGCCGTGTTCATCGGCTTCGTAGTTGCGGTTGATAAAGCCGAGCAGCGCGGTATGGCGGATCGGCTCGCCGAGCGCGCCCGCCGCTTGCGCCGCTTCGTCGCGCATGCGCCAGTTGCCGCGCCTGTCGAGCAGCAGCCAGCCGGTGCAATGCGGCACGTTCGGCCATTTGGCGAGTGCCTGCCTGACGATGTCATCCATGGTGCGTGAACGGATCGAAGTAGCCGAAGACGCGGCGCGAAAGCCAGTCGATACGGCCGGGGAAAGGGCCCGTCATGAAGCCGACGTGCCCGCCGTGCTCCGGTTGATCGAGTTGCACCGCCGATGATACCTCGCCGCGCGACGGCAACACGCCGCCAGGCAGGAAAGGGTCGTTGCGCGCATTCAGCACGAGCGTCGGCACGGCAATTTCCGGCAGCAGCGGGCGGGTGGTCGCGCGGGTCCAGTAGTCGTCGGCATTGCGGAAGCCGTGCAGGGGCGCCGTCACGATGTCGTCGAACTCATACATCGTGCGGCTTGCGAGCACATCGTCGAGATCGAACAGGCCCGGGTACTGCGCGAGCTTTTGCTGCGCCTTCTGCTTGAGCGTCTTCAGGAAGCTGCGCGTATAGATCATGCCCAAGCCTTGCGACAGCGCGCGTCCCCCGGCGTGCACATCGAGCGGCGCGGAGATCGCCGCGGCCGCCGCGACGATCGACGCATCCTCGCGGCGCTCGCCGAGCCAGCGCAGCAGCACGTTCCCGCCCAGCGACACGCCTGCCGCCACGATCGGCCCCGTGTGCCTCTCACGCAGACGGCGCAGCACCCAGTCGACTTCGTTGCTGTCGGCGAGGTGGTAGAAGCGCGGCAACAGGTTCATCGAACCACTGCAACTGCGAAAGTGCGGCACGACGCCATGCCAGCCCCGCGCGTAAGCGGCCGCCATCAGCGTGCGCGCGTAATGCGAGTCCGAGCTGCCTTCGAGTCCGTGAAACAGCACGAAAAGCGGCGCGTCAGCGCGCGCGCGATAGCCGGTGAGAGGATCGCGTGCGAGCCAGTCGAGATCGATGAAATCGCCGTCGGGCGTATCCCAGCGCTCGCGCCGGTACGCGACCACGGGACGGCGGCCGAACAGGGCGGGGACGATCGTCTGGATGTGGCTGTTGGGCAGCCAGAGTGGGGCGCGGTAGAGCAGGTCGACGGTCGCCTCGACGGGAATCCCCATCGCAGTCTCTACGGCAGCCGCCGCTGCACCGAGAGCCGGTCTGGAAGAAGCTTTCTTGTCGTGGGTCGTGCTCATGCCAACACCGGTATTCAAGCGAAGCCTCGAGGCAAGGCTTCGGCAAAGCAGGTCTTGCGGAACGCCTCAGTGCAGCGCACCCTGACCATGTCTCATTTTGGCAGCAAACTGCGTAGCCGCTTCGTTCGGCATCGCACTCGCGTGGATATGCGCGATCTTCCACTCGCCGCGCTCGTGGACCATCACATAGGTCGTGAAGATCATCGACGGAACGGCCGCCGGGTCCGCCGGACGATGCGCTTCGGCGATCGCATAGACGACCGTGCCCAGGCTGTCGTAGACGCGAATGTCGAGCGGTTCGATCGACACGGGCTGCGCTTCGAGCTGAAGTGTGAGGCCAGCGCGGATCGCGTCGAGGCCGTGCAGATGCGAGCCATCGGCGCAGATGCAGCTGACGAACTCCTCATCGATCCACAGGCCCATCAAGCTGTCGATATTGACCTCCGCGACCGCCTGGTAGTAGGCGTTCAACGTGTCCGCAGCGGCTTCGAAGATGTGGGCAAAACGTGGCATGGCTCGTCAGTCTCTTGCGCGCAAGGCGCGCGGTTGCGGTCAGTGGTCGGCTTCTCGCGCCGTCGGCGGCAAAGTCCGTGCAGGCTGGCTCGTGGCACGGCTGCACGGGCTGTTTCCACGCCTATTCCAGAACAGTTCCGGGCCGATTTGAGGTCAATCCGAGGTCGATTCCGGGTCAACTCTCCGGCCTGTTTTCCGACGATGTTCCGGGCCTTTCCCGTGGCGCCTGCAAGGCCATCCGCCAGCATGCCCGCGCCGCAAGACGCGAGCATGACGCATGGAGCGGGCGCGGCGCGCTTCGCGCACGACACGTGACCGACGGCCGCCGACCTGCCCGCGACGCGTTCCGGCGAACGCGCACCGAGCGCTCAGCGTTGCGCGAGCAGCATGCCGCGCAGATCGTCGAACACCTGCTCGGCGCTCAGTTGCCGCAGACAGTTCAGATGGCCCAGCGGACACTCGCGCTGGAAGCACGGACTGCACTCGAGATGCAGCCATTGTACCTTTGCGAGGTCCGACAAGGGCGGCGTGTGGCGCGGATCGGTCGATCCGTAGACGGCGACGAGCGGACGGCGCAGCGCCGCTGCGACGTGCATCAGCCCGGAGTCGTTGGTCACGACGGCGCTCGCCCGCGAGATCAGCGCGCTCGCTTCGCCGAGCGCTGTCTGGCCGCACAGGTTGCGCACGTTCGGCGCGCGGTCGGCGATCGCCTGGGCGATGGGCGCGTCTTTCGGCGAGCCGAGCGCGACGATCTTCGTGTACGGAAACGACTGGCCGACCATTTGTGCGAGCGCCGCGAAATGCTCGGGCGGCCAGCGCTTCGCGGGGCCGTATTCGGCGCCGGGGCAGAACACCAGCAGTGGCACGCGCGTGTCCAGGTTGAACCGGGTCGAGACGCGCGCCGCTTCGTTCAGGTCGGCGTCGAGCCGGGGCTGCGTCAGATCGTCAGGCACTTTCGCGCCGGGTGCGTAGGCGAGCGCCGCGTACTGGCCGACCATCGGCGGACGCTCGTCCTTGCGCGGGTTTCCGTGCCGCACATTCAGCAGGCCGTAGCGGCTTTCGCCCGTATAACCGATGCGCAGCGGAATGCCCGCCATCCACGGAATCAGCGCGGACTTCAGCGAATTCGGCAGCACATAGGCGGCCTCATATCCGACGTCGCGCAGATCGCTCGCCAGTTGCCAGCGGCGCAGCATCTGCAGCTTGCCGTGTGCGAGATCGGTCGCATAGACGTCGCGGATTTCAGGCATCCGTTCGAGGATGGGCGCGACCCAGCTGGGCGCGACCGCGTCGATCGCGATGCGCGGATGCAATTTCACGAGGCGCGCAAGTAGAGGCTGCGCCATCAATGCGTCACCGATCCAGTTCGGTGCGATAACCAACGCGCGACGCATCAGGGGGAGTTTCCGATGTCGAAAATAAAGCGCCGCGCGCACGAGGCGCGCGGGGCCGGGGTTGTCAGGGACAGTGGACTGCGGCTTGGGCTATATCGGCGTGTGCGGCGAGAAGTCTGGCTTCCCGCGCGGATTGCCGAACGACGCGTGGCGCCCCAGCACGTGCCGCAGACAGAGCGAGCCGCGGGTCAGTGACCCTTGATCACTTCGCCGTCGCGCAGCTTGTAGCGCGTGCTGCAGTAAGGGCAGCGCGCTTCGCCGTGCGACACGTCGATAAAGACGCGCGGATGGTTGCTCCAGCGCGGCATCGACGGGTTCGGGCAGTAAGCAGGAAGATCCTTCGCCGACAGTTCGACCAGCGGCATTTCCTTGATTTCACTCATAGGGACTTTCTCGTTGTATGCAAAGAGCAGGCGCGGCTGGCGTTTGCCTCACGTGTGGCCGCCGCCGCGCCTGCGGAATTCAAATCTTCGTGAGCCAGTGCGAGTACTTCTCGCTCTTGCCGTTCACGATGTCGAAGAAAGCCGATTGCAGCTTTTCCGTGACCGGGCCGCGCGTGCCCGAGCCGATCGTTCGGTTGTCGAGTTCGCGGATGGGCGTGACTTCGGCAGCCGTGCCGGTGAAGAACGCTTCGTCGGCCGTATAGACTTCGTCGCGCGTGATGCGCTTTTCTATTACCTCGATGCCCGCGTCCTTCGCCAGCGTGATGACGGTGTCGCGCGTGATGCCGTCGAGGCACGACGACAGGTCGGGCGTGTACAGCTTGCCGTTGTTCACGAGGAAGAAGTTCTCGCCCGAGCCTTCCGACACATAGCCATCGACGTCGAGCAGCAGTGCTTCGTCGTAGCCGTCGGCGGTAGCTTCCTGGTTCGCGAGGATCGAATTGACGTACCAGCCCGACGCCTTCGCGCGGACCATCGACACGTTCACGTGATGGCGCGTGAACGACGACGTCTTCACGCGGATGCCCTTCTTGATGCCGTCTTCGCCGAGATACGCGCCCCACGGCCATGCGGCGATCGCGACGTGAATGGTATTGCCCTTCGCCGACACGCCCAGCTTTTCCGAGCCGACCCAGATGATCGGACGCAGATAGCACGACTCCAGCTTGTTCTCGCGCACGACTTCGCGCTGCGCGGCGGCGAGCGTTTCGTGGTCGAACGGAACATCCATCTGGAAGATCTTGGCCGAGTTGAGCAGGCGCTTCGTGTGCTCTTTCAGACGGAAGATCGACGTGCCGCCGTCGACCGTCTTGTACGCGCGCACGCCCTCGAAAACGCCCATCCCATAGTGCAGCGTGTGGGTGAGGACGTGGATCCTGGCGTCGCGCCATTCGATGAGCTTGCCATCCATCCAGATCTTGCCGTCGCGGTCGGCCATTGACATACGGTTCTCCAGGCAGTGCGGGTTCGGGTTCTAACGTTCCAACGTGATACGGACTTGTTGTGACGCGCAATGCGCGTGGCGCGCCGACTACACAAAGCGCCGGGGACACGCGGCAAACGCGATATTTTACCGTCATTTGCACAGGCAACGGGCATTCGCGGGCACCCTGGACGCTATAATCCGGCGGTCGCTGAAAAGAAAACCGCATGCGCCAGCGGCTGCCTCACGATCTGGCGCTGACCTCCAGCCGTCGCGGCGTTCATCGCGCCGCATTGCCTTCGCCTCATGCTCTCTCGCCTGTCCGATCTCGATCGCCGTGCCTTCCGTGATGGCATGCGCGCCTACTCGCCGACCTTGATGGCGATCTTCTCCTGGGGCCTCGTGACGGGCATCGCGATGAGCAAATCGGTGATGACGGTGCCGCAATCGCTCGGCATGTCGCTGCTGGTCTATGCGGGCTCGTCGCAACTGGCCGTGCTGCCGCTGATGCTCGCGAAGCTGCCCGTCTGGACCATTCTGCTGACGGCCGCGATGGTCAACACGCGTTTCATCATCTTCAGCGCCGGTCTCGCGCCGCATTTTTCGTATCTGCCGCTGTACCGGCGGCTGCTGGTCGGCTATTTCAACGGCGATGTCATCTATCTGCTGTTCCAGAAGAAGGCCTTCCAGACCGGCTATGTGCCCGGCAAGGAAGCGTATTTCTGGGGCATGGCCGTCTCCAGCTGGCTGTCGTGGCAAGTGTCGTCGATCATCGGCATTCTGCTCGCGAGCCTCTTTCCCGATAACTGGGGCCTGTCGCTCGCGGGCACGCTCGCGCTGATTCCCGTGATGGTGTCGGCGATCTCGTCGCGCTCGACGCTCGCGGCCGTCAGCGTCGCGGGCATCGTCGCGCTGATCGCCTTTGACCTGCCGTACCGGCTCGCGCTGCCGCTCGCCGTCCTGACCGCGATCGTCGCCGGCAGCGCCGCCGATGCGATGGTCGAGCGCGCCGACTTGCGCCGCATTCGCAACAGCACGGAGAACCCGTGATGACCACGCTGCAGATCTGGCTCGCGATCATCGGCATGACGTTTGTCACAGCGCTGACACGCGCGCTGTTTCTGATCGGGGGTGAGCGCACGGTTTTGCCCGAGCGCGCGCAACGGATGCTGCGCTACGCGCCCGCCGCGGCGCTCGCGGCCGTCGTCGTGCCGGACGTGCTGATGACGGACAGCGGCGTGTCCGTCGCGCTGTCGAATCACGAGCTGTACGGCACGCTCGCGGGCCTCGCGTGGTTCCTCTGGCGGCGCACGATGCTGGGCACGATCGTCGTCGGGATGCTGGTGTTCACGGCGTTGCGGCTGATCTTCTGACGCGGCGCACGGATGTTGCGGTGCAATAACCTGTCGGGCCCCACTGGCGCCGCCAAATACCGGGATTCTCGCGCCACGGGTTAGATCGGTCTGTCGATCGGTTAAAATAGCCGTCTCCCGGAACACGCGCGAAGCCGCCGGCACCGTTCGCGAGAGGCCGTTCGCGCAGCGTCCGCACCGCCTTCCAATCAACTCGCATACGAATCATGAAACAGGTATTGCGTCTTTCCGATCTGATCGCCGAAGGCAAGCTATCCGGCAAACGCGTCTTCATCCGCGCCGACCTGAACGTGCCGCAGGACGACGCCGGCAACATCACCGAAGACACCCGCATCCGCGCCTCCGTGCCCGCCATCAAGTCCGCGCTGGACGCGGGCGCGGCCGTCATGGTCACGTCGCACCTCGGCCGCCCGACGGAAGGCGACTTCAAGCCCGAAGATTCGCTCGCGCCCGTCGCGAAGCGCCTGTCCGAACTGCTCGGCCGCGACGTGCCGCTCGTGTCGCAGTGGGTCGAGGACGGCGTGAACGTCGCGCCGGGCCAGGTCGTGCTGCTTGAGAACTGCCGCGTGAACAAGGGCGAAAAGAAGGATTCCGACGAGCTCGCGCAGAAAATGGCGAAGCTCTGCGACGTCTATGTGAACGACGCGTTCGGCACCGCGCATCGCGCCGAAGCGACGACGCACGGCATCGCGAAGTACGCGAGCGTCGCGTGCGCGGGCCCGCTGCTGGCCGCCGAACTCGAAGCGCTCGGCAAGGCGCTCGGCTCGCCGAAGCGTCCGCTCGTGGCGATCGTCGCGGGCTCGAAGGTGTCGACCAAATTGACCATCCTGAAGTCGCTGGCCGACAAAGTCGACCAGCTTATCGTCGGCGGCGGCATCGCGAACACGTTCATGCTCGCGGCCGGTCTGAAGATCGGCAAGTCGCTCGTCGAAGCGGATCTCGTCGATGAAGCGAAGGCGATCATCGAATCGGCGAAGGCACGTGGCGCGTCGGTCCCGATTCCGAGCGACGTGGTCACGGCCAAAGAGTTCTCGCCGACGGCCAAGGCCGAAATCAAGAAGGTCGCCGATGTGCAAGACGACGACATGATTCTCGACATCGGGCCGGAAACGGCGAAGGCGCTCGCGTCGCAGCTGGAGAAGGCGGGCACGATCGTCTGGAACGGCCCCGTCGGCGTGTTCGAGTTCGACCAGTTCGGCAACGGCACGAAGACGCTGGCTGACGCGATCGCGAAGTCGTCGGCGTACTCGATCGCGGGCGGCGGCGACACACTCGCGGCCATCGCGAAGTACGGCATCCACGACAAGATCAGCTATATCTCGACGGGCGGCGGCGCATTCCTCGAGTTCCTCGAGGGCAAGAAGCTGCCTGCCGTCGCAGTGCTGGAATCGCGGGCCTGATAATGGCGACGCGCTCCCCCAACAAGCCTCAGAAGACGCGCAACGCGTCGCGCACGGCAGCGGCAGGGGAGCGCGCAGCGCGCTCCGCAAAAGCGCTGCAACCCGAGGCCGCCGCGCAGGCGGCTTCGCAACCTTGCGGCAACGCGCCAGCGGCAGAGACCGCAGCCATTGCCGCAGACCGCTCAGATCGCCTGGGTCGAGCAGAACAGAATACGGAACCGGCCATCGAAGCCGTCGCGGCGGATACCGCGACAGACGCGCAAGCAGAGGCCGGTTCGAGTGCAACGGTGTCTTCCGCCTCGCACACCGAAGCCGATGATGAGTCTTTGCACGCGTCCGATCAGCCGTCGCCGCAGGTTTATGCGCAGTTTCATGCGCAGTTTAATGATGTCGCAGCAGTCCCCCACGATACGACGCCGGGCCTTCAAGGTTCGAAGGGAACGAACGGCGCACTGCCCCATGTAGCACCTGTCGTTGCGCAGCCTCCGCATCCGACTCCTGACGTTCATCCCAGCGATCTCATCCAAACGAGGAGACTCATGCATCGCGCCACCAAGATTGTCGCAACCATCGGGCCGGCTTCCAGCACGCAGGAAATCCTGCAGCAAATGATCGAAGCGGGCGCCGACGTGGTGCGCCTCAACTTTTCCCACGGCACCGCTGACGATCACCGTCAGCGCGCGGAGTTCGTGCGTGCAGCGGCCCGGCAGGCAGGCCATGAAGTCGGCATCATGGCCGACCTGCAAGGCCCGAAAATCCGCGTCGGCAAATTCGAAAACGGCAAGACCACGCTGGTCGCAGGCAACACCTTCATCCTCGACTCCGACTGCGAGCTCGGCAACGACGAGCGCGTCGGCCTCGACTACAAGGACCTGCCGCGCGACCTGAAGGCCGGCGACACGCTGCTCCTGAACGACGGTCTGATCGTGCTGAGCGTGCAGCGCGTGATCGGCAACGAGATTCACACCGTCGTGAAGATAGGCGGCGACCTGTCGAACAACAAGGGCATCAACCGCCAGGGCGGCGGCCTGACGGCGCCCGCGTTGACCGCGAAGGACATGGAGGATATCCGCACGGCAATGTCGCTGGGCGCGGACTACGTCGCGGTGTCGTTCCCGAAGAACGCGACGGACATGGAAATGGCGCGCCAGCTCGCGAACATCGCGGGCGCGCCGTACGGCATCAAGCCCAAGATGATCGCGAAGATCGAACGCGCCGAAGCGATCCCGGCGCTGCAAGGCATTCTCGAAGCATCGGACGGCATTATGGTCGCGCGCGGCGATCTCGCCGTCGAAGTCGGCAACGCGGCCGTGCCCGCGCTGCAAAAACGCATGATCAAGATGGCGCGCGAGGCGAACAAGTTCGTCATCACGGCCACGCAGATGATGGAATCGATGATCAACGCGCCCGTGCCGACGCGCGCCGAAGTCTCCGACGTCGCGAACGCGGTGCTGGACGGCACGGACGCCGTGATGCTGTCGGCCGAATCGGCGGCGGGCAAGTACCCGGTGCAGACGATCGAAACGATGGCCGCGATCTGCGTCGAAGCGGAAAAGTCCGAGCACGTCGAACTGGACAAGGACTTCCTCGACCGAACCTTCACCCGCATCGACCAGTCGATTGCAATGGGCGCGCTTTTCACGGCGTATCACCTGGGGGCGAAGGCGATCGTCGCGCTGACGGAGTCGGGCTCGACGGCGCTGTGGATGTCGCGTCACTGGACGCACGTTCCCATCTTCGCGCTCACGCCGCGCGAGGGCAGCGAGCGCGCGATGCAGATCTACCGCAACGTGAACCCGCTGCATCTCGACACCAGCAGCGATCGCGACATCGCGCTCCAGCAGGCGCTCGAAGTGGTCGTCGGCAAGGGCTATGCGGCGCGCGGCGACATGGTCGTGCTGACGGTCGGCGAGCCGATGGGCCAGGCGGGCGGCACGAACACGCTGAAGATCGTGCGCGTCGGCGAGCCGGTCTGATTTCCACCGGCACGCCATCCGATCGCCGTAAGAGCGAGCAAATACGAGCCGTCGCGGAACCATGGCGGAACCGCGACGGCGAGCCGAACGGCGCGCGTGAAGCAGAGCGCCGTGTCCCCGGAAGAGAGGCGGCGCACGCAGTTTGGGAAGGGTGCGCTCGGGACACGGTCTGCTTCACGATAAAATTGCATGAAATTGCATAAATAGATGCCGTCGGCACAGGATTCGTTTCAATCTAAGGAGTACATCAATGCCTCTCGTATCAATGCGTCAACTGCTGGACCATGCCGCCGAACACGGTTATGGCCTTCCGGCATTCAACGTAAACAACCTGGAGCAGGTGCAGGCGATCATGGCGGCGGCCGATCAGGTCAACGCGCCCGTGATCATGCAGGCATCGGCAGGCGCGCGTAAGTACGCCGGCGAGCCGTTCCTGCGCCATCTGATCGAAGCGGCCATCGAATCGTATCCGCACATTCCCGTCGTGATGCACCAGGACCACGGCCAGTCGCCGGCAGTCTGCATGGCTGCGATCCGCAGCGGCTTCACGAGCGTGATGATGGACGGCTCGCTCGAAGCCGACGGCAAGACGGTGGCATCGTACGAGTACAACGTCGACGTGTCGCGCAAGGTCGTCGAAGCGGCGCACTCGATCGGCGTGACGGTGGAAGCGGAACTGGGCGTGCTCGGTTCGCTGGAAACGATGAAGGGCGACAAGGAAGACGGCCACGGCGCGGAAGGCACGATGACGCGCGAGCAGCTTCTGACAGACGTCGAGCAGGCAGCGGACTTCGTGAAGCTCACGCAGTGCGACGCACTGGCGATCGCAATCGGCACGTCGCACGGCGCGTACAAGTTCTCGAAGAAGCCGACGGGCGATATCCTGTCGATTCAGCGCATCAAGGAAATTCACCAGCGCATTCCGAACACGCACCTGGTGATGCACGGTTCGTCGTCGGTGCCGCAGGAGCTGCTCGCGGAAATCCGCGAATTCGGCGGCGACATGAAGGAAACCTACGGCGTGCCCGTCGAGGAAATCCAGGAAGGCATTAAGAACGGCGTGCGCAAGATCAACATCGACACCGATCTGCGTCTTGCGATCACGGGCGCGATCCGCCGCTACATGGCGGAGAACCGTTCGAAGTTCGATCCGCGCGACTACCTGAAGCCGGCTCGCGAAGCCGCGAAGAAGGTATGCGTGGACCGTTATCTGGCGTTCGGCTGCGAAGGCCAGGCGTCGAAGATCAAGTCCATCTCGCTGGACAAGATGGCCGAGAAGTACAAGGCGGGCGAGCTCGCGCAAGTCGTCCGCTAAGCGGCAGACGGGCGGGGTTTGCTCCCGCTCGCGCGCCGCACGAGCATCAGGCGCCTGGCCATCTGGCCAGGTTGTCGCCCGATCGCCGTTCCCGCATGATCCGGGGAACGGCGTTTCCCTTTTGTTCCGGGCCGTTTTTCAGCCCCATTTTAGTGAATCACGACGATGTCTACCCTTTACGAATCCACGCTTCGCTCGCTGCAGCTGCTCGGCCGCGGCAAAGTCCGCGACAACTACGCGGTGGGCAACGACCAGTTGCTGATTGTCACGACGGACCGTCTGTCCGCGTTCGACGTGGTCATGGGCGAGCCGATTCCGGGCAAGGGGCGCGTGCTGAACCAGATGGCCAACTTCTGGTTCGACAAGCTCAAGCACGTCGTGCCGAATCATTTGACGGGTGTCGCGCCGGAATCGGTCGTCGCGCCCGATGAAGTCGAGCAGGTGAAGGGCCGCGCGGTCGTCGTGAAGCGCCTCGAGCCGATTCTCGTCGAAGCCGTGGTGCGCGGCTATCTGGCCGGCAGCGGCTGGAAGGACTATCAGGCGACGGGCGCCGTGTGCGGCGTGACGCTGCCCGAGGGCCTGCAAAACGCGCAGAAGCTGCCCGAGCCGATCTTCACGCCGGCCGCGAAGGCCGAGATGGGCCATCACGACGAAAACATCACATACGAAGAGATGGAGCGCCGCATCGGCACCGAACTGTCGGCGACGATCCGCGATATTTCCATCAGCCTGTACAAGGAAGCCGCCGATTACGCGGCGACGCGCGGCATCATCATCGCGGACACGAAGTTCGAATTCGGTCTCGACGACAAGGGCCAGCTCTATCTGATGGACGAAGCGCTGACGGCCGATTCGTCGCGCTTCTGGCCGGCGGATCAATACCAGGTCGGCACGAACCCGCCGTCGTTCGACAAGCAGTTCGTGCGCGACTGGCTCGAAACGCAGCCGTGGAAGAAGGAGCCGCCCGCGCCGAAGCTGCCGGACGACGTCGTCGAGAAGACGGCGCAGAAGTATCAGGAAGCGCTCGAGCGCCTGACGGGCCAGAAGCTCGCCTGAGCACGCACACGGAACAAGCAACATCATGAGTGAAGTTCAGACAGCACATACCCATGACGCGCCGCTCGTCGGCGTGCTGATGGGTTCCAGCTCCGACTGGGAAGTCATGAAGAACGCGGTCGCCATCCTGCAGGAGTTCGGCGTGCCGTACGAAGCGAAGGTCGTCTCCGCGCACCGCATGCCGGACGAAATGTTCGCCTATGCTGAAAGCGCGCGCGAACGCGGCGTGCGCGCGATCATCGCGGGCGCCGGCGGCGCGGCGCATCTGCCGGGCATGCTGGCCGCGAAGACGACGGTGCCCGTGCTCGGCGTGCCCGTGGCCAGCAAGTATCTGAAGGGCGTCGATTCGCTGCACTCGATCGTGCAGATGCCGAAAGGCGTGCCCGTCGCGACGTTCGCGATCGGCGAAGCAGGCGCGGCGAATGCGGCGCTGTTCGCGGTGTCGATGCTGAGCGGCACGTCGCCGGAATATGCGGAGAAGCTCGCCGCTTTCCGCGTGCGCCAGAACGAAGCGGCTCACGCGATGACGCTGCCGCCGCTGTAAGCGCTTCAGATGCGCAGCGGCTAGCCCCCGATGAAGTTCAATGCAGTCCAACGCTTTGACCGGCCGATCCCCACATCGGCCGCGACCGACCACCAAGATGAATCCAGACAACACTCCGGTATCACCGATTCTGCCCGGCGCATGGCTCGGCATGGTCGGTGGCGGCCAGCTCGGCCGCATGTTCTGCTTCGCCGCGCAGGCGATGGGCTATCGCGTCGCCGTCCTCGATCCGGATGAAAACAGTCCGGCAGGCGCCGTCGCGGATCGTCATCTGCGCGCGGCCTATGACGACGAAGCGTCTCTCACCGAACTCGCGCGGCTGTGCGCGGCGGTGTCGACCGAGTTCGAGAACGTGCCGGCGGCGAGTCTCGATTTCCTCGCGCGCACGACGTTCGTGAGCCCGGCAGGGCGCTGCGTGGCCGTCGCACAGGACCGCATCGCGGAGAAGCGCTTCATCGCGTCGTCGGGCGTGCCCGTTGCGCCGCATGTCGTGATCGAATCGTCGGATGCGCTCGCCGCGCTCGACGATGCCGCGCTCGAAGCCGTGCTGCCCGGCATCCTGAAGACGGCCCGGCTCGGATACGACGGCAAGGGCCAGGTGCGCGTCGGCAACGCAGCGGAAGTGCGCGCGGCGCATGCGTCGCTGGGCGGCGTCGCTTGCGTGCTCGAAAAGCGCTTGCCGTTGAAGTTCGAAGTGTCGGCGCTGATCTCGCGCGGCACGAACGGCTCGTCGGCCGTCTATCCGCTCGCGCAGAATACGCATCGCCATGGCGTGCTGTCGCATACGATCGTGCCCGCGCCGGACGCCAACGCGACGCTCGTCGAACAGGCGCAACTGGCCGCGCTGCAGATCGCGGACAAGCTCGGCTATGTCGGCGTGCTGTGCGTCGAGTTCTTCATTCTCGAAGACGGCACGCTGGTCGCGAACGAAATGGCGCCGCGTCCGCACAACTCCGGCCACTACACAGTCGACGCCTGTGCGACGAGCCAGTTCGAGCAGCAGGTGCGCGCGATGACGGGCATGCCGCTCGGCGACACGCGCCAGCATTCGCCCGCCGTCATGCTGAACATCCTTGGCGACGTGTGGTTCCCCGTCAACGCGAAGGGCAAAAGGCCGAGCGCGGCCGTCACGCCGCCGTGGCACGAAGTCGCCGCGATGCCGGAAGCGCGTCTGCATCTGTACGGCAAGGAAGAGGCGCGTCCCGGCCGCAAGATGGGCCACGTGAACTTCACGGCCGCGACGCTTGAACGTGCACGCACGGCGGCCCGCGACTGCGCGCGCCTGCTGCATATCCCGACTAGCTGAGCGGTAGCTGTCATGCCGGATCAAACGAAACCTGCCGACACGGCGTCGCATGTCGGCGCCGACGAGATCGCGTACTCAGCGGCGCTGCTCGATGCAGGACAACTCGTGGCGTTTCCTACGGAGACGGTCTATGGGCTGGGCGGCGATGCGGAAAGTCCCGAGGCGATAGCGCGCATCTACGCCGCGAAGGGCAGGCCGGCGAATCATCCCGTCATCGTGCATCTCGCGCCGAACGGCGATCCGAATTATTGGGTCGAGCAATTGCCGTCCGATGCGCAGCGTTTGATCGACGCATTCTGGCCGGGTCCGCTTACGTTGATTCTCAAGCGCGCCGCACATATTCCGGCTGCGGTGAGCGGCGGTCAGGATTCGGTCGGACTGCGCTGTCCGTCGCATCCTGTCGCACAGGCGTTGCTCGAAGCATTCAGTGCGCTGCGCAACGGACATGGCGGCGTGGCCGCGCCGTCGGCGAACCGCTTCGGGCATGTCAGTCCGACCACCGCGCAACATGTGCGCGACGAGTTCGGCGATGCGATTCATGTGCTCGATGGCGGGTCGTCAGATGTGGGTATCGAATCGACGATCATCGATTTGTCGCGCGGGTTTCCTGCGCTGCTGCGCCCGGGTCACGTGACGCCGCAAGATATCGCCGACGTGCTCGGCGAGATGCCGCGTTTGCCGGACGGAACGGATGCAAGCGCGCCGCGCGCGTCCGGCACGCTGAAGGCGCACTATGCGCCGCGCACGCCGCTCGCGCTGCTGCCGTTCGACGTGCTCGAACCGATGCTGGCCGCGCGCGCGCCCGACGAGCGCGTCGCGCTGGTCGCGCGTGCCTCACGCGCGGGGCGCTGGGCCGACGCGGAAGGCGTGCATTTCGTCGCCGCGCCGGAAGATCCGCATCTCTACGCGCGCGATCTGTACGGCTTGCTGCGAGCGTTGGATCGCGCGAACGTATCGCGCATCCTGATCGAGAAGTTGCCCGATACGATCGAGTGGATCGCCGTCAACGACCGGCTCGGCAGAGCGGCGGCCGCGTTCGAGGCGCACGAGTCCTGACGGCTCAACGGTCCGTCTCCAGCGGTTCATTGCCAGCGCTTCGCGCGCGATGCCCAAAGCCAACGCGCAAGTAAAATTAACGCGCAAGCAAAATTAACGACCAAAAAGACAAAGCCCGACTCACAGAGAGCCGGGCTTTTTCGTATTGAATGGAAGTCCGGGAAGCCGTCAGCGGGAAGCGTGCTCCCGCCAGGCGCCGGATGCCCGCTTACTTGCCCAGACCCGTCGCCGCGATCTGTTGTTCGACGTACGTGGCGAATGCAGCGTACGCGTGGGTTGTCGGATGGAGCTGATCGGCGAAGACATACGACTGGTCCGCGCCCGCGACCGTCAGTGTCTGCGGCGAGCAGAACAGCGACGAGCCGAATTGCTGGCCGTACTGCTGCGCCGTCATGCCGCCGACCAGCACCGACGGGTTCGCCGTCGCATAAGCGGTTGCGTTCTGTTCCATCTGCGTGATGTTGCAACCCGTGCCTGTCGCGTTGGTGAATCCTTGCGACTGATAGCTGCCGAGCAACTGATGCAGCCAGATGAACGAGCTGACCTGAATCACCTTCGTATCGATTCCGGCCGTCTTCAGGCCGTTCGCAACCAGCGCGTTGTATGCGGATACGATGCCCGTGATCAGCGCCGGCAGTTGCGGAGCGTTGTTCGCTGCCGCCTCGCCCGTCGCAAGCGGCGTCAGGCCGATGTCCGGCACATCGACCACGACGACGTGCGTCGCACCGTTCGACAGCGTGGTGCCGACGAGGCCCACGAAGCTCTGAATCGTCGTCTGAAGCTGCGTTCCGACCGCCGTCCCGATGATCAGCTGCTGTTGCTGCACGGTGGTGGCCGTCGCGAGCTGGGTCTGGAGGTTGGTCATGAACTGTGTGTTCTGCAGCAGTTGCAAGATGTCGTTTGCGCCGCCGTTGATCAGCACGAGTTGATTCGAGTTGAAGCTGCCGTGATCCGTCAGGTACTGCGTGACCTGTGACTTGACGGGCACGGTCGTGGCCGCCATGTTGTTAGGCGCGAAGCCGATGCCGACCGGGTTCGCCACATCGGAGCCGCCTTGCGCGTAACCGAAGCCGCCATTGGCCTTCAGCGGCTGGCCGAAGCCGCCGACGTAGGCGGGCGTCAACGTATCGCCGTAATACTCGGCGACCTTCTGCGTCCACACTTCACCGGGGTTCGTCGTGAAGCGCCCGCCGCCGAAGTTCGCAGCGATCACGGGCGAATACGTACCGGCGTCCGACAGACTGTCCCCGAACGACACCACCTGCAGCTTGACCCCACCCGCGGGCGCGCTGCTCGCGTTGTTATTGTTGTTGTCACTGCCGCCGCCGCACGCGACGAGCGTCGCGAATGCTGCGCACGCGACCGCGATCCGTGCGAGGCGCACGATGCCGGCGTTGTTCGATGCTTGCTTCATAAGGTCCTTATCTCCTCGTATGTATTTGGCCTCGAGCGATCCGTCTCTTGAGCCACCTGATGCAGGCAGTGGCCAGCGTCGTGTGGACGCGGCGACGGCTTTGCAAAAACTTTCCTCTGCTATTCGATTCCTGGCGACTAGACGGCCGCATCGTTGTTCTGCCGCGTGTGTCCTGCCGATTCAAAAGCATTCATTGCGCCGCGAAGACTCGCGTGATGCTGCACGGCCCACGCAGGCGGCGCGAGCAGCGCGTTCAGCCGGTTGCGCCAGCCGTGCACACGCAAGACATCTCGCGCCATCGAACGCCAGCGGAACCCAGAAGGCCCACATGCCCGCGACGGGATACATGAGGCTCTGCCGGAACGCCGTCGAGAAGTTCATCCGTTCCGACGAGTGATGCACTACATGCGCGGCCCACAGCCAGCGCACGCGATGGCTGCAGCGATGAAACACGTAGTAGAGCAGGTCCTGCGCGACGAACAGTACGGCGAACGACAACCAGCCCGTGTGCCAGTCGAAGAGACGGTAATGCTCGTAGCACCACGCATAGACGGGAATGACGAACAACCAGGCGAGCTTGTCGGCGCCTTGATGCATCAGCGCGAGCGCGGTGTTGCACGACGTGTCGCGCCAGCTGTAGATGCGCGTTTCGGGATGCGTGCGCCGCACGTGCCACGCTTCCCAGCCGATGCACGCGAGAAAGACCGGCGCCATGGCGAGCAGGAGCAATTCGGCATCGAATTGCATTGACGTCTCCCTCCGAGGGTCCCTGCGGCCTCCTTCAGGAGGCCGGCATTGTCGTTATTGTTTGAATGCGCGTCGTTCGACGAGCGGCGCGCATCGTGTGCGGCTTGCGCGCGATGGTTGCCAGCTTGTGCCTGCTTGTGCTCGTTCGCCGACGCCATTTTCATACTGCCCGACAGCGTACAACGCCTCGCGACGCGCCGCGCAGCGCTTCGCTAGAAGGAATCCTCAGTGAGCGCCGCGCCGCTGAGGGTTTGTCCTGGTCTTGCGGTGGGGCGCCGCGCTGCGTTCCGCAGCGACCGGCGCGGCTGTTTCCGCGAGCATTGTCGAAGGTCCCTGGTACACCCATTCGAGCAGTTCGTCATGCGCGGCGCGCGCCGCTTCCGCATGCGGATCGTTGATCAGGCTGACCACCACGTAGCTCTGTCCATCTGCGGAAGCAACGTAGCCCGCGATCGCGCGCACGTCGCGCAGCGTGCCCGTCTTGATGTGCGCATTGCCGTTGACGGGCTTCGACGTCAGGCGGTTGCGCATCGTGCCGTCCACGCCGACCACGGGCAGCGAATCGACGAACACCTGCGCGACGGGACTCGCGTTCGCGCTTTGCAGCAGATCGGCGAGCGCGAGCGCCGTGATGTGCTCGTTGCGCGAAAGGCCCGAGCCGTTGTCGAGCGACAGGTATTCCATCGGCATCGCGCTGCGACGCAGGAACGATTCGATGGCCGCAGCCGACTTCGCGGGCGTCGCGGGCGGCTTGCTCGTGACGGCGCCGATCGTCAGGAACAGATTGCGCGCCATCGTGTTGTTGCTGAACTTGTTGATGTCGTGAACGATGTCCGACAGCACCGGGCCCTGGTGCGTCGCGACGAGCTTCGCATCGATGGGCACGGCGCCTTCGCGCGTCGTGCCTGTGAACGTGCCGCCCGTCTGCTGCCACAGCGCGAGGAAGCCGCCCGCGAAGAACGTCGTGTGATCGAGCACGGCCACGTTGACGGTGCGCTCGCCACAGCGCAGCGGATAGTCGCCGATGAACGACGCATTGACGACACCATTGGAAGCGGGCGTGACGGCGGGTGTCACGAGCTCGCCGCGGCACGGGCCGCGCGTCGCGCGCAATTCGTTGTCGATCTGCAATTGCGCGAGCGCGGGCAGCACGTCGATCTGCACCTTGCCGTCGTCGTTCGGCGACATCGTGAACGACAACGACTTGAACGCATACAGCAGCGGATCGGGGCCGACGTTGTACGGCGCGTTCACGTCGTCGTCGAACGCGGGCAGGTCGCGCGTCGACGGATCGAAGAAGCGCTTGTCGAGCACGAGCGCGCCGTCGATGCCCATGATGCCCGCCTTGTGGATCTTCTGGACCAGATCGATCAGCTCTTCGGGCACGAGCTTCGGATCGCCCGTTCCCTGGATGTACAGATTGCCGTGCAGCACGCCGTTGCCGTCGACGTCGCCGTGCGCATACGCAGTGGTCTTCCAGCGGTAGTCGGGGCCGAGCATCGAGAGGCCTGCGTAGGTCGTGACGAGCTTCATCGTCGACGCGGGCATCATCGGCTGGCCGGCGTTCAGCGCGAGGACAGGCGTGCGGTCGCCGACCTTTTCGACGACGACGCTGATCGACGACAGCGGCACATGCGCGCGCTGCAAGCCTGCCATGACGGGCGTGGGCAATACCGTGGTGACGTTGACGGCGGGATGCTGCGCTTTCTTGCGCGCCTGCGCGGGCGCGGCGACGGCGAGTGCGGCACAGGCGAACAGCACGACGGCGGCGCGCGAGACCGTCAACGATCTGAAGCGGCGCCCGAGCGAACGGGCATACGACGAAACAGGTGAAACGAAGGCGTGCGGCATGTAGAAGAAATTCGGCGAATGATCAGCGCAAGCCGGTGTCGCGGCGCACGGGCGGACGACGCAAACGCAGCGCGGCAAGCACCATGACAAGCAGCGTGGAACGAACGGCCCGGAAAGGCAAATGCAAGCACCGGCAAGGCGAAAGAGACGGCACGGCCGATGCAAAAGCGCTCATTGTAGAGAGTTGCCGTGACGCCGCGAACAAAAAGATGAGGCGCGTGTCGTGCGGCGCGCAGTTCGGCGTGAGCTCGGTGTATGGCGCGCGCCACGCCGCGTCCTGCGGCGCATCGCGAGGACATGCAGCGCGCATGCACCGGGCATCTATGCAGCGCTCGGGCGCTAGAATGCTGGCATCGGAAGACCATCCCTGAACACAACGGCCGGAACACAACAGCCGGAACAGCCGGAACGGATACAAAGCGATGCGCATACTTCTCGTTGAAGACGACCGGATGATCGCCGAAGGCGTCCGCAAGGCGCTGCGCGGCGAAGGCTTCGCGGTCGACTGGGTGCAGGACGGCGAGTCCGCGTTGAGCGCGGCGGCGGGCGAGCCTTACGATCTCATGCTGCTCGATCTCGGCTTGCCCAAGCGCGACGGCCTCGACGTGTTGCGCACGCTGCGCTCGCGCGGCCATCAGTTGCCCGTGCTGATCGTCACCGCACGCGATGCCGTCGCGGATCGCGTCAAGGGGCTCGACGCCGGCGCCGACGATTACCTCGTCAAGCCGTTCGATCTCGACGAACTCGGCGCGCGGATGCGCGCGCTGATCCGCCGCCAGTCGGGACGCAGCGAATCGACGATACGCCACGGCAATCTGACGCTCGACCCCGCGTCGCATCAGGTAACGCTCGACGGCGCGCCCGTCGCGCTGTCCGCGCGCGAGTTCGCGCTGCTGGCCGCGTTGCTCGCGCGGCCGGGCGCCGTGCTGTCGAAGAGCCAGCTCGAAGAGAAGATGTACGGCTGGGGCGAAGAGATCGGCAGCAATACCGTCGAGGTCTATATCCACGCGCTGCGCAAGAAGCTCGGCGCGGAACTGATACGCAACGTGCGCGGTCTCGGCTACATGATCGCGAAGGAAGCCTGACACGATGCGTTCGATTCGCCGTCAACTGCTGTTCTGGCTGCTTGCTATCGTGTTGCTCGGCGTCGGCATTGCGGGCTGGCTGATCTACCGTCAGGCGCTCGCCGAAGCCAACGAACTGTTCGATTACCAGCTGCAGGAAATCGCCGCCGCGCTGCCCGCCGAACCGTTCTCGCAAGTGCTCAGCTCGCGCGATACGGGCGACGAAGGCATCGTGCTGCAGATCTGGAATCGCAACGGCGTGCTGATGTACTACTCGCATCCGCGCGCGCCGCTCGCGCCGCGCGCCGAACTCGGCTTTTCGACGGAGCGCACCGAGCGCGGCGACTGGCGCGTGTATGGCGCAATCGTCGGCGATAACGTCGTGCAGCTTGCGCAGCCGGTGTCGGTGCGCAACCGGCTCGCGGCGAACGTCGCATTGCGCACGCTGTGGCCGCTGATCGTTCTGCTGCCGCTGTTGGGCGTGGCCGTGTGGGGCGTCGTCGGACGCGGGCTTGCGCCTTTGCGGCGCGTCACGGGCGCGCTTGACACGCGCCACCCCGAGGCGCTCGACCCGCTGCCCGACTCGCGTCTGCCGCTCGAAGTGCAGCCGCTCGTGCGCGCGTTGAACGGCCTGCTCGAACGGCTGGCGGGCGCGCTCGATACGCAAAAGGCCTTCGTCGCCGATGCCGCACATGAATTGCGCACGCCGCTCGCCGCCGTGCAGATTCAGGCGCAACTGGTGGCGCGCGCGCACGACGAAACGGAGCGCCGCGAAGCGCTCGACGATCTGCAAGCGGGCGTCACTCGCGCGACGCGTCTTGCCGAGCAGCTACTGGCGCTCGCGCGCTCTGAACCGGACGGACACGCGGCAACGGCCGCCGTCGATCTCGACGAGCTGGTTCACGAATGCGTGACCGCCTATCTGCCGCTCGCGCACGAGCGCAGCGTCGATCTCGGCATCGAGGCGAGCGAGCCGGCGACCGTCCCCGGCGATGCCGAAGCGCTGCGCGTGATGCTCAACAACCTGATCGACAACGCAACCAAATACACGCCGTGTGGCGGACGCGTCGATGTGTGTTTGCGCGTCGAAAACGGCAGGCCCGTCGTACAGATCGCCGATAGCGGCCCGGGCATTCCACGCGGCGAGCGGGAGCGCGTATTCGACCGTTTCTATCGCGTCGGCGCGGGCGCGAATCGCGCGCGCACCGATGTGTCGGGCAGCGGTCTCGGGCTCGCGATCGTACGGCGTATTGCGTTTCAGCACCACGCGACCGTCTCGCTCGACGATGCGCCCGCCGGCGGTCTGCAAGTCAACGTGCGCTTTTGAATTTGCCGCACGCGCAGGGCTTTCATCCCGTTAGCGTTGTTTAAGATTGATTTAAGCGACGCCACGTACTCTTCGAGACATCAGAGTCCAATCTCTCCCAGTCAGGAGTACGCGATGAAACCAAGAATGCTGACCCGTAGCGCCGTTGCAGCGGCCGTCGTTATTGCCTTGTCGGCAGGCTACGTCGCCGGCCACCGCAACGTACCCGCTCCGCAGGTGATCTCGCCCGCGCAGGCCGCCGCGATGATGCCCGCCGAGGCCGCGGCGAAAACGGGCATTCCCGATTTTTCGGGCCTCGTCGAAACGTATGGTCCCGCTGTCGTCAACATCAGCGCGAAGCACGTCGTGAAGCAGGCATCGATGCGCGGCAACGGCAATGGCAACGGCCAGTTGCCCATCGATCCGAGCGACCCGTTCTATCAGTTCTACCGCCACTTCTTCGGCCAGATGCCGGGCATGCAAGGCCCGAACGGCGGCGACGACGGCGATCAACCGAGCGCGAGCCTCGGTTCCGGCTTTATCGTCAGCGGCGACGGGTACATCCTGACGAACGCGCACGTCGTCGACGGCGCGAACGTCGTCACCGTGAAGCTCACCGACAAACGCGAGTTCAAGGCGAAAGTGATCGGCGCGGACAAGCAGTCGGATGTTGCAGTTCTGAAGATCGACGCGAAGGATCTGCCGACCGTGAAGATCGGCGATCCGCGCGCAAGCAAGGTCGGCCAGTGGGTCGTCGCGATCGGCTCGCCGTATGGCTTCGAGAACACGGTGACGTCGGGCATCATCAGCGCGAAGTCGCGCTCGCTGCCGAACGAGAACTACACGCCGTTCATCCAGACCGACGTGCCCGTGAATCCGGGTAACTCGGGCGGACCGCTCTTCAATCTGCAAGGCGAAGTGATCGGCATCAACTCGATGATCTATTCGCAGACGGGCGGCTTCCAGGGCCTTTCGTTCGCTATCCCGATCAACGAGGCGATCAAGGTCAAGGACGATCTCGTGAAGACGGGTCATGTGAGCCGCGGACGTCTCGGCGTCGCCGTGCAGGGCATGAACCAGACGCTCGCCGATTCGTTCGGCATGAAGAAGCCGCAAGGCGCGCTCGTCAGCTCGGTCGATCCGGGCGGTCCTGCCGCGAAAGGGGGCTTGCAGCCGGGCGACGTGATCCTGTCGGTGAACGGCACGGACGTGACGGATTCGTCGGATCTGCCGTCGCAGATCGCGGGCCTCAAGCCGGGCACGCAAGCCGATGTCAAGGTATGGCGCGACAAGTCGACGAAGGACGTGAAGGTGACGATCGGCTCGCTGTCGGATGCGAAGGTCGCGTCGAACGACGAAAGAGGCCCCGCGCAGATGCAAGGGCGCCTCGGCGTCGCCGTGCGTCCGCTGACGCCGCAGGAGAAGAGCGGCGCATCCGTCTCGCATGGTCTGCTGGTGCAGGATGCGGGCGGCGCGGCGGCCAGCGCGGGCATCCAGCCGGGCGACGTGATTCTGGCCGTCAACGGACGCCCCGTGTCGAACGTCGATCAGCTGAAGCAGGCGGTTTCGGCGGCGGGCAACAGCCTCGCGCTGCTGATCCAGCGCGACAACGCGCAGATCTTCGTGCCCGTCGATCTCGGCTGACGTTCGGATGACAATCGGCTGATGCTGGACTGATGATCGGCTGTGACCGGTAAAAGCTGCCGCTCCTGGAAAAAGGCGGCAGCTTTTTTTCATGCGCGCGCGGTGCGTGCCTGCCGTACGGGCACCGATTTACGGCGCTGCGAGGGAATGTCGGCAATGGCGAACGAACGGGCATACAGCTTGCGTGCGTACGCTCGTCAGGACTGTTTGGGATCGCCAAAAAAGGAGCCACGCAATGATCCATCGTCGTATCGTCGCACGCGCCGTGACGGCCGCGACCGCGACAGTTCTCACGCTCGGCCTCGCAGGCGGCGCCTTCGCGCAGCAGGCGAGCGAAACCTCGGGCGGCAGCACCACCGATAACACGAGCGCGGGCAACATCAACGGCGGCGGCCTGCCGCAGGTTCAGCAGCAGGGCGATGTGGCGTACACGTCGGGCGGCGTCGGTCTCGACGAATCGAAGGCGCTGCTTGCGGCGCAAAGCCAGTGGCCGTTGTCGCTGCGCTTCACGGGCCCCGGTTCCGACTACCTCGCGGACGTCAAGGTGAAGATCGTCGATGCGCACAGCGCCGACGTACTCGACGTGACTTCGCGCGGACCGTACATGCTGGTCAGGCTGCGTCCTGGCCGCTATACCGTGCACGCTTCCTACAAGGATCGCGACCAGTCGAAGGCCGTCACGGTGCCGGCGAGCGGCACGGCCAAGGCGGGCTTCTACTTCGCCACGCAGTAAGCTGGCCGGAGTCGCCCGCAAAGCGCGTCGGGAGCGACGGCAGGCGGGGGCGGGAGACTGTGCAGGCTGTGCAACGCGCGGCCCGACGCATGCCGAAGGGCTTACCTGAGACCGCGCCAAACGCCCCGTCCGAGCGCGGCGTGGGCACGGCGCAACACGTGCGCGCCGGCAATCGCGTCTGCAATCGGTAGAGACCCCATCCCGCCAACGAAGGTTGCGCAATCCGGCTGCGTTTGGTCAATAATGAAGCCACGAACACGCTCGTGGCTTCGTCGTATCGAAGTTCGCCATATCGAAGCGAAGCCCACGCTGCGTGGCCGAGGGAGACGCGCCCCGCAGAATCACAACGAGGCGGCGCGTGCCGCGAGTGCCGGGCTGACGGTTCAGCCATACGGCCAGTCGGACAGGATAAGCACGTGCCCATCAGCGGAGCGGACGACATGAACGATGCCCCAGCTAGCGGAAGCGCCGACGGCGCGGACGGCGCCGATGCCGTACGAGGCGGCCGCTCCGGCGATGCGTCCGGTGGTGCGCCAGCGCACGGCGGGCAAGGGCAGGCGCACCATACGATCCGTATTACGACCAATCGTCACCGGGTGCGCGTGATCCATCAGGGCGTGACATTCGCGGATACGTTCGGCGCGCTCACGCTGAGCGAAACCGGCTATCCCGACGTCTTTTATTTTCCCCGCGCAGACGTGAACATGGCGCGGCTCGAACGATCGACTCATAAATCGCGCTGCCCGTTCAAGGGTGAAGCGTCGTACTTTCATCTTCGCACCGAAGACGAGGTCATCGAAAACGCAGTCTGGTGTTATGAAAACCCGTTAGAAGAGGTCAAGCAGATCACGGGTTATCTGGCGTTTTACGCATCGCGCGTCGACCGCATCGATCAGACATCCTGATCCCGCAGTCGTGCGTATTTCGGGGAGGCTGCCATGGAATTGAACGACGCGTTGAGAGTGCCGCTCGCGCCGTCCGAAGTCTGGGACGCGCTGCAGGATCTCGCGTTGTTGCGCGCGAGTCTCGACAACTGCGAGTCGCTGCGCCGGCTCCAGGGCGGCGAATATCTGCTGACGATGACCGTGCCGCTCGGGCCATTGCGCGCGCACTACCAGATTCGCGCGCATGTCGCGAGCGAGGACGGCCCGGACAGCGACAAGCCGCACCGCACGCTGAATTTCAAGGCGCGCGCGGAGGGCGTCGGCTCGTTGCGCGGCCAGATCGACGTATCGCTGCGCACCGACGATGCGCTTCATTTGCCGGGTCGCGGCCCGAGCACGCGCATCGATTATTCGGTGTGGGCGACCGCGACCGGGCCGCTCTCGGAACTGCCTGCGCGCCAGATCGAAAACGCGCTGCACGAGCTCGCCGACGATTTCTTCACCGAGTTCTGCGCAGTCGTTCAGGCGAAGCACGGCAAAGGACCGAATCGCGCGACGGCCACGCAGGGGCGCCGCCAGCATGTATTTCTGCGGCCGATCAGCCTGAGCGGCGTCGCGCGCCGCGCGCGGCTGCACGACCAGCACCACGGCGGCACGCTGACGGGCCGCGCCGCGCATTCGCTCCTGCACGGCCTGCATCACGAGCACGATCCGCACGTGCTGCCCCACTGGGCATGGGCCGCGATGATTTTCTTCGTCGCGCTGCTGCTCTACATCGCGCGGTACTTCACCCAGGGCTGACGGCCTTCGTGGCTGTCGGCCCGACGAATCGCGGGCCGGGTCTGCCGCACGTCACACGCCGCGAAACTCCCGCCGCCATGCGGACGGCGATGTCCTGAACGCGTCTGTGAAATGCTGGCGAAGCGAAGCCGTCGAGCCGAAGCCCGCCATCCCCGCAATCGATTCGATCGACTCGTCGGTGCTCTCGAGCAATTGCTGCGCGCGGGTAAGCCGTTGCGCGAGCAGCCACGCGCCGACCGTCGTACCCGTCGCGGCCTTGAAGTGACGTGTGAACGTGCGGCGGCTCATCGCCGCACGGCCGGCGAGCGAATCCAGCGTATGCGGCGCGTCGAGCGTACCGTTCACCCAGTCGAGCAGCGCGGCGAGACGATCACCGCGCACGTCGTGCGGTATCGGCTGCTGCACGTATTGCGCCTGTCCTCCCTGACGATGCGGCGGCACGACGAGCCGCCGCGCGACATAGTTCGCGCTTTGCGCGCCGCACAGCTTGCGCACGACGTGCAGACAGCAGTCGAGTCCCGCCGCCGTGCCTGCCGACGTTAGGATGTCGCCGTCGTCGACATACAGGACTTGCGGATCGACCTTCACCTTCGGGAAGCGGCGCGCGAAGTCGCTGGCCCATGCCCAGTGCGTCGTCGCGGGACGCCCGTCGAGCAGGCCCGCGGCGGCGAGCACGAACGCGCCGAGGCACAAGCCGACCAGCTGCGCACCGCGCGAGTGGGCGGCGCGCAATGCGTCGAGCAGCGCTTCGGGCGGATCTTCGTGCGTGTCGCGCCAGGTCGGCACGATGATCGTGTCCGCATCGGCGAGCGCTTCGAGGCCATGCGTCGCGGCGATCGAGAAGCCGGCTGTCGTCGACAGCGGGCCCGGCTCGATCGAACAGACGCGAAAATCGAAAATGGGCACGCCGCCGTCACTGCGGTCCTCGCCGAACACGACGCAAGGCACGGACAGATGAAACGGGCTGATGCCGTCGAACGCGAGCGCGGCGATCACATGCTTGCGCGGCCTTTTCTCCGTGGCGTCGCGGGTGACGGTCCTGACGCGGCGGGGCGTTGAGACCACAGCGTGAGCAAGAGCGGAATGGGAAGCGTGGCGGGCCATTCGCGGCCTCCGGAGCGGAAATTCGGATTGGCCCAATCCTAGCGAAAATTGTCATTCGGGTCACTGTCGCTCGGCGCCCGGAAAGCGAAGAATGCGGGCATCGCGGCTGCAATCGCCAGCCGCCTAACGCCAGCTCAAGGAGACCTGCCATGTCGACGCCCCGTCGCGCCCTGATCGTCATCGACGTCCAGAACGAATACGTCACAGGCGACCTGCCGATCGAATACCCCGACGTGCAGACGTCGCTAGCGAACATCGGCCGGGCAATCGACGCGGCGCGCGCCGCGCGCATTCCCGTTGTCGTCGTGCAGAACCTGACGCCGCCCGGCGCGCCGATCTTCGCGCGCGGAAGCGACGGCGCGGAACTGCATCCCGTGGTGGCGTCGCGGGAGCGCGATCACTTCATCGAGAAAGCGCTGCCGAGCGCGTTCACGAACACGGACCTCGCCGACTGGCTCGCCGCGCGCGACATCGACACGCTGACGGTGGTCGGCTACATGACGCACAACTGCGACGCATCGACGATCAATCACGCGTTGCACATGGGGTTGGCCGTCGAGTTCCTGCACGACGCGACGGGCTCGGTGCCGTACGAGAACAGCGCGGGCTTTGCGAGCGCCGAGGAGATTCATCGCGTGTTCAGCGTCGTGTTGCAGTCGCGCTTCGCGGCGGTGGCGAGCACGCAGCAGTGGATCGTGGCGGTGGAGTCGGGCGGCCAGCTCGAGCGCGGTTCGATCTATGCGTCGAATCAGAAGGCGCGCGCGAGGGCGGCCGTCTGAACGAAATCGAAGTGAACATGAGCCGGCGGCGCGCTCCGGCATTTTCGCAGCCGATCAGGAGCGGTTTTATCCGCCGCCGCCGCGAATGGCCTGTTTGCGGCGCCCGTCCTCAGGCGCCCAGCCGCAGCGCCGGACTGCGCAGCCCATCGATCATGCTTTCGACCATCTGCCGCGCGTAATGGCCGAAGTCCAGCGCTTCGGGCACGAACAGCATGTCGCGCAGCGAGCCGCTTATGAACGCATGCACCATCGACGCGGCGACGGGCACGTTCAGGTCCGCCGGCAGTTGCCCTTTGGAGATCGCGTTGCGCATGGCCACCTGCATGCTGGCGAGACCTTCGCGCATGTTGTTCTGATAGCGCGCCATCACGGGGCCCATTTCCTCGACGAACTCGCACTTGTGAAACAGGATTTCGAACACGCGGCGGCGGTGTGGGTCGTTGGCCGTGTCGCGCAGACACACGGTGCAGATATCGATCAGGCGGCCGAGCGGATCGGCTTCGTTCGGGTCCACCGATGCCGCCTTGAGTTCGTCGAGCGGCAGCAGCACGCGGTCGAACATTACCGTGAAGAGTTCGCCCTTGTTGGCGAAATGCCAGTAGATCGCCCCACGCGTGACGCCCGCCGTCTGCGCGATGTCGGCCAGTGAAGTGCGCGACACGCCTTTCTCAAAAAAGACCTTTTCTGCGGCGTCGAGGATGCGGGTGCGCGTCTCCTGCGCTTCTTCCTTGGTTCTACGGACCATTCGTGTGACCTGCGGGTGATTACGGGGTTTCCCTGGCGTTTTTAAACGTGCGTGATAAAGATCATTTCTCATGCAGGTTATTGCCCGGTCGATCTTTCGGGAGAACGCTTTCTTTCGGGCTGAACGCTCTTTTACGTGCATTCATGAATGTATATATAATAGCACCCCATCGATCGGATAGCTCATGTCGGAGTGAACGGTTAATATCCGTCACTGTTGCCTTTTACAGGTGCCTTGCGCTGTCTCAATTATTGGGCGGCGCGGTGCTGCATTTCCCGGTTTCGCGCATTTCGCAATGGGTGCATCCGCAGGAAACGCATTCGTGAGCGTCCGGTCATGGCGTCGTCGAGACGCCGATGTGCGCAGCCTTCTCCGCAGAGAGATGCACGCACTTTTTCCTTCTCAGTCTTTGACAGAGGTCGCTCCATGCGCGTCGAACGGGTTCCATTCCGCTTACTCACTGCCGCGACGGCTGCCGTAGTGCTGGCAGCATGCGGACAAAAACAATCAGCACCTCCGCCACAAACTCCTGAAGTCGGCGTCGTCACGGTTCAGCCGCAGTCCGTGCCCGTCGTCACCGAGCTGCCGGGCCGCACTAGCGCATTCCTCGTCGCGCAGGTGCGCGCGCGGGTCGACGGCATCGTGCTGCGCCGCGAATTCACGGAAGGCACGCAGGTCAAGGCCGGCCAGCGTCTGTACAAGATCGATCCGGCGCCGTTCATCGCGTCGCTGAACAACGCGAAGGCGTCGCTCGCGAAGGCGCAAGCGAATCTCGCGTCGACGACCGCGCAGGCGAACCGCTACAAGGTGCTCGTCGCGGCGAACGCCGTGTCGAAGCAGGACTACGACAACGCCGTCGCCGCCGAAGGCCAGGCCGCCGCCGATGTCGCGGCAGGCAAGGCCGCCGTCGACACCGCGCAGATCAACCTTGGCTATACGGATGTCGTTTCGCCCGTGGCGGGCCAGGTCGGCATCTCGCAGGTGACGCCGGGCGCGTACGTGCAGGCAAGCCAGGCGACGCTGATGTCGACGGTTCAGCAACTGGACCCCGTCTACGTCGACGTGACGCAGTCGAGCCTCGCAGGACTGAAACTGCGCCGCGAAATCCAGCAGGGCCGTCTGAAGACGAGCGGTCCGAACGCCGCCAAGGTCGAACTGATTCTCGAAGACGGCCGTGTGTATTCGGAGAAGGGCAAGCTGCAGTTCACCGACGTGACCGTCGATCAGTCCACGGGCTCGGTGACGATCCGCGCGATCTTCCCGAACAAGGATCACGTGCTGCTGCCGGGCATGTTCGTGCGCGCGCGAATCGAAGAGGGCATGAACGACAACGCGCTGCTCGTCCCGCAAGTGGGCGTCACGCACGACCAGAAGGGCCAGCCGACGGCGCTCGTGCTCGATAAGGACGACAAGGTCGAGTCGCGAGTGCTGCAGACGTCGGCGACTTATGGCCAGTACTGGGTGGTCGATGGCGGCCTGAATGCGGGTGACCGCGTGATCGTGCAAGGCACCGACAAGGTCCGTCCGGGCGCACAGGCGAAGGGCGTGCCGGCGCAACTGCCGCCGGCATCCGCTGCGTCGGACGCGGCAGCCGCGGGCGCGCAGAGCTCGCCGGCTGCGGGCGGCGCGCAGCCAGCCAGCGGCGCGGCCGCGGCCTCCGCCGCATCGGGCGCGTAATCAAAGGGAGCCTGCTTCATGGCAAAGTTTTTTATCGATCGCCCGATCTTTGCATGGGTGATCGCCATCATTCTGATGCTGGCGGGTCTGGCGTCGATCTTCACGCTGCCGGTCGCGCAATACCCGACGATTGCGCCGCCTGCCGTGCAGGTCAGCGCGACCTATCCGGGCGCATCGGCAAAAACGGTTGAAAACACCGTCACGCAGGTGATCGAGCAGCAGATGAGCGGCCTCGACCACTTGCTGTATCTGTCGTCGACTTCGGACGATTCGGGCACGGCGACCATCACGCTGACGTTCGCGCCCGGCACGAACCCGGACATCGCGCAGGTGCAGGTGCAGAACAAGCTGCAGCTCGCGACGCCGCTCCTGCCGCAAGTGGTGCAGCAGCTCGGCACGAAGGTGACGAAGTCGAGCAGCAGCTTCCTGCTGGTGCTGGCGTTCGTGTCGACGGACGGCAGCATGAGCAAGTACGACCTCGCGAACTATGTCGCGTCGAACGTGCAGGACCCGGTGAGCCGTATCGACGGCGTGGGTACCGTCACGCTGTTCGGCTCGCAGTACGCGATGCGGATCTGGCTCGACGCGCACAAGCTGACCAACTTTGGGCTCACGCCTGTGGATGTCGAAACCGCGTTGCAGGCGCAGAACGTCCAGGTGGCGGGTGGCTCGCTCGGCGGCACGCCGTCGATTCCGGGCCAGCTGTTGCAGGCGACCATCACGGAAGCGACGTTGCTGAACACGCCCGAGCAGTTCGGCAACGTGCTGCTGAAGGTGAACCAGGACGGCTCGCAGGTCCGCATCAAGGACGTTGCGCGCATCGAACTGGGTGGCGAGAACTACAACTTCGACACCAAGTACAACGGTCAGCCGACGGCGGGCTTCGGTATCCAGCTGGCGACGGGCGCGAACGCGCTGGCGACGGCGAAGGCCGTGCGCGACAAGATCGACCAGCTGTCGAAGTACTTCCCGCACGGTCTCGTCGTGAAGTACCCGTACGACACGACGCCGTTCGTGCGCCTGTCGATCGAGGAAGTGGTCAAGACGCTGCTCGAAGGCATCGTGCTGGTGTTCCTCGTGATGTACCTGTTTCTGCAGAACCTGCGCGCAACGCTGATCCCGACGATCGCGGTGCCCGTGGTGCTGCTCGGTACGTTCGCGATCATGAGCGCGGTGGGCTTCTCGATCAATGTGCTGTCGATGTTCGGTCTCGTGCTCGCAATCGGCCTGCTGGTGGACGATGCGATCGTGGTCGTGGAAAACGTCGAGCGGGTGATGTCCGAAGAAGGTCTGTCACCGCGCGATGCAACCCGCAAGGCGATGGGCCAGATCACGGGCGCGCTGGTCGGCGTGGCGCTCGTGCTCTCCGCCGTGTTCGTGCCCGTGGCGTTCTCGGGCGGCTCGGTGGGTGCGATCTATCGGCAGTTCTCGCTGACGATCGTGGCGGCGATGGTGTTGTCCGTGCTGGTCGCGCTCATTCTGACGCCGGCGCTGTGCGCGACGATTCTCAAGCCGATTCCGCAGGGCCATCACGAAGAGAAGAAGGGCTTCTTCGGCTGGTTCAACCGCACCTTCGACAAGAGCCGCGACAAGTACCACACGGGCGTGCACCACGTGATCAAGCGCTCGGGCCGCTGGCTCATCATCTATCTGGTGGTGATCGTCGCCGTGGGTCTGCTGTTCGTGCGTCTGCCGAAGTCGTTCCTGCCGGACGAAGACCAGGGCACGATGTTCGTGCTGGTGCAGACGCCGTCGGGCTCGACGCAGGAAACCACGGCGCGCGCGCTGAAGGACATCTCCGACTATCTGCTGAACGACGAGAAGTCGATCGTCGAATCGACGTTCACGGTGAACGGCTTCAGCTTCGCGGGCCGTGGCCAGAACTCCGGTCTCGTGTTCGTGCGGATGAAGGATTATTCGGAGCGTCAGCATGCGGATCAGAAGGTCCAGGCGCTGGTCGGCCGGATGTTCATGCACTTCTCGACGTACAAGAACGCGACCGTGTACCCGGTGAATCCGCCGTCGATTCCCGAACTCGGCACGGCGTCGGGCTTCGACTTCGAGTTGCAGGACCGCGCGGGTCTCGGTCACCAAAAGCTGATGGAGGCGCGCAACCAGCTGCTCGGCATGGCGTCGAAGGACCCGACGCTCGCACAGGTGCGTCCGAACGGCCTGAACGATACGCCGCAGTTCAAGGTATCGATCGACCAGGAGAAGGCGGCGGCGCTGGGCGTGAACCTCGCGACGATCGACCAGACGTTCTCGATCGCGTGGGCATCGCAGTTCGTCAACAACTTCCTCGATACGGACAGCCGGATCAAGAAGGTGTATCTGCAAGCCGACGCGCCGTTCCGCATGACGCCCGAGAACCTGAGCGACTGGTACGTGCGCAACACGGCGGGCGGGATGGTGCCGTTCACCGCGTTTGCAAGCGGCCAGTGGAGCTACGGCTCGCCGAAGCTCGAGCGCTACAACGGCATTTCTGCGATGGAAATCCAGGGTCAGGCGGCGCCGGGCAAATCGACGGGACAGGCGATGACGGCGATGGAAGCGCTGGCGGCGAAGCTGCCGACGGGTATCGGCTACGAATGGACGGGTCTGTCGTTCCAGGAACGCCAGTCCGGCTCACAGGCGCCGATCCTGTACGGCATCTCGATCCTCGTCGTGTTCCTGTGTCTCGCGGCGCTGTATGAAAGCTGGTCGATTCCGTTCTCGGTGATCATGGTCGTGCCGCTCGGCGTGCTGGGCGCGCTGCTGGCCGCGACGCTGCGCGGACTGGAGAACGACGTGTTCTTCCAGGTCGGTCTGCTGACGACAGTGGGCCTGTCCGCGAAGAACGCGATTCTGATCGTGGAGTTCGCACGCGAGCTGCAGCAGGGCGAAGGCATGGGCCCGATCGAAGCGGCGCTCGAAGCGGCGCGTCTGCGGCTGCGTCCGATCCTGATGACGTCGCTCGCGTTCATACTCGGCGTGCTGCCGCTCGCGATCAGTAACGGCGCGGGCTCGGCGAGCCAGCATGCAATCGGTACAGGCGTGATCGGCGGCATGCTGACGGCGACCTTCCTCGCGATTTTCATGATCCCGATGTTCTTCGTCGTGATTCGCGCGAAGTTCACCGGCGAGAAGGAAGACCCCGACGAGGCGCTGAAACACTACAACGAGCACCATCCGCATGACCCGCAGGGTGGCAGCGGCCCGGGCAACGCCAGCTGAGGACAGTGAGATGCATAAATATTCTTTGATGGCAGTGGCCGTCGCGCTCTTCGCCGCGGGCTGCACGATGGAGCCGAAGTACGAGCGGCCGGCGGCGCCCGTCTCCGGTGCGTTCCCAAGCGACGGCGTCTATGCGACGCAGCCTGCGCCCGGCGCGGGCGCGCGCTCGGCGAACGGCCAGGCGGCCGTCGAAATCGGCTGGCGCGATTTCTTCGTCGATCAGCGGCTGCAACGGCTGATCGATATCGCGCTGAAGAACAACCGCGATCTGCGCGTGTCGGTGCTGAACATCGAGGCTTCGCGCGCGCAGTATCAGATCGCGCGCGCGGCGCTGATGCCGACGCTCGACGCCGTCGCGTCGCAGACGAAGCAGCGCACGCCGAAAGACCTGTCGTTCTTCGGCCGGACGATTTCCAACGAGTACTCGGTCGGACTGAACGCATCGTGGGAAATCGATTTCTTCGGTCGCATCCGCAGCCTGAAGGACCAGGCGCTCGCGCAATATCTGGCGACGGCGCAGGCGCGCAAGGCCGCGGAGATCGCACTGGTCGCTTCCGTCGCGGATCAGTATGTGACAGTGCTCGCCTTTGACGATTCGTTGAAGGTCACGCAGGACACGCTCAAGACCGCGCAAGAGTCCTACCGCATCACGAAGCTGCAGTACGACACCGGTACGGGTTCTGAACTCGATCTGCGTCAGGCTGAGACCGTGGTCGAGCAGGCGACTGCGAATCTGCAGGCGCAGGCGCGTCTGCGGGCACAGGCTGAGAATGCACTCGTGCTGCTCATCGGCGAACCGTTACCGACTGATATGCCGAGCGGACTTGCGCTCAACGACCAGGACCTGCTGACCGACATTCCCGCCGGTCTGCCGTCGGATCTGCTCACGCGTCGTCCCGACATCATGGAGGCCGAGCAGAACCTGCTGGCGGCCAACGCGAACATCGGCGCGGCGCGCGCAGCGTTCTTCCCGAGAGTTTCGCTGACCGGCAACTTCGGCACGCTGAGCCCCACGCTCGGCGGGCTGTTCAAGCCGGGTTCGGCGGCGTGGAGCTTCGCGCCGCAGATCACGCTGCCGATCTTCGAAGGCGGCAAGAACCGCGCAAACCTCGATCTCGCGAACGTCGAGAAGAACATCCAGATCGCGCAGTACGAGAAGACGATCCAGACGGCGTTCCGCGAAGTGGCCGACGGGCTCGCTGCGCGCGGCACGTACGATCAGCAGATCAAGGCGCTCGAACGCGACACGTTCGCGGAACAGCGTCGACTCGATCTGTCGGACCTGCGTTACCGGAACGGCGTCGACAGCTATCTCGCCGTGCTGACCGCGCAGACCGCCCTGTACGACGCGCAGCAGTTGCTGATCACGGCGCGCATGCAGCGTCTGACGAACCTCGTCGATCTGTACAAGGCGCTCGGCGGAGGATGGATCGAGCACGCTGGCGAGCAGCCGCGTCCCGCCGACGCACCCGTCGACTACGGCGCGGCCAGTGCGCCCGTCGCGGCATCGGCTGCGACATCGGGCTGAGTCTCTGGCTGCATCGACAGCAGCCTTTCCCTGCTTCACGCAAAACGCCACGGCATGCCGTGGCGTTTTTTTATTGTCGTCCTACAAACCTCGTCCGGATGGCCAATTCAGGTCTCCAGATCGTTCATGCGCATCGTGAGCCGCTAGTATCGGTATCTGATGGACCGAAACTGACGGTCCATTTTGAAGTTGTCAATTGACAACCATACGGCGGACACAATAAACTGGAGTTGTTCATGAATCGTCGAACTCATTCGAAGAAGGAAGTCGAGTCGGCACTCGGACATGCGGAAGAAAACGGCTGGCGTGTCGTGCCTGGCACGGGTTGCGGGCATGCGTGGGGGCGAATGTATTGTACTTACAACGACAGCGATTGCAGATGTGGCGAGTTTTGCATCATCAGCATCTGGTGCACGCCGCGCAATGCAGTCAGTCACGCCAGAACGTTGCGCCGCATCGTGGAGAATTGCGCGCCGCATCGGCACAAGGTCGTTTCTCTGCGCGTGATTGCCGAAGCGAAAAGGCGCGCGCAGGCGCAACAGCAGCACGGGCAGCAACAAGAGCAACAGGAGTAGTAACCAGGGAAGGACAAGGAGCAAACATGGAATACACCTTCACACTGAAGTACCGTCTGAGCGCTGACGACTGCGATCATGACGACATCGTCGAGCGTCTCGCGGCGCAAGGCTGCGACGATGCAACCGTGGGTGTCGGTCAGCCGGGGCGCCTTGCGGTCGCGTTCGCACGCGAGGCAAAAAGCGCGACGCATGCGCTCGTCAGCGCGCTGAAGGACGTGCGCCGCGCGGTGCCGACGGCACAACTGGTCGAGGCCGCGCCGGATTTCGTCGGGCTGACGGACGTTGCGGAAGTGGCGGGCGTGTCCCGCCAGAACATGCGCAAGCTGATGCAGTCGCATGCCACGGAATTTCCCGCGCCCGTTCATGAGGGCAGCACGTCGCTGTGGCATCTGTCGGACGTGCTCGAATGGATGCACGATCGCGGCGGCTATGACATCGCGCCCGACGTATTCGAAGTGGCGAGATCGGCGAAGCAGATCAATCTGATGAAGGAGGCTCGCGATCTTGAGCCGAAGGTGTCGCGACACTTCAACAACCTGGTCGCTTGAGGCGGGACGAAGGCGTCTGTTCTGCCGTTTGCGTGCGCACGATCGTAGTCATGCGCACGCGTGGGGCGGTGGTTGCTGCCTGGCGCCTGGTGCAGCGTTTTGGCGCGAGGCTTAGTGCACGTCGGCGGCGCGTAGCATTTCGTCGCCGGCGATGGTGTCGTCGTTGCTGCCGCGTCCGTCGAACTCATGCCCGGCGCGGTGAATATCGCGCTTCGCTGCGCGTTCGCCCTTCACGCCGTTGAAGATCAGGTTCAGTACGACAGCCGAAACGGATGCCAGCAGAATCCCGCTGTGCAGCAGCGGCGAGAGTGCGGGCGGGAGCTGCGAGAAGAAGTTCGGCGAGACCACGGGCACGAGACCAAGACCGATGCTCACGGCGACGATAAAGAGGTTGTGATGGTTCTTCACGAAGTCGACTTTCGACAGCACCTTGATGCCGTTGGCGGCCACCATGCCGAACATCACGATGCCCGCGCCACCCAGCACGAAGGCCGGCACCGATGCGACCACCTGCGCCATCTTCGGGAACAGGCCGAGCAGCACGAGGATCACGCCTCCCATCGCGCAGACGAAGCGGCTCTTGATGCCCGTCACGCCGATCAGGCCGACATTCTGCGAGAAGGATGTATGGGGGAAGGAGTTGAAGATGCCGCCGATCAGCGTGCCGAGACCGTCCACACGCAGACCCCGCACGAGCGTCTTCTGGTCGACGGGTCGGTCCACCATGTCGCCGACGGCGAGGAACATCCCCGTCGATTCGATGAACGTGACGAACATCACCGTGACCATCGTCGCGATCGAGAGCGGATCGAAGTGCGGCAGGCCGAAATGGAACGGCATCACGAAGCCGACCCACGGCGCGTTCGTCACGCCATCCATGTTCACGCGACCCAGCAGCGCGGCAATGACGAAGCCCACCACGATGCCGAGCAACACCGAAATATTCGCGATGAAGCCCTTGCCGAACTTGTTGATCAGAAGGATCAGCGTGAGCACGATGAGCGACAGTCCGAGGTAGACCGGGTTGCCGTAATCCGGATTGCCCACTCCGCCCGCGGCCCAGTTGATGCCCACTTCCATCAGCGAAAGACCGATCACGGAGATCACCACGCCAACCACGACGGGAGGGAAAAAGCGCAACAGCTTGCCGATCATCGGCGCGACGACGATGCCGATCACGCCTGCCGCGATCGTCGAGCCGAAGATGTCGAGAATGCCCAGGTTCGGGTTCGTGCCGATCGCGACCATCGGGCCGACTGCGGCGAACGTGCAGCCCATGATGACGGGCAGGCGGATGCCGAAGATCCACAGGCCGAGCGTCTGGATCAGCGTGGCGATGCCGCAGGAAAAGAGGTCGGCGCTGATGAGAAAGGCGATTTGCTCTTTCGGCAGCTTGAGCGCACTGCCGATGATCAGCGGCACGGCAACGGCGCCTGCGTACATCACAAGCACGTGCTGGATGCCGAGCGTCAGCAACTGACCGAAGGGCAGTCGCTCGTCGCACGGATGAACCGTGTTCGAGTGCATCTTGTCTCTCTCCACATCTGGTTTTGGGATGACTCCAAGGTATGCGGGACGAAAAAACGCGACAAGACCACGTTGTTCTATTTCAACCTTTGCCGCGACGATATGCGTGAAACCGATTTGGAACCCACGTCCCATGCGGAATCGGAAGAATCTGGCCGCAACCCTTGTGGCGTGGCGGCTCGCGGGATTTTCGTCAAAGGGGCGCTCAATGGTGACGTATCGGCGGCCATATGATGTGTATTGCGGTTCGCACATAATGCGTTTTCGGGCCGCGTTCTGCCGGGAGCGGGTTAACCCGCGCGGGCGGCCGTCGCGCATGGAAATGGCCGTTCGCAAGCTGTCCCGTTTCGACGCAAGATGTCCCATCTCGACGGAGTGCGGCGTGCCCCGGAAGCGCACGATCATCTTCAACATCCCCTTTCAAACCGCATCTAACCCATCGCATTCATGTCCTTTCTTGGCATCGATCTAGGTACAGGTTCACTGAAACTCGCGATCATCGACGACGAGGGCCGCGAGCAATGCGCGGCGAGCGTCGCGTATTCGATCGATACGCCGCAGCCGGGCTGGGCGGAAATCGATCCGGAGGTCTGGTGGCGCGCGCTCGGCGAAGCGGCTTCGCGCTTGCCGCAGGCTCAGCGCAGCGCCGTTCGGGCGATCGGCTTTTCCGGCCAGATGCACGGCGTCGTGCTGAGCGACGCGCAAGGCAACGCCGTGCGGCCCGCGATGCTCTGGCCCGATACGCGCGCGCTGCCATTGCTCGACGCATGGCCCGCGCCGCAGCCGAACCCCATCGCGCCGGGCATGGCAGGCCCGCTGCTGCGATGGATCGCGCTGCACGAGCCGCAGTCCATGCAAGCGGCTCGCTGGGCCTTGCAGCCGAAAGACTGGCTGCGCTTCAAGCTCGGCGGCGCGATCGCGACCGATCCTTCCGATGCCTGCGCGACAGCGCTCGCCAATCCAGCCGGCATATGGGACCGCGCCTTGCTGGAACGTCTCGGGTTGCCGCTCGACTGGTTCGCGCCGCTCACTGCGTCGTATGCGGCGAGTGGCTCGCTGTCCGACGACGCGGCGCGCGCGCTCGGCTTGCGCGCTGGCATCATGCTTGCCACAGGTGCAGGCGACACGCCTTGCGCCGCGCTCGGCAGTGGCCTCGCGAACGACGGCGACGCGCTGCTCACCACAGGCACGGGTGGACAGATCGTCGTGCTCGCGACGCGAGAGCCGAACGAGGCGCAGGGCCTGCATCGCTATCGGGACGCCTCCGATCACTGGTATCGGATGGCTGCGATGCAGAACGTCGGCGTCGCGCTCGAAGCGGTACGGGGTTGGCTGTCTTACGAATGGTCCGATGCCTATCGCGATGCGTTCGAATCCGGTCCGGCGTCGGGCCTGACGTTCTTGCCTTATCTGACGGGCGAGCGCACGCCTTGGCTCAATCCCTCGGCGCGTGGCGGCTGGCTCGGGCTCACGTTGGGCACATCGCGTGGCGCGATGATGCGGGCTGCGTTCGAAGGCGTCGCGTTTTCGTTGCGCGCGGGGCTCGACGCGATCAGGCAAAGCGGCGCGCAAGTGACGGCGCTGCGTCTCGCGGGTGGCGGTTCCGTCGATGTGCGCTGGCGCCAGTTGCTCGCCGACGCGCTCGAAGTGGAACTGCATGCCGTCGATTGCCCCAACGCGGCGGCGCGCGGCGCGGCGATGCTCGGCGCAATCGCGTGCGGCCATTGGCATGCAAGCGACCTGGCTGCGCTCGCGCCCGCAGCGACGCGCGTCGCTGGACCGCAAAACGATACGGCGCTCGCGTCGCGATACGCACGCTTTATCGATCTGTACGGCCGCGTCGAAGGCTGGTTTGCACCGCCATCCGCCTGAAGCGCGCCACGCGTCGCATGACGACAATCGCGCGACGCGGCGTGCCATGGGCGCGTCGCGATTGTCGGCGATGATGTCCGAAGCGCGGCGCGCGAACATGCGGGACAACCCGGGCCGCAATCGTTCACGGCAGTAGAGAACAGATTCAGATTCAGAGTCAAATTGATGGAACAGTCTTGGCGAACCACAGGAGAGCATTCACGATGAAGACGAAAGCAGCAATCGCATGGAAAGCCGGCGCACCGTTGACGATCGAAGAAGTCGATCTCGAAGGGCCGCGTGCCGGTGAAGTGCTGATCGAAGTGAAGGCGACGGGCATTTGCCACACCGACTACTACACGCTGTCCGGTGCAGATCCCGAGGGCCTCTTCCCGGCCATTCTCGGTCACGAAGGCGCGGGCGTCGTCGTCGATGTGGGGCCGGGCGTCGGCACGCTGAAGAAGGGCGATCACGTGATTCCCCTCTACACGCCCGAGTGCCGCCAGTGCAAGTTCTGCCTCTCGCGCAAGACGAATCTTTGTCAGGCGATCCGCTCGACGCAAGGCAAGGGCCTGATGCCCGATTCGACGTCGCGCTTCTCGCTCGACGGCAAGCCGCTCTATCACTACATGGGCACGTCGACGTTCTCGAACTACATCGTCGTGCCGGAGATTGCCGTCGCAAAGATCCGCGAGGACGCACCGTTCGACAAGGTCTGCTACATCGGCTGCGGCGTGACGACGGGCGTCGGTGCCGTGGTCTATTCAGCGAAGGTGGAGGCGGGCGCGAACGTGGTCGTGTTCGGTCTGGGCGGCATCGGCCTCAATGTGATCCAGGGCGCCAAAATGGTAGGTGCTGACAGGATCATCGGTGTCGACATCAACCCGGGCCGCGTCGAACTGGCGAAGAAGTTCGGCATGACGCACTTCATCAACCCGAAGGAAGTCGAGAACGTCGTCGACCATATCGTGCAGCTCACCGATGGCGGCGCGGACTATTCGTTCGAATGCGTCGGCAATACGACACTGATGCGCCAGGCGCTCGAGTGCACGCACAAGGGCTGGGGCCAGTCGTTCATCATCGGCGTGGCGGCGGCGGGCGAAGAGATCAGCACGCGGCCGTTCCAGCTGGTGACGGGCCGCCAGTGGAAGGGCTCGGCGTTCGGCGGCGCGCGCGGCCGCACCGACGTGCCGAAGATCGTCGACTGGTACATGGAAGGCAAGATCAACATCGACGATCTGATCACGCATCACCTGAAGCTCGACCAGATCAACGAAGGCTTCGACCTGATGAAGAAGGGCGAGTCGATCCGCTCGGTGGTCATCTACTAAAGGAGCGCGCGATGCTCGAACTGATCGAATCGCATGCGTCGTTCGACGGGACGCAGCGTATCTACCGGCATGAGTCGAAGGCGATCGGGCTGCCGATGCGCTTCTCGGTCTTCATGCCGAAAGAGGCGTCGCAGCGGAAGGTGCCGGCGCTTTTCTACCTCGCCGGCCTGACCTGCACCGAAGAGACGTTCCCGATCAAGGCGGGCGCGCAGCGCTTCGCCGCGCAGCATGGCATCGCGCTGATCGCGCCCGATACGAGTCCGCGTGGCGCGGGCGTGCCGGGCGAGAGCGCGTCATGGGACTTCGGCGTCGGCGCGGGATTCTATGTCGACGCGACACAGGAGCAATGGTCGAAGCACTACCGGATGTACTCGTATGTGCGGGACGAACTGCGCGAAACGGTCGTCAAGGAACTGCCCGTCGATGGTGAAAGACTCGGCATCTTCGGTCATTCGATGGGCGGGCACGGCGCGCTGATGCTCGCGCTGCGCAATCCGGACATCTATCGGTCGGTGTCCGCGTTCGCGCCGATTGCCGCGCCGATGCGCTGTCCGTGGGGCGAGAAGGCGTTCAGCGGCTATCTCGGCGCGGATCGCGAGGCGTGGAAGCAGTACGACGCAAGCGAGCTGGTCGGCAGGGCGACACGCAAGTTCGCGCAAGGCATCCTGGTCGATCAGGGCCTCGCCGATCAGTTTCTCGCCGAGCAGCTCAACCCCGACGTGTTCGAGGCCGCCTGCAACGCGGCGGGGCAGCCGCTCACGCTGCGTCGGCATGAAGGCTACGACCACGGCTATTTCTTCATCTCGACATTCATCGAGGATCATCTCGCGCATCACGCGAACGTGTTGCTCGGCTAATCGTCAACGCGTCGAGGCCGCTGGTGCCTGAAGCAAAACGGGGTGGCTTTCAAGCCACCCCGTTTTTTATCTGCGCATATGTTGCGCCATCAGGCTCGCGCCATACACCAGCGCCGCGAGCAACGTGATCCAGAAGCTCGTCGGCCAGTCGGTGTAGAAAGCGAGCGTCACGCCGATCCACGCCTGCGCGAGCGCGAGCAGTGCAGCGACCACGAGCCCGACGGAAAGACGTGTCGACAGGTTTTGCGCCGCCGCCGCCGGTCCGACCATCAATGTAAATACGAGCAGCACGCCGACGATCTGCGTGCATGCGGCCACCGCGAGCGCGGCAATCGCCAGAAACAGCACCGACACGAGCCGCAGCGACACGCCCTTCGCTTCCGCCAGTTCCGGCTGCAAAGATGCGAACAGCAAAGGCCGCATGATTGCCGCCAACGCCAGCAGGCTGACGACGCCGAGCGCCGCGAGCACGGCGAGCGTCGCTGAACTGACGCCGAGCACGTTGCCGAACAGCAAGGCCGTGACCTGCGTCGCGTACGCGGTGAAGAAGTGCAGGAAAAGCAAACCGAAGCCGAGCGCCACCGACAGGATCACGCCGATTGCCACATCGCGGCCCGCGAGTTTTTCGCCGAGCGCGCCCATGCCGACGCCCGCCGCGAGCGTGAAGCCGATCATCCCCCAGATCGGCGAGACGCCGATCAGCACGGCGCCCGTCGCGCCCGTGAAGCCGACGTGCGACAGCGCGTGTCCCGCGAAGGTCTGCCCGCGCATCACGAGGAAGTAGCCGACGATGCCCGACAACACCGCGACAATCCCCGACGCTGCAAAGGCGTTCACCATGAAATCGTATTCAAACATCGTGCGTGTGTCCGTCGCGTGAGGCGTAATCGTGCGCATGTCCGTGGCCGTGCGCGTGGTCATGTGCATGCCCGTGGCTGTGCGGCTCGCCGTGATGATGATCGTCGTCTTCGTGCTCGTGATCGTGCTTCTCGACTTCGACGTCGCCCGACATCACGAAGATACGGCCGTTCACGCGCATCACTTCGATGGTCGAGCCGTAGAGGCGCGAGAGCACCGGCTTCGTGATCACTTCATCGACAGTGCCGAGCGCGGCGACGCCATTGCCGAGATACAGCACGCGATTGAGCGCATGCAGCAGCGGATTCAGCTCGTGCGCGGAGAACAGCACGGCGATGCCGAGTTCCGTCTGCACGCGCTTCACCAGTTCGACGACCGACTTCTGATGATGCGGATCGAGGCTGATCAGCGGCTCGTCGAGCAGCAGCAGGCGCGGATGGCCGAGCAGACATTGCGCGAGCAGCAGCCGTTGCCGTTCGCCGCCCGACAGTTCGGACAACGGCCTTGCAGCCAGCGCGCTGCCGCCCACAAGTTCGAGCACGCGATCGACGTCGGCGCGCGTCTTCGTATCGGCGTGGGGCAGGCCCCAGCGGTGCCCGTCGGCCGCCATCGCGACGAAATCGCGCCCACGCACGCGCCGGCCGGCGAGCGCGCTGCGCGTCTGCGGCATGTAGCCGATCGACGGATTGCCGCGCACCACGGGCTCGCCAAGCACGCGCACCGTGCCGCTTGCAGCGGGGACGAGCCCGAGCACCGAGCGCATCAGCGTCGTCTTGCCCGCGCCGTTCGGTCCGAGCACGCCGATGAACTCGCCCTGATTGATCGTGAAGCTGGTGTCGCGCAGGATCTTGCGGTCGCCGAGTTCGAGCGTCACGCGGTCCAGTTCGAGCACGGGCGCGTTGCCAGGCGATGCGGCGCGGCGAGGCATGTTCATGGGGTCTTTCCTTGGTTCGCGCTGCCGCCGTTGCCTGCGGCGAGTGCGTTTCCGAGCGCATCGAGCTGCGCCAGCATCCATTGCTGGAAGGTCTTGCCGGCGGGTTGCGTCTCGGTGACGCTGAGCGTCGGCACGTGCGATTGCTGCGCGACTTTCAGCATGCGTTTCGTGAGGGCTTCCGTTGCCTGGCTGTTATAGATCAGAATGCGCACGCGTCGCTCGCGAAGATCGCGCTCGAATGCTGCGATGTCCGATGCACTCGCTTCTGTGTCGTTCATCGCGGCAAGCTGAAAGCGCTGGTTACGCATATCGAGTCCGATCGCATCGGACATGTAGCCGAACACCGGCTCGGTTGCCGTCACGCTCGCGTGCGCGTACTGGCTGCGCAGCGCGGCGATCTTGTCGTTCATCGGCTTGAGCGAATCGAGAAACTTCGCGAGGTTCGCATCGTATACGGCCTTGTGCGACGGGTCGGCTGCTGCCAGCGCCGCGCTCACCGCGCGGGCGACGGCGGGCATCGTCGCCGGGTCGTACCACAGATGTGGATTGTCACCGCTCTTTTTGCCGACGAGATCGGCCGCGACGATCACCTTGCGCTTGTCGCTCTTCGACGCGTTCAGCAGCTTCGCCATCCACGGATCGTAATCGGCGCCGTTGTAGACGACAAGGCTCGCGCGCTGCAACGCGCGCGCCGTTTTCGGGCTCGCTTCGAACAGATGCGGGTCCTGGTCGGGATTGCTCAGGATGCTCGTCACGTCGACGCGGTCGCCTCCCAGTTGCTGCACGACGTCGCCATAAAAATTCTCCGCGGCGACCACGGGAATCTTCGCATCCTGAGCATGCGCGGCATGAGTAAATGCGACGGCCATCAGCGTCGAAGCGGCGGCGCGCGTCAGAAACTTCCACATCGGGTTGTTCTTCTTCATATCGGATTGACCTGTGGCTTGAGAGGCGTCGGGTTGAACGAAACGTGCGGGTGTCATGGATGAGCGTGCTTGCACGCCGCGCACAGCCCGCTCAGTTCGACGACCTGGTGATGCACTTCGAAACCGGGTGCGCTGTGCGACAACTGCGCGGCCACGCCGTCGCCGGGGATCTCAACCGTTTCGCCGCACGCTTCGCACATCAGGAACTGGCTCTGATGCGGCTCGCCCATCTGGCAACACGCGAAGTACGCATTCTTCGATTCGATCCGATGCACGAAGCCATGCTCGACGAGAAACTCGAGCACACGGTAGACCGTGGTCGGTGGAACGCGGCCGCGCTGTGGTTCCAGCCCTGCGAGCAGGTCATATGCGCCGACGGGGCGCTCGCTCTGCGCGATCAGCGTATAGACCTGGCGGCGCAGCGTCGTCAGTGCGAGGCCGCGCTCGGCCGCGAGCGCATCGGCGCGGGCCAGCTTGCGCGCGAGCTTGTCGACAGACGGCGCGGCCTGACCGCCGGGACAGGCCGCGTCATGGAAAGCGCGAGCATCGGATGAGCGGGCCATGTCACGACCTCCGGGCAGCATCGGAATGAACGAAGGCGCAATGATATAACGTATCTCGAAAAATTGTCATTGCCCGTTGCAAAGTCATCGCCGATTCTTAGAAAGAAGCGCCTATATCGCGAGCCTTTTGACGCTGCCGCGCTGCACCATCGAAATTGCGCGACGCGCCTTGACATGACCGGACGTGTATCCGATCATTCGATCACAATGAGAGCAATTGCTCGGAAAATGAGCGTTCGCTCATGCTGATTCGAAGAAGCAAACGAACCGGAGACAGGTTGTGACAGCCCGACTGCAAGGCAAAGTGGCGATTCTGACGGGCGCAGCGAGCGGTATCGGCGAGGCGGTGGCCCGCCGCTATCTCGAGGAGGGAGCGCGCTGCGTGCTGGTGGACGTGAAGCCGGCTGGCGAGTTCGCGTACGCGCTGCGCGAAACGGAAGCCGAGCGTGTGCAGACGATCAGCGCGGACGTGACACGCCGTGAAGACATTGCGCGCATCGTCGACGGGACGGTGCAGCGCTTCGGCCAGATCGACATTCTTTTCAACAACGCGGCGCTGTTCGATATGCGCCCGCTGCTCGACGAATCCTGGGACATCTTCGACAAGCTCTTCGCCGTCAACGTGAAGGGCATGTTCTTCCTGATGCAGGCCGTCGCGCAGCGCATGGTCGAGCAGGGACACGGCGGCAAGATCATCAACATGTCGTCGCAGGCGGGCCGCCGCGGCGAGGCGCTCGTGTCGCACTACTGCGCGACCAAGGCTGCCGTGCTGAGCTATACGCAATCGGCCGCGCTGGCGCTCGCGCCTCACAAAATCAACGTGAACGGCATTGCTCCGGGCGTCGTCGATACGCCGATGTGGGATCAGGTCGATGCCCTTTTCGCGCGTTACGAGAACCGGCCGCTCGGCGAGAAGAAGCGTCTCGTCGGTGAAGCGGTGCCGCTGGGCAGGATGGGGCTGCCTGCGGATCTGACGGGGGCGGCGTTGTTCCTCGCATCTTCGGATGCGGATTACATCACCGCGCAAACCCTGAACGTCGACGGCGGCAACTGGATGAGCTGACCGTCATTCATTCACCGGCATCCGATTTCCGGCGTCCTGCGCGCACCCGCCGGCCACGTACCAAAACGCACGTACGAATAAAGGAGACAAATTATGAAGCCCACCTTCAAACCCGCGCTCAATGTGTTCGGCGCCGCGGCGCTCGCGTGCGCCGCGTTCAGCGCGAACGCGGCGACCGTGACGATCGCGACGTTGAACAACCCGGACATGATCGAGCTGAAGAAGCTGTCGCCGGCATTCGAGAAAGCGAATCCCGACATCAAGCTGAACTGGGTGATTCTGGAAGAAAACGTGCTGCGTCAGCGCGCGACGACCGACATCACGACGGGCAGCGGCCAGTTTGACGTGATGACGATCGGCGCCTATGAAACGCCGCAGTGGGGCAAGCGCGGCTGGCTCGCGCCGCTCACGGGCCTGCCCGCCGATTACGACTTGAACGATGTCGTGAAGACGGCGCGCGACGGTCTTTCATACAACGGCACGCTGTACGCGCTGCCGTTCTACGTCGAAAGCTCGATGACGTACTACCGCAAGGATCTGTTCGCGGCGAAGGGCCTGAAGATGCCCGACAACCCGACGTATGACCAGATCGCCCAGTTCGCCGACAAGCTCACCGACAAATCGGCGGGCACCTACGGCATCTGCCTGCGCGGCAAGGCCGGCTGGGGCGAGAACATGGCGTATGTGACGACGCTCGTGAACACGTTCGGCGGCCGTTGGTTCGACGAAAAGTGGAATGCGCAGTTGAAGTCGCCCGAATGGAAAAAAGCCGTCTCGTTCTATACCGACCTGCTGAAGAAGGACGGGCCTCCGGGTGCGAGCTCGAACGGCTTCAACGAGAACCTCACGTTGATGTCGTCGGGCAAGTGCGCGATGTGGATCGACGCGACGGTCGCGGCGGGCATGCTCTACAACAAGCAGCAATCACAGATCTCAGACAAGGTCGGCTTCGCGGCCGCGCCGACCCAGGCGACGCCGAACGGCTCGCATTGGCTGTGGGCATGGGCGCTCGCGATTCCGAAGTCCTCGAAGCAGGCCGATGCCGCGAAGAAGTTCATCACGTGGGCGACGTCGAAGCAGTACATCGAACTCGTCGCGAAGGATGAAGGCTGGGCCTCGGTGCCGCCGGGCACGCGCCAGTCGACGTATGCGCGTCCCGAGTACAAGCAGGCCGCGCCGTTCGCCGACTTCGTGCTGAAGGCCATCGAAACGGCTGACCCGAACCATCCGACGGCCAAGCCGGTGCCGTACACAGGCGTGCAGTTCGTTGGCATCCCTGAGTTCCAGTCGTTCGGCACGGTGGTCGGTCAGAGCATCTCGGGCGCCATCGCGGGCCAGATGTCCGTCGATCAGGCGCTCGCAGCCGGCAACGCGACAGCAGACCGCGCCGTCAAGCAGGCCGGCTACCAGAAATAACGATGAAGTGAAAAGGGGCACGTCGTTTGCGTTTCCCCTGGCGCAAGCGGCGTACCCAGCCCCTAGCCTCGAAACCAGGCCGTAACGATGTAACGCACCGGCTGACTGCGCACCGTCAGCCGGACCCTGGCAGCACAGCGAGTCGCAAGCCCCGCGACCCGCGCACTACCGAAGAGGTGGTCCATCATGCGTCTTCATTTGCGTCTACCCCTCATGCACGCACAACCCCAGCCCCAAACAGAACACGAGCGAGAGGAGCGCAAGGCCGCGCACGCGCGCTGGCTCGTTTCGCCATCCGTAGGCCTCCTCGTGCTGTGGATGACGATACCGCTCGCGATGACGATCTGGTTTTCGTTCTCGCGCTACAACCTGCTGAATCCGGATGAAAAAGGTTTCACGGGTATCGACAACTACAAATTCCTCGCCAGTGATCCTGCATTCGGTCCGTCGATCCTGCACACGCTGCAACTGATCGTCGCCGTGCTGGTCATCACCGTGGTCGGCGGCGTGCTGATGGCGGTGCTGTTCGACCGTAAGTTCTATGGGCAGGGCATTGCGCGGCTGCTCGCGATCGCACCGTTCTTCGTGATGCCGACGGTGAGCGCGCTGATCTGGAAGAACATGATCCTGCACCCGGTATATGGCCTCGTCGCGCAGGGCATGCGTTCGATCGGCCTCACACCCGTCGACTGGTTCGCCGACTATCCGTTGACGGCCGTGATCATCATCGTCGCGTGGCAGTGGCTGCCGTTCGCGTTCCTCATTCTGTTCACGGCGATCCAGTCGCTCGACCAGGAGCAGAAGGAAGCGGCGAAGATCGACGGCGCTGGTCCGTTCTCGATGTTCTTCTTCATCACGCTGCCGCACCTGAGGCGGGCGATCGCCGTGGTCGTGATGATGGAAACCATTTTCCTGCTGTCGATCTTCGCCGAAATCTACACGACGACGGGCGGCGGTCCGGGCAACGCGACGACTAACCTGTCGTACCTGATCTACGCGCTGGGCCTGCAACAGTTCGACGTCGGCCTCGCATCGGCAGGCGGGATTCTCGCCGTGGTGCTCGCGAATATCGTTTCGTTCTTCCTCGTGCGCATGCTCGCGAAGAACCTGAAAGGGGAGTATGAAAAATGAGCCAGGTTGCCGCTACACCCGTTACGACGACTCAGTCGTCGGCCGCTTCGCCGCTCGCCGTCATCCGGCGCAGCATTCCCGGCATCATCGCGTGGCTGCTCGCGTTGCTGCTGTTCTTCCCGATCTTCTGGATGACGATCACGGCATTCAAGACCGAGCAGCAGGCGTACGCGTCGTCGCTCTTCTTCGTGCCGACGCTCGACAGCTTCCGCGAGGTGTTCGCGCGCAGCAATTACTTCGGCTTCGCGTGGAACTCGATCCTGATCTCGGTCGGCGTGACGCTGCTGTGCCTGATCCTCGCCGTGCCGTGTGCGTATGCGATGGCGTTCTTCCCGACCCGACGCACGCAAAAAGTGCTGCTGTGGATGCTGTCGACGAAGATGATGCCGTCCGTCGGCGTGCTGGTGCCGATCTATCTGCTGTGGAAGAACAGCGGACTGCTCGATACCGTCACGGGCCTCGTGATCGTCTATACGCTGATCAATCTCCCGATCGCCGTGTGGATGGCGTTCACGTACTTCGCCGAAATACCGCGCGACATTCTCGAAGCGGGACGCATCGATGGCGCCGCGACGTGGCAGGAGATCGTCTATCTGCTGATGCCGATGGCGCTGCCGGGGCTCGCGTCGACGGCGCTCCTGCTCGTGATTCTGTCGTGGAACGAGGCATTCTGGAGCATCAACCTGTCGAGTTCGAACGCCGCGCCGCTCACTGTATTCATCGCGTCGTATTCGAGCCCTGAAGGCCTGTTCTGGGCGAAGCTGTCGGCGGCGTCGCTGCTGGCCGTCGCTCCTATCCTGATCGTCGGCTGGGTTTCGCAGAAGCAGCTGGTGCGCGGCCTTACGTTCGGGGCGGTCAAGTGACGGATATCAGAACCGACGCGAAGCTGGCTTTGATTTGCGATTGCGACGGCGTGCTGATCGACAGCGAAGCCGTCGCGGCCGCGATGCTCGTGCACGAGCTCGAAGCGCGCTGGCCCGACGCCGACGTGGCGCCCGTCGTGATGCCGTTGCTGGGCTTGCGCATCGAGAGCGTGCTGCAAGGCACGGCGACGCAACTGGGCAAGACGTTGACGCCCACGGACATCGCCGCGATTCGCATCGCAGTCGAAGCCGCAGCCGTGAAGGCGCCGATGGTCGACGGCATCGAGGCGGCGCTCGCGAGCATTCCGCTCACGAAGGCCTGCGCGAGCAACAGCTTTCGCGCGTACGTCGAAGCGGCGCTGGCGCGCACGGGCCTCGTCCGGCATTTCGGCAACCGGCTGTTTTGCGCGGATGCCGTCGCGCAACCGAAGCCCGCGCCCGACGTCTATCTTGCCGCCGCGCGCGGACTGGGCGTGAGCGCCGACGCATGCCTCGTCATCGAGGACAGCGTGACGGGCGTGACGGCGGCGACGGCGGCGGGCATGACGGTGTATGGATTCATCGGCGGCGGCCATGCGAGCGACGAGCAGATCGGCGCGCTGCACCGCGTGGGCGCGCAACAGGTATTCGACGACATGAGGCAATTGCCGGGACTGGTCGCGGACTGGATGCAGCGCATAACGGTCGCGTGAAGATCGCATGAAGGTCGCGTGATGATCGGACGGGCATCGCACGAAGCACGCTTTCCGGCAAAGCGATTGAACGTAGTAGAGAAGCAGCAACTATTTTGCATGGGACGGAAGTAGACGCTAAAGCGCGAACGTCCGTCGACAATGGAGACACATCATGGCAAGCGTAACTCTGCGCAACATCAGAAAGGCCTACGACGACAACGAGGTGATGCGCGACATCAACCTCGACATTCAGGACGGCGAGTTCGTTGTGTTCGTCGGGCCGAGCGGCTGCGGCAAGTCCACGCTGATGCGGATGATCGCCGGCCTCGAAGACATCACGGCCGGCGATCTGCAGATCGACGGCACGCGCATGAACGACGTGCCGCCCGCCAAGCGCGGCATTGCGATGGTGTTCCAGTCGTACGCGCTGTATCCGCATATGACGCTGTACGACAATATGGCGTTCGGCCTCAAGCTCGCGGGCACGAAGAAGCCGGAGATCGACGCCGCCGTGCGCAACGCCGCGAAGATCCTGCACATCGATCATCTGCTCGAACGCAAGCCGAAGCAGCTGTCGGGCGGCCAGCGGCAGCGCGTCGCGATTGGCCGCGCGATCACGCGCAAGCCGAAGGTGTTCCTCTTCGACGAACCGCTGTCGAACCTCGATGCCGCGCTGCGCGTGAAGATGCGCCTCGAATTCGCGCGTCTGCACGACGAGCTCAAGACGACGATGATCTACGTCACGCACGATCAGGTCGAGGCGATGACGCTCGCGGACAAGATCGTCGTGCTGTCGGCGGGCAATCTGGAGCAGGTGGGCAGCCCGAACACGCTGTATCACGCGCCTGCTAACCGCTTTGTCGCGGGCTTCATCGGCTCGCCGAAGATGAACTTCCTCGAAGGCGTCGTGCAGTCGGTGTCGGCGAACGGCGTGCTCGTGAAGTACGAAACGGGCGAGACGCAGCTCGTGCTGGTCGAAGCGGGCCGCGCGAAAGAGGGCGACAAGGTGACGGTCGGCATCCGGCCCGAGCATCTGCATATCGACGTGGCGGACTATGGCGTGTCGGCGCGCATCATGGCCGTCGAATCGCTCGGCGATGCGGCGTATCTGTACGCCGAAAGCAGCGTCGCGCCCGATGGCCTGATCGCGCGCATTCCGCCGCTTGAACGGCACGAGAAAGGCGCGACGATCCGGCTCGGCGCAACGCCCGATCATTGCCATCTGTTCAACAGCGACGGCCAGGCGTTCCAGCGCAAGATCGTCGAGGTGCTTGCGGCCTGATTGAACGAGCCTGGTGCTGAACCAACGCTGTTCGAACGCATAGATACGGGCGCCGTTGTTCCGCTGTTGCCGCAAAGGTGACGGCGGACAACGGCGCCTCGCTTTTGCAGACTCAGACTTATCCGATATTTCCGCGACCTATTCCATATCAAAATTGTGCATCGTCTGACGGGACGCCTGAGGCCAAGCGGCCCGACGCGTTCTGTCGATTTCCCGTCCATCCCCGTCGAATACGCCTCAACGCGATTGCAATCCGAATCGCGCGTGCATGTGCGTGCCGCCGACGACCCGAGACGCCATGCACAACATCCCCGCCTTTCCGCAACAAGAAACCGTTACGACATCGACTGCCGGGAACACGGTCGACAATCCGGTCGAAAATGCGCTTGCGCTTCATCGCGCGGGCCGGTTCGATTGCGCCGAACAGGCATATCGCGCGATTCTGGACGCGCAGCCGTGCGACGCGAGCACGCTCTACATGCTGGGCGTGCTGTACCTGCAGCGCGAGGACATCGAGCGCGCGATCGAACGCTTCGATGCGGCGCTCGCGCTGGACCCGCACGATGCGGATTGCCTGATCGATCGCGGCATCGCGGCCCTCGCGCGCGGCGACGATGAAGGCGCGGAGCGATTCTTCAGCAAGGCCGTCGAGTACGCGCCGCAACATGCGCTGGCGCACAGCAATCTCGGCAAGGTGCGACGGCGCATGGGCAAGGGTGAAGAGGCGCTGGCCAGTTTCCAGCGGGCCGTTGAACTGGAGAGCGATCTCTTCGAAGCGGCGCTCGGCCGTGCGGATCTGCTCGAAGAACTATCGCGTCCGCACGAGGCGGTTGCTGCCTATCAGTATGTGGAGCAATTGGCGCCGCAGGACATGCGGGGGCTGCGCGGACTGGGCGTAACGTTGAACGCGGCGCGCCGGCATACGGAGGCGGCCGACGTTTTTCAACGCGCATTGCAGCAGGAGCCGCACGATATCCACGCGCTGTTCGGCCTCGCATTCGCAACGGATGCGCAACTGAAGTTCGACGACGCGCTTGCGATCTACACTCGCGCGCTGGAGATCGCGCCAGACTCGCCGACGCTGCACAACAACGTGGCCTTCACGCTGACGTGTCTGTCGCGCTACGACGAAGCCGACGATCATCTGCGCCGCGCGATCGAACTCAGTCACGACCTATCCAACGCATACAAACTGCTCGGCATGTCCGAATTGCGGCGCGGGAATTTCCGCCGTGGCTGGTCGTATTACGAGCATCGCAAGACCACGCCGGGCGGCCTGCTCGACTACCCGAAGCTCGGCATGCCCGAATGGCAGGGCGAGCCGATCGGCGGCAAGCGCTTTCTGCTCGCGCGCGAGCAGGGTGCCGGCGATCAGTTGCAGTTCATCCGTTATGCCGATGTGCTGCGCGATCTCGGCGCCACCGTCGACGTGTGGACCAGCAACGAACTGGCGCCTCTCATCTCCCGCATGCCCGGTGTGAACCGCGTGGTGACGAGCCAGCCCGACGGCGGCTACGACTACACCTGCCGCATGATGAGCGTGCCCGCGTGGCTTGCCGACGACACGATCCCGAACGCGGTGCCGTATCTGTCGGCGGATGCGGCGCAGGTCGCCGTCTGGCGCGAGCGGCTCGGGCAAGCTGCGGGCGAGCGCAAGAAGATCGGGCTCGTGTGGGCGGGCAATCCGCAGCACTATCTTGACGTGTACCGTTCGGCGCCTCTCGCGGCGCTCGAATCGCTCGCGTCGGTGCGCGGCCTCGCATGGTTCGCCATGCAGAAGGGCACGGCGGAGGCGCAGCTCGACGGGCTCGCGCATCGCTGGCCGATCTGCGCGCTCGGTCAGCTGCTGAACGACTTCGACGCGACGGCGGCCGTCATCGAGTGTCTGGATCTCGTCATCACCGTCGATACATCCGTTGCGCATCTGGCGGGCGCGCTCGGCAAGCCGGTGTGGGTGATGCTGCCGAAGCAGGCCGACTGGCGCTGGATGATGTCGGGCGAGAACAACCCGTGGTATCCGACTGCGCGTCTTTTCAGGCAGCAGGTGTTAGGCGACTGGACGCCTGTGATCGAATCGCTGCGCAGCGCACTCGAAGCGCCTTGAGCGATTCAGGCGCTCCGATCGCTTCGAGCCGCGCTAGCTTCCTCCCATCAAGCGCGTGACGCGACGGACACATCCGCGCCGTGATTCAGCGCGGTGCGCGCGCACAGCTCGTCGGTGACGAGTCCCGACAGCCAGCCGCCCTTGAGCGCGGCAATCACCGCATCGCGCTTGCGCTCGCCGCCCGCGAAACCGATCACGGGACGCTTCGGCGGCGAATCGAGCCGCAAGCTCGTCACGCGGCGGCCCGTCGGCGATTCGACGCGCGCGCCGTCGGCATCGATGGGCAGGCCGAGCAATTCGGCGACGGCGCCCAGCGACACCAGTTCCTCCACCTCATCCGACGTGATGAAGCCGTCCTCATGGAGCGGACAATGCAAGCCGATATTGCCGATGCCGACGAACGCCACATCCGCCTCGCCCGACAGCGACTCGACGATCCGGTACAGACGGTGATTGCACCACTGCGCGCGTTCCGCTTCGCTGTCGGCGATCAGCGGCGCGGGCAGCAGGAAGTGCTTGCCGCCTGTTTTCTCGGAGATGTGCAGGGCGACGTCGTAGCGGTTCGACGAGCCGTCCTGCGCGATCGCGCCGACCATCGACACGAGCCGATGCTGCGGCCGCTCCAGTTGCGCGACCTGATCGACGACGGCCTTCAGCGTACGCCCGCTGCTCACGGCGACGACCATCGGCCGTTCTTCGCCGAGATAGCGTTCCATCACCTGCGCGCCCGCGACGGCGAGCTTGCGGTCGATCTCTTCGGGGTTGTCGTTGTCGACGGGCACGACTTCGCACATCGACAGCCCGTAGCGCTTCGACAACTGCGCGGCGAGCGACAGGCAGTCCGCAAGCTGATGATCGACGCGCACGCGGATCAGGTTCTTCTCGACGGCGAACGCGACCAGCCGCTGCGCGACGGGCCGCGACACCTGCAGTTTTTCGGCGATCTCGTTCTGCGTATTGCCGGCGACGTAGTAGAGCCACGCGGCGCGCGTCGCGAGATCGAGCTTTTCAGTGGACTTGGGCACGATGGGTTCGCTCAGGATTGCGCCGAAGCGCGTAACACCAGGAAGCCCGCATCGGTCGTTCTGGTGTGCTGCATGCCGTACGCATTCGTCGTAGTGCGCATCACGGACTCACTACGCGGCGTTCGCGTCGCGCGCGGGCGCGAACATCGGCTTCACGTGCCGATACAGCGCGCGATAGCTGGCGAGCCGCTCGCGCAGCACGGCATGACGCCGCGCGTTCGGCGTGAATTCGATTTCGACGGGCGGCTTGGTCAGCACCGTCGACGGATCGCCGCCCGCCGCGAGCCAGCCCAGACGCGCCGCGCCCAGCGCCGCGCCCGTTTCGCCGCCGCCATGCTTGCGCGTCGCCGTGTTCAGCGAATCGGCGAGCAGTTGCGCCCAGTAGTTGCTGCGCGCGCCACCGCCCAAGAGCGACAGCGCGCTCACTTCGGTGCCCGCCGCGCGCAACGCGTCGAGCCCGTCCGTCAGCGCGAGCGTCACGCCTTCGAGCACCGCATAGCCGAGCAGCGCGCGATCGGTCGCGTGCGTCATGCCGAAGAACACGCCTTGCGAATACGGATCGTTGTGCGGCGTGCGCTCGCCGGACAGGTACGGCAGGAAGAGCGGCGCAGTCGCGAGCGCGTCGTCGGGCAGCTTTTCGACTTCGGCGAGCAGCGTCGGCTCATCAGTCGACGTCAGCTTGCAGACCCAGCGCAGGCAGCTTGCAGCCGACAGCACCACGCTCATCTGATGCCAGCGGTCGGGAATCGCATGACAGAACGCGTGCACAGCCGACTCCGGATTCGGCCTGAAGCTGTTGCCGATCACGCACAACACGCCCGACGTGCCGAGCGACACGAAGCCGTCGCCCGGCTGCGTCGCGCCGATGCCGATCGCGCTCGTCGCATTGTCGCCGCCGCCCGCCGCGACCACGACGGGCTCGCGCAAGCCCAGCTCGCGCGCGAGTTCGGGACGCAGCATGCCCGACGGCGCACTGCCTTCCGCGAGACGCGGCATATGCGAGCGATTCAGATCGCAGGCGGCAAGCAGCGTATCGGACCAGTCGCGCCGCGCGACGTCGAGCCATAGCGTGCCCGCTGCATCGGATGGATCGGAGACTTTGTCGCCCGTCAGTTGAAGGCGCAGATAGTCCTTGGGCAGCAGCACGCAGGCCGTCTGCCTGAAGATTTCCGGCTCGTGGCGCGCGACCCACAGCAGCTTGGGCGCGGTGAAGCCGGGCATCGCCAGATTGCCGGCGATGCGATGCAGGTCCGGCGCGCGCCGGTACAGCTCATCGCACTCCTCGACGGCGCGCATGTCGTTCCACAGGATCGCGGGACGCAGCACGCGGTCTTCGTTGTCGAGCAGCACCGCGCCGTGCATCTGTCCCGACAGCCCGATGCCGCGAATCTGCGCGAACTGTTCAGGGTAACGGTCGCGCAATGCGAAGAGGGCGGTGCGCGTGCCTTGCCACCAGTCGGACGGGTTCTGTTCCGACCAGCGCTGATGCGGACGCGAAACGGTGAACGGGGAGCCTGCCGTGCCGATCACGCGTCCGTCGGACGCGAGCAGCAGAACTTTCACTTCGGACGTGCCGAGGTCGATGCCGAGATACATGGGCGCGAAACCTTCGTCGGTAGGAGATGCGCTACTTTAGCCGCATGCCGCTGGCGATGCCATGCGCAATAGACCTGACGCATTGCAGGCTTCGAAAGCGGCGATCAATGGGAACGGCCGCGCGTGGAGGCAGCATCACGCGCGGCCATGCTGTCGTGTGTCGAGCAAGGCGACGTCGACGGCCTCAGCGACTTCGTTCAGCCGAGTTCGGCAAGCCAACTTCAGCCGGCCGAGTTCAGCCGGCCGAGTTCAGCGAGCCAACTTCAGCCGGCCGATATCAGCCAGCTTCAAGCGCCGCGCCTCGCGAGCCACGCATCGACGCGTTCGAGCGCCGCACGCACCACTTTTTCGAGCGAAGCCGTGCCCGCCATGCTGCCCCAGAGCAGACGGTCCGCGCAATAAGCCTGCACCGGATCGGATGCCTTGAAGAAGCCGCGCGCAACGCTCTCGTCCATCACGCCGTCCTGATACGTGTACGTCAACTGGCCGCGCTGCCATCTGTCGAGAAAGCGGAAGAAGAGGGCGGGCAACATCGCCGTCGCGTTCGGCTCGACTTTGCGCTCGAAGCACTCGGACAGCGTCGGCGCGATGAAGCCGGGAATCTTCGAGAAGCCATCGGCGGCGACGCGCTGATTCGTGTCCTGGATATAAGGATTGCCGAAGCGTTCGAGCACGACATCGCGGTACTTCGCGAGATCGAGCGGACTCGGCGTGAGGCAGGGGATCACGTCTTGCGTCACGTAGTCGTGCGCGAACTGGCGGATCTCGGGATCGAGCGTGCCCTCATGGATATACGAGAGACCGGCCAGCGTGCCCGCCCACGCGATGCAGCTGTGCGTTGCATTCAGAATGCGGATCTTCGCCTCCTCATACGGCAGCACCGATTCGACCAGCTCCGCGCCGACCAGCTCCCACGCCGGCCGCCCGGCGACGAAGTGATCCTCGATCACCCATTGGATGAACGATTCGCCCATCACGGGGCACGCGTCGTCGATGCCCGTCGCCGCCTTCACGCGCTCGCGTACATCGGGTGTCGGGCGCGGCGTGATCCGGTCGACCATCGAGTTCGGGCATGCCGTGTTCGCATCGAACCATTGACGCAGCGCGCTCGAGCCGCGCCGCTCCAGGAACTCGGTCATGCCCGCGCGGAAACGCTCTCCGTTGCTGCGCAGGTTGTCGCAGGTCTGCAGCGTGACGGGGCCGGCGCCGCGCTGCATACGCGCTTCGAGAATCGCGGCGAGCGCGCCGTAGATCGTGGTGCGCGCGCCGCTCAGATCGGCGGACAGATCGGGATTCGCCGTGTCGAGCTTGTCGTGTTCGTCGAGGTAGTAGCCGCCTTCCGTCACAGTGAACGCGATGATCCTGCACGCGGGATCGGCGCCCGCTTCGACGAGCCCATCGAGATTCGCCGACCACGGCACCACACGCTTGATCGAGCGGATCGTCTCATAGTCGCGCTTGCCTTGCGGCGTGACGGTTTCGAGCGTGTAGGCGCCGTTTTGCGCGGCCAGCGCATCGGCGACGGCATTCATGTCGCTGCGGATATTGCCGACCGTGAGCGACCAGTGCGTGTCGCCAGGCTGACTCGCTTCGTTGAGCCGGTGCAGATACCACGCCTGATGCGCGCGATGAAACGATCCCGCGCCGATGTGCAGAATCACCTGCGCGCTTGCCTCGTTACTCGCGCCGCTGCTTTGGCCGCTGTTCATGTGCGTCTCCTGTGTCGACCCGGGTTGGCATGTCGACGGGCGTTGGCGCTTTCGCGCTGACTCCCGTTCCGTGCGTTGCCCGGGTCCGATGCTAGTGAAGTCTTATGTGCACGGTCTTTCGCGTGCGTTACTTGGGATAAGTCTAGAAGCTGTCTCTCGGCGGCATGAGCCGACGACTCGAAGCGAAGAGCATTTGCTCTCAACGTGAACTAATGATCGTATCCGGCCGATCGAAAGTCAAGGCGAAGGACGATGCTTTTTTACGGCGAATCGTTGCGCAGCGCGGCGGGACGGGATTTTCAACGGCTCATGCGCTACCCGTCAGACGTTGGAAAGCGGTCGATCGGCCAGCTGTTGCATTGCATCAAATTTGACAGCCAGAAGGCCAGGACTAACCCGAATGCAAAAAAGTATCAGTAGGCGGTCTCATTTCTAGTGGCCGCGACTGCGCTCGGGGTCTAACTTTCGCTACACAAAAGCAATGAACCCGATGGCGCTCGCGCAAGACCTGAACGCAATGCGCCGGACGAAGCAACAGGAGGAGGACCGACGTGCAACCCGATCTCGAACTGGTGAGCGTGCGCCGCGACGAGTCGTTCAAGGCGTGGTATCACGGCTTTCCGTACCGCACGGTGCGCTGGCATTTCCATCCGGAATTCGAAATCCATCTGATCGTCGCGACGACGGGCAAGATGTTCGTCGGCGACTACATCGGCAGTTTCGCGCCGGGCAATCTCGTGCTGATGGGGCCGAACCTGCCGCACAACTGGGTCAGCGAAGTGCCCGAAGGCGTGACGATCGCGCAACGCAATCTCGTCGTGCAGTTCGGCCAGGACTTCGTCGCGCATTGCACTGAGAGCTTCCCTGAATGGCGCACGCTCGAAGCGCTGCTCGCCGATTCACGGCGCGGCGTGTCGTTCGGCGCGCAGACGAGCGCCGCGATCCAGCCGCTCTTCATGGAGCTGCTCGAAGCGCGCGGCCTGCGCCGCATCGTGCTGTTCCTGTCGATGATGGAAATCCTGCTGAACGCGAGCGACCGCGAACTGCTCGCGAGCCCCGCGTATCAGAGCGACCCGACCAGCTATGCGTCGACGCGCATCAACCACGTGCTGTCGTATATCGGCAAGAACCTCGCGTCGGAGCTGCGCGAATCCGATCTCGCGCAACTCGCGGGGCAGAGCGTGAGCGCCTTCTCGCGATACTTCCGCCGCCATACGGGACTGCCGTTCGTGCAGTACGTGAACCGCATGCGCATCAATCTCGCGTGTCAGCTGCTGATGGATGACGAACTGAGCGTCACCGACATCTGCTACAAGGTCGGCTTCAACAACCTGTCGAACTTCAACCGGCAGTTTCTCACGGCGAAGGGCATGGCCCCGTCGAAGTTCCGACGCTTCCAGCAACTGAACGACGCGAGCCGCACCGCTTCCGAAGCCGCGGCGGCGCTCGGCAAGGGCATCGCGAACGCGCCTTCGATCGTTCCCGCCGTGCAGGCGCGCAGCCATGCGCACGCTCAGCCACGCGCCGCGCCCTCGGCGTATCCGCCTCTGGGTTCGCCCGTCGCCACGACATAGAGCACTTCAGCATCACCGACGTTTCACCTGCTCATCGCGCTGCAAACCGCGCGAGGGACGCACTCATCCTCATAAACGGAGACAACCATGACGCACACCACTTCGCACCCTTCGCACCCTTCGCGCACATTGCGCCTGCGTGCCGCGCTGACCTTCGCCGCCGTGATGCTCGGCGCGCCGCTTCTTGCACCGGCGAGCGCGAACGCCGCGCCGCTCAAAATCGGCATGACGTTCCAGGAACTCAACAACCCGTACTTCGTGACGATGCAAAAAGCGCTGAACGATGCGGCCGCATCGATCGGTGCGACGGTCGTCGTCACCGATGCGCATCACGACGTGAGCAAGCAGGTGAGCGACGTCGAAGACATGCTGCAGAAGAAGATCGACATTCTGCTCGTGAATCCGACCGATTCGACGGGTATCCAGTCGGCCGTGACGTCGGCGAAGAAAGCGGGCGCCGTGGTCGTCGCCGTCGATGCGAACGCGAACGGTCCCGTCGATTCGTTCGTCGGCTCGAAGAATTTCGACGCGGGGCAGATGTCGTGCGAGTACCTCGCGAAAGCGATCGGCGGCAGCGGCGAAGTGGCGATTCTGGACGGCATTCCCGTCGTGCCGATTCTCGAACGCGTGCGCGGCTGCAAGGCGGCGCTCTCGAAGTTCCCCAACGTGAAGCTCGTCGATACGCAGAACGGCAAGCAGGAGCGCGCGACCGCGCTGTCCGTCACCGAGAACATGATCCAGGCGCATCCGAACCTGAAGGGCGTCTTCAGCGTGAACGACGGCGGCTCGATGGGCGCATTGTCCGCGATCGAATCGTCGGGTAAGGACATCAAGCTGACGAGCGTCGACGGCGCGCCCGAAGCGATCACCGCGATCCAGAAGCCGAACTCGAAGTTCATCGAAACGTCCGCGCAATTCCCGCGTGATCAGATCCGTCTTGCGATCGGCGTGGCGCTCGCGAAGAAGTGGGGCGCCAATGTGCCGAAGGCGATTCCCGTCGACGTGAAGCTCGTCGACAAGGACAACGCGAAGGGCTTCAGCTGGTAAGCGATGTGTTGCGTATGCAGTGACGCTTGTTTCTTCAAGCAAGCGTCACTGCATGAACAAGGAAACGCGATGGACACGGTTCTCAAACTCGACAACATCACGAAGAGCTTTCCGGGCGTGAAGGCGTTGCAGCGCATTCATCTCGAGATCGCGCGCGGCGAGATTCACGCGCTGCTCGGCGAGAACGGCGCGGGCAAGTCGACGCTGATGAAGATCCTGTGCGGCATCTATCAGCCCGACGACGGCACGATCGTGATCGACGGCGAAGCGCGACACTTTGCGAACTATCACGATGCCGTCGCGGCGGGCGTCGGTATCGTGTTTCAGGAGTTCAGCCTGATTCCGTACCTGAACGCCGTCGAGAACATGTTCCTCGGACGCGAACTGCGCAATCGCTTCGGCATGCTCGATCGCGCGCGGATGCGGCGCGCGGCGGCTGAGATATTCGAGCGACTCGGCGTCGCGATCGATCTGTCCGTGCCGATTCGCGAGTTGTCCGTCGCGCAGCAGCAGTTCGTCGAAATCGGCAAGGCGCTGTCGCTGAACGCGCGCATCCTGATTCTCGACGAACCGACCGCGACGCTCACGCCCGCCGAAGCCGAGCATCTGTTCACGATCATGCGCGACCTGAAGCGGCATGGCGTCGCGATGATTTTCATCTCGCACCACCTCGAAGAGATTTTCGAAGTGTGCGACCGCATCACGGTGCTGCGCGACGGTCAGTATGTCGACATGACGGATGTGGCGAAGACGGATGTCGGCCGGCTCGTCGAGATGATGGTGGGGCGCAAGATCGAAAGCAGCTTTCCGCCGAAGCCCGCGCTGCCCGCCGATGCGAAGGTCGTGCTCGAAGTGAACGCATTGCAGTTGCACAAGGACGGCCACGTGAACCGCTTCACGCTGCGCGAAGGCGAAATACTCGGCTTTGCGGGACTCGTCGGCTCGGGGCGCACGGAGACGGCGCTCGCCGTCATCGGCGCGGATGCGGCGCACGTGAAGGACATTCGCATCAACGGCGCGCCGGCGAATCTGTCCGATCCCGCCGACGCATTGAAATCGGGCATCGGCATCCTGCCCGAAAGCCGCAAGACGGAAGGGCTGATCACGTCGTTCTCGATCAAGCAGAACATCTCGATCAACAACCTCGGCAAGTACCGCACCTCGCGCTTCTTCATCGATCACGGCAGCGAAGCGCGCGCAACCGCGGACATCATGAAGCGCGTCGGCGTAAAGGCACCGACGATGAACACCGAAGTCGTGACGCTGTCGGGCGGCAATCAGCAGAAAGTGGTGATCGCGCGCTGGCTCAATCACCACACCAACATACTGATCTTCGACGAACCGACGCGCGGCATCGACGTCGGCGCGAAAGCGGAAATCTATCTGCTGATGCGCGAACTCACTGCGCGTGGCTACTCGATCATCATGATCTCGTCGGAACTGCCGGAGATCGTCGGCATGTGCGATCGCGTCGCCGTGTTCCGGCAAGGGCGCATCGAAGCGATGCTCGAAGGCGACCAGATCGAATCGAATGCCGTGATGACTTATGCAACCGCTGGTGCAACAGCCGGCACTCGTGGAGCAACACAGCATGAACACGCCTGACACTTCCCCCAAGACATCGACCGTCGCGTCCAATACCCCAGGTGCACCGTTACGCCTGAACTGGTCGAGCATCAAACGCTCGACGCTGTTCTATCCGTTCATCGGTTTGCTCGTCGTGTGCATCGCGATGGTGTTCGCGAGCGACAGCTTTCTGTCGGCAGCGAACCTGGAGAACGTGCTGCGTCAGGTGTCGATCAACGCGATCATCGCAGTCGGCATGACGGCCGTGATCCTGACGGGCGGCATCGACCTGTCCGTCGGTTCCGTGATGGCGCTCTCCGGCACGCTCGCGGCGGGCCTGATGGTGGCGGGGCTCAACGGCGTTGCGGCGATCGCGATCGGCATTGCCGTCGGGCTCGGCTTCGGCTTCGGGAACGGCTTCTTCGTTGCGTTCGCGGGCATGCCGCCCATCATCGTCACGCTCGCGACGATGGGCATTGCGCGCGGCCTCGCGCTGATCTACACGGGCGGCTATCCGATCGACGGCCTGCCCGATTGGGTGAGCTTCTTCGGCAGCGGCAAGGTGTTCGGCATTCAGGCACCCGTGCTGATCATGCTCGTCGTCTATGCGATCGCGTGGCTGCTGCTCGAACGCATGCCGTTCGGACGCTACGTGTACGCGATCGGCGGCAACGAGCAGGCGACGCGTCTTTCCGGCGTGCGCGTCGCTCGCGTGAAGCTGATCGTCTACACGCTTGCGGGGCTCACTTCATCGTTCGCGGCCATCGTGCTCACGTCGCGCTTGATGAGCGGCCAGCCGAATGCAGGCGTCGGCTTCGAGCTCGATGCGATTGCTGCGGTCGTGATGGGTGGCACGTCGATTTCGGGCGGACGCGGCTCGATCATCGGCACGCTGATCGGCGCGCTGCTGCTCGGCGTGCTGAACAACGGGCTCAACATGGTCGGCGTGAATCCATACGTGCAGAACGTGATCAAGGGCGGAATCATTCTGCTCGCGATCTACATCAGCCGCGACCGCAAGAAGTGAATTCCCTTTCCACTCTTTCACCACTCTTCTCCATTCTTCGCAGGGCAATGCAATGACCTCTCAGGACATCACCAAAAGCATGACGGCGATCGTGTGCCACGCGCCGAAGGACTATCGCGTCGAACGCGTGACGAAACCGCAGGCGCGCGCGCATGAACTCGTGATTCGCATCGCGGCATGCGGCATCTGCGCGAGCGACTGCAAATGCCATTCGGGCGCGAAGATGTTCTGGGGCGGCCCGAGCCCGTGGGTCAAGGCGCCTGTGATTCCCGGCCATGAATTCTTCGGCTACGTCGAAGAACTCGGCGAAGGCGCAGCCGAACACTTCGGCGTGAAGAAGGGCGATCGCGTGATTGCCGAGCAGATCGTGCCGTGCGGTAAATGCCGCTACTGCAAGTCCGGCCAGTACTGGATGTGCGAAGTGCACAACATCTTCGGCTTCCAACGCGAGGTTGCGGACGGCGGGATGGCCGAATACATGCGCATTCCGCCGACGGCCATCGTCCACAAGATTCCCGACGGCATCTCGCTCGAAGATGCAGCGATCATCGAGCCGCTTGCGTGCGCGATTCACACGGTCAATCGCGGCGACATCCAGCTGGACGATGTCGTCGTGATTGCGGGCGCGGGGCCGCTCGGTCTGATGATGACGCAAGTCGCGCACCTGAAAACGCCGAAGAAACTCGTCGTCATCGATCTCGTCGACGAGCGTCTCGAACTCGCGCGCGAATACGGCGCGGACGTGACGATCAATCCGAAGAAGGACGATGCGCTCGCCGTCATCCAGTCGTTGACGGAGAACTACGGCTGCGACGTCTACATCGAAACGACGGGCGTGCCTGCAGGCGTGAATCAGGGCATGGACCTCATTCGCAAGCTCGGGCGTTTTGTCGAGTTTTCCGTGTTCGGAGCCGAGACTACAATGGACTGGTCGATCATCGGCGACCGCAAGGAACTCGATGTGCGCGGCGCGCATCTCGGGCCTTACTGCTATCCGATTGCGATCGACCTGCTGGCGCGTGGGCTCGTCACATCGAAAGGCATCGTCACGCATGGCTTCTCTCTCGAAGAATGGAACGAAGCGATCAAGGTCGCGAACTCGCTCGATTCGATCAAGGTGCTGATGAAGCCGGCCCGATAGTCCCGTGCCTGATCCGTCATTCCGAAGGAAAACAGACAGTGCGCGTCGCAAGGACGCGCACACGGAGACACTATGAATTACGTCATCGGCGTCGATATAGGCACGCAGAGCACGAAGGCCGTGCTCGTCGACCAGAACGGCGCAATCGTCGCGCAGCATTCGAGCAGCTATCACCCGGATACGCCGAAGCCGTTGTGGGCAGAGCAGTGGCCGACGGTGTGGATGAAGGCCGTCGTCGAGTGCATTGCGCGCTGTGTCGCGAAAGCGCGCGACGCGGGCGTCGCGTCGAATGCGATCAAGGCCGTGTGCGTGAGCAGCCTGTATGGCGGCTCCGGTATTCCCGTCGATAGCGAAATGAAGCCGTTGTATTCGTGCCTGATCTGGATGGACCGGCGTGCGACGGCTCAGGTCGAGTGGGTGCGCAACAACGTCGATCTCGAACGTCTCCATGCGATCACGGGTAATGGCGTCGACAGCTATTACGGCTATACGAAGATGCTGTGGCTGCGCGAGAACGAGCCGAACGTATGGGCCAATACGCGCTTCTTCCTGCCGCCGAATGCGTACGTGATCTATCTGCTGACGGGCGAAGTGGCCGTCGATCACAGTTCGGCGGGCAACATCGGCGGCGTGTATGACATCGCGAAGCGCGACTGGTCAGATGAAGCGCTCGACATGCTCGGCATTCCCGCCACGATGATGCCCGAGCATCTCGTCGAATCGTCGGAAGTGGTGGGCGGTCTGCTGTCGCAATGGACGGAGCAGCTCGGACTCGAAGCCGGCACGGCGATCGTCGCGGGCGGCGTCGATGCGGCAATGGCTACCTACGCGGCGGGCGTCACGCGCGCGGGCCAGCATGTCGCGATGATCGGCACGAGCATGTGCTGGGGCTATATCAACCAGAGCGTCGATGCGCGGCACGGTCTCGTCAGCATGCCGCATGTATTCAACGGCCAGCACGACATCTATGTGTTCGGCGGTGCGATTACGGCGGGCGCATCGGTGACGTGGTATCGCGAGCAGTTCTGTCAGGCGGAAATCGAAGCGGCGAAGGCGATACCGGATGGCGATCCGCATCAACTGCTCGAAGAAGACGCGGCGCACATACGGGCGGGCTCGGACGGCGTGATGTTCCTGCCGTATCTGATGGGCGAGCGCAGCCCCGTGTGGGACGCGAAGGCGAGCGGCGCGTTCGTCGGCCTGAGTCTTTATCACACGCGCGCGCATCTGTATCGCGCGGTGCTCGAAGGCGTCGCGTTCGCGTTGCAACACAACATCGTCGCGGGGCGCAAGGGCGCGAAGTCGCTCGACGACAAGCTGATCGTCGTCGGCGGCGCGGCGCATTCGGACCTGTGGATGTCGATCATCGCGGACGTCACCGGCTTTCCCGTCTACACGATCGAACAGGAGGTGGAAGCGCCGTTGGGCGCGGCGCTGCTGGCTGCATACGGCGTGAAGCTGATCTCGCAGGAAGCGGCGCGCGGCGGGTGGGTCAGACTCGTCGAGCGTGCGAAACCTGATCTTGCGCGCCAGGCCTTGTACGCGGAGCGCTTTTCCATCTACACGGATCTGTATCCGGCACTGAAGCCCGTCATGCATCGGCTGCAAGCGAAATGAACGCGACCTTCGATTTTTCCGGACGCTCGTACCTCGTGACGGGCGCATCGAGCGGCATCGGCCGCGTGACCGTTGAGCTACTGCGCGCGAGCGGCGCGCAAGTCGTCGCGGCGGCGCGCAACGTCAACGAGCTTGCGAGGCTCGCGGAGGAGACGGGCTGCGAGCCGCTGGTTTTGGATGTCGGCGATGAAGGTGCGATTGATGACGCGCTCGGGTCGCTCGATGTCGTCTTCGACGGTCTCGTGAATTGTGCCGGCACGACGGTGCTCGAACGCGCGATCGATACGACGGCGGCGAGCTTCGACAGCGTGATGAACGTGAACGCGCGCGGCGCGGCGCTGGTCGCGCGACATGTGGCGCGCGGGATGATCGATGCGAAGCGGTCGGGCAGCATCGTCAACGTGTCGAGCCAGGCGGCGCTCGTCGGACTCGACGATCATCTGAGCTACTGCGCGTCTAAGGCGGCGATGGATGCGATCACACGTGTGCTGTGCGTCGAGCTTGGGCCGCATGACATACGTGTGAACAGCGTGAATCCGACCGTGACCTTGACGCCGATGGCCGTGAAGGCGTGGAGCGAACCGGCGAAACGCGATCCCGCATTGCAGGCGATTCCGTTGAAGCGTTTCGCGCAGCCGCGCGAGGTGGCCGAGCCGATTTTGTTTTTGCTAAGCGATGCGGCTTCGATGATCAGCGGCGTGACGTTGCCGATCGATGGTGGGTATACGGCGAGGTGATGCTGTTGGGGTTTTTGCATTTATCGCTGGCATCCGCGATGCGCCTCGCGGCGCGGGCGTTGCCCCTGTGCGGGGCTGCACCTACTTTTCTTTGCAGCGGCAAAGAAAAGTAGGCAAAAGAAAGCCGCTCACACCGCTAATGCTCTGTACTACCCACGTGCTCTCAACGTCCCCATACTTCAGCCGGCAGCGTGTTGGCCTATGTTCCTTGCCAACGTACTACTAAGCGCCACACCCGCTTCATGCCCCTGCGTTGCGGCCCGCGACATCGAATATTCCCACGCCCCTTTGCGGCAAACTGTGTGTAGGCATTCGCGCCGCGCAGGAAACCCTCGCTACGCGATGCGGCTCAAGTGCGGGCATTGCCCTGTACGGTACGGCAACCTCCATTCACTACCGACATGCGGCGCGGAAACGTTCGATACGCTTGGCCGTGCCACACGTGCATGTAGTGGGTGAGGCGTTTAGCCGGAGCATTGGCAACGAACGCAAGCAAGCACGCTATCGCGCGAACTATCGGGACGTTAAGAGCCCGTGGATAAACGTCAAGCACTGGCGGTGTGAGCGGCTTTCTTCTGCCTACTCTTCTTTGCCGCGGCAAAGAAGAGTAGGTGCCGCCCCGCACAGGGGCAACGCTAGCGCCGCGAGGCGCAAACGCGGATGCCAGCAGCAAGCCATAAAAACCAAAACAAGCCGTCGCAGACAAAATCACAAAACAGTCCGCACATGCCACAACTCAGGAAACAGCACCACGTCCAGCATTTTCCGCAGATATGGCGCACCGCTGGTACCACCCGTACCCTGCTTGAACCCGATGATGCGCTCGACGGTAGTCACATGCCGAAACCGCCACTGCCGAAAGGCATCCTCAAGATCGACGAGTTCTTCCGCCATCTCGTACAGATCCCAATGCTGCGACGGATTGCGATACACCTCGAGCCACGCCGCTTCGACTGACGGATCGTGCCGCGTCGGCTGTGTCCAGTCGCGATCGAGCCGCGACGGATCGATCGCGAAACCGCGCCGCGCAAGCAGACGGATCACTTCGTCGTAGAACGACGGCGCTTCGAGCGCCGCCTTCACTTCGGCAAACACGTCGGGGTGATGCGCATGGGGCTTGAGCATCTGCTCGTTCTTGTTGCCGAGCATGAACTCAAGCTCGCGATACTGATACGACTGAAACCCCGACGAGCTGCCGAGGAACGGCCGCATCGACGTGTATTCCGATGGCGTCATCGTCGACAGTACGTTCCAGGCCTGCACGAGCTGCTCGAGAATCCGCGACACGCGCGCAAGCATCTTGAACGCGGGCGGCAATTCATCGCGATGCACGCACGCGAGCGCCGCACGCAATTCGTACAGCGCGAGCTTCATCCACAATTCGCTCGTCTGATGCTGGATGATGAACAGCATCTCGTTGTGATCGGGCGAAAGCGGATGCTGCGCATGCAGGATCGCGCCGAGCGACAGATAGTCGCCATAGCTCATCGACTTCGAGAAATCGAACTGCGCGTCGTGCCAGCCTTTGTCTTCGTCGGCGGCCATGTGCGACGCGTGCCCGCTGTGATCGGGGTGCGCCGTCTGCGTACCGCCGTGTCCGAACGGACAGCCTTGTGCCGGCTTCTCTTCCATCATCTTCATGTGATCGGTCATCGTCTTTCCTCAGGTCACGGCGCCGCGAGCGGCAAATTCGGGCGCACGCCAGGTCTCATGCGCAAGCACGTCGCGCAGATGCTCGACGGCATCCCACACATCGACATAGCGCGTGTACAGCGGCGTAAAGCCGAAACGCAGCACATGCGGCTCGCGATAATCGCCGATCACGCCGCGCGCGATCAGCGCCTGCATCACTTCATAGCCGTGCGGATGCTCGAAGCTCGCATGCGAGCCGCGCTGCGAATGCGCGCGCGGCGTCACGAGCTTGAGCGGAAACTCGTTGCAGCGAGTTTCGACCAGCTCGATGAAGAGATCGGTCAGCGCGAGCGATTTCTTGCGGATCGCCTGCATGTCGGTTTGCAGGAACACGTCGAGCCCGCATTCGACGAGCGCCATCGACACCATCGGCTGCGTGCCGCACAGGAAGCGGCCGATGCCGTCGTCGGCGGCGAACGTCGGGTCCATCGCGAACGGCGCGCGATGACCCCACCAGCCCGACAGCGGCTGTTCGAAGTCGCTCTGACGGCGATGCGGCACCCACGCGAACGCGGGCGAGCCCGGGCCGCCGTTCAGGTACTTGTACGTGCAGCCGACGGCGCAATCCGCGCCGACGCCGTTCAGGTCGACGGGCACGGCGCCCGCCGAGTGCGCGAGATCCCACAGCGCGAGCGCGCCCTGCTGATGGATCAGCTGCGTGAGCGCGGCCATGTCGTGCATGTAGCCCGTGCGATAGTTGACGTGCGTGATCATCGCGACGGCGACATCGTCGGTGATCGCGGCGGGCAGCTCGGACGGATCGTCGACGAGGCGCAGTTCATAGCCGCGATCCAGCTGCTTGATCAGCCCTTGCGCGATATACAGATCGGTCGGGAAATTCGAGCGCTCCGACACGATCACGCGGCGCTTCGGGTCGCGATTGTCCTGCATGCGCAGCGCCGCCGACAGCACCTTGAAGAGGTTGATCGAAATCGTATCGGTGACGACGACTTCGTTGTGCGCCGCGCCGATCAGCGGCGCGAGCTTGTTGCCGAGGCGCTGCGGCAGCGAGAACCAGCCGGCCGTGTTCCAGCTGCGGATGAGTCCTTGCGTCCATTCGGCGCCGATCACCGTCTGCGCGCGCTGCGCGGCCGCGGCGGGCGGCACGCCGAGCGAATTGCCGTCCAGATAGATGACGCCCGGCGCGAGCGCGAACTGGTCGCGCAAGGGCGCGAGCGGATCGGCTGCGTCGAGCGCGAGTGCTTCGTCACGTTGATTCATGATGGTTCGGTTGGGTTGATCGAAAGAGTGTGTCGAGGCGCGAGGCCGTCGGTTGTCGTCAGGCTTGTCGTCACGCTGGCAATGCTCGCAGCACGGCGCGTACCGGGCTCGCGTCGAGCGACGTCAACTTGAGCGGCAGCGCGATCAGTTCGTAGTCGCCCGCTTCCACTGCGTCGAGCACGATGCCTTCGAGAATCGCCATTCGATGCGCGCGTATGCGGCGGTGCGCGTCCATCGTCTTCGACTCCTGCGGATCGAGCGACGGCGTGTCGATGCCGATCAGCTTCACGCCGCGCGCGGCGAGCAGATCGATCGTGTCGGGCGCAACGGCGCAGAAGCCGCTGTCCCAGGCGGTCGTCGGCGCCGCGCGATAGGTGCGCAGCAGCACGCGCGGCGGCACGCCGTCGAGCGATGCCGCGACGTGCTCGGGCGTCACCAGCGGCTTCGCGCCGATGCAATGAATCACGCGGCAGCGGCCCAGATATGCGTCGAGCGGCACCGCGCCGATCGCCGCGCCTTCAGCGTCGTAGTGAAGCGGCGCGTCAGTGTGCGCGCCCGTGTGCGGCGAGATCGTCAGCCGTGCGACGTTGACGGGCGAACCCGCCTCCATCCGCCACACGCGCTCGATGCCGACGGGTGTGTCGCCCGGCCAGACGGGCGTCGCCGTATCGACGGCGGGCGTGATATCCCAAAGCATCTCCATGCGCCTGTCATGTCGTTGTATGTCCATCCTTGGATGATAGGCGGCATGAAATGAAATGTGCTTGCTAAAAAAACTGTTTATTTCGACCCCTTTGGAACATAATTTGAGGCAAACGGGAAAGGGAGACCGAAAATGAACGCGATCTCACTCGACGCCACCGATTGCCGTATCTTGACGGTGCTGCAGCACGAAGGACGAATCAGCAATCTCGATCTGGCGGAGCGGATCTCGCTTTCGCCGTCGGCGTGTCTACGCCGTTTGCGACTGCTCGAAGAGCAGGGCGTGATCGAGCGTTATCGCGCGTGTCTGAACCGCGAAGTGCTCGGCTTCGAACTGGAAGCGTTCGTGCAGGTATCGATGCGCAACGACCAGGAAAACTGGCACGAGCGCTTCGCCGAAGCGCTGCGCGACTGGCCGGAAGTGGTCGGCGCGTTCGTCGTGACGGGGGAGACGCACTATCTGCTGCGCGTGCTCGCCCACAATCTCAAGCACTATTCGGATTTCGTGCTCGGCCGGCTCTACAAGGCGCCGGGCGTGATGGACATCCGCTCGAACATCGTTCTGCAGACGCTCAAGGAGGATTCGGGCGTCCCGGTGTCGCTGGTGACGGACGCGAAGGTGCAATCGCACGGATAGCGGCGCAGGCGGCGGAAACTTCGCGCGGAAAGCCTGCGAAGTCTTCTTTCCCGCGCCCCCGCTGAAATGACGCAATCCGTTAGCCCAGCGGCTTCAGCCCATGGAAATCGCCGTTCTGAAACACGAGCGGCTGGACCCTGCCGGCGCTGTCATGGATGCCGCAGCGCTCCACTTCGCCGACGAAAATGACGTGGTCGCCTTCCTGGTAGCGGCTGCGGTTATGGCATTCGAACCATGCGAGCGCGCCATCGAGCACGGGCATGCCCGTGTCGCCCGCCGCATGCGAGACGCCTTCGAAACGGTCGCCCTTGACGGTCGCGAAGCGCTTGCACAAATCGAGTTGCGACGCGGCCAGCACATTGACGACATAATGACTGTTCGCCTGGAACACGGACATCGACGCCGAACGCGTCGCGAGACTCCACAGCACGAGCGGCGGCGTCAGCGAGACGGAATTGAACGAACTGGCCGTAATGCCGATCAGCGCGCCGGACGGCGCGCGCGTCGTGATGACGGTGACGCCCGTCGCGAACTGGCCGAGTGCGCGACGAAAGGTGGCATCGTCGAAATTGGGCGGGGCGGCGCGTTTCATCGCGTGAGGCATTCCGGCGAACGGACCGCTTGATGAAGCGACCAGATGGAGAAAATCGGTTTGAAGGTCATGTAGAAATTCGGCGAATTGTCCCAATTTTAACTGCAATCGCAGAGGGCCTGGCGCCGCGGGCGGTCGGCGTGGCAGCGCAGTCTGCCGTCGCGCGCCGGGGCTTGCGCCTGATGTCACGAATCGCGCATGGTATGGATGGTGCGTGCGTCACGTGCTGAACAGAAGGGCGGTGCCGTACGAGCGCCCCGCCAGCCGGATGCGATGAAGCATCGGGTTTCAAGGTGACTGTGGCGAGTCAGCCCGTTCCGCGCTTCGACGCGGACGGCGCGGCGAGCCAATCCAAGGAGCGAACATGAGTCAGTCGGTCGAGACCGCCACGTTGGGCGGCGGATGTTTCTGGTGTCTTGAGGCGGTGTTTCTGGGCGTCGATGGGGTGACGTCGGTGGAGTCAGGCTATGCAGGCGGGCAGGTCGAAAGCCCGTCGTACGAACAGGTGTGCGACGGCGACACGGGGCACGCGGAAGTCGTCAAGGTCGAGTTCGATTCGGCGCGCATCAGCTACCGCGAGGTTCTGGATATTTTCTTCGCGATCCACGATCCGACGCAGCTCAACCGTCAAGGCAACGATGTCGGCACGCAGTACCGGTCGGTGATCTTCGCGCACTCGGATGCGCAGCGCGAGACGGCCTTGCAGGCGATCCGCGAGATCGGCGCGGAAGGCATCTACGACGGTCAGATCGTCACGCAGGTGCTGCCGCTCGGCGGCAACTACTGGCCCGCCGAGGCGTATCACCAGAACTACTTCGCGCAGCATCCGGATCAGGGCTATTGCGCGTTCGTCGTCGCGCCGAAGGTGGCGAAGTTCCGCCAGAAGTTCGCTCATCGGATCAAGGCGGGCGCCTGATCCTTAAGCGCGCCAAGGCGCGTTTTTAACATTGCGCGTGTGCAGTGCGGGCCTCAGGCGGCCTGCTCTGCGTTTTTGCTGCTCAGCCAGGCGGCCTGTGCCGCGTTTTCCCTTTGCGCATTGCGAAGCCGCTCGCAGGCAGCCGCGATCTGCGCCGCAAGCTTCACGCACGTCAGCGGCGCCGAGCCTTCGGCCTTGTTGTTCGCGGCGATCAGCACCGGCTGGCCGGCGATCGCGTAGCGCGCTGCGAGTTCGGCGAGCGCCGTGCGCGTTTGCGGATCTTCGTCGACGAGCTTGTCGAACGGCTCGTACTTCGCTTTCGCCTGTTCGTACTTGAAGCCGCCATGCAGGCTCCAGCGCACGATCAGCGGACCCGACGGCGCGTCGTCGAGCATCGCGAGAGCGGCCGCCTGGCGCGAAGCATCGGGCATCCGTGCATGAATGCCGACGCAGTAGCGCACGCCCGCCGCCTTCAGCGCGCGGATGAGGCGCGGCGTCAAAAGGCACGCGTCGCGGATTTCGACGGCATAGCAGGTGTCGCCTTCGAGCGGCGGCAGCGCCGACAGGAACGCCGCCAGCCGTTCGATGAAGAGCGCAGGCTGCGCGAGCATTTCATCCGGCAGCGGCGAGAACTGGAACACGAGCGCGCCTGCCTTCTTGCCGAGACCGTCGATGCACGGGCGCACGAATTCGTCGATGGCCAGTTGCGCGTTCAGAAAGCAGGGATTCTCCGACACCGGCTCGCCGCGCTCGGCGCGCACGGTCGCATCGGTGACGAGCGCGGGCGCCTTCACGATGAAGCGGAAGTCGTCCGGCACCTGCTGCGCGTAGCGCAGATAGTCGGTGAGCGTGAGCGGCGCATAGAACGAGCGGTCGATGCTCACCGTGCGCAGCAGCGGATGCGCGCCGTATGCCGCGAGGCCATCGCGCGACAGCTTGCTGTTGCTGTAATCGTCGCCGTAGACGATGCCCTTCCAACCCGGAAACGACCACGTCGACGTGCCCAGATGCACGTGCGACGGCAGCTGGCTCGCGAGTTCGACGATATCGGCGGACGGCTGCGCGGCGAGCACATCACGGGCGCGGCGCTTTTTCGGCGCCGCGCCCGTCTGCGCGGAGGATGTGTCGGAAGCGGTATCGGATGCCGCCGTGGGCGGCGAAGCGTCGGCGGCAGGCGTTTCGCCGACGGGGTTGCCGAACATGTCGAGTTGCGCGGAGTGCTCCGGCGTTTCTTCTTTCATCGATGCGTTGCGAGAGAGAGTGCGCTGATGTGAACCGCGCCTGCTTCGGGCCGACCCGGCGGAACAGGCATGCCGCGCTAGCCGGTTCGAAACGGAATGCTGCGCGATTCTACAGCGCCTTCTCGTACATGTAGCGGCGCGACCACGGCAGCGTCTTCGCGCTGCGTCCCGCCCTGCGGCACACGACCTGAAAGATCGATACGTCGTCGTGCTCGAACGCGTACGCGCAGCCCGCGAGGTACACACGCCAGATACGGAACTTCTCGTCGTCGACGAGCTTCTTCGCTTCTTCCGCGTTTGCCTCGAAGTTTTCCGTCCAGATTTCGAGCGTGTGGGCATAGTGGCGGCGCAGGCTCTCGACGTCGATCGCTTCGAGCCCGCCGCGCTGCATCGATTCGAGCGCGAGGCTGATATGCGGCAGCTCGCCGTCGGGGAACACGTATCTGTCGATGAATTCGCCGCCGCCGAGAGCCGTTTCGCCGCTGTCGGAGTCGGTCGACGTGATGCCGTGATTCATCGCGATGCCGTCGTCCGTGAGCAGATCGTGAATCTTCTGGAAGTACGTCGGCAGATTCTTGCGGCCCACGTGCTCGAACATGCCAACGCTCGTGACGCGGTCGAACTGGCCTTCGATATCGCGGTAGTCCTGCAGACGGATTTCAATCTGGCCTTCGAGGCCTGCGGCTTTCACGCGCCGCGTCGCGAGATCGAACTGGTTCTGCGACAGCGTCACGCCCACGCACTTCGCGCCGAACTTCTGCGCCGCGCGCAGCACGAGCGCGCCCCAGCCGCAGCCGATGTCGAGCAGACGCTGGCCCGGCTGCACCTGGATCTTCGTGAGGATGTGATCGATCTTCTTGATCTGCGCGGCGGCGAGATCTTCGTCGCCGCTCTCGAAGTACGCGCACGAATACACCATGTTCTCGTCGAGCCACAGCTTGTAGAACTCGTTCGAGACGTCGTAGTGATACTGGATCGCTTTCTTGTCGGACGTTTTCGTGTGATTGAAATAGCGCCGCACGCGGGCGAGCTTGCTGGCGCTCGTCACCGTGCTGCGCGCAAGCGAATAGCCGATGTTGATGATGTCCGACAGCTTGCCTTCGATGTCGATCTTGCCCTTCACGTAGGCCTCGCCCAGATTGTCGAGGCTCGGTTCGAGCAGGAGGGGCAGCGCGGAAGCGCTATTCACTTTCAGCGTGACCTGCGGCGCCGCGAACGTGCCGAAGTCGTGTTGCTGGCCATCCCACAGCACGAGGCGCGCCGGAATGTTGGCCTTCGTTTTTACTTCTTCTACCCACTGCGCCAGCTTCTTCTCCCAGAACATGTGATCTCTCCGTGTCCAATGAATCAAAGCAAAGCTTGTCGGATCGCAGTGCGCTGCGCGTGCCTCCCCGGTCCGCGTTAGTCGCGCATTCGAACGTCGGGCAGCGCGCGATCCAGCCGTCCGCGCATTGCGCCGCCGTCGCGCATCGGATTCGCGACGGCGCGCGGGCCGGCCTTTCGACGAGTCAGGGCGACAGACGGGCGATAGTCCAGTCGGCGCCGCCGCTGCTGCGCGTGTAGAGCAGCCGGTCGTGCAAACGCGATGGCCGTCCTTGCCAGAATTCGATCGCATCGGGGATCAGCCGGTAGCCGCCCCAGTGCGGCGGACGCGGCGGGTTCTCTCCGTATTGTGCGCTGAATTCACGTTCGCGCGCTTCCAGAAGCGCACGGCTTTCAATCACCTTGCTCTGGTCCGACGCCCATGCGCCAATGCGCGAGCCGAGCGGCCGCGACGCGTAGTACGCGTCGCTTTCCGCATCGCTCGTCTTGACGACGGTGCCTTCGATGCGCACCTGGCGTTCGAGTTCGATCCAGTAGAAGAGAAGGCTTGCGTGCGGGTTCTTCGCGAGCTCGCGGCCCTTGCGGCTTTCGTAGTTCGTGAAAAAGACGAAGCCGCGTTCGTCGACACCCTTGATGAGCACGATGCGTGCCGAAGGCCGGCCGCGCGCGTCGACCGTCGCGAGTGTCATCGTGTTCGGCTCGGGCAGTTGCGCATCGACTGCCTGTTTGAACCACTTGTCGAACTGATGGAACGGATTGGGATCGACATCGGCGATGTCGAGAGAACCGAGCGAATAGTTTTTGCGGAGGTCGGCAAGAGTGCTCATATTTTTATGCAAGCGCTACAGTGGGGCCAGTATAGCGAAGGACGCGAATCTCTGTCTTGAGTCCTGTCGTACCGATGGCTCGAGCGCGAAGAGGCGACGGCGCACGTTGGGCGCTTGCGGGCGCGATCAGGCAAAATACGGGCTTGGATGCATGCGGATATCCGCGCGATATCGGCACGCACACGCCTGAATTCGCCAAGCCACACATCATGTCCACCTCTCTCGTCACCGAGCAATCCGATCTTACTACCGACCACACCACGCACGAAACGCACCATACGCACGATGCGGCCGACCGCGCGCGACGCTTCGGAGGCGTCGCGCGTCTGTATGGCGCGGATGGGCTGGCGGCGTTCGAGCGCGCGCATGTCGCCGTGATCGGCATTGGCGGCGTCGGGTCGTGGGCGGCGGAAGCGCTCGCGCGCACGGCGATCGGCAGGATCACGCTGATCGATCTCGACAACGTGGCCGAGAGCAACACGAACCGGCAGATTCACGCGCTCGACGGCAACTACGGCAAGCCGAAGGTCGACGCGATGGCCGAGCGCATCAGGCTGATCGATCCGCAATGCGATGTGCGCGTGATCGAAGATTTCATCGAGCCGGATAGCTTCGACGCGGTGCTGGGCGGCGGCTTCGACTATGTGATCGACGCGATCGACAGCGTGCGCACGAAGACGGCGCTGATCGCATGGTGCGCCGGGCACAAGCAGTCTTTGATTACGGTTGGTGGCGCAGGCGGGCAACTCGACCCGACGCGCATTCGCATCGACGATCTCGCGCTCACCATTCAGGACCCGCTGCTGTCGAAAGTGCGTGGCCAGTTGCGCAAGCAGCACGGCTTTCCGCGCGGGCCGAAAGCGAAGTTCAAGGTGAGCGCCGTGTATTCGGACGAGCCGCTGATCTACCCGGAAGCGGCCGTCTGCGATATCGACGAAGAGGCTGAGCACATCACGACGTCGCCCGGTCATCATGGGCCCGTGGGCCTGAACTGCGCGGGCTTCGGATCGAGCGTGTGCGTAACGGCGAGCTTCGGGTTTGCCGCCGTGTCGCATGTGTTGCGAGCGCTCGCGAAGCAGGGGGCCTGAGGCGAATCTCTTGCATCAACGAAAAACGCGGCCATGTGGCCGCGTTTTTTTCATGCTGCATCGGAAACGAACGATCCGCGCGATCAGTTCAGCGACGCGCTCAGCCTGCGCCGCCACTTCGACACCAGTTCCGGCTGATGCGCGGCAAGGTCGAACACCGACAGCATCGTCTTGCGGCCGATGTCGTCGCGGAACGTGCGGTCGCGCTGCACGATCGCGAGCAGATGCTCGAGCGCCGGATCGTACTTGCGCCGCGCGATGAGCGCGCTCGCGAGGTCGAAACGCGCTTCGAGGTCGTCGGGATTGTCGGCGACGCGGGCTTCGAGCGCATCCGTGGGCGGCAGGTCGGCGGCGGCGTCGACGGCATCGAGCCGCGTCTTGATCGCGTTGTAGCGCGCGTCGATGCCCTGCGTCGTTTTCGGCGACAGCAGATCGTTTTCCTTCTGCGCTTCCTCGACGCGATGGTCTTCGAGCAGCAGTTCCATCAGATCGAGCCGCGCTTCGTCGTAGCCCGGATCGAATGCAAGCGCCGCCTTCAGCGCGTCGTACGCATCTTCACGGCGGCCTTCGGAGACGGCCACGGCCGCTTCGGCGCGCGCCGCTTCCGCGCTGTCGGGCACGAGGCGGTCGAGAAACTGGCGCAACTGGCCTTCCGCGAGCACGCCGATGAACTGATCGACGGGGCGTCCGTCCGCGAAGGCGACGACGTGCGGAATGCTGCGAACCTGGAAGTGCGCGGCCAGTTCCTGGTTCTCGTCGACGTTCACCTTCACGAGACGCCATTTGCCTTCGTACTCGGCTTCGAGCTTTTCGAGCATCGGGCCGAGCGTCTTGCACGGTCCGCACCACGGCGCCCAGAAGTCGACCAGTACGGGCGTGAGCATCGATGCGCTGATGACGTCCTTTTCGAAGGTGGCGAGTGTGGTGTCCATTGCGATCTCTTCCTGAATCTGTACTTGAAGTAAATAGGGGCGGCCGGCGCGGTTTCAACGCGCGTCGTCGATTCGTCTGGTTTCAGGTGCTTTCGGCGTCGCCCCTGCCGATGCTTGCGAGTCTAGCGCGGCTTGCGCTCCGGCAACGGAATCCATTCCGTCTCGCCCGGCACCTTGCCCATTTCCTGATTCGTCCAGGCGGCCTTTGCGCGCTCGATCTTCTCGCGCGAACTGGAAACGAAATTCCATTCGATGAAGCGTTCGCCGTCGAGTTTCTCGCCGCCGAGCAGCATCACCGTCGCGCCTTTTGCGCTCGCGAGCGTGACGGTTTCGCCGGGCGCGAGCACGGCCATCTGTTCGGCTTCGAGTGGCTGGCCGTCGAGCGACAGATCGCCGTCGACGAGGTACACGCCGCGCTCGTCGTGCTCCGGTTCGAGCGCAAGCGCGCTGCCGGGCGAAAAGTGCGCGGCAGCATACAGCGTGCCCGAGAACGTGCGCGAGGGTGCCGTCTGGCCGAACGACGAGCCCGCGATGATGCGCAAGATGACGCCGTTTCGCTCGATCTCGGGCAGCGTCGAGCCGGGATGGTGTTCGAACGACGGCTCGGCGTCCTCGTCGGCGAGCGGCAGCGCGATCCAGGTCTGGATGCCGTGCACTGTCGAGCCGTTCGCGCGTTCCGGTTCGGGCGTGCGCTCCGAATGCACGATGCCACGGCCGGCCGTCATCCAGTTGACGTCGCCGGGGACGATCCTCTGTTCGGAACCGAGGCTGTCGCGATGCATGATCGCGCCTTCGAACAGATAGGTGACGGTCGCGAGGCCGATATGCGGATGCGGACGCACGTCGAGTCCTGTTCCTGCGGGCAGCGTCGCGGGGCCCATGTGGTCGAAGAAGATGAACGGACCGATGAGACGCGCGGCCATCGCGGGCAGCACGCGCCGTACGGCCAGATTGCCGATGTCGCGGACGTGGGGCTTGAGAACCGCTTTGATCGATGAGGGCATGAAGGGGCTCGATGGGGGGACAGGGCAGGTCATTCTACTGCCCATGCCGGCAGGCTGCGCGCGAGGGATTGCGTGACGAGGGCACGCGTCTGGCAAAGCAGAAGATGCCTTTGCCGCCGCTCCGCTAAACTCTTTTCTTTCAGAACAAGTAGAAGAGGAGTCCAGATGTCGCCGAAAGACCTGCTGCTGGCGCTGGTCGTCGTTCTCGCGTGGGGCGTGAATTTTGTGGTGATCAAGGTCGGCCTGCACGGCGTGCCGCCGATGCTGCTCGGCGGGCTGCGCTTCACGCTCGCCGCGATTCCCGCCGTGTTCTTCATCAGGCGGCCGAAGATGCCCTGGCGCTGGCTCATTGCATATGGCGCGACGATCTCGCTCGGCCAGTTCGCGTTCCTGTTCTCGGCGATGTACGTCGGCATGCCCGCCGGTCTCGCGTCGCTCGTGTTGCAGGCGCAGGCGTTCTTCACACTTGGGTTCGCCGCGCTGTTCCTGCACGAACGCTTTCGCGCGCAGAACGTGCTCGGTCTCGTGATCGCGGCGATCGGGCTCGCGGTGATCGGCATGCAGGGCGGCCACGCGATGACGCTCACCGGCTTCATCCTCACGCTGTGCGCCGCCGTGATGTGGGCGCTCGGCAATATCGTCACGAAGAAGGTCGGCAAGGTCGATCTGGTCGGGCTCGTCGTGTGGGGCAGTCTCGTTCCGCCCGTGCCGTTCTTCGCGCTGTCGTATCTGCTCGAAGGGCCGCAGCGCATCGAGGCGGCATTGACGGGCATCGGCATGTCGTCGGTGTTCGCGATCGTCTACCTCGCGTTCGTCGCGACGCTGCTCGGCTATGTGCTGTGGAGTCGCCTGCTGTCGCGTTATCCGGCGGGGCAGGTCGCGCCGTTCTCGTTGCTCGTGCCGATCATCGGGCTCGCGTCGGCGTCGGTGCTGCTCGGCGAGTCGCTGTCGGCCGCGCAGATCGGCGGCGCGGCGCTCGTGATGGCGGGCCTTGCCGTCAACGTGTTCGGCGGCTGGGTCGTGCAAAGACTTGCGCCTGCGCGTTGATCCGTGTTGTTCTGCATTGGTCCGCGTTGACCTTCGGTGACGCGTAAAACGGCAACGGCCGCACTTCGCAGTGCGGCCGTTTTGCTTTGCTTGCAGCGCGGGTTTCGCGGAAAGCCTGGGCCTCAGGTCATCCGGCTCTTCGCGAGCGGCGGGTTCGCCGCAAAGTAGCGCTTGATGCCGCTCAGGATCGCGTTCGCCATCTTCTCGCGATACGCGTCGTCGTTCAGACGGCGCTCCTCGTCCGGGTTGCTGATGAACGCGGTCTCGACGAGGATCGACGGAATGTCGGGCGCCTTCAGCACGGCGAAGCCCGCCTGTTCGACGCTGCCCTTGTGCAGCTTGTTGATCCCGCCGATTTCCTTCAGCACGAACGTGCCATAGCGCATCGAGTCGCGGATCTGCGCCGTCGTCGACATATCGAACAGCGCGCGGTTCACGCTCGCATCGGCGGACTTGATGTTGATGCCGCCGATCTGATCCGACGAGTTTTCCTTGTTCGCCATCCAGCGCGCGGCCGCGCTCGACGCGCCATGCTCCGACAGCGCGAACACCGACGAACCGCTTGCTTCCGGCGTCGTGAACGCGTCGGCGTGAATCGACACGAACAGGTCCGCGCCGACGCGCCGCGCCTTCTGCACGCGCACGTTGAGCGGCACGAAGAAGTCGGCGTCGCGCGTCATCATCGCCCGCATGTTCGGCTGCGCGTCGATCTTTGCGCGCAGCTTCTTCGCGATGTCGAGCGCGACGTGCTTCTCGTAAGTGCCGCTGCCGCCGATCGCGCCGGGGTCTTCGCCGCCGTGGCCGGGATCGATCGCGACCGTCAGCAGGCGCACTGTCGTGCTGCCCTTCTTCGGCGTGGTGAACTTGTACGTGTCGTCGCCGTTGTCGGCGTCGTTGTCCGTATCGTTGTCGTTGTTGCGCGCGATGACGGGCGGCGCGGGCGCCGGCGTGGGCTTCGACGGCGTGTGCGGCGCCGGCGCCGCATGCGCGGGCGGACGCGGCGCCGGCGCAGGAGCCGAAGACGAAGGCGCGTTGTTCTGCGCGTACTTCTCGAAGAAGGCGTCGCTGTTGTCGGCAGGCGGCGTGGTCGGGCCGCTCAGCGTCGCGGCGGGCGGCGATGACTGTTCGTTGAGCTTGTCGAGTTGCTGCTGCTTGCGCTCCGTCTGCGCGAGCAGGTCCATCAGCGGATCGGGCGCGACGGCGGGGTACAGGTCGAACACGAGACGGTACTTGTACGTGCCGACGGGCGGCAGCGTGAACACCTGCGGTTTCACCGAGCCCTTCAGGTCGAATACCATCCGCACCACATGCGGCTGGTACTGACCGACGCGCACCGATTGAATCTGCGGATCGTTCGGCGCGATCTTCGAGACGAGATCCTTCAGCGCCTGATCGAGGTCGAGACCGTTCAGATCGACCACCAGCCGATCGGGCCCTTGCAGCATCTGCTGCGTGTTCTGCAGCGGCTGATCGGACTCGATGGTCACGCGCGTGTAGTCGCGCGCGGGCCACACGCGCACGCCGAGCACCGACGACGCCCACGCGAAACGAGGAGCGGCAAGCCCGAGGACGAGCGTGGACGCGCCCGCGCGAAGAATCTGCCGGCGACGCCAGTTATGCGTCGCCGTGGCCGCCGATTCGATTGAGCGGAACGGTTTGATCAACATCTTTCGAGACATGCCTTTCCTGATTCGCTGTACGCCCGGGCGACCAGCCTGCGGCCATCGCCGTCGACGTCGAGCGAGAACACGAGATCCGGCACGCCTAGCAGACTGCCCGCGCGTTGCGGCCATTCGACGAGGCAGATTGCGCCGCTGTCGAAGTACTCGCGAAAGCCTGCATCGGCCCATTCGGCCGGATCGTTGAAGCGGTAAAGATCGAAGTGATACAGCTCGAGTTCCCCATCCGGCCGTTCGACCGCATAAGGCTCGACGAGCGTATAGGTCGGGCTGCGCACGCGGCCCGTGTGTCCGAGGGCGCGCAACGTGGCGCGGACGAGTGTCGTCTTGCCGGCGCCCAGGTCGCCGAAGAGCTGCACCTGAAGACCGTCGAATGCTAGGTCGCCCGACACGCTGCTTGCGTTGCGCACGCCGTCGATTGCATGCGCGAAGCGTTCGCCGAATGCCATCGTGGCGGCTTCGTCCGCGAGCGCGAAATGGCGCTCCAGCAGGACGGCAGCGGACGATTGATTCGCGAGACGGGATTGATCGGGCATTCTCGTAAAATGGCGTTATGAACCAGAGCCAGCAGCACCCCAACGCTTCGTCGGAGCAACATCGGGAGCGACGTCCCGACGCGCATTCGCCACCCCGTGCGGCGAACGACGAAGCACCCGCCACGCGTCATTACGATGAAGCGCAACTGGCGGCGCTTGCGTCGCGTATCCGGAGCTGGGCACGCGAACTGGATTTCGGCGCAGTCGGCATCAGCGATATCGACCTGTCGAACGCCGAAGCGGGCCTTGCTGCATGGCTCGACGCGGGTTGCCACGGCGAGATGGATTATATGGCCAAACATGGGATGAAACGTGCGCGGCCAGCCGAGCTTGTGGCCGGAACGCGACGCGTGATTTCCGTGCGCATGGACTATTTGCCCGCGCATTTGCGTCGTTCTTCGGATGCGCGAAAGGATGATGAAAGTGCGAGCGCGGACTCTCGAAGCGTTCAGCACGACTGGCGACTGGAAGAGCGCGCGCGTCTCGACGATCCGTCGGCGGCTGTCGTGTCGATCTACGCGCGCGGCCGCGACTATCACAAGGTGATGCGCAACCGTCTGCAGCAACTGGCCGGGCGGATCGAAGCGGAAGTCGGCCCGTATGGCCATCGCGTGTTCACCGATTCAGCGCCCGTGCTCGAAGTCGAGCTTGCGCAGAAGGCGGGCACGGGCTGGCGCGGCAAGCATACGTTGCTGCTGCAACGCGATGCGGGGTCGCTGTTTTTCCTCGGCGAGATCTTCGTCGATCTGCCGTTGCCGACGGATGCCGAGACGGCCCCCGAGCGCGCGCCCGAAACGCCGGGCGCGCATTGCGGCAGTTGTGCGCGCTGCATCGGCGCATGTCCGACAGGGGCGATCGTCGGACCGTATCAGGTCGATGCGCGGCGCTGCATTTCCTATCTGACGATCGAACTGAAGGGCAGTATTCCCCAGGACTTGCGGCCGCTGATCGGCAATCGTGTGTATGGCTGCGACGATTGCCAGCTTGTGTGTCCATGGAACAAGTTCGCGCAGGCCGCGCCTGTCGACGACTTCGATGTGCGTCATGGACTGGATCGCGCGTCGCTCGTCGAGCTGTTCGGCTGGAGCGCAGAAGACTTCGACACGCGCATGCAGGGCAGCGCGATCCGCCGCATCGGCTATGAATGCTGGCTGCGCAATCTCGCCGTCGGCATGGGCAATGCGCTGCGGGCCTCGCCGCAGAGTATTTCCGCCGACGCGCGCGCCGCCATTGTCGACGCGCTGCGCAAGCGTGCCGGCGATCCATCGCCGCTCGTGCGCGAGCATGTCGAGTGGGCGCTGGAAGCGGCTTAGCAGCGTTGAATGGACCTTCCGATAGAGGTGAGCACATCATGTTCGATGCAGTGATCGATGCGCCGTTCGGCAAGATCGGCTTGCGAGTGCAGCGCGGGCCCGATGGCGAGACCGTGCGCGAAATCGTCTATCTGCCTGATTCGGTGGCGAACGTCGAGCCGCAGTCGCCGCTCGCGAAGCAGGCCGTCGAGCAGATCGAGCAATATCTGCGGCGCGCGTCCGCGACCTTCGATCTGCCGCTCGCCGATATCGGCACGCCTTTTCAGCGGCGCGTGTGGCAAGCGATCTGCGAGATTCCGCCGGGGGCGGTGCGGACCTACGGGCAGCTCGCGAAGAGCATCGGCAGCGTGCCGCGCGCCGTCGGCCAGGCGTGCGGATCGAACTTCTTTCCGATCGTGATTCCCTGTCATCGCGTGGTGGCGTCGGGCGGCATCGGTGGCTTTGCGCATACGGGCGGCGAGGGCTACTATCGCAACGTCAAACGATGGCTGCTGAAACACGAGGGCGTACCCTACGCATGACTGATGTGCTGACCGAAGACGCGCGTCCCGCGTCGCCTCTGCTGCTGACGAGCGGTGCGTCGATCGACGCGTTCTGCGACGCACTGTGGCTCGAACACGGCCTCGCGCGCAACACGCTCGATGCGTACCGGCGCGACTTGCGGCTCTTCTCCGAATGGCTCGCGGATAAGCGCGATGCGTCGCTGGATACGGCGAGCGAAGCCGATCTGACGGCCTACAGCGCCGCGCGCACGAAGGACAAGTCGACGTCGGCGAACCGGCGTCTGTCCGTGTTCCGCCGCTACTACGCGTGGGCCGTGCGCGAGCATCGCGCGGCGGCCGACCCGACGCTGCGCATCCGCTCGGCGAAACAGCCGCCGCGCTTTCCGTCGACGCTGACGGAAGCGCAGGTCGAAGCGCTGCTGGGCGCGCCGGACGTGACGATGCGGCTGGGCTTGCGCGATCGCACGATGCTCGAGCTGATGTACGCAAGCGGCTTGCGTGTCAGCGAACTCGTGACGCTGAAGACGGTGGAAGTCGGCTTGAACGAGGGCGTCGTGCGCGTGATGGGCAAAGGCTCGAAGGAGCGTCTGATTCCGTTTGGCGAGGAGGCGCATGGGTGGATCGAGCGCTATCTGCGCGAATCGCGGCCCGCGCTGCTCGGCCAGCGTTCCGCCGATGCGCTGTTCGTCACCGCGCGCGCCGAAGGCATGACGCGCCAGCAGTTCTGGAACATCATCAAGCGCCACGCGATGACGGCGCACATTCATGCGCCGCTGTCGCCGCATACGCTGCGTCATGCGTTCGCGACGCATCTGCTGAACCACGGCGCGGACTTGCGCGTCGTGCAGCTGCTGCTCGGCCACACCGATATCTCGACGACGCAAATCTACACGCACGTCGCACGCGAGCGCCTCAAGACGCTGCACGCGGCGCATCATCCGCGCGGGTGATCGCTTTCTTGCTGATGACTTTTCTTGTGGCTGACTTTCTTGCAGCTGAGTTTCCTTGCGGCTGACCTTATCGCGCTGCTGACCCCATCGCACTGCTGACCTTATCGCGCGATTCACACGAGATCGCGCAGCCGATGCTTGAGAATCTTGCCCGTCGACGCGGCGGGCAGCGCCGCTAGCACCCTGATTTCGGCGGGACGCTTATACGGCGCGAGCCGCGTTTCGCACCATTCGGCGAGGTTCGCGGGTGTCGTCGTGGCGCCGCCGATCAGCTCGACGAAGGCCACCACTTCTTCGTTGCCTTCCACCGCGCGCCCGATCACCGCGGACTGCACGACGTCGGGATGCGCGTTCAGCGCCTGTTCGACTTCTGCCGGATAGACGTTGAAGCCCGAGCGGATGATCAGCTCCTTGCTGCGCCCGGCGATATGCAGCGCGCCGTCCGCATCCTGGCGCGCGAGATCGCCCGTCTTGAGCCAGCCGTCTCCGGTGACAGCGGCTTGCGTCTGCTGCGGGCTGCGGTAGTAGCCGAGCATCACGTTCGGTCCGCGCACCCACAGTTCGCCGACTTCGCCTTGCGCGACATCCACTCCATTTATGCCGACGAAGCGCACCTCGATGCCCGGGATCGGCTGGCCGACGGAGCAATCGGCGCGCGGCATGTCGATAATCGTTTGCGAGACGGTCGGGCTGCTCTCGGTCATCCCATAGCCGTTGTGAAGCGTGACGCCATACACGGCTTCGACGCGCGCCTTCAACGCGGCGTCGAGCGGTGAGCCGCCCGAGTACGCAAAACGCAGTTGCGGCGCGGACCATGGCAACCCGTTCGCTTGCAGGTATTCGAGCAGCTTCGCGTGCATCGCGGGCACGCCCTGGAAGATCGACACGCGTTCTTCGGCGAGCGCGTGGCACACGGCTTCAGGCGAGAAGCGCGGCGCGAGCCTGAGCGTCGCGCCCGCATACAGGCTGCCGAGGCACACGGACGCAAGCCCGTACACATGCGAGACGGGCAGCACGGCGTAGACGACATCATCCGCATTGACGCGCCTGAGCGTGCTCGACATTGCGGCGATAAACAGCAGGTTGCGATGCGACAGCATCACGCCCTTCGGCGCGCCCGTCGTGCCCGTGGTGTAGATCAGCGCGGCGCATTGACGGTCCGAGTCGGCTTCGACGGGCTCCACTTGCGCTTCGTCGTCGATCGCGCAGGACCACGCGCCGATGTCGATATCGATGCCGTGCGCGGGCTTCGCGCCATGGCGTTCGGCGTGCTGCCGCGCATCGGGCGATGCGTCGACGGCATACGCGACGACGCGCGGCTTCGCGTGCGCGCGGATCGCATCGAGTTCGGCCGCCGACAGCCGCGCGTTCGACACCAGCGCCCACGCATCGAGCTTCGCGGCCGCGAACAGCAGCACGATCTGCGCGATGCTGTTTTCCGCGACGATCATCACGCGGTCGCCGGCGCGCACGCCTTGCTCGTCCAGCAGCGCGGCGACGGCCTCCACGGCTTGCGCGAGTTGCGCGCGCGTGAGTCGCCGTTCGTCTTCGATCAGCGCGGCACGCTGCGGATCACGCGTGGCAATCAGCGCCGGAATATCGGCGATGCGCGCGGGGAGCGAGGCGAGCAGGGCGGCGGCATCAACGGACTGCGCCACATCTCCTGCGACGGCAGACGACTGCGGGGCTGGCTTCAACGATCTCTCCTTGATGGACGATCCGTGCGCCTGAATCTGCTGCATGCCGCTGCGCCGGAAGGTTTTTGAACGAGCGTGCCATAATCCGCAGACGCGCACAATTGGCCATCCGGCAAATGGTCGTTGCGTCGCGCGGACATTACAATGCGCCGATGATCAAATCCAGACACGTCTCCGAAACCCCCGCCACGCAGTTCTTGCGCCGTCATCAGGTCGAGTTCGGCGAGCATCCGTACGACTATGTCGACCACGGCGGCACGAGCGAATCGTCGCGGCAGCTTGGCGTCGACGAGCATCACGTCGTCAAGACGCTCGTGATGGAGGACGAACAGGCCAAACCGATGATCGTGCTGATGCACGGCGATCGCACCGTGTCGACGAAGAACCTCGCGCGGCAGATCGGCGCGAAACGTGTCGAGCCGTGCAAGCCGGAAGTCGCGAGCCGGCATTCGGGTTATCTGATCGGCGGCACGTCGCCGTTCGGCACGAAGAAAGCGATGCCCGTGTACGTCGAATCGACCATACTCGAACTGGACAGGATATTGATCAACGGTGGGCGGCGCGGCTTTCTCGTCAGCATCGCGCCGGGCGTGCTGACGTCGCTGCTGTCCGCGAAGCCGGTGCAGTGCGCAAGCGTCGATTGACGCGCGCATCTGTATCTGTAAAAGCGAGTGAAGGCTTCGGTAGAATGTGCGCCGTTGCGCCTGCGCCGCCAGGAGACCCGCGCCGCTCGCTGCGCTTTCCAATACTGATAAGAGTTTCAACATGGAAAACCTGATTGTCGCCGTCGTGGCTTATCTGATCGGCTCGGTATCGTTTGCCGTGATCGTCAGCGCCGCGATGGGACTCGCCGATCCGCGCTCATACGGCTCGAAGAACCCCGGCGCCACGAATGTGCTGCGTAGCGGCAACAAGAAGGCCGCGATTATCACGCTGGTCGGTGACGCGTTCAAAGGCTGGATAGCCGTGTGGCTCACCGGGCATTTCTCGGCACGTTTCGGACTCGACGACACGTCCGTCGCGATTGCCGCGATCGCCGTTTTTCTCGGCCACCTCTATCCCGTCTACTTTCGCTTCAAGGGCGGCAAGGGCGTCGCGACGGCGGCGGGCGTGCTGCTCGCGATCAATCCCGTTCTTGGCGTCGCGACGCTGCTGACCTGGCTGATCGTCGCGTTCTTCACGCGCTATTCGTCGCTTGCTGCGCTGTGCTCGGCCATTTTCGCGCCGCTGTTCGACGGCTTTCTGTTCGGAGCGAACGTGATTGCGCTGGCGATCGTCGCGATGAGCGCGCTTCTGATCTGGCGTCACCGCGCGAACATCGCGAAGCTGGTGGCAGGGCAGGAAAGCCGCATCGGCGACAAGAAGAAAGCGGAGGCGGGTACTCGGCCAGCATCGCACAAGCATTGAATTTGCAACAGCGGCGAGGCCGTATCGCCGCTTTTTGCTCGAGCCGTATCTCGAGCGATCAAGCGATGGACATGCGCCGTCCGGCGGACGGCGCATGCCGGCACATCAGTCGCGGAAGTTGTTGAAGTCGAGCGGCGTATCGGTCACGTCCTTGCGCAGCAGCGCGATCACGCTTTGCAGATCGTCGCGCTTCGTGCCCGACACGCGCACCGCATCGCCCTGAATGCTCGCCTGAACCTTGATCTTGCTGTCCTTCACGAGCTTGACGATTTTCTTCGCGAGATCGCCGGACACGCCCTTCTTCACAGTGACGACCTGCTTGACCTTGTCGCCGCCGATCTTCTCGATCTTGCCATAGTCGAGGAAGCGCACGTCCACGCTGCGCTTCGCCATTTTCGACACGAGCACGTCCTTCACCTGGCCGAGCTTGAACTCGTCGTCGGCGTACGCGGTGAGCTCGCGCTCCTTCTGCTCGACGCGGGCGTCCGAGCCCTTGAAGTCGAAGCGCGTCGAGATTTCCTTGTTGGACTGCTCGACGGCGTTCTTCACCTCGATCATGTTGGCTTCGCAGACGACGTCAAACGATGGCATTGCATTCTCCCATTTGTATCGAGCGGTGGCGCCCCGCCTAACGCCAGGCGGCCGCGCGCGACGCACTCGCTATAATCACGAACCGGTGTCATTTTACCGACCCCTTTCCCTTTTGCCCAAGGCTCGCGAACCGATTGCGCCGTACCGTTCGCGCTATGCCGGGCGCTTGCCAGAACACCTGATGTCCGAGTCCGATCTGCTCCCGTTCGTCGCCGGCTTCCCGCTGAAGTCGCGCAACACCTTTGGCTTCGATGTGCGCGCGCGTCTCGCATGCCATATCGAAAGCGAGGCGCAGCTGCTTGCGGCCGTGCGCGATCCGCGCGTGGCCGGCTTGCGGCGCCTCGTGCTGGGCGGCGGCAGCAACGTCGTGTTGACGGGCGATTTCGACGGCCTCGTGCTGCTGATCGGGCTGCGCGGCCGCAAGCTGGTCCGCGAGGACGCCGATGCGTGGTACGTCGAAGCCGCTGCGGGCGAGAACTGGCACGACTTCGTTTCGTGGACGCTCGCAGAGGGCGTGCCTGGCCTCGAAAATCTTGCGCTGATTCCGGGCACGGTCGGCGCGGCGCCGATCCAGAACATCGGCGCGTACGGGCTGGAAATGTGCGAGCGCTTTGCGTCGCTGCGCGCAATCGAGCTCGCGACGGGCGAGACAGTCGAATTCGATGCCGACGATTGCCGTTTCGGCTATCGCGACAGCTTTTTCAAGCAGGAAGGGCGCGACCGTTTCGTGATCACGTCGGTGACGTTCAGATTGCCGAAAGCGTGGACGCCGCGTGCCGGTTATGCCGATATCGCGCGCGAGCTTGCCGCCTGTGGCCTCGGCGATGCGGCGCCGACGCCACAGGCGATCTTCGATGCCGTCGTCGCCGTGCGCCGCGCGAAGCTGCCCGATCCGCTCGCGCTCGGCAACGCGGGGAGCTTCTTCAAGAATCCCGTTATCGACGCCGCGCAGTTCGACGTCTTGCTCGCGAAGGAGCCGGAGATCGTCTCGTATCGGCAGACGGATGGACGTGTGAAGCTCGCGGCGGGCTGGCTGATCGACCGCTGCGGCTGGAAGGGGCGCGCGATGGGCGCGGCGGGCGTGCATGAGCGTCAGGCACTCGTACTCGTGAATCACGGCGGCGCGAGCGGGGCGCAAGTGCTGGCGCTCGCGAAAGCGATCCAGCAGGACGTGGCGCAGCGTTTCGGCGTCGAGCTGGAGGCCGAGCCGGTTTGTCTTTGAGTTCGAACGGCTTCGCTCGGACGCGAGCCTGAGCGAGCATAAAAAAGCGCCGGGTTTGAACCCCGGCGCTTTGTTTTTGCAGCAGCGTTCTATCGCTTAGCCGCGCTTGCGGCGTGCGTTTTCAGCGATACGCATACGCAGCGCGTTCAGCTTGATGAAGCCGCCGGCATCGGCCTGGTTGTAGGCGCCGCCGTCGTCGTCGAACGTCGCGATGGTCTTGTCGAACAGCGTCTCCTTCGAGTCGCGCGCGACGACCGACACGCTGCCCTTGTACAGCTTCACGCGCACCCAGCCGTTGACCTTCTCCTGCGTGTGGTCGATCAGCACCTGAATTGCGCGGCGCTCCGGGCTCCACCAGTAGCCGTTGTAGATCAGCGAAGCGTAGCGGGCCATCAGGTCGTCCTTCAGGTGCGCGACTTCACGGTCGAGCGTGATCGATTCGATGCCGCGGTGCGCCTTCAGCATGATCGTGCCGCCCGGCGTTTCATAGCAGCCGCGCGACTTCATGCCGACGTAGCGGTTCTCGACGAGATCCAGACGGCCGATGCCGTGCTTGCCGCCGAGGCGGTTCAGCTCGGTCAGCACTTCGGCGGGCGACGTGCGCTTGCCGTTCAGCGCGACGGGGTCGCCGTGCTCGTACTCGACGTCGAGGTATTCAGGCTGATCCGGCGCTTCTTCCGGCGACACCGTCCAGCGCCACATTTCCGGTTCGGCTTCCGCCTTCGGGTCTTCGAGGTGACGGCCTTCGAACGAAATGTGCAGCAGGTTCGCGTCCATCGAATACGGCGCGCCGCCTTGCTTGTGCTTCATTTCGATGGGAATGCCGGCTTTTTCTGCATACGCGAGCAGCTTTTCACGCGACAGCAGGTCCCATTCGCGCCACGGGGCGATCACCTTGATGCCCGGCTCCAACGCGTAGTAGCCGAGCTCGAAGCGCACCTGGTCGTTGCCCTTGCCCGTCGCGCCATGCGATACGGCCTGCGCGCCGCTTGCGCGCGCGATTTCGATCTGACGCTTCGCGATCAACGGACGCGCGATCGACGTGCCGAGCAGATACTCGCCTTCGTAGATCGTGTTCGCGCGAAACATCGGGAACACGAAGTCGCGCACGAATTCTTCGCGCAGGTCTTCGATATAGACGTTTTCCGGCTTGATGCCGAGTTGCAGCGCTTTCTTGCGAGCCGGTTCCAGTTCTTCGCCCTGGCCGATATCGGCCGTGAACGTGACGACTTCGGCGTCGTAGTTGTCCTGCAACCACTTCAGGATGACGGAGGTGTCGAGACCGCCCGAATAGGCGAGCACGACTTTGTTGATATCGCTCATGGTGAACTCGTAGCTGGGAGAACTGAGCGCGTCGGCCGGTCCGGCGCGCGGAAAAACCATATTTTGACACTAAACCGCCACACGTCCCGCGATTTCGGGTGCGACGGCCGATGAACCGAGGCATTTTCGCTGGGCGAGGCGCCTCGCTGGGGAGGCGGCGCGGGACATGGCCGATGCCGCGTTTCTGCTTGCCGCCTGTCTTCCGCCGGTTTGCTGCCCGGCTTTTTATCTGCGTATCGAGTTGAACTGCGGAATTGAACTGCGTATCGAGTTGAACCGCGTGCTGCTTTGAACTGCGTGTCGCGTTGAACCGCTTGCCGCCAGATCGCTCCGGCGGCTTGTGCTGCGTTCGCCCGGTTGCCTAGTGATTCAGCTTGCCGAGCAGCAGAAATTCCATCAGAGCCTTCTGCACGTGCAGACGGTTTTCCGCTTCGTCCCACACGACACTCTGCGGCCCGTCGATCACTTCCGCGCTCACTTCCTCGCCGCGGTGCGCGGGCAGGCAGTGCATGAAGAGGGCATCCTTGTTCGCGCGCGACATCATGTCGGCATCGACGCACCAGTCGGCGAACGCCTTCTTGCGCGCTTCGTTTTCGGCTTCGAAGCCCATGCTGGTCCACACGTCCGTCGTGACGAGATCGGCGCGCCTGCAGGCTTCGTTCGGATCGTCGAATTCTTCGTAGAACGGCGCGCTTTCCGGCGCGACCAGTCCATGGTCGAGCTTGTAGCCGGGCGGTGTGGACAGGCGCAGCTTGAAACCGAGGATCTGCGCGGCTTCGATCCACGTATAGAGCATGTTGTTCGCGTCCCCGACCCAGGCGACCGTCTTGCCGCGAATCGGGCCGCGATGCTCGTAGTACGTGAAGATATCGGCGAGCACCTGGCACGGGTGGTATTCGTTCGTGAGACCGTTGATGACGGGCACGCGCGAATTTTCGGCGAAGCGCTGGATGATGTCCTGGCCGAACGTGCGGATCATGATGATGTCGACCATCCGCGAGATGACCTGCGCTGCGTCTTCGATCGGCTCGCCGCGGCCAAGCTGCGTGTCGCGCGTGCTCATGAAGACGGCGTGACCGCCCAGCTGGAAGATGCCCGCTTCGAACGACAGACGCGTGCGCGTCGAGTTCTTCTCGAAGATCATCGCGAGCGTGCGGTCGTGCAGCGGATGATACGTCTCATAGTTCTTGAACTTGCGCTTCAGGATACGGGCGCGTTCGAGCACGTACTCGTAGTCTTCCAGCGAGAAATCGTTGAACTGCAGATAGTGGCGGATTGTCTTGGAGGTCATGAAACAAATACGGCGGATTCACCCGGGCGAAATTGCCGGACTGGGCCGCCGTCGTTTGTGGTAACTCAATGCAGCATAAAGGATTTTGAATGTTTTGACGAGTCGGCCAAAAGGCATGGGCAATGCGTCGGAACGCGCAAAGGACTGTTCCAGAGTGCCTGTGTGCAGTGCGGAAAAACCCTGGCTGCGCTATAATCTCAGAGTTTTCTCAAAGCCCGGCGGGCAGGCTTAACGCTTGCAGGACACGGCTCTCGCACAATCCGGTATGCGCCGTACCGTGCGCCATCTGATCGCTGCCCGAAGCGCCCTCGCTGGCTCGCTGCGGCGGCGGGACTCCAGGGCTCGATGCAGGATTCACTGTGGGTTCCGGTGGTCGCGAGACGTGTTTGAACGGCTTTTTCAGGCAGGCATCTTTCGCCGGCCGTCACGGGCAGTTCACCGGGCAGTCACACAGGGTTTCGTACATGGCCGATACACCCCCAACCGAGTATTTCATTCAAGGCATCACGTCGTCTGGGCGAAAGTTTCGTCCGAGCGACTGGTCGGAGCGACTGGCGGGCGTGATGTCGTGTTTTGGTCCGGGCGCGAAAGGGCCCAACGCCCGTCTTCAGTATTCCCATTACGTGCGTCCGACGATGATCGGCGACCTGAAGTGCGTGATTCTCGATTCGCGGCTGCGGGACATCGAGCCGATGGCTTTCGACTTCGTGATGAATTTCGCCAAGGACAACGATCTGATCGTCACCGAGGCGTGCGAGCTTCCGCCGGAGCATGAGGCGCAAAAAGCGCCGTCGCGTTGAGTCTGGCGCCGCGTCCGAACGGCATCGGCGGCATGCCGGATGAGCAATGGAACCCGCATCGGCGGGTTTTTTTGTGCCCGCGTTTGCATCGGCTCCGCGCAGCCATTGATCGAAGCGCGACGTATGGCGCGATGCGCAGCAGGGCGAAAAACAAAAAAGCCCGCGATGGCGGGCTTTGATGACGCAGCGGAAACAGGAAGCAGCTCGCGCGAGCGAGCTGCCGGATTCGATAATTTACTGCGCTGCGGGCGCTTGCAGACCCTTGATGGCTGCAGCGAGGCGGCTCTTATGACGAGCTGCCTTGTTCTTGTGAACGATTTTCTTGTCGGCAATGATGTCCAGCGTCTTTGCCGATGCCTTGAAGATTTCAGCAGCTTGTGCTGCGTCGCCGGCTTCGATTGCCTTGCGGACAGCCTTGACAGCCGTGCGGTACTTCGAGCGCAGCGCCGAGTTGTGCGAGTTTGCCTTGGCGGCTTGACGGGCGCGCTTGCGTGCTTGTGCGGAGTTAGCCATGACGGTTCCTTATCCTGTTCCTGTTTCCAGTGCCTGCCTTTGACGGCGGCGGGCGCTGCTTTTAGATCGAACCCCTGAGAGCGATTGCCCAAGGGCGCAAATAGACAAACAACTGAGAACTACGTGAAATCCCGCTCGTTCCGACTCCGATGGAGTACGGCACAAAGGTGAGCGAGCTTCGAAACGGGCGATTATAGCAACAAAATCAGACACGTGGCAACCGCGTGCAGTCCAGGCCTCGCTGGCTCACGAGCGCTGCCCGGCGGCGCGTGCGCCAGCGAAGGCCCATTCGGTGTCGTGTGCTGGCGGCCTGGCGAGCCCCGCGACGGCTCGAAACACGCCAATCTCCCCACAAATTCGCCGTCGAACCGAACGTACTTCGCGCAAAGCGGTCCCATTCGGTCCCGATTACGAGGAATCTCACCCTGTCATGCTGACCGCCCTGGACGCACCCGTATAATGAGCGCCCCATGAATCTATTCCGAGCCCTGCTGACGGTCAGCGGCTTCACGCTGCTTTCGCGCGTGACCGGACTGGCCCGCGAGACCCTGATCGCCCGCGCATTCGGTGCGAGCCAGTACACCGATGCGTTCTACGTCGCTTTCCGAATCCCGAATCTGCTGCGCCGGATTTCCGCCGAGGGTGCGTTCTCGCAAGCCTTCGTGCCGATCCTCGCCGAGTTCAAGAACCAGAAGGGCCACGACGCGACGAAAGCGCTCGTCGATGCGACCTCGACGGTGCTCGCCTGGGCGCTGGCGATTCTCTCCCTGCTGGGCGTGGCGGGCGCGACGTGGGTCGTGTTCGTGGTGGCGTCCGGTTTGCGCAGCGACGGCCAGGCATTCACGCTGGCCGTGTCGATGACGCGGATCATGTTCCCTTACATCGTGTTCATTTCGCTGACGTCGCTGGCGTCGGGCGTGCTGAACACGTACAAGAACTTCTCGCTGCCCGCGTTCGCGCCCGTGCTGCTGAACGTGGCGTTCATCGTCGCGGCAGTGTTCGTCGCGCCGCACATGAAGGTGCCCGTTTACGCGCTCGCGTGGGCGGTGATCGCGGGCGGCGTCGCGCAGTTCGTCGTGCAGTTGCCAGGCCTGAAGAAGATCGACATGATCCCGCGCATCGGGCTCGATCCGTTGAAAGCGATCGCGCATCGCGGCGTGAAGCGCGTACTCGCGAAGATGGTGCCGGCGATGTTCGCGGTGTCGGTTGCGCAGATCAGCCTCATCATCAACACGAACATCGCGTCGCACATCGGGCCTGGCGCCGTGTCGTGGATCAACTATGCGGACCGCCTGATGGAGTTCCCGACCGCGCTGCTCGGCGTCGCGCTCGGCACGATCCTGCTGCCGAGCCTGTCGAAGGCGCACGTCGATGCCGACGCGCACGAGTACTCGTCGCTGCTCGACTGGGGCTTGCGCGTGACGTTCCTGCTCGCGGCACCGAGCGCAATCGCGCTGTTCTTCTTCGCCGAGCCGCTCACGGCGACACTCTTCCACTACGGCAAATTCGACGGCAACGCGGTCGTGATGGTGGGGCGCGCGCTGGCTGCGTACGGCATCGGCTTGATCGGCCTCATTCTGATCAAGATCCTCGCGCCCGGCTTCTATGCGAAGCAGGACATCAAGACGCCCGTGAAGATCGGCGTCTTCGTGCTGGTCGTCACGCAGTTGAGCAACTACGTGTTCGTGCCGATCTTCGCGCATGCGGGGCTGACGCTGTCGGTCGGGCTCGGCGCTTGCGTCAATGCGCTGTGCCTTTTCATCGGCTTGCGGCGTCGCGGCATCTATATGCCGTCGTCGGGCTGGACGGTGTTCTTCGTGCAGATGATCGGCGCGTGTCTCGTGCTGGCAGGCGTCATGCACTGGTTCGCGATCAGCTTCGACTGGATCGGCATGCATGCGCAGCCCGTGCGGCGCATGGTGCTGCTCGCAGCGTGCCTGGTGCTGTTTGCCGCGCTATATTTCGGTATGCTGTGGTTGATGGGCTTCAAGTACGCGTATTTCAAAAGGCGAGTGAAGTGATCACGATGACGCGGGTTCTCGATTATTTCAGCGCGCTCGTCGCCGAAGACGATGGGTTTCCGCTCACGGAAGCGGCGCTGTCGCTCGCGCAGGACGCCTATCCCGACCTCGATCTGCAAGCGGCGCTTGCGGAGATAGACGAACTCGCGCTGCGCGTCAAACGCCGCATTCCCGACGACGCCGACATCCAGCAGCGCGTCGGCATTCTCAATCGCTACTTCTTCCGCGAACTCGGCTTCGCGGCGAACGTCAACGACTACTACGATCCCGACAACAGCCACCTGAACATGGTGCTCAAGCGCCGGCGCGGCATTCCGATCTCGCTCGCGGTGCTGTATCTGGAGATGGCGTCGCAGATCGATATTCCAGTGCGCGGCGTGTCGTTTCCCGGGCATTTCCTGTTGCGCGTCACGCTGCCCGAAGGCGACGCGATGATCGACCCGACCACGGGCCATCCGCTGACGGAACACGAGATGGTCGAGATGCTCGAGCCTTATGTCGCGAAGGCGGGTGAATCGGTGGGCCGCGCGCTGCGCATGCTACTGCAGCCGGCTACGCGCCGCGAGATCGTCGCGCGCATGCTGCGCAACCTGAAAGCGACGTATCTGCAGACGGAACGTTGGCAGCGGCTGCTCGCCGTGCAGCAGCGTCTCGTGATCCTGTTGCCGGAGAACATCGAGGAAGTCCGCGATCGCGGCTTCGCATATGCGCGGCTGGATTACCTGCGGCCCGCGCTGGAGGATCTCGAACGCTATCTCGACGACAGGCCTGATGCCGAAGACGCAACGGTCGTCGAATCGCAGCTGAGCGAATTGCGGCAGCGCACGCAGCACGACGATCGCGATTGATCGACTGACGCGTCGCTCCGACCCAAACGAAAACGCCTGCGCAGAACATGCGCAGGCGTTTTTCATTGCAGCGGTCACCGTTCGTGTACGGCGCGCGTTGCGCTCACTTGGGCTGCATGCGGATCGCGCCGTCGAGACGGATCACTTCGCCGTTCAACATCGGGTTGTCGAAGATCTGCTTGACGAGCATCGCGTACTCGTTCGGCTTGCCGAGACGCGAGGGGAACGGCACCATCGCGCCGAGCGCGTCCTGCACTTCCTGCGGCATGCCGAGCAGCATCGGCGTTTCGAAGATGCCGGGCGCGATCGTCATTACGCGGATCGCGTTGCGCGACAGATCGCGTGCGATCGGCAGCGTCATGCCCGCGACGCCTGCCTTCGACGCCGCATACGCAGCCTGGCCGATCTGTCCGTCGAACGCGGCCACGGATGCCGTGTTGACGATCACGCCCCGTTCGCCGAGCGCATTCGGCTCGTGCTTCGACATTTCGGCGGCCGCGAGGCGAATCATGTTGAACGTGCCGACGAGGTTGATCGAGATCGTGCGCGCGAACGAGTGCAGCGGATGCGGGCCGTCCTTGCCGACCGTTTTCATCGCGGGCGCGACACCCGCGCAGTTGACGAGACCGCGCAGTGTGCCGAGCTTCGTCGCCGCTTCGACAGCCAGCACCGCATCGTCCTCACGGCTCACGTCGCACTTGACGAACACGCCGCGCAGTTCCTGCGCGAGCGCATCGCCCGCTTCGTGATTCAGGTCCGCGAGCACGACCTTGCCGCCGCTTTCCGCGATCATGCGCGCCGTCGCGGCGCCGAGCCCCGATGCGCCGCCCGTGATCAGAAACACGTTGTCCTTGATGTCCATGTCTTCTCCTTGATTGGATGCGTTGATCGCGTGATTCGAATATTTATCGCTGAACGATTTTAACGGCTCGACCCGACGCGTCAAACCACGCAAAACGGCAATGGCTGTCACGCGTGCGTCGATTTCCGATGCGTCCGCTCAGTGCTCCGAATGAGCAGCGACGTCGACGAGCAAAGCGCAATGCCAAACAAAAAACCCGCCGTGAGAGGCGGGTTCTTCGTGTCTTGCATGGCGAAGCGTGCTGTTTACTTCAGAGCGTCGAACACGCGTGCGCGGATTTCATCGACGGAGCCGAGGCCCGAAATGCGGCGGTATTGCGGCGCCTTCAGCGAGGTCGACGCGTCGCCTTTCTGCGCCCAGTCGTTGTAGTAGTCGATCAGCGGCTTCGTCTGCGCGACGTACACGTCGAGGCGCTTCTTCACCGTCTCTTCCTTGTCGTCGTCGCGCTGGATCAGCGGCTCGCCCGTCACGTCGTCGGTGCCCTCAACCTTCGGCGGATTGAACTTCACGTGATACGTGCGGCCCGAAGCCGGGTGCGTGCGGCGGCCGCTCATGCGCGTGATGATCTCGTCGAACGGGACATCGATTTCGAGCACGTAGTCGATGGGCACGCCCGCCTGCTTCATCGCTTCCGCCTGCGGAATCGTGCGCGGGAAGCCGTCGAACAGATAGCCGTTCGCGCAGTCAGGCTGTTGCAGACGTTCCTTGACGAGGTTGATGATGAGTTCGTCGGTGACGAGCTCACCCGCATCCATATAGCGCTTCGCTTCGATGCCGAGCGGCGTGCCCGCTTTGACGGCGGCGCGCAGCATATCGCCCGTCGAGATTTGCGGAATGCCGAACTTCTCCTTGATGAAGTTCGCCTGGGTGCCCTTGCCCGCGCCAGGAGCGCCCAACAGGATCAAACGCATTTGATTATCTCCAGATCTATGTCAATTCTGTGCGGCGCGCCGCGCGCTGTTTGCGGCAGTCTGCGCTCTTGATTTTTTTCTTGCACGCTGGTTCCGTCGGGCAGGTCTTCGCTGCGGGCTTCGCGCAGCACGTCATACACGGCGCTGCGAAACAAACGACAGAACAAGCGGCTTAAAACTACGGGCGAATGGCGATATCGATTGATGCGCACCGATATCGGAGTGAATCGCATGAACGACCGATTATGCCATGGCTTTTTACACAGACGACTCAAAAAACGCCTGTACGCGGGCAAGATCTTCCGGTGTGTCGACGCCCGGCAGTGGCGCGTCCTGCGTGACGAGGACGGCGATGCGCTCGCCGTGCCACATCGCGCGCAACTGTTCGAGGGCCTCCGCCTGTTCGATTGGTGAAATCGACAAGCTCGGGTAAGTACGGAGAAACTTCGCGCGATACGCATACAGCCCGATATGCCGGTAGACGGTGGCGGGCGCGGATGGCGCGGGCATCTGCGCGACGTTCGGCCAGTGCGGCTGGTACGCGTCGCGGGCCCACGGAATGGGCGCGCGCGAGAAATACAGCGCGACGCCGCGCGCGTCCAGCACCACTTTGACCACGTTCGGATTGAACACGTCCGCCGGCTCGTGGATCGGATGCGCGGCCGTTGCGATCGCGCAGCCGTCCGTGGCCGCGAGATGCGAAGCCACGCCACGCACCAGCGCGGGGTCGATCAGCGGCTCGTCGCCCTGCACGTTGACGACGATCGTGTCGTCGTTCCAGCCGTAGTGCGACGCGACCTCCGCGAGACGGTCCGTGCCCGACGGATGATCGGCGCGCGTCATCATCGCGTCGATGCCGTGCGCGCGTGCGACGTCGAACACCGATTGCGCATCGGTGGCGACAAGCACGCGCTGCGCGCCCGATTCGAGCGCGCGCTCCGCGACACGCACAACCATCGGCTTGCCGCCGATATCGGCGAGCGGCTTGTTCGGCAGGCGCGTCGACGCAAGCCGAGCCGGAACCACGGCGATGAAGGGCGGAGTGTGCTGGGTATCGGTCATCGGTGGAGCGGCGCCGTGTTGGGCTCGACTTGAAGGAGGCTGGAAAGGGGCTCAGCGTAAATGGGCCAGCGGAAAAGGCAAACCTGAAGCGGCCAGCATAAGGCCCGAAGCGCCGGGAAAAAAGCGCCGCCATGATCGGCGGCGCGTTTGGGTTCGATGCTTTCGCTTGCCGTCAGCGAACGACGGCGTGTCCGTTGCACAACTCATCGCGCGTCATCGGCGCGGAGTCGGCACTCGAATCACGCAACCGAGCCGGGATTCAGATCGACGGGCGTCCCTTCGACCGTCTGACGCGCTTCGTCGACGAGCATCACGGGGATGCCGTCGCGAATCGGATAGGCGAGCTTGTCTGCGTTGCAGATCAACTCTTGCGCGGCGCGATCGTAGCTGAGCGGGCCCTTGCAGATCGGGCAGACGAGGATTTCAAGCAGGCGAGCGTCCACGGACTTTCTCCACAACAAGTGCAATGAGGCGATGATCGAGCGTGGCTTCGACGGGAACGACCCACAGCCGCGCGTCATGCCAGGACGCCAATTTTACCGCATCCTTTTCGGTGATCAGGATGGCGTCGGCGTCCACGTCGACGAACGGATTCGCGCTGAACGCGTAGTGATCGGGCAGCGCACGCGTCTCGGGCGTGAGGCCCGCCGCGCGCAGCGTCGCGAAGAACCGTTCCGGCGCGCCGATGCCTGCGGCGGCCAGCACGCGCTCGCCCGCGAACTGCGCGAGCGGGCGGCGCAGGCGCGGATTGTCGAGATGCCAGGCGTCTCCGGGCGCAAGCTCCAGCGAGAACGTATTCGGCCACGGCGGCAGCGCGCGGTCGTACGGATTGTTGATCAGCGTCGCGTCACGCTTGCGCGACAGCGGCTCGCGCAACGGACCGGCGGGCAGCAGAAAGCCATTGCCGCCGAGGCGATGATCGAACACGACGATCTCCGCGTCGCGCTCGAGCCGGTAGTGTTGCAGGCCGTCGTCGCTGACGATCATGTCGACATCGCGATGCGCGCGGCACAACGCCTCGGCGGCTGCCACGCGGTCGGGACATACGAAGACGGGCGCGCCCGTGCGGCGCGCGATCAGCAGCGGTTCGTCGCCCGCTTGCGTTGCATTCGAAGTCGGCGTGACGAGCGTCGGCAGCTTGACCTTCGCACCGTAGCCACGCGACACGACGCCCGGCGTGAAGCCCGCGCTGCGCAATGCCTGCACGAGCGCGATCACGGTCGGCGTCTTGCCCGTGCCGCCGACCGTCACGTTGCCCACGACGACGACAGGCACGCGAACGCGCACCGACTTCAGCCAGCCGAGCGAGTACGCGGCGCGGCGCGCGAGCGCGATCGCGCCGAAGACGCACGCGAACGGCGTCATCGCCCAGGCGAGCGCGCCGCGCTGCTGCCACTCGCGCGCGATCCGCGCTTCGATGCGGGACGCGAGTTCGCTCATCGGAAGCAAGCCGGCCGGCGCGGCGCGTCAGACAGGGCGGACAGTGCGGACATCAACGGGCATCTCCGGGCGGTCGGCTGCACCGACGGTTGAAGGACAAGGACGAAGGGAACAACGAAACGCGGACGACAAAAGTGGCGACAGCAATGTGGCAACGGCGAAGCGGCGACGGCGGATCAGCCGCGGGACGACGCAAGCACCAGAATAGAAGTGCACGGGACGAACCATCCCGATCGGGCGCACATCATCGACCAGATTCCGCCGGAACCCGGCACTCTAGCGCGCGAGCGGCGTCGGCTGCAAGTCGGGACGGCCTTCGTGCGCGGGACAGGCGCCGCTCATGCTCGATCCATAACCTGTGGATAACTTTGTGGAGAACGTGCCTTGCAAACTGTTGGAAAGGCCGTGGTGCAAGCCTCGGATCGGCGAGCGGGAACTCTCGCCAACAAAAAAATGGTTAAAAATCATAAGGTTGGGTGGTATCAAGTGGGCTCGTGAGCACTTTCGCGCCGCCAAACCCAGGTCCTCCCGACATGTGGACACTTTTAACAATCCGGCTAAAGTCGCTCACGAGGTGCTGGACCTGACTGGCCGATCGGTCTATCGTCTGTCCCGCCTGTTCACACATTCCTCGCATGAATTCCGAAAGTCCTTTCTCGTCAGCCGCCGGAGCGGGCGGCGATGCTGTCGTTCCCGTATCGGTGCTCAACCGTGCAATCGGGACCATGCTCGAACGCACGTTTCCTCTCGTCTGGGTATCCGGCGAAGTGTCGAACTTCACGCGTGCCGCCAGCGGGCACTGGTACTTCTCGATCAAGGACGCGCAGGCGCAGATGCGCTGCGTGATGTTCCGCGGCCGCGCGCAGTACGCCGAGTTCACCCCGCGCGAAGGCGACAAGATCGAAGTGCGCGCGCTCGTCACGATGTATGAGCCGCGCGGCGAGCTTCAGTTGAATGTCGAAGCCGTGCGCCGTACGGGACAAGGCCGGCTGTACGAAGCGTTTCTGCGTCTGAAGGCGCAACTCGAAGCCGAAGGCCTGTTCGACGCGCAACGCAAACGGGCGTTGCCCGCACATCCGCGCTCGATCGGCATCGTCACGTCGTTGCAGGCGGCCGCGTTGCGCGACGTGCTGACGACGCTCGCACGCCGCGCCCCGCATATTCCCGTGATCGTCTATCCGGCGCCCGTGCAGGGCGCGGGCGTGGGCGCGAAGCTGGCCGCGATGGTCGAGACAGCGAGCCGGCGGCGCGAAGTGGATGCGCTGATCGTCTGTCGAGGCGGCGGCTCGATCGAGGACCTGTGGGCCTTCAACGAAGAAGTGCTCGCGCGTGCGATTGCGGCGAGCGAGGTGCCCGTCGTGAGCGGCGTCGGTCACGAAACCGACTTCACGATCGCCGACTTCGCCGCTGACGTTCGCGCGCCGACGCCGACAGGCGCCGCCGAACTCGTCAGTCCGCAGCGCGTGCTGCTGCTGCGCGATCTCGATCATCGGCATGCATCGCTTGCGCGCGGCTTCGGCCGCATGATGGAGCGCCGCGCGCAACAACTCGACTGGCTCGCTCGCCGTCTCGTGTCGCCCGCTGAAAGGCTCGCGCGGCAACGCACGCATCTTCAGCAGCTGTGCGCGCGTCTCGCATCGGCGGGCGCGCGGCCCGTGCGCGATGCGCGCGCGCGTTTCGCGCTCGTGCAGATGCGCTGGCAGCGCTGGCGCCCCGATCTCTCTCAGCATCGCGCAACCGTGAATGGGCTCGGCGAACGGCTGGAGCGCGCATTGTTGCGTCAGCATGAAAGACACCTTGCCCGAGTGGAAACACTTGCCGCGCGGCTCGAAGTATTGAGTCCGCAGCGCACGCTCGAGCGCGGTTACGCTGCACTGCTCGACGCGCAAAGCGGACGAGCGGTGCGTGCGCCATCCGCATTGAAGCCCGGCCGGCGCGTGACGCTTCATCTCGCGGAAGGCTCTGCGGACATTGCACTTTCGGACGTCCAGCCGCGTCTTACGGATGGCTTTTGATGTGCGTTGGGCACAGTACTTTTGACCTTCGTATGACGTGTGAAAACGCGTTGTGCAAGCATTAATTACGCTGACCGCGCAGCGCGTTTTCGCAACGAACGCCATAAAGGGCTTGTGTTTGCGGGGTTATTCCAAGTCGCCTACAATCGAGTGCTCCACAGCGTTATCCGCAGACTCCCCATAAACAGATACAAAGGAATAGCACCATGGAACATACGCTCCCGCCGCTGCCTTTCGCAAAGAACGCGCTCGCTCCGCACATGTCGGAAGAGACGCTTGAATTTCACTATGGCAAGCATCACCAGACCTATGTGACGAACCTGAACAATCTGATCAAGGGTACCGAGTTCGAGAAGCTGTCGCTGGAAGAGATCGTCAAGAAGTCGTCGGGCGGTGTCTTCAACAACTCCGCACAAGTGTGGAACCACACGTTCTTCTGGAACAGCCTGTCGCCGCAAGGCGGTGGCGCGCCGAAGGGCAAGCTGGCGGACGCGATCAACGCGAAGTGGGGCTCCTTCGACAAGTTCAAGGAAGAATTCACGAAGACGGCAGTCGGCACGTTCGGCTCGGGCTGGGCCTGGCTGGTGAAGAAGGCTGACGGTTCGCTCGACCTGGTGTCGACCAGCAACGCCGCAACGCCGCTGACCACGGACGCGAAGCCGCTGGTCACGATCGACGTGTGGGAACACGCGTACTACATCGACTATCGCAACGCACGTCCGAAGTTCGTCGAAGCGTACTGGAACATCGTGAACTGGGATTTCGCTGAAAAGAACTTTGCGTAAGTTCTGCTTCTTTCGCTGGACCTGAGTTTCAGTAGTTGCTAGAAAAAAAGCCCTCGTTTCGAGGGCTTTTTGTTTCCGATGCGCCAAACGTGTGGCGCATTTAGTTAGTCGTCCGGATCGGATGCGGAGCGCGAGCGACGACGACAACACCGCTCAACCGGCGTCGCCGCTCGGCTCGGTTTTGCGCGGGCGGCGGCTTCGCGTCGTCGATTTGCGGGGCGTCTTTTTGGCGGGTGGAGCCCCGGCTGCGTGAGGTTCGGCGTCGGGCGTAGAGGCTTGTGGCTCTGTTGGTGCAACGTGTTCGGTAACGGGTGGCGCATCGGCAGGAAGGGCTGATCCCGCATCCGTATCGACAGCATCCGTTCGCTCAGTCTTCGCCTTGCTCGCTTTCCTGGCCTTCTTTGCCGCAGGCTTGCGTGTGCCCCGGCCCTTGCGGCGTGTACCGTTCCTCTCGCTGTCCGCGTGCTCGTGCTGCGTCACGGCTGCCTGCTCGACGGCTACCACGTCTTCGCCGGTCAGGCTATCCTCTTCACGCGTTTCAACCGCGTCATCCGTTTCCGCCATTGCGGCGGTTGTGGGCATCGCGGTCCATTCGTCACCTGTGTCGCGCGAACTCGCGATATCGCTCGTGCTGACAACGGCGCTCGCGCTGCGATACACGAACGTGCCCGACTTCTCGTCGCGGCCCACTTCCAGCAGCCCGCGCGATTGCGCCTCTTCCAGCAGATTGCCGAATGCGCGGAAACCGTAGTACGACTCGTTGAAGTCGGGCTTGCGGCGCTTGATCGCATCCTTCAGCGCCGACGCCCAGATCTTGCCGCTGTCGCCGCGTTCCGACGCGAGCGCATCGAAAGTATGCACGGCAAACTCGATGGCCTTCGTCTTGCGCGCTTCCAGATCTTCCTTGCGCTTCTCGCTATCGGACGCGCGCTTCATCGCCTGTTGTGCGGCCTGTTGCGCAGCCTTCGCGGTCTCGCGCTTCGCGGCGGCGCGCTGGCTCTCGCGCACCAGATCGTCGTAGAAGATGAACTCGTCGCAATTGGCGGTGAGCAGATCCGACGTCGAACGCTGCACGCCGACGCCGATCACCTGCTTCGCGTTCTCGCGCAGTTTCGACACGAGCGGCGAGAAATCCGAGTCGCCGCTGATGATGACGAACGTGTTGACGTGCGATTTCGTATAGCAGAGGTCGAGCGCATCGACGACAAGCCGGATATCCGCCGAGTTCTTGCCGGACTGCCGCACGTGCGGAATTTCGATCAGCTCGAAGTTCGCTTCGTGCATCGCGGCCTTGAAACCCTTGTAGCGGTCCCAGTCGCAGTACGCCTTCTTCACGACGATGCTGCCCTTCAGCAGCAGCCGTTCGAGAACCAGCTTGATGTCGAATTTCTCGTATTTCGCATCGCGCACGCCGAGCGCGACGTTTTCGAAATCGCAGAACAGCGCCATGCTGACGGTATCCTGGGATGACGCCATGTATGTCTCCAATGAAATTCAGGCACGATCGTCTCATACAACGCGGCGTTGATCGAGTGCTTGCACGATGACCAGCCTGCGCGCAAGGCTATCAGGCGCCGCCGAACGAGCCCGTTTCGGCGACCGCGCCAATGAATTCCTCTGTCGAACGCACGAAGCCCATGCGCGGAAAGATATGCTCGACGGGAAAGCGATGCACGTCGCCGGAAAAGCTCGACATCGCGTCTTCGATGAAGACCAGTTCGTAGCCGCGATCGAAGGCTGCGCGGGCGGTCGACTCGACGCCGAAGTTCGTCGCAATGCCGGTCAGCACAATCGTTCGGATGCCACGGCGACGCAATTGCTGTTCCAGATCGGTGCCGTAGAACGCGCCCCATTGGCGCTTCGTTACGATCACGTCGCCAGATTGCACGTTGCATTCGGGCACCAGCTCCGACGCTTGCGGCGGCGGGGCGGGCGCGTCGCGCGGACGCAGCGGCGCGTCGGCGGGCAGCGACAGCAGTTGCGGAATATCGACGCGCACGAACACGACCGTGCCGCCCGCCGCGCGCAGCGCATCGGCGGCGCGCAGGGAACGCGCGACCACGTCGGCGGCCGAATGCGGCTCCAGTTGCCGTCCGACGTTGCTGTGCTGCAAATCGATCAACACGATCGCCGTGCTGCGCGGGTCGATGGAAAGCGCTTGCGCCATGTGTCACCTATATGTGAGGATGTGCTCATATCATGATACGACAGAAATATGAGTCTGGCCTCAGATAATCCGAAAGTGCGGCGCGTGCCGCAGCAGGAGCGCGCGGCGAAGCGCGTCGATGCGCTGCTCGACGCAGCGGGTGAAGTGATCGCGGAACGCGGCTTCGAGGCCGCGACGATGACGGCCATCGCCGAGCGCGCGGGCACGTCGATCGGCGCGGTCTATCAATACTTTCCGAACAAGCACGCGCTCGTTCTTGCGCTGCGCACGCGTTACGGCAACGAAATGGATGCGCAATGGAGCGCGCTTGGCGAGGCGGCTCAGGCGTGGAGCGTCGATGAACTCGTCGAGCGGCTGTTCGCGCTGATGGTCGAGTTCATGGCGGCGCGGCCCGCCTATCTGCCGTTGCTGTCGGTATCGTTGAATTTCCGGCGCGATGCCGCCGCGCGCAACCGCTTGCGCGGCAAGTTCGCCGAACTGTTTCAACGCTACAGTCCGGCGCTCCCGGACGACGACGCGTTTCGCGTCGCCGAAGTCACGTTGCAGGTCGTGAAGAGCCTGAGCCCCCTGTACGCGGCAGCGAAGCCTAAAGAGCGCAAGCCGCTCGTCGACGAGTACAAGACGGTCGTCTCGTCATACCTGGCCGCGCGGCTGCGCTAAGGCACGTCACATTGGCACGTCACGTCGGCGCGTCACATCGCGCGATGCGCGGCGTCGATCACGCTCGCTTCACGCGTCGCGAGCACGTCATCGATCAGGCCATACGTCTTCGCCGCATCCGCCGACATGAAATTGTCACGATCGGTGTCCTTCTCGATCTGCGCGACGCTCTGGCCCGTGCGCTGCGCGAGCACTGCGTTCAGGCGCTCGCGCAAGTACAGCACTTCCTTCGCCTGGATCTCGATGTCCGACGCGGTGCCCTGTCCGCCGCCCGAAGGCTGATGAATCATGATGCGCGCGTTAGGCAGCGCAAAGCGCTTGCCGGGCGCGCCCGCCGCGAGCAGGAACGTGCCCATGCTGGCCGCGAAGCCGGTGCAGAGCGTCGAGACATCGGGCTTGATGAACTGCATCGTGTCGAAGATCGCGAGTCCGTCATAGACCGAGCCGCCCGGCGAGTTGATGTAAAAAGAAATATCCTTGTCAGGGTTCTCCGATTCGAGGAACAGCAACTGCGCGACGATCAGGCTCGCCGACTGTTCGTTGACCGGGCCGACCAGAAATACGATCCGTTCCCGCAACAGGCGCGAATAGATGTCGTACGCGCGCTCGCCGCGGCTCGATTGCTCGATGACGGTCGGCACGAGATTGAATCCGGAGTACGTCGGTGAAATGAAATGACGGTGCATGCGTTCCTCGCTGATGGGCTCGTGTGTGCGAAAGGACCGCGCCGTTGCGCGGCTCCCATCGCAAGACGCGAAAGCGCGGGCGCGCGTGACAGAAGAATTTTCGCGTCCGCGTGTCACATCGCAGGCGGTTGGTCCGTCTAGCCGATGAGAACTGATGGGAACGCACGAGGAGTGGCATGCATGGACCAGACAGCACAAGACAAGCCGGCGCAGTTCGAAGCGGTGCGCGCAAAGCTCTTCGCGCTTGCGTACCGGATGCTGGGCAGCCGCGCGGAAGCAGAAGACATCGTGCAGGACGCCTGGCTCAAGTGGCACGCCGCCGACGCCAGCGAACTGCGCTCATCCGCTGCGTGGCTCACGACGGTGACGACGCGTCTCGCGATCGACCGCTTGCGTCATCTGCAGACGGAACGCGCGACGCACTCGGGCGGCTGGCTGCCGGACCCGTGGCTCGATGGGCTTGCGCCGTCGGCGGAAGATCTCGCGTTGCAGGCGGTGCAGATGTCGTACGGCGTGATGCTGCTGCTCGAGCGCCTGAAGCCCGAGGAGCGCGCCGCGTTCGTGCTGCATGAGGCATTCGATTGCGACTACGCGGAGATCGCGAAGATTCTCGCGAAGACGCCCGCCCATTGCCGGCAGATCGTGCATCGCGCGAAAACGCGCTTGCGGCGCGAAGGTGTGCCGGCGAAGCACGCCGATCCCGCCGCGCATGCGCGCATCGTCGAGCGCTTGCGGGCGGCGATGGAAGCGCAGGACCGCGTGGCGCTCGTGCGGCTCTTCTGTGAGGTGCCGAGCGTGGTCAGCGATGCATCCGAGCTGGTCGATGCCGTCGCGTCGGCGGAACAAGCGGCGGCCACGCTGGCGATGCGCGGCAACGGCGATCAGATGGAAACGGTGTCGATGAACGGCGCGCACGCGGTGGCGCTGATGCGCGACGGCGAGATCGATACGCTGCTCGACATTTCGATCGGCGAGGACGAGCGCATCGTTGCGTTGCGCATCGTGACGGGCGCGCTGCGGCTCGCGCCCGCTGCGCGCGTGTTCGGACGCGCGGCGATCTTGCGGCTCTTGCAACCGATCAGCAGCCAGGCCGCGTCAGTTACGATGCGCAGCCACTTCCCAGTTGATATCCACGCATAACACCTGCAAGCCGCGCGCGGTCTCCGCCGCGATCGACGCCGTCACGCACAGGTGCGCCTCGTTGATCGACAGATAAGGCGGCGTCAGATGCACCTGACCCGGCGCGCGCACGGCCTGGATGAAATACGGACGACGTTCCCAGCTTGCGCCTTCCGAATGCATGAGCGGCCGGAACCGCTTCGCGCGCTGCGACGCGCGGCCCGGCGGCGAGACGTTGTCGCCGATCTGGCGGCCCGAGCCGTCGAGCAGGAAACAGCGCGCCGTCTCGCGCAACGTGAGGAGCGGCGCGGTCGCATTGGCCATCGTTTCGCCTTCGACGAGCTGCGTGCTCGCCGCTTCCAATGCCGTGACGAACGGCGCGAGCCGCTCGGCCTGCGCACGCTCTCGCTCGCCCACGCGCTGACGCAACGCCGCCGATAGCTCATCCATGAGCTTCACTGTCGCCTGGCGCGCCAAGGGCTCGACGCTCGGCGCCGCGAAGAACGTGCCCTGCACGAAATCGACATTGCATTCGAGCGCGATCAGTGCATCGCGCTCGGTGGAGAGGCCGCCCATCAGCACCAGTTGTCCCGACTCATGCAGCATCGACACGATGCCGGGCAGCACGCGCTCGATATGCGAATGCTCGGTGGCCTGCGCGAGGATGCAGCGGTCGAGCGTGACGATATCGGGCCGCAGGTTCCACACGCGGTCGATGTTCGAATGCTTCGCGCCGAAGCCGTCGAGCGCGATCAGAAAACCGGATTTGCGCAGCGCGTCGATGATTTCGGCGAAGCGGGTCGTTTCGCCGCCCGAATGCTCGGAGACTTCGAGCACCACGCGCTGTGGCGGCAGGCCGAGCGCCTTCAGGCCCGCGAGCAGCGCGTCGCCGTAGCTCGTGTCCATCAGCGCGGCGGGATGCAGGCTCAGGAAGAGCCATTCGTCGTGGCTGTCGAACGCGTTGAAGTTGCCCAGATGCAGCGACTCCGCGAGACGCCCGAGTTCGAGCAGATCGCCACGGCGTGCTGCCTGCGTAAAGACTTCCGCCGACGGCACCTGCCTGCCGTTTTCATCGTGTGCGCGCAGCGACGCGTGATAGCCGATCGCGCGTCGATGCGAAACCGAAAAAACAGGCTGAAACACGCTGAAAACCGTGTAGCCGCCATACCGGACGGTGCGGCGCGAGCCTTCGTCGCCCGCGACGGGGCGCATCTGGAAGCCGGGAGGATCGAGTTCGATCATGCTCATCGTGTCGGTCATCGGTAGAAATGCGAGGCAAGCCGCGCGTATTGCGCGGACAGGTCGAGTTTACAGGATAGGCCAGCAAGAAACATGCGCAGAACGAAATGCCGCGGCCATTTGCGGCTGAATCGCGTTGATCGCGCTCGTGCGTCGCGCGTTCCTTCGGGGCGTGCGTGGGTTCGTGCTTCGGGTCTTGCTTCGGGTGTTGCTTCGGCTCTTGCTTCGGCTCTTGCTTCGAATTGTGCGCCGGGAACGCGTCCACTGCATGCGCGCGGCGCGCAAAGCGCACATCGATGGTGCGGCGCGCGCCCCGTAAAGGTTCCGATGGTTGCGACGAATCATGCGCGCCCCGTTTGGGACCGTGCCGCAATCACGTGCGTTCCTGCGGATCGGCGCGCTTCGCGGGCTGCCGGATGTCGGCCGACAACTGCGCGAAGATCCATGACGTCGCGGCCGTGATCAGGCCGACGCACAGGAACGTCGCGTGAAAGGCGGGCAGCGAGTTCGCAGCCGTCACGCGCGGGATGATGCCCGTGAATGTCGTCAGCAGCGCGCCCGCGACGGTGACGCCGAGACTCATCGCGAGCATCTGCACGAGCGAGAAGAGACTGTTGCCGCTGCTCGCGCCGCCCGTGCCGAGGTCTTTCAGCGTCAGCGTGTTCATCGCGGTGAACTGCATCGAGTTGACGCCGCCGAAGAACGCGAGCTGCGCGAGGCGCAGCCACAGCGGCTGATGCACGCTCGTCAGCGAGAAGCTCGCCATCGCGAGACCGACGAGCACCGTGTTCGACACGAGCACGCGCCGGTAGCCGTACTTCATGATGAGGTTCGTGACGAGGCGCTTCGACGACATGCCGGCAGCAGCGACGGGCAGCATCATCAGGCCGGCTTCGAATGCGCTGTAGCCGAGGCTCACCTGCAACAGCAGCGGAATCAGATACGGCATCGCGCCGCTGCCGATGCGCGCGAACAGATTGCCGAGCAGGCCGACGCTGAAGGTGTGGATCTTGAAGAGATCAAGCGAGAAGATAGGGTTCGCTGCGCGCACCGCATGCAATCCGTAGGCGACGAAGCAGCCGAGCGAAAGAATCAGCAGCATCAGCACCGTTGCATGCTGAATGGAAAACTCGGTGCGTCCGTCGAGCGCCATCGAGATCGACACCATCCCGACGATCAGCAGCACATAGCCTTTGATATCGAACGGCGCGGTGTCGGGATTGCGGCTGTCGGGCATGAAGACGAATGTCGCGATCACGCCCGCGATGCCGACAGGCACGTTGATCAGAAAGATCCAGTGCCACGACGCGATCTTGACGAGCCAGCCGCCGAGCGTCGGTCCGATCAGCGGGCCGATCAGGCCCGGAATCGCGACGAACGACAGCGCGGGCAGATAGCGTTCGGCGGGAAATACGCGCAACACCGCGAGGCGCCCGACGGGCAGCAGCATCGCGCCGCCCACGCCCTGCAGCACGCGATAGATCACCAGTTGCGTGAGCGTATGCGCGTTCGCGCACAGCAGCGAGCCGACCGTGAAGATCAGGATCGCGCTCATGAACACGCGCCGCGTGCAGCTTGTCCGCGAGCCAGCCTGAGACGGGAATCATCACGGCCATCGTCAGCGAATACGCGATCACGACTGATTGCATGCGCAACGGCAGTTCGCCGAGGCTCGTGGCCATCGCGGGCAACGCGGTGTTGACGATCGTCGAATCGAGCGTCTGCATGAAGAAGCCCGTCGCGACGATCCACAACATTACCGACAGCGAGCGGGCTGTGGGCGCGGTTCGAGCAGCGCGATGGGCGGCGGCTGGTCTCGATTCGGTCGATTCGGACATGAACGCTAGGCAGGACGGCTGGGTGGGGGGAGCCCACATTCTAAGGAAAAAGCGCCGTGCCCGTATGACGTGGCCGCACGAGCAAAAAGCACGCAGGCCGTGAGCAAAAGGCACGCAGGCACAGGGAGCAAGCTGCGCGCCTCGCCATTCCTCATGGCTTCAGTTGCGCCGCTGCCTCGAAGAATGACCGCGCGCGCGGATCGTTCGCGAACGCGGCGTTGATGCGTATCCACGGACTCGTTTCCGCGTTCGGGCGGAAGTAGCTGCCGGGCGCAACGGTCACGCCGAGCGGCGCGCCGCATTCGACCAGCTGCTGCGCATCGTCGACATGCGGCACGCGCGCCCACACGAACTTGCCGCCGAGCGGATTTTCGAATACCTGCCAGCCGCTCATCTCCAGTGTCTGCACTGTCGCGCCGAGCGCATCGCGCATGCGCCGGCGCAATCTTTCGAGATGCTTGCGATACATCCCGCGTTCGAGCAGCGCGACGGTCACGGCTTCGGCGAAACGCGATCCACCGATGCTCGTCAGCATCTTGATGTCGGCGAGATCCTTGATCGTTGCGTGGTCCGCGATCACATAGCCGATGCGTAGCGATGACGACAGCGTCTTCGACAGGCCGCCGATGTAGATCACGTGTTCGAGCTGATCGAGCGTCGCGAGGCGATCGGTCGGCTCCGCCTGGAAGTCCGCGTAGATGTCGTCTTCGAGAATCTTGAAGCCGTGCTCGCGCGCCAGTTGCAGCAGACGGAACGCGACGGGCGGCGCGACCGTCGTGCCCGTCGGGTTGTGAAACACCGAGTTGATGAAGAAGAGCTTCGGCCGATGCTGCTGCAACTGCGCCTGCAACACATCGAGATCGGGCCCTGTACGCGTGCGGGGAATGCCGACGAGACTCACGCCATGCAGCTTCAGCAGGCCGTTGAAATTGTAGTAGCCGGGGTCTTCGACGAAGATCGTATCGCCGGGCTTCAGCATGTAGCGCATCAGCAGATCCATCGCCTGGCTCGCGCCGATCGTGATGAGGATCTGCGACGCGTCCGCTTCGATGCCGAGCTGCGCGACGCGCCCTTGCAGATGCTCGCGCAGCGCGGCGTTGCCGAGCGGCGTGGCGTAGTCGATCATGCTCGCGCCGTCAGTGCGTGACACGTAGCGGATTGCCTGCGCGAGGCTGTCCATGTCGCGCCACGCTTCGGGGATGAAGCCGCTGCCGAGCTTCAGCGATTCGCCGGGATGATTGAACTGCTGAAGGATGTGCACCGATTCTTCCTCGGCGCGGCGCGGATCGGATGCGCCCTGACACGCCATCGACGCGCGATGCCGCTCCGCCACATAAAAGCCCGAGCCGGGACGCGAATCCAGATAGCCGAGCGACACGAGCCGGTCGTACGCCTCGATCACGGGAAAGCGGCTGATGTCGTTATCGGAAGCGAACTGGCGGATCGACGGCAGCCGCGCGCCCGGATGCGCGGTGCGCGAGCGTATCCATTCCTGCACGCCGCTCACGATCTGCTCGGTGAGCGGCACGCCGTTGTCGCGGTTCAGTTCGATGTCGAGCTTCATGGCGTGTCTTCCTTCGCGCTTCGTCCTTCGTTGTGACGGTGCGTCTGTCACGGTCGAAGCGCCGGCAACTGTCAGGTTTTCTGACTGTACAGTTCTTTGGAAACTGTTCAGTACTGTGCATGTGTCAGCCATCATCGCACGCCAATAATGGATGCAAGCGAAAAAGCTTTTCAAGGAGCACTGCGATGCGTGAAATCCGTACTTTCGAACTCGAGCACGGCGAGCCGGCGAGCGCCTGGCGGGTCGCGCAGCCGCTCGCAGTGAACGTGCTGGCGGGCGAACTGTGGCTGACGGTCGAAGGCGATGCCGAGGACTATTGGCTCGCGCCGGGCGAGTCGTTCGAACTGAAGCGCGGCGCCGTCGCGTGGTTGAGCGCGGGAAGCGAAGGCGCGCGGCTGTCGCTGACGGTTGCTGGCGGCGGGCGCGAGATGGGCGACACGCTGCGCGTTCAACGGCAGCGCGCGATGCGCTGGACGTGGATGCCGCGCTGGCTGCTTGCGGCCTGATGTGCGGTTTCAGGTTTGCAATTCGCGCTATAGAGCGCCGTCAGTCCGCTTCATACGCGCCGATATACCTCGCGCGCGGACGGATCAGGCGGCCGTCGCTGGTCTGCTCGATCGCGTGCGCGATCCAGCCTGTCACGCGGCCCACTGCGAACAGCGTGAAGGCCGCTCCGGCAGGCAGGCCGAGCACGCGCTCGATGGCCGCGAGCGCGTAGTCGACGGTCGGCTCCGCGCCCGTCGTCTCGCGCGCGGCGCGCGCAAGCCTTTGCACTTCGGCCAGCGACGAGCGCGCCGGCGCGCATTGCCCGAGCAGATCGAGCAGCAGACGCGCACGCGGATCGCCCTCCGGATACAGCGGATGACCGAAGCCCGACAGCGCCGGACCCGGCGCGCCGTGCTCCGAATGCGCTAACCGCGTGGCGAGATAGCGGTCGAGATCGGCGGCGCGCTCGGCTTCGTCGAACAACGCGGCGATGCGTGACGTTTCTCCGCCGTGCCGAGGTCCCGACAGCGCCGCGAGTCCGCCCGCGACGGCGCCGAACAGATGCGTGCCCGTCGACGTGATGCAGCGCACCGTGAACGTCGACGCATTCAGTTCGTGATCCGCGCAGGCAACGAGCGCCGCGCGCAGCAGGTTGGTCTGCGCGCGATTGCGCACGCCCCACGCGCTCGCGAGCTGCTTGTGCAGCGGTTCGTTCGATGGCGCGGCGGAGATCATCGCACCCGCCAGCAGACGGATCAGCGAGCAGGCATTGTCGAGTTGCGCATCGCGGCCGAGCGCCCAGACGCGCGGCATCTGCGCGGCGGCTGCGGGCAGCAGCACCAGCGCGCGGTCGAGCGGCGCGCTGTCGCTCCACAGCTTCAGCCACGCCGACCATTGCGCGGCGGCGAGCGGCGCGGCAGGCGCATCGGCGATGCGCCGCGCGCTGCATTCCCACAGCAGCGCCGCGACTTCCTCCAGCGTGGCCGTGCGCGCCAGTTCGATCGCGTCGCGGCCCCGGTACAGCAGCTTGCCGTCCGCGATCAGCGTGATCGACGATTCGAGCACGGGCACGCCCCAGTCCAACACCTTCTGCGCGACCTTGCCCGCGCGCTTGCCGTCTTCCTTGCGGCGCGCGAGACGCCGGACTTCGTCCGCGTCGTAGAGACGCCGCTTGCTGTCCGCATCGGGCGTCGAGCGCAACATGCCCCGGCTGACGTACGCATAGAGCGTCGTGACGCTGATGCCGAGCATCGCGGCGGCCTCATCGGCGGACAGGTGGCGCGGAGCGGACGTCGCCTGGGTCCTCACTTGGGTCCTTACTTGCGTCATAACGGAGCGCGAAAGCCAAAGAAAACGATATATGTTGATTATATGAATCAAGATTGATCATGGCGAGCGGCAAATCTAGACTGAGTGACGCCTTCTTTCCGGATGCCCGCTCATCATGACGCCCCAGCTCGCTCTCGATCACCTGTGGTCCGTTGCCGGTTGCGATCCGGCCTTGCTCAATTACGCTGCCATCGACGGCAATGACCCGGCGCTGCCTTCCGTGTTCCGCGTCGGGACGCTCGCGAGCGCATCGATTGCCGCGATGGGGCTGGCCGCCGCCGAATGCTTCAGGCTGCGCACGGGCCGCATGCAGCGCGTCGAGGTGAGCGTGCGGCGCGCGCTCGTCGCGTTTCGCAGCGAGCGTTATCTACGCGTCAACGATGGCCTGCCGCCCGAGTTGCGCCATCCCGTCACGCGTTTTTACTCGACGCGCGATGGCCGCTGGGTCCAGTTGCACACGAATTTTCCGCACCATCTGCAAGGCGTGCTGAAGGTGCTCGGCTGCGACGGCGATCCGGGCGCCGTCGCCGAAGCGATACGCGGCTGGGACGGTGCGAAGCTCGACCAGACGCTCGCCGACGCCGGCCTGTGCGCCGCGCTGATCCGCTCGCCGCGCGAATGGGCGGCGCTCGACCAGGCGAAGGCGATTGCGAATCTGCCGCTCTTCGAAATCGAACGGATCGGCGACGCGCCGCCAGAAGCGCCCGGCCGTGACGCGGCGCAGCGGCCGCTGAGCGGAACGCGCGTGCTCGATCTGTCGCGGATCATCGCGGGACCCGTGGCGGGGCGTGCGCTCGCGCAGCATGGCGCGGACGTCTTGCTGATCAACGGGCCTCATCTGCCGAACATCGCGCCGCTCGTCATCGATAACGGCCGAGGCAAGCGCTCGGCGACGCTCGATCTGCGCGAGTCCGCCGCGCGCGAGCAGTTGCACGCGCTCGCCGCCGATGCCGATGTGTTCCTTCAGGCGTACCGGCCCGGCTCGCTCGCCGCGCGCGGCTTCGCGCCCGAAGCGCTCGCGCGGATTAGGCCGGGCATCGTCTGCGTGTCGATTTCCGCGTATGGGCACGCGGGTCCGTGGGCGACGCGGCGCGGCTTCGACAGCCTCGTGCAGTCGGCGAGCGGCATCGCGTACACGGAGAGCCGCGCGGCGGGCGTCGAAGGGCCGAAGCATCTGCCGTGTCAGGCGCTCGATCACGCGACGGGCTATCTCGCCGCGTTCTGCGCGATGGTCGCGCTCGCGCGCCGCGCGCATGAGGGCGGCAGTTGGCACGTGCGGCTGTCGCTTGCGCAGACGGGACGCTGGCTGCAATCGATGGGACAGCTCGAGGACGGCTGGCGCGCGCCCGACTTGACCTACGACGACGTGCAGGACTGTCTGCATGAAGTCGACTCGCCGTTCGGCCGCGTGCGCGCGGCGGCGCCCGCCGAGCAGATGTCGGAGACGCCAGCGTTCCATGCGCGGCCGCCCGTGCCGATCGGCACCGATCCGGCGCGCTGGGAGGACTGAGCCTCGGCGATCGGCCGAAGCCGACGCGCGCTACTTGCGCAATTCGGCGACGAAATCGTAGTAGTCGTTGCGGCAGTAGGTGTCGGTGAGTTCGATCGCGCGCTGGTCCGCCGTGTAGCCGACGCGCGTGATCAGCAGCAGCGCTTCGTTCGGCGCGATGCTCATCTGCTGCGCGATCTCGTCGCTCGCGTTGACCGCGCGAAAGTGCTGCAACGCGCGCACGATCGTCAGGCCGCGCTGTTCGAGATACGTGTACAGCGAATCGCCGATGGCCTGCGGATCGGGAATGATCGAAGCGGGGAACGTCGAGTTTTCGACGGCCATCACGATGCCGTCCGCGAGACGCAAGCGGCGCAAGCGCGTCACGGCGGCAGCGGGCGACAGCCCGAGCTGGATCACTTCATCGCGATTGGCGGGCACGATCTCGCGCGAGAGCCACTGCGAGCTTGGCGTGAAGCCGCGCCGTCGCAGCATTTCGCTGAAGCTCGACAGGCGCGACAGCGGGTCTTCGTAGCGCGGCGTGATGAAGCTGCCCGCGCCTTGCGAACGGCGGATCAGCCCCTGTTCGACGAGCAGCGCGATTGCCTTGCGCGCGGTGATCCGCGATACGCCGAGCGCTTCCGACAACACGCGCTCCGACGGCAGCGCTTCGCCTGCGTTCCAGCGGTTCTCGTGGATCGCGTTGCCGAGCTTGCGGGCCAGCTGAAGATACAGCGGAGTGTCGTTTTCCGGGTCCGGGCGCAGGTCGCGCCAGCGGTCTTCCGAGGCTGGATTCATGTGACGGACGCAAGAAGGGCAAGCGGCAATTCTATGACATTGGCGCGCTGCGTTATAGCGGGGTTTTGCCGGGACCCCGATGCGTTTCGCGATCAGACGCTACACTCGTTGCATAGCCGATGCGTGACATGCAGTGATGCGCGCATCGACATCACATCATCTGCGAGGAGTCGAACATGACGAACGACATCGCCAGCGTGACGCTGCCCGACGGCGAGCGCATTCCGAAGCTGGGGCAGGGCACGTGGGAGATGGGCGAGCATCCGTCGCGCCGCAAGGCCGAAATCGAGGCGCTGCGTGGCGGCATCGAACTGGGCATGACGTTGATCGATACGGCTGAAATGTACGGCGAAGGCGCGACGGAATCGCTATTGGGCGAGGCGTTGCACGGCTTGCGCGACGATGTGTTTCTCGTCAGCAAGGTCTATCCGCACAACGCGAGCAAACGCGGCGTGCAGCATGCGTGCGAACAGTCGTTGATGCGCCTGAAGACGGATCGCATCGATCTGTATCTGCTGCACTGGCGCGGATCGGTGCCGCTCGAGGAGACGGTCGCCGGCTTCGAAGCGCTGCGCCGCGACGGCAAGATACGTCATTGGGGAGTGAGCAACTTCGACGTCGACGATATGGAAGAGCTCGTCGCCGTTCCTCATGGCGACGCGTGCGCGACCAATCAGATTCTCTACAACGTCGCGCGGCGCGGGCCGGAGTTCGACCTGTTCCCCTGGCTCGCGGCGCGCAAGATGCCAGCGATGGCGTATAGCCCCGTCGATCACGCGCGGCTGCCGAAGCGCTCGCCACTCGACGATATCGCCGATGCGCACGGCGCATCCGTGATTCAGGTGGCGCTCGCGTGGGTGCTGCGGCAGCCTGACGTGTTCGCGATTCCGAAATCCGGGCGCATCGAGCATGTGCGCGACAACGCCCGCGCGCTCGAACTTCGCCTTTCCGCCCATGACCTCGCCGCTATCGACGCGCACTTTCGTCCGCCGAGAGGCAAGCGGCCGCTTGAAATGCTTTGAGCGTGAGATGCGTTGGGCTTGCGTGCGGTGGGTCGGGTGATTCGCAAGCCGTCGTGCGTGTGATGTTTTGATTGGCCCATGGCTTTGCGGTGACGTACGTGGGATCGGAACGTCACTACCGACGCGGGCCGCGGAGCGTCGGCAAGTTGCGTGATGGCCGTCGTGGGGGAACAGCGCGGGGCGCCGTCCGTTGGGTCCTAGTGTCCGTTGCCACCGCCTTGACCGCCGCCTGAGCCAGAGCCGCCACCATAGCCGCCGCCTTTACCGAAACCACCCGCGCCAAATCCTCCCCCAAAGCCGCCGCCGAAACCTCCGAAGCCGCCACTGCCGAAACCGCCTCCGCCGAAGCCGCCGCTCGGGCCGCTAGGGCCGCTAGGGCCACTTGGGCCGCCATGCCCGCCGCCACAACCGCAGCCGCCATTGCCTCCTCCACTACCTCCACCATTGCCGCCGCCACTTCCACCGCCACCGCCACCGCCACCACCACCAGTTCCACCGCCGCCACTTCCACCGCCGCCACTTCCACCACCACCACTTCCACCACCATTCCCACTTCCACCACCCGAGCCACCGAAACCACCACCGCCCGAATTGCCACTCGGACCTGCCGCAGCGCCGCCACCAGAGCTGCCACCAAAACCGCCGCCACCACTCCCACCACCCGCACCACTACCGCCCGACGAAGCCCCAGCCGAACCCGAAGCGCCGGCCGCGCCCGCGCCGCCGCTGCCACGCCCGCCATTGGGCGAGCAGTTGCCGGCGTTGCCAATGCAAGTCTTGAGTAGAAAGACGGATGCCGCGTCGTCGGCTGCCGTTGTCGTGACGGACTGCGCGCCTGTCGAGTCCGCATCGTTCTGCGCAAGCTGCGTCGCAGCCGACGCTCCGCTGGCCGTGAGCGGCGCATCGGCTGTGACGATCCACCTCGGAATCACTTCGTCAGTGGATGCGGCCTGAGCGAACTGGGCCGCCATCAAAGTCCCCGCGCCTACCGCGAAGGCTGCCGTACTTTTTATCGTCGTGTAGTAGTACGCAGCAAATTTGCTCGTGTTCATCGCACACCTCCCGAGGAAACGACGACCCCCGCAAGCCGTCATCCCTTTATGCTGCTTTTTGCTTTTGTCCCGTTTGCTCTGTCGAGCCGCGCGTGGGCCGGAAGTTCGCGGCGTACATCAGGCGCGAGACCGGCTGTCCTTTCTGTGCGCCGTTGCGTTGTTCGTGTACCGGCTGCGAAGCAGCATGTCCGAGGATTCGTCGACCTCGCCGCAACCCCATGCGCGACAGTCCTTTAGCGATAAACATGCCATTGCGCGCGCACGCCCGCCGCGTATGGCGCCGATGTGACAGATCCATTGCACGCGCATCGGAACGGATGAAAAACGTTTCGGACATGAAACGCAGGCCGCGAATCGCGAGGCTTTTCGTATCAGCGATGTCGATGAGCGGTTTCGGCGATGTTCGATGAGCGCGGCCGAACAGGTGTTTCAGTCGCGGCGTTGAAGGACGCGTAACTCGTCGACGGGAATGTGGCAACGGATGCGATGCCCGTCGCCGGCATCGGTGAAGGGCGGGTCCTGCTGTTCGCAGATCGCGCCGAGCTTGCGCGGACAGCGCGTATGAAAGACGCAGCCCGAAGGCGGCGAAGCGGGGCTCGGCAATTCGCCCGACAGGCGGATGCGCTGCGTGCGAGTGTTATCACGTGTTTCGTCTGGCTCGTTGCCGTGCGCGTCGAGCGTGGGCACGGAAGACAGCAGCGCTTCCGTATAGGGATGGTGCGGACCGCCGAACACAGCATCGGCGGGCCCGATCTCTAGCAGCCGGCCGACGTACAGCACCGCGATGCGATCGGACAGATAGCGTACGACATGCAGATCGTGCGAGATGAACACATAGCTCACGCCGCGATCGCGCTGCAGATCGGCGAGCAGATTGAGGATCGCGGCCTGCACGGACACGTCGAGCGCGGACGTCGGCTCGTCGCACACGACGATGCGCGGATCGCCCGCAAACGCGCGCGCAATCGCGACGCGCTGCTTCAATCCGCCCGACAGTTGCCGCGTGCGCGACGTCAGATAGCGGTCGGGCAGCCGCACGGCTTGCGTCAGCGACGCAAGCCTTTCGTCGCGCGCCGGGCCATGCAGCGAGGACAGCCGCGACAGCGCGCGGCCGATCAATCGCTTGACGGAATGCGCGCGATTGAGCGCGGAGTCCGGATTCTGGAAGACGATCTGCAGCGACTTCACCTGATCGTCGTTGCGATTCGTGACGCGCGGCGGCAGGCGCGCACCGTCGAGTTCGATGACGCTGCCCGCGTCGGGCGAAACAAGGCCGAGCAGCAGCTTCGCGAGCGTCGTCTTGCCGCTGCCCGATTCGCCAACGAGGCCGAGCGTCTCTCCCTTCGCGAGTTCGAGCGACACGTCGTCGACGGCGCGTAGCGTCGCGCCCGGGACGTGAAAAGTCTTCGACACGTTCTCCGCGCGCAGAACGGCCGAATGATCGCGTGCGCCGCGTGCATTATCAGCGGCATCATTGGACGCATGTAAGGCCGTCACGCGCGGCAACTCGATCGCGCGTTCGTGATAGTGGCAGCGAGACATCTGGTCGCCGTTCTGCGACCGCACGCGATAAGGCGGCGGTGCTTCGCGACGGCAGCGGTCATCGGCGAGACGGCAACGCTCCGCATAGATGCAGCCCTGCGTGACGGAGCCCAGTTGCGGCAGGCTGCCCGCGATCGTATCGAGCCGGTCGGTGTCCTTGCTGCGGCCCGAAGTGGGCAGACAGCGCAACAGGCCCACGGTGTACGGATGACGCGGCCGCGCGAACACATCTTGCGTCGCGCCTTCTTCGACGAGCTTGCCCGCGTACAGCACGCCGACGCGCTCGCACATCCGGCCGATCACCGCGAGGTTGTGGCTGATGAAGAGCACGGCCGTGCCGAACTCTTCGCGCAGTTGCGCGACGAGGTCGAGCACTTCCGCTTCGACGGTGGCGTCGAGTCCCGTCGTCGGTTCGTCGAGAATCAGCAGCGCGGGTTGTGACGCGAGCGCCATTGCGATCACGACGCGCTGCTGCATGCCGCCCGACAACTGATGCGGATAGCTGTCCATCACGCGCTCGGGCTCGGCGATGCGCACCTTGCGCAGCATCTCCGCGGTTCGCGTGAGCGCTTGATCGTAGCTCGCACCGGACGCTTCGAACGCTTCCGACACCTGGCGCGCAATCGTCAGCGAAGGGTTCAGCGCGCGCGACGGGTCCTGGTAGACCATCGAGATCGCGTTTGCGCGCATCTCGCGCAGCGCGGCGGCGTCGAGTGAATGCACTTCCTTGCCCGCGATCGAAATGCGGCCCGCCTTCACGCGGCCATTGCGCGGCAGATAGCGCAGCGTCGCCATCGCGACCGTCGACTTGCCGCAGCCCGATTCGCCGACGAGCCCATACGATTCACCGCGCCTGATCCGAAACGACACGTCCTGCAGCACTTCGCGCTCGCGTCCGCGCGTGCGGTACGTGACGGTGAGGCCGACGATCGTGAGCGCGTCCGACTGGTCGCTCTTCGACACGTCGAAAGCGGGAAACGAGGCGGGAGGAGAGGGGGGCGGTCCGTTCATCCGTCGACGGCTCCTTGCACGGCATCCGCGATCAGGTTCACGCCGACCACCAGCGAAGCGATGGCCACCGCGTCGAACACGACTGTCCACCATGCGCCGCCCGCCATCAGCGTGTACGACTCGGAGAGCGCGAGGCCCCAGTCGGCGGAAGGCGGCTGGATGCCGAAGCCGAGAAACGACAGCGTCGCGACCGCGAAGATCGCGTAGCCGAGGCGCACCGTCGCCTCGACGATGATGGGCGGCAGCACGTTCGGCAGGATTTCCGCGAACATGATGTAGAGCGCGTTCTCTCCCCGAAGCTGCGCGGCCGCCACGTAGTCGAGATGCCGTTCGGCGAACACGGCGGCGCGTACCGTGCGTGACGTGATCGGCGCGAACGTGATGCCGATCACGAGGATCACCGTCGCGTTCGACGCGCCGACGGCCGCCAGCGCGAGCAGCGCGACGATCACGAGCGGCAGCGCGAGCACGGCATCGATTGCGCGTCCGATCACGTTGTCGACCCAGCCGTCGAAGTAGCCGACCACCAGACCGAGCGCGGTGCCCGCCAGCGTGCCGAGCAGCGTCGCGAGCGGGGCGATCGTCAGGATGTCGCGCGCGCCGACGATCACGCGCGAGAGCACGTCGCGGCCCAACTGATCGGTGCCGAACCAGTGTCCCTGCGCGGGTGGCGCGAGCGAATTCAGCGGATCGGATGCGTACGGATCGAGCGGCGCGATCCACGGGCCCGCAATCGCGCACACGATCCACCACAGCACGATGACCGCTCCGACAATGAACGTCGGCGAGTGGAGCAACACGCGCAGCGCGTCGTAGCGGCTCTCGCGCGGGCGCGGCGCGGACGTTTGCAGCGGCGTTTGCGGTGGCGTTTCAGGTGGCGTAACAGGCGAGGCGGGCGTCGTGCTCATTCGGCGCTCCTCACACGCAAGCGCGGATTGAGCAGCACGTACAGTGCATCGGCGATGAGATTCGCGGCCGTATACACGACGCCGATCGTCAGCACGCCCGCTTCGAGCATCGGAAAGTCCTTGGCCTTCGCCGCGTTGTAGATCAGCGAGCCGATGCCCTGGTAGTGGAACAGCGTCTCCACGACGACGAGCCCGCCGATCATGTAGCCGAGCTGCGTCGCGGCCACCGTGATGGTCGGCAGCAGCGCGTTGCGCAGCACATGTCGCCAGATCACGATATGCGGCGGCAGCCCCTTGAGGATCGCGGTGCGTGTGTAGTCGGCGTCGAGCGCCTCGACGGTGCCCGCGCGCGCCATCCGCGCGATATAGCCGAAGAACACGAAGACGAGCGGCAGCACGGGCAGGATCAGGTGCTTCAGTTGCGTGAGGAAGTCCGCATTGGCCGGATACGACGCCTCGATGGGCAGCCATTGCAGCCACACGCCGAATACGAGTATCAGCACGATCGACGACACGAACTCCGGCACGACTGTCGCCGACAAGCCGGCGATGCTGATCGTGCGGTCGAGCCAGCGTCCCGCGTGCATCGCGGCCCACACGCCGCCCGCGATGCCGATCGGCACGACCACGATGAACGCGAGAAACCCGAGCTTCGCGGAGTTCGCCAGCGCGTTGGCGATGAACGGCGCAACGGGCTCGCGAAACGCGTACGACATGCCCATGTCGCCGTGCACGAAGTGCGTGATCCACTGCACGTACTGCGTGAGAAGCGGCCGGTCCGCGCCCAGCTGATGATTGAGCGCCGCGACGGCGCGCGCGTCGGCGAGCGGCCCGAGCAGCGCGCGGCCGATGTCGCCGGGGAGCAGCTGCCCGCCCGCGAACACGATGATCGACAGGAGCCACAACGTGATCAGCGACAAGCCGACACGCGTCGCGACAAAACGCGCGACGCGCGCCGTACTGCCGCCCGTGCTGCGAGCGATGGATGAGGAGGCCGTGGTCGACATCGATATCTCTTGCTCGCTGCTATGTCACGCGGGCTCAGGCCGCGAGCGTCGCGCGATCGAAATACAGCTGCGCGATCGCGGTAAAGCGCACGCCGTTCAACTGCTTGCGCGCGGCGATCAGCTGATCGTAGAAGAACGGAAAGATCACGGGCGTTTCGTCGAGCAGCAATGTCTGGATCTGCCCAGACACTTTCTTTTGCGACGCGAGATCGAGTGCCGCGACGTAATCGGCAACCAGCTTGTCGTACTGCGGGTTCTTGAAATGTGCTGCGTTCCAGGTGCCCGTGCTCGTCAGTGGCGCATTGAGAAACACGTTCGGGACGCCACGGCTGCCGTAATCGGTGATGCCCAACGGCGCGTCGAGCCAGTCCGATTTGCCCGGTGTGCCCGAGCCGTAGTACTGCGACTGGCTCTCGACCTTCAGGTTGATGCGTATGCCGATGGCCTTCGCGTAGTTCTGCACGACGACGGCGAGATCGGGAATCTCCATGAACTTCTCGGTTGTGAGCGTCACGTCGAAACCGTTCGGCACGCCGGCTTGCGCAAGCAACTGCTTCGCCTTGGCGACGTCGATCTTGCGCTGCGGCACCCCCGCATCCGACGACGGAAACGCAGGCGCGAACGGGCTGTCGTTGCCGACCTGCGCGCGGCCCTTGAAGAGTCCCTTGACGATCACATCGCGATCGAGTGACAGCGCGAGCGCCTGGCGCACGCGCTTGTCCTTGAACTGCGGGCTGTCGACGCGCATGTGAATCTGCCTGTGCGCGCTCGACTTCACGCCGATCACCTTGAACTCGGGATTGTTCATCAGGCCCTGGCCGCCCTGCACGGTGAACGTGCCCATCACGTCCGCCTGATGGCCTTGGAGCGCGAGTATCTGCGCCTGCTGGTCCGCGTAGAACGTGAACTGCACGCGCTGCGGCAACGCTTTTTCACCCCAGTAGTCGGGATTGCGCGCGAACGTCGCGCCGACCTTCGCCTGATACTTCTCGAGCTTGAACGGGCCCGTGCCGATGAAGCTCTTCTCATATCCGCCCGTGTAGCTCGCGGGCAGGATCACCGCGTTGTAGTTGTCCGACGAAACGTAGTACGGGAAATTGCCGTTGGGCGCGTCCAGGTGGAACGCGACCGTGTGATCGTCGACGACCTTCGTTCCGCCTTTCGACAGCACGCCCTTCAGCACCGACAGCGCAGCCGAGCCGGCGGCGGGATCGGCGAGACGGTCGAAGGTCGCGGCGACGTCCTTCGCGGTGAACGGCTGGCCGTCGTGGAACTTGACGTTCTCGCGCAGCTTGAAGGTCCACACGTCGCCCTTGTCGTTCGCCTTCCACGACAACGCGAGCGCGGGCTTGAGCACCTGCTTTTCGCCATCGTCGTCGATCAGGAATTCGCCCGTCTGATTCAGCAGGCAGAGGCTAGCGGCATCGGTGACGGTCATCGGATCGACGGCGCCCGCGGGCGTCAGGTGCGCGACGCGGATCGTTCCATTCGCATTCGCCGCGCCTTGCGCGCGGGCGCTGTGCGGCGCGAGCAGGCCGCCGCCCACGAGCGACATGCCGATCACGCTCGCGTATCGCAGCAGCTCGCGGCGCGTGAGGCGGCCGGCCTGCCATTCGTCGATCGCATGATTGCCGTAGGCGTCGGCGCTTCGGCGTGTCGCCTCGACGTCAAAACCGGCTTCTGAAAGAGGCGCAAAACGCGGGTCCGCGGAGTTCTTCATCGATGGTTAGTCCGATCCGTTCTGTTGGGACGCCACGCGTTGTGCGCGCGGCGCTGCGGGTTGACGCAAGCGGTACTGCGGCGACGATGCGGGTTCAGTGTAAGCGATTGCCTTTGTATTGGGAGCATTCGTGTCCGTGATGGGTTCCCTTCAGACGAATCGGCGATGAAACATGTGTCGCGCACACAACGTCGCGGCCGCGCCTGCGGGCCGCTCGACGGCGTTGCGGCGGCCAATCCGGCGTTCGGGCGGCGCGCTTGCCGCGTTCAGTCGGTGTTTATGAAGCGCTGATGAGGTGGTGGCGGCGATGTGGTCTGCGTCGACTGCGTGCCGCAGGCCGAAGCCATGCGCGAGCAGCGCTGTGCCGAGCAGCAGCGGATAGTGGCGAAACGCGATCAGCGCCCACGCCCACGCGGCGACGTTCGCGTCGATCAGTCCCGCGTACAGCGTGACGAGGCGAGAGCGTGGCGAACAGCGCGGCGCGGGCGTCGTGCTCGGCGTTGTGCTGACGTTGCGCGGGACCTCAATCAATGCTCGTGCGGATGCTTGTGAATCGGATCGACCCAGTAGACGGTCTCGGGCTTTTCGACGGCATCGATGTTCAGGTTCACGACGACGGCTTCGTTGTCGCTGCGCACCAGCACGCATTCGAGGGGATCGTCGGTGCTCGCGTTGATCTCCTGATGCGGCACATACGGCGGCACGAAGATGAAGTCGCCGGGGCCGGCTTCCGCGGTGAATTCCAGATGCTCGCCCCAACGCATCCGCGCATGGCCGCGCACGACGTAGATCACGCTTTCGAGCGCGCCGTGATGATGCGCGCCCGTCTTTGCATTCGGATGAATCGTCACTGTGCCCGCCCACAGCTTCTGCGCGCCGGCGCGCGCCGCGTTGATCGCGGCGGCGCGGTTCATGCCGGGCGTTTGCGGCGTATTCGTGTCGAGCTGATCGCACTTGATGACCTTTACGCCGTGCTCGCGCCAGTCGATCGGCGCCTGGGGCGCTTGCTGATGTTCGTCGCTCATGTGTCGTCTCCTTGCTCGGGCCGCGTTTGCGCGCGGTTGTTTGCTTTCGCGCTTGCCGCCATGCGCACAACGATGTGATCGCCGATGTCATTGCGATATGAGTCGGGTCATTCTGGCATGGCCAAAAACTTCGCGTATGACGCTGCGCCAGAACGCGAGCGCAAAAAAAAGCCCGTTCCAACGGAACGGGCTTTCATGCTCAACGAGGAAAACGCCTACTTCCCCTTCGAATTGATGATCGCCTCCGACACATTGTTCGGCGTCTCGGCGTAATGCTTGAACTCCATCGTGTAGGTCGCGCGGCCTTGCGTCAGCGAGCGCAGCGACGTCGAATAGCCGAACATCTCGGCGAGCGGCACTTCGGCGCGCACGAGCTTGCCGCCGCCGCCCGCAATGTCCTCCATGCCCTGCACGATGCCGCGGCGGCCCGACAGGTCGCCCATCACGTTGCCCATGAAGTCCTCGGGTGTTTCCACTTCGACGGCCATCATCGGTTCGAGCAGCACTGGCTTCGCGCGGCGCATGCCTTCCTTGAATGCCATCGACCCAGCCATGCGGAAGGCGTTTTCGTTCGAGTCGACGTCGTGGTACGAACCGAACGTGAGCGTGACCTTCACGTCGACGACGGGATATCCCGCGAGCACGCCCGCCTTCAGCGTCTCCTGAATGCCCTTGTCGACGGCGGGAATGAATTCGCGCGGAATCACGCCGCCCTTGATCGCGTCGACGAATTCGTAGCCCTTGCCCGGGTCCGGTTCGACCGTGATGACCGCGTGACCGTACTGGCCGCGCCCGCCCGACTGCTTGACGAACTTGCCCTCGACGTTCTCGATCTTCGTGCGCACCGTTTCACGATACGCCACCTGCGGCTTGCCGACCGTCGCCTCCACGCCGAACTCGCGCTTCATCCGGTCGACGAGAATTTCCAGGTGCAGCTCGCCCATGCCGGAGATGATGGTCTGGCCGGATTCTTCGTCGGTGGTGACGCGGAACGACGGGTCTTCCTGCGCGAGACGGTTGAGCGCGATGCCCATCTTTTCCTGGTCGGCCTTCGTCTTCGGCTCCACGGCCTGCGAGATCACCGGGTCGGGGAAGATCATCCGCTCGAGGATGATGATGTTGTTCGGGTCGCACAATGTGTCGCCCGTGGTCGCCTCTTTCAGGCCGACAGCGGCCGCGATGTCGCCCGCGCGCACTTCCTTGATTTCCTTGCGCTCGTTCGCGTGCATCTGAAGAATGCGGCCGAGGCGCTCCTTCTTTTCCTTCACCGGGTTGTAGACGGTGTCGCCCGATTCGACCACGCCCGAGTACACGCGGAAGAAGATCAGCTGACCGACGAACGGGTCCGTCATGATCTTGAACGCGAGCGCCGAGAACGGCTCCTCATCGCTCGGATGACGCTCCGCTTCCTTGTCGTCTTCGGTGTGGCCGAGAATCGCGGGCACGTCGACGGGCGAGGGCAGATAGTCGATCACGGCATCGAGCATCGCCTGCACGCCCTTGTTCTTGAACGCGCTGCCGCACAGCATCGGCACGATTTCGTTGGCGATCGTGCGTTTGCGCAGGCCCGTCTTGATCTCGTCTTCCGTCAGGCTCTCGTGATCGGTCAGGTACTTTTCGAGCAGCTCTTCGCTCGATTCCGCGGCTGCCTCGACCATCTTTTCGCGCCACTCGTGCGCGAGATCCTTCAGGTTGTCGGGAATTTCTTCGTAGGTGAACTTGATGCCCTGGCTCTCGTCGTCCCAGACGATCGCCTTCATCTTCACGAGATCGACGACGCCCTGAAAGTGATCTTCCGCGCCGATCGGGATCTGGATGGGCACGGCCACGCCCTTCAAACGCTCGCCGATCTGCCGCTGCACGCGGAAGAAGTCCGCGCCGACGCGGTCCATCTTGTTGACGAACGCGATGCGCGGCACCTTGTACTTGTTCGCCTGGCGCCACACGGTTTCGGACTGCGGCTGCACGCCGCCGACGGAGTCGTACACCATGCACGCACCGTCGAGCACACGCATCGAGCGTTCGACTTCGATCGTGAAGTCGACGTGTCCCGGCGTGTCGATGATGTTGATCCGATGCTCCGGATAATTGCCGGCCATGCCTTTCCAGAACGCCGTCGTGGCCGCCGACGTGATCGTGATGCCGCGCTCCTGCTCCTGTTCCATCCAGTCCATCGTCGCCGCACCGTCGTGAACCTCGCCGATCTTGTGAGTCACGCCGGTATAGAAAAGAATGCGTTCGGTGGTGGTGGTCTTGCCGGCATCGATGTGAGCACTGATACCGATGTTCCGGTATCGCTCGATAGGAGTCTTGCGGGGCACGTGAACCTCCATGAGTTGGCGCGCCGGTAAATGGCGCCGGGTCCGCTGCTGACATATGCTGCGCGGCCCGGACGATCTCTCTCGGTGCTGCTGATGAGACTATAAGAATAGCGTGTCGCCCTGGCTTTTGCAGGAATCCTGCCAGCACGCGCGCGACGCCGCGCCTGCTTTGCATTGCAGTGCAGCGGACGCAAAAAAGCCGGCGCGCCCCGAGGCTGCGCCGGCCTGTATTCGTTCGGGCCGTTGGCGGTTTCCGGCTTGCGCGGTGCGCGTGCTTATTGTGCTTGTTGCGGCGCCGGCAGCCCCTGGATCTTCATTCCGGGCTTGATGCCCTTCGACGTGAACCAGCCCTTGCTCATCTCCAGCGCATATACGCCGTTGTTTTTCGGGCAGTGGTTGTTGGTGGTTTCGGCCTGCATCTCGTCGATGTCGGTGACCGTGCCGTCGGCTCGCATGAATGCGATGGACAGCGGGATCAACGTGTTCTTCATCCAGAAGCAATGCACGGCGTTCTCGCCGAACACGAAGAGCATGCCCTCGTTCGGCGCGAGTTGCGTACGGTACATGAGGCCTTGCTCGCGGTCGGCATCGTTCGCGGCAACGGCGGCGTCGATGACGAACATGCCCGCCGAGAGTTTCGCGCGCGGGAAATCGCCCGGCTGCTTCGCGCCCTGGGGCATCTGCTGTGCAAGGACGTCCTGTGAGGACAGCGTTGCCAGCGACACAGCGGAGAATGCGGCGACAGGCAGTGCAACTGCAATTGCGAAGCGCGCCATCAACGAGCGCAAAGAAAATCGCACGACGTGACTCCTTGCTGAATGTGAACCGCGAATGTTACGCGAGCGCGTCAAAAACAAAAAGGCAGAGAGCCTTGCGGCCATCTGCCTTTCAACGCCGTAAGAACGGCAATGAAGCGAGTTCTTGACTGCGTTATTTCAACAAACTTATTCCGAAGCTGCCGAAGCTGCTGCTGCCGGAGCGGCCTTCTTGTGCGACTTCTTGTGCGATGCCTTCTTGTGCGACGACTTGTGAGCCGACGAAGCTGCTGCTGCCGGAGCTGCCGAAGCTGCTTCCGGTGCCGAAGCTTGTGCGAATGCTGCCGTTGCGAAGAGACCAGCGACCAGAGCGGCGATCAGTTTGTTCATTTTGTGAATCCTCGACTTTAGTTAATTAACCAAATGACCCGGTTAGGTTGAGTCATGTCGTTAAACGTGCCATCCACCTTTCGGTTGACATCCGCATCGAAGAAATTTTTCTCAGCGGCTGCTAGCGTTCGGACACCCCGTACAGGTCGTCGAAGCGGCTTGTATCAAGGCTCTTGAAGCTCAATGCCGGACAGCTTCAGCGGCATCTGCGTCGAATAACGCGTGACGTTGCGGCACGGTTGACGAAAATCTCCTGGAATTTTTTTGAGTGCGCCTCGCAGACTTTCGAGTGCTTTTTTGAGGCTTTATCGCACGCTTTTCAAATAGCGAAAAGAACAGAAAATGTTTGCCGATACAACGGCTTAGTGCTCTGCCGACTAGGCGTTTCCGGTATGGCGATTGCTACGCGAGGCCATCCCAAGGTGCGCGCGATGGTAGCTCGATGCACTCGCACGGCTGCAATCCAAGCGAAAAGACATCGAGCGCGCCGACACCGACGCGCACGAGACGCAGCGTCGGAAAACCGACGGCTGCCGTCATGCGGCGCACCTGACGGTTCTTACCTTCAGTGATCGACAGTTCGATCCACGTCGTGGGAATCGCTGCGCGATAGCGAATTGGCGGCGTACGTGCCCATAGCGCATCGCCGGGCTCGACGAAATTCGCACGGCAGGGACGCGTCACATAGTCGCCGAGATCGACGCCGCGCGCGAGCGCCTTTAGATCGTTCGCACCAGGCGCGCCTTCGACTTGTGCCCAATAGCGCTTCACCAGCTTGTGACGCGGTTCCGTGATGCGAGCCTGCAATGTGCCGTCGTCGGTGAGCAGCAGCAGGCCTTCGCTGTCGGAGTCGAGTCGGCCGGCGGGATAGACGTCGGGCACCTTCACCCAGTCGGAAAGCGACGCGCGTGTTTCGTGCGGCGAGAACTGGCAGATGGTGCCGAAGGGCTTGTTGAGAGCGAGCAGAGTCATGCGTGAGCGAAGCACTGTGCGGACGCGGCGTCGTGCGGCCGCAGCAACGCGGTCGCCGTGCGTCGACGGCCAGTACGGGCAAGTCGGGTGGCAAATGGCGAGATCTTAATACATAATATGGAACGTTAAGTTCTATGTCTTATATAAGACATAGGACGTTTGATTCCTCTCGCGCCAGTGAGCCTGCCGCGGCGTGCGTCGGTGCTCGTCCCGAGGGCAGCGTCACGGCGACGTGGGCTAGAATACCCGCCTGCCTGTCTGCTGCAAGGGCCTTGGCTCGCAGTATCGGGCATCGGCATTCGCAGCGGCATCTTGCCGCGTCGCGCGCAAGAGGAGCGCCCCGGTTTCGCAGTTCCAACCTGTTCTTACAGACCAGCCATCACTGGAGTCCGATCATGGCGTATCAGCACATCAAGGTTCCGACTGACGGTGACAAGATCACCGTCAACGCGGATTTCTCGCTCAACGTTTCCGACCAGCCGATCATTCCGTACATCGAAGGCGACGGCACGGGCTTCGACATCACGCCCGTGATGATCAAGGTCGTCGATGCGGCCGTTGAAAAGGCGTACGGCGGCAAGCGAAAGATCCACTGGATGGAGATTTACGCGGGCGAGAAGGCGACCAAGGTCTACGGTCCCGATGTGTGGCTTCCGGACGAAACGCTGGAGGTGCTGAAGGAATACGTCGTGTCGATCAAGGGGCCGCTGACGACGCCCGTCGGCGGCGGCATCCGTTCGCTGAACGTCGCGCTGCGCCAGGAGCTCGACCTATACGTGTGCCTGCGTCCCGTGCAGTACTTCAAGGGCGTGCCGTCGCCGCTGCGCGAGCCGGAGAAGGTCAACATGGTGATCTTCCGCGAGAACTCGGAAGACATCTACGCGGGCATCGAATGGCCGGCCGAATCGCCGGAGGCGAAGAAGGTCATCAAGTTCCTGCGCGAAGAAATGGGCGTGAAGAAGATCCGCTTCCCCGACACCTCGGGCATCGGCGTGAAGCCGGTGTCGCGCGAAGGTACGGAACGTCTGGTGCGCAAGGCGATCCAGTACGCGATCGACAACGATCGCCGCACGGTCACGCTGGTCCACAAGGGCAACATCATGAAGTACACGGAAGGCGCGTTCCGTGACTACGGCTACGCGCTCGCGCAGAAGGAATTCGGCGCGGAGCTGATCGAAGGCGGCCCGTGGATGAAGGTGAAGAATCCGAAGACGGGCAACGACATCGTCGTGAAGGACGTGATCGCCGATGCGTTCCTGCAGCAGATTCTGCTGCGTCCCGCCGAATACGATGTGATCGCCACGCTGAACCTGAACGGCGACTACATCTCCGATGCGCTGGCGGCGCAGGTCGGCGGCATCGGCATCGCGCCGGGCGCGAACATGTCCGATTCCGTCGCGATGTTCGAAGCGACGCACGGCACGGCGCCGAAGTACGCGGGCAAGGACTATGTGAATCCGGGCTCGGAGATTCTGTCGGCGGAAATGATGCTGCGTCACCTGGGCTGGACGGAAGCGGCCGACGTCATCATCTCGTCGATGGAAAAGTCCATTCTGTCGAAGCGCGTCACGTATGACTTCGCGCGTCTGATGGAAGGCGCGACGCAAGTTTCCTGCTCGGGTTTCGGGCAGGTGCTGATCGAGCATATGTGATCGCGTCTTAACGTTTCGGTATCCTGCACGGACCCCGGCAAGCTCATGCTTGCCGGGGTTTTTCGTTTGGGCTTCCGTCATCAACGCATCGACCGCACTGCGTTATGATCCACTGATGCGCTTTGTCATCGGACATCGCATTCCCGTACCCGTCGATAGATACGCATGACTCTGCTTTCGCGCATCCTCATCGTGTTGACGCTCGCCTTGATCGGCATGCAGGGCGCGTCGGCGTGCGAGCATGAACATGCGTCGACGTCGCCGCTTGCGATGCGCTCGCACGACGCGATGCGTGTCGTTGCAACGCATTGCGATGCTTCGACGGACACGCGCGATGCCGGCTCGCCTTGCCACCACGCGCACTCGCTGTGCTGCACGACGACGTGCGGCGTGCACTGCGCGATGCTGTCGACTACGGGCGTTCACGCGCGCATGTCGTCGGCGGACGTGCCGGTTCCTCGCAGCGATCCTGCGCGCGCCGGTGTCACTCGTGCGCCCCCTGTGCGGCCGCCGATCGTTTGACCGTTTCGTGTCGGCGCGCTTTTTCGTGGCGCGCAAAACGCAACTCGATGGGTGAGCGCACGCGCGCTCGCAACTCGCCACACGATCCGTGCGCGCAGCGAGCAATCTGATTGCCGCGCCGCATCAGCAAGGAAACGATCCATGATTCGCAGGGAATTCCTCGTCCGCACGTTGAGCGCCGCTGTTGCTTCGCTCTTCGCGCGCGACGTTTTCGCACAGCACTCGATGCACTCGATGCACGGCATGTCCGGCATGGACGATATGAAAGACATGCCCGGCATGTCGCCGGATCACGCGGCGCACTCGCACGCCGCTCCGTCCGCTGGGAATCTCGCGCCCGAATCCGCGCTGCCCGCGGGCGCGCCACTCGCCGCATTCCGCAAGCTCGCGAACGAGAGCAGCGAGCCGGGCGTCTTCCGCGCGACGCTCGTCGCGCAGTCCGTGCGGCGCCAGTTGATGCCGGGACATTCGACCGCGCTGTGGCTCTACGGCGATGCTGCGCAAGGCTCGATCGTCGGTCCGCTGATCGACGTGCGCGAAGGCGACACCGTCGAAATCCGTTTCGTCAACCGTTTGCCGCAGCCGTCGACGATCCACTGGCACGGACTGCCCGTGCCGCCCGATCAGGACGGCAATCCGACGAACCCTATCGCGCCGGGCGCCACGCACGTCTATCGCTTCACGCTGCCGCGGGGCAGCGCGGGCACGTACTGGTATCACCCGCATCCGCACATGATGACGGCGGAGCAGGTGTTTCGCGGGCTGGCCGGACCGATCATCGTGCGCGCGGCCGACGATCCCCTCGCCGCGTTTCCGGAGCGGCATCTGTTCTTCTCGGACCTGAAGCTCGCGAGCGATGCGTCCGTCGCGCCGAACGACATGATGGACTGGATGAACGGCCGCGAAGGCCAGTTCGTTCTGGTGAACGGCGCGCGCCGTCCGCGTCTCACCGTTGCGCAGGACGAGCGCTGGCGTTTGTGGAACGGATGCAGTGCCCGCTATCTGAGATTATCGTTCGGCAACGAACAGACTTTCACGCAGGTCGGCACGGACGGCGGTCTGCTCGACAAGCCGCGCGACGGTCTGACGGAGCTGCTGCTCGCGCCCGGTGAGCGCGCGGAGATCGTCGTGCGCGCGGGTGCGCAGCCGTCGACGGCTGTTCTCACCGCTGCCGTCCATGACCGCCGCAAGATGACGATGACGGAAGGCCGCAGCCTGCCGGCCGATCCGGCGAAAGCGCTCGCTGATGTCCGATTCGAGCCACGCCCGTCGGCGGCGCGCGCCGTGCCGCCGACGCTGCGGCCCATCGCGCCGCTGTTGTCGTCGGCTGATACGGCCGCCGGCAAAGTGCCGCGCAAATCCGTCGTCTTCGAGGAAGCGATGGACATGAAGTCAATGCACCGTCCCGGCGCGATGATGTCCGCGCTGCCCCCCGGCATGAAGTTCATGATCAACGGCGCAACATTCGATCCATTGCGCATCGCGCTAACCAGCCGGGCGGGCGAAGTCGAAATCTGGTCGATCGAAAACCGCACCGACATGGATCATCCGTTTCATCTGCACGGCACGCAGTTCCAGGTGATCGGGCGCGAGCTGGATGGCGCGAAGACGACCGAGCCGTATCTCGCATGGCGGGATACCGTCAACGTGCAGCGGGGAGAGACGGTGCGCATCGCGACGGTCCAGCGCGACGCGGGCGAGCGGATGTTCCACTGCCACATTCTGGAACACGAGGACCTGGGCATGATGGCGACCCTCAAGGTCGTCTGATTGCTGCCGTAGATACCGATAGCGGCGCGACGTGCGCCAGAAACGAAAAAACCCGGCGTGACGCCGGGTTTTCAAGGGTGCCGTACCGAACGTATCAGGCTGCGGCCTGAATGTTCGATGCCTGCTTGCCCTTCGGGCCTTGAACGACCTCGAAGCTGACCTTCTGGCCTTCCTTGAGGGTCTTGAAACCGTTCATCTGGATAGCCGAAAAGTGTGCAAACAGATCTTCTCCGCCTTCGTCGGGCGTAATGAATCCGAAACCCTTCGCGTCGTTGAACCACTTGACCGTACCAGTTGCCATACCAACTTCCCCTGTAACTCAAAAGCTGCCACGAGCCCTCGAAAAGCTCAACGACCGCAGGATGCAGTCGCCCCTCCTCACAAGCTCACCAACGGCATTTTTTCGTATAGACCACTTATTGAAAAAAGTGCCAGCTTGATTGTTGAGTCTCTTTATTCGAGTGTCAAGAAAATTTTGAGACGCTCAATTCTCCGTTGTAAAGAACCAATTTCCAGGGTTTTTACCGCTTTGCATGTGTGTTGTCGCGCAAGCGTGGCATCTTGAAAAGTCGCATAATCAACGCACATGCTGTACTGCGAGGAAGAGGCCGGTATTGAACGGACGCGCCGTCAGCCCGCTGGCCCGGGTTGTGCGATACTCAATCCGACCGAAGTCATTACGTTGCAACACAGATGTACATCGAATATTTCGGAGGGCCGCGACCGCAATCGGCCCGGCGCAAAGCGCACCCACGAGAGGCCGCTCCAACGGGCCGGAGGGAACTGATGTCCGACCAGCCGGTCGGGTTTTGACAGGATTGCGGGCCTGTCCGAGTTGTTTAGAATGGGTGTATGGCGATTATCCCGGACAAGCAGGACAACACCGTACTGGAGCGGCAGGAACAAAAGCTGAAACCGCCTGCCATGTTCAAGGTGGTGCTGTTGAATGACGATTTCACGCCGATGGAATTCGTCGTGATGATCGTGCAGGAATATTTCAATAAGGATCGTGAGACCGCGACACAAATCATGTTGAAGGTCCATCGCGAGGGCAGGGGAGTTTGTGGGGTCTACACGCGGGACATCGCGTCGACCAAAGTCGAGCAAGTCGTTACCCACGCACGGCAGGCCGGGCATCCGCTGCAGTGTGTGATGGAGGAAGCATGATTGCCCAGGAACTGGAAGTCAGCCTGCACATGGCGTTCATGGAAGCGCGCCAGGCGCGGCATGAGTTCATTACGGTCGAACATCTTTTGCTGGCGCTGTTGGACAACCCGACGGCGGCCGAAGTGCTGCGCGCGTGCGCTGCCAACATCGAAGACCTGCGTCAGAACCTGCGCAACTTCATTCACGACAATACGCCGACCGTTCCGGGCACCGACGACGTCGATACTCAGCCGACGCTGGGTTTCCAGCGCGTGATCCAGCGCGCGATCATGCACGTTCAGTCCACGTCGAATGGCAAGAAGGAAGTGACGGGCGCAAACGTGCTGGTCGCGATCTTCGGCGAGAAGGACTCGCACGCGGTCTACTACCTGCAACAACAGGGTGTCACGCGTCTGGACGTCGTCAACTTCATTTCGCACGGCATCGCGAAGACGAACAGCTCGGAAGCCGCGAAGTCGACCGACGCGAGCGTCGAATCGGACGAAGCCGCTGCGCAGAAGGAAACGCCGCTCGCGCAGTTCACGCAGAACCTGAACCAGATGGCGAAGGACGGCCGCATCGATCCGCTGATCGGACGCGAAGCGGAAGTCGAGCGCGTCGTGCAGGTGCTGTGCCGCCGACGCAAGAACAATCCGCTGCTGGTCGGCGAGGCAGGCGTCGGCAAGACGGCGATCGCCGAGGGCCTCGCCTGGCGGATCACGCGCGGCGAAGTGCCGGACATTCTGGTGGATGCGCAGGTCTACTCGCTCGACATGGGCGCGTTGCTCGCGGGCACCAAGTATCGCGGCGACTTCGAACAGCGCCTGAAGACGGTCCTGAAGGAATTGAAGGAGCGTCCGAACGCAATCCTGTTCATCGACGAAATTCATACGCTGATCGGCGCGGGCGCCGCATCGGGCGGCACACTGGACGCTTCGAATCTGCTGAAGCCGGCGCTGTCGTCGGGCACGCTCAAGTGCATCGGCGCGACGACGTTCACCGAATTCCGCGGCATCTTCGAAAAGGACGCGGCATTGTCGCGCCGCTTCCAGAAGATCGACGTGACCGAGCCGACCGTCGAGCAGACGGTGGCGATCCTGCGCGGCCTGAAGTCGCGCTTCGAAGAGCACCACGGCGTGAAGTATTCGTCGGGTGCGTTGTCGGCGGCGGCTGAGTTGTCGGCGCGCTTCATTACGGATCGTCATCTGCCCGACAAGGCGATCGACGTGATCGACGAAGCGGGCGCGGCGCAACGCATCCTGCCGAAGTCGAAGCAGAAGAAAACGATTGGCAAGAGCGAGATCGAGGAAATCATCTCGAAGATCGCGCGTGTGCCGGCGCAAAGCGTGTCGCAGGACGATCGCAGCAAGCTGCAGACGCTTGACCGCGATCTGAAGGCCGTCGTGTTTGGCCAGGACCCTGCTATCGACGCGCTCAGCGCTTCGATCAAGATGGCACGCGCGGGCCTCGGCAAGACCGACAAGCCGATCGGCGCTTTCCTGTTCTCCGGCCCGACGGGCGTCGGCAAGACGGAAGTGGCGCGGCAACTGGCGTTCACGCTGGGCATCGAGCTGATCCGCTTCGACATGTCGGAGTACATGGAGCGTCACGCGGTGAGCCGTCTGATCGGCGCGCCACCCGGATACGTCGGTTTCGACCAGGGCGGCCTGCTGACGGAAGCCGTGACGAAGAAGCCACATTGCGTGCTGCTGCTCGACGAAATCGAGAAGGCGCATCCGGACATCTTCAACGTGCTGCTGCAAGTGATGGACCACGGCACACTGACAGACAACAACGGACGCAAGGCGGATTTCCGCAACGTCATCATCATCATGACGACGAATGCGGGCGCCGAGTCGATGCAGAAGTCGACGATCGGTTTCACGACGCGCCGCGAGACGGGCGACGAAATGGTCGACATCAAGCGCATGTTCACGCCGGAGTTCCGCAACCGTCTGGATGCAACGATCAGCTTCCGCTCGCTCGATGAAGAAATCATCATGCGCGTGGTCGACAAGTTCTTGATGCAGCTCGAAGACCAGTTGCACGAGAAGAAGGTCGACGCGCTCTTCACCGACTCGCTGCGCAAGCATCTCGCGAAGCACGGTTTCGATCCGCTGATGGGCGCGCGTCCGATGCAGCGTCTGATCCAGGACACGATCCGCCGCGCGCTCGCCGACGAGCTGTTGTTCGGCAAGCTGATGAACGGCGGCCGCGTGACGGTCGACGTCGATGCGGACGACAAGGTCCAGCTGACGTTCGACGAGAACTCGGCGCCGCCGCGCAATCCGAATCCGGAAGCGGTGGAAGTGGACTGAGCGTCAGTCGCTCCGCAGATCCGAAGCAAAAACAAAAACGGCGTGGGTTTTACGACCCACGCCGTTTTCATTTTCGGCACGTCAAATGCATCAAAGGGAAGACGAGCAATGCCTCAGTGCTTGCCGGTGCTCCCGAAACCGCCTTCACCACGCTCGCTCGTTTCGAACTCGTCGACGATATTGAACGCGGCTTGCACGACCGGGACGATTACGAGCTGCGCGAGACGCTCCATCGGATTCAGCGTGAAGGTGGTCGTGCCGCGATTCCATGTGGAGATCATCAACTGGCCCTGATAGTCCGAGTCGATCAGGCCGACCAGGTTGCCAAGCACGATGCCGTGTTTGTGGCCCAGGCCCGAGCGCGGCAGGATCAGCGCCGCGTAGCCGGAATCGCCGACATGGATCGCGAGGCCCGTCGGCACGAGCGCCGTTTGGCCAGGCTCGAGCGTCAGCGGCGCTTCGAGGCAGGCGCGCAGGTCGAGGCCCGCGCTGCCCATCGTCGCGTAGGCGGGGAGTTGTTCGCGCATGCGCGGATCGAGAATCTTCAGGTCGAGTTTCATGCAGTTCGGTGAGAGGTTGAAGAAGTAACGTTGTCTGTTGATTCGAAGTTTTTTCTACGACTTGCCGAGTTCGAACGCCTCGGCAAGCAGTTCATACGAGCGCAGACGCGCGCGATAGCTGCCCGCAACGGTGAGCACGATCAGCTCGTCCGCGTCGAACTGTTCCTGCAACGCATGCAGCCGTTCCGTCACCGACTCCGGCGTCCCGATGATGCTGCGCGGCTTTTCCCTGTCGATGACCAGAACTTCACGCTCGCCGTATTCCTGCGCGAGCCCTTGCTCGATGGACGGAATCGGCGCATTCAGGCCGTACGCCATCTGCACGCGGCGCAAATCGACGGCCTTTTCCAGGTCGGCGGCTTCGCGCTCGGTGTCCGCGCAGATCACGAAGACAGCGGCCGCGAGATACGGTTTCTGCTCGTGACCAGGCTTGAAGCGTTCGCGATACGTCTGCGCGACGGCATGCCCGAAATGCGCATTGATGAAATGCGCGAACGAGAAACGAATGCCGAGTTGCGCCGCCAGCAGCCCGCCGAAATCGCTGGAACCGAGCACCCACAGCTGCGGACGCGTTTCGATTTGCGGCTGCAGCAGCACGCCGTAGCCGAGATGATCGGAAGGCAGCGTGCCATCCATCATTGCGACGAGATCGGCGACCTGCTGCGCAAACTGTTCGCCGCAATTGTAGGCGCCCGCCGCGACCGCCTCCGCAGTGCGCATGTCGCCGCCCGGCGCGCGTCCGACGCCCAGATCGACGCGGTTCGGAAACAGCGCCTCGAGCATCATGAACTGCTCGGCGACCTTGAACGGACTGTAGTACGGCAGCATGATGCCGCCCGAGCCGACACGGATGCGCTTCGTCACGCTGCCCAGGCGCGCGAGCATCACTTCCGGACACGGATTCGACAGGCCAGAAAGCCCGTGATGTTCGGCGCACCAGTAGCGCGTGTAGCCGAGATCGTCGGCGAGTTGCGCAAGTTCGACCGTCGCGGCAATCGCGTCGGACACCTTATGCCCGTCGATCACGGGCGTCTGGTCGAGCACGGAGAGCAGGGTCATGACAGCACCATGGCATTGGCTGAGGGATCGTATTCGAGCGTGACCATTCGCGATGACACGATGAGCGCTGCGACGCTCAGGCGATCACGCTCGCATCCGGCAGGCGCTTGGCGATTTCCGCGATCAATGCGCGCGCGAGCGTCTGCTTGTCCGCGCGCGGAAGCCGCGTGATGCCGGCGGCTTCGAAAAGCACGACTTCGTTGTCGTCGAGCCCGAACGTCTGCGGGCCGAGATTGCCGATCAGAAGCGGCACGTTCTTGCGCTTGCGCTTCTCTTCGCCGTGCGTGTCGAGATCGCCGCTCTCCGCCGCAAAGCCGACGCAGAACGGCGCATGCTGCAGCTTCGCGACCGACGCCAGAATGTCCGGGTTCTCGACGAACGAGAACGACGGGATCGCGCGATCGGCGGTCTTCTTGATCTTGTGATCGGCAACATGATCGATGCGCCAGTCCGCGACGGCCGCCACGCCGATGAAGATGTCGCAGTCGGGCACGGCGCGCATGACGGCGTCGTGCATCTGCTGTGCCGTCTGCACGTCCTCACGGTAGACGCCCCACGGCGTTTCCAGGCCGACGGGCCCGGCGACGAGATGCACGTCCGCGCCCGCCTGTTGCGCCGCGCGCGCGAGCGCGAAGCCCATCTTGCCGCTCGAACGGTTCGTGATGCCGCGCACGGGATCGATCGGCTCGAACGTCGGGCCCGCCGTCAGCAGCACGCGGCGGCCCGCCAGGATTTTCCGCGTGAAAAACGATGCAATCGCCTCGTAGACGGCTTCCGGTTCGAGCATGCGCCCGTCGCCGACTTCGCCGCAGGCCTGCGCGCCCGAATCCGGTCCGAGCAGTTCGATGCCGTCCGCGCGCAGTTGCGCGACGTTGCGCCGCGTCGCGGGATTCATCCACATCTGACGGTTCATCGCGGGTACCACGAGCAGCGGACAGTCACGCGCGATGCAAAGTGTGGACAGGAGATCGTCGCACAGGCCGTTTGCCAGTTTCGCGAGGAAATCGGTGGAGGCGGGGGCGATCACGATCGCGTCGGCTTCGCGCGACAGATCGATGTGCGGCATGTTGTTCGGAATGCGCGCGTCCCACTGGCTCGTGTAGACGGGGCGGCCGGACAGCGCCTGCATCGTGACGGGGGTGATGAACTGCGTCGCTGCGTCCGTCATCGCGACCTGGACGGTCGCGCCCGCCTTCGTCAGGAGGCGCGTGAGTTCAGCGATCTTGTAGCAGGCGATCCCGCCTGTCATGCCGAGGACGATGTGTTTTCCGGCGAGTTCTGTGGCCAACTGATGCCTCCGACAAGACGTGATGGCCGACGCATCGGTGAAGCGCGCCGGCTTCGCACTGCAAGACTGCTGTCTGATCGCGAGCGGCACGGCTTATGATTTTGCCGAAGGCTCGCGCGCTGCGTGCGGCCGGACATGCGCCGCGCGCAGCCTGTTGTTATTCAAGTCAAGCGTCGCGCTCAGCGCGCGCCGCGCACGCGTCGCAGTTCGTCGAACACGAGCAGCGCCGCGCCGATCGTGATCGCGCTGTCCGCGAGATTGAACGCCGGCCAGTGCCACGTGCCGACATGGAAGTCGAGGAAGTCGATCACGTGGCCATACATTAGACGGTCGATCACGTTGCCGATCGCGCCGCCCATGATCAACGCGAGCGCGGTGCAGAACAGCTTCTGCGTGCCGTGACGCTTGAGCAGATAGCAGATCAGCAACGCCGCCGCGACGCCCAGAGCCGTGAACGCCCAGCGCTGCCAGCCACCCGCCATCGCGAGAAAGCTGAACGCGGCGCCGCGGTTGTAGACGAGCACGAGGTTGAAGAACGGCGCGATCGCGTGCGACGAGCCGTATGCAAACACCTTCGCCACCGCGATCTTCGTCAACTGATCGAACAGGATCACGATGACCGCAACGCCCAGCCACGGCGCGAGCGAACCGCCCGTCGATTTCGACAGCGTTCTGGACATTATGCCGCGCTCCTCGTTTCGCCGTTGCCGAACAGATTGCTGATGCAGCGGCCGCACAATGTCGGATGCTCGGCGTTTTCGCCCACTTCCTTGCGGTAGTGCCAGCAGCGTTCGCACTTCAGGTACTTCGACGTGATCACGTCGACGCCTTCTTCCGCTTCGGTGTTCACCTTCACGACAGTCGCGCCCGACGTGATCAGCACGAATTTCAGGTCTGCGCCGAGGCTCGCGAGCGCATCGTGACGCGCGCCGCTCGCGCGAATCTCGACTTCCGCCTGCAGCGACGAGCCGATCTGGTTTGCGACGCGCGCTTCTTCCAGCGCCTTCGTCACGTCGCTGCGCACCGAGCGCAGCAGCGTCCACTTGTCGAGCAGCGCGGACGCGTCTGGCACTTCCGGCCAGGCGTGATAAGTCTCGGTGAAGATGGTTTCGCTTTGCGGCTGGAACACCCTCCACGCTTCTTCGGCCGTGAACGACAGGAACGGCGCCATCAGACGCAGCAAACCTTGCGCGATGTGATACAGCGCGGTTTGCGCCGAACGGCGCGCGTTCGAATCGGGCGCCGTCGTGTACAGGCGGTCCTTCAGCACGTCGAGATAGAAGCCGCCCAGGTCTTCCGAGCAGAACGTTTGCAGCTTCGCGACGACCGGGTGGAACTCGTACTTGTCGTAGTGCGAGAGGATGTCGGCTTGCAGATTGGCCGTCAGCGCAACCGCGTAACGGTCAATCTCGAGCCACTCGCTGACGGGCCGCGCGTGCTTCTCGAAGTCGAAGTCCGACAGGTTCGCGAGCAGGAAGCGCAGCGTGTTGCGGATACGCCGATAGCTTTCCGTCACGCGCTTGAGGATTTCCTCGGAGATCGCCAGTTCTCCCGAGTAGTCGGTCGACGCGATCCACAGACGGATGATTTCCGCGCCCAGCCGGTTCGCGACCTCGTGCGGATCGATGCCGTTGCCGAGCGACTTCGACATCTTGCGGCCCTCGCCGTCGACGGTGAAGCCGTGCGTGAGCAGCGCGTTGTACGGCGGGCGGCCGTCGAGCATCGACGCCGTCAGCAGCGACGAGTGGAACCAGCCGCGATGCTGGTCCGAGCCTTCGAGATACAGATCGGCCGGGAATTGCAGCTCGTCCTTGTGCGAGCCGCGCAGCACGTGCCAGTGCGTCGTGCCCGAATCGAACCAGACGTCGAGTGTGTCGCGGTTCTTGTCGTACATGTTCGCGTCGTCGCCGATCAGCTCGCGCGCATCGAGCGTTTGCCACGCCTCGATACCCGACACTTCCACGCGCTTCGCGACTTCTTCGAGCAGCTCCAGCGTGCGCGGATGCAGCTCGCCCGTTTCCTTGTGGACGAAGAACGCCATCGGCACGCCCCATTGGCGCTGGCGCGACAGCGTCCAGTCGGGACGGTTTGCGATCATCGCGAAGAGGCGCTGCTTGCCCCACGACGGATAGAACGCCGTCGCGTCGATGCCTTCCAGCGCGGTCTCGCGCAGGGTCTTGTCGCCGTCGTTCGGCTTGATGTCCATGCCGGCGAACCACTGCGACGTCGCGCGGTAGATGATCGGCGTCTTGTGGCGCCAGCAGTGCATGTAGCTGTGCACGTACTTTTCGGTGCGCAGCAGCGTGCCCGCTTCGTCGAGCGCTTCGACGATCTTCGGATTCGCCGCCCAGATCGACAGGCCGCCGAACAGCGCGAGCGATTCGATGTAGCGGCCGTCGCCCATCACCGGGTTGATGATGTCCGAGTCGGCCATGCCGTGCGACTTGCACGAAATGAAGTCCTCGACGCCATACGCCGGCGACGAGTGCACGATGCCCGTGCCCGTTTCCGTCGTCACGTACTCGCCCAGATAGACGGGCGACGTGCGCTTGTAGCCCGGGTGCGTGGACGCGAGCGGGTGCGTGAAGCGCACGTTCGCGAGCTTCGCGCCGGGCGCCGTCGCGATCACGCGGCCTTCGAAGCCGTACGTCTTCAGGCACGCCTCGACGCGTTCCTCAGCGAGGATCAGCAGGCCGCGCGGCGTATCGACGAGCGCGTACGTGATGTCCGGGTGCACGTTGAGCGCCTGATTGGCGGGGATCGTCCACGGCGTCGTCGTCCAGATGACGATGCCGCCCTCGTCGCGCGGCAGCGACGCAAGGCCGAACGCCTGCGCCGTCTTGCCGGTTTCAGCGAACGGGAAGAGCACGTCGATGGTCGGATCGGTCTTGTCCTTGTACTCGACTTCCGCTTCCGCCAGCGCCGAGCCGCAGTCGAAGCACCAGTTCACCGGCTTCAGGCCGCGGAACACGTAGCCCTTTTCCATGATCTTCGCGAGCGCGCGGATTTCGCCGGCTTCGTTCGCGAAGTTCATCGTCTTGTACGGATTGTCCCAGTCGCCGAGCACGCCCAGACGGCGGAAGCCGGCCTTCTGCTTCTCGATCTGCTCGGTCGCGTAGGCGCGCGCCTTCTGCATCACTTCGGCGGCGGGCAGCGACTTGCCGAACTGCTTTTCGATCTGGATCTCGATCGGCATGCCGTGGCAGTCCCAGCCCGGCACGTAGACGGCGTCGAAGCCCGCCATGTCGCGCGCCTTGACGATCATGTCCTTCAGGATCTTGTTTACTGCGTGGCCGAGGTGGATGTCGCCGTTCGCATACGGCGGGCCGTCGTGCAGCACGAACTTCCTGCGCCCCTTGCTGGCGGCGCGGATCTTCTCGTAGATCTTGCCTTCCTGCCAGTCCTTGACCCATTGCGGCTCGCGCTTGGGCAGGTCGCCGCGCATCGGGAAGGGCGTGTCCAGCAGGTTGACGGGATACCGGGCCTGCGGTTTCGAATCGGCTTTCTTGTTGCTCATGGTTACGTAGCGGTGAATACGGTGTTAGGACGCGGCATGCGCGAAAGGCCTGAGTGGCGCCGGGTGCGGCGCGTTGCGCCCGGCGTCGCGCACGACGCGGGGGCCATTGCATTGCACGCTGCTGTCGAAGCTTCATGCTGCGCGCGGCGCCCCTCTATGCGCGGCGGACGGTACGTGCGTCATGCGATGCGTCGTGCACGTACCGCATCGGTCATCTAATTCGATCGGTGGCCGATGTGGCGAAGCCCGTGGAACGGCTGCCGGGCGCATCGCCGATCGCTTCGAACCACGCGCGGGCATGGGTGACGTCGCGCGCGATCGCGGCCGTCAGTGTTTCGAGGTCGACGAATTTTTCCTCGTCGCGCAGCTTCTTCAGAAACTCGACGCGCACCAGCTTGCCGTACGCATCGCCGTGCCAGTCGAGCAGGTGCACTTCGAGCAGCACGCGGCCGGAATCGTCGACGGTCGGACGCAAGCCGAGGCTCGCGACGCCGGGCAGCGGCTTGTCTTCGATGCCATGCACGCGCACGATGAAAATGCCCGACAGCGCAGGACGCTTGTGCGCGATCGGCAGATTCAGCGTGGGAAAGCCGAGATCGCGGCCGAGCTTCAGCCCATGCACGACGTGGCCGCTGATCAGATAGTCGCGGCCGAGCGCGGCGCGCGCCGCGTCGAGGTCGCCTGAAACCAGCGACGCGCGCACGCCGGAACTCGAAATGCGTGCGCCGGACGGGTCGGCGACGGTCGCCATCTGCTCGACTTCGAAGCCGTACTGCTCGCCCGCTGCCTTGAGCGAAGCGAAATCGCCAGCGCGTTTCGCGCCGTAGCGAAAGTCGTCGCCGATCATCACCCAGCGCGCATGCAAGCCGTTGACGATGATCCTTTCGACGAAAGCATCCGGCGACTGGCTCGCGAACGTGTGATTGAAATGCTCGACGACCACGCGGTCGACGCCGTTCATGCGCAGCGCTTCGAGCTTGTCGCGCAGCATCGCAATGCGCGGCGGCGCGCTCGCGGGACTGAAGAACTCACGCGGGTGCGGCTCGAAGGTCATCACGCAGACGGGCAGGCCGCGCGCGTCCGCGGCGGCGCGGACACGGGCGAGCAATGCCTGATGCCCGCGGTGGACACCGTCGAAATTGCCGATGGTCAGCGCGCAAGGCGCACGGCTCTCGGCATTGGGAAGACCGCGAAAGACTCTCACAATAGCGGGCGATGGGATTTGAGCGGGCCAGATGCCGCAAAACAATCGATTATAAACGCAGAGGGCCACACACGGCGCCGCGGCGCGGATTGGCGGTTCCCGAATGATAAAATCCGCGGATGAAAAATCTCGTCATTCTGATTTCCGGACGGGGAAGCAACATGGAAGCCATCGTACGCGCCTGCGCGAGCGAAGGCTGGCCGGCGCGGATCGCCGCCGTGATTGCCAACCGTCCAGACGCCGCCGGGCTTGCGTTCGCGGCGTCGCAAGGCATTGCGACGGTGGTCGTCGACCACCGCCAGTTTCCCGACCGCGAAACCTTCGACGCGGCGCTCGCGCGCGAAATCGACAGTTTCAAACCTGATCTCGTCGTGCTAGCGGGCTTCATGCGCGTGCTGACGAACGGTTTCGTCGATCGCTATGCGGGACGCATGCTCAACGTGCATCCTTCGCTCCTGCCTAGCTTTCCGGGCCTCAAGACACATCAGCAGGCGCTCGACGCTGGCGTGCGGCTGCACGGCGCATCGGTGCATTTTGTCACCTCGCAGCTGGATCATGGGCCGATCGTCGTGCAATCGGCTGTGCCCGTGCTTGCCGGCGACGACGCCGCGACGCTCGCCGCGCGCGTGCTCGCAACCGAGCATGTGATTTATCCGCGCGCGGTGCGCTGGTTCGTCGAAGGGCGCGTCGCGCTCGACGGCCTGCGCGTTACGGTGACGCCGCCCGAGCCTCAATGGCTCTTCGTTGACACAGCAAGCCAGAACGCTGCCGGGGAGGCTGCATGAGACTACATGGATTTCTAATCGGACAAACCGAAACGCTGCTCGCGGACGTCCTTAAGTTCACCGGCCCCGCGGATGCGACGACCAGCCGGTTTTTCCGCGCGCATCCGAAGCTCGGCCACGGCGAGCGCGGCGTGATCGCGGAAGCGGTGTTTGCGGTGCTGCGTCGGCGGATGGAATTCGCGCACCTGGCGGAAAGCGGAACCGGCAGTCCTAACCGTCGGCTAGCGCTGCTCGGACTGATGCAGACGGCGGGCCGTACGGCGCTGAAGCCGTTCGTCTCCGACGCAGAAGGCGCGTGGCTCGAGCATGTGTCGAAGGTCGATCCGCAAAGCCTGCCGCTGCGCACGCGTCTGAATTTGCCGGACTGGATCTGCCAGGCGCTCGGCACGCGGTTCGAAGCCGAGGAGCTCTCCCATCTGGCCGCCGCGCTGAACTATCCGGCGCCGTTGGATCTGCGCGCGAATCCGATCAAGGCGAGCCGCGATGAAGTGCTGGACGCTCTGTCGAAGGCGGGCATCGAGGCGGGCGCCACGCCGTATGCGCCGCTTGGCGTGCGCGTGGTCGGCAAGCCGCCGCTGTCGAAGCTCGACGCGTTCCAGAACGGCTGGCTCGAAGTGCAGGACGAGGGCAGCCAGCTGCTGTGCGCGCTGGTGGCGCCGAAGCGCGGCGAGATGGTCGTCGACTTCTGCGCGGGCGCAGGCGGCAAGACGCTGGCGCTCGGCGCGATGATGCGCTCGACGGGCCGCCTCTACGCATTCGACATTTCCGACCGTCGCCTTGCCAAGCTCAAGCCGCGCCTTGCGCGCAGCGGCCTGTCGAACGTGAACCCGGTGCTGATCGACAGCGAACACGACGCGAAGATCAAGCGCCTTGCGGGCAAGATCGATCGCGTGCTGGTCGATGCGCCGTGCAGCGGTCTCGGCACGCTGCGCCGCAATCCCGATCTGAAGTGGCGCCAGTCGCCGGAATCGATCGCCGAGCTGACGCCGAAGCAACTGTCGATCCTGACGAGCGCGGCGCGTCTCGTGAAGAAGGGCGGGCGGCTCGTCTATGCGACGTGCAGCATTCTGGAAGCGGAAAACGAAGGCGTCGTGCAACAGTTTCTCGCCGATCATCCCGATTTCGAGCTGGTGCCCGCGCGCGATGTGCTCGCCGAGCAGCGTATCGATCTGGAAATGGGCGATTTCCTTTCGCTGTGGCCGCACCGTCATTCGACGGATGGCTTCTTCGCCGCCGTGCTGGAGCGCCGCGGGTAAGGCCGGACGCGCGAGCGGTCGGGGCTGACGCGGTCCTGCCGGCGCATGCGTCAGCGCCGCGCCGGCTGCGGGAAACATCATGCAAAACCATCTCTTGTTCCACTCGCTGGGCGATGTCGTGCGCGACTTCGGCCAGCCCGTCATTCTGTGGCAGCTCGGCGTGCTGCTGGGCGCACTGGCGCTCGCGTGGGTGCTCGCGCGTGTCGCGCGCCGCGCGCTCGATGCGCAGCGCGAAACCCGCTACGGCGCGCTGCGCTTCGGCGCGGAGGCGCTCAATCGCGCGCTGTTCCCGCTGCTCGGCGGCATTTTCGTCTGGATCTCGCAGACGATTGCCGGGCATTTCATCCATACGTCGCTGCTCGAACTCGCGATGGTGCCGCTCTTCGGCATCGGGCTAATCTACATCGTGTTCTACCTCGCGCGGCGCGTGTTCGGCCGCGACGGCAGCACGCATACGTGGCTGTCGCTGGTCGAAAAGCTCGTGTCGCTGGTTGTCTGGGTCGGCATGGTGCTGACCGTGACGGGCATCCAGAGCGACGTGCTGAAGTGGATGGCGAGCGTGCAGTTTCGTCTCGCCAATACCCATCTGACGCTGCTCTCGCTGCTGTCGGGGCTGCTGTGGGTGTGCGTGACGATGATCGTCGCAATGTGGCTCGGCGCGGCGCTCGAGGACAAGCTGATGCGTTCGCGCTCGCTCGACGCGAACCTGAAAGTCGTGCTGTCGCGCGTCGGACGCGCGCTGCTGATCCTTGCGGCGGTGCTCATCAGCCTGTCGCTGGTCGGGATCGACGTGACGGTGCTCGGCGTGTTCGGCGGGGCGCTCGGCGTCGGCCTCGGGTTCGGCTTGCAGAAGATCGCGAGCAACTACGTATCAGGCTTCATCATCCTGATCGACCGGTCGCTGCGCATCGGCGACACGATCAACGTCAGCGGCCTGCAAGGCATGGTCACGCAGATTCGCACGCGCTATACGGTGGTGCGAGGGCTCGACGGCATCGAAACGCTGATCCCGAACGAAAAGCTGATTACGGACGTCGTACAGAACCAGTCCTCGTATCTGACGCGCGGCAACGCGAAGGCGAGCGTGCAGGTGGCGTATTCGACGGATGTCGAAAAGGCCATGGCGCTGCTGGTCGAGGCCACGCACGGCGTCGAGCGCGTGCTGCAGGAACCGAAGCCGACGCCTATACTCGCCGGCTTCGGCCCGGACGGCATTAATCTGGAACTCGGCTACTGGATCGAAGATGCAGCGACGGGCACGGCCGGCGTGCGTTCGAACGTGAACCGCAACATCTGGCGGCTCTTCACAGAAAACGGCATCTCGATTCCCTATGCGCAGCGCGACGTGCGCATCGTCGCCGGTCCAAGCGACATCATGCCGCAGGCAATCACAATGACTACCGGTCGCGCGGCGAACGAACCCGGCAGCGCGGCCTGAGGCGCGTCCCAGCGGGTAGCAATCGGACGTTTCCAGACCGATATCGGGAAACGCCCGGTTGATGCAACACAACAATTTTCTTTTTTGTTACAGACACTTGGAACGGTTCGCGTAAAATATCGTCCAAAACAATCTGCTTGCTTTCACTTTCTTGACATTCGCCGTGTATCCTTCCGCGCATGTCTTCCATTCCCAGGTAAATGGCCTTGCTGAATTCCCTGCTTGATTTTCTGGCGCACGGCGCGCTGCGTTTTTCGTGGTGGCAAATCGCGTTGTGGACGCTCGCCGTCACGCACGTGACGATCATCGGTGTCACTGTCTATCTGCACCGCTGCCAGGCGCACCGCGCGCTGGACCTGCATCCCATCGCAAGCCACTTTTTCCGGTTCTGGCTGTGGATGACCACAGGCATGCTGACGGGCCAATGGGCCGCGATTCACCGCAAGCACCACGCGAAGTGCGAAACCGAAGACGATCCGCACAGCCCGCAGACGCGCGGCATCTGGAAGGTGCTGCTCGAAGGCGCCGAGTTGTATCGCGCTGAAGCGAAGAATGAAGAGACGATGCGCAAGTTCAGCCACGGCACGCCTAACGACTGGCTCGAGCGCAACGTCTACACGAAGTACCCGATCCTCGGCGTGAGCCTGATGATGGTGATCGACGTGGCGCTGTTCGGCATCGTCGGTCTGACTGTGTGGGCCGTGCAAATGATCTGGATTCCGTTCTGGGCGGCTGGCGTCGTGAACGGCCTCGGACACTTCTGGGGTTATCGCAACTTCAATTCGGCGGATGCGAGCACCAATCTGTTCCCGTGGGGCATCATCATCGGCGGCGAAGAACTGCACAATAATCACCACACGTATGCGACGTCGGCCAAGCTGTCGAACAAGTGGTACGAGTTCGATATCGGCTGGATGTACATCCGCATCATGTCGGCGTTCCGTCTTGCCAAGGTGAAGAAGCTCGCGCCGACGCCGCGTCTGACCACCGGCAAGCTCGTGCTCGACCAGGACACGTTGCAGGCCGTGCTCGCGAACCGCTACGAAGTGATGGCGCGTTACGCAAAGGCGATCAAGCGCGCGTACCGTCAGGAACTCGCGCATCTGAAGGAAATGGGCGCGCGCGAGAAGTATCAGCTGATGCGTGGCGCTCGCAAGTGGTTCCACAAGGAAGAGGCTGGTCTGGACGAGCCGCAGCGCCGTCAGCTTCCGCAAATTTTCGCGAACAGCCAGAAATTGCGCACTTACATCGAATTGCGCAACGAACTGTCGCAGATGTGGGAGCGCTCGAACGCATCGCGCGAGCAATTGCTGGTGCAATTGCAGGATTGGTGCCATCGCGCCGAGCAAAGCGGCATCAAGGCCCTGCAGGAATTTGCGATGCGCCTGCGTCGCTACGCATGACCCCCGACGAAATCTATTAAACTTTCGTTACGTCACAAAACCCCGCGTTGGCGGGGTTTTGCTTTTTGGGCCGCCGGAATCAGGGCACTGAAGGGGCTATCGGCGGCGGCATTAGCAGGGCAGAGGAGATCATGAATCAGGCGATCAGGAGCATCGAGTATGACCGCCCGCAGGGTGCGGCCTGCAGCGTCGGCAAGGCTTGGGCGAAGGTGCCCGAGACGCCTTCGGCGCAGGAGCGGCTCGCGTTGAAGGAGCGTATTCGCGGATTGCTCAAGCGTGAGAAAGCGGTGCTCGTCGCGCACTACTACGTCGATGCGGAATTGCAGGAGCTGGCGGACGAAACGGGCGGCTGTGTGGCCGATTCGCTGGAAATGGCGCGTTTCGGACGCGATCACGATGCACAAACGCTGGTCGTCGCGGGCGTGCGCTTCATGGGCGAGACCGCGAAGATTCTTAGTCCAAACAAGCGCATTCTGATGCCCGATCTGGATGCAACCTGCTCGCTCGATCTCGGCTGTCCCGTCGATGAATTTTCTGCATTCTGTGATGCGCATCCGGACCGGACCGTTGTCGTCTATGCGAATACGAGCGCCGCGGTCAAGGCGCGCGCCGACTGGATGGTGACGTCGTCGATCGGGCTGGAGATCGTCGCGGATCTGCACGCGCGCGGCGAAAAGATCATCTGGGCGCCGGACCGGCATCTGGGCGCCTATATCCAGAAGAAGACGGGCGCCGATATGCTGCTGTGGCAAGGCTCGTGTCTCGTGCACGACGAGTTCAAGGGTGTCGAGCTCGATCTGATGCGCGCCGAGTATCCGCACGCGAAAGTGCTCGTGCATCCAGAGTCGCCGGAAAGCGTCGTGGCGCACGCGGATGTCGTGGGGTCAACCACGCAACTGATCGACGCGGCGAAGAACAGCGACGCGACGCATTTCATCGTCGCCACCGACCTGGGCATCCTGCACAAGATGCGTCTCGCAGCGCCCGGTAAGACGTTTATCGAAGCACCCACGGCCGGCAATAGCGCGACGTGCAAGAGTTGCGCGCATTGTCCGTGGATGGCGATGAACGGTTTGCGCAATCTCGTCGAGGTGCTGGAGCGCGGCCACAACGAAATCTTCGTCGATCCGGCGATCCGCGAGCGTGCGCGTCTGCCGATCGACCGGATGCTTGATTTCGCTGCGCGTCACAAGAAACGCGTGCAAGCAAGCGGCGATCTCGCGCGCGATACGGCGCTGTTCTCGAATGTCGGAGCGGCGTGATGGGGGCGAATGAATCGATGGAACTGAGGGACGCGGTGTCGCCGCTTTTCGCGGAAATCCGCGCGCAGTACGGCGATGCACTCGATGCGGCGATCATGCGCAACGTCAGCGATGCGCTTGCCGAGGACGTCGGCACGGGCGATCTGACGGGCCTGCTCGTTCCCGACGACGAGATGCGCGACGCCCGCATCATCGTGCGCGAACAGGCGGTGTTGTGCGGCGTGCCATGGTTCAACGAAGTGATGCGCCGCGTCGATGCGCGCATCGACGTGCAATGGCGCTATCGCGAAGGCGACCTCATGGCGACGGATTCCGTCGTATGCACGTTGCGCGGTCCGGCTCGTTCACTGCTCACCGCCGAGCGCAACGGTCTCAACTTTCTGCAGATGCTGTCGGGTGTCGCGAGCGTGACGCGCAGATTCGCCGACGCGATCGCGCATACCCGCGCACGCGTGCTCGACACGCGCAAGACGCTGCCGGGGTTGCGTCTCGCGCAAAAGTACGCGGTGCGCATCGGCGGCGGCGCGAACCAGCGGCTCGCGCTCTACGACGGCATTTTGATCAAGGAGAATCACATCGCGGCGGCAGGCGGCGTCGGTGCGGCGATGAACGCGGCCCTCGCGCTGAACGCGGGTGTGCCGATCCAGATCGAAGTCGAAACGCTCGAACAGCTGGAGTCGGCGCTCGCGCATGGCGCGCAGTCGATTCTTCTCGACAACTTCTCGTTGGACATGATGCGCGAAGCGGTGCGTATCACGGCCGGCCGCGCGGTGCTCGAAGTGTCGGGCGGCGTGAACTTCGATACGATCCGACAGTTCGCGGAGACGGGTGTCGACCGCATCTCGGTCGGCTCGCTGACGAAGGACGTGCGCGCGACCGACTTTTCGATGCGCATCGTGTGATTGCGTAACCCGCGCCGGAAAGCAAAAGGCCATCCCCGATTTACGGGCGACGGCCTTTTCGCCTTACTGGTCAACAGCGGTCAACAGGAAAAGCGCTACTACACGTTCCGATTCGGCACGCGCTCCGGGGACAGCACAGTCGGCAGCGCCTTGGGCAACGAATTCGGCCAGTCGCGGCTGTAATGCAGCCCACGGCTCTCGCGCCGCGAACGCGCGCTATCGACGATCAGCGAAGCCACGTCGACCAGGTTGCGCAGTTCGAGCAGATCGCGGCTGACCTTGAAGTTTGCGTAGTACTCGTGGATCTCGTCTCGCAGCAGCGCAACCCGGTGCCGCGCGCGCGCAAGGCGCTTGTCCGTGCGCACGATGCCGACGTAATTCCACATCAGGCGGCGCAACTCGTCCCAGTTGTGCGCGACGACCACCTCTTCATCCGGATCGGAGACGCGGCTCTCGTCCCAATCGGGCAGCGGCGCATGCACGGCCGCGCCGAAGCCTTCTTCCTCGATGGCCTGCGCGGCCGACCGGCCGATCACGAGACACTCCAGCAGGGAGTTGCTCGCGAGCCGGTTCGCGCCGTGCAAGCCGGTGCACGACGTCTCGCCGACGGCATAGAGTCCCGTCAGGTCCGTGCGCCCGGCGAGATCCGTTACGACGCCGCCACATGTGTAGTGAGCCGCCGGCACAACGGGAATCGGCTCTTTCGTAATGTCGATGCCGAATTGCAGGCATCGCGCGAGAATCGTCGGGAAATGCTCGCGCAGGAATTCGGCCGGCTGATGGCTGATGTCGAGATACACGCAGTCGATGCCGCGCTTCTTGATCTCGAAGTCGATCGCGCGGGCGACGATATCGCGTGGCGCCAGTTCGGCGCGTTCGTCGTGAGCGGGCATGAAACGCGTGCCGTCGGGAAGCTTGAGGATGCCGCCTTCGCCACGCACTGCTTCCGTGATCAGAAACGACTTGGCGTACGGGTGGAACAGACACGTCGGATGAAACTGGATGAATTCCATGTTCGACACGCGACAGCCGGCTCGCCAGGCCATCGCGATGCCATCGCCCGTCGCAGTATCGGGATTCGTCGTGTAGAGATAGACCTTGCCGGCGCCGCCCGTCGCGAGCACGGTGTGCGGCGCCTCGATCGTGACGGTGCGGCCGCTCGCCAGATCGAGTGCGTAGAGGCCGTGGCAGCGGCGTCCCGGCATGCCCAGGCGGTCCGACGTAATCAGATCGATCGCGTAGTGGTCTTCGAGCAGCGTGATGTTCGGATGATGCCGCACGCGCTCGCTCAGCGTCGCGACGACGGCATGGCCCGTGGCGTCAGCCGCGTGAATGATGCGGCGATGGCTGTGGCCGCCTTCACGCGTCAGATGGAAGCCGAGCTCGGCCGCGTCGTCTTTCGTGAACGGCACACCCTGGTCGATCAGCCACTGGATGGCCTCGCGGCCATGTTCGACGATAAAGCGCGTCGCGGCTTCGTCGCACAAGCCGCCGCCGGCGATCAGTGTGTCGTCGACGTGATTCTCCGTGCTGTCCGCCGAATCGAGCACGGCCGCGATCCCGCCTTGCGCCCAGTCGCTCGCGCCGTCCGTCAGCGAACGTTTCGCGACCACGGCGACGCGACGCGTCTGCGCGAGATTGAGCGCGACGGTCAAACCGGCGAGCCCGCTGCCGACAATCGCTACATCGAAGTTCATCTCCTCTCTCCGTCGCATTGCGTGGCTGGTGCGGCGAACGCCGCCGCAGCCATTCGATTGGGAAACCGAAGAGCATACGCGTTGCAGCCTTCGAGGGAAAGCTGGCCGAATGGCGAAGTCTATTGCGCGCGGCGGAAGGGATGTGGATCGTCGGCGACGCCGGCGGAAAAGAGCGGCAAACGGAGGCAAACGGCGGCAGAAGGCGTCAGAAGTCAGGAAAGGGAAGCGTGCAAAAACAAAAAGCCCCGCATGGAGCGGGGCTTTTTGTCGTCAACAGACTGGAAACGCGATTACTTGATCTTCGTTTCCTTGTACGCCACATGCTTGCGAACGACGGGATCGAACTTCTTGATCTCCATCTTTTCCGGCATGTTGCGCTTGTTCTTCGTGGTCGTGTAGAAGTGACCCGTACCAGCGGTCGATTCCAGCTTGATCTTGTCGCGTGCGCCTTTGGCCATGATTTACTCCTTAGGCTTCGCCACGTGCGCGCAAATCTGCGAGCACCGAGTCGATACCGTTCTTGTCGATCAGGCGCAGGCCGGCGTTCGAGACGCGCAGTCGCACCCAACGGTTTTCGCTTTCAACCCAGAAACGGCGGTTTTGCAGATTCGGGAGAAAACGACGCTTGGTCTTGTTGTTCGCGTGGGAAACGTTGTTGCCGCTCATCGGCGCTTTCCCAGTTACTTGGCATACGCGTGCCATGAGAGCACTCCTAATACGCTAATTCTGAGTTCGAACGCCGTGAAGTTTCCCAAGAAAACGAGAGGACCGAGCCGTAGCCGACTTCAATCACTTGCTTTCCGGAAAGGCCTTGGTGGCTTCGGAACAGGGTTGGAAAGAGGCAAACCGAGAGTCTAGCAGAAAAAGAGCCGCAAAATCAAACTTATTTGGAGGCGGCTGGCGGCCGCGCAACGGTATCTGCGCTTGGCGCCGAGTGTTCCATGGGTCACGGCCAGCCTGCGCGGGCAAACGAAAACGTGTCGTTTGCGCCGACCACCAGATGGTCGATCAGTTGCACGTCGATGAGCACGAGGGTATCGCGCAGCACCCGCGTGAGTTGCCGGTCGCTGGCGCTTGGCTTGACGGCGCCGGACGGGTGGTTATGCGCGACGATAAGGCTTGCCGCATTCACCGAGAGCGCCCGCCGCACGATTTCGCGCGGATACACGGCCATGCGAGTGAGCGAGCCGCGCGAATTCTCCTCCGAGCGGATCAGTCGGTGGCGCGTGTCCAGAAAGAGACAAATGAACACCTCATAAGGCCGGGAGCCGATCAGCAGCCGCAAATAGTCTTCGACCGCTTCCGGGGAATCGATCAACGGGCGCTCGCGCATCTTTTCTGCGAGCGCGCGCCGCGCCAGCTCCATGATGGCCAGCAACTGCGCCCGCTTGGCGGGGCCGACGCCGCGCACGCCGTTGAGATCCTCCGGCGTCGCGTCGAGCATCGCGCGCAGCGAGCCGAAGCGCTGCAGCAGCGAGCGCGCGACGTCGAAAACGTTATGTCCGGGCAGCCCGGAGCCCAGCACGAGCGCGACCAGTTCGGTATCGGACAGCGCCGCCGCGCCGGCGTCGAGCAGTCGTTCGCGCGGCATGTCGCGCAGCGGCCATACGGGTGCAGACACGGACATGGGCACGGACGCCGAAACGGGCGCCGGCAAGGGCGCGGGGCGGCGAACGGAGCTTTTCTCCGCCTCGTTGAGCGGGATGACTATCGGATCGTTCATGGCAAGGTCCTCGGTAATTCAGTGGAGCGGCGACGACGCGCCGCGCGGCCGCGATCCAGCCGGCTCGGGATATGTGGCTTACAATAGAGCCTTTGCGCACGGCGCCAGACGGCCTGCCATGCGCGCGACCCTTGCCGCCGCGCCCTGCGCCGCGCGCCACGACTGAATGAGTACCGCATGAGCATCATCGACATCTCCGAAGTGAAACCCGGTTCGCACGTCACGCTTCACTACCGGCTTTCGCTCGCCGATGGCGCCGAGATCGTCAGCACCTTCAACGACAAGCCCGCCACGCTGCTGCTGGGCGCCGGCCAACTGGCGCAGCCGCTGGAAGACATTCTGCTGGGCCTGAGAACGGGGCACCACTCGACCTTTCAGCTAGAGCCGGGCCAGGCATTCGGTCCGCGCAACCCTGAAATGATCCAGCGCGTGTCGCTGGCCACGCTGCGTGAAAACAGCACGGTCGGGGAGGATTTTTCTCCCGGCGATCTCGTCGAATTCAATGCGCCGGGTGGCGGCCGCTACGCCGGCGTGCTCAAGGAAGTCGGCGAAACCTCGGCTCTCTTCGATTTCAACCATCCGCTCGCCGGCCAGGCGGTGACGTTCGAAGTCAAAATCATCGGGATCCTGTAAACATGAGCATCACGGACACGACTCTCGCCGAAGCTGAAATCCTGCTTGCGCAACCGCGCGGATTTTGCGCCGGCGTCGACCGGGCGATCGAGATCGTCGAACGCGCCATCAAGCTGTACGGTTCGCCGATCTACGTGCGTCACGAAATCGTTCATAACGCGTATGTCGTCGAGGACCTGCGCAAGAAGGGCGCGATTTTCATCGAGCAGCTCGAAGAGGTGCCCGCGGGCAGCACGGTGATCTTCAGTGCGCACGGTGTGTCGAAGGCGGTGCGCGCCGAAGCCGAGGAGCGCGGGCTGCGCGTGTACGACGCGACCTGTCCACTCGTCACGAAGGTGCACATCGAAGTCGCGAAGATGCGCGCGGACGGCTTCGACATCGTGATGATCGGCCACAAGGGCCATCCTGAAGTCGAGGGCACGATGGGGCAGACGGGAGAAGGCATGTATCTCGTCGAAGACATCGAGGACGTGCAGGCTCTGCAGCTGGCCGATCCGCAGCGTATCGCCTACGTGACGCAAACGACGCTCTCTGTCGACGATGCCGCGCAGATCATCGCGGCGTTGAAGGCAAAGTATCCGAACATCAAGGAGCCGAAGAAGCAGGACATCTGCTACGCGACGCAAAACCGCCAGGACGCCGTCAAGTTCATGGCGCCCCAATGCGACGTCGTGATCGTCGTCGGCAGCCCGAACAGTTCGAATTCCAACCGGCTGCGCGAACTCGCCGAGAAACTCGGCGTGCCTGCCTACATGGTGGACTCGCCCGATCAGATCGATCCCGCTTGGGTTGCCGACAAGCGCCGCATCGGCGTGACGGCGGGCGCATCTGCGCCCGAGGCGCTGGCGCAGGCCGTGATCGGCCGTCTGCGCGAACTCGGCGTGCGCAGCGTGCGCGCGCTCGAAGGCATTGAGGAAAACATCGCTTTTCCGCTGCCGCGCGGCCTCGGTTTGCCGGCCTGACGAACCGACCCCAATCAAAAAAGCGCGCCGTGGGCGCGCTTTTTTGTATCCGCCGAGCCCGGAAATCGCCCAGTAAACGGTGCCACATCACAGAAAAACGAGAGCTGCACGGTGTCGGCGCGCACATTCTTTTTGATTTTTGGGGCGTATTTTGCCCTGAGACGACCGATCGAGCCCCTTTTTACATCAGACGAACGATCAGCCGGCAGATTGGTCGCACCGATTCGGTGAATTTTCGTACCAGCGATTCGCGGCGAGGCTTGCTTGTGTCGAAGTCCGCTCGATAGGCCTCACAGCGCCGTCCATGCAACAACTGATGTTGCGGAGCGTCATCCATGGTGCAACTGGTGCACGGAAATATGGCGCAACCGGGTTGCAATCTGCATGCGCTAGAGGTCCCAAAAAGCGGTTGCAATGCAGGAAAACCCTGCGCATTCAACAATATTGCCCGTCGCATAATTGGAGTTACAATGCGCGCGTTCTCAAGGCTTCAGCGCCTCGGAACACCAGATTTAGCAAGGCGCAGGAGACCTATTTAATGCGAGTCAAGTTTGCTTGTGCCGTGTCCATCGCGGCCGCGGTTGCGATGTTGACCGCGTGCAGCAAAAAAAACGATGGCGAGGCAGGCACGGGTGCATCGGCTGCAGTGGCAGCGTCGGCGCCTGCAAGCGAAGCGACTGTCGTGAAGATCGGTCATGCGGCCCCATTGACGGGCGGCATTGCGCATCTCGGAAAGGACAATGAAAACGGAGCACGTCTGGCGACAGAGGAGATCAACGCGCAGGGGTTGACCATCGACGGCCGCAAGATCCAGCTTCAACTCGACGGGCAGGATGACGCGGGCGACCCGAAAACGGGCACGCAGGTCGCGCAGAAGCTGGTCGATGACCACGTTGTCGCCGTCGTCGGGCATCTGAACTCGGGCGTCTCGATTCCCGCATCGAAAATCTATAGCGACGCAGGCATCGTGCAAATCTCGCCGTCCTCGACGAATCCGGCCTATACGCAGCAGGGTTTCAAGACGACCTTCCGGGTTGTCGCGACCGATGCGCAGCAAGGCCCGGCGCTGGCGAACTACGCGACGAAGTCACTCGGCGCGAAACGGATCGCCGTCGTCGACGACGCGACTGCCTATGGCAAGGGTCTTGCTGACGAATTCGCGAAGACGGCCGAGGCGGGCGGCGCGAAGATCGTCGCGCGCGAGGCGACCAATGACCGGGCCACGGATTTCCGGGCCATTCTCACCAAGATCAAAAGTGCTCAGCCGGACGCCATCATGTTCGGCGGCATGGATGCAACGGGCGGGCCGTTCACAAAACAGGCAGCCGCGCTCGGAATCAGGGCAAAAATCCTTGGCGGCGACGGCGTGTGCACCGACAAGGTAGGGGAGCTGGCGGGTAGTGCCGTCCAGAACCTCGTATGTTCGGAGGCAGGTCTTGCGCTTTCGAAGATGGACAGGGGAGCGGACTTCGAAAAGAAGTACGACGCACGCTTCCACACGCCGGTGCAGATTTACGCGCCGTTCACGTATGACGCTGTGTACGTGATCGTCGATGCAATGAAGCGCGCCAATTCGATCGAGCCGTCCAAGGTGCTCGCTGCGATGCCGTCGACCGACTACACAGGTGTCATCGGCCACATCGCATTCGACAACAAGGGCGATTTGAAAGAAGGCGCCATTACGCTCTACGACTTCAAGGACGGCAAGAAAGCAGTCCTCGACGTCGTGAAGATGTAATGACGGGACGTACAGCCTGACGGCACCGGACCATCCGACGGTGCCGTTTTTGCATCCGCATCGAGTGCGACGGCCGCTGCAACCCGGCGACCACGAACGCTCGATGGAGATAACCCTTACCGGTCTTTTATATCAGTACCCGCAGTGCCGTTGCGATTCCGCAAAGCATCAGCGCCAACCGGCAGATGAAGAGCGTGAATCCAGTCGCACGGGCTAAGGAGCATTAAATGGATATTTTCATCCAGCAGGTTCTCAACGGGCTGGTGCTTGGCAGTGTCTACGCCATCATTGCACTCGGCTATACGATGGTGTACGGCATTCTCGGCATCATCAACTTCGCTCACGGCGACATCCTGATGGTGGGGGCGATGGTCGCCCTGTCCTGCATCGGTGTATTGCAGAACCACTTCCCCGGTCTCGGCAACGTGCCGACGCTTTGCATCGCGCTGGCCATAGCCGCCGTGGTGTGCGCGGTGGTGGGCTACACGATCGAGCGCGTCGCGTACCGGCCGCTGCGTAAAGCGCCCCGTCTCGCCCCGCTGATCACCGCGATCGGCGTGTCGATCTTGCTGCAAACGCTCGCGATGATGATCTGGTCGCGCAACCCGCTGCCGTTCCCGCAGCTTCTGCCGACCGATCCCCTCAACGTGATCAAGGCCACGGACACGACGCCGGGCGCCGTGATCTCGATGACTGAAATCGTGATCATCGTCGTGGCGTTCCTCGTGATGGCGGGCCTCCTGCTGCTCGTACACAAGACGAAGCTCGGCCGCGCGATGCGCGCGATCGCCGAGAACCCGGGCGTCGCCTCGCTGATGGGCGTGAACCCGAACTTCGTGATCTCGGCGACCTTCATGATCGGCTCGGCGCTGGCTGCGCTGGCGGGCGTGATGATCGCATCGGAATACGGCAATGCGCACTTCTACATGGGCTTCATCCCCGGCCTGAAGGCGTTCACGGCAGCCGTGCTCGGCGGTATCGGCAACCTGGGCGGCGCGATGGTCGGCGGCGTGATTCTCGGTCTGATCGAACAGCTGGGCGCGGGCTACATCGGCAATCTCACGGGTGGCGTGTTCGGCAGTAACTACCAGGACGTGTTCGCGTTCATCGTGCTGATCATCGTGCTGGTGTTCCGTCCGTCGGGCCTGCTTGGCGAACGTGTTGCGGACCGTGCCTAACGGCGCAGGGAAAAGGAGTAAACACAATGACCTCAATTCAACCGATCGAGCCGTCCACGACGCTCGTCCCTGAACGCAACATGACGAAGACGCTGACGGTGGGCATCCTCACCGCCGTGTTCGTGATCGCCGCGCCGATGATCATCGGCACAGCAGGCGGCAATTACTGGGTCCGCGTGCTCGACTTCGCGATGCTGTACGTGATGCTCGCATTGGGCCTGAACGTGGTGGTCGGCTTCGCCGGCCTGCTGGACCTGGGCTACATCGCGTTCTATGCAGTGGGCGCTTATACGGCGGCACTGCTGAGCTCGCCGCACCTGTCGTCGCAGTTCGAATGGATCGCGCATCTCGCGCCGGGCGGCCTGCACACGCCGTTCTGGATCATCGTGCCGATCGCGATGGCGATCGCCGCGTTCTTCGGCGTGATTCTCGGTGCACCGACGCTGCGTCTGCGTGGCGACTACCTCGCGATCGTGACGTTGGGCTTCGGGGAAATCGTCCGGATCTTCCTGAACAACCTCGACCGTCCGGCGAACATCACGAACGGCCCGAAGGGCATCACGGGCATCGATCCGATCCACGTCGGCGACTTCAGCCTCTCGCAGACGCACTCGCTGTTCGGCTTCCAGTTCCCGTCGGTGTACTCGTACTACTACGTGTTCGTGCTGTGCGCGCTACTGGTGATCTGGGTGTGTACGCGCCTGCAGCACTCGCGCATCGGCCGCGCGTGGGCCGCGATCCGCGAAGACGAAATTGCCGCGAAGGCGATGGGCATCAACACGCGTGACGTGAAGCTGCTCGCGTTCGCGATGGGCGCGTCGTTCGGCGGACTGTCGGGTGCGATGTTCGGTATGTTCCAGGGCTTCGTGTCGCCGGAATCGTTCACGCTGCCGGAATCGATCGTCGTGCTCGCGTGCGTCGTGCTGGGCGGCATGGGCCACATCCCGGGCGTGATTCTCGGTGCCGTGCTGCTCGCCGTGCTGCCGGAATTCCTGCGCTCGACGATGGGCCCGCTGCAGAACATGATCTTCGGTCATGAGATCGTCGATACGGAAGTGATCCGTCAGCTCGTCTACGCACTCGCGATGGTGCTGATCATGCTGTACCGCTCGGAAGGCCTGTGGCCGTCGCCGAAGCATGAGGACAAGATCGCGAAACTGGCGAAGCGCGGCGGCAAGAAGCCGGTGCGCGCGTAACGGACCACGGACCGAAGGGGAAACACACATGAGCGACAAACAAATCCGTCTGTCCGTGAAGGGCGTGAACAAGCGCTTCGGCGGCCTGCAGGCGCTGTCGGATGTCGGCCTCGAAATCGAGGAAGGCTCCATCTACGGTCTGATCGGCCCGAACGGCGCCGGCAAGACCACGTTCTTCAACGTGATTACCGGTCTCTACACGCCAGACTCGGGCGAGTTCAGGCTTGACGGCACGAACTACACGCCGACGGCCGTGTATCAGGTGGCGAAGGCGGGCATTGCGCGCACGTTCCAGAACATCCGTCTGTTCGGTGGCATGACCGCGCTGGAAAACGTGATGGTCGGCCGTCACGTGCGTACGAAGCACGGTCTGCTGGGCGCCGTGTTCCAGACGCCCGCCGAGCGTCAGGAAGAGCGCGAGATCAAGGAGCGGGCGCTCGAACTGCTCGAATACGTCGGCGTGCTGCAATACGCGGACTACACGTCGCGCAACCTGTCGTACGGCCACCAGCGTCGTCTGGAAATCGCGCGCGCTCTGGCGACCGATCCGAAGCTGCTCGCGCTCGACGAACCGGCTGCCGGCATGAACGCGACCGAGAAGGTCGAACTGACCAAGCTGCTCGACAAGATCCGCAGCGACGGCAAGACGATCCTGCTGATCGAGCACGACGTGAAACTGGTGATGGGCCTGTGCAATCGGATGACAGTGCTCGACTATGGCAAGGTGATCGCCGAAGGTCTGCCGCATGACGTGCAGAAGGACCCGAAGGTGATTGAGGCTTATCTGGGTGCGGGGGTCCACTGATGGCTACGGCAATGTTGAAAATCAAGGGCCTGCAGGTCAACTACGGCGGCATTCAGGCCGTCAAGGGTGTCGACCTGGAGATCGCGCAGGGCGAACTCGTCACGCTGATCGGCGCGAACGGCGCGGGCAAGACGACCACGATGAAGGCGATCACGGGCCTCAAGCCTTACTCGGCCGGCGACATCGAATACATGGGCCAGTCGATCAAGGGCGTGCCGCCGCACGAGCTGCTCAAGCGCGGCCTCGCGATGGTGCCGGAAGGCCGTGGCATCTTCGCGCGCATGTCGATCGTCGAGAACATGCAGATGGGCGCGTATCTGCGCAACGATAACGAAGGCATCAAGAAGGACGTCGAGCGCATGTTCGGCTTCTTCCCGCGCCTGAAGGAACGCGCGACGCAGCTCGCCGGTACGCTGTCCGGCGGTGAACAGCAGATGCTGGCGATGGCGCGTGCCGTCATCTCGAAGCCGAAGCTCCTGCTGCTCGATGAGCCGTCGATGGGTCTGTCGCCGATCATGGTCGAGAAGATCTTCGAAGTGGTGCGCGAGATCTCGAAGGAAGGCATCACGGTGATGCTGGTCGAGCAGAACGCGCGCCTCGCATTGCAGGCTGCGGACCGCGGCTACGTGATGGACTCGGGCACGGTCACGATGTCGGGTGACGCGAAGCAGATGCTCGACGATCCGAAGGTGCGTGCGGCGTATCTCGGCGAGTAAAGCTAAGCAAGCTCAAGTGCCGGTTCTCGCGACCGGCAACGCGCAATAAACAAAGGCCGCATGCGTCAAGCATGCGGCCTTTGTGTTTTCAGCGATTCAACGCGCGACGAAGCAACCGCTCAAGCCAACGCGCCCAGCCGCTTGCCGAGGCTGACGACCTCATCGGCGCGATAGCCGAGCGTTTCGTAGAAAGCGCGCACATCCGCCTTCGCGCTCAGCACCTGAAGATTGACCTTCGGGCAGCCGCGCGCCGTCAACGCCGCTTCCGCGTGCCGCACCAGCCGCGTGCCGGTGCCCTGGCGCCGTTGCGCCGGATCGACCGCGAGCGAGTACAGCCAGCCGCGATGCCCGTCGTAACCGGCCATCACCGTGCCGACGATGCACGCATCCTTCACCGCGACAAAGAACAGTTCCGGCTGGGTCGCGAGCTTGTTTGCGATCGACAGATGCGGATTGCGCTGCGGCTTGCTCGCGTCCTTGTACTCCGGGAACGCGTCGAGCCACAGCGCGACGACGGCATCGGTGTCGGCCGAGTCGAAGCAGCGGATCGACAGTGGCGAAGCAGTCGTCACAGCGTGTCCAGAACCGAGCGCAGCATCGACATCATCTGGTCGATCTCTTCCGTCGTCACATTGAGCGCGGGCATGAAGCGCAGCAGATTCGGACGCGCGGCGTTGAGCAGCAGGCCGTCGGGCTGCATCAGGCGAGCCTTCTCGACGATCTGGTTGCCGATGTCCTTGCCGAGCAGCAGCGCGCGCAACATGCCTTCGCCGCGCTCGCCCGCAAAGCCGCGCTCTTCCGACAGTTCGAGCAGCTTCGCGCGCAGATATTCGCCGCGCGCCTTCACGCCATCCAGGAAGCCGGGCGCCGTCAGTTGCGAGATCACCGAATAGCCGACTGCCGTCATCAGCGGATTGCCGTTGTACGTGCCGCCCTGTTCGCCCGCTTCGAACACTTCGACTTCCTTCTTGCACAGCAGCGCCCCGAGCGGAACGCCGCCGCCGATGCCCTTCGCAAGCGTCATCACGTCGGGCTCGATACCCGACAGCTCGTACGCGAACAGCGTCCCCGCGCGGCCGCAACCGCTTTGCACTTCATCGACGATCAGGAGCAGGTTGTGCTTCTTCGTCAGCTCGCGCAGTTGCTGCATGAATTCGCGCGTTGCGGGAATCACGCCGCCTTCGCCCTGGATCGGTTCGAGCATCACAGCGACCGTCTTGTCGCCGATGAGCTTCTCGACGGATGCGATGTCGTTCAGATCCGCTTTCGGAAAGCCCGGCACCTGCGGTGCGTAGATCGTGTCCCAGCCCGGCTTGCCGCTCGCCGACATCGTCGCAAGCGTGCGTCCGTGGAAGCTGTGATCGAACGTGATGATTTCATACGCGCCTTTCTTGAACTTCTTGCCCCACTTGCGCGCGAGCTTGATTGCGCCTTCGTTCGCTTCGGCGCCGCTGTTCGTGAAGAACACCTTGTCGAAGCAGCTGTGCTGCGTGAGCAGGCCGGCGAGCTTCGCCATCGGCTCGTTGTAGAACGCCGGCGACGGGTTGATCAGCGTGCGTGCCTGGTGCGTGAGCGCTTCGATGATGCCTTCGTTGCAGTGGCCAAGGCTGTTCACCGCCCAGCCCTGGATGAAGTCCAGATAGCGCTTGCCGTCGTTGTCGTAGAGCCACGAGCCTTTGCCGTGCGTGAAAACGATCTCGGGCCGGTTCGTGATGTACATCAGCGAATCGATCGGGTACTCATTGAAGTTCATGGCTACAGGCTCCAGGCAAACAGGGATAAGAAACCGCCTCGGACAAAATGGCCCAGCAACGGAGAGAAAACGCCGACGAGTACATGTGTTCAACAGCACGTCGTCGACAGAACGTCGAAGCAGCGACGGAAATACAAAAAGCCACGGCATGCCGTGGCTTTCGTGATTTGAACTGCGTGCGCGTCGTGCGAAGCTGATACGCGCAAACCGTGACGAAGCCAGCGGCGCCCCTACGGGAGCGGCGAGCGGCGACGTCGAAGTTCGGACAGGATGCGGTTCATGCGCGAAAGAATACGACAATGCCGGCGCCCGTGTAAACCAGCAATTTGCGCGCGCCGGCCGATTCGTTCATGCAGGATGACGACGCAACGATCAGACGGGGTTCGCGAGATCGGCTGCGCTCGTGAACGAATCCGCGTAGAACTCATCTTCCGGCAGGCGATGATGCTGCGTGAAATCGCGCTGCGCGGATTCGACCATCACAGGCGCGCCGCACGCATACACCTGATATGCCGACAAGTCTGGCAGATCTTCGATGACGGCGCGATGAACGAAGCCCGTGCGGCCCGTCCATGCGTCGTCCGCGTCCGGTTCAGAGAGCACGGGCACGAACTTGAAGTTCGGCACTTCGCGCGCCCATTGCTCGGCGAGATCCATCATGTACAGGTCTTTCTTGCGACGAGCGCCCCAGTACAGCGTCATAGGGCGCGTGATGTTCTTGAAGACGGCATGCTCGACGATCGCCTTCAGCGGCGCGAAGCCAGTGCCCGATGCGAGCAGGACGATCGGCTTGTCCGATTCTACGCGCAGGAAGAACGTGCCGAGCGGTGCTTCGAAGCGAAGGATGTCGCGCTCCTTCATCGTGTTGAACACGTGATCGGTGAACGCGCCGCCCGGCATGTGGCGGATATGCAGCTCGATGGGGCCTTCCGTATGCGGCGCGTTGGCCATCGAGTAACTGCGGCGCTTGCCGTCCTTCAGGATGAACTCGAGGTACTGGCCAGCCATGTATTGCAGGCGCTCGTTCGCGGGCAGTTGCAGCTTCAGCGCGACGACGTCGTCGGCCTTGCGCTCGATCGAATTCACACGGCACGGCAGCTTCTTGATCTGCACGTCGCCGATGCCCGTCACTTCGCGGATATCGACCTCGAGGTCCGTGCAGGCCGTCGCGCAGCAGAAGAGGGCCATGCCGCGCGTCTTCTCGTCGTTCGACAGCGCCGACGACGAATGTGCGCGCTGTTCGATTTCTCCGCCGATGACCGTGCCCTTGCACGAGCCGCATGCGCCGTTCTTGCAGCCGTACGGCAGGCCGATGCCCTGGCGAAGGGCGGCCGTCAGCACGGGTTCATCGGGTTCCACCTGAAACTGCCGGCCGCTTTGCCGGAGCGTTACGTTAAATGCCATAGGTCGTTCAAAGTTCGAGTACAGGGAGTCGGTAACCAGTGCGTACCATGGATCGCGGCTACAATGCGTCCACGATGAAAGCGACACGAAATTTGCGCAGACCGCGCGTGCTGATCGTCGGTTGCGGCGATGTCGGCATGCGCTGCGTGCGGCAACTGCAACGGCGCGCGCGCCTCTATGCGCTCACGCATCACGCCGAGCGCCGCGACGAACTGCGCGCGGCGGGCGTCACGCCGATAGTCGGAGATCTCGACGCGCGCAAGAGCCTCTGGCGTCTTGCGGGCCTTGCGCCAACCGTGCTTCATCTCGCGCCGCCGCAAAAGACGGGCTACATCGACATGCGCACGCGCTCGCTGATCGCCACGCTAACCGCGCCGCGCATCCGGCATGCCCGCGCTGTCGAGGCACGGGCGACGGGGCGGCTCAGGTCCGCGCAGCAAGGCATTCGTGCTCGCAAAACATCCGATATTGTACCCGACGGGGGTCTCCCGGCCCTTAGGGCTGGACACTACGCGGGCGTGCGTCCGCGCATCGTCTACGCGAGCACGACGGGTGTCTATGGCGATTGCGGCGGCGCGTGGCTTGACGAAACGCGTCCCGTCGCGCCCGCGAACGAGCGCGCGAAGCGGCGCGTGTCGGCGGAGACGCAGTTGCGGCGCGCGGCCGCGCGGCATGCGATTGCGGCGAGCATTGCGCGCATTCCGGGCATCTACGCGGGCAACCGGCTGCCGCTTGCGCGGCTCAAGAGGCGCACTCCCGCGCTCGTCGATGCCGACGACGTCTACACGAATCACATCCACGCCGACGACCTCGCCGCGATCCTGCTGCGCATGGCGACGCATGGCTTGCCATCGCGCGTGATCCACGCATCCGACGACACGACGTTGAAGATGGGCGAGTACTTCGATCGGGTCGCGGACGCGTTCGGTGTCGAGCGGGCGCCGCGCATCACGCGCGACGAAGCGCAGCGGCAACTCGAACCGATGATGCTGTCGTTCATGCGCGAGTCGCGGCGCCTCATCAACGCCCGGCTCAAGCGCGAGTTGCGCGTGAAGCTGCGCTATCCGAGCGTCGATGATTTCTTGCGCGCAGCAGCCCGTCGCGCGTGAACGCAGCCACGCACCGCACGTGCAGCGATGCCGCGAAGAACAGCGAGCGAGACTGAGAAGCCGTCAGATGAGGGCAGGCAGCGCTTCCAGCAGCAGGAAGCAGCAGATTGCGCCGATCAGCGCTGCGATCAGATTGGGCGCGTACTTGTGCCGGATGTGCATGACGGCCAGAAGGCCGCCGACAAGCAGTATCGCGAAGCAGATGATCGCGACCATCCCATATGAAATCGCCAGGTTGCCGTAGATGACCATGGCGCCTCCTTGCCTGTCTTGTAATGTTTGTTAAGACGAGTATAGGACGGGCGTTCGTAGCAAGCATGCTGCATCGCAGCGTTTGGAATGGCTTTTGTTGCCGCTTTGTTCGGAGTCCGGTGCAGTGTCCGGGCATCTGAAAACAGGCGGGCGCGGAACGCGTCGCTTTATGCAACGCGCAGCGATTCGAGGCCGGCTTCATCGAGCCATTGCCATGCACCTTCAGCAAGCGCCGCAGGCAGCGCGAGTCCGCCGATCCGCTCGCGATGCAGCGCTTCCACGCGATTGCCGGCCGCCGCGACCATTCGCTTGACCTGGTGGTACTTGCCTTCCAGCACGGTCAGCTCGAGTTCGTGTTCGCCGCGCGCATGCGCCGCGACGGCCGCAACCGGCTTCGCTTCGCCGTGCAGCAGCACGCCTTCGCGCAACGCGGTGAGTTGCGCGTCGTCGAGGGGATGACGGGTCGTCGCCAGATAGACCTTCGGCACCTTGCGTTTCGGCGACGTGTACGCATGGACGAACTGGCCGTCGTCGGACAGCAGCAGAAGCCCCGTGGTGTCCTGATCGAGCCGCCCGACGCACTGGACGCCGCGCGTCGCGAACTGCGCGGGCATCAGGTTGAAGACGCTCAAGTGGTGCTGCGGATCGCGCGAGCACTCATAACCCGCGGGCTTGTTGAGCACGAGGTACGCGCGTTCGCGATACGGCCACGGCGTGTCGTCGACTTCGAACGTGAGGGCGTCGGTCGCGACATCGGCGTTGGGATCGTCGATCGTCGAGCCGCCGATCGACACGCGGCCGTCCGCGATCAATGCGCGGCACTGACGGCGCGAGCCGAAGCCTTGGGAAAAGAGAACGCTTTCGAGATTCATCGGAACGGACAGAGGGCGGCCACAAGCCGCGATGCATCGGACGATGACGGCGCCCCCAACTATCGAGGACGCGGCCATCGCGTGCATTCTACCCGTCGCCTTTGCCGCCTCGCGCCGCTCGCTCGCTTCGACACACGCGGCGCGTCACGCACACGCTCACTGCGCGCCGGACCGACGTTCGACGAAACGCGCGACGGCGCTGCGCCAGGAGGGCGTGCTCGTCAAGACGGCCGACAGCTTCGTGATCGGCCGCAACGCCGCGCCGCACGCGATCCGCATCTGTATGAGCGGCGCGTTGCTCGATTCGCTCGCCCGCGGACTCGCGGCGATCGGCACGACGTTGGAACATTGGCTCGAAGGCGGGATGGCGGCGTCGTATGCGCCTTGAGCGCGTTGTGCGCCTGCCTCGCGGGCGAATCGCGGGATCGTAGAAAAGGAATCACACAGCAAGAACCGGAGCGCACCGACAGGCCGAAATCGCGACCATGGGCTTCCCGTCATCGCGTCACGGAGCCCTCCGATGCGTTCCCGCCTTCCGCGTTTTCGCTTTCCGATTGCCGGCGCCAGCTTGCCCGCGTCGTTCCATCAGCTCGCGTGGTCGAACCTGATCGCGCAATCCGCCGAACAGATCAGTCTCGCCGCCGCGCCCCTCGTTGCCGTGTTCACGCTCGGCGCGACGGCGCGCGATACGGGGCTTCTGCAAACGGCGCAGACGCTGCCGTTCCTGTTGCTGTCGATACCCCTCGGCGTCGTTGCCGACCGCCGTTCGCGCCGCACGCTGATGGCCGTCTCGGAGAGCGTGCGCGCGCTGGCGATGGCGTTTGTGCTGCTACTCGTGCTGTCGCATGCGCTGACGCTGCCGCTACTCGCCGTGCTCGGCTTTCTCGGCGCGACGGGCACGGTTGCGTATAGCGTCGCCGCGCCCGCATTGGTCCCCGCGCTCGTGACGCGCGACGCGCTGCCCGCCGCGAACGGACGCATCGAACTCGCGCGCAGCGTCGCGTATTCGGCGGGGCCGGCGTTGGGCGGGCTGCTGGTCGGCTGGATTGGCGCGGGCTGGGCGTATGGCTGCGCGGCCGCGCTGTCGGTGCTGGCGGCCGCGTTGCTCGCGGGTTTGCGCGAGCCGCCGCGCGCCGTCGGCGCCGCGCGTCATTTCATGACCGAGTTGCGCGAAGGCACGCGCTTCGTGATCGGCGACGAGTTGCTGCGGCCGATGCTCGCAACGGCCGTGTTCTTCAACATTGGCTTCTTCACGTTGCAGGCGGTGTACGTGCCGTACGCGGTGCATCGGCTCGGCTTGAGCGCGTCGGCGATCGGCATGACGCTCGGCGCGTATGGCGTGGGCATGGTGTGCGGCGCGCTGGCCGCGCCGTCCGTCGCGCGGCGGGTGGCGTTCGGGCGCACGCTGATCGCCGGGCCGTTTTGCGGGCTGGCCGCTTCGCTGACGATGGTCGCGACGCTCGCCGTGCCGTCGTTCTGGCTCGCGGCAGCGAGCTTCTTTCTGCTGGGCGCGGGGCCGATCCTGTGGACGGTCGGCTCGACGACGCTGCGTCAGGCGATCACGCCAGCGAACATGATGGGCCGCGTATCCGCGCTCAACAGCACGGCGACGTATGGCGCGCGACCGCTCGGCGCTCTGCTGGGCGCGGCCGTCAGCGCGCGCTTCGGGATGGACGCCTGCCTCGTCGTCGCCGCGCTCGGCTTCGTCGCGCAGGCGTGGATCATCGTGATGTCTCCTGCCGCGAGGCTCGCGCGGATTCCGGACGGCGCGGCCGTGCTGTCCTCGTGATCCGCGCCGTACGCACGCTCTTCACGAGCCGTCACTCCTTGCCGAATTCCTTCGCCGCGCGGGCGACCGCATCGGCCGTCGCGCCCGCGTGCGCGACGGACACGAGGTGGCTCGACGGCGTCTCGACGATGGTCGCGCCGATCCGGTGCGCCAACCAGCGCTGGATTTCGGGCGACACGGCGCGGTCGCGCGTCGTCACGACGTACCACGACGGCTTGTAGCGCCACGCGGCCTGCGTCACGCGCTCCTCGAACGCCTTGCCCGCGATCGGCTGCTGCGCGGCGACGAGCACGCGGGTGAGGCTTTCGGGCACGTCGGCGGCGAAGTCGCTGTGGTACTTCGCCGGGTCGAGCCACAGAAAGCCGGTGGCGTCCTTTGTCATCGCCGAGCCGATGGGCATCTGCGGGCCGCGCTTGAGCACGTCGCCCGTCGATTCGCCGACGTCGGGCGCGATCGCCGCCACATAGACGAGGCCGACTACCTTCGATGCGTCCGGTCCCGAACCCGCCTCCGTGATCACGACGCCGCCCCACGAATGGCCGACCAGCACAGTCGGCCCGGATAGCCGGGCGAGCACGCGTCGGGTTGCGGCGACGTCGTCGGCGAGCGACGTCAGCGGAATCTGCACCGACGCGACGCGATAGCCCTTCTTTTGGAGCCGTTCGATCACGCCGTTCCAGCTCGATCCGTCGACGAACGCGCCGTGCACGAGCACGATGTTCTGCACCGGGCCGGCGGGTGGCGCCGAATAGGCGGCGGCGGGTCGGGGCGCGGAAGCAGGGGCAGGCGCCTGGTCGGTGGAAGGCGCGGCGGCCGAAGGCGCGGGGGCGGGTGCCGGCGATGTATCGGAGTCCGCGGCGGCGGGGGCTGGCGCTGCCGACGTATCCGGCGCGGGCGGCGGCGCGGTTTGTCCGGTCTGGGCGCGTGCGCCGGATGCGGCGACGCAGACGCTGAGGAGAACGGCATAGAGCAGACGTTTCGGCGACATGGCGGCTCCATCATCGGCTGGACCGGATTCTCGGAACATACCGACCGGCAAGCAGGGTGACAACCGCTATCTAAAGGCAATTTCGGACACGTTGGACGGTGTTTTGGCGGGTGGGTGGCGCGTGCGCGCGGCGGCATCGGCGGCGCAATGCGAATTCCACGAAACCCGGTTGCGCGTGCCCGTTCTGTGGGCACGTCGCAGGAGGGTACAATTTACGGTTTTTCCGGGCGCGTCCTGTGCGTACCGCGTGGATTTCAATGCAGTGGAGTGGGACATTTTGAGCAACGGACAGCAGCATGACGGCCTCCAGCGCGGGTTGAAGAACCGCCATATCCAGCTGATCGCGCTGGGCGGCGCGATCGGCACGGGCCTCTTTCTCGGATCGGCGGGCGTGTTGAAGGCGGCGGGGCCGTCGATGATCCTCGGTTACGCGATCGGCGGTTTCATCGCGTTTCTCATCATGCGGCAGCTCGGCGAAATGGTTGCGCAGGAGCCCGTCGCCGGCTCGTTCAGCCACTTCGCGTACAAGTACTGGGGCGATTTCCCGGGCTTCCTGTCGGGCTGGAACTACTGGGTGCTGTACGTGCTCGTCAGCATGGCCGAGCTGACGGCCGTCGGCACCTACGTGCATTTCTGGTGGCCGGACGTGCCGACGTGGGTCTCGGCGCTCGTCTGCTTCGTTGCCATCAACGCGATCAACCTGGCGAACGTCAAGGCGTACGGCGAGACCGAGTTCTGGTTTGCGATCATCAAGGTCGTAGCCGTGATCGGCATGATTCTGTTCGGCGGCTATCTGCTGATCAGCGGTCGTGGCGGTCCGCAGGCGTCGATTACGAACCTGTGGGCCGACGGCGGTTTCTTTCCGCACGGCTTCAGCGGACTCTTCATAATGCTCGCCGTGATCATGTTCTCGTTCGGCGGACTGGAACTGATCGGCATCACGGCGGCGGAAGCCGACGAGCCGCAAAAGAGCATTCCGAAAGCCGTGAATCAGGTGATCTACCGGATTCTGATTTTCTACATCTGCTCGCTGGTCGTGCTGCTGTCGCTGTATCCGTGGAATCAGGTGGCGGAAGGCGGCAGCCCGTTCGTGATGATCTTCTCGCAGATCGGCGCGGGCTTGACGGCGAACGTTCTGAACGTGGTCGTGCTGACGGCGGCGCTGTCCGTGTACAACAGCGGCGTCTATGCGAACAGTCGCATGCTGTACGGTCTTGCCGAGCAGGGCAATGCGCCGCGCGCGCTGCTGAAGGTCGACGGTCGCGGCGTGCCGTACATGGCGATCGGCCTGTCCGCGCTCGCGACGTTTGCTTGCGTGATCATCAACTATCTGATTCCCGCCAAGGCGCTCGACGTGCTGATGGCACTCGTCGTGGCCGCGCTGGTGCTGAACTGGTCGCTGATCAGCCTGACGCATCTGAAGTCGCGTCGCGCGATGGTCGCGAAAGGCGAGAAGCTCGTGTTCAAGTCGCTGTGGTTCCCGCTCGGCAACTGGATCTGTCTCGCGTTCATGGCGATGATTCTCGTGATTCTCGCGATGACGCCAGGACTCAACGTATCGGTGCTGCTCGTGCCCGTGTGGCTCGTCGTGATGTGGGCGGGCTACGTGGTGAAGCGCCGGCGCGCGGCCGCGCATGGGCTCGCGGGAGCGGCGAGCGGGCGCTGAGCCGTGATGTTTTTTGGAGCGGGCGCGTCCGATCGTCTTATCGAGTAAGAGCTGGGCCGGATTTGCCGTAAGGCGATCCGGCTTTTTTTACGTTCGCGCGGATTCGAATTGGCTTGCGGATGGTCTGCGCTGCGGACGCATTGCGGGCCGCAGAAAGCACAAAACCCGCGGCATCGGATCGATGAGCGCGGGTTTGTCGGGGTGAAGCTGACCTACTGAGGCTGAATTCTGGTGCCCAGGGCCGGACTCGAACCGGCACGCCTTGCGGCGGGGGATTTTGAGTCCCCTGCCAAGACCGAAGCACGAACTGGCAACGTTGATTCTTAAAGCTTTTTTCTGTTAGAGCGTCTCGGCTTTTCCGTATTTCGATTCACTTTTACGGAAAAATCGCGGAAAAATGCTAACCCTCGAAAACGGGCGTACAGCCCTTTCAAGAAAGGCGACCTTCACTAGCGCGGCGCGAACACCGGGCCGATACACAGACAGAGACTTCCCAGCACTCGGCTTACAAGTGTCTCCGAAGCTCAAAGCCGTTTGGTACGTCCGTTTCAAGGCGAATGGAAAGGAAATACGGACAACACTCGGACTCGCGGCGCAGGACGGGGACGTGCGGCTGGCGCTCTCGTATGAAGAGGCGAAGGAGCGGGCCGTTTCGAGTGTTCTAGCCGCCCGAAGCGATACGGTCGAAGCCTCGCCTATACCGGAGGCCGCGCCGCCCGGAAACACGACCGACCGCGCACTAATTTCGGGCGATTCTCTCGCTACGGTATGGGCTTCCTTCCTCGAAAATCGGCGCACTAAGAAGGGCGCACCGCTCGCCGCAGCGACAAGGGCCGATTACGCGAAGGTCTATCACTACGCGCTCGCGCCTGTGAAAGACTGGCCGCTGAACGAGACGCGCGTTGCCGCGTGGGTGGACTTCTTCACCAGCGTCCGCGAGAAGCACGGTCAATCGAAAGCACTGTACGCGAGCAATATCGTCTCTGCGGTCTACACGTACCTGATGAGCCTAGATCGGATCGACTACAACCCGATCACAAAGGTGCGTTTAGGTCGGCAATTCATCGCCCCTACGCCGCGCGATACGCACATCGAAACGGCTAACCTTCGCGCGTTCTGGACGGGCATCGGGCGGACGCTAAAGCGACGAGACAGCCGCGACGCGGTGCGGCTCCTGTTTATGAGTGGGCTGCGGCTGAACGCGGCTTTGGGGATGAGATGGGATCAGATAGACCTCGCCAAAGGCTTCCTCTATGTCGAGCCGGGAACGGAAGGCTGGAAAGGTTTCAGCGGTGTCTTCCCGTTGAGCGATTACGTGATGGATATGCTTCGCGTCCGGTACGTCAGCCGCAAATCGCGTGAATGGGTATTCCCAAAGAGGGCGGGCGATGAAGAGGACGCTTCGCCACACATGACGCGTGTGGGCGATTCGCTCGCGAAGGTCTGCGAAAGCGCGTGTATAGAGCGCGTGACGGCGCACGACCTGCGGCGGACTTTGGCGACGGTCGGAAACTTGGCCTTTGGCGCGGATCACTCAAAGGTCGCGGTGCTACTCGGCCATAACTGGGCGACCACCGAGAAGGGCATGACGGTATCGCGCGGCGCTATCACGGCCCGCTATATCCAAACGGAGTTGCCGACCCTGCGCGCGATAGCGAACGAAGCCGCGCGAACGCTTATGGAGTTGGTCGGGGAGCTTCCGGTATCGGACGAAACAGCCGCGAAGCTGCGGCGGGCTGGACTGACTATTTAGTAGTGCGTGCGATAGACATAATTAACTGGACATGATCCAGAAAGATGTATCCATCGCACATGTAATGGTCGAGAATCAATTCTGTAGTAAGCAGTTCCGAACCGAAACAGAACCCTCAGAACCTTTAGGAGTACACAAAATGGCTACTCGTCAAACGATCACGAAGAAGTCCGCCGCAAAGAACATCGCAGTAGTCGAAGCTGCGCTGGCCGATTTCGGCCCGTATCCCTTCCCGAAACGCTCAGATTTCTTCTTCGATTTTCCGCGTGGTGTCGATTTCGGCGTTAAGGGCGCAGCCGGAAACCCGGCGGGCGTGGCCGCGAGTTGGAGTGACGAGAAGGTACGCGCCGCGCGACTCCAGAAGAACGGCGTAAAGGTCACTTTTAACGGCGAGACGCGCGAGTTTAGGAGCGTCAAAGAGGCGTTCCGCGAGTTCCGCCTCCCGATTGAGAAGCACATCAAGTTTCGCGGCGTTCTGAAGGCGAGCAAGAAGGAGGCGTTCACCAGCGCGAAAGGCGAGGTCTATATGTTCACTCTCGTAGAGGCGGCGGAGTAAGGGCCGCGCGTTTATGGAAGTCGCTCTTTACGTCCTCAGCGCCGCTCCGTGGGTGGCGCTTCTTATAGTCGCGTATATCATCTACGGTCGATAGGCCGCGAAACACCGGAGCGCCCGCCCAGAGTCGATCTAGGCGGGCGTTTTCACGTCCGGTAATCTCGCAGTTGGCACTAGGTCGCTTCCGGCTGACGTCCGCGCAGAACCCATTTGATCACGCTTACGGACAACCAGATCAGCAGGTATACCAAGCCGCATACCGCGAGTGTGGCTAGCATCCGGTTAGGGGTGTACTTGGTTAGAATAATGAGCTCTTGGGATTCAACAAACTCCTCATTCTCCGCTACGCACTTCTTAAAATCTGGATCATTCCAAAAACTGCCGTAGTTGTGTCCGCGTTGAATCGAAGCGGTGCGACAACTATTCCATCCGTCCCCGCCCATTTTGCCAATCCGCTGGTCGTCCCGGATTCCAAAGTAGGCGGACACGCCCAAAGTGATCAAAACTGTGAAGACGATCGCCAGCCGATTCCATACCCCGAGTTTTTTGCGTTTCACGTGTAAGTTTCCGTTATTGATTTTAGGTATTTTCGAATGTATCTATCCCAGTTCGGACGAGGCGCGATCCAGCACGTTGCGGCGTAGTTTGGTTATCTTCTCCGTGCCTAGCACTTCCCGTAGTCCGGCAACGATTGACTGCAAGGTGAACTCGTCAGAGAGCTTTTCTCCATCCCACTCGTTCAGGCCCATCGCCTTCGCGAACTCCTTGTACACCATGTTGCTGTACTTTTCGCGCGTCTCAGCATACGCAGGACCACCGACCGTGGAATCAATGATCGGTGAAAATGCGCCGATTGATAGCCAAACCTTCTCGAACTCGAACAGGCGCGCGTCAATATCAGTCGGAATCCACAGGCTGTACTTCACGCGAATTTCGGTCAGCTTATGCGTCGCGCCTATTATTTCGCGTGTCGGGCCGTGCTGAATGAGGATCATGACACCTTCACCAGCCGCGTCCTTGTACGCCTCGCAGAACTCGACATACTTGTCGAAAGCGACATTCGCCATGTGTGAACTCGCGGAGTCGTGAGCGGCCTTCAACCTCTCGCGATCGCTCTGCGCCTTCTGCTGATACCTCGCGACTAGGTACGCCGCGCCCGCTCCAAAGGCGCTTCCGATCAAAGACCAAACGCCGGCACTAATGTGATCTCCCAACACGGAAGGCGTAGCGGAAACTACGCTCGACGCGCTGATAGCAATGGCCGCAGATGCTGGCATGTGGTCGTCCTTTTATTCTGATCGCTTCGCGGATGGCCTCCGTATGGACGCAAATTCTATTCGATGTTCATCTGTCGAATCAACGATAAACAGGGACCATGATTGTCGTACAGTCCCAACCCTGCGGGCCGCTGCTTACGCCCATCCACGCGTTTATCGCGTCCGAGCGCGTCATTACGGTGGACGGCTGGCAGACTTGCTTCGGCTCGTAGTGGTCGATGTAGCGGGCGGACGGCTGTGCGGGCCGCGCCTTGTTACGTTTCGGCTCGGTGTGCGCTGCGTTGATGGACCTTTCTACGGCCTCGTCCAGAGCGCAGTCCTGCGGATTGTTGAATGGACACTTGTATTCAGCTTCCGCCGCGACCGTATAGAGGGCGAGAAGGGCCGATGCGATGATCGAAAGACGTTTGATGTTCATCATATGTACTCCTGTGTAATATGGATAAATCAAAGCCGAAAAACGTACACTCCATTTCGAACGCTCAAAAATAAAAATCGAGTGAGGGTCCATTTAAATTGACCTCGTGCTAAATCTAGGTCGGGGTGGGTCGAAAAATGAGGATGAACGAAATCACTTTTGAGGTGACGATGCCTTCCGGTCGTTCAGCAGACGTGAGAGGGTGGACCGCGAAGCGCCGGTCAACGCGATCACCTCTGACCATGAGCGCCCGCTATCGATCAGAGCGAGGATGGCCGCGTTGCGTTCGCTGTTCGTCTTTCGTCCTTTGTACTTGCCTTCTGACCTAGCCTTGTCGATGCCTTGGCGCGTGCGGTGCTTACGGTCTTCATAATCCTTTCGCGCTATGGCCGCGAGCATATCGAGCATCATGGCGTTAATGGCTTCGAGAATGCGCCCTGTAAAGGCGTCTCCGCTCGCTATAAGCTGGTGCGAGGTCGGGAGGTCCAGAGCGACTACGCGAAGGCCGCGCGTCTGGATGTCGATTCGGAGTTGCTTCCAATCGCTATCGTTCAAGCGCGATAGGCGGTCCACTTGCTCGACTAGCAGAACGTCTCCCGGATGAGAGTCGTTCATAAGTCTCATTAGTTCTGGTCGGTGTAGAGTCGCGCCGCTTTCGTTCTCCGCGTAATAGGCCGCGATCTTTACGCCGTGATCTGCCGCGAAACGTGATAAGTCATCGCGCGCTCGCTGGGCGTCTTGCTCTTTTGTGGACGCTCTGAGATAGGCTCGGACGAACATAGTTCGGATTCCTTCGGTTCGGTTAAGACGGTTCGAAGGTATCCGGTTCGATTGGAATAGTAAAGTTGCAGTTTTCGAACCGATTACAGGCGTGTCCGGGCGCGTTCTCTTAGGGCGTACTTATATCGAACCGGGCGGGACGTAGAAAAGGCCGCGAGGTGCGGCCTGGGTCTACCTATGGGGCGAGGGCCGCGAAGCCCTCCGAACACGATCTATTGGAGCGGCGCTGGGCTCGGGCCTTCCGGCGTTGCTCCCAGCATGCTCGCGTAGAGGTCGTTCAGGTTCGGCACGCGCGAACGGCCTTGCTCATCGATCACGGTAATGCCGCACAGGACGTTAAGCTCTTTGATTGCCGCCATCTTGTCGGAGCCTTTGCTGTTCGGGTTTTCGATCAGACGCAGCAGACGGCTGATGGACTTGTTCGCGGTCCAGAGTTGCGTGGGCTTCTTCGCTTCGAGTGCCGCGTCAAAACGCGCTTTGACGTACGGGTTGAGCTCAGCCGCGAGTCCCAATTGTTCCGCATTCTTAAGGCTCGCGCCTTGGGCGATCATGTCGAAAGCGTCAACAATGGCCAAATCGCGCGGAATACCCAAAATCCGCAATTCGATGAATCGGTCATAGCAAGGGGCACACTCTTTCGCGAAATCGCCATTTGCGAAGTCTTGAGGGCTGTAGATGAGTTGATCGGCGCTCACGGCTTATCGTCCTAAATCGTTTTGTCGTTGTAAGTATAATGTAAGGACTATCGGCGGTCGATATAGGACATTGGCAGGTGGTCGATTGTCTTTCTGCGAGCGTTGTCGAATGTTTAGATTGAGTGGGGATGCGAGCAAAGAATTTGCCGCAGCCTTTGAACATGCCTATGCGCGATTTTTGAGTAACGGGTTCTAAGGCAATGCTGATCAAGCCGAGTAAACGCGACTGATTGCGATGGCGCATGCGTAAACTTTCCGAATCACCAATGAAAATGGTCATTCCGGTTCATTTGGTCGCGCCGCAGGCGCTTTGCGCGGGCTTT
>NZ_JBFRCH010000002.1:0-715433 GCF_040965635.1 Paraburkholderia phymatum
TGACAGATGGTTCGAGCGGGTTTCTCAACCCCTCAAACCTTCCTCAATTTCTTTCTGTGTGAGACTCGATTACTTTTGCCTTCGGCAATTCCGGAAAATCGCCGCGCGCCGTCATCGAGCACCCACATCTGTCGGCTGTTAGTTTTTAAAGAACATTCGCACGAGGCGCCTTGCCTTCGCTGCGTTGCTGCATCAGCAGCAGAGAAACGAGATTATGAAGAACCTTCCGGTATTCGTCAACAGGTTTTTTGCATCATCGCTTGAAACCCCGCCGACTACACCACCGCGCCGTTTCTGCCGCGGCCCTCGCCGCGTCGCGCCGCAAACCGCGCGCCCCAGCGAAGGACGCGAATCTTAGGCCATCCAAGGCCCAATGACAAGGGCGTGGGCGGAAGTTTTTTATCCACCGCTATTTGCTCGACGTACCCGGCGCCTTCTCCACTTGCGTCACCGCGTCGGAAGATTGGCTGCCCATTCTCGCCGCCAATTCGCGAGCGTCGGGTGAACCGATCGTCCAGTCGTGTAGCACCGTATAAGCCACAGCAAGAAGCGTCGGCCCGATAAACACGCCGAGGAAACCAAACGCGAACGCGCCGCCCAGAATGCCGAGCATCACGAGGATCAGCGGCATGTCACTGCTTTTGCCGATCAGGATAGGCTTGATGACGTTATCGGACATGCCGACGACCAGCACGCCCCAAACCACGAGAAAGATCGCCCAGCCCGTTTCGCCGCCGTGATAAAGCCAGATCGCGGCGGGCAGCCATACCACGACGGGCCCGCCGGGAATCACCGACAGGAAGAAAGTCGCGAGCCCAAGCAGCGCCGGCGCCGGCACGCCCGAGATCCAGCAGCCGAAACCGGCCAACACGCCCTGCACGAGCGCCGTCCCGAGGATGCCGTACACCACGCCCTTTACCGTGCTGCCCGCCAAAGTCAGCAGATAGTCGGCGCGCTCGCCCGCAACGCGGCGCATGCCCGCGTTGAGCCACGCGGCAGCGCCCTCGCCGCCCGTATAGAAGAAGAAAGTGAGGATGATGCTGAGCGCCAGCATTCCGAGACCGTGCGTGACGGCGAGCGCCGCAGCGAGTATCCACTTGCCGGCCGGCGCGGCCAGCACGCGCAGCTGTGCGACCATTTCCGAGTTGCTGCTCGTCACGCGCTCCCAGAACGACTCAATATTCGAGCCGACAAGCGGAACGCGCGCGACCCAATCCGGCAAATCCGGCAAGCCCGAATTCATCAGACGCTCGACGAACGCGGTGATGTCCTTCGCATGCGCGCCCAGCGCAAAACCCGCATAGACGAATGGCCCCAGCACGACGACGAGAATGATGAGCACGATCAGCGTCGCGGCCCATTTACGCCGTCCGCCGAGAGTCGCGGACAATCTGCGATATAGCCCCCACGAGCTGTAGCTGAGAATCGCGCCCCACAGCAGCGCCGTCGTGAACGGCGCCAGCACCAGCAGCGAGCCGCCGACCAGCAGCAGCAGCGCGAACACGGCTGCGAGCCGCTCGATCAGTTGGTCCGATTTCACCATGCGCCTCTCCCGATTGCCATTCCGGCCAGACCGCGGCGACCAACGCGCAGATAGCCAAACGTCCGCAAAAAAGTATAGGAAAGCGCCAACGAAAGCACTGATCGGCGGCAACGATGCTGACAGAACGCGTCGTCACCCGCCCTCTCGCGGCGGCGAGACGCCCGCGCGACGGGCCAACGACTGCCAGCAATGCGTGTCGATAATATGTCGACGCAGAAAGGACTAGAATATATGGTTCTCTGCACACAACCTCCGGATTTATGCGCTCGCGAATCGCCAAACGTCTCCCTCCCGATGCCGACAAGCTGGTCGGTCTTTCGCTCGCGCTTTTCGCCTCGGGCAGCCGCACCGAGGATCGCTTCTGGGAAGCCAAGCTGGACGCGCTGCTCGCAAAAATAGTCCGCAACGGCAACCAGACGACCCTCGACGCTGCGCTCGACCATCTTCAGCAGAATCATCCGGACGCCTACGGCGCCCTCGCTGACATGGCCGAAACGCACAGCGAATCGCTGACCGTCGAGCACGACGGCGTCCAGTACGAAGCGTTGCTGATCGCCGCGCCCGTGCTGGCGTGGACGCGTTATGTGATTCCGTCGGGCTCGCTCAAAGGCGATGCCGCCGACGCGCTGCGCGCGCATCTGCAGGCGCATGTGCTGGCCGATGGCACCCGCGTCGCAATGGCGCCGTTCATGTATAGCATCGACCAGTTGCCGCGTCACCACGTCGAAACGTGGCGCCTCGCGCAGCAACTCGCGCAGGCGGCCGTCGGCGGCGGCAACGCGAAGATCAACTTCGGCGAGCTGCCGGAAACATCACCCATTCTTGCCGATCCGCGCTTCCTGCTGGCCGTCGTCGCGGCGCCTGTCGGCGCGCCCGTGTTCCGCTGGCAGGAAGAAGAGCACGGCTCGCGCATCGAGCGCGGCCAGTGTCTCGAGCAATGGGCCACGCAAGGCGGCGCCAACCTGGCCGTCGTGCTGCCGGGCTGCGAGTTCGAATGCCTGTTGCCCGATGCGTATTACTCGGCCTGCCGCGACGCCGACGAGCGCGTGCGCCCGTACACCGTGCGCACGGCAGTGCGCTATCTGTTCGACACGATCGGCGCGACGCCCGACGAATTGCGCGCGGTGGTCGCGGGCTTCGGCGAGCGGCGCATCGACGAATACCGCATCGGATTCACGCGCCGCGGCAGCAACGATGTCATCTACGGCGTCGTGTGGCCGCTGTACGGCCGCGAGAACGGCGACCCGGGCATCGACGAAGAACCGCAGGAAGCAATGGCGAGCGACGGCCCGCTCGAAGACATCGTCGCGCTGCTGAAAGAAACGGGCATCACCGAAATTCGCCGTCACGCGGGCCGCTTCGAGCCGGAATATTGTGACGACTGCGGCGTGCCGCTTTATGCAGATCCGCTCGGCGAGATCGTTCACGCTGAAATGCCCGAAGATGCCGAGCCCGCGCAACCGCATTTCCACTGATCACTTCAGAATTTTCTCTGCATCGAATCAAGCCCCGCTGAATGCGGGGCTTTTTTTATGGCACTCGTCCTATGCCACCTGGACAGGCCGCCACGAGACAGGGAATTTGTCATCATCGTTGCGATGGTGCATCGCTGCACGACGACAATCTCGTCGTGTGCAACGCGCCGCCACGACCGATCGATCAGGAGGCAGTGCATGCGATTTTCAGTTCTCAACTCGGACGCCGAACGCAGGGAAGGACTCAAGGCGCTTCTGCGGCAAATCGACCGACAGGCACGCTTCGGCGAAGCGCAGGACTGGCCACAGGCCGAGCGCACGTTGCGGCGCCTCGAGCCGGACCTGCTACTGATCGACTGGGAAGACTGGATGTCGCCCGCCGACGCACGCGCGCTGCTCGCCAACCATCCGGGCCTGCCTGTCGCAGTGCTGGTCGACGATATATCGCCGGCTCACGTGCGCGCGCTCGTCGAAAAAGGCGTGCTCGGTGTCATTCCACGCACGACCGATCCACGCGTGATCGTGCGCGCGCTCGAAATGGTTCTGCTTGGCTGTCACTACATCCCGGCCGACGCACTGTCGCTCGACACGCCGACGCACGGCGGCAAGCCGGCACGTCCTCGGACGGAAGTGCGCTCGCTCGAACTGATACCGAAGCCGTCGAAGCGGCCGCGCTTCGCGGGCGGCCTTTCGCCGCGACAGGAACAGATCATGCGCTGCGTCCATATGGGCAGCACGAATAAAATGATCGCACGCGCATTAGGCATCAGCGAGGGCACCGTGAAAATCCATCTGGCGACGATCTTCCAGCAGCTCGGCGCACCGAACCGCGCAGCCGCCGTCGCCATCTACAACGGCTGGCTCACCGCGCAGCTCGAAGTGCTGCGCAGCGGACACAATCGCATCCCACGGCCCGCGCGCGTGACGTCGAACGTCGCGCCGCTTCGTCAGCGCAAGCCGCGCACGTTCCGGTATCCGTTGCCTGCCAACGACAACCCGAATGCGCTACCGATGGCGGCCGAAGCGACGACGCCTTACGGTGCACGCCGCAAGAGCCGCGCGTCCGACGAAGGCGATGTAAAGGTCGAAAGGAAGCAACCGTGAATCGACATAAAACGTTGCTGGCACGGAATCCGCTCACACCTTTGGGCCTTCAACGAGTAATATGAAGACATGGGTTTCCTCTATACGCCGCTTCCGTTGTGGGTCGCTGTCGGTGGCTGGATCGCCGCTGCGGCTCTGCTCGCGCTCACGTTCTGGAAGAACCCATTCAAGCGATTGCAGGAACCCGTGCTTCAGCATGTGTGGCTCGCGATCATCGTCGCCGTATCGGTGCTGTGGGCGACGAACGCATGGCTCGAAGACGGCACCGTGATTCACCTGCTCGGCGCAACGCTCGTCGTCACGCTGTTCGACTGGGGTCTTGCGCTGATCGCGATGGCCGTCGTCACCGGCCTCGCCGCCGTCGTCTTCGATGCACCGTGGCAAGGCATCGCGCTCACGTTCCTCGTATTCGGCGCAGTGCCCGTCGGCGTGTCGACGCTTCTACAGCGCGCAAGCATCGCGTGGCTGCCGCGCAATCTGTTCATGTTCATCTTCGGGCAGGGATTCGTCTCGCCTGCCATTGCCGTTTCGGTTGCGTCGGCGGTTGCACTGGGAACGCATATCGCGCTTGCCGACGGTTCGATGTCCGTTATCCCGGCCGGCTATGTGTTTAGTGTGTTCCTGCTTGCCTCGGGCGAATCGTGGTTCACAGGCATGTCGACGGCCTTGATCGCCGTCTATCGTCCGGCCTGGGTCACGACTTATGATGTGCGGCGCTATCGTCTCGGCGGCCCGCGCACCTGAGTGCTTCGGGAGTTAACCGATGTCTGAAACGCCCACGCCTGCGCGTCTGCAGGCTGACACGCAAGCGGCACAGGCTCACCCATCTCTGCTTGAGTTGCCTCACGACGACGCCGCAAAATATTTCTGCCAGGATTGAACTCAACCCCGTCGATGGGCATCTTATGTGCCTGAAGTCTCCACAGCATTTTTTACCCAGATAGATGGAACGCACCAACGCACCGCGCCGATTGCTGCGGTTGGTCGGCCGGTTAGCGGTGTGGGCTGCGAGCGCATCGCTCGCGTGCGCTATGCCCGCCTTCGCCGATCAGCTCGGGCAGCACAACGACCTCGTCAACAAATTCGTCAACGAAATGCACGCCGATCCGCTTGTCGCGGATTGCGCCGCGCATGGCAATTTCGTCGCGAGCACATCGACGGCTTTCGATCACGTGGAGTTTCCGCCCAGCTCGTTCGATAGCGCGCATGCGGCCATCACCCCCTGGAACGATTCGTTCGACGAAGGCAAGCAGAAGGTCAAGGTCGACAACATCGTGACCGTCGAAGGTCTCGGCATTCCGCAAGGCGGCGGCGATCCGTCGCAACTCAAGTTCCGCTGCGGCTATGTCGGGCCGCAGATGCTCGCGTTCAGCTGGAACGATCCTGTGCCGCCGTTGCACGCGCGGGACTCGCACGGCACGAAAGGCAAGCACGCGGCCGGCGGCAAGGGCTCGAAGAAGAAGTCGGGCGGAAAATCGACGAAGGGCGGCGCAGCCAGCAAACCGGCTAGCGAAAAGAGCAGTAAATCGTCGGGCAAGGCGGTCACGACCAAAAGCAGCGCGACAAAGAGCAATGCCTCAAAGGCAAGCACGAAGAAATCGGCGGCAAAGAAAAAGCAATGACGCTCGCTTGACGGCAGCGTCGAACGTCCGATCAAACGACCAGTAAAAAGCGAGGCCACACATCATGCGTGGCCTCGCTTTTTTTTGCATACTTTTTTGCACACCTTTACTGCGCGTCAATTCGATGCGTACGAGCAGCGAAGCGCCGTCAGGCAAACGCCTCCATATGCCAAAGGATCGCCTGCAGCATCGCCGCGCCGAGCGACGCACTGCGCTCGCCGTTCCAGCCCACGCGTTCGTCGGGCAGATTCGCGTTGTCCTTGAACGGCATTTCCAGCGTCAGCGACAAGCAGCCGAACTCGTTGCCGATGTACTTCGATGCAAGTTTGAGCGCATCCTGCCGATACTTGCTCGCTTCATAACCATACTTGTCCTGGAAGTCGGGACTCGCGCGCTTGAAGCCTTCGACGAACGCCGTCTGTTCCTGCCGTTGCCGCTCGGTAAATCCCGGCAGCATTTCGGAGCCCGCAACGAATACATACGGCAACGCTTCGTCGCCGTGAATATCGAAGAACAGATCGCAGCCGGTCGCGTGAATCGCGTCGCGCACAAGCAGCACTTCGGGGCTGCGCGCGGCGTCCGGCTCCATCCATTCGCGATTCAGATTGGCGCCCGCCGCATTCGTGCGCAGATTGCCGTGAACGCTGCCGTCGGGATTCATGTTCGGCACGATAAAAAAGTCGGCGTAATCGTAGAGCTTGCGCGCGACCGGGTCACCTGACCAGTCGCCCCACCCCGCGAGCCGCTTCACCAGCCCTTCGACGAACCATTCGGCCATCGTCTCGCCCGGATGCTGGCGAGCAATGATCCAGATTTTTTTCTTCTGCTTCAGCGTTCCGTCGTCGAGCAGCGTCGGCGTGCCGAGCGTCAGCAGCGACATCGGCCGCCCTTCGACCGTCTTGCCGAGTTCCGTCAGCGCGGCATGCGGCATCTGTTGGACAGCGCCGAGAAATTCCGAGTGGCGCTCTTCGCTATACGGCTCGAAGTACGCGTAATAGATGCTGTCGAAATCGGGCGTGTGATCGATGGTGAGGACGCGGCCGTCGTACGAGGTCGGCACGCGGAACCAGTTCACGCGGTCGTAGCTCGCGCATGCCTGATAGTTGCGCCAGCCTTCGGCGAACGCGCAGTCGGCGGCGTTCTCGAACGTCATCACGCAGCGCTCGCCGCGCGCGCCCGTCAGACGGAAATAGAACCACTGCGCAAAGTCGGCGTGGCTGTCGGGACGCACGCGCAAACGGATGTTGTCGGCCTGCTCGCACGACAGGACTTCGATCGCGCCGGCATCGAAGTTGCTCGTAATGGATAACGTCATGATCTCTTTTCCTGCTCTCGTGGCGCGGCGTCAGTCCGCGATGCGCCGGCGAAATACGTAAGTGGAATCGTTCGATGCGTCGGCGTCGAACCCATAGCCTTCCGCATCGAAGCCCTTGAGCTGCTCGGGCGCATCGAGGCGATGCTCTACCGCGAAGCGCGCCATCAGCCCGCGCGCGCGTTTCGCGTGAAAGCTGATGATCTTGTAGCGGCCGCCCTTCCAGTCCTCGAACACGGGCGTGACGACGGGCGCGGCGAGCAGCTTCGGCTTGACGGACCTGAAGTATTCCGTCGACGCGCAATTGATCAGCACGCGCGAATCACCGGCCTTTTTCTCAAGCTGCCGGTTAAGCGCCTGCGTGATCCGCTCGCCCCAGAACGCGTACAGATCCTTGCCGCGTTGGTTCGCAAAGCGAGTGCCCATTTCGAGCCGGTAAGGCTGCAACAGATCGAGAGGACGCAAGAGCCCATACAGGCCTGACAGCACGCGCACATGCTGCTGCGCGTAGTCGAGATCGGATGCGGAGAGCGACTTCGCATCGAAGCCTTCGTACACGTCGCCGTTGAACGCGAGCACGGCCTGCTTCGAATTGGACGAGTCGAATTTCGGCGACCAGTCGGCGTAACGCTGAAAGTTCAGATGCGCGAGTTGATCGGAAATGTCCATCAGCGACGCAATGTCTTGCGGCGACAGACGCCGCAGATCGCCGATCAGTTCGGCGGCGTCATCGACAAAATCGGGGATAGTGTGCTTCTTGACGTGCGGCGGGGTGTCGTAGTCGAGCGATTTGGCCGGCGACAGAACGATTATCATAGAGGCTTTCAGGCACGCCGTGCCTGGCGGTCAAAGACGAAAGCCAGATTGTAACGAATGCCCGAAACCCCTGCCTTGCCTCAACAGAACGCCTCCGCGGCCACGCCCGCTGTCGTGCTCGATTCGAACGTGTGGATCGACATTCTCGTGTTCGACGATCCGCACACGCGCCCCATTCTCGCCGCGCTCGAACGCGGTGCGTTGCGCGCGCTGATCGACGCGCGGTGTCTCGCCGAGCTGACGCACGTGCTCGACTATCCGCAATTCGAAAAGCGCGCCGTCGACAAAGCCGCCGCGCTCGCGAGGCTCGCGCGGCTGTCGACGCTCGTCGAGCCGCCCGTTTCCGCCGATCACGCTGACAACGTCGACGACGCGCGCCCGCTGCCCAAATGCAAGGACCGCGACGATCAGAAGTTTCTCGAGCTTGCGCACGCGGTGCAGGCCGACTGGCTGATTTCGAAGGATCGCGCAGTGCTGAAGCTCGCGAAGCGGATTGCGCGCGATTTTGGTTTCCGGATCGCGCAGCCTGCGCCGTTCGTCGCCGAGTGCGCGCTCGCCAGCGACGAGTGCGCCGCGGCCTGAGGCCATCACGAAGCCATCCTGAAGCGGTCCAACAGCTGAAGGCCCATGCGCTTCGAGCCCGGCTCGCAGATGCGCCGCGCAGATTTTCCCTACAATCGAGCATCACACCCGACTCCAACCACATCGACGACCGCGGCCTCGGCAACCAGGCGCCGCATTCGGACCGCGAGATGAACGCACCGCACGACACGACGACCACGCCCATGACGACCACGTCCCCTTCGTTCCCCTCCCGCCTGCCGAATGTCGGCACGACGATCTTCACCGTGATGAGCGCGCTTGCCGTCGAAAAGGACGCAGTCAATCTCGGCCAGGGCTTTCCCGATTTCGATTGCGATCCGCGCATCGTCGAGGCGGTGTCGAATGCGATGCGCGACGGTCACAACCAGTATCCGCCGATGGCAGGCGTCGCACCGCTGCGCCAGGCCATCTCCGACAAGATCTCAAGCCTGTACGGCCGCCGCTACGACGCGACGACGGAAATCACCGTGACGGCAGGCGCAACGCAGGCGCTTCTGACGGCCATCCTGTGCGCCGTGCATCCGGGCGATGAAGTGATCGTCGTCGAGCCGACTTACGACAGCTATCTGCCGTCGATCGAGCTTGCGGGCGGCAAGCCCGTTTTCGTGACGCTCGAAGCACCCGACTACGCGATTCCGTTCGACAGGCTCGCAGCCGCGATCACGCCGAAGACGCGCATGATCCTGATCAACACGCCGCACAACCCGACGGGCACGGTCTGGCGCGCGGACGACATGAAGAAGCTCGAGGAGATCGTGCGCGGCACCAACGTGCTGATCCTGTCCGACGAAGTCTACGAGCACATGGTCTACGACGGCGCGCCGCACGAGAGCGTCGCGCGCTATCCGGAGCTTGCGCAGCGCAGCTTCGTCGTGTCGAGCTTCGGCAAGACGTATCACGTGACGGGCTGGAAGGTCGGCTATGTGGCCGCGCCGGCGCCGTTGATGTCCGAATTCCGCAAGGTTCATCAGTTCAACGTGTTCACGGTCAACACGCCGATGCAACTGGGTCTCGCGCATTACATGCAGGACGCGGCGCCGTATCTGGATCTGCCCGCGTTCTATCAGAAGAAGCGCGACTTCTTCCGCGCCGGCCTGGAAGGCACGCGCTTCAAGCTGCTGCCGTGCACGGGCACGTATTTCCAGTGCGTCGACTATTCGGCCATCAGCGACATGCCCGAAGCCGGGTTCGCGCAATGGCTGACGAGCGAGATCGGTGTCGCGGCGATTCCCGTGTCGGCGTTCTATCACCAGCCGCACGAATCGGGCGTCGTGCGCTTCTGCTTCGCGAAGAAAGAAGACACACTCGCGACCGCGCTCGAACGACTGGCGCGTCTCTGACATGGCGCGCGCGATGTCGCGAACGAACCGCGGTTCTTCGCCATCGCGCGCGAAGCGGTTCAGCGCGCCCGCGTCGTCACTTCTTCCTTTGCGCTTCGATGTACGCCTTGCGGTCGTCCGTCACGCGCTGCGCAGCCGGCCGCGCATTGATCGCCTTCACGTACGGCTTCCAGTCGATGCCGACATCGAGCAGAAAATCGCGTCCGTAAATCGCCTGCGTCGCCATGCCGACGAGCGGCAGGCTCGCAAACCCGGCGACGTCGGCGATGCTAAACCGGTCGCCGCGCAGATACGGCGTGAGCTTCGCAAGCCGTCTGAAGCCGCTTATGTGTTGGATCAGCAGTTTCTCGGTGCGGCCCTTGGTGGCATCGGTGATCGTGCCGCCGAAGAACGCCTGCTTGTACAGATTGCGCGCCGTCAGTTCGAGATGCACGTCGACGAACGTGATCAGCTCGCGCTCTTTCGCGGCTTCCCAGGGGTCAGGCGAGAACATCGCCTTTTCCGGGTAGGCGGCAGCCAGAAATTCGATGATCGCCTGCGACTCGCACAGGCTGCCATGCTCCGTTTCGATGAACGGCACCTTGCCGAGCGGCGAATGCGCGAGAAACGCCTCGTCCTGGCTCGGCATCACAAGCACTTCTTCGAACGGAATGCCGAATTCGAGCAGCGCAAACTTCACTTTGTTGTAATAGTTGGACAGCGCAAAACCGTGCAGCTTGATCATCCAATGTCTCCCTGCGGATGGTTGTCGAAAGTCGTTTGTCGTTCGTCGCGCGTTGCGCCTCCGCACATCGCGCAGCGCGCCGCCGGAACCGACGCGCACCGCGTCAGGCGACGAACGCGATCGATCTGAAACGAACGCACTATTTTAAAATAACCATGGAGTGAGTCACATCATGTCATCCGTCACCTCTCGCCAGTACAGCATCGACACCGTCGGCATCGTCGGAACGGGCGCGATGGGCCGCGGCATCGCGCAGATCGCCGCGCTCGCTGGCCTCAAGGTCCGCCTCTACGATACCAATTCCACCGCGGTCGGCGCCGCGCGGGATTACCTGTCGGACACATTCGCGAAGCTCGTCGCCAAAGGCAAGCTCGACAACTCGCGCTCGCTCGCCGCCCTCGCCTGCGTGACGGGCGCGAACGCGCTCGATGAACTCAAGGACTGCGATCTCGTCGTCGAAGCAATCGTCGAAAAACTCGACGTGAAGCGCGGGCTCTTCAAGGAACTGGAAGGCATCGTCAGCGAGCGCTGCATCCTCGCGTCGAACACGTCGTCGCTGTCGATCACGGCGATTGCGGCCGCATGCGCGGACCCGTCGCGCGTGTTCGGCTATCACTTCTTCAACCCGGTGCCGCTGATGAAGGTCGTCGAAGTGATCGACGGCCTGCGCAGCGATCCCGCTGCCGGCGACGCGCTGATGGATCTGTCGCGCCGCATGGGTCACACGCCTGTGCGCGCGAAGGACATGCCCGGCTTCATCGTCAATCACGCGGGCCGCGGCATGAACACGGAAGGCCTGCGGATCGCGGACGAAGGCATCGCGAGCTTCGTCGACGTCGACCGCATCATGCGCGAGCAGGCGGGCTTCCGGCTCGGGCCATTCGAATTGCTCGACCTGACGGCGCTCGACGTATCGCATCCCGTGATGGAATCGATCTATCACCAGTTCTACGAAGAGCCGCGCTTCACGCCGTCGCCGATCACGGGCACGCGGCTCGCGGGCGGCCTGATCGGACGCAAGGCGGGCGAAGGCTTCTACAAGTATGTCGACGGCAAGCAGCAGGTAGATGCCGAAGCGCCCGCGCCGACGGAACTGCCCAAGCGTGTATGGGTCAGCAACCGCATGCCCGCCGCGCGCGATGCGGTGCTCGAACTCGTCGCGAAGGCCGGCGTCGCCGTGGACGACGGCGCGACGCCCGCCGCCGATTCGCTGATCGTCGTGACGCCGCTCGGTCTCGATGCAACGACGGCCGCCGTCGACGAAAAGCTGGACGCGAGCCGCGTCGTCGCGATCGATACGCTGTTTCCGCTCGTCGGCGCGCAACGCCGCACGCTGATGACGACGCCTGCGACCACGCGCGCCACGCGCGATGCCGCGCATGCGCTCTTCGCGCACGACGGTGTGCCCGTCACCGTGATCCATGATTCGACGGGCTTCGTCGCGCAACGCGTGGTCGCGACCATCGTCAACATCGGCTGCGATATCGCGCAACGCAGGATCGCTTCGCCGCAGGACATCGATCTCGCCGTGACGCTCGGCCTCGGCTATCCGAGGGGACCGCTTGCGCTCGGCGACGCGCTCGGCGCACAAACCATCCTCACGATCCTGCGCAATATCTTCAGCGTGCTCGGCGATCCGCGCTATCGTCCGTCGCCGTGGCTCGCGCGCCGCGCGCAGCTCGGCATGTCGCTGACGCAGGCCGATGCAGCAGACAACAGCGACGCAAAGGAGCAAGCATAATGGCCGCCGAACTGCTCGCCAGCCGCCCCGCCGAAAGCGAATCGACGCTCTTGCTGACGCTTTCGAATCCGGGCGCGCGCAACGCAATGCACCCGGACATGTACGCGGCCGGCATCGAAGCAATGGATACGGCCGAGCGCGATCCGTCGATCGGTGCCGTCGTCATCACGGGCGCAGACCAGTTCTTCTGCGCCGGCGGCAACCTGAACCGCTTGCTGGAAAATCGCGCGAAAGATCCGTCCGTGCAGGCGCAAAGCATCGATCTGCTCGGCGAATGGATCTCCGCGCTGCAGGCCTCGTCGAAGCTCGTGATCGCGGCCGTCGAAGGCGCGGCGGCGGGCGCGGGCTTTTCCCTCGCGCTCGCATGCGACCTGATCGTCGCCGCCGACGACGCGAAGTTCGTGATGTCGTATGCGCGCGTCGGCCTCACGCCCGACGGCGGCGGCTCGTGGTTTCTCGCGCGCGCGTTGCCCCGCCAGGTCGCAACGGAAGTGCTGATCGAAGGCAAGCCGATCGGCGCGACGCGTCTTCATGAGCTTGGGGTCGTGAACCGGCTCGCGAAGCCGGGCGCCGTGCGCGATGCAGCCATCGCATGGGCCGACGATCTCGGCAAGGTGTCGCCGAACGCGAAGGCGCGCATCAAAGGCCTGATCGCGGCGGCGGGCATGCAGTCGCTGCCCGATCACCTCGTCGCGGAGCGCGACAGCTTCGTCGCGTCGCTGCATCATCGCGACGGGCTCGAAGGCATCACGGCGTTCCTCGAAAAGCGCGCGCCCCGCTACAAATGAGCACGCCGACGCAATCGGGCTATCAGTTGCCGAAGCGCCGCCGCATCTATCTGATGCGGCACGGCGACGTTACGTACTTCGATGCGTCGGGCCACACCATCGATCCGGAACGCGTGCCGCTCAACGAGAACGGCTGCGCTCAGGCGGACGCCGCGGGCCGCGCGTTCGCCGTGCAGAACGTGCGCTTCGATCGCGTGATCGTCAGCGGCTTGCCGCGCACGGTCGAGACGGCGCAGCGCGTGCTCGCGCAAATGAACCGGCAGGATCAGCAAGTGGAGATCGAGCCCGCGTGGGAAGAGATACGCAGCGGCAAGCCCGGCTCGATTCCCGCTGCCGATCTCGAAGCGGCGTTCCTCGGCGTGTTCGACGGCATCGTCGCGGAAGACACGCGCTTTCTCGGCGGCGAGACGATCGGCGAACTGTTCGATCGCGTGCTGCCCGCCGTGGCCGCGCTGCGCGACGACACATCGTGGGATGTCGCGCTGCTCGTGCTGCATGGCGGCGTCAATCGCGCGATCCTGTCGCACGCATTGACAGCAGGCGGCCGCACGTTCTTCGGCCATATCTCGCAGGCCACGGGCTGCATCAACGCGCTCGACGTGGGCGACGCGCCGCGCGACTGGGTGGTGCGGCTCATCAATCACTCGCCGCCATCGCCGCTGCATCGCGACGTGCGCAACACGACGATGGAAATGCTTTACGCGCAATTCACTCGAACGAAACGTAGCTAGTCGTCCAATCGTTCATCAACGGAGGAGACATGCCGCAAGACGCGACACCAGCCGGATCGACGACTCATACCGACTACTCCGCTTTCGAAGGCACGCGGCCTGTCAGCGAACGGCAGCGCATCGACGTCGATGTGCTTTCCGTGTGGCTCGCGCAGCACATCGAAGACTTCGCGGGGCCGCTGACGCTCGAACAGTTCGCGGGCGGCCAGTCGAATCCCACCTTCAAGCTCATCACGCCGGCGCGCTCGTACGTGATGCGTGCGAAGCCCGGCCCTTCCGCGAAACTGCTGCCGTCCGCGCATGCGATCGAACGCGAATACCGTGTGATGGATGCGCTGCGCGACACCGACGTGCCCGTCGCGAAGATGCTCGCGCTGTGCGACGACGAAAGCGTGATCGGCCGCGCGTTCTACGTGATGGAGTTCGTGCAGGGCCGCGTGCTGTGGGATCAGTCGCTGCCCGGCATGACGCCTGCGCAGCGCGGCGCGATCTACGACGAGATGAATCGCGTGATCGCCGCGCTGCACAGCGTCGATGTGGAGGCGGCGGGCCTTGCCGGCTATGGCAAGGCGGGCAACTATTTCGCGCGGCAGATCGGCCGGTGGAGCAAGCAGTACCTGGCATCGGAGACCGAGCCGATCGACGCGATGAACCGCCTGATCGAATGGCTGCCGCAGCACATGCCCACAGCGACGGGCGAGCGTGCGTCCGTCGTGCATGGCGATTTCCGGCTCGACAATCTGATCTTTCATCCGCACGAGCCGCGCGTGCTCGCCGTGCTCGACTGGGAGCTGTCGACATTGGGTGATCCCCTCGCCGACTTCGCGTATCACTGCATGGCGTGGCACGTCGATCCCGCGCAGTTTCGCGGTATCGCGGGGCTCGACTGGGCCGCGCTCGGCATTCCCGACGAGGCACAGTACGTGCAACGCTATTGCGAGCGCACGGGCTTCGCGATTCACGGCGACTGGAACTTCTATCTCGCGTACAACATGTTCCGCATCGCGGCGATCCTGCAAGGGATCATGAAGCGCGTGGTCGACGGCACGGCGGCAAGCGAGCAGGCGCTCGACGCAGGCCGTCGCGCGCGGCCGATGGCCGAACTCGCATGGCGCTACTCGCAGAAAGTGCGCTGATTGAACGTCGCCGCTGGCGTTCAGTCAGTCTGTAGAGCGGATTCAAAGTCATCCACGAGGGCAAGATGAATTTCGACTACACCCCGAAGGTCCAGGCATTGCGCGAGAAACTGCTCGCTTTCTTCGACGAATACATTTATCCGAACGAGCAGGCCTATGCCGACGAGGTCGCGCGCAATCGCGAAGCAGGCAACGCGTGGCTGCCGACCGAGCTGATCGAAGGCCTGAAGCAAAGCGCTCGCGATGCGGGCCTGTGGAATCTCTTCTTGCCCGACTCCGAGCGCGGCGCGGGTCTCACGAATCTCGAGTACGCGCCGCTGTGCGAGATCATGGGCCGCGTGCCGTGGGCGCCCGAAGTCTTCAATTGCAGCGCTCCCGACACGGGCAACATGGAGACCGTCGAGCGCTACGGCAGCGACGAGAACAAACGCGAATGGCTGGAGCCGTTGCTGCAAGGGCAGATTCGTTCGGCGTTCCTGATGACGGAGCCGGAAGTCGCGTCATCGGATGCGACCAACATTCAGACGAGCATCGTGCGCGACGGCGAAACGTATGTGATCAACGGGCACAAGTGGTGGTCGTCGGGCGCGGGCGATCCGCGCTGCAAGCTCTTCATCGTGATGGGCAAGACCGATCCCGACGCGCCGCGTCATCAGCAACAGTCGATGATTCTCGTGCCCGCCGACGCGACGGGCGTCACCGTGCATCGTCCCCTGACGGTGTTCGGTTACGACGAGGCGCCGCACGGCCATATGGAAATCACGCTCGACAACGTCCGCGTGCCTGCCGCCAACATGCTGCTGGGCGAAGGACGCGGCTTCGAAATCGCGCAAGGACGTCTCGGGCCGGGGCGAATCCACCACTGCATGCGCCTGATCGGACTCGCGGAACGCGCGCTCGAACTGATGTGCAAGCGCACGCTGCAACGCGTCGCGTTCGGCAAGCCAATCGCCGCGCAGACGGTCACGCAGGAGCGCATCGCTGAGGCGCGCTGTCTGATCGAGCAGGCGCGTCTGCTGACGCTGAAGACGGCGTACATGATGGACACCGTCGGCAACAAGGGCGCGCGCGGCGAGATCGCGATGATCAAGGTCGTCGCGCCGAACATGGCGTGCCAGGTGATCGACTGGGCGATGCAGGCACACGGCGCAGCGGGCATGTGCGACGACTTTCCGCTTGCGTATGCGTACACGACGGCACGCTGGCTGCGCTTCGCCGATGGTCCCGATGAAGTGCATCGCAATGCGATTGCGAAGATTGAACTCGCGAAATATGCGGACGCGGGTGCTGCGTCCGCTTCTCACGCTGGAAGTTAGTTCGTGGTAACGCTGCTGCAGTGCCCGGCTGTCTATCCGGAACACTTGCGGCGCCCTTGTCACGGCGTCAGCGGCCTCAGGCGAACTGTGGTCTAATTTTTTTGTCTCTGCGACGGTTTTTTGCTGGGGTTTTGCTTGGCGTGCCGCAGGCATCCGCGTGTGCGCCTACGCGGCGCGAAGGTTGCCCCGGTGCGGGGCGGCACTTACTTTCTTTGCCGCAGCCGCAAAGAAAGTAAGCAAAGAAAGGGGCTCACGCCGTCAGTGCCAGTTTTTACCCACGGGCTCTCAACGTTCCAGGGCCTCGATCAGTACCTTGGTCACGAGGCGCACAATCCCGCGATGAGTGACGTACCGCCACGATACGCGGTTGATTTGCCAAGGCGCTGCAGATTGAGGCCGTAAAGGATCAGCCGCTGCTCAAGCTGGTATACGTACGTTTTTGCAGGCGCTTGCCGGTCGTTACTGAAGCCGCGATTAGAACCCGGAACGTTGAGGGCCCGTGGATAAAGGTCAAGCGCTGGCGGTGTGAGCGGCTTTCTTTTGCCTGCTTTTCTTTGCCGCTGCAAAGAAAAGTAGGCGCCGCCCCGCGCAGGGGCAACGCCCGCGCCGCCAGGCGCATCGCGGATGCCAGCGACAAAGGCAAACCAAAACCAAACAGCGTCGCTGACAACGAAACACAAGGAGCCACGATGATCGACGTCTATAGCTGGGCAACCCCGAACGGACACAAGATTCACATCATGCTCGAGGAGACGCGCCTCGAATACAAGGCGCATCCCATCAACATCGGCGCCGGCGATCAGTTCACGCACGAGTTTCTGGAGATCAGCCCGAACAACAAGATTCCCGCCATCGTCGACAGCGACGGACCGAAGCGCGCGGACGGCAAGCCGTTTTCGCTGTTCGAGTCCGGCGCGATCCTGATCTACCTCGCCGAAAAGACGGGCAAATTTCTCCCCGCCGGTCCCGCCGCACGTTACGAAACGCTGCAATGGCTGATGTTCCAGATGGGCGGCATCGGTCCGATGCTTGGCCAGACGCACCACTTCCGCGTGTATGCGCCGCAGCCGATCGAATACGCGATCAACCGCTACACGAACGAAGCAAAGCGCCTGTATGGCGTGATGGATACGAAGCTCGGCAAGACGCGCTATCTTGCGGGCGACGACTACACGATCGCGGATATCGCCACGTATCCGTGGACGCGCTCGTGGCAGAACCAGGGCTTGCAGATCGACGAGTTTCCAAACGTGAAGCGCTGGCAGGAAGAGATCGCCGCGCGCCCCGCCGTGCAACGCGGCGTCGAAGTGCTGGCGTCGGAGCGCGTGCCCTTGATGGACGAAAAGGCGAAGGAAGTGCTGTTCGGCGCAACTCAGTACGCGAAGCACTGAGCGAATGCGTCGGTGATGCGTGCCCTTGCGATGCTTTCAAGTTCAACATCGCAACGGCGCTCGAGGGCGTTGCTAGAAATAGTGTCGCGTGATGAACTCCGCGACGCACACGGGGCGCTCGCTGCCTTGCCGTTCGAGCATCACATTCCACACGATCTGCACGCCGCCCTCTTCGACATCCGTCACGCCCGACACGGCAAAGCGCGCGCGCAACTGCGAACCCACGGGCACAGGCGCAGTGAAGCGCACGCGATTGAGCCCGTAATTGACGCCCATGCGCTGCTCGAAGCCGAACGTGCCGACGAGCAGCGCCGGAATCAGCGACAGCGTCAGAAAGCCATGCGCGATCGGTCCGCCGAACGGCGACTCGCGCTTGGCGCGCTCGAGGTCGACATGAATCCACTGATGATCGCCCGTCGCGACAGCAAAGCGATCGATGCTCGCCTGATCGACTTCGACCCAATGGCTCACGCGCGGCGACTGGCCGATGAGCGCGCGCACGTCGTCGGCATGGCCAAGGGTCAGCTCGGGCGTCATGCGGCCGCCCCGGGATTGCGCAGCCCGAAGATCGCCTTCGAACGCACCGTGATCACGAGTTCGCCGCTCTGATTGATGCCCCGCCATTCCGTCGACACGATGCCGCGATCGGGCTTGCTCGCCGATACGCGCTTGTCGAGGATGCTGTTGGTCATGCGGATCGTGTCGCCGGCGCGCACGGGCTTGAACCAGCGCAAGTCGTCGATGCCGGGCGAACCCATCGACGTCGAGCCTTGCAGCATGTTGCGCACGAGCATGCCCATCATTACCGAGCACGCGTGCCAGCCGCTCGCGATCAGCGTGCCGTACGGCGACGCGGCAGCACCGGTATCGTCGACATGGAACGGCTGCGGATCGTACTGCTCCGCGAAGCGGATGATCTCGTCGCGAGTGAACGTGTGCGTGCCGACTTCATATGTCTTGCCGACTTCCATGTCCTCGTAGCTCAAGCCCATCGGTCACCTCGTTGCATATGTTGAAGGCGGCGCTTACGCGTCGGCCGTCGCGAACCCCGGCAGCGCGGCAAAGCGCGCAAGATGATGATCGACATCGCCGAGCGTGGTCTCGATGATCGCAAGGCGCTTGAACAGATGCGCGGCCGCGACCTCGTTCGTCACGCCCATGCCGCCGTGCAGTTGCACCGCCTGCTGGCCGACGAAGCGCGCGGCCTGGCCCACGCGCACTTTCGCTGCGGACACCGCGCGGCGGCGCTCTTCCGCGTCGTCGCTGCTGTAGCGCACGGCCGCGAGATACGTCGCTGAACGTGCCTGCTCGGTGTGAATCAGCATCTCGACCATCCGATGCTGCAACACCTGGAATCGCGCGATGGGCACGCCGAATTGCTGGCGCGTTTTCGTGTATTCGACGGTCGCGTGATTCAGCGCATCGAGCGCGCCGATCGCCTCCGAGCACAACAGCACGATGCCGTAGTCGGCGATGTGCTCGAACGCCGTGGCGCCCGCATGCCTGCCGTTCAACTTGCGCGCCGGCGTCGCGTTGAACGCGAGAGTCGCTGCGCGCTGGCCGTCGATCGTCCGATAGTCGGTGACTTGCGCGGTGGTCTGCGTACTCGCGGTATCGCGTGCGACGACGAAGAGCGCCACTTCGCCGTCGAGCCGCGCGGGCACGATCCAATGATCGGCCTGCGCGCCGTGCAGCACGACCGACTTCGTGCCGCTCAGCACGTAGCCGTCGCCTCGACGCGTCGCCTTCGTTTCGATCGCGAACAGATCGTAGCGCGCGCCCGGCTCATGAAACGCGACGGCGAGCTTGATCTCGCCTTGTGCGGCGCGTTCGAGCAGCGCGGCGTCGTCGCCTTCGCCCGTACCGGACAGCTTCAGCGCTTCGATACCGACAGCCGTCGACCAGTACGGCTCGACGACGAGCGCGCGCCCCAGCTCCTGCATCACGACCAGCATGTCGACGGTGCCGCCGTTGAAACCGCCTTGCGCTTCGGGCACGGGCAGCGCGGTCAAGCCGAGCTCGGTGAACGCGGACCAGTGCTCATTCGATACGCCCGCTTTCGAGCGCACGATCGCCTGACGCGCTTCGAAGCCGTAGTGCTTGTCGAGGTAGCGGCGCAGCACGTCCGCGAGTTGCTGTTGTTCGTCGGTGAAATTGAAGTCCATGCGCCGCTCCTCACAGTCCAAGAATCATCTGCGCGATGATGTTCTTTTGAATTTCGTTCGAGCCGCCGTAGATCGAGGTCTTGCGATAGTTGAAGTAGTACGCGGCGAGCGGCGCGGCATCGTCGTCGCCCGCGATGCTGTGCGCACGTTCGCCTTCGAGGAACGGCACATCGAAAGGCGCGGCAAGCGGGCCAACGGCTTCGAACATCAGCTCCGTCAATCCCTGCTGCACTTCCGTGCCCTTGATCTTCAGCATCGACGCCTCCGGTCCCGGACCGCGCCCGCCCGCTTCGTTCGACACAACACGCTGCACCGTGACTTCGAGCGCCATCAGTTCGATCTCGAGGCTCGCCACTTTCGCGGCAAACAGCGGATCGTGCAGCAGCGGCTTGCCGTTCTTTTTCTGCTTCAGCGCGAGATGCTTGAGAAACACGAGTTCCCGCTTCGACTGGCCGACTCGCGCGATGCTCGTGCGCTCATGTCCGAGCAGATACTTCGCATAGGTCCAGCCCCGGTTCTCGTCGCCGACGAGATTCTCGACAGGAACCTTCACGTCCTCGAAGAACACTTCGTTGACTTCGTGATCCTCGTCGAGCGTGATGATGGGACGCACGGTGATGCCCGGCGTCTTCATGTCGATCAGCAGGAACGAGATGCCCTCCTGCTTCTTCGCGCCGCCGTCGGTGCGCACGAGGCAGAACATCATGTCGGCGTGCTGGCCGAGCGTCGTCCAGGTCTTCTGGCCGTTGACGATGTAATGGTCGCCGATGCGTTCGGCACGCGTGCGCAGCGACGCCAGGTCCGAGCCCGAGCCCGGCTCCGAATAACCCTGGCACCACCAGTCGGTGCCGTCGAGAATGCGCGGCAGATAGCGACGCTTTTGCGCTTCGCTGCCGTACTTCATCAGCACGGGCGCGACCATCGACACGCCGAACGGCAACACCGCCGGTGCGCCGATGCGGGCGCATTCTTCGTCCCAGATATGGCGCTGCGTCGCGTTCCAGTTCGGGCCGCCATATTCGACGGGCCACGCGGGCGCCGACCAGCCCCGCTTGCCGAGCAGCTTGTGCCAGCTCGCGAAGTCGTCGCGATTCAGACGTTTGTGGTTGAGGACTGTGTCGCGCAGCTCGTCAGGCAGATTCGCTTCGAGCCAGGCGCTGACGTCGGCGCGGAACGCGTCGTCGGCGGGGGAATAGTTCAGATCCATGCGCAGTGTCTCCTGGCCGCGGCCTGTCGCCGCTAGGAGCACTGCAATCGATGGCTATTGCAGTGGCTCTTTCAGTGCGGCGGGTACGGGCAGCGGCATCACATCGATGCCTTCTTCGACGAGGGCGCGTGCATCTTCGGGCGTCGTGACGCCCCGGATGCTGCGAGCGGGCGCTTCGTTGTAGTGAATGCGCCGCGCTTCCTCGGCAAAGCGGTCGCCCACGTTCTCGGTCTTTTCCAGCACCTCGCGCAGCGCACGCATCACGTGCGCCTGCAATTCGCTAGCGTTCGCGGGAGCCTTGTCGGTCGTGGCGTTCGTCGCCTTCGACAAATTCAGGCGTGGCGCCGACGGCAAACGGCTCACTTCGGTCGCACCGCAAATCGGACATTCGATCAGCTTGCGGGACAACTGCGATTCGAAGTCATCGGCGGAAGCGAACCAGCCTTCGAACCGATGATCGTGCGGACACTGTAGATCGAGGACCTTCATGTGGAGTCAGGGCTTGCGTATGAGTTTAGCGCAAAATTGAAATTTGTGAACGATCGTTCGTTAAAATTCTTCTGCTTTGGCTCGGGCCGGGTCACATAACGCTCCGACATTTGCGCAAAGCACGAGGTGCACGCAGAACATGGTGATCGGTAATTTTAGCGCGTTGGTGCACGACGCGTCGAAGCGTCCCTGGCCCGCACCACAACGAACGTCGGGGAAGGAAAAACGGCAGCGCGAGGGCTGCCGTTTTGCGGGTGGTCGCTGAGTGGATGCGGGCAGCGTATCAGCCCGCCTCTGCCGAGTTCGTCGGCCACTCGCCCGACAAAAGCTTCTCGAGCCAGAACGTGCCGATGATCGTCTTCACGTCGCTCAGCTGACCCGCGCGTATCCATTCCGACACGTCCGTCACCTTCGCAATAAATGTTTCCAGGAACTCACCGTCGTCGAGCTTGCGTTCGCCTGCCGTCAGGCCGCGCGCGACATAGATGTCGATGAACTCCGTCGAGTACGAAATGATTGGGTGAATACGCGTCAGATAGACGTACTCGCGCGCCGTATAGCCGGTTTCTTCGAGCAGCTCGCGCTTTGCGCAGGTCAGCGAGTCTTCGTCCGGGTCCAGCTTGCCGGCCGGATACTCGTACATCACCTTGCCCATCGCGTAGCGGTACTGGCTCTCCATCAGCACGCGGCCGTCGTCGAAGAGAGGAATCACCATCACGGCGCCGGGATGCTTGACGTATTCGCGCGTCGCGGTTTTGCCGTCGGGCAGGCGCACGGTATCGCACTTGACCGTCATGAAGGGCCCTTGATAAGCCACTTCGCTTTTGATGCAGGTCTCGATGAGCGCAGCGTCGTGATCGGGAAGTTCTGCCATGTGCGGCCTCTTGCGGCGAGAGGCGCGACGGCTGGAACCGTCAGCGCCGTTTGACGAGATATTGAAACGTGAAGCCCGGGAAGGCGAACACGATGAACAGGCTGAACGTGATCGCGTAGAACTGCCAGCCCTGTTCGAAGCGGTTGCCGGCGCGCGCTTCGAGCAGGAAGCCAAGCGCGCCGACAATGAAATACAGCACGATCAGTTCGCCGATTCTGATCCACGCGCTTTTCTTCGCGGCCCTCAAGGGCACGACACCGAACAGGCGTTGATTCAGAAACGGCAAGTTCGCGCCCGCGAGCGCCAACAGCACGACGAACCACCCCGCTGCCGACATTACAGCGGCAGCGTGTGCGAGATCGCGTTCAGGCAGATCGACATCAGCGGACCGGGAACGATGCCGAGCACCAGCACAGCGACGCCGTTCAGTGCCAGCAGCGTACGCTTGCAGGCGTCGCCCGCGAGCGGCGTCGTATCGACGGGATCGTCGAAGTACATCAGCTTCACGATGCGCAGATAGTAGAACGCACCGAACAGCGACGTGATCACAGCGAGTACGGCGAGCCACGTGAGACCCGCGTTCATCGTCGCTTCGAGAACCGCGAGCTTCGCGTAGAAGCCGACCGTCGGCGGAATGCCGGCGAGCGAGAACATCATCACCATCATCACGAACGCGAACACGGGGCTACGCTGGTTGAGGCCCTTGAAGTCGTCGAGCGTCTCGGCTTCGAACTCGCGGCGCGCGAGCAGCATCACGACACCGAACGAGCCGAGCGTCGTCAGCAGATAGATGATGCTGTAGAACATCGCCGAGCCGTATGCGCTCGCGGCCGACCCCGTCTTGCCATCGACTACGCCGGCCAGCAGGCCGAGCAGCACGAAGCCCATGTTCGAGATCGCCGAGTACGCCAGCATCCGCTTGACGTTGCGCTGGACGATACCCGTGATGTTGCCGACGATCAGCGACAACGCTGCGAGGATGACCAGCATCTCCTGCCAGTCGACGGCGAGCGGCAACAGGCCCATCACCAGGAAGCGCAGGCCCCACGCGAACGCCGCGACCTTCGGGCCGCCGCCGACGATCAGCGTCATCGCGGTCGGCGCGCCCTGATAGACGTCGGGCACCCACATATGGAACGGCACGGCACCCATCTTGAACGCGACACCCGCGACGATGAAGATCACGCCGAACAGCAGCACGACGTCGTTGATCCGGCCCGATGCAACAGCCTTCAGCACTTCGTTCAGTTCGAGCGAGCCCGTAGCGCCATAGAGCATCGAGATGCCGTACAGCAGGAAGCCCGAAGCCAGCGCGCCGAGCACGTAGTACTTCATCGCGGCTTCGTTCGACGGGGCGGCATCGCGGCGCAGCGCGATCACCGCATACAGCGACAGCGACATCAGTTCCAGACCGAGGTACAGCGTCAGGAAGTTGTTGCCCGAGATCATGATCAGCTGGCCCAGCAGCGAAAACATGCCGAGCAGGAAGAAGTTGCCCTCGTACAGGCCGCGGTCTTCCAGGTACTTGCGCGAGTAGATGATCGTCAGCGCGTAGCCAAGCGACACGACCGCCTTCATCACGCTGGCGAACGGATCGACCACATACATGCGCGAGAAGAAGTACTGCGGCCCGGCACCCGGCGCGAAGGCTTCGATGGCAAACCAGACGCCGGCCACCACCGACGAAACGAGCGCAATGAAATACGTCGTCTTTCGGCTGTCGGGCCCGGCAAAGGTGTCGTTGAGCCACGCGACGACGATGGCGGCCATCACCAGCGCGTCAGGCAACAAGGCGGTCATAGGAGCGTTTTGCATGATCTTTTAAATTCCTCCGCTCTGCATTACTGCGGTAGCGGCAGCTTCGACTGCGCGACGTGGGAGAGGAGGTTTTCCACCGACACGTGCATCACTTCGGTAAAGGGCTTCGGATAGATGCCCATATACAGCGTCAACGCGGCGAGCACCGCCAGCATGACGAACTCGCGACGGTTGATGTCGACGAGGCTCTTCACGTGGTCGTTCACAACCGCGCCGAAGTACACGCGCTTGTACATCCACAACGTATAGGCCGCGCCGAGAATCAGCGTCACGGCCGCGCCGAACGCAATCCAGAAGTTGTACTGGACAGCGGCCAGAATCACCATGAACTCGCCGACGAAACCGGACGTGCCCGGCAGGCCGCAGTTCGCCATCGAGAACAGCATCACGAGCGCCGCGAACTTCGGCATCGTGTTGACGACGCCGCCGTAGTCGGCGATCTGACGCGAGTGCATGCGGTCGTACAGCACGCCGATGCAAAGGAACATCGCGCCGGATACGAAGCCGTGCGAGATCATCTGCACGATTGCGCCTTCCGTACCGAGCTGGTTGAAGATGAAGAAGCCGAGTGTGACGAAACCCATGTGAGCGATCGACGAATACGCCACCAGCTTCTTCATGTCCGCCTGCACCATCGCGACGAAGCCGATGTAGATCACGGCGATCAGCGACAGCGTGATCACGACGGGCGCGAGGAAATGGCTTGCATCCGGCGCGATGGGCAGCGAGAAGCGCAGGAAACCGTATGCGCCCAGCTTCAGCATAATTGCCGCCAGCACGACCGAGCCGCCCGTCGGCGCTTCCACGTGCGCGTCAGGCAGCCAGGTGTGGACGGGCCACATCGGCACCTTGACGGCGAACGCGAGGAAGAACGCGATGAAGAGCAGCACCTGCGGCGTCATCGACAGCTTCGCGGCTTGCCACGTCGCCAGATCGAAGGTGCCCGTCTGCGTATACAGGTACAGCAGGCCGACCAGCATCAGCAGCGAGCCCATCAGCGTATAGAGGAAGAACTTGAACGCCGCGTACACGCGGTTCGCCCCGCCCCACACACCGATGATGATGTACATCGGGATCAGCGTCGCTTCGAAGAACACGTAGAACAACAAGCCGTCGGCCGCGCAGAACACGCCGACCATGATGCCCGACAGGATCAGGAACGCCGCCATGTACTGCGCGACGTTCTTCGTGATCACTTCCCACGCGCTGATCACGACGATCACCGTGATGAGCGCCGTCAGCACGACGAACCACATCGCGATACCGTCGATGCCAAGGTGATACGTGATGTTGAAGCGCTCGATCCAGTTTGCCTTCTCTTCGAACTGCAATGCTGCCGTGCTCGAGTCGAAGTCCGTGATCAGCGGAATCGTCACGATGAAACTCAGGACAGAGCCGATCAGCGAAATCCAGCGCGCAGGACCGGGATTACGATCTGAACCGATGGCCAGAACCACCAGGCCGAAAATAATCGGCATCCAGATTGCGATACTTAGAATCGGAAACGTCGTGTGCATGTGAAGTGTCTCCAGCCTGTTCTTATTTGCCGCCGAGCGTTACAAACAGGGTCAAGAGCCCCAGCATGCCGATGATCATGGCAAACGCGTAATGGTAGATGTAACCCGATTGCAGGAAACGGATCACGCTCGCGAACCAGCCGATAAAGCGCGCGCTTCCGTTGACAATGCCGTCAATGACCACGACGTCGCCTTCCTTCCACAGGCCACGGCCGATTGCCACGGCGCCGCGTGCGAACACGACTTCGTTGATCTTGTCCATGTAGTACTTGTTATCCAGCAGCGTATAGATCGGACCGAACGTGCGGCGCAGCGTAACAGGCAGATCCGGTCGCTGCAGGTACAGGAACCACGCCACCACGACACCCGCGAGCGCCAGCCATACGGGCACGCCCGTTGCGGCGTGCAGGCCCATCGAGGCCCAGCCCTGGAATTCTTCCGCCATCTCGTGCAGCGCCGGATGGTTTTCGCCGATGAAGATGACCTTCTCGAACGCCACGCCGTGCTGGAAGAAATCGCCGTACAGCATCGGGCCGATGCCGATTGCGCCGATCACGATCGACGGAATCGCGAGCAGGACCAGCGGCAGCCACACCACCCACGGCGTTTCGTGCGGCTCGTGAGCGTGGTCATCGTGACCGTGGCCGTGATCGCCGTGTCCGTGCGCAGCGGCTTCGGCGCCCATCGGCGAGTCGGGATGCTTCGGACCGCGGAAACGCTCTTCGCCGTGGAACACCATGAAGTACATGCGGAACGAGTACAGCGCCGTCACGAACACGCTTGCGACAACCGCGAAGTACGCGAAGCCTGAACCCGGCAGATGCGACAGCTTCACCGCATCGATGATCGAGTCCTTCGAATAGAAGCCTGAGAAGAACGGCGTGCCGATCAGCGCGAGCGAACCGACCAGCGACGTGATCCACGTGATGGGCATGTACTTGCGCAGGCCGCCCATGTTGCGCATGTCCTGGTCGTGGTGCATGCCGATGATGACCGAGCCCGCGCCGAGGAACAGCAGTGCCTTGAAGAACGCGTGCGTCATCAGGTGGAACACGGCGACGGGATACGCCGACACGCCGAGCGCGACCGTCATGTAGCCGAGCTGCGACAGCGTCGAGTAAGCGACGACGCGCTTGATGTCGTTCTGCACGATGCCGAGGAAGCCCATGAACAGCGCAGTGATCGCGCCGATCACCGTGATGAACGACAGCGCCGAATCCGACAGCTCGAACAGCGGCGACATGCGCGTCACCATGAAGATACCCGCCGTCACCATCGTTGCCGCGTGAATCAGCGCGGAGATCGGCGTCGGGCCTTCCATCGAGTCCGGCAGCCACACGTGCAGCGGGAACTGCGCCGACTTACCCATTGCGCCGATGAAAAGGCAGATGCACGCGACCGTCAGCAGGCCCCAGTCGGTGCCCGGGAACGTCAGCGAAGCCAGTTCGTGGCTCTTCGCAAACACTTCGCCGTAGTTCATCGAGCCGCCGTACGCGAGGATCAGACCGATGCCCAGGATGAAGCCGAAGTCGCCCACGCGGTTGACCAGGAACGCCTTCATGTTCGCGTAGATCGCGCTTTCACGCTTGAAGTAGAAGCCGATCAGCAGGTACGACACGAGACCCACCGCTTCCCAGCCGAAGAACAGCTGCAGGAAGTTGTTGCTCATCACGAGCATCAGCATCGAGAACGTGAACAGCGAGATGTACGAGAAGAAACGCTCGTAGCCCGTCTCTTCGTCGGCCATGTAGCCGATCGTGTAGACGTGGACCATCAGCGACACGAAGGTCACGACGCACATCATCATGGCCGTCAGCGTGTCGACGAGAAAGCCGATTTCGAACTTCACCTTGCCGGCCGTCATCCATTCGTACACGGTCGCGTTGAAGCTCGCGCCGTTCAGCACGTCGAGGAAAACGATGCACGAAAGAACAAACGAAATCGCGACGCCGAGGATCGTGATCGAGTGGGCCCCCGCACGCCCGACCGTCTTGCCGAACAGCCCTGCGATCAGCGAGCCGGCCAGCGGTGCGAGCGCAACCGCCAGCAACAGGTTTTCATTGAGTGTCGTTGACATAAGAGCCTGTGCCTGAAATTAACCTTTGAGCTGATCGAGATCCTCGACGTTGATCGTGTCGAGGCTACGGAACAGGGTCACCAGAATTGCGAGGCCGATCGCAGATTCGGCTGCCGCGACGGTCAGCACGAAGAAGACGAAGATCTGGCCATGCACGTCGCCGAGGTAATGCGAGAACGCGACGAAATTCGTGTTGACCGCCAGCAGCATCAGCTCGATCGCCATCAGGATGATGATGACGTTGCGACGGTTCAGGAATATGCCGACGACGCTGATCGCGAACAGGATCGCGCCGAGCACGAGGTAATGGGCAAGTGACAACATTTTTCTCTCCTCTGCGTCAGCTGTTCTTGCCGGCGCCAGCGTCGCCGGTAATGGCTTCAGGTTCAGCCAGACGTTCCTTCTCCGCTGCCATCTTGACCACGCGCACGCGGTCTTCGCGGCGCACCTTCACCTGCTCGGACACGCGCTGGCGCTTGCTGTCCTTGCCGTGACGCGCGGTCAGCGCCATCGCCGCGATGATCGCGACCAGCAGCACGAGGCCGGCCACTTCGAACGCGAAGATGTAATCCGTGTAGATGACCTTGCCGATCAGGCGCGTGTTCGACCAGTCGGCGGCGCCCGCGACGGCGGCCGTCGTGTCGCGTACGGGTTGAACCGTCGCGCCGTAGCCGTGCCACAGGATCAGCGCCGTTTCGACCACGATGATGGCGCCCACCACGGTCGCCATCGGCACGAAGCGTTTGAAGTCGCGCCGCAACACGTCGAGATTGATGTCCAGCATCATCACGACAAACAGGAACAGCACCATCACCGCGCCGACGTACACCAGCACCAGCAGGATCGCGAGGAATTCCGCCTGCAGCAGCATCCAGATCGCGGCCGCGTTGAAGAACGCGAGCACGAGGAACAACGCGGACGCCACCGGGTTGCGCGAAGTGATCACCTTCAGCCCTGACACCGTCAGGAGCAGCGCGAAGATGTAGAACAGTACGGTCGTGAATTCCATGATTACCGATTCATCGTTAGGCCATCGTCAGGCTTGGTGCTTCGGCGCGCGTCTTCTGATACATCGCTTTGTCTGACGCGACACCCAAGCGGTCTGGCAGCGCCGCACGGTTTTGCGCCTGGTAAGCCGCGCGGCGTCGAACTGCTATATCAACCCAAATCAACGATAGGGTGCGTCGGCTGCCTTGTTTGCAGCGATTTCCGCTTCGTAACGGTCGCCGACTGCCAGCAGCATGTCCTTCGTGAAGTACAGGTCGCCGCGCTTTTCGCCGTGATACTCGAGGATGTGCGTTTCCACGATCGAATCGACCGGGCAGCTCTCCTCGCAGAAACCGCAGAAGATGCACTTGGTCAGGTCGATGTCGTAGCGCGTCGTGCGGCGCGTGTTGTCCGCGCGCGTTTCCGATTCGATCGTGATGGCAAGCGCCGGGCACACCGCTTCGCACAGCTTGCATGCGATGCAGCGCTCTTCGCCGTTCTCATAGCGGCGCAGCGCGTGCAGCCCGCGGAAACGCGGCGAAATCGGGGTCTTCTCTTCGGGGAACTGCACCGTGATCTTGCGCTGGAACGTATAGCGTCCCGTCAGCGCGAGGCCTTTCAGCAGTTCGGTCAGAAAGAAGGTCTTGAAGAAGTTTTGGATTGCGGTCATGGTTCGTCCGCCTCCTTAATTCCAGATATTCAACGGCGACATGATCCAGAGGCCGACCACGATCACCCAGATCACGGTAACCGGCAGGAACACCTTCCAGCCCAGACGCATGATCTGGTCATAGCGGTAGCGCGGGAACGTCGCACGCGCCCAGATAAATACCGACAACAGGAAGAATACTTTCAGCACCAGCCAGAAGATGCCCGGAATGAACGACAGGAACCCGAACGGTGCACTCCAGCCGCCGAGGAACAGGACGGAAGCCAGCGCCGAGATCACGATCATGTTGATGTACTCGGCGAGGAAGAAGAGCGCGAACGCCATGCCCGAGTAGTCGATCATGTGACCTGCGACGATTTCCGACTCGCCTTCCACCACGTCAAACGGATGCCGATTCGTTTCGGCGATACCCGAAATGAAGTACACGACGAAGGCAGGCAGCAGCGGCAACCAGTTCCACGACAGGAACGTCACGCCGTGGCTCGCGAAGATGCCGCGCATCTGCGATCCGACGATGTCCGACAGGTTCATCGTGCCTGCCGTCATCATCACGACGACGAGCGCGAAGCCCATCGAGATTTCGTACGACACCATCTGCGCCGCCGCGCGCATCGCGCCGAGGAACGCGTACTTCGAGTTCGACGCCCAGCCCGCGAGAATCACGCCATACACGCCCATCGACGAAATCGAGATCGCGTACAGCAGGCCCGCGTTGATGTCGCCGAGCACGGCGCCCGACTGGAACGGAATCACCGCCCACACCGCGAACGCGGGGACCACCACCATGATCGGCGCGATCAGGTAGATCCAGCGGCTCGCTTGCGTCGGCTGAATGACTTCCTTCAGGAGCAGCTTCAGCACGTCGGCGATCGGCTGCAGGAGACCCGCCGGGCCGACGCGGTTCGGGCCAAGACGCACGTGCATCCAGCCGATCAGCTTACGTTCCCACAGGATCAGGTAAGCCACGCACAGCAGGATCGCGACGGACACCACGAGGATGCGCACGAGTGCCCACACCGTAGGCCAGGCCACGCCGAGAAGCTGGCTGCCGCCCGCGTTGATCGTATCGAACAAGGTCATTTACGCCTTCTCCACCACCAGTTCACCGAACAGGCTGCCCAGCGCTGCACCGGCTGGCGTAGCCGCCGATACGCGGACGACCGTCTCCGCAAGATTCGCATCACGCACGGCCGGAACCTGCACCGAGCGATCGCCCTGACGAACGCGCACCGCGTCGCCTTCCTTCAAATCCAGCTTGTCGAACAGCGCCGCCGGCAAACCGACCGTGTGGGCGGCACGCGCGGCCGCCGTCAGCTGCAACGACTCTGCACGGCGCACGAGCGGATCGGCGTGATAGATCGGCACATCGGCGATGCGCTCGAACGTGCCTTCCGCCGCCTTCGCCGCGCTGCTGCGCGCGATGGCCGCGGTCGTCTCGTTCGACAGGCGCGACGTCAGATCGCCATCGCCCAACGCGTCGACGCGCACTTCTTCAGCCGTGTCGTAATCGAAGCCCGGCACGCCGAGCAGGCTGCCCAGCACACGCAGAACCTTCCATGCGGGGCGCGTATCGCCCAGCGGACGCACGACGCCGTTGAACATCTGCACCGTGCCTTCCGCGTTGATGAACGTGCCGGCCGTTTCCGTGAACGGCGCGATCGGCAGCAGGACGTCCGCGTACTCGGCGCCCGTCTGGAACGGCGACATCACGACGACCATTTCCGCCTGGTTCAGCGCGGCTAGCGCCTGCGCCGGGTTGGCGGTATCGAATTCCGGTTCGAGGTTCAGCAGCAGGTAACCCTTGCGCGGCTGCTCGAAGACTTCGCGGGCGTTCAGACCGCCCTCGCCCGGCAATGCGCCGACGAGATGCGCGCCGACGGTGTTCGCCGCTTCTGTCAGGAAGCCGAGCGAGGCGCCCGTTGCATCAGCGATCCATTGAGCCGCTGCGTGAATGCGCGCGAACTCCGGATGCTGGACAGCGCCGTTGCCGAGCAGCACGACGCGAAGCTCGCCCGTGGTGAGCGATGCCGCCGTCTGCTTCGCGACATCCGACACCTGCGCGCCTGCGAACGCCTCCGGCAACGCGACGCCCTTCGCTTCCGACACGGCGGCAGCGATGCCAGCCAGCTCATTGAGCCATGCCGACGGTGCCGCAGCGATACGTGTAGCTTGCGGAATCAGCGCGTCGTCGCGCGTGGCTTGCAGCAGCGTGATCTTCGCGCCACCCTTGGCTGCCTGACGCAGACGCGCGGCGAACAGCGGATGATCGCGGCGCAGCGACGAGCCGATCACCAATGCCGAGTCGAGCGTCGACAGATTAGCGATAGCCGTACCCAGCCACGGCGTGCCGTTTGCGCCTGCCGGGAAGTCCGTCTGACGCAGACGGAAATCGACGTTCGACGTTCCGACCGCTTCTGCGATCTTCTTCAGCAGGAACAGTTCTTCGACCGTGCTGTGCGCGCTGCCAAGCGTGGCAAGCGCGTCAGCGCCGTGATCCGCCTTGATTCCCTTCAGACCCTTGACGACGTATTCGAGCGCCGTCTGCCAGTCCGTCTCGACCCACTGGCCGCCCTGCTTGAGCATCGGGCGCGTCAGACGTTCCGGGCTGTTCAGGCCTTCGTACGAGAAACGGTCCTTGTCCGAAATCCAGCACTCGTTGATTGCTTCGTTTTCGAACGGCAGCACGCGCATCACGCGGTTGTTCTTCACCTGCACGACGAGGTTCGCGCCGACGGAATCGTGCGGGCTCACCGACTTGCGGCGCGACAGTTCCCACGTACGGGCGCTGTAGCGGAACGGCTTGCTGGTCAACGCGCCGACGGGGCACAGGTCGATCATGTTGCCCGACAGTTCGGAGTCGACCGTCTTGCCGACGAACGACGTGATTTCCGAGTGCTCGCCGCGGCCCAGCATGCCGAGCTCCATCACGCCGGCGATTTCTTCACCAAAGCGGACACAGCGCGTGCAGTGAATGCAGCGCGTCATTTCTTCCATCGAGATCAGCGGGCCGACGTTCTTGTGGAACACGACGCGCTTCTCTTCGCTATAACGCGACGACGACTTGCCGTAACCGACGGCCAGATCCTGCAGCTGGCATTCGCCGCCCTGATCGCAGATCGGGCAATCGAGCGGGTGATTGATCAGCAGAAACTCCATCACGGATTGCTGACCCTTCACCGCCTTTTCCGATTTCGTGCGCACGATCATGCCCGCCGACACCGGCGTCGCGCATGCAGGCACGGCCTTCGGCATCTTCTCGACATCGACGAGACACATCCGGCAGTTGGCCGCAATCGACAGCTTCTTGTGATAGCAGAAGTGAGGGATGTAGGTATCGACCTTATGTGCAGCCTGAATGATCATGCTGCCTTCGGCCACCTCTACTTTCTTGCCGTCTATTTCAAGTTCAACCATGATGGTCAATCTTCCTTAACCTGTTACCGCTCAATCGTTCGCCCGCTCGCCGCTGCGCTTTTGCGCGAAGCGGCGGCTCTCGCGCTTGCCTGTGGCTTTACTCTGGCTTTACGCGGCGATCGTTTCCGATGCCGCCGCTGCGCCCTCATGACCGCCGACGAGGCAACGCTTGTTGGCGACGTGATACTCGAATTCGTCCCAGTAGTGCTTGAGCATGCCGCGCACGGGCATGGCAGCCGCATCGCCGAGCGCGCAGATCGTGCGGCCCATGATGTTCTCCGCGACTGAGTTCAGCAGATCCAGATCTTCCTGGCGGCCGAGGCCGTGTTCGATGCGATGCACGACGCGATACAGCCAGCCCGTGCCTTCGCGGCACGGCGTGCACTGACCGCACGACTCTTCGTAATAGAAATACGACAGGCGCAACAGCGAGCGCACCATGCAGCGCGTCTCGTCCATCACGATGACGGCGCCCGAACCCAGCATCGAACCCGCCTTCGCGATCGAATCGTAGTCCATGTCGGTTTGCATCATGATGTCGCCCGGAACCACGGGCGCCGACGAACCGCCGGGAATCACGGCCTTGATCTTCTTGCCGCCGCGCATGCCACCCGCGAGTTCCATCAGCGTCGAGAACGGCGTGCCGAGCGGGATTTCGTAGTTGCCCGGACGCTCGACGTCACCCGACACCGAGAAAATCTTCGTGCCGCCGTTGTTCGGCTTGCCTATTTCGAGGTAGGCCTGCGGACCGACTTCCAGCAGAAACGGCACGGCTGCGAACGTTTCCGTGTTGTTGATCGTGGTCGGCTTGCCGTACACGCCGAAGCTCGCCGGGAACGGCGGCTTGAAGCGCGGCTGGCCCTTCTTGCCTTCCAGCGATTCGAGCAGTGCGGTTTCTTCGCCGCAGATGTAGGCGCCGTAACCGTGGTGCGCATGCAGCTGGAACGAGAAGCTGGAGCCCATGATGTTGTCGCCGAGGAAACCGGCTGCGCGCGCTTCCTCCAGTGCCTCTTCGAAGCGCTTGTAGACTTCGAAGATTTCACCGTGGATGTAGTTGTAGCCGACCGTGATGCCCATCGCGTACGCGCCGATGGCCATGCCTTCGATCAGCGAATGCGGGTTCCAGCGCAGGATGTCGCGGTCCTTGAACGTGCCCGGCTCGCCCTCGTCCGAGTTGCAGACGAGATACTTCTGCCCCGGGAACTGGCGCGGCATGAAGCTCCACTTCAGGCCCGTCGGAAAGCCTGCACCGCCGCGGCCGCGCAGACCCGAAGCCTTCACGTCGGCGATCACCTGCTCCGGCGGAATCTTCTCTTCGAGGATACGGCGCAGCTGCTTGTAGCCGCCGCGCGCCACGTAGTCTTGAAGATGCCAGTTGTCGCCGTTCAGGCCGGCGAGAATCAGCGGTTTGATGTGACGATCGTGCAAAGACGTCATTTCGAAAGTTCCTCGAGCAGCTGGTCGATCTTCTCGCGGCTCATGAAGCTGCACATGCGATGGTTGTTCACGAGCAGCACAGGAGCGTCACCGCACGAACCCATGCACTCGCCCTCTTTCAGGGTGAACTTACCGTCCGGGGTGGTTTCGCCGAAGTCGATGCCGAGCTTCTGCTTCAGATATTCGGCGGCGCTGTCCGAACCGCCATCGGGACCGAGCTGGCACGGCAGGTTCGTGCAGAGCGTGATCTTGTGTTTGCCGACGGGCGACGTCTCGAACATCGTGTAGAAGGTCGCGACCTCCTGCACGGCGACGGCCGGCATGCCGAGATAGTCCGCGACGAACTCCATCAGTTCGGGCGACAGCCAGCCATGCTCCTGCTGACCGACGGCCAGCGCCGCCATCACGGCGGACTGTTTCTGATCGGCGGGGTACTTCGTGATCGCACGATCGATTTCTTTCAGGCCTTCAGCTGAGATCATTTTCAGACACGACTCTTTCAATTCCTACCGAACGAAAACCTGTCGCGCACTGCGTGTTGCGACAGACCCGGCGTTCCTTTGCTTGACGCGCGCCCCGCTTCTCATGCGTTATCGGCTACGTGAGCGCGCGCCTTGATGAATACTGCTCGTGAATTCGCCTAGCGATCGACTTCACCGAACACGATGTCTTGCGTGCCGATGATCGTCACGGCGTCGGCGATCATGTGACCGCGCGCCATTTCGTCGAGCGCGGACAGGTGTGCATAACCCGGCGCGCGAATCTTCAGGCGATACGGCTTGTTTGCGCCATCCGACACCAGATAGATGCCGAACTCGCCCTTCGGATGCTCGACGGCCGCGTATGTTTCGCCTTCCGGCACGTGGAAGCCTTCCGTGAAGAGCTTGAAGTGGTGAATCAGCTCTTCCATGTTCGACTTCATGCCGACGCGCGACGGCGGCGCGACCTTGTGATTGTCCGTCATCACAGGGCCGGGATTCTTGCGCAGCCATTCAATGCACTGTTTCGCGATACGCGTGGATTGACGCATTTCTTCGACGCGCACCAGATAGCGGTCGTAGCAATCGCCGTTTACGCCCACGGGGATGTCGAAGTCCAGCTGGTCATACACTTCGTACGGCTGCTTCTTGCGCAGATCCCACTCGATGCCCGAGCCGCGCAGCATCGCGCCCGTCAGGCCCAGTTGCAGCGCGCGCTCCGGACTCACGACGCCGATGCCGACCAGACGCTGCTTCCAGATGCGGTTGTCGGTGAGCAGCGTTTCGTACTCGTCGACGTACTTCGGGAAGCGGTTGAAGAAGTCTTCGATGAAATCGAGCAGCGAGCCCTGGCGGTTCTCGTTCAGCTTCGACAATGCCTTCGCATTGCGAATCTTCGATGCCTTGTATTGCGGCATCGCGTCCGGCAGATCGCGATACACACCGCCCGGACGATAGTACGCAGCGTGCATCCGCGCGCCGGACACCGCCTCATACACGTCCATCAGGTCTTCGCGCTCGCGGAACGCGTAGAGGAACACCGCCATCGCGCCGACGTCGAGCGCATGCGCGCCGATCCACATCAGGTGGTTCAGCACGCGCGTGACTTCGTCGAACAGCACGCGGATGTACTTTGCGCGAATCGGCACGTCGATGCCGAGCAGCTTTTCGATTGCGAGCACATAGCCGTGCTCGTTGACCATCATCGACACGTAGTCGAGACGGTCCATGTACGGCACCGACTGGATGAACGTCTTGCTCTCCGCGAGCTTTTCCGTCGCGCGGTGCAGGAGGCCGATGTGCGGATCGGCGCGCTGGATCACTTCGCCGTCGAGTTCGAGCACGAGGCGCAGCACGCCGTGCGCTGCCGGGTGCTGAGGGCCGAAGTTGAGCGTGTAGTTCTTGATCTCTGCCATGACGTTCTCTTAGTGTTTCAGGCCGCCATAGTGATCCTCGCGGATCACGCGCGGCGTGATTTCCCGCGGCTCGATCGTCACCGGCTGATAGACGACGCGCTTCTCTTCCGGGTCGTAGCGCATTTCGACGTAGCCGGAAACCGGGAAATCCTTGCGGAACGGATAACCGATGAAACCGTAATCGGTCAGGATGCGGCGCAGGTCCGGATGACCTTCGAAGACGATGCCGTATAGGTCGAATGCTTCGCGCTCGTACCAGTTGGCCGAATTCCAGATCTCGACGACCGACGGAACCAGGGGCACAGCGTCGTCCGGCGCGAACACGCGCACGCGCAGGCGCCAGTTGTTCGAGATGGACAGTAGATGCAGGACAGCGGCAAAACGCGGACCTTCGTAAGCGCCTTCACCGTAAGTTTGATAGTCGACACCACACAGGTCGATCAGTTGCTCGAAGTGCAGCGTCGCGTCATCGCGCAGACGCGTGGCCACTTCGAGGTAATCGCCCGCTTTCACGACGATGGTCAGCTCACCGATGGATTCGGTGACGCTCGTCAGGCGGCCGCCAAAGGCCGCCTCGAGGTTCGCTTTGAGGGTCTCGAGTTTGGTTGCCATATTGTGGGGGAGGCTCTGGCCTTATTGACGGGCGATGGTATTGGTGCGGCGGATCTTCGCCTGCAGCTGGATCACGCCGTACACCAGCGCTTCAGCCGTGGGCGGGCAGCCCGGCACATACACATCGACGGGGACGATACGGTCGCAGCCACGCACCACCGAATACGAGTAGTGATAGTAGCCACCGCCGTTCGCGCACGAACCCATCGAGATCACCCAGCGCGGCTCGGCCATCTGGTCGTAGACCTTGCGCAGCGCGGGCGCCATCTTGTTGCACAGCGTGCCGGCGACGATCATCACGTCCGACTGTCGCGGACTTGGACGAAACACCACGCCAAAACGGTCGAGGTCATAACGGGCTGCGCCCGCATGCATCATCTCGACAGCACAACACGCGAGACCGAACGTCATCGGCCACAGTGAACCGGTACGCGTCCAGTTGATCAGCTTGTCAGCCGTGGTGGTGACAAACCCTTCCTTCAAGACCCCTTCGATACTCATTTGCTTTCCACTCCAGACGGGCGGCGAGCCATCGCCACCCCTACATACCGGCGATTAACCCGTCATTCCCAATCAAGGCCACCTTTCTTCCAGATATAGGCGAAGCCCAACAGGAATTCGAGCAGAAAAATCATCATCGAGATGAAGCCCGGCCAGCCGATATCGCGCAGGGCAACACCCCACGGGAACAGGAACGCCGTTTCAAGGTCGAAAATGATAAAGAGAATGGCAACCAGGTAGTAGCGCACATCGAACTTCATGCGCGCATCTTCGAACGCTTCGAAGCCGCACTCGTACGGTGCGTTCTTTTCGGTATCCGGCCGATTCGGACCGAGGATCTTGCCGATACTGACCAGTGCTACGCCTAAACCGGTGCCCACGAGGAGGAACAACAAAACGGGGAAATAGGCTGCGAGGTTCAAAGCTATCCTCAATCGGTTGGTTCTGAGTGACGCCAGGAGACGCGGACCATTTTGAACAACCCCTGACGCGAAACACTTCGGGATGCTTGATGTCGAAAGCCCACAGCAAACACCACCCTAGAAGTGAAAATGCCAGCCGAAGCTGAAGCAAGCGGCTGGCATTAGATAACATTGGTGCCGACGGCGAGACTCGAACTCGCACAGCTTTCGCCACTACCCCCTCAAGATAGCGTGTCTACCAATTTCACCACGTCGGCACTGTCTGCAATCCGGGAAAACAACTTGTAAAACCCGCGAATCGCTTCAAGACTTGAATTCTAACCCGTTTAAGCAGTTTGTTCAACGCACAAACGCGTTTTCTTCGAAGATTTATTTCGGCACATCTTGGCCTGGCGCAGAAGCTGCGGATGCAGCAACTGCAGCCGATGCATTAGCGGGTGCAGACGCAGCAGGAGCAACGGATGCAGCCGCAGGAGCCGTTGCAGGAGCACTGCCAAGGACGCCCGCCGAAGGTTTCGAGTGATACGCGCCGATGTACGTCAGTGCCAACGTGGTGGCGAAGAACACTGCTGCCAGTATCGCAGTCGTACGTGACAGAAAATTAGCAGAGCCCGTCGCGCCGAAGAGACTGCCCGACGCGCCGCTACCGAAGGCCGCGCCCATGTCGGCGCCCTTGCCGTGCTGCAACAGCACGAGGCCGATGACGCCAAGCGCCGACAGCAACTGCACGACAATGATCAACGTTTTCAAATACAGCATCACACTCACCTGGGTCTTTATTTAACCGCGCAACAACACACATGCTGCGCGCAATGGGTCATCCTCGCCCGGGCACTCTGCCTTGCTTGGTCAGCGCGCGGCGGTCGCCGCGACGGCTGCACTGCAGATTGCCAGGAAATCCTTGTCTTTCAGCGACGCGCCGCCGATCAAACCGCCGTCGATATCCGGCTGACTGAACAACTCTTCCGCGTTCTCCGGCTTCACGCTGCCACCGTACAGCAGCGGCACGCTTTCCACGTCGTCGCCCCTCATTGCGAGACGCGCGCGCAAGAACGCATGAACGTCCTGCGCCTGTTGTGCCGTCGCGCTCTCCCCGGTGCCGATGGCCCACACGGGCTCATACGCAACGACGATGCGAGCCGAATCTTCCACCGACAACGTCGCGAGCACCGCATCGAGTTGCGCGCCCACGATCTGCTCTGTCCTACCCGACTCGCGCTCTTCAAGCGTTTCGCCGACGCAGACGATCGGCGTCAAACCTGCCTCGAGCGCGCGCTGTGCCTTGACAGCGACGGTCTCGCCGCTTTCGCGGTGATACGCACGACGCTCGGAGTGTCCGACGATCGCAAACGATGCGCCAAATTCCGCTGCCATTTCGGCAGCGACTTCACCGGTATAGGCACCCTGCGTATGCGCGGACACATCCTGCACGCCCCACGCGACGCGGCCGCCTTCCAGCAGCGACTGCGCTTGCGGCAGATAAGGACACGGCACGCATACGCCGACTCGCACATCGTCCGGAAGATCGTCCGCGCCAAGCGATACGGCTTGCAGCAGCACGCGGTTGTCGGCAAGCCGACCGTGCATCTTCCAGTTACCGACTACCAGTTTTGCTCGTTGTTTCGCCATCGTCTCGCTCGTTTCGTCGTGGTGCGGGTCCTGGGCGCGTCCGCTTCGTCAGCGCCCCCAGCTCTCTGGTGCCCGCGGTCCGCCTGCAAAATTCATGCAGAACGCGCAAAACACACGATTTTACTGTGTGCTGACAGACCGGGTCAAACTCAATTAAATGGGCGCTGTCAAGCATCCGCGCCCCAATTCAGCACGATCTTGCCGACGTGCAGGCTGCTTTCCATCAGCTCGTGCGCCTGCGCCGCCTGCGCCGCCGGGAATACCTTGTAGATCACCGGCTTGATCGTGCCGTCTTCGAGATGCGGCCACACGCGCTCCTTCAGTTGCGCCGCGATCTTCGCCTTGAATTCGACTGGACGCGGACGCAGCGTCGAGCCCGTCACCGTCAGGCGACGGCGCAGAATGTCGTTCAGATTCACTTCGACCTTGGCGCCGCCGAGCAGCGCGATGATCACGAGGCGGCCGCCATCGGCGAGCGCCTTCAGTTCGCGTGGCACGTAGCTGCCCGCCACCATGTCGAGAATCACGTCGACGCCACGGTCATTCGTGAGCGACTTGATCACTTCGACGAAATCTTCCGTCTTGTAGTTGATCGCACGTTCCGCGCCAAGCGCCTCGCACGCACGGCACTTTTCGTCCGTGCCGGCTGTCGCGAACACGCGATAGCCGAGTGCATGCGCGATCTGGATCGCCGTCACGCCAATGCCGCTCGAACCGCCCTGCACGAGGAACGTCTCGTTCTCGCCGCCCTCGCCTTTACCGAGCAACGCACGGTCAAAAACATTGCTCCAGACAGTGAAGAAGGTCTCGGGCAAGGCCGCCGCTTCGACATCGGAAAACCCCTTCGGCACAGGCAGACACTGCAACAGCGGCACGGCCGCGTATTCCGCGTAGCCGCCGCCCGCCATCAGCGCGCACACGCGATCGCCGATCTTGAGACCGAACGGATTGCGCTTCTCGTCGATATTTCCGCCGACGATTTCGCCCGCCACTTCCAGCCCCGGCAGATCCGACGCGCCAGGCGGCGGCGCATAGCCGCCCTTGCGCTGAAACACGTCCGGACGATTCACGCCCGACGCGGACACTTTGATCAGCACTTCGCCCGCTTTCGGCTCAGGCATCGGCCGCTCGGCGAGCTTCAAGACTTCCGGCGCACCGAATTCGGTGATTTCGATTGCGTTCATCGTCGTCTCTCCCAAGGTCTGGATAGCGCTGCAAATCGGCCACGAAAACCAGTTCGCACTGCAATCCACCCTACATGAAAAACGGCCGGCGCGCTTTTGCGCTACCGGCCGTCCTGCTTTCACTGCATTACTGCTGCGGCGTCGGTTCCGTCTGCGCCGCTTCGTTCAGAAGCGCCTTCGCCGACAGACGCACACGACCCTTTTCGTCCGTCTGGATGACCTTGACCTTCACTTGCTGGCCTTCCTTCAGGTAGTCGTTGATGTCCTTGATGCGCTCGTTGGCGATTTCGGAGATATGCAGCAGACCGTCCTTGCCCGGCAGCAGGTTCACGATCGCGCCGAAGTCCAGCAGCTTGAGCACCGTGCCTTCGTAGATCTGGCCCACTTCGACTTCGGCCGTGATGTTCTCGATGCGCTTCTTCGCTTCCGCCATGCCTTCGCTGCTCGTGCTCGCGATCGTGACGACGCCGTCGTCCGAGATGTCGATCGTCGTACCCGTTTCTTCCGTCAGCGCACGGATCACCGAACCGCCCTTGCCGATCACGTCGCGGATCTTTTCCGGATTGATCTTGATGGTGATCATGCGCGGCGCGAACTCGGACAGTTGCGTGTTTGCACCCGAAACGGCCGCCGTCATCTTGCCGAGGATATGCATGCGGCCTTCCTTCGCCTGCGCGAGCGCGACCTGCATGATTTCCTTGGTGATGCCCTGGATCTTGATGTCCATCTGCAGCGCCGTTACGCCGTCAGCCGTGCCCGCCACCTTGAAGTCCATGTCGCCGAGGTGATCTTCGTCGCCGAGGATGTCCGTCAGCACAGCAAACTTGTTGCCTTCGAGGATCAGGCCCATCGCGATGCCCGCGACGTGCGCCTTCATCGGCACGCCGGCGTCCATCAGCGCGAGGCAGCCGCCGCACACCGATGCCATCGACGATGAACCGTTCGACTCGGTGATTTCCGACACGACGCGAATCGAGTAGCCGAACTCGTCCGCGGTCGGGAGACACGCGACCAGCGCGCGCTTCGCGAGACGGCCGTGGCCGATTTCACGGCGCTTCGGCGAGCCGACGCGGCCCGTTTCACCCGTCGCGAACGGCGGCATGTTGTAGTGGAGCATGAAGCGATCACGGTACTCGCCTTCGAGCGCGTCGATGATCTGCTCATCGCCCCTCGTGCCGAGCGTCGCGACGACGAGCGCCTGCGTCTCGCCACGCGTGAAGAGCGCCGAGCCGTGCGTACGCGGCAGCACACCCGTGCGGATTTCGATCGGGCGAACGGTGCGGGTATCGCGGCCGTCGATACGCGGCTCGCCGTTCAGGATCTGCGAGCGGACGATCTTCGCTTCGATGTCGAACAGCACGTTGCCGACGGCTGCCTTGTCGGCTGCCACGGTGCCCGCTGCTGCCGCTTCTTCTTCCAGCTTCGCCTGCGTCGCTGCGTAGATTTCCTTCAGGCGGGTCGAGCGAGCCTGCTTGTCGCGCGTCTGGTAAGCCGCAGCCAGATCGGCATAAGCAATCTCATTGACGCGCGAGATCAGCACTTCGTTCTTCGGCGCCGGCTGCCAGTCCCACTCAGGCTTGCCGCCTTCACGAACGAGTTCGTGGATCGCGTCGATGGCCGTTTGCATCTGCTCGTGACCGAACACGACGGCGCCCAGCATTATGTCTTCCGGCAGTTGATCCGCTTCGGATTCGACCATCAGCACCGCGCGCTCCGTACCGGCGACGACGAGATCGAGGCGCGATTCCTTGCTTTGCGTGCGAGTCGGGTTCAGCACGTACTCGTTGTTGACGTACGCGACGCGCGCAGCACCGACGGGACCGTTGAACGGCAGACCCGACACGGCGAGTGCAGCCGACGCGCCGATCAGCGCGGGGATGTCGGCCGGGACTTCCGGGTTGATCGACATCACGTGCACGACGACCTGCACTTCGTTGTAGAAGCCTTCCGGGAACAGCGGACGCAGCGGCCGGTCGATCAGGCGCGAAATCAGCGTTTCGCCTTCCGACGGACGGCCTTCGCGGCGGAAGAAGCCGCCCGGAATCTTGCCTGCCGAGTAGGTCTTTTCGATGTAGTCGACGGTCAGCGGGAAGAAGTCCTGGCCCGGCTTCGCCGTCTTCGCGCCGACGACGGTCGCCAGCACGACGGTGTCTTCGATATCGACGAGCACGGCACCGCCCGCCTGACGGGCGATCTCACCCGTTTCCATGCGAACCGTGTGCTGGCCCCACTTGAACTCTTTGACGACCTTGTTAAACATAGACATTTGTCCTCCTTGATCTTTTGGTCATGCCGCGCAACCCCGTTGAACTGCGGCCGCGCGGCACCGTCAGGACCGAAGCCTTTCGGGTAGAGGAGTGTTATGCCATTCCAGAGAATCGCGTGGACGCCTCCACTTGCACGCGAACCGCTGGAATGACACAGCGCCCTACCCTGAAGCCCGGTTTTGTTTCGTTTTGCCCGCGACGCAAGCAGCGCGCCAGACGGGTGATTCGATGGCAAACCTCACACGAAGCGTACCGTCGAAAAACAAAATGCCTGTATCAGCGGAACTGACACAGGCATCTTGCTGACAGAAAGTCCGATGCGTCCGATTACTTACGCAGGCCCAGCTTCTCGATCAGAGCGCGGTAACGATCGGCGTCCTTGCCCTTCAGGTAGTCGAGCAGCTTGCGACGACGGCTCACCATGCGCAGCAGACCGCGGCGGCTGTGATGATCCTTCGTGTGGGCCTTGAAGTGAACCGTCAGTTCGTTGATGCGCGTCGTGAGCAGCGCGACTTGAACTTCGGGGGAGCCGGTGTCGTTTGCGCCACGTGCAAATTGCGCGACGACGTCGGATTTCTTGATTTCAGCTACGGACATGTTGATTTCCTTTGAATCAAACAGGCGGTCACGGAAGAAAGGCCGTGCCGTGCGGTTACAACAAAACGAGTCGCGTATTGTATCACAGCCGGATCATCCGGCGAACCCCGCCGTTTCGGGCCGTGCTTCGCGCAGGGGTCCGAGCGCCGTATTGCGGTCCGTTTTGGGTCGGTTTTTTGGGGCGCTTTCGGGTTCATCACAGGCTCATTCACGGGCTTATTCAGGGCCGCTTCATCCGGCACGTCGTGGCCGCAACAGTGCGTTCGGGCGGCAGCGCCAGCACGGTCCGGAAGCCATATTGCGAGCCCTCGTTGTCGAACTGGACGCCCTGCATGCCAGCCTTGTCCATTTCCATCACGTAAAGGGGCTGGATCAGTTGATGATCGTCGGCGCGCATCCACGACGGGTGGAAGCCGTTGTCGTACTTCATGCCTTCGAGCGCCTTCGCGACCTTGTCGGGCTGCGCGCTGCCCGCACGGCTCATCGCTGCCGCCAGCATTTCGATCATCAGCGGCATGCGCAGCACCGGGTAGTCGTCCTGCGCAGCCGGGAACCGCTGGCGGAACGACGCGTACCATGCGTCCGATGCCGCGCCGCCCGCGTTCGGATGCCAGTCGGCGACGGCGACCACACGCTTCACGCCCGCGTCACCGAGCGCGGCCGGCGCGCCGAGGCTGTTGCCGTAGAACGTGTAGAACTTCGTATCGACGCCCTGCTCGCGCGCCGCCTTGACGAGCAGCGTCAGATCGTTGCCCCAGTTGCCCGTGATCACGGCGTCGGCGCCGCTCGCGCGAATCTTCGCGATGTACGGCGCGAAATCCTTCACGCGGCCGATGGGGTGAAACTCGTCGCCAGCCACGACGACATCCGGCCGCTTCGATGCAAGCGCCGCGCGCGCCAACGTGCTCACGTCATGCCCGAAGCTGTAGTCCTGATTCAGCAGATAGACCTTCTTCACCGACTTGTCGCGCTGGATCACATCCGCGAGCGCGTCCATCCGCATGCCTGCGTGCGCGTCGAAGCGAAAGTGCCAGAAGCTGCAGTTCGCGTTGGTGAGCGCCGGATCGTCGGCGGAATAGTTGAGGAACAGTTCGCGATTGTCCGGCTCACGCCTGTTCTGCTTGTCAATCGCAGCCAGCAGCGCCGCCGCTACGGCCGAGCTGTTGCCTTGCGCGATGAAGCCGATGTGTCTGTCGGCGGCCGCGCGCAATTGCACGAGCGCCTCTTCCGCGCTGCCCTTGCTGTCGAGCACGACGAGTTCGAGAGGATGCGCGCCGTCCGCGAGCTTCACGCCGCCGCGCGCGTTGACCGTCTCGACACCGAAGCGCAGATTGCGCTCGACGGCCGCGCCCGCGTTCGCAAACGGACCGGACATGCCTTCGATCATCGCGATGCGGATCGGCGCTCCCGGCGGGCGTTCTGCGCATGCACGCTCGCTGCTGGCCACGCTGCGATTGCCGCGATTGCCAGCGTCATCGCTGCCACTGCCGCCCTGGTCGATTTTGTTTTCATCAGCGGGTCTCATCTGTCGATCGAAGCGCGGATCATAGGACGGCGCGCCGCCCACGAGCAAGCGAATACGCGTCTCTCCGAACGCAAGGCCCAAAAATCTTTTGACCCAGCACGTGTCAAAATATCTGCTCGCAATGAACTTGCATGGGACGGGAGTAACAGCGAAAGCATCAACTCCTGTCGACGGCACAATAACAATCAACCATCGAACGCCATCGGAGGTGTCATGTTCAACCGCCTTTCATCCGTCGCGCCGACGATGCCGGGCTTGCGTACGGCGCGCGGCGCGCTGGCCGTTCTCGCTTGCGCGGGCGTCATTCTCGCCGGCTGCGCGCAGCCCTGGCAGAACTATCAAGAGGGCGCGGACGCGTCGACGATCGTCGCCCGCCTCGGGCCGCCGCGCGAAGTCTACGATCTGCCGAACGGCGGCAAGCGCCTGATGTGGCCGACGCAGCCGATGGGCGAAACGACGACGGCCGCCGACGTCGACGCGTCCGGCAAGATCGTGAACGTGCGGCAGGTGCTGCAGCCGAACGAGTTCTATCGCGCGGAAATCGGCAAATGGACGCGCGACGACGTGCTGGTCAACTTCGGTCGCCCCGTCGAAACGAACTATTTCCCGCTGATGAAGCGCGAGGTGTGGACGTATCGCTATCAGGAGGACAACGTCTGGTACATGATGTACAGCTTCTATTTCGACGACCAGGGCATCCTGCGTCTGACGCAGAAGACGCCCGATCCGCTGCACGATCCGGATCGGCGTAGCTTCTTCTGAAGCCGCCTCCTGTCCGAGCCAATAACGAAAAAGCCGCCGGTCGAGGTGGCTTTTTTCATGGAACGCGCAGCCGATAAAAACCCCGCCGCAGCGGGTTTTTTCGATGCAACCGAACACAACGAACGCGCAGTCAGATTTCCGCGCGCTGCGGATTCAGCTTGTCCTGGCCTGCATACAGACGGTTGAGCGCCGAGATATACGCCTTCGCCGATGCAGCGACGATATCCGGGTCCGTACCCACGCCGTTCACGATGCGCCCCGCCTTCGACAGGCGCACGGTCACTTCGCCTTGCGCCTGCGTGCCCGTCGTGATCGCGTTGACGGAGTACAGCAGCAGTTCCGAGCCGCTACCGACTTCGGTTTCGATCGCGTTCAGCGTCGCGTCGACGGGACCGTTGCCGTTCGCCTCGCCGACCACTTCCTTGCCTGCGACCGAGAACACGATCCGCGCATGCGGCCGCTCGCCCGTTTCCGAATGCTGCGACAGCGACACGAACTTGTAATGCTCCTTCTCCTGCGCTTCCGCCGACTCTTCCGCGACGATCGCGATGATGTCCTCGTCGAAGATTTCGGCCTTGCGGTCCGCCAGTTCCTTGAAGCGCTGGAACGCGAGGTTCAGTTCGCTTTCGCTGTCGAGCGTGATGCCGAGTTCCTGCAGACGCTGCTTGAACGCGTTGCGCCCCGACAGCTTGCCGAGCACGATCTTGTTCGCCGTCCAGCCCACGTCTTCGGCGCGCATGATTTCGTACGTGTCGCGCGCCTTCAGCACGCCGTCCTGATGGATGCCCGACGCGTGCGCAAACGCGTTCGCGCCAACCACGGCCTTGTTCGGCTGCACGACGAAACCCGTGATCTGCGACACGAGCTTCGACGCCGGCACGATCTGCGTCGTGTCGATGCCGAGGTCGAGGCCGAAGTAGTCCTTGCGCGTCTTCACGGCCATCACGATTTCTTCGAGCGACGTATTGCCCGCGCGCTCGCCGAGACCGTTGACCGTGCACTCCACCTGACGCGCGCCGCCGATCTGCACGCCCGCCAGCGAGTTCGCCACGGCCATGCCGAGGTCGTTGTGACAGTGCACCGAGAAGATCGCCTTATCCGAATTCGGAATGCGCTCGCGCAGCGTCTTCACGAGATTGCCGTACAGTTCCGGCACGCCGTAGCCGACGGTATCCGCGATGTTGATCGTCGTCGCGCCTTCCGCGATCACGGCTTCGAGCACGCGGCACAGGAAGTCCATGTCCGAGCGGCTGCCGTCTTCCGGCGAGAACTCGACGTCGTTCGTGAACTTGCGCGCGAAACGCACGGCCAGCTTCGCCTGCTCCAGCACCTGCTCGGGCGACATGCGCAGCTTCTTTTCCATGTGCAGCGCGGACGTCGCGATGAACGTGTGGATGCGGAAGTGATCGGCGGGCTTGAGCGCGTCGGCGGCACGCTGGATGTCCTTGTCGTTCGCGCGCGCGAGCGAGCAGACCGTGCTGTCCTTGATCATGCCTGCGATCGTGTGGATCGCGTCGAAATCGCCGTTCGAGCTGGCGGCGAAGCCTGCTTCGATCACGTCGACTTTCATCCGTTCGAGCTGCTTCGCGATGCGGATTTTTTCTTCCTTCGTCATCGACGCTCCGGGCGATTGCTCGCCGTCGCGCAACGTCGTGTCGAAAATGATGAGCTTGTCTGCCATCTCAGGTCTCCAGGGGGATTCGGTTGGTTTGAATCAGGAAAACGGAATTCGAGTGTTTGCGCCACCACCGCAGGCGACGCTAAACAACGAACGAGGCAAACGGAGGGCGAAAACGATCAGCGCGGCAGGCGCGCTAGAGCTAGCGAGCTTAGTAGCTTGCCGGCTTGAAGAGACAGGAAGGGGAACTTGGAAAGTGCCATGCCAGCGACTATAGCGGCAATCCCGAAAACGCGCAATTGAGGCTAACCAGGGCGGCCATAGGATTTGCCAGCGGCCTGCGATCGCCACACTCACGTTCACGTCGCGAAGGTGAATCGGCGGTGCAAACGAGCAAGACGAACCGTGGACAGGAACCGGCAAGAAAAAACGGCAGCCCGAAGGCTGCCGTTCCGTTTCCATTTCACTGCGCTGCGTGTAAGCGCCGTCAGTTCGGACGCTGCGACGAGCGCGCCGGATTGCCCATTCCGCGCATAGCGCGGTACGCCCAGAACACGTACCCGGAAAAGCCGTACAGCACGAAGAGGCCGAACAGCATCAGCGGCGGGTCCGACGACACCAGCACGAACGCGACCACCACCAGCAGGATCGCCGCGAACGGCACACGATGGCGCACGTCGAGCGCCTTGCCGCTGTAGAACGGTGCATTCGACACCATCGTGACGCCCGCGTAGATGGTCAGCGCGAACGCGACCCACGGCAGCCACACGAGCTTGAGCGGCACGCGGTTGTCGGTGGCGAGCCACACGAAGCCCGCGATCAGCGCGGCCGCGGCCGGGCTCGGCATGCCCTGGAAGAAGCGCTTGTCGACGACGCCGATGTTCGTGTTGAAGCGCGCGAGACGCAGCGCCGCGCCCGAGCAGTAGACGAACGCCGCAAGCCAGCCCCACCGGCCGAGGTCCTTGAGAATCCACTCGTACATCACGAGCGCCGGCGCGACGCCGAACGACACCATGTCCGACAGGCTGTCGAACTGCTCGCCGAATGCGCTTTGGGTATGCGTCATGCGCGCGACGCGGCCGTCCATGCCGTCGAGCACCATCGCGACGAAAATCGCGATCGCCGCGACTTCGAAGCGCACGTTCATTGCCTGCACGACAGCGAAGAAGCCGCAGAAGAGCGCGGCCGTCGTGAACGCGTTCGGCAGCAGATAGATGCCGCGCTTGCGCAGGAATTGCTGACGCGCGGCGCGCCGGCTGTCGATCACGGCGGATTCCGCTACGACGGGCGGCTTGTTGCGTCGGAACGGACGCGGCTGCGGCGCACCGCTGCTGCGAGGACGACGCGGTTTGAATGCGGCCATCGAACTCTCCCTGTGCCGCTTATAGCTCAGCCAGAATCGTGGACGACGCGGACACCTTCTCGCCGATCGACACACGCGGACGGCTGCCCATGGGCAAATACAAGTCGACGCGCGAACCGAAGCGGATGAAGCCATAGCGCTGGCCGCGCGTCAGCGGCTCGCCCGCCCTCACGTAGCAGAGAATGCGCCGCGCGATCAGGCCGGCGATCTGCACGGAGGTCACGGTCGCACCGCTCGCGGTTTCGATGACGATCGCGTTACGTTCGTTTTCCGTCGAGGCTTTATCGACAGCAGCATTCAGATACGCGCCCGGAAAGTACTCGACCTTCGAGATCGCGCCGTCGACGGGCGAGCGCTGCGAATGCACGTTGAACACGTTCATGAACACGCTGATCTTCAGCGCTTCGCGGTTCGCATACGGATCATGCGCGGTTTCGACTGCGACGATGCGGCCATCCGCCGGGCACAGCACCGCGTTCGCCTGGGTCGGGATAGGACGGGCAGGATCGCGGAAAAACTGCACGATGAAGATGACCAACAGCCAGAAAATCCAGGCAATGCCGAACCCTGCGACGAAGTGGATCAACAACGCAACGACGACCGCGACGGCGATGAACGGCCAGCCTTCGCGCGCGATGATCGGATGGGGGTAACTCATAAGTGGGTTCAGTCTTTTGGAAAACCGTAGGATAGCAAAAGCCGTCCAGGGTTCAGCACACCTGGACGGCTTTTTGATGCTTCCGGCGCATTTCGTGCGCCGGAGTGCGAAAAACAGGCAGATTAGTTCTTCGACTGATCGACCAGCTTGTTCTTCGCGATCCACGGCATCATCGCGCGCAGCTTCGCACCGACCTGCTCGATCTGGTGCTCGGCGGTGATGCGGCGACGCGACTGCAGCGTCGGCGCACCAGCGCGGTTTTCGATGATGAAGCTCTTCGCGTACTCGCCCGTCTGGATGTCCTTCAGGACTTCCTTCATCACCTTCTTCGTTTCGTCCGTGATGATGCGCGGGCCCGTCACGTACTCGCCATACTCGGCGTTGTTCGAGATCGAGTAGTTCATGTTCGCGATGCCGCCTTCGTAGATCAGGTCGACGATCAGCTTCAGTTCGTGCAGGCACTCGAAGTACGCCATTTCCGGCGCGTAGCCCGCTTCGACCAGCGTTTCGAAGCCGGCCTTGATCAGGTCGACGGTACCGCCGCACAGCACGGCCTGCTCGCCGAACAGGTCGGTTTCCGTCTCTTCGCGGAAGTTCGTTTCGATGATGCCGGCACGGCCGCCGCCGTTCGCCGCTGCGTACGACAGCGCGATGTCGCGCGCCGCGCCCGATTTGTCTTGCGCGACAGCAATCAGGTGCGGCACGCCGCCGCCGTTCTGGTACGTGTTGCGCACCGTGTGGCCCGGCGCCTTCGGCGCGATCATGATGACGTCGAGGTCCGCGCGCGGGATCACCTGGCCGTAGTGCACGTTGAAGCCGTGCGCGAATGCGAGCGCCGCGCCCTGCTTGATGTTCGCGGCGACTTCCTTCGCGTACACGTCGGCGATCTGCTCGTCGGGCAGCAGCATCATCACGACGTCCGCGCCCTTCACGGCTTCCGCCACTTCCTTCACCGCGAGGCCAGCGTTCTCAGCCTTGCTCCACGATGCGCCGCCCTTGCGCAGACCCACCGTGACGTTCACGCCGCTTTCCTTCAGGTTCAGCGCGTGAGCATGGCCTTGCGAGCCATAGCCGATGATGGTGACCTGCTTGCCTTTGATGAGGGAGAGGTCAGCGTCCTTGTCGTAGAAAACTTTCATGTCTGTTCCTTGGCGAAATTCAGAAAAATTCAAAGCTGCGTGTGTGTGCTGCGGGGCCCGGCGGATGACGCGGCGCCAGGCCCGGATCGAACCGGCTTTTGTGGCTCGTCATCAAACCTTCAGGATACGCTCGCCGCGTCCGATGCCCGAACCGCCCGTGCGGACCGTTTCGAGAATCGCGGTGGCGTCGAGCCCTTCGATGAACGCGTCGAGCTTCTCGCTCGCGCCCGTCAGCTCGATCGTGTAGGTCTTTTCGGTGACGTCGATGATGCGGCCGCGGAAAATATCCGACATACGCTTCATCTCCTCACGTTCCTTGCCGACCGCCCTTACCTTGATCAGCATCAGCTCTCGCTCGATGTGGGCGCCCTCGGTCAGGTCGACCACTTTCACCACCTCGATCAGGCGGTTCAGATGCTTCGTGATCTGTTCGATCACGTCGTCCGAGCCAATGGAGACGATGGTCATGCGCGACAGCGAGCGGTCTTCCGTCGGTGCCACCGTCAAGGTTTCAATGTTGTAGCCGCGTGCGGAGAACAGGCCGACCACGCGCGACAGCGCGCCCGGTTCATTTTCCAGCAGGACGGAAATGATGTGTCTCATGTTCGCTTCTTCCAGATGTCGATGCAGGCGATACGTGCCTTTATGCGATCTGGCGCCGCTCCATCCGCTCTCGCCTTTTGTGAAGACGCGCATGACGAAGCCGGCGCACAAACGCGCTCGTTATAGATCTTCCGACCCGAGGAGCATCTCCGTGATGCCCTTGCCGGCCTGAACCATCGGCCAGACGTTTTCGGTCGGGTCGGTCTGGAAGTCGAGAAACACCGTGCGATCTTTCAGGCGCAGCGCTTCCTTCAGCGCCGGCTCGACATCCGCAGTCTTTTCGATGCGCATGCCGACGTGTCCGTACGCTTCGGCGAGCTTCACGAAATCGGGCAGCGCATCCATGTACGAATGCGAATAGCGCTTGCTGTATTCGATCTGCTGCCACTGGCGCACCATGCCCAGATAGCGGTTGTTGAGCGAAACGATCTTGACGGGCGTGTCGTACTGCTTGCAGGTCGACAGCTCCTGGATGCACATCTGGATCGAGCCTTCGCCCGTGATGCAGACGACGTCGTCATCCGGATGAGCCATCTTGACGCCCATCGCCGCCGGCAAGCCGAAGCCCATCGTGCCGAGGCCGCCCGAGTTGATCCAGCGGCGCGGCTTGTTGAAGCGGTAGAACTGCGCGGCCCACATCTGATGCTGGCCCACGTCCGAGCACACGAACGCGTTGCCGTCCGTCAGCTCCCACAGTTTTTCGACCACGTACTGCGGCTTGATGATTTCGCTTGCGCGGTCGTACTTCAGGCAGTCTTTCGAGCGCCAGCCTTCGATGTCCTTCCACCACGCGGCGAGCGCTTCCGTGTCGGGGCCATGCTCGGCCGTCTGCAGCTGCTCGATCAGCTCCTTCAGTACTTCCTTCACGTCGCCGACGATCGGGATGTCGACCTTCACGCGCTTCGAGATCGACGAAGGGTCGATGTCGATGTGAATGATCTTGCGCGGACGCGACGCGAAGTGAGCAGGGTCGCCGATCACGCGGTCGTCGAAGCGCGCGCCGATCGCGATCAGCACGTCGCAGTGCTGCATCGCCATGTTGGCTTCGTACGTGCCGTGCATGCCGAGCATGCCGAGGAATTTCTTGTCAGCGGCGCGATAGCCGCCGAGTCCCATCAGCGTGTTCGTGACAGGATAGCCGAGCAGATCGGCGAACTGGTTCAGCTCGCGCGATGCGTCCGCGAGGATGATGCCGCCGCCTGTATAGATGTATGGGCGCTTCGCCGACAGCAACAGCGCAACGGCCTTGCGGATCTGGCCCGAGTGGCCCTTCGTGACGGGGTTGTACGAACGCAGGGATACGCTCTTCAACGGCTCGTACTGGCAAGGCGCCTTCGACACGTCCTTCGGAATGTCGATCAGCACAGGGCCGGGCCGGCCGGTACGGGCGATATAGAAAGCTTTCTTGACGGTGGCGGCGAGATCGCGCACGTCCTTCACGAGGAAGTTGTGCTTCACGCACGGACGCGTGATGCCGACCGTATCGCACTCCTGAAACGCATCCTGGCCGATCGCGGCAGTCGGCACCTGGCCGCTGATGATCACCATCGGGATCGAGTCCATATAGGCCGTCGCGATGCCCGTCACCGCATTGGTGACGCCGGGGCCGGAGGTCACGAGGCACACGCCGACCTTGCCGGTCGAGCGCGAATAGGCGTCGGCGGCGTGAACCGCGGCCTGCTCGTGGCGCACGAGGATATGCTGGAACTTGTCCTGCTTGTACAGCTCGTCGTAGATGTAGAGTACCGAGCCGCCGGGATAGCCCCAGACAAACTCGACGTCTTCGTCGGCCAGTGCCTTCATGAGCACGGTGGCGCCGATCGAGTCAGCTTCGTGAGGGGGTGTGGTATCCGACGTGGAGAATTCCGCGCTGGGCATATTCATCGTTCACCTTTCGAATTTTCGGCAAAAAATTGATCGGGTGCTCTCTGCCGGGCTTGTGGCTCGGGTTCAAGCGGCGCGTCCAGTTTGACAGGCGAGCTTCTTGGGCTCGACTCAAATGAGACAAGTCACTTATGTTGCGAACCGTAGACGATAGCTACGATGTGCCCGCTGGTCAAGCAAATATTTCCATGATTGACGGCGGCTGCCCTTCCGTCGTCCACTTCTGACCGCTTTGCCCAAACCGCGTGAACGGTCAACGAAGCTCGACCGAATGCTGGTTGCAAGCCGCATGGTTGCCGCGTTTTTCCCCGATTCGCGCGAAAGTTTGTTAGCATCCGCGAGTTTCACGACATTTTTCGACCGATTCCGCGCACACTCGCTGCGCCGACCCCCAACGGATGGCATCAGACAAGGAACTCGCCGATTTTCTGGCGGGCGTCGAAAGGCGCGCGTTCAAGCAGACGGTCTACGCCGTGCGGGACGATGACGCGTCGCTCGACATCGTGCAGGACGCGATGATCAAGCTCGCCGAAAAATACGGCGACCGCCCTGCCGCTGAGCTGCCGCTTTTATTTCAGCGTATTCTCCAGAATGCGATGCACGACTATTTCCGTCGGCAAAAGGTGCGCAATACCTGGGTGACGCTGTTCTCGTCGTTAGGCAATGCTGAAGACGAGGACTTCGACCCGCTGGAGACGTTCGAAAGCCAGGACGGCGCAACGGGCGCGGAAAGCGGCGAGCAGCAGCTCGAGCGCGAGCAGGTGCTGCAGTTGATCGACGACGAGATCCAAAAATTACCGGCACGTCAACGAGAGGCGTTTCTGATGCGTTACTGGGAAGATATGGATGTCGCTGAGACTGCTGCCGCGATGGGCTGCTCGGAAGGCAGTGTGAAAACCCACTGCTCGCGAGCCACGCACACGCTGGCGCACGCGCTCAAGGCCAAAGGAATCACGCTATGAGCTCCGCTCTCGAAATAAAAGAAATCGAGTTTGCGCGGCAGCTTCGCCGCGCGCTCGACGAAAACGCTGCCCGCATTCCGACCGCCACCACCGACCGGCTCGCCGCCGCGCGCCATGCCGCGCTCGCCCGCAAGAAGCCCGAGGCCGTGCATGCGCCCGCCTTCGTGCCTGTCTTCGTCGGCGCCGGGACGCTCGCGGACATGCCGCAACAGGAAGCGTCGCGCCGCCTGCCGCGCCTGCGCAAGCTCGCGCTCGCGTGGCCGCTGCTTGCGCTCGTTATCGGGCTCGCGGGCATCGCGTGGTGGGAAGACCACCAGCGCACGGCCGAGCTCGCCGATATCGACGCCGCCATGCTGAGCGACGACCTGCCGCTCAATGCCTATCTCGATCACGGGTTCAACGCGTATCTGACGCGCAACCACTGACGGCGGAGAGTTGACGGGTGAGTTATAAGCGCGGCCTCGCCGTTGTGTCCGGATGCGTGATCGCAGCCTTGGTGTCATTCGGCGCCACCTTTCCGCGCTTCTATCCGACACCCACGCCGGCCGCGGCGCCCGCCGCCGGCGCGCCCGCGAAGCCGGCGGCCGCCCCCGCGCTGACCGTCGAACTGCCCGCTCTGCCGACGTCGAGCAGTCCGCTTGCGTGGGCGAAGCTGACCAGCTCCGAACACATGGCGCTCGCGCCGTTCGCTTCGCAGTGGGACAGCTTCAGCGAAGAACGCAAGCGCAAGTGGCTGAAGATCGCGTCGCGCTACCCGAAGATGACACCCGAAGCGCAAAAGCGTCTCCACGAGCGGATGACGGAATGGGTGCGCATGACGCCCGAGCAGCGGCGTGTCGCGCGCGAGAACTACCAGGTGTCGAAGGAACTGCCGCGCGAGGCGCGTCAGAACGCGTGGAAGGCGTATCAGCAGCTCTCCGAAGAGCAGAAGCAGAAGCTCGCCGCGAGCGAGCACAAGCGCCGCCCCACCGTCGTCAGCGCGCCGCCTTCGGGCAAGTCCGAGATCAAGGACATCAACCGTCTCGTCAACGGCAAGGACAAGCTCGCGAGCGTGCCCGTGCCGCCGGCAGCGGGGGCATCGGCGGGCGCAGCGGCGGGCATGGCGCCCGCGCCGGGCGCGCCTGCCGTTCCCGCCGCCGGCAGCTTCGTTCCGGCGTCGCCGACACCCGTCTCGCCTTCCGACGCGCCGTCGATCTTCAACGGCTCATAATCTCCCGCGAGCCCGCGCCGCGGGCTCTTCAACGGCAACCGAGGCCTCGCCCGTGTCCACTTCCGTCGACTCCGCAGCCCTGCCGCCCAAGCCAGAATCCCCCGAACTCGCCGCGCCCACCGTGCGCCGGCGTCTGGCGACGCTGATGTACGAAGGCGTGCTGCTGTTCGGCGTGGTGTTCTTCGCGGGCTATCTGTTCAGCACGCTCACGCAGCAGCGCAACGGGCTCGTGCATCACAACTGGCTCGCGGCGTGGGTCGCTCTGGTGGTCGGCGTGTATTTCGTCTGGTTCTGGACGCACGGCGGACAGACCTTGCCGATGAAGACGTGGCGGCTGCGCGTCGTCGGCGCGAGGGATGGCGGGCGCCTGTCGGTTGCGCGCGCAATGCTGCGCTACGTGTTCGCGTGGCTGTGGTTCTTGCCGCCGCTCGCGCTGCATCCGCTGCTCGGGCTCGCCGTGCCGCAGACGTTGATCTTGGCCGCCGTGTGGTTCGTCCTGTACGCGGCCATCGGCCGGCTCGGCGCGAGCCGGCAGTTCCTGCACGACCGGCTGGCCGGCACGCGGATCGTTTCGTTGCCGCGCTGACGCGTCGGGCAGCGGTCAAAAGGCTTCGCCACTGCCCGCCCTCCTGCTTTGGCGCATGCTTACGTTCGCCTCACGCATGCGCGGCGTCCACGGCCGCGCCTTCTCACGTGGATGCACGCGCCCAGGCGCGCACTCATGCAAGCGCGACCGTCAACGCTCAGGGCCGCGCCTTCTCCTCGCGCCCTGGCGCATTCATGACCACGCGCCGGCCGCGCAGCCGCGCGAGCATCGTTTGCGGATTCATCCGCGTCTGCTGCAGGAACACCGCGACGACGATGATGAGCCCCTTCAGCACCAGCTGGGTATTGCTGTCGATGTTGTTGAGCAGCAGGATGTTGCCGAGAAAGCCGAAGATCAGCACGCCCGCCACCGTCCCCGCAATCCGTCCGACGCCGCCCATCAGGCTCGTTCCGCCGATCACCACAGCCGCGATCGCATCCAGTTCCCAGCCGACGCCCGCGTCGGCCTTCCCTTGCCGGTACTGCGCCGCATACAGCACGCCGACCAGCGCCGCGAGCATGCCCGAAATCGCATATGCGGCGATCTTGTGGCGATCGACCTTGAGCCCCGAAATGCGCGCGCACTTCTCGTTGCCGCCGATCGCATACAGGTACTTGCCGAACACCGTGCGATTGAGCACGAAGTCCGCGATCAGCGCGATCACGATGAAAAAGAGCGCGGGCACGGGCACGATGCCGAACAGCAGCGCGCGCAGATTTTCGATGTCGGTGGTCGCGTTGCTGCCGCTGTAGATCGAATACACGGCCGTATCCTGCCCTGCGACGAGCCGCGCGACGCCCATCACGCCGACCATCGCCGCGAGCGTCACGATGAACGGCTGCATGCGTCCACGCGTGATCATGAAGCCGTTGAGCGCGCCGATAGCGAGTCCCGCGAGCGGCACCATCCACAGCACGGTAAGCAGCGACACCTTCTGCGGCAACTGATGCCACGCGTAGCCGCACGCGAGCAGCGCGACGAGCGCAGCGACGCCCGCGCGAACGGCGCGATGCCGCTCGCCACGCGATCCGCCAGCATGAGCGCCTGCATGAGCACCGACACGCGCGCCGCCCGCATGCAATCCCGCACGCATGCGCCGCACGAACATGCCGCCCGCCATATAGACGACGGCGAATACGCTGGCGGCATCGAGTGCGAGCGACGTCCACGAAGCCGCGTTGCTGCCGGGCGTCGTGAGCAGGATCGCGGTGAGCACGCTGCCGAAGCCCATCACCGAGCCGACGGACAGATCGATACCCGCCGTGATGATCACGAGCGTCATGCCGACCGACATCACGCCGACGTTCGCCACCTGGCGAAACACATCGGAGAAATTCGCCGACGACAAAAAGATATTGCTGCCGTCCGCGGCATGCGGCGACGTCAGCGCGCCGAGCGCAAGCAGCACGATAAGCCCGAGGTAGTACTTCACGTTCGTCAGCCACGCGCGCAGACGCTGCTGCCGCGTGTCGGACACTGCGTTCATCGGATGTTCATTGGTCTTCAGCATGTTCGGGGCTCCATCGGCATCAGGGCGATGCCAGCTTCACGAGTTCATCGGCGGAAAACGCTTCGCGTTCGAGCACGCCTCGCGCGCGTCCTTCGCACAGCACGAGGATGCGGTCGCACATCAGCATCAGTTCGTCGATCTCCGAACTCGCGACCACCACCGTCAGTCCGCTGCGCGCCGCCTGCAGGATCTGGCTATAGATTTCGGCCTTCGCGGCCACGTCGACGCCGCGCGTCGGCTCGTCGAGCAGCAGAATCGCGGGCTGCGTCATCAGCCACTTGCCGATGATGAGCTTCTGCTGATTGCCGCCCGAGAGCGTCGCGACGGGCTCCGCCGCGCCGCCGTGCTTCACGTTCGACGCTTTCGCCTGCGCGGCCACGCGTCGCGCGACCGCGCGAGGCCGGTAGAACGGAAAGCCTTCGATATGCGCGAGACTCGGCAGCATGAAGTTCGCCTCGACGGACTGATCGACGATCAGCCCGTCCTTCTTGCGGTCTTCGGTGACGAACGCAACGCCCGCGTCGACGGCCTCCGCCGGCGTTCTGAACACACGCTTGCCGGGACCGATCTCGATTGCGCCCGACACGCGATACGGCGAAACGCCGTACAGCGTTTCGAGAATTTCCGTCTTGCCCGCGCCGAGCAGGCCCGACAAGCCGAACACCTCGCCGCGCCGCACTTCGAACGACACGCCGTCGACGACGGGCCGATGCTCGCCAGAGAGCGTGAGATCGCGCACGGCGACCATCGTGTCGGCGGCCGCGCGCACTTCGCCGGACTCGCGATGCGGCGCGACGAAGTTCTTGCCGATCATCATCGACACCAGTTGTTCCGCCGATTCGACGCGACTCATCGGCAGCGTCGCGATATGGCGGCCGTCGCGCAGCACGGTCACGCGATCGGCGAGATCGAACACTTCGTGCAACCGATGGCTGATCAGCACGATGCCCATACCGCGCTCCCGCAATGCGCGCACGAGTACCGCGAGCGCATGCGTTTCGGTGTCGGAGAGCGCGGAGGTCGGCTCGTCCATGATGAGCACGCGCGCGTCGGCGAGCAGTGCCTTCGCGATCTCGATCAACTGCTTTTCGCCGATCCGCAACGCGCCGACGAGCGCATCCGGCGACGGCCTGAATTGCAGTTGCGCGAGCACGTCGCGCGCTTTGGCCCTCATCGCGCGATGATCGGGAAAGCCGAAGCGCGTCGTGATTTCCTTGCCGAGAAAGAGGTTGTCGACGACGGAAAGGCTGTCCACCAGATTCAGTTCCTGGTGGATGATCGCGATCCCGGCATCCATCGCATCGGCGGTGGTTCTAAAATCGGTGCGCGTGCCGGCTACATCGATGGAACCAGCATCGGGCAGATACAGGCCGCCCAGTATCTTCATCAGGCTCGACTTGCCCGCGCCGTTCTCGCCGACGAGCGCATGCACTTCGCCCGGCATGATGTCGAAATCGACATCGGTGAGCGCGGGACTGCCGTTGAACGCGATCGAGATGCGCGTCGCGGCGACGAGCGGCGTCGCGCTCGCTGGAGCGCGCTGCTGCGCGACAGGTGGATCGAGACTGGTTGCCGTCGGCGTCATGAATTGCATCCGCTGCTTCTTCGTGGGTGGTGTGAAGTGGTATGAAGCACGCGCAACGTTCGTGGCAACCGTTGCGCGCGCTTCACGTCGACTCGTGTGCGCCGACTCAGCTCGCGACGAACTGCTTGGCGTTGTCGGCGAAGATGCCTTGGGTCGGCATGATCACCTTCTTCGGAATCTTTTCACCGCCGAGCATCTTCAGTGCCTGGCGGAGCGCTTCGCCGCCCGGCGTCGGATAGACGAACGTCGCCGTGAGAATGCCCTTTTCGACCCATACGGCGCCTTCGTTCGGCAGCCCGTCCGCGCCGACGAACTTGATCTTCTTTTCGACCCCCGCGTCCTTCGCGGCGAGATACGCGCCATACGCCATCGGATCGTTGTGCGCGAACACGAGATCGACCTGCGGATTCACGCGCAGCACCGTCTTCATGTAATCGTAGGCCTTGTCCTGCTTCCAGTCGCAGTCGACGCGCTGCCCGACGATCTTCAGCCCCGACTCCTTGCCGACGAACGACATCATGCCGTCGTGCCGGTCATGCGAAGCCTGCGTGCCGAAGCCGCCCCACACTTCGACGATGTTGCCTTTCGCCTTGCCCGCGCCACCCTGCGTCTTGACGATGAACTCGCCCACGCCCTTGCCGATCAGCACGTTGTCGCCGCCGACGAACTGCGTGTACTGGTCGCCGTTCACCTCGCGGTCGAGCACGAACACGGGAATGCCCGCCTTGAACGCCTTCTCGACGACGCCCGTGAGCCCCGCCGACTCCTTCGGCGAGATGAAGATCACGTCCATCTTCTGCGCGATGAAGTTCTCCATGTCGGCGTTCTGCTTGTCGGTGCGATCGTTCGCATCGGCAATGACGAGTTCGACGTTCGGATGCTTGGCGGCCTCGGCCTTCATGTCCTTGTTGAACTGGACGCGCCACGGCTCGACGGTCGTCACCTGCGAAAAGCCGAAGCGGTACTTCTTGCCCTGCGCGTGCACGTAGCCGGCTTTGATCATAAGCCCGGCGAAAGGCGCCGATACGAGCGCGCCAGTAATCAGGCGGCGATTGCGGTTCATCTTTGTGTCTCCTGTCGATCCAGAGTCGGCGCTTTCGCGCCTTGCTCCGGTCTCATGCAAGGTAGTTGCTGTCATTGCGCATTACGTGATGCGCGGTTTGTGCGTCTCCTTCTCCTGCTCCGCTGCTCTGCTGCTGTTACTGCTGCTGTTATTGTTCTGGTCTTCTCTACCGCGATTGAAACGTTTTAATTACTTCGGGTCTCCTCGAATTCCGACTGCTCGACGGGCACGGGCGCCGTGCTTTCGCGCACCAGCAACTCGGCCTTGAAGCTCAGATGCACGGGCGCATTGCGCTCGCCGTTCAGCAGCTTGAGCATCAGCTGCCAGATCGCGTGGCCGATCGCCTCCACCGGCTGACGGATCGAGCTCAGGTACGGACGCAGCACCGACATCCACGGCGCGTCGTCGAACGACAGCAGCGAGATGTCCTCGGGCAGGCGCAGATCGGCGTCGCGGATCGCGCGCAACGCGCCGAGCGTCGTCACGTTGCCGCCCGCGAAGAGCGCCGTCGGGCGCACGGCATTCGACAGCACTTCGAGCGTGGATGCGTGGATCTCCGCCGCCGTCATTCCGCATTCGACGACGCGTATATGAGCGTCGAGTCCGGCGCGCTTCATCGCGTCGATATAGCCGTCCGCGCGCTCGCGCGAGTTCACGAGCTCGAGCGTGTTGAGGAGAAACGCAATGCGCTTGTGGCCGAGCGCGATCAGATGCTCGGTGCCGTCGAACGACGCCGCGTGGCTGTCCGTCGTCACGGTATCGGCGGGAAAGGAGTCGTCGACACGGTCGGCCATCACGAGCGGCACGTTGCACTCGCGCACTTCTTCGATTGCGTGTTCGTAGCCGCGGCACGGAATGATGATCATGCCCGCCACCTGGCGCGACATCACGAAGCGGATGCGCTCCATTTCGCGCTCGGGGTCTTCGTCGGCGTGCGCCATGATCAGGCGGTAGCCGTGCTCGAGCGCGCGGTTTTCCAGCGCGCGCGCAATGTCGACGAAGAACTGATTGGTGAGGTCGGGCAGCACGAAGCCGATCGAACTGGGCCTGCCGCGCCGCAAGTCGGCGGCGATGCCGTTGCGGCGATAGCCGAGCCGGCGCGCCGCGTCCCACACGCGCTGCGCGCGCGCTTCGCTCACGCCCGGCGCGCCCGACAACACCTTCGACGCCGTGCCCACCGAGACCTCGGCGGCATTGGCCACGTCGCGCAGTGTCGGCAAAAGCCGCTCGGATACGCCCATGTTTCGTCAGCCCCTTTATCGATGTCCGGTTCGTCGAACGGTTTGGTCTTGTGTTCTCGTCATGCGCAGAGATTGAAACGTTTCAGAGGATATGCAATCGCATACATCAGCACAAGGCACTCACGGCCAGGGCTTTCCCGAAGCCCGATCGCACCCGCAACATTCGCGCATGGCTTGCTGCGTTGCATCGAGCCGACACATCGCGATACGTAATAAGAACTTCTCGTGAATGTCACGGGTTCGTCATGCGGCGATGGCGGAATGCGGGTACTGCAACTCGACGCGTGAGCCATGGACAACAACACGTCCGCGACTTCCCTCTTCCGCCAGACTGGCCCGAGCGTCGATCCCGTCGCTTTCGGCCCCCGCTCTCCCTCAGCCACGCTGCCGCCGATTCCGCATCTGCCGACGCCGCCGTCGCCCTCCGAAAGCCATCACGATGACGATCACGAAAACTCGCATCGCTATCGCACGATCTGGCTCTCCGACATTCACCTCGGTTCGGGCGGATGCCAGGCGACATATCTGCTCGATTTCTTGCGGCACAACGAATCGGAGTATCTGTACCTGGTCGGCGACATCATCGACGGCTGGCAACTGAAGAAAGGCTGGTACTGGCCGCAGGCGCACAACGACGTCGTGCAGAAGGTGCTGCGCAAGGCGCGCAAGGGCACGCAGGTGGTCTACATCCCCGGCAATCACGACGAAGGGGCGCGCCAGTTCTGCGATCTCGCGTTCGGCGACATCCACGTGCGCGGCGAAGCGTTTCACACGACGCTCACGGGCAAGCGGCTGTGGATCGTGCACGGCGACCTGTTCGACGGCGTGATCCAGCACGCGAAGTGGCTCGCGTATCTCGGCGACACGCTCTATACGCTGATCCTCGTGCTGAACCGCTGGTTCAACCGCATTCGCAGCAAGCTCGGCTTCCAGTACTGGTCGCTGTCGCAATACCTGAAGCATCAGGTGAAGAACGCCGTCAACTTCATCTCGTCGTTCGAGCGCGTGATGACGGACGAAGCGCGCCGCCGCGGCTGCGACGGCGTCGTCTGCGGACACATCCACAAGGCCGAGATCCGCGAGATCGACGGCGTGCTGTACTGCAACGACGGCGACTGGGTCGAGAGCCTGTCGGCGCTCGTCGAGACATACGAGGGCGAGCTGAAGGTTATCTACTGGACCGTGATCCGCTCGCCCCAAGCGAGCGCGTCGAAGGCCCGCGCGACGGCATGACCGCACACGAACACCACTACGAGAGGGCCAACTGCATGAAGATCATGATCGTCACCGATGCGTGGGAGCCGCAGGTCAACGGCGTCGTCCGCACGCTGAAGAACACGACGCGCGAGTTGACGGAGATCGGCCACAAGGTCGATCTGCTGACGCCGCTCGAGTTCAAGACGATTCCGTGCCCGACCTACCCCGAGATCCGCTTGTCGCTGCTGCCGAAGCTTCATCTGCGCAAGCGCATCGACGCATTCCAGCCGGACGCGTTGCACATCGCGACGGAAGGCCCGCTCGGACTCGCCGCGCGCGCCTATGCGATCGAGCACAAGCTGCCGTTCACGACCGCGTATCACACGCGCTTTCCCGAGTACGTGCAGGCGCGTTTCGGCATTCCGCTTGCGTGGACGTATCGCTTCCTGCACTGGTTCCATAAGCCGTCGCTGTCCGTGATGGCGCCGACGCCTGTCGTGAAGGCGGACCTCGAAAAATATGGCTTCACGAACGTGGTGCTGTGGACGCGCGGCGTCGATCTCGACATCTTCCACATGATGGACTCGAAGGTGCTGAACACCGCGCGGCCGATCTTTCTGTACGTGGGACGCGTCGCCGTCGAGAAGAACGTCGAAGCGTTCCTCAAGCTTGATCTGCCCGGCTCGAAATGGGTTGCGGGCGAAGGTCCGGCGCTCGCCGAACTGAAGTCGCGCTATCCGGCCGTCAACTATCTCGGCGTGCTGACGCAAGCCGAGCTTGCGAAGGTCTACGCGGCCGCCGATGTATTCGTGTTCCCGAGCCGCACCGACACGTTCGGCCTCGTGCTGCTCGAAGCGCTCGCGTGCGGCACGCCCGTCGCCGCTTATCCCGTGACGGGCCCCATCGACGTGCTCGGCGACGGCGGCGCAGGCGCGATGCACGAAGACTTGCGCGAAGCGTGTCTCGAAGCACTGAAGATCGACCGCAGCCGCGCGCGCGAATGGGCCGAGCGCTTCTCGTGGACGGCCGCCTCCGAGCAGTTCGCCGCGCATCTGAAGCCCTTGCCGCGCGCCGCCTATAGCGAGGAAAACGCCGCCGCATAACGCGTATCCGAAGCGCGTATCCGAAGCGCACTGTCCGACGCGCGAGCGCCCTCACTTCCCGCCACGCCCATGCAAACGAGACAATCGAACGCATTGCGCGCCCCGCAGGGATCGCTGCGCGACGCCGAAACCATCGCGTCTGAAGCCGGTCCGGCCGTCGAGCCGGACGGCGGACCTTTCGGCGATGTGCACGAACGGCATGACGACGGCGCGCCGCAGTCGCGCTATGCTGGACGCACTCAACCTGCTCCAGCACGCAAGCCATCTCCCATGCCATCCACGACGCACAAGCCGATACCGCGCAATTCGGCGCCATCCGAAGAGGACACGCTGATCGAGACTGACATCGATGCCGAAGCCGGTGCAGACGTCCACGCCGACGCCCGCGCCGAGCCGCATCACCCGCACGAGCCGCTCGGCCCCGACGATCCCCTCGCGCCGCTGCCGTTCAATCCGTACAAGGGCAATCGCGGCATCACGCGCGCATGGCACGCGATGAAGAACTCGTTCGCGGGCTTTCGTGTCGCGATCCGCGAGGAAAGCGCGTTTCGCCAGGAACTGACGCTCGCGGCCATTCTTGTGCCGTGCGGCATCGTCGTGCCCGTCGAGCCCGTGTCGCGCGTGCTGCTGCTCGGCTCCGTGTTCCTCGTGCTGATCGTCGAGCTGCTCAATTCGAGCCTCGAAGCGGCCATCGACCGCATCTCGCTCGAGCGCCACGAACTGTCGCGACGCGCGAAGGATCTCGGCAGCGCGGCCGTGATGGTCGCGCTCTTCATGTGCGTGATGACCTGGGCGCTGATCGTCGGGCCTCTCGTCATTCATTGGGTCGGCGGGTGGGTCGGCGCGTGGTTCGGCGGGTGATTCGGATTCGGACGCTAGCCGCCGCGCGCGAGCACCGAGCCCACGTGCCGAGTCTTCATGAGCCCATCATTGGCGCGGCATCCGCGCGATACAGAAGTGCGCGTTCTGGGTATAGAACGGTCGGTTTATAATCGTTCGACAGTCTCAAAAACAGCCAACCAGACCGGGCGGAGGAGCATGCCGTAGCAGGAGGCATCGCGGACGCCCGTAAACCAGGGCCGGACGATATGGAAGCCAAACCTCCCCGCCGCACGCGCGAACGGATTCTCGAACTATCGTTGAAGCTCTTCAACGAGATCGGCGAGCCGAACGTCACGACGACGACCATCGCCGAGGAAATGGAGATCAGTCCAGGCAACCTGTACTACCACTTCCGCAACAAGGACGACATCATCAACAGCATCTTCAGCCAGTTCGAGCAGGAGATCGAAAAGCGTCTGCGTTTTCCGGAAGACCATCGCGCGACGATCGACGAGATGTGGTCGTATCTTCGGTACATGGTCGACTTCACGTGGCGCTACCGCTTCCTGTATCGCGACCTGAACGATCTGCTCGCGCGCAACCGCACGCTGGAGACGCACTTCAAGCAGATCATCAGCCACAAGGTGCGCTTCGCGAGCCAGTTCTGCGAGCAGCTCGTCGCCGACGGCGAAATGGTCGCGACGCCCGACGAGATCAAGGTGATCGCGACCAACATCGGTGTGATCGCGACGTACTGGCTGTCGTATCAGTTCGTGATGAACCCGCGCAAGTACAACGAGCAGGAGGCGATCCGCGCCGAGCTGCATCAGGTGAGCGTGCAGATCGTGTCATTGATGGCGCCGTATCTGCGCGGCCGCTCGCGCGAGCTGTTCGACGATCTGGTGTCGGGCAAGCATCCGCAGCGCGAGTTCTACGACTATCTGCCGCCGCGAGAACGCAACGAATCGAAGGAAAGTTGAAGATGATGAAGGCAGTCTGTGTGTATTGCGGCTCGTCGGACGGAGCCAAACCGCTGTATCGCGACGCCGCGAAGGCGTTCGGCCGCGCACTCGTCGACGCGAACCTGTCGCTCGTCTACGGCGGCGGCAAGGTCGGCCTGATGGGCGTGATCGCCGATGAAGTGATGGCCGCGGGCGGCCGCGCAATCGGCGTGATCCCCGAACTGCTGGTCAACAAGGAAGTCGGCCACGACGGCCTGTCGGAACTGCACGTCGTGCACGACATGCATCAGCGCAAGAAGATGATGGCCGACCTGTCGGATGCGTTCGTCGCGCTGCCGGGCGGCGCGGGAACCCTCGAAGAGCTGTTCGAGGTCTACACGTGGGCGCAGCTCGGCTATCACCAGAAGGCCGTCGCCGTGCTGAACATCGACGGCTTCTACGATCCGCTGATCTCGCTGCTGGAGCACACGGTGCAGGAAGGCTTCATGCGTCAGACCTACTTCGACATCCTGCAAATCGACAACGACCCCGCCGCGCTGATCGCCAAGCTGCAGCGCTATCAGCCGCCCGCGCGCGACAAGTGGGCGGACCGGCGCGAGCGCGTGTGACGCGCGGCGTGCTCGCTCTGGTGAGCGGCAGTTTCGTCGCCGGCGGCACATATCAGACGCACATAAGGCACAGATGAGGCACACACGATGAAAGTGGTTCTGGTCACGGGTGCGAGCCGCGGCATCGGCCGCGCGACGGCGCGCCTGCTCGGCGCGCGCGGCTGGTCGGTCGGCATCAACTACGCGGCCAACGAAGCCGCCGCGAAAGAAGCGGCCGCCGAAGTCGGACGCGCGGGCGGCCACGCGCGCGTGATCGCGGGCGATGTCGCCGACGAAGCGCAGGTTGTCGCGATGTTCGATGCGCTCGAAAGCGCGTACGGCCGCGTCGACGCGCTCGTGAACAACGCGGGCATCGTCGCGCCTTCGATGCCGCTCGCCGACATGGATGCCGCGCGCCTGAAGCGCATGTTCGACGTCAACGTGTACGGCGCGTATCTGTGCGCGCGCGAAGCGGCGCGGCGCATGGCGAAGGATCGCGGCGGACATGGCGGCGCGATCGTCAACGTGTCGTCGGCGGCATCGCGGCTCGGGTCGCCGAACGAATACGTCGATTACGCGGGCTCGAAAGGCGCCGTCGATACGATGACGATCGGCCTCGCGAAGGAGCTCGGCCCGCAAGGCGTGCGCGTGAACGCCGTGCGCCCGGGCCTGATCGACACCGACATTCACGCAAGCGGCGGGCGCCCCGACCGCGCCGCCGTGCTCGGCACGCAAACGCCGCTGGGCCGTCCGGGCACGGCCGAAGAAGTCGCCGAGGCGATCGTCTGGCTGCTGAGCGATGCCGCATCGTATGTGAACGGCGCGCTGCTCGATGTGAGCGCGGGCCGCTGATTTCTGCTCTCTGAACCGCCGCCGCGGCGGCTTTCGCTTGCCCGGTGCGCAGACCGTCAGCCCGGCCCGAATGCGCCAGCGCCCGTGCGTTCGCGCGATGTCACAGCCGCCCCTTCCGTCGCGCCGGATGACGGCACGCATTGCGGCCCCGGCAACGACCATTCGGCAGCAAAAACACCTTTCCCTGCCGTCCCGGCTGTTCGGCATGCCGCAACGCCTCGCCGATCGCATCGAGCGCGAAAGTCGCCGACACCGGCGTCTGCAACACGCCGCGTTCAAGCAGATCGACGGCCTCGCCGATCAGTGCGTCGCGTTGAGCGAGCGACATGCGCGATAGCCGCTGCGTCAGCCAGAAGCCCTTGACCGTGATGCCGCCGAAAATCGCGTGCTCGCAGTCGATGCGCATCGGCTGCCCGGACAGCATCCCGTAATTGACGAGCGTGCCGCCGCGCGCAAGCAGCGCGGCGAGCCGCGCCACGCCGTCGCCGCCCACGGCATCGAGCGCGATCGAAAGCGGGGCGCCGTCCGTCGCGCGGCGCACGGCGTCGGCGAGCAGCGGGCCGTCTTCGACGGCAGCATCCCCGCCTGCCGCGAGCACCTCGGCAACGGCCTCGGGACGCCGCACGACGTTGAGCGTGCGCAAGCCGTCGTGCCGCGCAATCTGCATAACCGCGCGTCCGACGCTCGACAGCGGCGCCGTCTGCACGATCCAGTCGCCGCGTGCAAGGGACGCCGCGCGCCGCACCAGTTCGAGCGCCGTGCACCCGCTCACTTTCAGCGCCGCGAGCTGCAGCACGTCGAGATGCGCGGGCACCTTGTGGAGCATCGCGGCGGGCAAACGTCTGCGCTGACACCAGTTGTCGTTGCCGACGACGATCACGCGATCGCCGACGGCCAGCGTCTTCACCGACGCGCCGCACGCCGTCACGTGTCCCACGCCTTCGAGGCCGGGCGTCGCGGGCAGCGTCGGCAGTTCGCCGTAGCGCCCCGCAAGCCGCGCGAGGTCAGCGGGCGTAATCGTGCACGCGTCGATGTCGACAAGCACTTCCCACGCCGACGGCGGACCGGGATCGGCCATCTCATGGCAGCGCGCGACCAGCGCGGGCGGACCGAACGTATCGAAACGGATCTGCTTCAAAAAAGCCCCTTCGCGGGTGGCGCGCTTGCCTTGAGTTGCGCGAGCAACGCGATCGTCCCGTCGACGTGCTCGCGCGTGTGCGCCGTGTTGAGGAAGAATCGCAGCCGCGCGGCGTTGCGCGGCACCACGGGGAAGATCATCGGAAACGCGAACACACCGTTGTCGAAAAGGCGCGCCGCGAGCCACAACGCCGTCTCCGACTCCGCGATCATCACGGGCACGACGGCTGAAGCATGGCTCGTTCCGATATCGAGGCCCGCCGCCTGGGCGCGCTCGCGGAAGTAGTCGGCGATCGCGACCACGTTGCGCGCGCGCTCGGGCTCGGCGCGCATGATGCGCAACGCCTCGAGCGCAGCCGCCGCGTTGGCCGGGTTTGGCGAGGCGATGTAGAGACCGATGCCCGGCGCGTAGTGCTTGAGCATCGTCACCAGCTCGCTGCGCCCCGCCACATAGCCGCCGATCGTCGCGAACGACTTCGACAGCGTCGAGAAGTGAATGTCGATATCCGCGCCGTTCAGGCCGAAATGGTCGACGACGCCGAGGCCTCGCGGACCGATCACGCCCATCGAATGCGCCTCGTCGACCATCAGCAGCGCCTTGTGGCGCCGCTTGATGTCGATGAGCCGCGGCACGTCGGGGATGTCGCCGTCCATGCTGAACACACCTTCCGTGAGAATCAGCACGCGCTCGTACTGGCCGCGATGCTCGCTCAGCAAACGATCGAGCGCGTCGCAGTCGTTGTGGGCAAACGCAAAGCGCCGCGCGCCGCTGATCTTCGCGCCCGTCAGCATGCTGTTGTGCACCAGCTCGTCATACAGAATCAGGTCCTGCTTGCGCGCGAGATAACCGATCGCGCCCGCATTCGTGCCCCAGCCGCTCACGCCCATCACCGCGGCTTCGACGCCGAGCACATCGGCAAGCTCACGCTCGAACTCGCCGAAAAGCGGTATCTCGCCGACGATGATGCGCCCCGACCCTGTCGACGTGCCGTAGTCGTCTATGGCTCTTTTCGCGGCCTCTTTCACGCGCGGATCGCCTGCAAGATCCAGATAGTTGTACGACGAAAAATTGATCATGCGCCGCCCGTCGATCTCGACTTCGGCGCTCGTCACGCCCACGTGCTCGCGGAACATGTTCCATTCGAAGCCCTGGTTGTCGTAGTACCAGCGCGTGTTCGCGTACTCGCGCATCTCGGGAAAGTACGCGAAGTCGTAATGTTCCGGCTTGATGGTTACGCGCCTGTCCACGGCGGGCGGCGCGTGCGCATCGGCGTCCGCGCGCGGTGCTCCCGTCTTGCCGAGCAGCCGCGCGCGCAGCCGCTCGATATGCGATCCCGTCGTCATCGCTGTGTCTCCCCAATGTGTGGCGTGTTGCCGATCGTGTTGCGAAGCCGCCCGCTCATGCCGACTTCTCCGTCAGCGCGGGCGCGGCTTCCTCCGCATCGCCCCAGCCGAGCGACACAAGCGTCTTGTCGACGATCGCGCGGATCGTCAGGTCGTCGAGAATCTCGAGCACCGATACGCTGATGCCCAGATCGCGGTCGAGCACCAGCTGGATCTCGGTGGCCATCAGCGAATCGACGCCGAGGTCGAGAATCGGCCGGTCGATCGGAATGCCTTCCACGGACGTTTCCAGTTCGTCGGCGATCAGCGACGCGACCAGTCCCGCGAGCACCGTGAAGCGCTCGGAGCCGGGCAGCGCGGCAAGCTCCGCCTTCAGCACATCGCGCGCGCCGGCATCGCGGTTCGTGTCGGCAGCGATCAGGTCCGCGAAGCGCGGCGACTGGCTACCCAGCGTTTCATAGCGGCCCCAGTCGGCCCAGTTCGTGATCAGCGTCACGCCGAGTTGCTGCACGCCGCGCCGCATCGCGCGCTCGAGCCAGCCGAGCGCCTCTGCCGATTCCATCCCGCGCAGCCCCATGTAGCGCATGAACGCTTCGAGCTTTTCGTCGCGCGTGATGACGCCCACGTCGGCGATCGCCCCCCAGTTGATGCTGGTCGCGGGCAGGCCGAGCGCATGTCGATGCCATGCAAGCCCGTCGAGGTAGCCGTTCGCGCTCGCATAGCTAGCCTGGCGGCTGTTGCCGACCAGATTCGCAATCGACGAGAACAGCACGAAGTGATCGAGCTGCATGCCGCGCGTGTGCTCGTGAAGCAGGCGCGCGCTTGCGGCCTTGTTGCGCATCACGGCGACGAGGTTCTGCGGATTCAGTTCGACGATGGGCTCGTCGACGATGACGGCGGCCGAGTGGAACACGCCGCGCAGCGGCTTCCCGGCGCGCGCAATGACGCCGAACAGATCGCGCATCTGCGCTGCGTCGGACACGTCGCACGGCACGCAGAGCACCTGCACGCCGCGCGCCGCGAGGCCGTCGACGAAGGCGCGGCGCTCCGCCGTATCCGCGCCGCTGCGCGACGCGAGCACGAGATGACGCGTGCCATGATCGACGAGCCAACGCGCTGTTTTCTGGCCGAAGCCGCCGAGTCCGCCCGTCACCAGATACGTCGCGTCGGGATCGAACGCGACGGTTTCGTGTACCTGCGCGGGCAATGGCGTCACCGCATCGTCGAAGCGCACGATCAGCGAAACCTCGCTGTCGGGCATCGCGAGCTTGCGGGTCGCGAGATCGGCGAGCGACACCGACAGGCTGTCGGCTCTCGCAAGCTCGCCGCGTTCGGCGCGCGCGACGGCACGTTGCAATGCCGATGCAAATCGCCCGGCGCGCTGTGTCAGGACGGTCAGATCCGCGCGCACGACCGACGACGAAGCGCGCGGCATCGTCACGGGACGGGCGCGTGCGGCCGTGTCGATCAGCACGCCGCCCGCCGCGAGCGCGCGCCAGCCAATGCGCTCGGCCCAGTCGCACAGCGGCGCGGCGATCGCATCGAAGCCACGGCCTTGCGTGCGTTCGACGCACGCGCGCTCGATCGCGTCGTGCGTCGCGGCGAGCACGCCTTCCTGCGCAGCCGCCGGGTCAGCCGCGACCAGCGTCACGTCGACGCCCTGTGCGCGCAGCGCCGCCGCCACTGCGAGACCCGTATCGTCGGCGAGCACGAGCGCACACGAATGCGCGCCGAGATCGGCCTGTTCGACGACACGCATCGCCACGGCTGCACGGCTGGCGGCAACCAGCACCGATGCGGGCGTCGCATGATCCGGCAACGGCGTCAGATGGAACGCGGCGCGCGGACCGCGGATGTGCGTCGCGAAATCGGCGGGCGCGAGTCCGTACACGCGTTGCCCCTCGCGCAGATCCGTCACGTTCGAACCGATGCCGCTCACTGTCGCCACCACGTCGACGAAATCGTCGTCGAAGCGCTCGCCCGTCGACGCGCGCAGCGCGCGGCTCGTCAGGGCCACCGCTTCGATCTTCAACTCCAGGCCGTCATCCGCAAGCGGCTCGTGCGCCACTTCGATCAGCTTCACGCTGCCCGCGCCCCCGTCGTCCTCCTGGCGCTCGCCCAGCGCGCGCACGAGCAGCTTGCGGCCGCCCTCGGGCGCGACGGTCTCGACGAGCGGCTGCGTGAGCCACGGATTCGCCGTCAGCCGGCTGAACAGGCGCCGCCCGCGGCGGATCGCGACTTCGTCTTCGGGCGCATCGCACAGCAATTCGAGGATCGCGGCATCGATATCGTCGGCGCTCGCTGCCGGCGGCAGATCGATGCTCGAAAAACGCATGCCTTCGATCTCATTGAACGCAACGCGCGCAAAGCCGTTGAGCGCTGTCTGCGCCGGTTCGACGTGCGCCCCCTGTTGCGTCGTATCGAAGGCCGCGCGCGTGACCACGTAAGCGCGCGGACGCTGCGGCGCCGGCGACGCGGCCAGATGCTTCGTGACGGCATGCATCAGCAGCAGCGCGGCCGTCGCCGTTGGATCGTCGCTCTCGCTGCGCGCTTGCAGACCGTGCAGGAAAACGGCGCCGTCGAACGGGCCCGCTTCGTCGAGCGCGGCGCCGATCGCGGCGCTCGCGTCGGCACGCAGCGCGCGCTGGCCGTTGCGCACCTCGACGTACGCCGCAACGTTCAGACGCGCGCACATCGGCACGCCGAACGCTTCGAAGCCGGCCGCGATCGTGTCAGCGGTTTGCCTCGCGGCATCGTCCTCGACGATCAGCCAGTGGCCGAGCCGCTTCGGCTCCGGCAGGCGCGCGCCGTCCGACCACTCGTAGCGCAGCATCTGCAGCTTCACGGGGTCACCCCATGCATCCGTGCGTTCGAGCTTCGCCGACGACGCCGTCACGCGCATCCCTCGAATCACGGCCAGCACGCGGCCACTGTCGTCGGCGATCGTGAGATCGGCGTCGACGTGCCGCGGCGTCGCGTTCACGCGTACCGCTTCGCACCAGTACGCCATCGGCAGCGACGGCGCGAGCACGCGCATCTCGCTGAAGCCTGTCGGCAGCCAGGTGGAGTCGCTGTCGTCCAGGATACCGACTAGCGCCTGGAAGCACGCATCGAGCATCGACGGATGCGCGCGGTAGCCGTCGCGCGGCAGGTGCGCCGGACATTCGATGCGCACGAGCACATGGCCGCCGGACGCCGCCTTGTGCAGCGAGCGGATCGACTGGAACGCGGGACCGTATTGCAGCCCCATGCGCGCGAGTTCGCGATAGAACGCTTGCGCATCGACAGGACGGTCGAGCGAAGCCTTTAGCGCCTCGATATCGACACGCATGGCATCGGCGGCCTTCAATGCCCCGGCCGTGCCCGTCAGATGCAGCGTGCCCTCGCCGATCCTGCCCCCTTCGATGCTGCGGATCGCGACGCCACGCGTGCCGCGCTCGTATGCGCACACATAATCGATCGCGCGATCGCCCGCCATGACGAGCGGCGCGTGAATCGCGACGTCGGAGACCGTCCAGCCCGGCGCGTCGGGATGCAGCGTGGCAGCCGCTTCGAGCAGCGTCTCGATGTAGCCGGCAGCCGGCATGATGGGCGCGCCCGATACGACGTGGTCCTTCAGCCACGCAAGGTTGTGATGCTCGAGATCGTTGGTCCAGACGTCGTGCGCGGGATAGTGCTCGTTGCCGAGCAGCGGCCGGTCGGTCGGGCCGATGCGCTGATACGCGGCGCGGTCGGATTCGAGCCACAGGCGCTCGCGCTGCCACGGATAATTCGGCAGCGCGGCGAAACGACCGTTGCCGTTGAGCGGTGTCCAGTCGATCGTGGCTCCGCTCGCGAAGATCTGCGCGACGGCGCGGTGCACGCGCGCGCATTCGGGCTCGTGGCTGGTTTCTTTACGGCGCAGCGTTTCGACGAGGCGGATTTCGTTCGCGCGCACCTTCGCGCAATCCCGCAGCGCCGACGACAGCACCGGGTGTGGTCCCACTTCGACGAACGTGACGAAGCCTTCGTCGAGCAAGGTCTGCACAGCCTGCATGAACGAGACGGGCTCGCGCACGTTCCTCGCCCAATAGTCGGCGCCGAACGCCGGGCCTTCGAAGCGCTTGCCGGTGACGGTCGACACGACGGGAATCGACGGCTCGCGCGCGACGATCGACTGAAGCCGCTGCGTCAGCTCGCCGAGAATCGGCTCCATCAGATAGCTGTGATACGGCACCTCGACGTTGAGCACGCGATTGAAGATTTCGCGCTGCGAAAGGTCGGCCGCGAACTGCCTGATCGCGGCCGTTTCGCCCGCCAGCGTGATCGTGTTCGGTCCATTGACGGCGGCGATTTCGATGCGGCCTTCGTATTGCTTCAGCGCGTCCGTCAGTGCCTGCGGCCCGACGCCCACGGCGAGCATGCCGCCCGTGCCCGCCGTGCGCGCCTGCAGGCGGCTGCGCTCGTAAGCGACGCGCAGCGCGTCTTCGAGACTGAGCGCGCCACTCACGGCGGCCGCCGTCACTTCGCCGACGCTGTGGCCCACCACTGCGCCCGGCGTCACGCCCGCCGCGCGCAGCATCGCGACGATGCCCCACTGCACGAGGAAGTTGGCGGGCTGCGCATACACGGTGCGCGTGATTTGCGATTCGCGCTCGTCCTTCAGCATTTCGGCGAGAACCGAGAAGCCGGCGATACGCTGGAAGATGCCGTCCGCCTCGTCGACGGCCGCGCGATACACGGCGTCTTCGCGATAGAGCTGCTGGCCCATCGCCCACCATTGCGGGCCCATGCCCGTGAACACCCACACGGGCAGCGCCTTCCCTTGAGGCGCCTGCTGGCCCGTCACGACGCACTCGCTCTTTTCGCCCTGCGCGAGCGCGTCGAGCGCGGCGACGAGCGTCGCGCGGTCGGCGCCCAGCACGACGGCGCGTTCGCTGAGATGCGCGCGGCGCAGCGCGGCGGAGTACAGCAGGTCGTCGAGCTTCGCCTCCGGCTGCGCGAGCAGCGCGCGATAGCGCCGAGCCAGCGCCTTGAGCGCTTCCGGGTCACGCGCAGAGAGCGGCAGCATCGACGGAAAGCCCGCAGGCCGATGAGTCGCGTCAGCGCGCTCGTGCGCGTTGCGCGCTCCGTCGAAGTTCGACGCCGAGCGCAGCACCACATGCGCATTCGTGCCGCCATAGCCGAACGAATTGACCGCGACGAGGAACGGCTCGCCGTCCAGCTCATCGTCCTGTGTGAGCCTGATCGGCGCATCGGCGAGGCGCACGCCGAGCTTCTCGAAGTCGATGCCCGGATGCGGCGTCTGCAGATTGCCGAGCGGGAACGCCTCGCGATACATCAGCGTCAGCACGGCCTTGATGATGCCCGCGATGCCCGCGCCCGCTTCCAGGTGCCCGATGTTGCTCTTGATCGACCCGAGCACGACGCGCGCATCGCCCTCGCGGCCCGTGCCGTACACGGAGCCGATCGACTCGGCCTCGATCGGGTCGCCCACCGCCGTCCCCGTGCCGTGACATTCGACATAGCGAACCTTCGACACGTCGATCGCAAAGCGCTCGCACACGTCGCGAATCAGCGCGCTCTGCGCGTCGGCGCTCGGCATCGAGATGCCCGGCGTGCGGCCATCGGAATTGACGCCCGCGCCCGCGACGGTCGCGAGTATCGTGTCGCCGTCGGCAAGCGCGCGCTCCAGTGTCTTCAGCACGACGATACCGCCGCCTTCGCCGCGACCATAACCGTCGCCGCGCGCATCGAACGACTTGCACTGACCGTCGCGCGACAGGAACTGCCCCTTGCACATGCCGATCGGGTACTCGGGACGCGTCATCACGTTGGCGCCGCCGACCACGGCCATCTCGCAGTCGCCGTTCCAGATATCGCGGCACGCGTAGCTGAACGCAACCAGCGACGACGAGCACGCCGTGTCGATCGACAGGCTCGGCCCGCGCAGATCGAATGCATGCGAAAGCCGGTTGGACAGCATCGTCATCATCATGCCCGCCGCCGTATTCGCGTTGTGGCGCGCGCGGTTGGCCGGCTGCATCAGCGTGATCATGTGGTCCAGCATGAAGCCGCCGACATACACGCCGACCTTCTTGCCCGCATGCGCGGTCAGATCGAGGCCCGCGTTCTCGAACGCCTCCCAGATCAGTTCGAGCAACAGGCGTTGCATCGGATCGAGATTTTCGACGACGCGCGGCGGCAGATCGAAGAAGCCCGCGTCGATTGCGCGAATGTCCTGCTTCAGGAAGTTGGCCTTGTCGACATAGGCCTTGCCCTTTGCGCTTTCGTCGGCGGCGTAATAGCGTGCCGCGTCCCAGCGGTCGGCGGGCACCGGGCCGGCCGTCACCGTGCGCTGGCGGAGCGCCGCCAGCAACGCGTCAAGGTCGTCGAGCCCTGCCGGGAAACGGCATGCCATGCCTACTATCGCGATATCGCGCATGATCGTTTTTCCTGTCTTGTAGTCAAGTTCTGTTCGTTATGTCGGGATGCCGCACGCACCGGCCGCGCGCGGCGCGTGATGCGGCGCGTTCTTTTCCCTACCCCGGGTTGCGTGTGTTCACCTGCGCTTTCGCTTGCAACTTTGGCTTGCAACTTCGATTGCGCGTCCCGTTCATGGCGTATCGGGAACGCGCATCGCCACCGCGCACGCGTTCATTCGTAGAACGTCGCGACCATCTGCACGCTGCGCGATTCGGGCATCGCGCCGTAGCGGTTCCACGATGGCCCGCCCTGACGCTGCAACTGCAACGCGACGTCGAAGCGGTCGTAGTGGCGCCGCAGTTCCAGCCAGGCCTGACGGCCGCCGCCCTGGTCGGCCTGCACGAACGCGGACAGATCGAGCCGGCGAACGCCGACGTTGCGCCAGATCGCCATCACGAATGCGCCGTGACGCGTCGGCAGATCCTGCGAGGCGACGCCCGTTTGCACGGCGCCGCCCCAGGCGCGCGGATCGCTCGACTGCAATAAGCGCCATTGCGAAGGCGTCGCGCCCGCGCCGTTGCTCTGCAACTCGGCCGTTATCGACAGATCGAGCGGCGTAGTCCACGTCGCGCCGATAGCCGAGCTTGTGCGAAACGCGCGATCGTCGACGCCCGTCGAACGTCCGATCAGCGACGCGCGGCGCCCGCCCGTCCATTCCGCGTATGCGACGACGGAACTCGCCGGTACGACGCTCAGGTTCAGGCCCACCTGCGGCGATTGCCCCTGCTCGCCGTACATGAGCAGTTGCGGCTGCACCGACGCCGACACGCGCTGGCTGCCGACGAAGAGCCATCGGTTCACGCCGTTCGTGCGCTTCAGATCGGACGAGGCAAACGGGTTGCCGGGCGCGCTGTAGCTCGCGAGCCGCGGAGAAAACAGGAACTGCGCCGAGCCGCCGTCCCACAGATGCTGCGCGCGCACGCCGACCGTGCCGAGGCGGTTCGTGCGGCGGCTTTCCGGGTCCGGCGATACGTCGAGGTTGACGGCGCCCGCCTTGAAGAAATCGGTCGGGTTGTAGCCGACGGCCGCGCCGAGGCGCTCGTTGATGCGTCCCGCGTCGACGCCCGTGAGCGGCGTCACGCTCCATGACGCGAATGCTTCGCGGATCGTGCTTTCGCTCCTGTGCGGCGCCGCCGACGACGACAGCGGATCGAAGCGATCGAAACGCGCCGAAAAGTTCACGCTCACCGAAGGCACGATGGCCTGCTGATACAGCAGATCGACCGAAAGCTGATTGCGCAGCGACGACGGCGCATCGCGATAGCCGCTCTCGCGCACGGCGTCCTGCACGAAGAACTTCCACGGATGCGCGGCAGGCGACGGCGCAGAGGCAGCCGGCACGGCGTCGGCGAGATTCAGCGCGGCGTCGTCGGCGGCCGCCGATGCCTTCGCTGCGTCTGCCGCATCTACCGTGTCGGAGGGCGTGGCCGGCAAGGCCGGTGCCTCGTCCGCCGAGTCATTCGGCACCGCCGCCTCGCCGTCTTCTCCCGCCGCTGCCGCCGAGGCCGCATCGGGCAACCACGAGACGGATGCGACGAGCGACGCGAGCGCAATCGACGTCAGCGCGCGTGAGCCGGTCCGGCTCATTGCGGCTTGAAGCGCGGCAGATAATCGCGCTGCAACCACGCATCGGGAATCTCATGCCATGCGTAGTTCGAGAAACGCAGCACCGTCACCCAGCCGGAATCGAGCCCGTCGATGATGACGATCTCGGTCGGTCGCTCGGCGCCAAGCTGCGGCGCGTAGCTGCGGTAGAACGCCGTCTTCAGCAGCCGGCCGCTTTCCGAATAGAACTTCGCCTTCACGGGCCGGCTGGATTGCGCATCGAGCCACATGTCGATGCGCCTGTACGTCAGCCCCAGAACGTTGCCCGTCAGCGAAAGCCAGTTGCAGCGGCGCGTCTGCCGGTCGCCGTCCATCACGTCTTCCGTGCCCTTGAGCGTCGCCGTGTAGTCGTGCGCGAAATTGGTCGTGACGACGTCGCCGTTCGATTCCTGGCCGAGCAGCCGCTGATCGGGCGAAATGCGCACGCTTGCCTGGCTCGCGGGATCGTAGAACCACAGGTCATTGCCGTTCTTCAGCATCAGCTTGCCGGCGTCGCGCGCGGGCGCCTCGAAGCGGACCAGCGTGCGGTACGTGCCGCCGCCGTCGTCGGGTTTCGACCAGATCGACAGCACGTTTGAGTCCACCTGCTTGCCGGCGCGATATTCGGTCAGCGCGGCATTCAGCACGAAGGGGCTGGACGGCGAACGGATCGCGTCGCTTGCCGCGAGCATCCGCTGCGCATCCGGCGCGGCCTGGGCAAATGCCCCCGAAATCAGGACACCGGACAACAATCCGGCAAAAAACAGACGACGCACGAACCGACTCCCGACAGAAGAGAACAAGGACAACTCAGACATGGCGCAGCGCATCGACGATCGACAGCCGCGCCGCGCGCCGCGCGGGCCACCATGCGGACAGCACCGCCACGCACGCGAGGGTCGCGAACGTCAGCGCGATCGGCCGCCATTCGCCCCAGACGCGCACGGTCAGCGCGATCGAGTCGACGCGCGCGGGCGGTGTCCACGTGAGGCCACTGCGATTGATCAGGGCAGCGAGCAGCAGCGCGACGGCGACGCCCGCTGCCGTGCCGAACACGCCGAGCAGCAGCCCTTCGCAGACGAAGAGTCGCTGAATGTCGCTGCGGCGACTGCCCATTGCGCGCAGCGTGCCGATTTCGACGGTGCGCTCGACGACCACCGTGCTCATCGTGTTCGTGATGACGAACAGGACGATTGCGCTGATCAGCATGAACACGAAGCCGAAGATCACGTCGAACATCGAGTTCGTCTGCCCGTAGAACGGATTGAGCGTGGCGAAGTCGAGCACTTCCATCGGCTGATCGGGAAACTGCGCGGCCAGCAACTGTTCGATGCGGCGCTGCGCGGCGGGCAACTGGCCGGTGTGCTTCAGCTGCACTTCGATTGCCGTCACGCGCGGCTCGTCCGCGCCGTAGACGAGGCGCTGCGCGCCCGCCAGATGCAGCGCGAGATAGATGTCGTCCAGTTCCTTCACGCCCTGCTGCTCAGCCTTGACGACCGTAAAGCCGCCGACGTTCGGCGCGCCGTGCACGCTCGTCGCGAGCATGTCGATGCGGGCGGCTGACGGTGCCCTGGTAGCGCTCGACGCTTCTGCCGCCGCGAGCGCGAGCACGTCGGCGGGCGCGGCGTCCGTCTCGCGCTGCTTGCGATCGTCGCGCAGCGCCTGCGGCATCGCGCAATCCTTCACGTGCAGCGGCGTGCAGAGTTGCAGCACGCGCGCGAGCCCTTCGCCGATGACGGCGGCATCGTCCGCCGTGCCTTGCAGCGGCGACGCTTCACGATCGAGCGGGAACCCGTAGTCGTTCCACGCCTCCAAGCGCGTCTGATCGGCGGGAACCGTGCCTTCCGCGTACACGGTGCGCGACACGCCCGCGTCGAAGTTGCCCGCGACGCCGCCCAGCTGCAGCGTCGGCGTGACGACGACCGTCATCGGGTGCAGCAGCGGGTCGTTGCGCAACACCTCGATCACCTTCGCGTAGTCGCGTATGCCGTAGGCCGTCGGGTTGCCGACGCCGTACGCGAAATAGCCGCGCCGCTGCACCTGCAAATGGCCGCTGTGCCGGACGATGTCGGTCTGCATGCCAAGCGTGATGTCCTTGCTGAAGCCGCCGAACAGCAGAATCGCGCACACGCCGACGACGATCGCGAGCAACGTCGTCACCGAGCGGCGGCGGTTGCGCTGCAGATTGCGCAGCGCGAGGGTCAGTGCCTGCTTCATACGGCGACGCCCCCCATTGCACGCAGCCCGCGTTCGTGATGCACGATGCGGCCATCGCGGATCTGCACGAGTTCGTCGGCGGCCGCCTGGACCTGCGGATCGTGCGACGACACCACGAACGACACGCGGCGTTGCCGCTGCATCTGGCGCATCAGATCGACGATCGCCGCGCCTGTGTGGCTGTCGAGATTCGCGGTCGGTTCGTCGGCGAGCACGAGCGTCGGCTCGACGGCGAGCGCGCGCGCAATCGCGACACGCTGACGCTCGCCGCCCGACAACTGCCCTGGCCGCCGCCGCGCCTTGTCCGCGAGCCCGACGGCGTCCAGCAGCGCCGCGACGCGCCGCGTCCGCTCGCGCGCCGGCAAACGCGCCATCAGCAATGGATATTCGACGTTTTCATGCGCGGACAGCACGGGCAGCAGATTGAAGTTCTGGAACACATAGCCGATCTGGCGTGCGCGGAAGTCGGACAGCGCATCGTCGGAGAGTGCGCTCGTGTCCAGCCCGTCGATCACGACGCGGCCGCTGTCGGGCCGGTCGATGCAACCCATCATATTGAGCAGCGTGGTCTTGCCGCTGCCCGACGGACCGCTCAGCACGGTGAGCGCATTCGATGCGATCCGGACGGAGACATCGACAAGCCCGACGACTTGTACGCTGTCGAGTCGATAGGACTTGCAGAGCCGTTCAATCTGTATCGCGGTGGTCTTTATTGCGGACAATTTTGGAATCCAAATTCTTTAGGCGGCGAACGATACAAATCTTCGTTGCCACCTCATATACGAATAGTCCTAAATCTTAGTTTTTCATTTGTAATCCGAAATAATCCTACAACGTCTTATTCGAAGATCGGCGAGACTAGCGGCTTTGCAAACAGTCGCAACGGCGCGAAGCGAGTCGTCATGGAGAAATTCATCGTGCAAAACACTGGGTCTGGCCAACGGATTCGCGGCGCGGACGGACGCCGCCGGCAGCACGTGAAGCGATGGCTGGCGAATGCCGCGCTCGCCGCGATTGCGTCGTGCGCTGTCCATCCCGCGCTGGCGCAAGCCGCCGATACCCGAACGGCCGACTCTGCGCCCGCGCTCGTGGGCAAGCTCGCCGTCGATCAGCAGGTGCGCTGGCTGCGTCAAACTGCGCAAACGGGGGCGCTCGCAAAGCTCGACGACGCGCAACTGGTTACGCTCTTCGAAGCGCTCGATCCGCAGACGGTGCCGCGCTATGTGAAGGAAGGACCGAACGGCTATCCATCGTATGAGTTCACGATGCGTCGTCAGGAGCGCATCAAGGGCGAACGGACGACGCGGCCCGATCACATGCTAGTGAGGATGACGCGCGAACCGCTGCGCATCTACATGACGTGGCTGCCCGATGGCCCGCACGCGGGACAGGAAGCGATCTACGACGAGACGAAGCGCGGCGACGCGATGTATGGGCATCTCGGCGGAATGTTGAACATCATGCCCATCTGGACGTCGCTCGACGGCTCGCTTGCGCGAGCGCAGTCGAATCATTCCGTGCGAGATCTCGGCACTGAGTTCGTCGCGACGCAGTTCGTCAGTGAAGCGGCAAGATACGCGGATGCTGGCGCCCTGCGGCCGCGGCGCGTCGAGGTGCGAACGATTGACAGTGTGCGCGTGATCGCGCTCACCTATGAGGTCAAAAACGGCATGTCAGGGTTCTACGCGAAGAAGAAGACGCTCGGGCTCGATCTGCGCTGGCCTTACTTTCGCACGGTCGAGGCGTATGACGACGACGGGCAGTTGTTCGAGAAGATCGTGCTGGAAAGCGTGACGCCGAAGACGTTCGATGCGTCCACTTTCGATCCGAAGAATCCCGCATACCGGTTCTGAGCGGCGTTACCGGCCGCTGGCCGGCCGTCTGCCCGTAACGCTCAGAACGACGACCCCGGCTCGCGCAGGAACGCGATTTCTTCATCGGTGGAAGGACGGCCGAGCAACGCATTGCGATGCGGAAATCGCCCGAAGCGCTCGACGATCTTCGCATGCCGCATGGCCGAGCGCGAATACGATGGGTCCAGCCCTTGCGTTTCGAGCAGCGCGTACAGGCGCATGCCTTCGCGCTGGCCTTCCAGCGTTTCATCGTGCTCGAACGGGATATACGCGAACGCGCGGTGATAGACGGTCGGCAGCAACAGGTCGCTGCCCTCTTCGACCATCCGGCGCGCGATGCCGACCGCCTGCGCATCGCCGTCATACATGCGCGCCGTATGCCGATGACAGTTGCGCGTGAACTGATCGAGCACGATCACGAGTGCAAGCGCACCGAGCGGCGTAGCGAGCCACGCGTCGAGTTCATGCGCGAGCACCGCTTCGATCAACGCGCCGAAGCGCTCGCGCAGCATCGCATCGAATGCGTCGCTGCGCTTGAACCAGCACTTGCGGTCGGTACCGTATTCGTCCGAGCCGGGCGCGCCGAACCAGCAGTCGAGCACATCGCGCGCACGCGCATCGAGCGACGCGTAGTCGCCTTGCGTCGAATAAACGGCTGCGTCGAATCGTGTGCTCATGCGAGCTCCAGCACCAGCCGCCGCGTGCGCGCGCTCTTCTTTTCCAGCTTCGCGACGCGCAGCGCGCCGATTTCCTGCGTATTGCGCACATGCGTGCCGCCGCACGGCTGCAGATCGACACCTTCGATGCGCAACAGCCGCACGCGTCCCAACCCCATTGGCGGCTTCACGCTCATCGTGCGCACGAGTTCGGGGCGCGCGGCCATTTCGTCGTCGGTGATCCATTGCGTCGCGACGGCATGTGCGCCGCCCACCAGCTCGGCGAGCCGCGCTTCGACCTGCTCGCGCCCGATCGGCTCGACGGTCGCGAAGTCGAGGCGCGCGTAGGCGGACGTGATGCTGCAACCGTCGACGGGATACGGCAGGACCGCGCACATCAGATGACTCGCCGTGTGCAGGCGCATGTGCCGATAGCGGCGCTCCCAGTCGATCTGCGCCGTCACCCGCTGCCCGACGGCAAGCTGCGCGAGCAGCGCGTCCTGGCCGGGTGCGGGAACGTGGACGGCATCGTCGGGCGTCGCGTCTTCGAATGCCGCCTTGCGCGTATCGGCGATCTCGATGCGCGTGCCGTCGGCGAGCGTCAGTACGCCCGCATCGCCCGCCTGGCCGCCGCCGAGCGGATAGAACACGGTCTGGTCGAGATGGATGCCCTGTTCGTCGATCGCGGTAATGGACGCGTCGCAGTGAGTCAGATAGGCGTCGTCGCGAAAGAGTGCGCGAGTCGTCATCGAGTGTCTCCTGATTCCTTGTTCGTGTCGGACATTATGCCGGGATCGCAAATGTCCGCCGCGTTCACATCGAGGCGCGCGCGGCGGAACTGTACCGGGCGTTTCGACGCGACGCTTTCACGAAGCGCGACACGTCAGCCGGGATGATTGCGCATCCAGTCGGCCGTATCGAAGAACGAATGCAGAAGACGCTCGCGCAGCGGCTCGGGCAGGCCGACGTCTTCCATCGCCCACGCCATGCAGCGCAGCCACTGGTCGCGCTCGCTCGATGCGATCTGGAACGGCAGATGCCGCGCGCGCAGACGCGGATGGCCGAAGCGGCTGATGTAGTGATCGGGTCCGCCGAGCCAGCCGCACAGAAACCAGAAGAGCTTGTCGCGCGAGCCTTCGAGCGTCGGCGGATGCAGCTTGCGAATGCCCGCGAAACCGGCTTCGAGGTCCATCAGGTCGTAAAAGCGGTCGACGAGTTCGCGCACGCGCGCTTCGCCGCCCACGAGTTCGAAGGCCGTCGGCTGCGACGGTGCTTCGTCAATCGAATCAGTCATACGAGCAACTACACATTCAAGAGGAACATAAAGGCATCGCGCATTCGCGTCGATGCATCAAGGGACGCGCGATCTCACGCGTCGCGCAGCGATTGCAGCGCGGGCCGCATCAGCACATGACGCAAGCTGATCCAGCCGCCGATGGCCGCGCACGCGACGCCCGCCGCGATGCCCGTCGGCAGCAGCCACGGATTGAATTCGATCGTGAAATCGAACACGCGCGTCGCGAGAATGAAACCGATCAGCTGCGAGCCGAGCGCGGCCATCAGGCCCGACAGCGCGCCGACCACGACGAACTCCGCGATCTGCACCGCTCGCACCTGCCGGTGCGACGCGCCGAGCGCGCGCAGGAGCGCCGATTCTCGCATACGCTCGTCGCGCGTGCCCGCCAGCGCCGCGTACAACACCAGCACGCCGGCGATCAGCGTGAACGCGAACAGAAACTGCACTGCGCCGATCACCTGGCCGATCACGCGCTGCACCTGCGCGAGGATCGGCGCCGTGTCGATCGCGGTGAGATTCGGATATTGACCGATCAGCCCGTCGATCACCCTGTGCTGCTCGGGCGGAACATGGAAGCTCGTGATGAACGTCGCGGGATAGTCCTTCAACGCGGCGGGCGGCATCACGACGAAAAAGTTGACCTTGAACGAACCCCAGTCGAGCTTGCGAACGCTCGTCACGGGCGCCTCGATTTGCAGGCCCGTCACGTCGAAGCGCATCGTGTCGCCGACCTTCACGTTGAGCAGCTTCGCGAGTCCCTGCTCGATCGAGATCTGCGGCTTCGACGCATTGCCGTACCACTCGCCCGACACGATCCGGTTGTCGTCGGGCAGTTGCGTCGTGTACGACAGATTGAACTCGCGATCGACGAGACGCCGCGCGTCCTCGCTCTTGTAGTCGTTCGGGTTGACGGGCTTGTCGTCGATCGCGACCAGCCGGCCGCGTACCATCGGCGCCAGCTCGATGCCCGCAAAGCCGTGCGCGCCCAGATACTGCGTGACGGCATTGCGCTGGTCGGGCTGGATATCGATGATGAACTCGTTCGGCGCGTCGGGCGGCGTCGAGCGGTGCCAGCCTTCGATCAGGTCGTTGCGCGTCATCGCGATCAGCAGCAGGCACATCAGGCCGATCGCGAGCGCCGTGATCTGCAGCGCGCTCGCGTTCGCGCGCCGCTCCAGCGACGCGAGCGCATAGCGCCAGCCGATGCCGATATGAAAGCGCTCACTGCGCACGATTCGCGACAGGCTCCACAACGCGACGCGCGCGATCAACGCGAACACCAGGAGCCCGCCCGCGAAGCCGCCCGCGACGATGCCGCCGAGCTTCAGCTCCCCCGCCGCGAGAATCAGCAAGCCCGCGAACAGCGCAATGCCGAGCGCGTACGCGGCCCACGCGGTGCGCCCTTCTTCGCCCCACTCGCGGCGCAGCACGCGCACGGGCGGCACATGCGTGAGCGGCAGAAGCGGCGGCAGCGCAAAGCCGATCAGCAGCACGAGACCGGCCGCGATGCCTTCGAGCGCGGGCCAGATGGTCGGATACGGCAGCGTCACGTCGATCAGGCTGCCGAGCCACCAGAAAAGCGCGAGATGCCCGCCAAAGCCGAGCACGACGCCCGCCATGCCGCCGAGCAAGCCGAGCCCGGCGAATTCGAACACGAACAGCGCGCGCAAGGTCCGCTGGCTCGCGCCGAGGCAGCGCATCGCCGCGCAGCTGTCGAGATGCCGGCGCATGTAGCGATGCGCGGCCATCGCAATCGCGACGGCGGCGAGCAGCGCCGTCAGCAGCGACACGAGCGTGAGAAAGTGGCTCGCGCGATCGAGCGTCTCGCGCACCTGCGGCTGGCCGTCCTGCAGCGACTCCAGCGCGACGCCGCGCATCTTGCCGTTGTCGACGCGCTCATGCGCCCACGTCGCAAACGACGCAACGGGCTTGTCGCCGCCCGCCACCAGCAGCCGGTACGTGACGCGGCTGCCGTAGCCGAGCAGTCCCGTCGACGCGAGATCGTCGGCGCGCATCATCAGGCGCGGCGAAAAATTGACGAACGCGAAGCCGCGGTCCAGTTCGCGCGTGATCAGCGCGCCGATCGTGAAGTCGCGCCCGCCTACTTTGACCTTGTCGCCGATATGTGCCTTCAGCGCGTCCAGCAGTTGCTGATCGACCCATACGTCGCCGGGCGGCGGAATGCCGCGCACTTCGCGATCGGGCGCGCCGGGCGCGAGCGCGATCCGCAACGCGCCGCGCAGCGGATAGCCCGGCGACACGGCCTTCACCGCCGCGAGCCGCGAGACGGGCTGCGCGGCCGTCGAGTTGACCATGCTGGGGAAGATCGCCGTCGTCGCCGTTTCGAGACCGAGCGTTTTGGCCTGCTGCGCGAATTGCGCATCGACGGGATGATCGGCTCGCACGACGAAATCGGCGGCGATCATGCGCCGCGCGTCGCGCTCGAGACCTTGATGCAGACGGTCCGCGAGAAAGCCGACGCTCGACAGCGCCGCGACGGCCAGCACCAGCGCGAACAGCAGCATCGTCAGCTCGCCCGCGCGCCAGTCGCGCGCCGTCATGCGCACCGACTGATGCAGCAGATGACCCAGCGACAGCCGGTGCGCGGATGCGGGCCGCTTGGGGTGTTCAGGCGGAAGCTCGGGGGGAGCCTGGGTGGTGACGCGTTCGGCTTCGCTCAATCGTGTCGGCTCCTCGCGAGTCGCGACACCATGTGCGTCGCCATGCCGCGAAAGCCGCCCTGCACGCCGCGCCACAGACGCGGCAGCGCCCAGCTCGCGAGCACCAGAAAGCCCACGAGCAGCACGAGGAACAGCACGGGAACGAACAGCGCGAGCAACAGGCCGCCGAACACGAGCCCGTCCTCGGCCGCCGACGTGACGACGTTGGACACCGGCTCCGGCGACAGATTGATCAGCGCGCGCGTGCCCGCCTTCGTCAGATGCGACGCGCCCGCGAGCGTGCCGCCCGCCAGCGCGGCGATCGTCATCAGCAACGGATCGGCGTGGCCGAGCGCGCCGACGGCCAGCACGGCGCCCGCCGGAATGCGGATGAACGTGTGGATCGCGTCCCACAGCGAGTCGAACGCGGGAATCTTGTCGGCGAGAAATTCAGCGAGGGTCAATATAGCGGCGGCGCCGATTACCCACGGCGACTGGAGCACGGACAGCGTATCGGGAAGATGGATGATGCCGGCGCGTCCGAAGACGCCCGCGATCAGCACGGTCAGGTACAGGCGCAAGCCGCTGCCCCACGACAGGCCCGCCGCAAGCGAAAGAGGTTCAAGCATGGCCGCCTCCGAGGCGCGCGTCGCGTGCCGTCAGTTCCGACAGCCTGCGCTCGGGATCGGGAAGCCAGGAGGCTCCGCCGTGCCGAAGCCGCCGGATCCGCGCATCAAGGCCGCGCGGAGCAATTTCAGGATGATTTCCGTCTCATTATAGCCACGTCAATTCGCCGGCCGCTTGGGCTACGCAGACGTTTGTGGCATGTTTGCGGCATTTTTTTGAACGGGTGCCGAGGCCGGGCGGACGACAGTCGGGCGACAGGCCGATGATCGGCCGCCGCGCCGAACGACGGGCGCGCTCAGTGGCCCGACGACAGCTTGAGTCCGATCAGCCCGACGACGATCAACACCGCGCTGCCGATGCGCGCGGCCGTGACGGCCTCGCCCATCATCACGATGCCGAAAATGAACGCGCCCACGGCGCCGATGCCCGTCCAGACGGCGTATGCGGTGCCGAGCGGCAACTGGCGCATGGCCATCGCGAGCAGCGCGAAGCTGCCGAGCGCGGTCACGACAGTGAACACCGACGGCCAGAGACGGGTGAAACCTTCGGATGACTTGAGACCGGCCGCCCACGCGACTTCCAGCAGACCGGCGATAAAGAGAAGAATCCAGGACATGAGACGAACTCCCAGTGTGAGTGGGGCCGTCCCCGTTGAGAGCGGATGCAGCAAGGTCGTCCTTGCCGGGCGCAATTATATCAAGACAGCCGCCATTTCGCCGTTTGCCATACGCCGGCGGATATAACGACAAAGCCGCCTCAGACGACGCCGACGAGCCGGTAGCCGACGCCCGTCTCCGTCACGATGTGCTCGGGCTGCGCGGGATCGCGTTCGAGTTTCCGCCGCAGATGCGCCATGTAGATGCGCAGATAGTGATGGCTTTCGACATGCGACGGCCCCCACACGTCGCGCAGCAGTTGCCGGTGCGTGAGCACGCGACCCGCGTGGCGCACGAGCGTCGCGAGCAGCCGGTATTCGAGCGGGGTCAGGTGCACGGGCTCGCCGTCGCGCGAGACCCGGCGGAGCGCGAGATCGACGATCACGCTGCCGAAATGCACTTGCGGCGTTTCGTTCGCGCCCTGGTTGCGCCGGCGCAGATGGGCGCGAATCCGCGCGAGCAGTTCGGAGACGCCGAACGGCTTGGTCAGATAGTCGTCGGCGCCCGCGTCGAGCGCGGCCACCTTCTCGCTTTCCTGGGCGCGCGCCGACAGCACGATCACGGGCAATTCGCTCCAGCCGCGCAGTTCGCGGATCACGTCGAGGCCGTCAGTGTCGGGCAGGCCGAGGTCGACGATCACGAGATCGGGCTTGCGCGTGGCCGCCTCGATCAGCCCCTGCTTGCCCGTCGGCGCGTCGTGCACGACGATGCCCTCGCCTTCCAGCGACGCGCGCACGAATCGGCGAATCTGCTGCTCGTCCTCGATCAGTACGACGGTGATGCTCAGGTCACTCATGAATGGGTATGCGGATGCGTGTCGGCTTATTGTCGATTAGGAGGTTCCGGCGCTTTTTTGCGTGTCGGGCGCTGGCGTTGCACCGGGCGTTGCATCGAGCATCGAATCGGCGGCATCGTCCGGCTCTGGAAGCGCGGATGCGGCATCGTCGGGCCCGGGCGGCGGCGTCTCGACGGGCAGCGTGAACCAGAAGCGCGCGCCCTCGATGTGTCCATCGGCGGCGACGCGATTGGCCGCGCCGATTCTACCCCCATGCGCCTCGGCGATCGCGCGGCAGATCGCGAGCCCGAGGCCGATGCCTGGCTTCGCCGATTCCTTCTCGCCGCGCGTGAATTTCTCGAAGATACGCGTTTCCATGCCGTGAGGCAGACCGGGGCCCATATCGTCGACGCTCACGCGCACGAACGGCTCGCCGTTCTCGTCGATGCGCTGCGCGCCGATCACGAGCGGCGTATCGGGCGGCACATACTTCGCCGCGTTCTCGAACAGGTTCGCGAAGAGGCGCTCCATCAGCACGGCGTCGAGTTGCAGCAGCGGCAGATCGGCGGGCAGCGCGACCTGCACGGGATGCCGCGCGAGCGTGCGCTTGCAGTCGCGCAGCGCCGAGCCGACCGTCTCTTCGAGCAGCGACCATTGCCGGTTCAGCTTCAGGCTGCCCGCCTGCAGACGCGCCATGTCGAGCAGGTTCGTGACGATGCCCGTCATGCGCAGCGCTTCTTCGTGGATCGCGTCGACAAGCTCGCCTTGCGCCGCATTCGCGCCATCGGCGTGCGCGTCGCGCTGCGCGGCGAGCATCGACGAAAAGCCGACGATGGCCGTGAGCGGCGTGCGCAGATCGTGCGAAATCGCCGAGAGCAGCGAGTTGCGCAGCCGCTCGGACTCCATGCTGACGAGCGCATCGCGCGCGATATCGACGTAATGCACGCGCTCCAGCGCGAGCGCGATCTGCGCGGCGAACGCGTCGAGCATGCGCTGCTGCTCGGGCACGTCGAGTTCGCGCTCGTCCTGCGTCGCGACGGCGAGCACGCCGCGCGTGCGCATCGGCGCGCGCAGCGGCAGATAGAGCGCCTTTGCGGCAGGCAGCGTATCGGTGCCGTGGCCCGCCGGCTTCTGCTGGTCGTAGACCCACTGGCCCACGTCGACATCGAGCGACGCGGCATCGAGCATGATGTTCACGTCGGGATCGTCGATCTTCTGCTTCACCTGATCGGCGCTATCGGGCAAGAGCACTGCGACGCGCGCGCGGAACACCTCGCTCACGTGCCGGCTGCCGATGCCGACGATCTGCTCCGTCGTCAGCGCGGCCGCCAGTTCGCGCGCCATCGCGTACATCGCGCTCGTGCGCTGCTCGCGTCGGCGCGCGACGCTCGCTTCGCGCCGCAACGTCGACGTCAGATGGCCGATCACGAGCGAGGTCAGCAGCATGCCGAAGAACGTCAGCAGGTATTGCGTGTCGCTGACGGAGAACGACATGCGCGGCGGCACGAAGAAGAAATCGAACGCCGCGACGGAGAGAAACGACAGCATCACGCCCGGTCCGCGGCCGAGCTTCACTGCCGCGAAGATCACGCCGAGCAGATACAGCATCACGAGGTTCGCGAGATCGATGCGATCGATCAGCTGGCTCGCGACCAGCGTCACGCCCGCGCAGATCGCGAGCGCCCATGCGTAGCTGCGCGGCGGCGAATGGCGGTCGCGCGCGACGCTCAACGCTTCGCGCCATGCGCGCACTTCTTCGTCGGCGCGGCGGTCGCGCCTTGGTCCCTGAATTGCTCCCTGTGCCGGTCCAGTTTCATCACTGCTCGCGCGGATCAGCGTGAGGTCGAGATCGCTTGCGCGTTCCGCGAGGCGCTCGCCGAACGGCCGGCGCAGCCAGCGCGCGAAGCCCGTCGCCGCCGAGCCGCCCGCGACCAGCTTCGACACGTTGCGCACGCGCGCATAGCCGATCAGCGTCGAGACGGCGTCCGCGCCCGCAAGCGTCGCCGTTTCCGCGCCGAGTTCGGCGGCGAGCTTGAGCGCGTCGAGCGTGCGCTTGCGGTGCGCATCCGGGAGACGTTGAAGCTTCGGCGTCTCCACATAGACGGCGATCCAGTCGGCCTTGAGACTCGCCGCGAGACGCGCCGCCGCGCGCACCAGCAGCGGCGCTTCGGGGCCGGGCCCGACGCACACCAGCAGACGTTCGCGCGCCTGCCAGATGCGCTGGATCGAACGGTCCGCGCGATACTCGCGCATCTGCGCATCGACGCGATCCGCCGTGCGCCGCAGCGCCAGTTCACGCAGCGCGATCAGATTGCCCTTGCGAAAGAAATTGCGCACGGCGCGCTCGGCCTGCTGCGGCATGTAGACCTTGCCGTCGCGCATGCGGTCGAGCAGTTCTTCGGCGGGCAAGTCGACGAGCGTCACTTCGTCCGCGCGATCGAACACGCGGTCGGGCACCGTCTCCCACACGCGGATGCCTGTGATCTGACCGACCACGTCGTTGAGGCTTTCGAGGTGCTGGACGTTGACCGTCGTATAGACGTCGATGCCCGCGTCGAGCAGTTCGTACACGTCCTGCCAGCGCTTCGCGTGGCGCGCGCCCTGCACGCCTGGCGTGGCCCGATTCGAATGCGCGAGCTCGTCGACGAGGATCAGTTGCGGCTTGCGTTCGAGCGCGGCATCGAGATCGAACTCGGCTAGCAGCGTGTTGCGATATTCGATGCGGGCGAGCGGCAGGACTTCGAGGCCTTCGAGCAGCGCCGCTGTTTCGCTGCGGCCATGCGTCTCCGCGATGCCGACGACGACATCGACGCCCTCTTCCTTGCGGCGGCGCGCGGCGAGCAGCATTGCATAGGTCTTGCCGACGCCCGCCGACGCGCCGAAGAAAATCTTCAGCTTGCCGCGTTGGCGTTTTTCTTCTTCGCGCTGGAGTTTGTCGAGGAGTTCGTCGGGGTCGGGGCGGGGCATGGTGTATCGGTTTGCACTTGCGTGCGGGTATGGTGGCATGTTTTTTTGTCTGCGACGCGGTGGTTTTTTTAGCGTGCCGCTGGCATCCGCGATTGCGCCTCGCGGCGCGGGCGTTGCCCCTGTGCGGGGCGGCACTTACTTTCTTTGCCGCCGCAAAGAAAGTAAGCAAAGAAAGCGGGCTCACACCGCCAGTCCTTGACGTTTACCCACGGGCTCTCAAGTCCCTATCCTTCAGCCGGCAGCGTATTGGCCTATGTTCGTTGCCAACGTACTACTAAGCGCATCACCGGCATCTACACCCGAATTCCGGCCCGCGACATCGAATATCCCCGGCCCCTTTTGCGAAACTGTGTGTAGGCATTAGCACCACACAGGACACCCTCGCCACGCGAGGCGGCGACAAGTGCGAGCGGCGCCCTGTACGATACAGCAACCTCATTCACTACCGACATGCGGCGCTGAAACATTCGATGCCTTTGGCTGTGCCGCACGTGCATGAAGCGGGTGAGGCGTTTAACCAGAGCGTTGGCGACGAACATAAGTTAGTACACTGCTGTGTGAAGGATGGGGACGTTGAGAGCCCGTGGGTAAAGGTCAAGCACTGGCGGTGTGAGCGGCTTTCTTTTGCCTACTTTTCTTTGCCGCTGCAAAGAAAAGTAGGTGCCGCCCCGCACAGGGGCAACGCCCGCGCCGCGAGGCGCAATCGCGGATGCCAGCGAAGGGCAAGGCAAACCAACGCATACGCGGATGCCAGCGACAAAGGCAAAAACACCACAGCAAAAGCCGTCGCAAACACAAACCGCATCGCGGATGCCGGCGGCAAGCCAAAAAACCCAGTCAGCCGTGCTGCGCCTCATCAAGCGCAAGGTTCAACTCCAGCACATTCACCCGCGCCTCACCGAACAAACCAAACTGCCGACCGCGCGTATAGCGGTCAACAAGCGCCGCAACATCGTTCGCGTTCATCCTGCGCGCCGCCGCCACGCGCTCGACCTGGTATGCGGCCGCCGCAGGCGAAATCTCGGGATCAAGACCGCTGCCCGACGACGTCACCAGATCGACGGGAACCGCCGTGTTCGTGGGCATGTGGCCCGCCGCCTTCAATGCATCGAGACGCCCTTTGACTTCATCGGCGAGCGCCGGGTTGATCGGGCCGAAGTTCGAGCCGCTCGAACCTTGCGCGTTGTACGGCATCGGCGTCGTCGCCGACAGGCGGCCCCAGAAGTACTGCCGCGCATCGAACTGCTGGCCGATCAGCCGCGAGCCGACCATCTTGCCGTCGTGCTCGATCAGGCTGCCGTTGGCCTTGTCGTGAAAGACGGCCTGGCCGAACGCCGTTATCACGGCGGGATACGCGAGACCCGTGAGCGCCGTCAGTACGGCGAAGATCACGAGCAGCGGGCGGAAAAGCGATTTCATGATTCAGATTCCTTTTATCTCTCTGTCGTCGCGCGCATCAGACCCAGCCGAACGCGGCCAGCACCATGTCGATCAGCTTGATTCCGAAGAACGGCACGACGATGCCGCCCAGGCCGTAGATCAGCAGATTGCGGCGCAACAGGATCGCCGCGCCGAGCGGCCGGTACTTCACGCCTTTGAGCGCGAGCGGAATCAGCAACACGATGATCAGCGCGTTGAAGATCACGGCCGACATGATCGCCGACGTCGGCGTCGCCAGATGCATCACGTTCAGTGCGTTGAGCGCCGGGTACGTCGTCGCGAATGCCGCGGGAATGATCGCGAAGTACTTCGCGACGTCGTTCGCAATCGAGAACGTCGTCAGCGAGCCACGCGTCATCAGCATCTGCTTGCCGATCTCGACGATCTCGATCAGCTTCGTCGGATTCGAATCGAGGTCGACCATGTTGCCCGCTTCCTTCGCGGCCTGCGTGCCCGTGTTCATCGCCACGGCCACATCGGCCTGCGCGAGCGCGGGGGCATCGTTGGTGCCGTCGCCCGTCATCGCGACGAGCCGGCCTTCGCCCTGATGCGCGCGGATCGTCGCGAGCTTGGCCTCCGGCGTCGCTTCCGCGAGGAAATCGTCGACACCCGCTTCCGCTGCGATCGCAGCAGCCGTCAGCCGGTTGTCGCCCGTCACCATCACGGTCTTGATGCCCATCTTGCGCAACTCGGCGAAGCGCTCCTTGATGCCGCCCTTCACGACGTCCTTCAGCTCGATCACACCGAGCACGCACGCCGCCCCTTCGCCCTTCTCTGCCACCACGAGCGGTGTGCTGCCGCGACGCGCGACCTCAGACACCGCGTTCGACACATCGGCGGGGAAATGGCCGCCGTGCGCTTCGACGTAATGCTTCACGGCGTCCGCTGCGCCCTTGCGGATTTCGCGGCCAGGCAGATCGACGCCGCTCATGCGCGTCTGCGCGCTGAACGCGAGAAAGATGGGATGCAGCATCGCCATGTCGCGCTGGCGAATATTGAAGCCCTGCTTCGCAAGCACGACGATGCTGCGGCCTTCCGGCGTTTCGTCGGAGAGCGACGACAGTTGCGCGGCATCGGCGAGCACCTCTTCCGCCACGGCCGATGCGGGAATGAAGGCCGACGCCTGGCGGTTGCCGAGCGTGATCGTACCCGTCTTGTCGAGCAGCAGCACGTCGACGTCACCTGCGGCTTCGACGGCGCGGCCCGACGTCGCGATCACGTTCGCCTGCATCATGCGGCTCATGCCCGCCACGCCGATCGCGGACAACAGGCCGCCGATCGTCGTCGGAATCAGGCACACGAGCAGCGCGACGAGCGCCGTGATCGTTACGACATGCCCTGCCGAATTCGCCAAATGAGCCGCTTCGACGGAGAACATCGAGAACGGCAAGAGCGTTGCGGTCGCGAGCAAGAGAACGATGGTCAGCGCGACGAGCAGAATGGTCAGCGCGATTTCATTCGGCGTCTTTTGACGCTTCGCGCCTTCGACCATCGCGATCATGCGATCGAGAAACGCTTCGCCCGGATTGGCCGTCACGCGCACGACGATCCAGTCCGACAGCACGCGCGTGCCGCCCGTCACCGACGAAAAGTCGCCGCCCGACTCGCGGATCACGGGCGCGGATTCGCCCGTGATCGCCGATTCGTCGACGGACGCGACGCCTTCGATCACTTCGCCGTCAGCGGGAATCGTGTCGCCCGTCTCGACGAGCACGACATCGCCGCGGCGCAGATCGGAGGCCGTCATGATGCGGATCGGCGACTTCGGATGCGGCTCGTTGAGCTTCTTCGCCATCACGTCTTTCTTCGCGCTGCGCAGCGATGCCGCCTGCGCTTTCGAGCGCCCTTCGGCGAGCGCTTCGGCGAAGTTCGCGAACAGCACCGTGAACCACAGCCACAGCGACACCGCGAGAATGAAGCCCGCGGGCGCTTCGGCCTGGCCCACCAGCGCGGCGATCCAGAGGATCGTCGTCAGGATGCTGCCGACGTACACGCAGAACATCACCGGATTGCGGAACTGCGTGTGCGGTTTGAGTTTCTTGAATGAGTCCACGATCGCCGGGCGCACGAGCGCTGGATCGAACATGGACCGCGTGGCGGAATGGTCAGTCATTTGTTCCTCTAATTGCTTCGCCTGTTTTGTGCGGCATTCGTGTGGCACATGCAGTCCTCAATGGCCCGCGATCATCATCAGATGTTCGACGCCGGGGCCGAGCGCGAGCGCGGGCACGTACGTCAGCGCGCCGACCAGCAGCACCGTGCCGAGCAGCAGCACGACGAAGAGCGGACCGTGCGTCGGCAGCGTGCCGCCCGTCACCGCGATGCGCTTCTTCGCGGCGAGCGAGCCTGCGATCGCAAGCACCGGAATGATCGTGCCGAATCGGCCGAACCACATCGCAATCGCGGTGAGCCAGTTGTAGAACGGCGTACTCACAGTGAGGCCCGCGAATGCGCTGCCGTTGTTGTTGGCTGCCGAGCTGAACGCATAGAGGATTTCGGAGAAGCCATGCGCGCCAGGATTCGCGATGCCTGCCTTGCCCGCATCGGTGAGCACGGCAATCGACGTCGCGACGAGCACCAGCAGCGGCGTCAGCAGCACGACGATCGACACCATCTTCATCTCGTACGCTTCGATCTTCTTGCCGACGTATTCAGGCGTGCGGCCGATCATCAATCCCGCGACGAACACCGCGAGCATCGCGAACACGAGCATCCCGTACAGACCCGAGCCCACGCCGCCGAAGATCACTTCGCCGAGCTGCATCAGGAGCATCGGCACGAGGCCGCCGAGCGGCGTCAGCGAATCGTGCGTGTTGGCCACGGCGCCGCACGAAGCCGCCGTCGTCGCGACCGTGAAGATGCCCGATTGCGCGATGCCGAAACGCGTTTCCTTGCCTTCCATGTTGCCGCCCGGTTGCAGCGCGCTCGCGGACTGATCGACGTGCAGCGTCGTGAAGAGGGGATTGCCGCTCTGCTCCGCGCCGATCTCGCCCGCGATGCACACGGCGAACGCGATCGTCATCACGGCGAGCACGGCGACGCCCTGCTTGCCGTCGCCGATCATGCGGCCGAACGCGAGACACAGCGCAGCAGGAATGATCAGGATCGAGAAGATCTCGACGAAGTTCGAGAACGGCGTAGGGTTCTCGTACGGATGCGCGGAGTTGCCGTTGAAGAAGCCGCCGCCGTTCGTGCCGAGCATCTTGATCGCTTCCTGTGTGGCGACGGGGCCCATCGCAATGGTCTGCGACTTGACGGGCGTATCGACCATCACCGGGTTGCCCTTCGCGTCCTTCACCACGTTGCCTTGCGCGTCCGTCTTCGGCGCCTGATACGTGGTCGTTTGCAGCGTCGGCACTTCCTGATAGGACTCGAAGTTCTGGATCACGCCCTGGCTCATCAGCAGCGTCGCGACGATGGCCGCCATCGGCAGCAGCACGTAGAGCGTCACGCGCGTGATGTCGACCCAGAAGTTGCCGATGGTCTGAGCGGTGTGTCGCGCGAAGCCGCGCACCAGCGCGATCACGACGACGATGCCCGTCGCCGCCGACAGGAAGTTCTGCACGGTGAGACCGAGCATCTGCGTCAGATAGCCGACCGTCTGCTCCGGCGAATAGTCCTGCCAGTTCGTGTTGGTGACGAAGCTGACGGCCGTATTGAACGCGCCGTCGACGGTCATCGCGCCGAACTGCTGCGGGTTGCCGGGCAGCCAGCCCTGCACGCGCAGCAGCACGTACAGGAACACGAGACCGAATACGTTGAACGCGATCGTGGCGATCGCGTACTGCTTCCAGCCCATTTCATGCGCGGGATCGACGCCCGCGATGCGATACAGCAGACGCTCGAGCGGTCCGCCCAGTTTGACGACGCGCGACGTGCCGTCCATCACGCGCGTCAGATAGCGCGAGACAGGCACGACCGCCGCAAGCAGCACGATGATGAAGATCGCCGGTTGCAGGACATCGTTGAAGTTCATTCGATGTCCTCCGCGCGCAGCAGCGCATAGACGAGATAAACGAAGAGCAGCGCGCTCGCCGCTCCCGATAGCCAGAGGACCCAGATCATGAGCGCGCTCCCTGACCGCGGCTATAGCGTGTGAGCCGCTCGCATCCGGCGATCAATCCAAAGGTCAGCGCAGCAAATAGCGCGATGCCCCCGACGTACAGCACATCCATTTCATGTTCTCCAAATGTTGGACGATGGATGCACGCAACGTTATGCCGATCGGCATAAAGGGCTGGTCAAAGGTTTGTTGGTGGATATAAAAAAGGCGTAAACGAAAATCGCGCGGCAGATTGCGGACGCGGGGGCCGACTTTGGTCAGCGGCGTCGATCTTTACAAAAGACGACGACAGTCGGACGCGTGCCATGTGCGTACGATGTTTTGCTCCTCTAGCGATGCCCGTGAGCACAGTGCGTCTTATGTGCGGCTGTGCCGGAATGTCGCGAGTGCGGAGCGCCTTGCCGTTGCCGGAAAAGGGCAAATGGAAAATCGGATCAAACTGGCTAATTGCCCGTTGACGCCGTATGTCTGACGCGCTTTCTTCCTTCTCGTCGCTATGAAGGAGCGACAACGGAAACCACACGCTGTATTGCCATACAAGGACGCCGAAGCGCGGGCATTGCTCATGTGCCCGGCGAACGTGTCATCACCCGGATAAACGAAAAAAGGCCGCTTCACGGATGGTGAAGCGGCCTTCTTTTCGAGCGCGCAGCGGTTATGGCAGCAAAACCGTCGACCCCGTCGTCCTGCGCGCTTCCAGATCCGCATGCGCCTTGCCCACATCGGCGAGCGCGCAGCGCTGGTTGATGCTCGTCTTGACCTTGCCCGACGCAATCACGTCGAACAGCTCGCCTGCCATCGTGTCGTAATCGCTGCGCTTGCCGATGTACGTGAAGAGCGTGGGCCGCGTGAAGAACAGCGAGCCGCGCCCCGCGAATTCCGACGAATCGATCGGCGGCAGCGGGCCCGACGCATTGCCGAAGCTCACGAACATGCCGAGCGGCGCGAGGCAATCGAGCGAGGCCGTAAACGTATCCTTGCCGATCGAGTCGTACACGACAGGCACGCCCGCGCCGTTCGTGATCTCGCGCACGCGCTTCGTGAAGTTCTCGCGCGTATAGACGATGGGATGATCGCAGCCGTGGGCCTTCGCGATGTCAGCCTTCTCGTCGGAACCAACCGTGCCGATCACCGTCGCGCCCAGCGCCTTCGCCCACTGGCACACGAGCAGGCCGACGCCGCCCGCAGCGGCCTGGATCAGGATCGTGTCGCCTGCCTTCACCGGGTACGTGCGGCGCAACAGGTATTGCGCCGTCAGCCCTTGCAGCATCACCGATGCCGCGTCTTCGTAACCGATTGCATCCGGCAGCATCACGACCTGCGCGGCGGACAGCACGCGCTCCTGCGCATACGCGCCCGGCGGCCGCGCGACATACGCGACGCGATCGCCCGCCTTCAGGTCCGTCACGCCCGCGCCGACGGCGACCACCTCGCCCGCCGCCTCCATGCCGAGCCCGCCCGGCAACGGCAACGGATACAGGCCCGTGCGGAAATACACGTCGATATAGTTGAGGCCGACCGCATGCTGCCTGATGCGGATTTCGCCGTTGCCCGGCTCGCCCACCTCGACGTCGACCCACTTCATCACTTCGGGGCCGCCCGTCTTGTCGAATCGAATTGCCTTGACCATCTTCTCTCCAGATTCGTTCGTGATGCCTGCCTTGAATGAACGCGGACGACGCCGTCAGACCTGCTGCGAAAAACGCAGAGTCAGATCGTCGAGGATCATCCGCGCGGTCGAGATGTTCGTCGCGCACGGCACGTTGTGCACGTCGCACGCGCGCACGAGCGCGTTGATGTCCGGTTCGTGCGGCTGCGGCGTCATCGGGTCGCGCAGAAAGATCACCACGTCGACCCGTCCTTCGGCGAGTTGTGCGCCGATCTGCAGATCGCCGCCGTTCGGCCCGGAGAGCATCCGCTCCACCTTCAGACCATGCGCATCGGCGATGCGCGAGCCCGTCGTGCCCGTAGCGATCAGCTCGCAGCGCGCGAGCGTGTCGACGTATTCGCCCGCCAGCCTGACGATGTCGTCCTTCTTGTGATCGTGCGCGATCAGCGCGACGCGTGTTGTCATGTCGTTGCTCCTCTTGCGTTGTCGTTATGGTCGTTATCGTGGTTGTTGTCGTTGCGTTTGCGATCGCTCGCGCGGCTCGCTCAGAACGTGCCGGGATAAGCGCCGCCATCGAGCAGCCAGTTCTGTCCCGTGATGTAGCCCGCGTGAACGCTGCACAGGAACGCGCACGCGCGGCCGAATTCGTCGGGCGTGCCGAAGCGGCGCGCGGGAATCGTCGCCATGCGCTGCTCGCGTGCTTCGTCGACGGAAATGTTCTGTGATTTCGCCGACGCCTCGAACGTCACGGCGATGCGGTCCGTATCGAACAGGCCCGGCAGCAGGTTGTTGATCGTCACGCCGTGCGGCGCGACCTTGCGCGCGACGCCTGCGACGAAACCCGTCAGGCCCGAACGCGCGCCGTTCGACAGGCCGAGCACGTCGATGGGCGCCTTCACCGACGAGCTCGTGATGTTGACGACGCGGCCAAAGCCGCGCGAGATCATGCCGTCTATGGTCGCGCGGATCAACTCGATCGGCGTGAGCATGTTGCCTTCGAGTGCGCGAATCCAGTCGTCGTGAGTGAAGTTGCGGAAGTCGCCGGGCGGCGGACCGCCCGCGTTGTTGACGAGGATGTCCGGCTGCGGGCACGCGGCAAGCGCCGCGGCGCGGCCTTCGGGCGTGGTGATGTCGCACGCCACGGCCTTCACGTCGACGCCCGTCTTCGCGCGGATATCGGCCGCCGTCGCTTCGAGCGTTTGCGCAGTGCGCGCGACGATCGTCACGTTCACACCCTCCGCCGCCAGCGCCTCGGCGCAGCCGCGTCCCAGTCCCTTGCTCGCTGCGCAAACCAGCGCGCTCTTTCCTGCGATTCCCAGATCCATGTGCTTTTTCCTTTTGTCATGCGCGCGACGCGTGTGGACGCGTCGCGCTCGCGGTCGGTCAACTGTCCCCCGATTCTAGAAGAATCGACGCAGCGCTGCCGGGCGTCGCTTCCGTCCTGCTTCCATCCTGCTTCGATTCCTTTCCACAATCTCCAGTCTCTTTGCGCCACCCTTCCGGTAAACTCGCAGCCATGGCGCGCGTCCGCCGCCCCCGTCGCCCTCCATCGTCCTCCGTCGGTCGATACGGGGCCGCGAAATCGGGGCCGCGAAACGCCGCGCCGCTCCAACGACCGCACAGCCCATTTACCGCCGCGAGGCGCCACGTCATGACTCAGGACAGCCGTTTTCCCAATCTCTTCATCCTCGATCACCCGCTGATCCAGCACAAGCTGTCGCACATGCGCGACCGCGACACGTCCACACGGACGTTCCGCGAACTGCTGCGCGAGATCACGCTGCTGATGGGTTATGAAATCACCCGCAACCTGCCGATGACGACCCGCCGCGTGAGCACGCCGCTCGTCGACATCGACGCGCCCGTGATCGCCGGCAAGAAGCTCGCGATCGTGCCCGTGCTGCGCGCGGGCGTCGGCATGTCGGACGGGCTGCTCGAGCTGATTCCGTCGGCGCGCGTCGGCCATATCGGCGTGTATCGCGACGAAGCTCACCGTCCCGTCGAGTATCTGGTGCGCTTGCCCGATCTCGAAGACCGCATCTTCATCCTGTGCGATCCGATGGTCGCGACGGGCTACTCGGCCGTGCACGCAATCGACGTGCTGAAGCGCCGCGGCGTCGCGGGCGAGAGCATCTCGTTCCTCGCGCTCGTCGCCGCGCCGGAAGGCGTCGAGGTGTTCCAGAACGCGCACCCGGACGTGAAGCTGTACGTCGCGTCGCTCGATTCGCACCTGAACGAGCATGCGTACATCATTCCCGGTCTCGGCGACGCGGGCGACCGGCTGTTCGGCACAAAGAACTGACGAAAGACACTGACATAGCGGCTGAGAACGGCCACTGACGAAAGTGGCTGAAGAAATCGGCTGAAAGCGCGCCGACAGACAGCGCCTCCCGGGGTGGCACGGCAACGACAGTCTCGTGCCGCCCCGCGCGAATCCGCTTACCGCCCCTTCAGAGGCGGGCCCCCGGCATGATAAAATCGCACTCTGTCCACTGAACGGGCAGCTCACCCTGCTGGCATCGCTTTGCGGCATTCCCACCCCGGTTTGCGCCTTCACCGGCTACTGTACTGACGACGCCAACTGCGGCGCTTTGGCCGCTTCCGTCGATCCCGCGACGCTTTCACGGCGCCATTCCGGCGCGTTCCAGGGTGCGACGGGACTGACATCGAGGCGCGAGCGCGAATCCGCACCGCCGCCCGAAATCGCAACGACTATTGCACTATGCGTGCGCCCCGCTGGCGCGCGCGACGGAGAAACGTATGGCGGGTCATTCGAAATGGGCCAACATCAAGCATAAGAAAGCAGCGGCCGATGCCAAGAAAGGCAAGATCTGGACGCGGCTCATCAAGGAAATCCAGGTCGCGGCCCGCATGGGCGGCGGCGACATCGACTCGAACCCGCGTCTGCGGCTCGCCGTCGACAAGGCATACGACGCCAACATGCCGAAGGACAACGTCAACCGCGCGATCCAGCGCGGCGTGGGCGGCGTCGATGGCGCGAGCTACGAGGAAATCCGCTACGAAGGCTACGGCATCGGCGGCGCGGCCATCATCGTCGACACGATGACGGACAACCGCACCCGCACCGTCGCGGAAGTGCGCCACGCGTTCTCGAAGTTCGGCGGCAACATGGGCACGGACGGCTCGGTATCGTTCATGTTCGATCACGTCGGCCAGTTCCTGTTCGCGCCCGGCACGCCCGAAGACAAGCTGATGGAAGCCGCGCTTGAAGCGGGCGCCGACGACGTCGTCACGAACGACGACGGCAGCATCGAAGTGATCTGCCCGCCGAACGATTTCCCGAAGGTCAAGACCGCGCTCGAAGCCGCCGGCTTCAAGGCGGAACTCGCGGAAGTGACGATGAAGGCGCAGACGGAAGTCGAGTTCACGGGCGACGACGCCGTCAAGATGCAAAAACTGCTCGACGCGCTGGAAAATCTGGACGACGTGCAGGAAGTCTATACAAACGCGGCAATCGCCGACGAGTGAGGCCGACGGTGAGCGCGCCGCCCCCATCCGGGCCGTTGCGGCGCTCCCCGCTCCACTCGCGTTGCACGGGTGCGACACGGCGCGCGCACCGGCCGCACGGCATCCAGGCGATTTCCGCCACATTGCCCCGCTCCGTTGCCTGCATCACAGGCGTGGCGTTCGCGTTGTGCGAAGGTAGAGGCAGATATCCACGGCTCGCGCCGCCGCGCGGGCCGTTCATGGTTTTAAGTATTCGGGGAATCACATGAAGTTACTCGTCGTCGGTTCCGGCGGTCGCGAACATGCGCTCGCATGGAAGCTCGCGCAGTCGCCGCGCGTCCAGCTCGTCTACGTCGCGCCCGGCAACGGCGGCACCGCGCAGGACGACCGTCTGCGCAATGTCGGCATCACCGACCCGAACGCGCTCGCCGACTTCGTCGAGCAAGAGCAGATCGCGTTCACGCTGGTCGGTCCGGAGCAGCCGCTCGCGGCGGGCATCGTCAACATCTTCCGCGCGCGCGGCCTGAAGATCTTCGGCCCGACGCGCGAGGCCGCGCAGCTCGAAAGCTCGAAGGACTTCGCGAAGGCGTTCATGAAGCGCCATGCGATTCCGACGGCCGAATACGAAACCTTCTCGGACGTCGCAGCCGCGCACGCATACATCGACGCCAAGGGCGCGCCCATCGTCATCAAGGCCGACGGCCTCGCGGCCGGCAAGGGCGTGGTCGTCGCGCAGACGCTGGAAGAAGCGCACGCTGCCGTCGACATGATGCTGTCGGACAACAAGCTCGGCGATGCGGGCGCGCGCGTCGTGATCGAAGAGTTCCTCGCCGGCGAGGAAGCGAGCTTCATCGTGATGGTCGACGGCAAGCACGTGCTGCCGCTCGCGTCGAGCCAGGATCACAAGCGCCTGCTCGACGGCGATCAGGGCCCGAACACGGGCGGCATGGGCGCCTACTCGCCCGCCCCCATCGTCACGCCGCAAATGCACGCACGCGTGATGCGAGAGATCATCCTGCCGACCGTGCGCGGCATGGAGCAGGAAGGCATCCGCTTCACGGGCTTCCTGTACGCCGGCCTGATGATCGACGCGCAAGGCAACCCGAAGACGCTCGAATTCAACTGCCGGATGGGCGACCCGGAAACGCAGCCGATCATGGCGCGCCTGAAGGGCGACTTCTCGAAGGTCGTCGAAGCCGCGATCGCGGGCACGCTCGATACGGTGGAACTCGAATGGGATCGCCGCACCGCGCTGGGCGTCGTGCTGGCCGCGCACAACTATCCGGACGCGCCGCGCAAGGGCGATTTCATCAGCGGCATTCCGCCCGAAACCGCCGACGCCGTCACGTTCCACGCTGGCACGACGCTCGCGGACGGCAAGCTGACGACGTCGGGCGGGCGCGTGCTGTGCGTCGTGGGTCTCGCGGATTCGGTGCGCAGCGCGCAGTCGGTCACGTACGAAGCGATCAACCACATCTCGTTCGACGGTATGCAATATCGCCGCGATATCGGTTATCGCGCGGCCAGCCGCAAGCACAGCTGAGCATGCCTGTCCGGCGGGCACGCGCTTCAACCGGCGCGGCAGTCCGCCCTGCACGGCTCTGCGGGGCCGTTCGATCCTGATTGGCTTCGGGCCGGTTCTGGCCGGTTCTAGCCGGTCTGGCCGCTTCTGGCCCTTTCCGGGTCGTCCGTCCGCGCCGGCGCTACACTTGAAGATGGCAGCGGCATCTGTAAGCGACAACGGGCTGTGCCCGACCCGCCCCGGCGACTGCCGGGGCGCCCGCCGCTGACGGCCTCTGAAGGCCTGATGAAGGCCCAATGCAGTCCTGGTGCAGTCCCCTTGAATCTCGACCGCGCCAACGTTTCGACGTGCCGCGCCCCAACCATATGACCGATTCGATTCACGACGCCAACGATGCCCACGCCGTTCGGGCCTGGATGCAAGGTTTGCAGACGAAGATCGCCGACACGCTCGGCGCATTCGACGGCACGCCGCTCGCCACCGACAGCTGGCAGCGCGCGCCCGGCGACAAGCTGCGCGGCGGCGGATGCACGCGAATCCTCGAAGGCGGCCAGTTCTTCGAGCGGGCGGGCATCGGCTTTTCGGACGTGCAAGGCGACGCGCTGCCGGGCTCGGCCAGCGCGCTGCGTCCGCAGCTGACGGGACGCGGCTTCGAAGCGATGGGCGTCTCGATGGTGCTTCATCCGCGCAACCCGTACTGCCCGACGGTGCACATGAACGTTCGGCTGCTGGTTGCGACCAAGGCCGGCGAAGCGCCCGTGTTCTGGTTCGGCGGCGGCATGGACCTCACGCCCTATTACGGCTTCGAGGAAGACGCACGGCATTTTCACCGCGTGTGCCGCGACGCGCTGCAGCCGTACGGCGACGACCTGTACCCGCGCTTCAAGCGCTGGTGCGACGACTACTTCTTCCTGAAGCATCGCAACGAGCCGCGCGGCATCGGCGGGATTTTCTTCGACGACTACGCGGAGCCCGGCTTCGAGCAGTCGTTCGCAATGGTGAAGAGCGTCGGCGACGCGTTTCTGAACGCGTATATGCCCATCATCGAAAAACGCCGCGACATCGCATATGGCGAAGCCGAGCGCGATTTTCAGGCCTACCGGCGCGGCCGCTACGTCGAATTCAACCTCGTGTTCGATCGTGGCACGCTGTTCGGGCTGCAAAGCGGCGGCCGCACCGAGTCGATCCTGATGTCGATGCCGCCCGTCGTGAACTGGCGCTACAACTGGCAGCCCGAGCCGGGCACGCCGGAAGCGCGCCTGTACAGCGACTTTCTCGTGGCCCGCGAGTGGGTCTGACGGGCGCCGCCTCGTTACCCGTACGTCACCCGCTCCAACCGACAGGCAAAGGAACCGCAACTGAATCCGACCGCTCAACACGCCACCTCGCGAGGGGCGCTGCGCCGCCGCATCGGGATACTCGGCGGCACGTTCGATCCGATCCACGACGCCCATCTCGCGCTCGCGCGACGTTTCGCCGATGTGCTGAAGCTGACCGACCTCGTGCTGATGCCCGCTGGGCAGCCTTGGCAGAAAGCGGACGTGTCGGCGGCCGAACATCGGCTCGCGATGACGCGCGCCGCGGCTTCGTCGCTGACGCTGCCGGGCGTCTCCATCAGCGTCGCAACGGATGAAATCCAGCACGACGGCCCCACGTATACGGTCGATACGCTGCAGCGCTGGCGGGAACGCGAAGGCGCCGGTGCGTCGATCGCGCTGCTGGTCGGCGCGGATCAACTGGTGCGGCTCGATACGTGGCACGACTGGCAGCGCCTGTTCGACTATGCGCATATCGCAGCCGCGACGCGCCCCGGCTTCGACGTGACGGCCGTGCCGCCCGCCGTCGCCGCGACGATCGCGCAGCGCGCCGCCAGCGCGGACGTTCTGCAGACGACGCCGTCCGGTCATCTGCTGATCGACACGTCGCTGGCCTTCGATGTGTCGGCGACCGACATCCGCGAGCACCTGCGCGCATCGCTCGAAAACCACGCGGACGGCGCCGCAGGCGCCACGAACGGCACCGCACTGTCCGCGCAGAGTCATGTCCCCGCCGCGGTGTGGGACTATATTGTTCAACATCATCTGTACCACCGGTAAACCATGGATATACGCAAGCTGCAACGCGCGATCGTCGACGGACTCGAAGACGTGAAGGCGCAAGACATTCGGGTGTTCAACACCAGCCACCTGACAGAACTGTTCGACCGCGTGATCGTCGCGAGCGGCACGTCGAACCGGCAAACCAAGGCCCTCGCCTCCAGCGTGCGCGAGAAAGTGAAGGAAGCGGGCGGAGACATCGTCAGCACCGAAGGCGAAGACATCGGCGAATGGGTGCTGGTCGATTGCGGCGATGCCGTCGTGCACATCCTGCAACCGGCGCTGCGCCAGTACTACAACCTCGAAGAGATCTGGGGCGACAAGCCGGTGCGCGTGAAGCTGTCCGCGCCGAATCCGTTCGGCGGCGCCCGTCCGTCCGAACCGATCGACGATGAAGACGAAGAAGAAGCACCCGTCGCGCGCCCCGCACGCAAGGCGTCCGCACGCCGCCGCTCGTGAGCGCGGCGCCGGTGCCGTTCGAGCCGTGGACCACGCTCCCGTCCACGCACTCATCTGATCGGGCGCAATCCCGACGATGAAACTGCATATCCTCGCTGTCGGCCACAAGATGCCCGACTGGATCGCGACGGGCTTCGACGAGTACGCGAAGCGCATGCCGCCTGAGCTGCGCATCGAACTGCGTGAGATCAAGCCCGAGCAACGCTCGTCGGGACGCTCCGCCGAGAGCGTGATGGCTGCCGAGCGGCAGAAGATCGAAGCCGCGCTGCCGAAGAACGCGCGCATCGTCGCGCTCGACGAACGCGGCAAGGACTGGACCACGATGCAGCTCGCGAACGCGCTGCCCGCATGGCAGCAGGACGGACGCGACGTCGCGTTTCTGATCGGCGGCGCCGACGGGCTCGACCCGGAACTGAAGGCGCGCGCCGACATGATGCTGCGCGTGTCGAGCCTCACGCTGCCGCACGCGATGGTCCGCGTGCTGCTTGCCGAACAGTTGTATCGCGCGTGGACCATCACGCAGAATCATCCGTATCATCGGGCCTGAACCTCGGGTCTGAACATGTCGGCCATCTTCCGGCCGCGCATCATCGGGCGCAACCTGGCCGAACGGCCAGGTGCGCGGCGCCCGCGTCGTCTGTTACGCTCACCACCTGTCGTCCGCTCGGCATTGCCGTAGCCGCCCCCTTCTCTTTCCGTTGAATACCGATCCATGTCCACTCCGTCCGCTGCTGCCTGGCCGTTCGTCTACCTCGCGTCGCAAAGCCCGCGCCGTCACGAATTGCTGACCCAACTCGGCGTGCGCTTCGAACTGCTGCTGCCGCGTCCCGATGAAGATGCAGAAGCGCTCGAAGTCGAACTGCCCGACGAGCGCGCGCACGACTATGTGATGCGCGTGTGCATCGCGAAGGCGCAGGCGGCGCGCGCGCGGCTGGTGGCAGGAGGCCATGCGAATGCGCCCGTCCTCGTTGCCGATACAACCGTCACGATCGACGATGCGATTCTCGGCAAGCCCGTCGATGCCGACGACGCCGTCGCGATGCTCACGCGTCTTGCCGGCCGCGATCATGAGGTGCTGACATCCGTTGCCGTCGTCGACGCGCAGGGCGAATTGCTGACGCCCGCGCTGTCGGTTTCGCGCGTGCGATTTGCTGCGGTGCAAAGCGATGCGCTGCGGCGCTATGCGGCCAGCGGCGAGCCGCTCGGCAAAGCAGGCGCGTATGGCATTCAGGGACGCGCGGCGGAGTTCATCGAGCATATCGACGGGTCCTATTCAGGTATCATGGGTTTGCCATTGTTTGAAACCGCTGCCCTTCTGCGCGCGGCCCGCATCAACTTCTAACAACACCATGAACGAAGAAATCCTGATTAACGTCACGCCACAGGAGACGCGCGTCGCGTTGGTCCAGCAGGGTGCAGTGCAGGAGCTTCATGTCGAACGCACGCTGTCGCGCGGGCGGGTCGGCAACGTCTATCTCGGCAAGGTCGTGCGCGTGCTGCCGGGCATGCAGTCGGCGTTTATCGATATCGGTCTGGAGCGTGCTGCCTTCCTGCACGTCGCCGATATCTGGCATCCGCGGCTCGCGGGCGAAACGCAGCAACCGGTGCCGCATCAGCCGATCGAGAAGATCGTCTTCGAAGGGCAGACGCTGATGGTCCAGGTCGTCAAGGACCCGATCGGCACGAAGGGCGCGCGGCTTTCCACGCAGGTGAGCATCGCGGGGCGCACGCTCGTCTATCTGCCGCAGGAGCCGCATATCGGCATCTCGCAGAAGATCGAGAGCGAAGCCGAGCGCGAGGCCGTGCGTGCGCGGCTCACGTCGGTGCTGCCCGTCGACGAGAAAGGCGGCTACATCGTGCGCACCATCGCCGAAGACGCGACGAGCGAAGAGCTGGCCGCCGACGTCGCGTATCTGCGCAAGACGTGGGCGACGATACTCTCGCAAGCGCAGCGCATGCCGGCCACGAGCCTGCTCTATCAGGACCTGAATCTCGCGCAGCGCGTGCTGCGCGACTTCGTCAACGACGAGACCACGCGCATTCAGGTGGACTCGCGCGAGACGTATCAGATGCTCGCGGAGTTCGCGGCCGAGTTCACGCCGGCCGTGTCGTCGAAGCTGCACCACTACACGGGCGAGCGCCCGCTTTTCGATCTCTACAACATCGAGACGGAAATCCAGCGCGCGCTGTCGCGACGCGTCGATCTGAAGTCGGGCGGCTATCTCGTGATCGACCAGACGGAAGCGATGACAACCATCGACGTCAACACGGGCGGCTACGTCGGCGCGCGCAATTTCGACGACACCATCTTCAAGACCAACCTCGAAGCGGCGCATACGATCGCGCGTCAACTACGGCTGCGCAACCTGGGCGGCGTGATCATCATCGACTTCATCGATATGGAAAACGTCGAGCATCGCGACCAGGTGCTCAACGAACTGAAGAAGGCGCTCGCGCGCGACCGCACGCGTGTGACGGTCAACGGGTTCTCGCAGCTCGGGCTCGTCGAGATGACGAGAAAGCGCACGCGCGAATCGCTCGCGCACGTTCTGTGCGAACCTTGTCCTGTCTGCCAGGGCAAGGGCCAGGTGAAGACCGCGCGCACCGTCTGTTACGACGTGCTGCGCGAAATCCTGCGCGAGTCGCGACAGTTCAATCCGCGGGAGTTTCGCGTGGTGGCGTCGCAGCAGGTCATCGATCTGTTCCTCGAGGAAGAATCCCAGCATCTGGCGATGCTGATCGATTTCATCGGCAAGCCGGTGTCGTTGCAGGTCGAGTCGAATTTGAGCCAGGAGCAATACGACATCGTGCTGATGTAATCGCATCGCCCTTCCGTGGCACAGCAATTGCGGTGACGCACTACACACCACGCGCGGGAGGCGATACGCACACAGAACGACTCGAATACACCGACGACCCGGAGCCCTTGCCAGAAGTCCGCTACGACAGGCTTTGCGGGGCACCGCCCGGCAACACCCCGACGCTGCCGAAACGCTCGGCAGCCGGCAATTTCGCGTTCGGCATCGCCTGGCTGTTCGGCCTCGAAGCGCTCTTCTCCGACGATGAAACCCGCTCCGCCGATCGGCGTCGCATCGACGGACGATATTGAATTTCAATGGATTCCGTGCAGGCGTTACAAAGATTGATCGGGGACGGCGTCGAGGGAAGCGTGAACAGGGATCGGCCGCTCTGTTCTAACAAATCAACTAGACTTCCCGTATGCAGTTGCAATAGACGGAGGCTTCCATGGCTGAATCAATGGTAAGCATCGTGGTCGGCATCGTCGTGCTGGCCGTCATCGCGACGCTGCTATCGCATCAGTGGCGGCGCGATCACCCTCCGCGCGACAGGATGTTGGGCCGCTTCGACGGACATCGCTGGTGGGAACGCATGCGGCATCGGCACTGATCCCGCTGTCGCTGAACATCATGCCGCGCCATTCGCGCTGAACCATTCGACATCACCGCGCCGCGCACCGCGGCGCATGACACGCGGCGCAGCGTCAGTCTCGCCCGTTACCCACAGGCCGATCGACGCGCCCGCCCTGCACGGAGGCAATCATGTCCGACGACGCCGTAATCCTGCGTTGGCAGACGGTCGAATACGAAGGCTTTGAGATTCACGCCGCGCCGTCCCCGAAGGATGGCAGCGAACGCTACACGTACATCGGCTACGTGTGCCACCCCGGCGCGGACCCAAAATTGCCCGGCCACACGGTGCCGTTTCACGCGGATGGCGAAGAGTCGTTCAAGACGCTCGACGATGCGATGTATGAGGCTGTGCACGTCGGCAAGAGCATCGTCGAAGGGACGCATCCGGATCTTTCGGTGTTGTCGCTGGTGACGAGCGGCGTGTGAGCGCCTTGCCAACGAGGCACACGTAACCGGAGGGAGCGCGATGACTGCGTGCTACGCATAGGCGCATACGCGCATGTGTGCATTCGCTCAGCGCGACGCGATCGCAGCGTCAGCTGATCATCGCGTCGACTTTCACTTCATCCCGCGAAGCCGCCGCACGAGTTGCAGCATGCGTCGGCTTGCGTTTTCCGGCGCGAACGAAGCCACTTTCCTGTTGGCGTTTTCGATCTGCACCCGGCGCGCGGCGCCGTCAGTCAGCAGGCGTTCGATCGCCGACGCCATCGCTCCGACATCGCCTGGCGGCACGAGCAGGCCCGCGTTGCCGCCGTCTAAAAGATCGCGCGGCCCCGTCGGACAATCGGCGGAAATGACGGGCGTGCCGATCGCCATCGCTTCGCCCAGCACCATCGGGCACCCTTCGTAGCGGCTGCTCAGGACCAGCATCTCCGCGTGTCGTATGTACGGGAACGGATTCGCGCGAAACCCAAGGAACTGCACGCGAGCGCCAATGCCCAGTTCGGCCGCGAGCTGCTCCAGCTTCGCGCGGTCGCGGCCTTCGCCGATCAGCACGAGATCGATCGGCGTCGTAGCGCGGCGGCAGACTTCGGCGAACGCGCGCAGCAGCGTCGAGTTATCCTTTTGCCCTTCATCGAGCCTCGCCACCGACACGATGTACGGATTCGCCGGATAGTCGACGCTCGCTGTCGCGTCGCGCCGGATTCGCGCGATGTCGATCACGTTGGGCAGCTCGACGAGGTTCAGCCGGTCGCTGCCGAAGAGCGACTCGGCTTCACGCGCCATGGCCGGCGTGATCATGGCGACGGCGGCATAGCGCCGGTACTGGTTCATCCGTCGCGCGAGAAAGCGCGCGCCGCGGTTGCCGATGCGAGTCGCGAGACTGAAGTGGCTCACGCCGACCACGGGCACTTCGCAGCGGCCGGCCAGATGGCGCAGCGAAAAGTCGTAGTCGCAGACGATGTCGAAGCTTCGCGCGATACGCGTGAAGCGGCGTGCGGCCAGCGGCCTGACGACGCCATACGTCAGCAGCTTGTGATAGAGCTTCTTCGCGCCCTTCAGCTTGCGCTTGCGCGCGATCAGATGCGTGCCGTGCATCCAGCCCGGCTCCGCGAGCACATAGACGGGGACATCGGCGGGAATCGAATGAGATTGCCAGAACGCGAGATCGTCGGTCGGATACGCAACCGAGACGGCCGGCGCGAAATGCCGTCGGTCCAACGCATTGAGCCACGCGAGCAACGACGTTTCCGTACCGCCTTTGCCGAAGTCGTTGATGTGGAACAGGATGCGCAACGGCGCGCCGTCGGCTTCCCGCCCTTGCGCGTGGAGGGCCGCAACGGGTTGGTGGGATTCACGGCGCAGCGTCATGGCATCACCTTGCGTGTCTCGCGGCTGTGCTCGCCGATTCCCAGCAGCAGACCGGAGAAAGACCAGAAAGCGAGAATCGTCGTTTGCCACATGAAGTCATCCGTCACGTTCTTCGCGAGCATGCCTGCGACGAGCGCAATGCCCGCTGCGCTGACGAGCGGCTCGACATGGCGCAGGCTCCAGAAGCGCGCGACGAGCGCGAGCAGCAGCACGGACTGCAGCGCGACGCCGATGAACCCCGTCTGGAGCCACGTGTTGATGAACAGATTGTGCGCATGCGTGAGCGCCAGGGGCTCGACCGCGAGCAGGCTCGCGGGCATCTGCTCCTTATAGGCGATGCCAGGCAGCGGCTTGCCGAAGCCGATACCCGTCCACGTGTGCTCCGCGCCCACGCGCTCGTAGAACGCCCACAGCTTGGGACGCGTATCGTTCGACACCGTGTCGCCGATGCCCACCAGCGCGGGCGGCAGGTAGATCTGATGTCCGCCGATGTGGAAGTCGCCTTGCGCCGGACGCGGCGCCGCGTCGCCGTAGCGCAGCCGCGCGCTGAGTTCGAGGCTTCCGAGCGCCGCGGCGGCCACGAGGAGGCACACCACGCCCGCGATCAACATCCGCTTGCGGTAGAACGGATACAGCGCGATCAGCAGGGTGATCGCCGCGGCCGGCCAGAAGAAGCGGTTGAGCGTGGCGAGCCCGACGAACAGGCAGAGGATGAGCCCTGTCATCCCGACTGTCCGCCAGCGCGCGCGCAGCATCACGCCGGAGAAGAGCGGCATCGCGAAGACGGCCAGCGTGCTCGTATGGCCGACGCGGTTGTAGTAGTGGAGCAGGAACGTATCGGCCGTGGGCGGTTGCAGGTGACCCCAGTTGACGATGCTCGTGAAAGCCAGCAACGCGGCGGCAATCCACGTGACGGCGACGAAGGACGTCGGCCGCTGTGTGCGGCTGCCGACGACCCAGAAGCCGAAAAAGGCGACGAACGGATAGAGAATCTCGTCGAACCACTGATGCAGGCTGACGGGCTGCGCGCGCGACCACGCGACGGCGGCCAGCGCCCATGCGGCCCACGCGCAGATCGGCAGGACGAGTGGCCAGCGGCGCAGCGCCGTCGCATCCGATGCGCACGCGGCGCACAGCGTACCGATGGCCAGCAGCGCGAGCCCGTTATAGACGATCGCGGTCATGTGTCCGAACATGACCGCAAACAGGATGATCGGGCAGGCAACCCAAAGCACGCGCTCTCCGCGCGCCGCCAAGTTTTTCATGAGACTCCCAGTGCATCGCTCAACGCCCGGCAGACGGAATCGACCGTCAGGCGGCCCATGCACGCAGCGTGATCGCCGCGCCAGTCGACGCAAGTCTCGGCGTTGCGGTCGCAACGGCGGACCCACGGCACCTCGCGGCGAAAAATAAACGGCTCGTTACGGCACGGCATATCGGCGATCGTGACGGGCACGAACCGCACGTCGCTCCAGTATTGGCCGGCGCCGTGAATCAGTGCATTGCCGGGACCGAAGAGCGCAATCGTCGGCACGCCGACGAGGCGCCCGAGATGCGCGACGCCCGTGTCGGGACACACCACCGCACGCGCGCCGGCAAACAGATGCCATAGCTCGCCGAGCCCGAGGCGCCCCGCCAGATTCGGATGCCCGGGATCGGGATCGATGCGACGAATCAGATCGGTTTCGCCGGGGCCGCCACTCCATACGGGCAAGTATCCGAGGCGGGCAACGTATTGCGCGACTTCGCGCCAACGCGCGTCCGGCCAGCGCTTGACGGCCGTGCTCGCGCCCGGATGCAGCACGACGTACGGCCGTTGCGTCAGCCGTTCGTCCAACGCGGCTGAAGCGGCGGGCGCGGGCCAATCCTGCGTCCGGTAGTGACGCGGCGGCTCGCCTTCTATCAGCTCCGTCGCGAGATCGGCCCAGGCGGCCGGCTTCGACGGATACGGAATGTGCTCGTCGACGGGCCAGTTCTTCCATGCGGGCACATCGGCTGCATGCGCAACGATCCAGCGGCAGCCCGCGCCGAGCGCAAGCCAGCTGTGCCGGTTGTCGCCGGCGACGATGCCCAGATCGTACGGGCCCGAGCGCAACACGCCCCGCACCGTCGACAGATCGCGCGGATCGAACGGCAACGCCGTGACGTCGAACGGCCGCGCGGCATACAGCGGCACGATCGGCTTAGGGCACGCGAGCACGATGTCAGCCTGCGGATACTGCGTGCGCAGCTTCGCCAGCAACGGTGTGAGCAGCAGCGTATCGCCGAGCAGCAGATGGTGGGCAATCAGAATGCGCGCGGGTGCGGCGGGCCTGCGGCGCAATGGCTTGAGCGCGAGTCGCGGAATAGCGCGCGCAAAGATTCGGATACGTCCGGACAGTCGACTCATTGGGTGATCGCCGCGTTGGCCCTCTCCAGCGATTCCCGTCCGCTGCTCACCTTGGTGGCAGCAGGCCGCTCTTTTCTCATACAAAACATTTTCCGACGGTGTCATCTCTGATGCCCGCTGATACGTGAGCGCAACGCCTATCGCAAAAAAAGCGCGCAATGACTTCCGTTGCCCGTCACCCGAAATACGCGATCGTTCGACGAATAATCTGCATCAGAAGCGCCTGATTTTACCATGTGGCCCCCCAATGACAGTCCCGCAAACGGCTAACGGGTGCGGCTCACGCGCTGCGCCAGCTTCAAAAGCGTCGCGACGTGGGCCGCCACGCTCGTGTCGTAGAGCACGGAGCCGGCGGGAACGCGCGGGCCAGCAGCAGCATGCGCTTGCGCCGACGACGTCTTCACCGCGCGCTCGATCGCCGCCCGCAATGCGGCCACGTCGCCGTGCGCGAAAACGAACCTGGCCTGCTCGGCAATCGCCGAACAGCAGCCGATCGTCGACGGGAAGATCACGGGCGTGCCGCACATCACCGACTCGACGCCCACCAGTCCGAAAGGCTCGTATTCCGATGCGAGGATCGTGAAGTCCGCGGCACGGTAGCAGTCTTCGATTTCACGCACGTAGCCGATATGGCGGATGCGCTCTGCCGGCTTGTCGAGCGGCCGGCCCGCGACGGCGACGACCACACGCGGATCGATGTCGCGCAGCGCGGCTGCGATCAGCGGCAAGCCCTTGCGCCGATGGCTGCTCGACGGAAACAGCAGCACGATTTCATCGTCGGCGAAGCCGTAACGCTTGCGCAGCGCGGAGCGCGTCGCGGCGTCGACAGGCGTGAAGCGCGCTCCGTCGACGGGCGGATAGAGGACTTCAATCTTCGCTTCGTCGACGCCGTACAGTTCGATCAGCTCATCGCGCATCAGATCGGAATGCGCGACGATCACCGCCGAGCGTTCGTACTGGCGCTTTTCGAGTTCGATCTGCCGCCCGTCGGAACGCTTCGCCGGGCGGCGCGTCGCACGCAGAAAGCCGATGTGCGTGCCGCCGCAGATCGCGATATCCGACGAATCGACGCGGTTGCAGCCGATCAGCACGTCGACGCGCGCGGCGCGGCGCGCCCTGCGCAGACGGGCCGAAAACCACACATCGCGCCATTTGCCCGGCAGGAGCGACACGGCGATTCGATGGCGCTCGACGAGGCCGCTCTCCGGCACCGTCATGTCGAAGCGCCGCGCGAAGAACGCAGGCTCGATGCCGACGCCGGCGAATCCACGCACGAGGTCCATCGCATAGCGCTCGAGGCCGCCGCTGTACTTGAGCGCGTTGGCGGAGATTCCGATTTTTAGCATTGAAGGGGCTTTGCCGGAGCGTCGATCGAACGGGCATGAACGCCGCGCGTGCGGTGTGAAGTCGGCACGGCGGCAGCGGGCGCGGGCGGGACGATCCGCGCCGCGCGATCAGCGATGCGCGTGCGCATCCGCTCACGCCGCATGCTGCTGAAACTGGATCCGATGCAGATGCGCGTAGAGCCCGTTTTGCGCGAGCAGTTCGCGATGACTGCCGCGCTCGACGATGCGCCCCGCGTCGAGCACGAGAATGCGGTCCGCGCGTTCGATGGTCGACAGGCGGTGCGCGATCACGAGCGTCGTGCGGCCCTTCATCAGCGTTTCGAGCGCGGCCTGCACATGGCGCTCGGATTCGGAATCGAGCGCCGAGGTGGCTTCGTCGAGAATCAGGATGGGCGCGTCCTTGTACACGGCGCGCGCGATCGCAAGCCGCTGGCGCTGGCCGCCCGACAGCATCATGCCGTTGTCGCCGATCAGCGTGTCGATGCCGTTCGGCATCGCGGCCACCGTGTCCCACAGATTGGCCGCGTGCAACGCCGCTTTCACGCGCTCGGCGTCGGCCGTCTGGCCATACGCGACGTTGTTCGCGATCGTGTCGTTGAAGAGCACGACGTCCTGGCTCACCATCGCGATCTGGCCGCGCAGTTCGTGAAGGCCGTACTCGGGCAGCGCGACGCCGTCGACGAGAATCGCGCCGCCGCTCGGATCGAAGAAGCGCGGCAGCAGGTTCACGAGCGTCGTCTTGCCGCTGCCCGACGGACCGGCCAGCGCGACCATCTCGCCCGGCGCGACCTTGAACGACACGCTGTCGAGCGTCTGCCGCTGCATCGGGCCGCTCGCGCCGTACATGAACGACACGTCGCGGAATTCGACCTCGCCGTTCGAGCGCTCCAGCTTGCGCCCGCCGCCCGCCGGCTCCGACGGCTCGTCGATCAGCCCGAAGATCAGCTCGGCCGCCGTCATGCCGCGTTGCAGCGGCTGGTTCACGTCCATCAGGTGCTTGAGGGGCGAAATGATCAGCAGCATCGACGTGACGAACGCGACGAAGCCGCCAACCGTCGTCTGATCGTGCGACGACTGCACGACGGCAATCGTGATCACGACCGCGAGCGCGATCGATGCGAGAAACTGCGTGAGCGGCTGCGCGAGACCTCCCGACACCGTCATGCGCATCGAGTAGCCGCGCAGGCGCTTGCTCATCTGCGTGAAGCGGTCGATTTCGTACTGCTCGCCGTTGTGGACCTTGACGACCTTGTAGCCGCCCACCGTCTCCTCGACGATGTATGACAGCTCGTTCGTGAGCGTCTGATGCTCGCGGTTGAGCCGTCGCAGACGCCGGTTGATCTTGCCCACGAGCCAGCCGATGCCCGGCAGCAGCACGGCGACGATCAGCGTCAGACGCCAGTTCAGATAGAACAGATAGCCGAGCAGGAACACGACCGTCAGCGAATCGCGCACGAGCGTGACCATCACGCCCGTCAGCACGTTCAGGATCTGGTTGACTTCGAAGACGATCGCGTTGATCACCGTGCTCGCCGTCTCGCGCTGGAAGAACGCGACGCTGCCGTGGATCATGCGGTTGAACATCGTGAGCCGCAGATCGAGCAGAATCCGGTTCGACACATACGACAGCAGATAGCCCGACGCGTACTGCGCGACCCCGCGCACGAGCGCGAGGCCGATCACGGCGAGCGGCACGTACCATTTCGCGCTGTCGCTGCTGTGCGTGCCGAAGCCATGGTCGAGCAACGGCTTGAGCAGCGCGGGAATGCCGGCCTCTGTGGCGGCAACGGCGCCCATCGTCACGATTGCAGCGATGACGGTCCAGATGAGCGGCTTCACATACGGCCACAGACGGCGCAGCACGACGACTGTCGACGACACTTCACCCGAGCCGATGGGCTTGCTTAACGTTGGCTTGGCGCTCAAGAGATCCTCTGGAAATGCGGACGCGCTTCGCGGCGTCCCGCAGCGTCCATCAACCGCCCCTCGGGCGGATTTGCAAATGCGACATTGTAAACCGTCCGGGTTGCTATCCCGGGTCGGCCGAATGTCCGGTAAAAGTCCGCATTGGCGGATTGGCCCGGCGGACGGTTTCGCGACTCGTCGTGCTTGAGGCGGGTCTTTTCGGGCACGCGGCCGGTGCCGTGCGCCGTGCTGTGTATACTTGCGCAACTTTCGCCGGGCTCCGGCGGCGCTTACCAGCAGACCGCGTGCGCCGTGCGCCCTCCCTCCCGCTTTCGACTCGCATGACACAACCCACGCTCGGCGTCGCCATCATCACGAAGAATGCCGCGCGCAGGCTCGACGAATGCCTGCGGGCCGTCGCGTTCGCCGACGAGATCGTCGTCGTCGACAGCGGCAGCACCGACGGCACCGTCGAGATCGCCCGCGCGCATCGCGCCCGCGTGCTCACGCACGCCGACTGGCCGGGTTTCGGCCCGCAGAAGAACCGCGCCGTCGACGCGCTCGACACGACGTGGGTCCTGTCGATCGACGCCGACGAAATCGTGACACCCGAACTGGCCGTCTCTATCGCAAGCGCACTCGCCGCGCCCGCCGCCGATGTCTACACGGTCGACCGGCTGTCGGCGTTTTGCGGCCACTGGGTGCGCCACAGCGGCTGGTATCCGGACTGGATTCCGCGCCTCTTCAAACGCGGCGCCGCGCGCTTCTCCGATGATCTCGTGCACGAGCGGCTCGTCTTCGAGACGCCCGCGAAGCGCCTCGAAGGCAAGCTGATGCATCACTCGTACGAAGACTTCGAGACGGTGTTGCGCAAGCTCGACGCGTATTCGACGCTGGGCGCGCAACAGCGTCATGCAGACGGCCAGCGCGGCAGCTTCGGCAAGGCCGTCGCGAGAGGCGCGTGGGCGTTCGTGCGCACATACCTGCTGCGGCGCGGGTTTCTCGATGGGCGCGCGGGCTTCATGATCGCAATGTTCAATGCGGAAACCGTGTACTACCGGTTCGTGAAGCTCGCGCAGTTGGGGCGCAAGGACGCTTCGGGCACGTGAACGAAACCGAGGCCCGCTCGCGCGAGCCTCTCTCTTGCTCGATCACCCGACCGATCTGTCAATCAGTCAGTACACGATCTCGATCGCACTGCCCGAAAACTCGTTGCGCAACGCGGCCAGCAATTCGTCCGTCGGCTTCACGCGCCACGCATCGCCGAGCCGCACCTCGCCTTCGGCGTTGTCGCTGCGATAGACGATCTGCACGGCAAGACCGTTAGGCATCGGCGCGGTCGGGCGCTGCCCACGGCCCATGTCAGCGCCTTGACCATTCTGCCCATATTGACCGCCACGGCCGCTGCGGCTGGGCGCGGCAGCGGGCGCCGCGCTTTCGGCATCTTCCGGCTTCGCGCAATGCGCTTCGAGCACACGCCGCAGCGCGTGGGCGTCCGCGTTGCCGTTCATCCGCACCTTCACCGCCTGCGCATAGCGCGTGCGCGCGCGGCCCAGATCCATCGGCGTATCGACGGTGAAGCGGATGCCGCCCGTGAACGCGTCGTTGCGCGCCTGGCCCTGCACGACGAGCAGTTCGTCTTCCTTGAAGAGTTGCTTGTGCGCCTCGAACTGCTCGTTGAAGACGGTCACTTCGCACTGGCCCGTGCCGTCGTCGAGCAGCGCGATCAGCATCTTGCCGCGCTGGGTCATCTGCGTGCGCAGCGAAACAATCACGCCTGCTACCAGCTTGTCGCGCCCTTCCTTCAGCTCGCCGATCTTCTGCCGCACGAAGCGGCGCACTTCGTCCTTGTACGCGTCGAACAGATGGCCCGACAGATAGAAGCCGAGCGCCGTCTTTTCTTCCTGCAGGCGGCGCTTGTCCGGCCACACCGGCTCGTCGACGAGTTCATGGCCTTGCGACGGCGCATCGCCCATGTCGAACAGACCTGCCTGCATCGCGTTGGCGCTCGCCTGATCAGCGGCTTCCATCGCGAGCGACACCGACGCGAGCAGTTGCGCGCGGTTCGCGTGCAGCGAATCGAACGCGCCCGCGCGAATCAGCGCTTCGATCGTGCGGCGGTTGACGATGCGGCGATCGATGCGGTTGCAGAAATCGAAGAGATCGACGAACGGCCCGTCTTCCCGCGCGCGCAGGATTTCTTCGATTGCGTTCTGGCCGCTGCCCTTGATCGCGCCCAGGCCATAGCGGATCGTGCGCGAGCGCTTGCCGTCGCTTTCAGCGACCGGCTCGAAGCGATACGCGGACAGATTGATGTCCGGCGGCAACACAGCCATCTTGTTCGCGAGGCAGTCTTCGAACAGGATCTTGACCTTGTCCGTGTCGTCCATCGCGAGCGACATGTTGGCCGCCATGAATTCGGCGGGATGGTGCGCCTTGAGCCACGCGGTGTAGTACGCGAGCAGCGCATAGGCGGCCGCGTGCGACTTGTTGAAGCCGTAGCCCGCGAACTTCTCCATCAGGTCGAAGATCTCGTCGGACTTCTCGCGCGTGAGGCCGTTCTTCGCGGCGCCCTCGGCGAAGATCTCGCGATGCTTCGCCATTTCCTCGGGCTTCTTCTTGCCCATCGCGCGGCGCAGCAGGTCGGCGCCGCCCAGCGAATAGCCGCCGATGATCTGCGCCATCTGCATCACCTGCTCCTGATAGACCATGATGCCGTAGGTCTCTTTCAGAACAGGCTCGACGCGCGGGTCCGGATACTCGACCGTTTCGCGACCGTGCTTGCGCGCGCAAAAGCTCGGGATCAGGTCCATCGGACCCGGACGGTACAACGCGACCAGCGCGATGATGTCCTCGAAGCGGTCGGGCTGCGCGTCCTTCAACATGCCCTGCATGCCGCGGCTTTCCAGCTGGAACACGGCGACGGTGTTCGCTTTCTTGAGGATCGAGAACGAGGCCGGGTCGTCGAGCGGCACTTGCGAGAGCGACCAGTTCTCCTTCGACGGATCGAGGCGGCGGATATAGCGCTCGGCCCAGTCGAGAATGGTCAGCGTGGTCAGGCCCAGAAAGTCGAACTTCACGAGGCCGACGGCTTCGACATCGTCCTTGTCGTACTGGCTCACGACGCCGCTTTCGTCGCCCTGCGTATAGAGCGGGCAGAAGTCGGTCAGCTTGCCGGGCGCGATCAGCACGCCGCCCGCGTGCATGCCGACGTTACGCGTCAGGCCTTCCACGCGCTGCGCGAGCTCGAGCAGCTGGTGCACTTCGTCTTCGTTGTCGAAGCGCTCCTGCAGCAGCGGCTCTTCCTTCATCGCGTCGGCGATGGTCACATGCTTGCCAGGCTTGAACGGAATCAGCTTCGCGACGCCGTCCGTGAACATGTAGCCGAGATCGAGCACCCGGCCGATGTCGCGCACGGCCGCCTTCGCGGCCATCGTGCCGAACGTCGCAATCTGCGATACGGCATCGGCGCCGTACTTCTCCTTCACGTACTGGATCACGCGGTCGCGGCCGTGCTGGCAGAAGTCGATGTCGAAGTCGGGCATCGACACCCGCTCCGGATTCAGAAAACGTTCAAACAGCAGGTTATAGCGCAGCGGATCGAGGTCGGTGATGCCGAGCGCGTACGCGACGAGCGAGCCCGCGCCCGAGCCCCGGCCCGGCCCGACGGGCACGCCATTATTCTTCGCCCAGTTGATGAAGTCCGCGACGATCAGGAAGTAGCCCGGGAAGCCCATCTTGATGATCGTGCCGCATTCGAAATCGAGACGCGCGTAGTACGTTTCGCGCTGCGCGTCGCGTTCGGCCTGATCGGGGTACAGCTGCTCGAGGCGCTTCTCCAGCCCCTCCTTCGACAGCTGCACGAGGTAGTCGTCGAGCGACATGCCGTCGGGCGTCGGAAAGAGCGGCAGCTTCGGCTTGCCAAGCTCGAGCGTGAGGTTGCAGCGCTTCGCGATTTCGACGGCGTTCGCGAGCGCGGACGGGATGTCCGCGAACATTGCGGCCATCTCGTCTTGCGTGCGGAAATACTGGTCCGTCGTAAAGCGCTTCTGGCGACGCGGATTCGCGAGAATGTCGCCCTCGGAAATGCACACGCGCGCTTCGTGCGCGGTGAAGTCGTCGGCCGTCATGTACTGCAGCGGATGCGTCGCGACGACAGGCAGCTTCAGCGAAGCGGCCAGAGCGACCGCCTGCTGCACATATGTCTCGACGCCGGGCTGCCCGCTGCGTTGCAGTTCGATATAGAACGCGTTCGGAAAGACTTTCGCCCAACGCGTGGCATTGCGCTTTGCGGCTTCCTCGTTCCCCGCCGCGAGCGCAATGCCCACGTCGCCGTGCTGCGCGCCCGACAGCGCAAGCAGTCCCTCGGCGAGGCCGCTTTCGAGCCACGCTGCGTCGACTTCCGCTCGTCCGCGACACTGGTTCGTGAGCCACGCCTTCGACAGCAGTTCGCACAGGTTCAGATAGCCGGTCTTGTTCTTGACCAGCAGCAGAAGACGCGAAGGCTTGTCGCGGTCGTCGGAATTCGTGATCCAGACATCGCAGCCCGCAATGGGTTTGACCCCTTTGTCGCGGGCTTCCTTGTAAAAGCGGACGAGACCGAATGCGTTGCCGAGATCGGTCAGCGCGAGCGCGCCCTGACCGTCTTTGGCAGCGGCGGCGACGACATCGTCGAGGCGCACGATGCCATCGGCAATCGAGAATTCGGAGTGAACGCGGAGATGGACGAAGCGGGGATCTGACATGGGCGACATTGTAACCCCCCCTCCCGAAAATTTTCGGCAAAACGGCCCTGAACCAGCCCATTGGCCATCCGGCCAGGCGCGCTCGCGCGTGGGGCTTTTACGGCGGCGATCCGCGCGCATAGGGGTCGGCCATTCGGCCTGTTCGTGCGCAAGTCAATATGCCGTCCGGCAGATTGCGAAGCGATCCGCAGGATGAGGGATAATACGGGCTCGCACCCATTCCCTGCCGTACACGTGCTGCGCCCGCCATCGATGCGCGCCGGGGCACGGCGCTTTATCGCTGGACCAGCATGAATATTCTGAATCTCTCGGCCTACCAGTTCTCGACGCTCGACAAGACAGTCGAATGGCGGCCGCTCGTCACCGCTCGCTGCAACGAACTCGGCTTGCGCGGCACGATCCTGCTCGCGCCGGAAGGCATCAACCTGTTTATCGCCGGTGAAATCCCGCAAGTGCGCGAATTCATCGACTATATCCGTCGCGATCCTCTCTTCGAAGGCAAATTCGCCGAACTTCAGTTCAAGGAAAGCCTGTCGGAAAAACAGCCGTTCCGCCGGATGCTCGTCAAGCTCAAGCGCGAAATCATCACGATGAAGAAGCCGGCCATCAAGCCGGAACTGAGTCGCGCGCCCGCCGTCGATGCACGCACGCTCAAGATGTGGCTCGACCGCGGTCACGACGACGCCGGCCGCCCCGTCGTGATGCTCGACACGCGCAACGCGTTCGAAGTCGACGTCGGCACGTTCGACCATGCGCTCGATTACCGCATCACGAAGTTCAGCCAGTTTCCCGACGTGATCGAGCAGAACCGCGCGGACCTCGAAGGCAAGACGGTCGTGTCGTTCTGCACGGGCGGCATTCGCTGCGAGAAGGCAGCGATCCACATGAAGGATGTCGGCATCGAAAACGTCTACCAGCTGGAAGGCGGCATTCTGAAGTACTTCGAGGAAGTAGGCGGCGCGCACTACAACGGCGAGTGCTTCGTGTTCGACTATCGCACTTCCCTCGATCCGAATCTGCAGCCGACGGCCACCGTGCAGTGCTTCGGCTGCCGCGCCGTCGTCGCGCCGGAAGACCAGAAGTCGCCGTTCTACGTGCCGGGCAAGACCTGCGCTGCCTGTCATCCGCAAGCGCAACACGCCAGCGCGGCGCGCGCCGCGTAACCCGCACGCGCACGCGCACGCTGTGATGGTTCGATGCTGACGTTCGCGGCATGACAGCCTATCGCGGACGTTTCGCCCCCTCGCCGACCGGCCCGCTGCATTTCGGTTCGCTGGTCAGCGCGCTCGCAAGCTGGCTCGATGCGCGCGCGCATCGCGGTACGTGGCTCGTGCGGATCGAAGACATCGACGGTCCGCGCACCGTCCCCGGCGCGGCAGAAGATATTCTCGAAACCCTTGCGCGCTTCGGCATGGTGGCCGACGAGCCGCCCGTCAGGCAAAGCCGGCGCATGCCGCTTTATCAGCGGGAATTCGAACGCGTGCAATCGACAGGGCTCGTTTATCCGTGCGGCTGCACGCGCAAGGAGATCGCCGATTCGCTCGTGCATGCGCATGCGCGCCATACGACGCTCGCCTATCCCGGCACTTGCCGCAACGGCCTGAACGGCAAGCCCGCCCGCGCATGGCGATTGCGCGTTCCCGACGGCGATGCCGCCATCGTGTCATTCGACGACCGCTGGCAAGGCCCGCAGACGCAAAATCTCGCGACGGAAGTCGGCGATTTCGTCTTGCGCCGGGCCGACGATCAGTGGGCGTATCAACTGGCTGTCGTCGTCGACGATGCGGATCAGCGCATCACGCATGTCGTGCGTGGCGCGGATCTGCTCGACTCGACGGCTCGTCAGATTTATCTGCAACAGTGCTTGGGCGTGCCGACGCCCTCTTATCTTCACGTGCCCGTCGTCACGAATACCGACGGTGAAAAGCTCAGCAAGCAGACGGGCGCGCTCGCGCTCGACGCAAGCCGGCCGCTCGTCGCGCTCAACGACGCGGCGTTGCATCTGGGGCTGGCGCTGAGCGGGACGGCTGCGTTGTCGCGACAAGCGTTTTACGCTGAAGCGATCGAGGCGTGGTCGAAGCGAGTGAAACGCTGAAGCATCCAGCGCGGCGCGATGAAAAGAAATAAAAACGGCGCCAGCAATGGCGCCGTTTTCAGCTAGTCTCGCCACTCAGCATGCCGCCGCCGGCGTTCAAGCGATATCAAGTTGAGGAAGTGGTCTTGCGCGGCATCCCGAAGCCACCGAGCAGCGCAGCGAGCGGCTGCTTCGAAGCGGGCTTCTGCGGCGCGGCGGGCGCCTCTTCGCGCTTGGCGGAAGCCGACACGGCCGAAGGCGACGGCTCGTACGGCTTCAAGAAGAAATCGTCGATGGGCTGCTGACGATGATGCGCCCCATGCGACGGACGCTCGTGCGCGCCCGTCGTGCGACGACGGCTGCCGCGGTCGTCGCGGTCGCGCCGCGAGCCGCGCTCGTCGTGATGGTGACGCACGGGAGTGTCGACGGCGAGACGCTGCACTTCCAGCGGACGCTTGATCAGCTTCTCGATGTCGGCGAGCTGCTTGCGCTCGTTCGGGCTGAACAGCGACAGCGCATCGCCCGATGCGCCCGCGCGGCCCGTCCGGCCGATCCGGTGCACGTAGTCTTCGGCGTTGAACGGCAGATCGAAGTTGATCACGGCAGGCAGTTCCGCGATGTCGAGACCGCGCGCCGCCACATCCGTCGCCACCAGCGCTTCGATTTCGCCGCGCTTGAACGCGTCGAGCGCCTGCATCCGTTCGCTTTGCGTGCGGTCGCCGTGAATCGCCGTCGCCACCACGCCGTCGCGCTCCAGCTGGCGCGCGAGGCGGCTCGCGCCGATCTTGCTGTTGCAGAACACGATCACCTGCTTGAGGCTGCGCTCACGGATCAACTGCACGACGGCGCCCGTCTTGTCGCCCTCGGCCACTTCGAAGACGATCTGCGTGACGTTGGTCGCCGTCGAGTTGCTGCGCGCGACTTCGATCGTCTGCGGGTTGCGCAGATAAGTGGACGCGAGCTTCTTGATTTCGGGCGAAAAAGTCGCCGAGAAGAGCAGCGTCTGACGCTCGCTCGGCAGCAGGTTCAGGATGCGCTGCAGGTCGGGCAGGAAGCCCATGTCGAGCATGCGGTCGGCCTCGTCGAGCACGAGCATCTGCACCTGGCCGAGGTTGGCCGTCTTCTGCTGCACGTGGTCGAGCAGGCGTCCCGGCGTCGCGATCAGGATTTCGACGCCGCGCCGCAGTTCCGCCGATTGCGGGTTCATGTCGACGCCGCCGAACACGACGGCACTGCGCAGCGCCGTGTGCTTCGCGTACGACTGCACGTTCGCGGCGACCTGGTCGGCGAGTTCGCGCGTCGGCGTGAGGATCAGCGCGCGGACCGGGTGGCGCGCGGGCGACGCGCTCGTGTTCGCGAGCGGCAGCAGGCGCTGGATGATCGGCAGCGAGAAGCCCGCCGTCTTGCCCGTGCCCGTCTGCGCGGCGCCCATCACGTCCCGGCCGCCCAGCACGACGGGGATTGCCTTGGCCTGGATCGGCGTCGGCGTCGTGTATCCCTGTTCCGCGATGGCTTTGAGGATGTCGGCGTGGAGACCGAACTGGTCGAAGGTCACGGTGCTGGGCGTGGTTGCTGTGTCGGACATGGTGGCTTTCGCTAAAAATGCGCTTGGGCGGAACCGCTTGCGCGTTGCCAAAGGCGGGCGCCCGGGCGTCCGCTCAAACTCTCTTGCAGCTACTTCTGCAGCGGCCGGGGCCGCGGAGGGCATCAGGATGAAGGCGGAGCCACGGCGTCCCGCACAAGCTCCGCTCTGGTATCACCAGGTATCGGCAGGCATGCGGCCGGCTCCGGCCGGCGGAAACATCCGCCGGAAAGGGCGGTATTGTAGCACTTCGGCTTCCGGCCTGTTCTTCTACGACACCGGCCTGCAGCGCCCGGGGACGGCCGCGCTGCCGTCCGGCGCGGACACACCCGTCGCAAGCGAAGCGGCGCGGACCGTGTCCGACGCGGGCAGCGTAGACGGCGAACGAGTCAACCCGGTGACAGCCGCCTGACATGCGCATGACGCGGCGCGCGCCGCCCACATCGGCCAGCGCCCGCCCCTGCTCACCCAATCTCACCACGTCTCGCGCATCACCATCAGGCGCGGCTCCGTCATGTCCTCGATCGCGTAGCGGATGCCCTCGCGTCCGAGCCCCGAGTCCTTGACGCCGCCATACGGCATGTTGTCGACGCGAAACGACGGCACATCGTTGATGACCACGCCGCCTACTTCCAGTTCGTCCCACGCCTGATGCGCGTGCGCGAGCGAATCGGTGAAGACGCCCGCCTGCAATCCGAAGTCGCTGTCGTTGACGGTCGCGAGCGCGCTTTTGAAATCCTCGAACTTTTCGAGGATCGCGACAGGCCCGAACGCCTCCTTCCGGTACAGATCGGTATCGCGTCCGACGTTTTCGAGCAGCGTCGCCTCGAACATCGCGCCGTCCACTTTGCCGCCCGCGACGATATTCGCGCCCGCCTTCACCGCGCCGTCCATCCAGCCCGCTAGCCGGCGCGATTCCGATTCGGAAATCATCGGTCCGACGAAGGTCTTTTCGTCCTTCGGATCGCCCATCTTCAGCGACTTCGTCTTCGCGATCAGCTTCTCGCGCAGCGCGTCGTAGAGCGACGCGTGCGCGAGGATCCGCTGCACGCCGATGCAGCTTTGCCCCGACTGATAGAACGCACCGAACGCGAGCCGGTCGACGACGTAATCGAGCTTGTCGCGCTGATCGCCATCGACGATCGCGGCCGCATTGCCGCCCAGTTCCAGGATCACGTTCTTCTTGCCTGCCTTCGCTTTCAGATCCCAGCCGACGACGGGCGAGCCCGTGAACGACAGCAGCTTGAAGCGCTCGTCGGTGGTAAAGAGATCGGCGCCGTCGCGATGCGCGGGCAGGATCGAGAACGCGCCCTTCGGCAGATCGGTTTCCGCGAGCACTTCGCCGATGATCAGTGCGCCGATCGGCGTGCGGCTCGCCGGCTTCAGCACGAACGGCACGCCGGCGGCCAGAGCGGGCGCGACCTTGTGCGCGGCCAGGTTCAGCGGAAAGTTGAACGGCGAGATGAACGAGCACGGCCCGATGGGCACGCGCTTCACATAGGCGTGATAACCCTTCGCGCGCTGCGAGATTTCGAGGTTGACGATCTCGCCGTCGATGCGCACCGATTCTTCCGCCGCGACCTTGAACGTATCGATCAGGCGCGTGACCTCGCCGCGCGAATCGTTGATCGGCTTGCCTGCTTCGATGCACAGCGCCATCGCCAGTTCGTCGAAGCGCTCGCGAAAGCGCTTCACGCAATGTTCGAGCACGGCCTGGCGCTTGAACGGCGCAAACGCGCGCAGCTCGGGCATTGCGGCGACGGCGAGGCCGATGGCCCTGTCGATCGCGGCCGCATCGGCGAGCGCGACGCGCGTCGCGACTTCGCCGCTGAACTTGTCGGTGACTTCGAGATCGGTGTTCGCGGCTACCGCTACATTCGCGAGGTAATACGGATAACTCTTCTGCAACATGACACGTTCTCCTTGATCCGATCAAAGGAGCGCAGCAACGGCCGTTCCACATGCGCCGCGCCGCGCGCCGGGGAAATGCGGCGACGTGTCAAAGCTGCGCCGACAGCCGCTTGATCTCGCGATTGAGCACGCGCTCGTTGTCCGAGTAATCGATGGGAACGTCGATCACATGCACGCCGGGCGTCGCGAAGCACTGCCGCACGAGCGGCGCGAATTCGGCCGCCGACGCGATCCGGTGACCTTGCGCGCCATAGCTCTTCGCGTAATCGACGAAATCCGGGTTCTTGAGCGTCATCCCGTAGTCGGGGAAATTCATGTTCTCCTGCTTCCAGCGAATCATGCCGAACGCGTCGTCGCGCAGGATCAGCACGACGAGGTCGAGCTTCAGGCGCACGGCCGTCTCGAGTTCCTGCGAGTTCATCATGAAGCCGCCGTCGCCGCACACGGCCATCACCTTGCGCTCGGGCAGCACGATCTTCGTCGCGATCGCCGAGGGCAGCCCCGCGCCCATCGACGCGAGCGCGTTGTCGAGCAGCAGCGAGTTCGGCTCGTGCGCGCGGTAGTAGCGCGCGAACCAGATCTTGTACATGCCGTTGTCGAGACAGATGACGCCGTCGACGGGCATTGTCTCGTACACGTCGTTGACGATGCGCACCGGGTACATCGGGAAGCGGTCGTCGTGCTGGCCCTTCACGAGATGCGCTTCGAAATGCTCCTTGATCTCCTTGAAGCGCGCGAAGTCCCAATGCTCGCCCTTGCCCTGCAACGCCTCCTTCATTTGCCACACGGCATTGGCGATATCACCGACCACTTCGATCTGCGGAAAATACACGGGGTCCACTTCCGCGCCGAGGAAGTTGACGTGAATCACCGTCTTCTCGCCCGCATCGGCGCCGCGCATGAAGAACGGCGGCTTTTCGATCACGTCGTGGCCGACGTTGATGATGCAGTCCGCGTGATCGATCGCCCGGTGCACGAAGTCGCCGTCCGACAGCGTCGCGTTGCCGAGCCACAGCGGATGCGATTCGTCGATCACGCCCTTGCCCATCTGTGTCGTGAAGAACGGGATGCCGATCTGGTCGACGAATTCGCGCAGCATCTTGCGCGTGGTCTTGCGGTTGCCGCCCGCGCCGATCATCAGGATCGGATGCTTCGCGTCCGCGATGGCCTTCACCGCACGCTCGACGGCCTTCTCTTCGGCGACGGGCCGGCGGCTGTAGCTCTTCGGAATCGGCTTGCCGTCGCCCTCTTCGTGCGCGACGTCCTCGGGCAGTTCGAGATGCGCGGCGCCCGGGCGCTCTTCCTCGGCCTGGCGGAACGCCTCGCGCACCGACGCGGGAATATTGCCGATCGACACGATCTGCCGCGTGTACTTGGTGAGCGGCTCCATCATCCGCACGACATCGACGATCTGGAAGTGGCCCTGCTTGCTCGACTTGATCGGCTTCTGGCCCGTGACCATCAGCATCGGCATGCCGCCGAGCTGCGCGTACGCCGCCGCCGTCACGAAGTTGGTTGCGCCCGGGCCGAGCGTCGCCAGGCAGACGCCCGTGCGGCCCGTCAGGCGGCCATAGGTCGCGGCCATGAAGCCCGCCGCCTGTTCGTGGCGGGTGAGGACGAGCTTGATCCGGGAGCGGCGCAGCGATTCGAGGAGATCGAGATTTTCTTCGCCGGGAATGCCGAACACGTACTCGACGCCTTCCGCTTCCAGCGATTTGACGAACAGATCCGATGCTTTCATGGGGGTCTCGCTTGACGAACGAACGCAGACCACGCCACCTTCGCGGCGCGCGGACAAGGATGATCGAAAACGATGACAGCCGCGCAACGGCATCAGAAAGAGGCGCGGCTTGTGCGTGGCAGACAGCTTACTCCCGGTGGGGAAATCGTGTCGGCGTGCGTGCACGATGCGTGAGCGATGCCGGGACCATGGCCGCGAGCGACGTGCAAGCGCACGCGGAACGCGAGAGAAAATGGAACGAGGTCGGGCCCGGCCGGGCGCAACCGCGCCGAGCGGCGTCAGTGGGGCATCAGCGAGACATCAGCAGAACATCAGCGCACGATCGTCACGCAATCGGACAGCATCGGCGGCGCATTCTCTCCGAGCATCGCGTCGTACAGCGTGGCCTGCGGGCCTTTCGTCCACCACGTATAGCTCGCCGCCTGATACTTCGCGCCCGATCCCGACAGCACGTTGACGAACAACATCTGCTTGCCCTTGACGGGCAGGATCGCGAAGCTCTGTCCGTTGCTCGTGTTCAGATAGGTGACATGCAGAATGCGGCCCGTCGCACAGGTGTATTTCTGTGTCACGCGATGCGTGCTCCTGATGTCCGGCAGCGGCATCAAGTCCGCAGCGCGGGCCGCGCCCGACACGGCGGCGACCGTCAGCACGCCCGTCAACGCATACTGCCTCATGCTCATCGAAAGCCTCGTTTCTGGATGACATACCGACGCCGCTGTTCCCGCTGTTGCGGCCATCATTGCGCGGCCGGCCGCCGGCGAGCGCGTCTCAAGGATCGATCACATCGGCGCATGCGTCCGCCGGCGCGGCGGCCGCGTGGCCGACCACGGGCACGATCTTCAGCCCCGCCGACGCAATCCTGCATGGCGCGGCAGCAAGACCGCAGCCGCTCAACGACGCCATCAACGCGACTGCCGATGCGAGCGGCGCGGCACGCCGCATGAGTCCGCCGCGTTGCACACCACCTGCCCGTTTCGCTTTCACGTGCTGCTCCTCACCCTGCGCCGCATCTACGTACCGACTACTTGACCGACACCGGCTTCACGGCCGCCGCGGCCTGCTTCGCGCGCTGACGCGCTTCGCCGACGTCGCGCCCCGTCGCGAGCGCCACGCCCATGCGGCGCTTGACGAAGCTCTCCGGCTTGCCGAACAGGCGCAGATCCGCATCCGGCACGGCGAGCGCCTGCGCGATGCCTTCGAACGCGATGCCCGCTTCGTCGAGCCCGCCGTAGATCACGGCCGATGCGCCCGGCGCGCGCAGCGACGTATCGACGGGCAAGCCGAGGATCGCGCGTGCGTGCAGTTCGAACTCTGACAGACGCTGCGACGCGAGCGTCACGAGCCCCGTATCGTGCGGGCGCGGACTCACTTCCGAAAACCATACGTCATCGCCGCGTACGAAAAGTTCCACGCCGAACAGGCCTCTGCCGCCGAGCGCCGCCGTCACCTTGTGGGCGACTTCGCGCGAGCGCTCGAGCGCGAGCGGGCTCATCGGCTGCGGCTGCCACGATTCGACGTAATCGCCCGCCACCTGCACGTGGCCGATGGGATCGCAGTAGTACGTCGAGGTCTGCTGCGTGGCGGGGTCGATTGCGCGCACGGTCAGTTGCGTGATCTCGTACTCGAAGTCGATAAAGCCCTCAACGATTACGCGCCCATAATTCACGCGCCCGCCTGCCATTGCGTACTGCCATGCCGCTTCGACATCGGCGTCGCTCCTGAGCACCGACTGCCCCTTGCCCGACGACGACATCACCGGCTTCACGACGCACGGATAGCCGACCTTCGCGATGCCCGCCTTCAGTTCTTCCAGCGAATCGGCGAACGCATAGGGCGAAGTCGGCAGGCCGAGTTCCTCGGCGGCGAGGCGGCGGATGCCTTCGCGATTCATTGTCAGCTGCGTCGCGCGCGCCGTCGGGATGACTTCGGCGATACCGTCGGTTTCGATCGCGGCGAGCGCGTCGGTGGCGATGGCCTCGATTTCCGGCACGATCAGATGCGGGCGCTCCTGTTCGACGAGCGCGCGCAAAGCCTTCGCGTCAGTCATGTCGATCACGTGCGCGCGGTGCGCGACCTGATGGCCCGGCGCGTTCGGGTAACGATCGACCGCGATCACTTCGACGCCGAGCCGTTGCAGCGCGATGATCACTTCCTTGCCCAGTTCACCCGCGCCGAGCAGCATGACACGCGTGGCGGAGGTCGAAAGCGGTGTGCCGATGCGTTGGCCGATCTGCATGGAAACTCCAGAGAATTTTTACGAACTGCGAGTGGAATGAACGACTGCGGCGATGTTAACATGCGCGGCCCCTGCGCCTGCGCGCCGCGCATGCCGATAAACCGTCCGCAGGCCGCGCTTCGAGCCGGCGTTTTGCAACGGTTGTACGCCGATACATCGTGCATGGGTGCCGCATCCGCGCCGCCGGGCATTTCGCCTTGGCGCGCCTATGCATTTCGCCTTTGCGCGCCTATGCATTTCGCCGCGCGTTTGCGCTCGCATGCGGCAAGCGTAGTGCGATACCCTTACGCCTTCGCCAGTTTAGAGAGGAACGACGACATGCTGCCCACGTCCGCCACGCCACGCGACGCAAGCTCGAACGCAACATCCGGCGCATCGTCGAATGCACCGGGCGCTGCATCGTGGGCATCGTTCCGACGCCGCGCGGGCAACGCGACGACCGCGCGGGCCCTGCTTGCCGCCGTGTCGATGGCCGCGCTGCTCGCCGCCTGCGCGATGCCGAGGCATCCCGACGCGGAAGCCGCTCCGCCCGATCCGTTCAATCCCGCGGCGACGCAACTGCTCGACAACACCGACTGGCAATTGAGCGGCTGGAAGGTATCCGGCGGCAGCACGCGCGAGGTGCCGGGCAGCGCGGGCGGCGAACCGGTCACGCTCGTGCTGTCGACGGAAAGCGGCCAGCGCCGCGCGAGCGGCTTCTCGGGCTGCAACCGCTATACGGGCACCTACATGCTGAAGGACGGCAAGCTCAGCTTCGGCCCGCTCGCAGGCACGCGTATGGCGTGCGCGACGCCGGGCGGCAAGATCGAAGCCGCGTATCTCGATGCGCTCATGCATGTCGAACACTCGGGCGTCGACATGCGCAAGCCGCAGCAACTGCAACTGATCCTCGACAACGGCGACACGCTCGTGTTCGCGCGGCGCGGCCAATGACGGCGCGGCCGGCGAGCGTCCGCTGCGCGCGATGCGCGTCGAGGCGCCCGCTCGCGCGTCGCTGCGGCATCACGCGCCGATGCCCGCGCGCCGCACGCGACACCGGCCTTCGAAGCACAATGCTTCGTCCGATAAACTCGATGGGTTGCGCGAACGCGCGCCCGTCATTCGTTGATGTCTAGCATGCAAACGGTAGTTTTCGGCTGGTTCGGCGCTTCCGCCGTCTGGTTTCTTCCCCTGATATGGCGCCTCGTGAAGTCCGCGTTGCCGGGCGGCGCGGGGCTGCGCGGTCCGGGCACGATCAGGCTGTGGCTCGGATTTGTTTGCGTGCTGGTCGCGAGCTGCACGCTGGAGGCATCGCTGATCGACGCGCAGGGGCTCGATGCGTTCGGTCACGCGCTGGCGGCAGGGCTCACGCGCCCGATGGGACGCGTCGCGACGCCCGCAGTGATGCTCGGTTTGCTCGGGCTCGCGCTGCCGTGGCTGATCGGATTCAGATGGTCGTCGTTCGTCGCGTGGGCGAACGACGCGTTCGGGCTCGGCCTGTCGAAGCGCGCGCGCGACGACGAGCCGCGCAGCCATCACCGCGCCGCCGCCGATACGGCTCCTACGCATAGCAGCGCGCCGATCAACACGATGGCGCCGAGGAACAACGGACGCTATGCGCGGCCGACCGTATGGCGGCCGCCCTCGACGACGCGAGGCGCGGGTGCTGCAAGCGCGGGTACGTCGCAAGAGGCGATGGGGATGCCTTCTTCGGGCGCGTCGGCGGGATTGTCGTATGGCGCGGCGGCCGCGGGCATTGCGCGCGGGACGAGCGCGGCCGCGAGCGGGATGGTGAGCGGGACTGCGAGCGGGACGGTGAGCGGAATGACGGGCGGCGTTGCGGGAAGCCGCGCGGCCGGCCGTCAGCCGAGCCGCCCGACGCCGTGGACGCCTGCCGAGCCCACGGCACCCGCCGGCTGGCTCGGCCCCGACGCGCAGCGCCCGCATTCGCGCGAGAGCATCCCGACCTCGATGGAAAGCGCGCGCGTCGCGGCCACGCCGCCGACCGTGTTCGGCAGCACGGCGGCGCTGCAATCGTCGAAAGCGGCGGCGGCCCAGGCGGCCGCGCGCGGCGTGTCGGTGAATCCCGCCGTGTCGCCGGCACGCGCGGCGTCTTTGCGCGCGGCCACGCTCGCGCAGAACAGCCGGCTGCAGAGCCGTCAATCGATTTCGACCGGGCCCTCTTCATCGTCCCAGACGACGCGTCCTGCAAGCCCTCCGGGTCTGCCGGCCGCGCGCCGTGACATGTCGCAGTTCCGCGCGCCCGGCTATACGCGGGCGAATCCGGCGGCTCAGCCTGCCGCGCCCACGACGAGCGTGCAGGAAACGTTGCGCAGCATCGAGGAAAACGCCGCGCGCTGGACGACGCTCGCAGGCGCGAGTCTGGCGAGGCGCTCGACAGGCGACGCAACGCGGATCGCCGAGATGCGGCCTTCGGCAACCGCCGCCGATCAGGCTGACGGCGTGCAGACGCCGCCCGTTGCCGCCCCAGTGGCGTTCGTGGCTCCCGTTCCACAGACGGGCACGAGTGCGGCGGCTAGTGCCACGGGCAGCGGCGTGGCCGCTAACGCCGCTGCCGTCACCGTCGTCGATCAGGCCGTGTCGGCACTCGAAGCGGCCGTCGGCGCCCGTCATGCCGGCGATGCGTCAACGGTCGCACCACAGACCGACGCCGCCGATGCGATTGCGCCCGTGCAGCCGTCTGCTGCCGCGAATGCCGCGAGAGCTACGGCCATCGTGCAAGGTTCCGCTTCCGAAGATGAGCCGCGAGCGAGCGCAGCGAATGCCGCAGCCGAAGCGGCAAGTTTGACCGCTCACAAAGCCGGGACGCTGGACGCGTCCCCTTCCCTATCGGCTGACGCAAGCGATTCGACGGCTGGACAAAGCCCGGACGCCGCGCGCGCTGCTGAGCCTGTCGCGCATCCGGCAGTGGCTGCGGCGCCTTTGGAAGAAACGAACGAAGACGCCGCGACGCGCATCGAGGCGCCGCGCGCGCCGACGACTTCAAACGTCGTCGCCGACACCCAACAGCCGCACATTGCGACGCACGAATCGGCGCCACCCAGCGATGACGCGATTTCGAGTGTCGAGCCCCAACCGCACGTCAGCGCCGCGCACGTCACGGCGCAAAGTCAAACGGCAGAGCCAGCCATCGAACAGGCTTGCACGACACCACCATCGTCGACGGCGAACGAAATCCCGCCAGCCCACGTCGATCACGAGCCAGCGGATACGGCACGTGCAGCCGTATCATCGACAGCAATGGCGACGCCCTCCGCCGAATCGACGCCGACGACCGGCGACGAAGCGGAACCGAACCAACCCCACCCGCAAAGCGATCATCCGGCTGCGGTTCATGCACACACGGCCGACGAAGAAACAGAATCCGCGGAAATAGCCCGGCAGCAACCCGATCACGCGCAGGCGCACGAAGCCGCCGTCTCCAGGCTCGCGCCATGGGACGCGATCACGCAATCCGTGACGCTGCTGCGGGCCGCTTCCAGTCATGACCGCGCGCCCGTATCGAATGCGTCGGCGTACGACGACCCTATCGCGCCGCTGCATCCGACCGGTCCGCTTACCATCGCCGGCACCCCGCCCGACGTCGAACCGGCTGATTTTGCGAACGAGGAGCCCCAAGCGCACGCGGCATCGAATATCGTCCGCTTCCCCGTCGCGGCACCCGTCGCGCCGACGCAAGCGCCTGACCAGCACGCAGCCGGCAGCCTCGCACACCCGGCGCCCCTGCACGACGCAGAGCCGGCACCAACCCGCGCGCCCGAAGCCGAAGACGCACCACAAGCTCCCGCGCCCCGCCCTGCCGTGCGCGGCCACGGCGGTCCCGCGTTCGAATTCCACGCGCCCTCGGCCTCGCACATCGAACTGCCGAGCCTCGATCTGCTTGCGCCGGCGTCGGCCGACGCAGAGCCCGTCAGCGAAGAAAAGCTCGCCGAAACGAGCGCGCTGATCGAGCAGCGCCTGCAGGAATTCAAGGTGCCCGTGACCGTCGTCGGCGCATCGGCGGGCCCCGTCATCACGCGCTTCGAAGTCGACCCGGCGCTCGGCGTGCGCGGCAGCCAGATCGTCGGGCTGATGAAGGACCTGTCGCGTGGCCTCGGCCTGACGTCGATTCGCGTCGTCGAGACGATTCCCGGCAAGACCTGCATGGGTCTCGAACTGCCGAACGCAAAGCGGCAGACGATCCGTCTCTCCGAAATCCTGCAAGCCGACGTCTATCAGAAGTCCGCGTCGAATCTGACGCTCGCGATGGGCAAGGACATCACGGGGCACCCCGTCGTCACCGATCTCGCGAAGGCCCCGCACATGCTGGTCGCGGGCACGACGGGCTCGGGCAAGTCGGTCGCGATCAACGCGATGATCGTCTCGCTGCTGTACAAGGCGACGCCCGAGGATGTGCGCCTCATCATGATCGACCCGAAGATGCTGGAGCTTTCCGTGTACGAAGGCATCCCGCATCTGCTCGCGCCCGTCGTCACCGACATGAAGCTCGCGGCGAACGCGCTCAACTGGTGTGTCGGCGAAATGGAGAAGCGCTACCGGCTAATGTCGGCCGTCGGCGTGCGCAATCTGCAGGGCTTCAACCAGAAGATCCGCGACGCCGAGGCGAAAGAGAAGAAGATCGGCAACCCGTTCTCGCTGACGCCCGACGCGCCCGAGCCGCTGTCGCCGTTGCCGCTGATCGTCGTCGTGATCGACGAGCTGGCCGACCTGATGATGGTTGCGGGCAAGAAGATCGAGGAGCTGATCGCGCGTCTCGCGCAGAAGGCGCGCGCGGCGGGCATCCATCTGATTCTCGCGACGCAGCGCCCTTCCGTCGACGTGATCACGGGCCTCATCAAGGCCAACATTCCGACGCGCGTTGCGTTCCAGGTATCGTCGAAGATCGACTCGCGTACGATTCTCGACCAGATGGGCGCCGAATCGCTGCTGGGCCAGGGCGACATGCTGTTCCTGCCGCCCGGCACCGGCTACCCGCAGCGCGTGCATGGCGCGTTCGTCGCCGACGAGGAAGTGCATCGCATCGTCGAGCATCTGAAGCAGTTCGGCGAACCGGAATACGTCGAGGGCATTCTCGACGGCCCCGCGACGGAAGGCGGCGGCGCGGGTCAGGACCTGTTCGGCGAGACGCCGGATGCGGAAGCCGATCCGCTCTACGACGAAGCCGTCGCGTTCGTCGTGCGCACGCGCCGCGCGTCGATTTCGGCGGTGCAGCGGCAGTTGCGCATCGGCTATAACCGCGCGGCGCGTCTCGTCGAGCAGATGGAGACGGCGGGCCTCGTGTCGACGATGGGCATCAACGGCAGCCGCGAAGTGCTCGCGCCGGGGCCCGCCGAGTAAGCGGCCCGCAGGCGACGGCTGCTTCGCGAGCCACGGCTGCGTCAGAACTCGTAGCGGCTCCAGAAGAACGCGACATCGCCCTTGCTGACGCCTGGAATGCGCGGGATGAACGTGCCCATCACCGATGCCTTCCGATAGCGGATCGAGCCCACGGGCAACACCAGCGGCACGGGCAGGTAATTCGCGACGTCTTCACGCGCCGTGAAGCCCGCGAAGTAGCCGCCGCCCAGCGACAGCCCGCCCGCCACAGGCTTCGTGTACCACTGTCTCGCCCAGCCGCCGATCGGCTGCGGGTTCTCGTGCGAATCGAGAAACACGAACGCGAACAGGATGTCTTCGTTGCCGTTTTCGTCGGTGAAGTGCTTGCCCGCGCCGCCGCCCCACGACTGCGAATTGAGCGACTTGCGCTCCTCTTCCGTATAGCCGTTGATGTGCCAGCCGTATCCCGTCACGTAGAGATCCCACGTGCCCTGTTGCGCGACGCGCTCGATGCGTCGGCAGGCGCCCGCGAGCCATTGCGTCGAATAGCTGCAGCTCGCGTCCGCGAACGCGCTGAAGAAACCGCTGCACGCGCCGCACATCGCGCCCGCTGCGACGAGCGCGGCGCTTGTCCCCTTCCTCGTCCTCGTCTTTGTCCTCGGCCTCGGTCTTGTGCTGGTTGACGTCGTTCGCATCGCGCGTTCCGTTCTTGTTCGCGTCCGCCGGCAGCACGACCGATGACAACCGGCGACATGCCGGCGGACTCGTCCGGATCGCTCAGGTCACGGCAGTCAGGACGGCAACACCCACTTGAAGTCGACGGGCGATCCGAGATCGATCCGCTTCGGATTCGCGTCCAGCAAGCCGCTTTGCTGATCGCGGCGGAACACGTAGGCCGTGTCGCTGTTCTGGTTACCCACGATCAGCCACTGCCCGGTCGGGTCGATCGAGAACTCGCGCGGCGCCTTGCCGAGAGTCGACTGACGGCCTGCCTCGCGGATATGGCCATTAGCAGGATCGACGGCATAGATGACGATTTCGTTCGCGTCGCCCCGGTTGCTGGCGTAAAGAAAGCGCCCGTCCGGCGAAAGATGGATCGCAGCCGCCGCCACCTGCCCGTTGAAGCCGGGTCTGGTCATCGGCACGGCTTGCAGCTGCGTGAGCTTGCCATCGTCGTAACGGAACACAGTGACGGTTGCGCTCAGCTCGCTCGTCAGATACGCGTATTTGCCGTCCGCGCCGAACACCAGATGCCGCGGACCGGAGCCGGCCTTCACGTCGGTATAGCGCTTCTCGGTGGGGCCGAACAGGCCGCGGCTGCCGTCGGGCGTGTAGCGGTACGAATAGAGCTTGTCGGTGCCGAGATCCTGCGCGAACAGATACTTGCCGTCGGGCGAGAACACGGTCGAATGCACATGCGCGTTGTCCTGGCGCCCCTTCACGGGACCGCCGCCCTCGTGATGCACGGTCAGCACGGATGCGCCGACCTGGCCGTCCGCCTGCAGCGGAAAGACGGCGAAGCTGCCGCCGGGGTTCGCGGCGACGGAGTAATTGGCCGTCGTCAGATATTTGCCGTCGGGCGAGATGCTCAGATAGCACGGATCGTTGCCATCCGACGATACGCGGTTCAGAAAGGTCAGCTGTCCGCTCTTCGCATCGAAGGCGAACGCGCTGATGCCGCCGCGCTGCGTCGCGGGACCGTTGTCGCCCGGCTGCTCATTGACGGAATAGACATGGCGGCCATCGCGCGTCGCGACCACATACGACGGATTGTCTGCCTTGATCGACGATACCTGGGTTGCGTCGCCCGACTTCGTATCGAAGCGGTAGACGTAGATGCCTTCGCTTTTCGGCCCGGTGTAGGTGCCGACGATCAGATCGTAGACGCCGTCGGCGGGCGCGGCGGCCGTGCCTTGCGCGAAGGCCCGCGTACCAGCAAGCGAGGAAAACGAGGCAAGCGAGGCAATCGATACCATGAGTGTCAATCCTCTTATCATCGAACGTAGTGCGGGACGGGAGCGAGAGCCGGCCGAACGAGGGCAAACCCGGCAATTGAAAGACTGTGGCACGGCACACGCTACTCCTCGTGTACGACGCTGCATGACGACCTCCTGGCGAGACGGGTTATTCGGATTGTGCGTGTCGCTGGTCTGCCGCGCGGCTCGATCGAAGCGTGCCGTTATCGTGACGGTTGCATGGCGACGGCGGCCGTCGCGCTGCGCGCCCTCGTGGCGGGGGCTGGTCGTCGATGTCGTGGTTGGGGCAAGTATAGAAGCGCTGCTCGCGATCGCACAGTCACGCGGGCCCGCGCAGGTTGTCGCTCACAGCAGTCAAGTCCAACAAAGGAGTCGCCATGAATATCCATGTCACCCTTGGCCCGCTCGTCGCGCTGATCGCCGGCATTCTGATCCTGATCGTGCCGCGTCTGCTCAACTACATCGTTGCGCTGTATCTGATCATCATCGGCTTGATCGGGCTGTTCGGCGTCGGCGGCACCATGCACTTCTGACGCGCGCGTGCAGACGCCCATGCGCAGCGATTCGCTCCGATGGCGAGCATGCGTGAAGCCGAACGCAAGCGGCGCTGCAAGCGCGCGGCGTGGAAAGGATCGCAGCGCACATGCAGATACAGCGCGCATCGACATGGCGTGTCGACGCACGGACCGCCTGTTGCACGGTCCGGATGCCCGTCGCATGTCATTCGCCGCAGCGCAGCGGCGCGATCACCGAACGGTGAGCGCCAGCGTGCTTCAACCGTTCGAAAGTTGGTCGAGACGCCAGCGTCCCTGCAATGACAGCCCACCGACGGCATAATGACCGTCGGCTTCGCTATGGCGCTTGAAGCAGGCGCGTTCGATCAGAAATGCCGCGGCCGTTTCCATGCCGTTGCGCGTAAGGCCGAGCGTGCGGAAGTCGAGTGGCAGAAGCGAATCGTCAGGCAGTTGACTCGCGGCGGAGAGAATCGTGATGCAGTCGGATTTCGACGGGTTCAGCATGGCTTTGTTTCCTCGAAATCGGCACTGTGCTGCATGGTGCAACACCAGGCGCCGGTGGGCTGCGATTCATCAGAACTCACGTTCGAATCGATTGTAAGCACCGAGAACGCGGATTGCCAATACTCGAAATGCTCGCTGGTGTACGAACCAAAACGCATCGCGCGAGTCAGGTAACAACGACGCTCGCGCACCGTCTCAGGCTGTGCGCGGGCGTATTTATTACACGCTGACCGACCGCTATAGACCGTTTTATCATGCCCGCACGTATCGAAGACTATGCACTCATCGGCGACGGCCACACGGCCGCGCTCGTTTCCCGCGATGGCTCCGTCGACTGGCTTTGCTGGCCGCGTTTCGATTCCGGCGCCTGCTTCGCCGCCCTGCTCGGCACCGAGGACAACGGCCGCTGGCTGATCGCGCCGGCGGCGGACACGGATGCCGCCGATGCCGCCCACGACCACACGCATGTTGCCGCGCAACGGCATGAAGAAAAATCGGACTGCGCGAAACGGGACGCGAACGCAGAGCAGACGCCGAACGAAAAGCCCGTCCCGAGACAAGCCGGAAAGCCTTCCGCGCAAGCAGCGGGAAGCGAAAGCGGCAAAGCTCGCGCGAAGGCAGCGGCAGCTCGCACGAACGCAGCGGCGCGGAGCACACACGACGAGCAGAAGGGCGACGACAGCACGCCGCGCCAGCCCGGCTACGTGCGCTCGACGCGCCGCCGCTATCGCGGCGAAACGCTGATTCTCGAAACCGACTTCGAGACGCCGGAAGGCGCCGTCACGCTGATCGACTTCATGCCGCCCGGCAACGGCTGGTCGGAGATGATCCGCATCGTCGTCGGCAAGCGCGGCACCGTGAAGATGCGCATGGAGCTGGTGCTGCGCTTCGACTACGGCTTTTCGATTCCATGGGTCAGCCGCCTCACGCACGACAACGGCATCAAGGCGATCGCCGGCCCTGACACCGTCGCGCTGCGCACGCCCGTCGATCTGCGCGGCGAGAACATGAAGACGGTCGCCGAGTTCACGGTCTCCGAAGGCGAGCGCGTGCCGTTCTCGCTCACGTATTCGGCGTCGCATCTGCGCGTTCCGCCCGCGCGCGATCCGCACACGGCGCTCGCCCGCACCGAGAACTACTGGCTCGAATGGTCCGCGCGCGGCACCGTCGAAGGCAAATACGCGTCCGCGATCCGCCGCTCGCTGCTTACGCTGAAGGCGCTCGCGTACGAGCCGACGGGCGGCATCGTCGCCGCGCCCACGACGTCGCTGCCCGAGCGGATGGGCGGCTCGCGCAACTGGGACTACCGCTACTGCTGGCTGCGCGACGCGACCATCACGCTGCTCGCGATGATGCGCGGCGGCTACTACGACGAAGCGCGCGCATGGCGCTCGTGGCTCGGCCGCGTGATGGCGGGCTCGCCGGAGCAGTTGCAGATCATGTACGGCCTTGGAGGCGAACGCCGCCTGCCGGAGTTCGAACTCGACTGGCTGCCGGGATATGAGGGCTCGAAGCCCGTGCGCGTCGGCAACAACGCCGTCGGCCAGTTGCAGCTCGACGTGTATGGCGAAGTGATGAACGCGCTGCATCTGGCGCGTGTCGGCGGCTTGCAGGCCGACGAGACGGCGTGGAACGTGCAGTGCGCGATGCTCAAGCACCTCGAAACGATCTGGGAAGAGCCCGACGAGGGCATCTGGGAAACGCGCGGCGGCCGTCGGCAATTCACGTTCTCGAAGGTGATGGCGTGGGTCGCGTTCGACCGCGCGGTCAAATCGGCGGAAGCGTTCGACCTGCCCGCGCCGCTCGAGCACTGGCGCGAGATGCGCGCGCACATTCACGCGGATGTCTGCGCGAAAAGCTGGAACCCGAAGCTCAACGCGTTCACGCAGACCTACGGCGGCGACGAACTCGACGCGAGCGTGCTGCTGATGCCGCTGCTCGGCTTTCTGCCGCCGTCGGACCCGCGCGTCGCGCGCACTGTCGACGCGATCGAAAAGCATCTGCTGCACGACGGCTTCGTGCTGCGCTACCGCACGACGGAAGTCGACGACGGCCTGCCGCCCGGCGAGGGGACGTTTCTCGCGTGCAGCTTCTGGATGGTCGACAACCTGGCGCTGCAGGGGCGCGTCGAGCAAGCGCGCGAGATGTACGAGCGGCTGCTCGCGCTGGCCAACGATGTCGGGCTGCTCGCGGAGGAATACGATCCCGTATCCGCGCGGCTTGTCGGTAATTTTCCACAGGGGTTTTCCCATGTGGCCCTCGTTCATACCGGGCTGAACCTGATGAAGCACGAGCAAGGCATGGCAAGCGCGGCGGGCCAGCCGCCCCACGACGGACAAGGCCGGGAACCGCCGGCTGGCATGCCAGATGCTGGTACTGAATCGTCACCAGTCGTCTAAAGAAAACACACGCTTTGACGATGACGTGGATATGACATCAGGTTCGTGCGCCAACGAACTGTTGTTGCATTGCACAAATCGTATGCCTTCTATATCATCGAGCGAAGTAGACGGCCGATAATCGTCGCCATTCACCACTAACAAATTCCACACGTAACCAAAAACGGCCCGCCTCGTCGCCGCGCTTCAAAACACGCTGCCGTGCGCGAACCGCTTAATGCCGGAGCCCCCATGCTCTATCAATTTCACGAATTCCAGCGGGCGCTCCTGAGCCCGCTTACCGCCTGGGCTCAGGCTGCTTCGAAATCGTTTGCGAATCCGGCCAGTCCGTTCGCCTATGTGCCAGGCGCGACCCGCCTGTCCGCTGGCTACGAGTTGCTGTACCGTCTCGGCAAGGATTACGAAAAGCCCGAGTTCAACCTGCATCAGATCGTCAAGGACGGCCGCAACATTCCCATCGTCGAACAGACGATCGTCGAAAAGCCCTTCTGCCGCCTGCTGCGCTTCAAGCGCTATTCCGACGACAGCGACGCCGTCACGCAACTGAAGGAAGAGCCCGTCGTGCTGGTGTGCGCGCCGCTGTCGGGCCACCATTCGACGCTGCTGCGCGACACCGTGCGCACGTTGCTGCAGGACCACAAGGTGTACATCACGGACTGGATCGACGCGCGCATGGTGCCGCTCGAAGACGGCTCGTTCAATCTGGACGATTACATCGCGTATATCCAGGAATTCATCCGCTACATCGGCGCGAAGAACCTGCATGTGATCTCCGTGTGCCAGCCGACGGTGCCCGTGCTTGCCGCCATCTCGCTGATGGCGAGCCGCGGCGAAGACACGCCGCGCACGATGACAATGATGGGTGGCCCGATTGATGCTCGCAAGAGCCCCACGTCCGTCAATTCGCTCGCGACCCAACATTCGTACGAATGGTTCGAGAACAACGTGATCTATAACGTGCCTTCGAACTATCCGGGCTTCGGCCGCAAGGTGTACCCTGGCTTTTTGCAGCACACCGGCTTTGTCGCGATGAATCCGGAACGTCATGCGGCGTCGCATTGGGACTTCTATCAGAGCCTTCTGCGCGGCGACGAAGAAGATGCCGAAGCACACCGCACTTTTTATGACGAATACAACGCGGTGCTCGATATGGCCGCCGAGTACTATCTGCAGACGATCAGGGTCGTGTTCCAGGAATTCCGTCTTGCCGAGGGCACATGGGTCGTGGACGGGGAACCCGTGCGTCCGCAGGACATCAGGAAGACGGCTCTCTTCACGATCGAAGGAGAGCTCGACGACATCTCCGGCGACGGCCAGACGCGCGCCGCGCACGATCTGTGCACAGGCATTCCCGAGAAGAACCGCCGCCACTTCACGGCGGAAAAGTGCGGACACTATGGCATTTTCTCGGGTCGCCGCTGGCGCACGATCATCTATCCGCAGCTGCGCGACTTCATCCTCGAGCACAGCGCGAGGAGCATGCGCAAGACGGAAGAGCGCATCGAAGCCTGACACGCGACGGTTCGCCTGCATTCTGCCGACTGGCAGGATGCAGGCAGATAGCAAAACGGCCTCTCGCGAGGCCGTTTTTTCGTTGAGAAGGAGCTTTAACGCCGCATCAGATACGCGAGCAGGATCTCGGTATTCATCTGCATGACTTCGCTGCGCTCGCCGGCGGCACTGAAGTCGCGGCCGAGCGTCGCTTCGAGCGTGAAGCGGTTCGACACGATGTAATAGCCCATGCCCGATAGCGTCACGTAAAAGCGCAGCGGATCGACGTTGGTGCGAAAGAGCCCCGCGCGCTGTCCGCGTTCAAGAATCGAGCCTAGCGTGGCGACGATCGGCGAGATCATTTCACGGATGCGCGTGGACTTCTGCATATAACGCGCCTCGTGCAGATTCTCGTTGTTCACGAGTCGCAGCAGTTCGGGATGATCGCGATAGTAGTCCCACACGAAATGCGCGAGACGCGTCACGGCTTCGACAGGCGCAATGCCTGCGAGGTCCAATGTGCGCTCTGCTTCCGTGAGCGCGCTGAATGCGTGCTCGAGGACTGCCGTGAATAGCTGCTCCTTGCTACCGAAGTAGTAATAGAGCATGCGTTCATTGGTCTCCGCGCGGCGGGCAATCTGATCGACGCGCGCGCCGAACAACCCACCATTCGCAAACTCTTCGGCCGCCGCGAGCAGAATGCGGCGACGGGTGCCTTCAGGATCTCTTTTGATTTTCGGCTGATTCATGGTGGCATGTGCTTTGTGAGCCGCGTTATCCGGATCGCCCGCCGTCCTCTCGCATGGCCTTGCAACGGCGGCACTGCGCGGGCTGGTTGGTGGAAACACCCTCCTGCGGTCATACTAAAAAGCGTTTTGATTATGGCACATGCTTCAGTAATAACAACTGGGGAAATCGGCGATAATGTGCTTTTGACCGATTGCCGATTGCACTCGCCTCGACGCTCTCATTATTGAGAACACCATTGAGAACATTGACGCGGTTTGCGCACGATATATGCTCACGCATTGTCTGAATTCGAGCGCGCGTTTCTGAGCTGGATGCGTCTGCACCGTTGAAGTCGCACCCATCGGCGCATGTGCGTGAGAGCAATGCGAGCAATCGGCGACAGCAAGCCCCACGAAGTCCCCACGTCTTGATCGTGACACATTCCCAAACACTCGCAGATCGAATCGAAGATCTGCTGCCGCAGACGCAGTGCACGAAGTGCAGCTATCCGGACTGCCGCGCTTACGCCGAAGCGATCGCGGACGGCAAAGCGAACTACAATCAGTGCCCGCCAGGCGGCGCCGAAGGCGTCGCGCGGCTTGCCGCATTGCTCGGCAAGCCGGTGATCCCCATCAATCCCGAGAACGGGGTCGAGCGAGCGCGCCCTGTCGCGTTCATCGACGAGAACCTGTGCATCGGCTGCACGCTGTGCATGCAGGCGTGTCCCGTCGATGCCATCGTCGGCGCGCCGAAGCAGATGCACACGATAGTCGCCGAACTGTGCACGGGCTGCGACCTGTGCGTGCTGCCCTGCCCCGTCGATTGCATCGCGATGATCCCCGTCACGGGCGACAAGACGGGCTGGGACGCATGGACGCAGCACCAGGCCGACGCTGCCCGCGCGCGCCACGACCGTCGCCAGGCGCGCCTCGCCGCCGAACGCGACGCGGCTGAAGCGCGCGCTGCGGCACGGCGCGCGTCGAGTGCAGCGGCTACTGCCGAATCGCCAGCGCCGACCGTTGGCTCGCGCCCAACAGAAGCGCCAGCGGCAACGACGGAAGACGCCGCCGCGCCAACACCCGCACGCGCCCCCGCGGACGACGCCGAAGCGAAAAAACGCGCGATCATCCAGGCCGCGCTCGAACGCGCGCGAAAGAAAAAGGAAGAAAACGCAGCGCAAGGCCTGGGGCCGCAGAACACGACGAATGTGAGCGCTGAAACACAGGCGCAGATCGATGAGGCTGAAGCGCGTCGTCGTCGGCTTGGCATTGCGCAGGACAACTCCAAATCAGTATCCAAGCCAGACAGCGATCAACCTAAAAAGCCCTGACCTCGCCGAATGAATGCGAACAAACGACGCGCGATCTACGAGACGCTTCAGAGCCTGAATCCTCATCCGACGACGGAACTCGAATACTCGACGCCATTCGAGTTGCTGATTGCCGTGATGTTGTCCGCGCAAGCAACGGACGTATCGGTGAACAAGGCGATGCGCCGGATGTTTCCCGTCGCGAATACGCCGCAGAAGGTGCTCGACCTCGGCGAGGAAGGTGTCGCCGATTACATCAAGACGATCGGCCTGTACCGCACGAAAGCGAAGAACGTGATCGCGACGTGCCGCATGCTGCTCGATCAGTACGGCGGCGAAGTGCCGGAGGACCGCGGAGCGCTGGAGAGTCTGCCGGGCGTCGGCCGCAAGACGGCGAACGTCATTCTGAACACGGCCTTCGGCCATGCGACGATCGCCGTCGATACGCACATCTTTCGGGTTGCCAATCGAACGGGGCTTGCGCCCGGCAAGGACGTGCGCGCCGTCGAACTGGCGCTGGAAAAGTTCACGCCCGCCGAGTTCAGGCACGACGCGCATCATTGGCTGATTCTGCACGGGCGCTATGTGTGCAAGGCACGCCGGCCGGAATGCTGGCACTGCGTGATCGAGCCGCTGTGCGAGTTCAAGCAGAAGACGCCGCCGCCCGATCTTTGAGCTTTCGCATTTCGGCGCGAGCGTATTTCGCTGCAACCGCCTCGCCCCGCCTCCCCGAGCCGCCCGCCAGCGTGCAGCACGGTCGCGGCGTAAAATATGGGTTCGCGTGCGCGGTCCGTCGTCTACGGCCTGCAACGTGCCGCGCCACATCCGGCTCCACTCGCTCTTACCGCCCGAAGTCCCATCGATGTTCAATCCCAGCCGCGACGAAGTCCGCCGTTTTTTCACCGACACCTGGCGCAAGCAGCGCGCGGGTGAAATCCTGACGCCGCTCGAAGCAATCGCCGCCGACTGGATCGTCGAACACCCCGAATATCACGCCGATCTCGCCGACCCCGACGCCGCATCGGCACAGGACTATTCGCCCGAGCGCGGACAGACCAATCCGTTCCTGCATCTGTCGATGCATCTCGCCATCAGCGAGCAGTTGTCGATCGATCAGCCGCCCGGCATCCGCGCCGCGCACGACCGCCTTGCCGCGCGCCTCGGCTCGACGCACGACGCGCAGCACGCGATCATGGAATGCCTCGGCGAAACGATCTGGGAAGCGCAGCGCACCAGCACGCCGCCCGATACGGACGCCTATCTGCAGCGTATCGAGCGTCGCGCGTCGCGCGATTGAACGACTGACGCGCACACGTCGCATCCGTCGCGCGCGACGTCCGTCGCACCAAAACAAACACCCCGCGCATGCGGGGTGTTTGTCTTGAACCGTCAGCAGATGGCGTGCCGATTACTTCTTCTGCACGAGATCGCCATTCAGCGATTCGATGTAGGCCGCGAGATCCTTCATGTCGTTCTGCGACAGGCTTTGCACCTGCGCCTGCATGATCGCGTTGTTGCGGCCGAGATGCGGATTGCCGTTGCCCATCTGATACTGGCGCAGCGCCCAGTAGATGTAGTCGGCATGCTGGCCCGCGAGCTTCGGATATTCGGGGCTCACCGGCTTGTTCAGGTTCGGGCCGTGGCAGGCTGCGCAGTTGTGGCTCTCCGCGAGCACCTTGCCGTTGCCGGCATCCGCCGCGTGCGCAGCATTCGAAGCGACGACGAAACCGGCCAGCGCGAGCGTCGCGCATGCCGCCTTGACCACCGTATGAAGTGCGTGGGGGTGCTTCTTCATGAATTCTCCTGTGTCGACGGGGCGCTTTGGCGCTTGCTTCCGTCCCTTGCAATCTGATTGCGATCCGCGAATTTGACGAGCCGATGAGCCGCCTTGATCGGGACGACGATCACTTGTCGGGATTGTTCTTCGAAGAGGAAGTCTGCGACGCGTAGTACGCGGCGATGTCGGCGATGTCCTGATCCGACAGCGACGTCGCGACTGCGTGCATCGTTTCGAAATGGCGATCGCCCTTCTTGTACGCGTGCAGCGCGTTTTCGAGGTAGGTCTGATTCTGGCCGCCCAGCATCGGCACCCGGTACACCTCGGGGTACGCCGTACGATAGTCAGGAATACCGTGACAGCCGATACACATTGCGACCTTGCCCTGACCCGCCTTGGCATTGCCGACGATATCCGCTGCCTGCACAGTTGACGCTAAGCCCGCGAGCACCGACATCGCTGCGATCACGACATGTTTGCCGACGAATTTGTTCATAGCTCTTCTAACCTGGCTTGAGGGGAAACGGGCGCCCGAAAAGGCAACGGCCTGCGCCGTTTTACTTGTCGGGTTGCCACGCAGGCCAAAAAAATCGGCCCAATTGTACCGCGACGCCGCGCCGGGCGTCCACCGGACGGGAGCCCGCGCCCTTTGCCGCGAAAGCACCGCAGCGAACGGCGCGCAACGCACGCCTCAGGCGCTTTACCGCATTTGAAGCAGGCCCGGGCGCGGCACATTGCCGCAGGCCGAATGGGCGGCCCGCGTAGGCTGCGCGGACAGGTTCAAGCGCGAATCCGCCTGCGCCCTCGATCACAGATCTGCCGCTTTTTCGGGCATTGCGCCGAACTACATGACACCGCACACGACACCCTACGCCACATCGCCCGAGCGTCCGGGCACGCGTTCCGCGCGCCGTGCGACGCGGCTGACACCATACGGGAGCGCGATTCAGCTCAACAGGGCTTCTGACTTATACTGGAATTTTTCCCGAACGGGCGTCCAGTCATGCGTTTCGAAGGCTCATCGCAATACGTCGCCACCGACGATCTCAAGCTCGCGGTCAATGCCGCGATGACGCTCAAGCGCCCGCTGCTCATCAAGGGCGAGCCGGGCACGGGCAAGACCATGCTCGCGGAGGAAGTCGCGGCGGCCCTCGACATGCCGCTTCTGCAGTGGCACATCAAGTCCACGACGAAGGCGCAACAGGGCCTGTACGAATACGACGCGGTCTCGCGTCTGCGCGATTCGCAGCTCGGCGACGAGCGCGTGAAGGACATCGGCAACTACATCGTCAAGGGCGTGCTGTGGCAAGCGTTCGAGTCGGAGCAGCAGGCGGTGTTGCTGATCGACGAAATCGACAAGGCCGACATCGAGTTTCCGAACGACCTGTTGCGCGAGCTCGACCGCATGGAGTTCTACGTGTACGAGACGCGCGAGCTCGTGAAGGCGAAGCACCGTCCGCTCGTCATCATCACGTCGAACAACGAGAAGGAGCTGCCCGACGCATTTCTGCGCCGCTGCTTCTTCCACTACATCAAATTCCCTGATCCCGCGACGATGCAGCAGATCGTCGAAGTCCACTATCCCGGCATCAAGCAGGACCTGCTGCGCGCCGCGATGGAAAGCTTCTTCGAGCTGCGCAACGTATCGGGCCTTAAGAAGAAACCGTCCACCTCCGAACTGCTCGACTGGCTGAAGCTGCTGCTCGCAGAAGACATTCCGCCCGAAGCGCTGCGCTCGCAGGACCAGAAGCAGATCGTGCCGCCGCTGCACGGCGCACTGCTGAAGAACGAGCAGGATGTGAGCCTCTTCGAGCGGCTCGTGTTCATGAACCGCAACAACCGCTGATAGCAGGCATCCACGCGGAAAGCCCCGGAGACGACGGCATGCTGATCGACTTTTTCTACACGCTGCGCGCCGCGAAGCTGCCCGTCTCCGTGAAGGAGTACCTGACGCTGCTCGAAGCGCTGAAGGAAAGCGTGATCCAGCCGTCGCTGGACGAGTTCTACTACCTCGCGCGCATGACGCTCGTGAAGGACGAGCAGTACTTCGACAAGTTCGATCAGGCGTTCGGCGCGTACTTCAACGGCGTCGCGCAGAAGTCCGATCTGGCGTTAGACGTTCCTCTCGACTGGCTGAAGAAGAAGCTGCAACGCGAACTGAGCGCCGAAGAAAAGACGCAGATCGAAAAGATGGGCGGCCTCGACAAGCTGATGGAGCGCCTGAAGGAACTGTTCGACGAACAGAAAGGCCGTCACGAAGGCGGCAGCAAATGGATCGGCACGGGCGGCACGTCGCCGTTCGGCAACGGCGGCTACAACCCGGAAGGCATTCGGATCGGCGGCGAGTCGTCGGGCAACCGGACGGCCGTCAAGGTGTGGGACCAGCGCGCGTACCGCGATTACGACGATCAGGTCGAGATCGGCACGCGTAACATCAAGGTCGCGCTGCGCCGCCTGCGGCGCTTCGCGCGCGAAGGCGCCGCCGAAGAGCTCGACTTGCCCGACACGATCCGCAGCACGGCCGCGAACGCCGGCTGGCTCGACCTGAAGATGGTCCCCGAGCGGCACAACAACGTGAAGGTGTTGATGCTGCTCGACGTCGGCGGGTCGATGGACGATCACATCAAGCGCACGGAAGAACTGTTCTCGGCCGCGAAGGCCGAGTTCAAGCACCTCGAGTTCTACTACTTCCACAACTGCGTCTACGACTTCCTGTGGAAGAACAACCGCCGCCGGCACGTTGAGCGGCTCGCGACGTGGGACATGCTGCACAAGTTCACACCCGACTACAAGCTGATCTTCGTCGGCGACGCGACGATGAGCCCGTACGAAGTGCTGCAGCCGGGCGGCTCGGTCGAGTACAACAACGCAGAAGCGGGCGCCGTGTGGCTGCGCCGGATCGCCGATCATTTCCCCCATCACGCGTGGCTCAATCCCGAGCCCGAAGGCTTGTGGGAATATCGGCAATCGGTTTCGGTGATCCGCGAAGTGCTCGGCCACCGGATGTACCCGCTCACGCTCGCCGGGCTCGAAACCGCAATGCGTGTGCTGAGCAAGTAAGCTCCACCGATCTTCGACGCCCGGGCGCGGGGCCATGCCGGCGGACGCACCGCGCCCGTTCGCTCGTCGTTGCCACGCCGCGCGGCGGCGGCGCCGCAACAACGCCCCCATCAATGCACCACTTATAACGCACCACCATAACGCACGATAAGAGACACGCAGGATGACCACCCCTTCTTCCCCCGATTTCTCCGCGCGCGCACCGCTCAAGCCGTTCACCGACACGTCGCTGTCGGCGCTGGTCGCCGGCTTCGTCGCGATGATGACGGGCTACACGAGTTCGCTCGTGCTGATGTTCCAGGCAGGCCGCGCCGCGCATCTGACGGATGCGCAGATTTCGTCGTGGATCTGGGCGCTGTCGATGGGCATGGCGCTGTGCACGATCGGACTGTCGCTGCGCTTTCGCGCGCCCATCGTGATCGCGTGGTCGACGCCGGGTGCGGCGCTGCTCGTGTCGTCGCTGCCGCACGTCGCGTATCCCGAAGCGATCGGCGCATTCATTGTCTGCGCACTGCTGCTGACGCTCGTGAGCCTCACGGGCTGGTTCGATACGTTGATGAAAAAGATTCCGGCGGGCATCGCGGCGGCACTGCTGGCGGGCATCCTGTTCGAGATCGGCATCGAGATTTTTCGCGCCGCGCAATTCCAGACCGCGCTCGTGCTCGCGATGTTCTTCACCTACCTCGCGGTCAAGCGTTTTGCGCCGCGCTATGCGATCCCCGCGACGCTCGTGGTCGGCACGGCCGTTGCAGGCGCGCTCGGTCTGCTCGACTTCAGCGCTTTCCGCGTGGCGTTCGCCGTGCCCGTGCTGACCGTGCCCGCGTTCTCGCTGTCGGCCGTCGTCAGCATCGGTATTCCGCTCTTCGTCCTGGCGATGGCTTCGCAGAACGTGCCCGGCATCGCCGTGCTGCGCGCCGATGGCTACCAGACGCCGTCCGCGCCGCTGATCGCGACGACGGGCGTCGCGTCGCTGCTGCTCGCGCCGTTCGGCTCGCACGGCGTGAATCTCGCCGCGATCACGGCCGCGATCTGCACGGGCAGCGAAGCGCACGAAGATCGCTCGAAGCGCTATATGGCCGCCGTCTGGTGCGGCCTGTTCTATCTGATCGCGGGGATCTTCGGTGCGACGATTGCAGCCCTCTTCGGCTCGCTGCCGAAGGCGCTCGTGGTGTCGGTCGCGGCGCTTGCGCTGTTCGGCTCGATCATGAGCGGGCTCACGAACGCGATGCACGACGCAAGGCAACGTGAAGCCGCGCTCGTCACGTTCATGGTGACGGCCTCGGGGCTCACGCTGCTGTCGATCGGTTCGGCGTTCTGGGGGCTCGTCGCGGGCCTGCTCACGCAATTCGTGCTGAACGCGCGGCGCGCATGACAGCGCACGTCCGATGCGCGGGCACGAAAGGCCGCGTAGTCAGGCACAGGCACTCCAAAGGCGGAAAGGGCCTGGTGGCATGGCGCGAACGGACGGAGGAGCGTACCTGTCAAACCAGCATCACTCAATCCGCCATAGAATAGAAGTATCAGGCGGCGTTCCACGGTAACATTTCCGGCTTGCAACGTGGACACTGCCGATGACGCGCTCATGCGTGGCCGTTTGCGTGCTGACGGCGGCCTCGCGCGGCGTCATCATTTCCCTGGACCATGGCGCGCGTGCGCCGCGAAGCGAAGGCTCGACATGACTACTGCACTCGATCAACTCAAGCAATACACCAAGGTCGTCGCGGATACCGGCGACTTCCAGCAACTCGCGCAATACAAGCCGCAGGACGCGACGACGAATCCGTCGCTGGTCCTGAAGGCCGTGCAGAAGGACGAATACAAGCCGCTGCTCGAAAAGACGGTACGCGACCACGCGTCGAAGCCCGTCAGCGCAATCATCGACCACCTGTTGATCGCCTTCGGCACCGAAATCCTGAAGATCGTCCCGGGCCGCGTATCGACGGAAGTCGACGCACGCCTGTCGTTCGACACGAAAGCATCGATCGACAAGGCGCACGAACTCATCAAGCTGTACGAGGCGCAAGGCATCGGCCGCGAGCGCGTGCTGATCAAGCTCGCGTCCACGTGGGAAGGCATCCGCGCGGCCGAGGTGCTACAGAAGGAAGGCGTCAAGTGCAACATGACGCTGCTCTTCTCGCTGCCGCAAGCCGTCGCGTGCGCGGAAGCGGGCGCGCAGCTGATCTCACCGTTCGTCGGCCGCATCTACGACTGGTACAAGAAGAGCGCCGGCAGCAACTGGGACGAAGCGCGCGACGGCGGCGCGAACGATCCGGGCGTGCAGTCGGTGCGCCGCATCTATGCGTACTACAAGAAGTTCGGCTACCCGACGGAAGTGATGGGCGCGAGCTTCCGCACGACGAGCCAGATCACCGAACTGGCGGGCTGCGATCTGCTGACGATCAGCCCCGATCTGCTGCAAAAGCTGCACGACAGCACCGACAAGCTCGAGCGCAAGCTGTCGCCGGAAGCCAGCAAGAACGCCGAGATCGCGCGCGTGCCGACGGACGAGCCGTCGTTCCGCTTCCTCGTCAACGAAGATGCGATGGCGACCGAAAAGCTCTCGGAAGGCATCCGCGTGTTCGCAGCGGACGCGATCAAGCTCGAAAAGGCGATCGACGCGCTGCGCTGATCGGCTCCGTATTTCTTCCCTGCGCAAAAGCGCGCGGCCCGGAAGGCTGCGCGCTTTGCTTTCTGCGCCGGCTTTCTTGCGAGTTGCTCTCACGCCGTCAGCGCGCTACGCGCGTTGCTTGCGTCGACACAGTTTCACATCCGACGCTCCCACGACGACTACAATCGTTGACACGAATGCGCCGCTGCGCGTTCGCATGGAACGACATGTCAACTGAGTGGAGACATCGATGCAAGTCCAACCCTATCTGTTTTTCAATGGCCGCTGTGAAGAAGCGCTGAAGTTCTACGGCGAGAAGCTCGGCGCGCAGGTGCTGTTCCAGATGCGTTTCAAGGATGCGCCGCCCAGCCCCGAGCAGCCGATCCGCCCGGGCACGGAAGAAAAGATCATGCACTCGACGATCAAGATCGGTTCGACGGAACTGATGGCATCGGATGGCAATTGCGACGAAACGCCCGTTACGCACTCGGGCTACAGCCTGTCAATCACCGTCGACGATCCGTCGCAAGGCGAAAAGACGTTCAAGGCGATTTCGGAAGGCGGCAACGTCGTGATGCCGTGGCAGGCGACGTTCTGGAGCAGCGGCTTCGGGATGGCCATCGACAAGTTCGGCGTAATGTGGATGGTCACGAACCCGCACGAAGGCGACAAGCACCCGAGCTAACCCCAACGCCGAATATCGAGCCGGTAAGCGGATCAACGCGCGGCGTGCTCGCGATCTTCGCCTTCGATATTCCAGTTCGGCTCGGCAGCAGCCAGCAACGCGCGCATGCGCTCGACCTGTTCCGCGAAGCGCTGCGCAAGCCAATATGGCCCCTGCAATTCAGGGGCCATTTCTTTGTGCGAAGCCTGCACGCTCGTCATCGTTTCGGCGCTTTGTAGCGTCGCATCGGCAGGCGGGCAAGCCAGCGTCTCCGCCGAAACCTCCTCGGGCATCCCGAACTGCGTCGCGCCCGCGAAGCGCAACGCACGCGCGCTCGCAAGCAGCGTCATGCGCACCGCGTTCGTCTCCTCGCCGCACTCGTGCGCAAACGCTTCGCGTATTTCCGCCTGCGCGAGCGTGCCCGTCGACAGCATCTCCAGCGCGCTCAGCATCGAGCGATGCAGACGCTGGATATCGTCGAGCCGCGCGATCGGCAAATCGATTTCCTTTGCAACCGACGGCATCAGCGAGCGCAGTTGCACGAGCCGCTTGCCCATGCGGATGAACGCGGCCACCTGATCGTCGCCGCCGATGGGCACGCCCGTCATCAGCCGCGTGTAGAGGCGCGCACACTCGCGCAGATTGTCGGCGAGCAGGTAGCGCCACGAATAAGTCGCGTGCAGCGGCAGCGCGAACGAAAACGCGAGCGCGATCACGATGCCGATCAGCACGTTCAGCGTGCGCCACAGGCCCGTGTCGATCATGTTGTCGCCGTGGCCCGCGACGATGCACATCGTGATCGCCGTCAGCAGCGCGACGTAACCGGCCGTGCCGATCGCGAACCACGCGCAGACGGCAGCAATCACGGACATCAGCACATAGGTGAGCGGTAGCGAATCGAACAGGTTCTGCTGAAGGATCAGCGCAAGCCCGAGCGCCGCGCCGAGCAGCGTGCCCGCCGCGCGCTCCGCCGCCTTCTTGCGGATATTGCCGTGATGCTGCAGTCCGCCGATCACCACCAGCAGCGTCACCGACGCCCAGATGCCATGCGGAATGTCGATGCCCGTCGTCGCGAGAATCGACACGATCATCGCAAGTCCGACGCGCAGGCTATGAAAGAACTTCGCGTGCCGATAACGATAGTACGGAGACGTGATCGCGTGCGCGATCCGTCCGATGCGCGTGCGGCGCGGCGCGAGGCGCGCGGTGACGGCGTCGTTCGAGACGGGCGGCTTGTCGCTGCGCTTGCGTGACGGATTCGAATGCGGGTCGGCGAAAGCCATCGGTTATCTCACGTTGGGTCGAAGCCACCGGATGAGCATAAACGATGTGAGCGGCGTCGGCAGGAGACCGCCAGGCCGCGCCGCGCCAACGAAAAAGCCCGCAGCATCGGCTGCGGGCTTCGTGTGATGCGGACCGCGAAAACGGCGCGATCAGCTTTCGACCGGGTGGTCCAGATAATCTTCCGGACGCGTGCGGTCTTCAGCGTGCTTCATGCCCGCTGCGCGCACGGCAATGCTGACGACGATCGACACCACGAGGTTGACGACCAGCGACCAGACAGCCGCGTAACCCGGAATCGCCAGACCGCCGATGTGAATCGTGTAGATCGAGCCCGCGAGCTTCAGCGAGATCGCCATCCACGTGCCGACGGCAATGCCCGCCGCCCAGCCGAGCAGCAGGCCGCGATAGTCGAGTACACGCGTATAGAGGCCGAGCACGATCGCGGGCAGCGTCTGGATGATCCAGATGCCGCCGAGCAGTTGCAACTGGATCGCGTACGTCAGCGGCAGGCCGAGAATGAACGCGACGGCGCCCACCTTCACGATCAGCGACACCAGCTTCGCGATGTTCGTTTCCTGCTCGTGCGTCATGTTGCGGTTGACGAACTCCTTGTGGATGTTGCGCGTGTACAGGTTCGCCGCCGCAATCGACATGATCGCGGCGGGCACCAGCGCGCCGATGCCGATCGCCGCGAACGCGACGCCGACGAACCACGACGGGAAGAAGTGCAGGAACAGCGCCGGCACCGCGAAGTTCGGACCGAAGGCCTTGAAGTATGGCGCGAACTCCGGCATGTCCTTCACGCCCGCTGCGAGCGCCATGAAGCCGAGCAGCGCGAGCAGGCCGAGCACGAGCGAGTACGCAGGCAGCATCGCCATGTTGCGGCGGATCGTATTGCCCGACGACGACGACAGAATCGCCGTCACCGAATGCGGATACAGGAACAGCGCGAGCGCCGATCCCACGGCCAGTGTCGCGTATGCGCTATAGCCGTTGAGGCTCGCCACGTCCGGCGCCTTCAGCAGCAGCTTGGCGGGCGGCACCGCGCCGAAGATGTGGCCGAAGCCGCCGAGTTGCGGCGGAATCACGATGATCGCGGCGCCGATCGTGATGTAGATCAGCACGTCCTTGACGACGGCGATCATCGCCGGCGCGCGCAGGCCCGACGTGTACGTGTAGGCCGCGAGGATCGCGAAGGCGATGATCAGCGGCAGATCGCCGACGAAGCCCGTCGTGTCGAAGCCGAGCGCGCCGATCACCACTTCGATGCCGACCAGTTGCAGCGCGATGTACGGCATCGTCGCGACGATGCCCGTCACGGCGACGACGAGCGCGAGCATGCGGCTGCCGTAGCGTGCGTTGACGAAGTCGGCCGACGTGACATAGCCATGACGCTTCGCGATGCTCCACAGCTTCGGGAACACGACGAACGCGAACGGATAGATCAGGATCGTATAGGGCAGCGCGAAGAAACCCGTCGCGCCCGCGCCGAACACGAGCGCCGGCACGGCGATGAACGTGTAGGCGGTGTAAAGGTCGCCGCCCAGCAGGAACCACGTGACGATCGTGCCGAAGCGCCGGCCGCCGAGGCCCCACTCTTCCAGATGCGCGAGATCGCCGCGCCGCCAGTGGGCCGCAACGAAGCCGAGAATCGTCACGCCAATGAAGAACAGAACGAAGACGAAGGTTGCGATTGCATTCATCGTGCATCTCCCTTCGAGCGGGTCTTCGTCTTGAAGTACACCAGCGCGGTGATCACGGCGCTGATCAGCACCCACAGCAGCTGATACCAGTAGAAGAACGGGAAGTCGAACAGTTGCGGTTCGACCTTGTTGTATGACGGCACCCAGATCATCGCGATCCAGGGCAGCAGCAACAGCCAGAGCCAGTGCTTGCTGGCCTTGTTGGCGGCGGCGTCGTGAGCCATGACGTCTCCTCTTTCCTTTTATTGAATTGTGGCCCGTGTTTGACGGGCAGATGGACCCGGCTGCGGATAACAGCCCAGGCTCCCCGAAAGCATCGAAAGAGTATCGGAGTGGCGAACGACCGGTCAAGCAGGGCTGACCCTAAACGCAACGGTGTTGTCAATAGGAGAATCGTCGGGAGTGTGGGACGGGAGACTAAAGCGGAGACTTTTGCCCCTTCGTTGGACGGGCTGCATCATGCCCCGAGGATTCGAGCGGGTTTGGGCCAAAGCCGCATTGCATAGCCGCTTTGATTTCGCCGTGCCGTCGATGGCACGGCGGTTGCGCGCGCTGGCGTTGCACCAGCGCGGGGCCTACGCCGTTCGTTATGGCGTCGCTTCTTGCGTTCCTTGTTGCGTTCCCTTTCGCGTTCGAATGCCGGAGCGCGTCAGACCGCGAACGTGCCGTTCTGCCCCGTCGACTCCTGCAAGCCCTTGACCCACTTGCGCGCCGGCAACGCGAGCTGCGCTTCGAGCAGCTTCGCGCGCGCCTGCAACTGCGTGTACGGCACGTCGATAGCGGGCCCCGAGAACGCGATCGCGATGCGATTGCCGTCGTGCACTTCCGGCAACGCGACGACGCGTCCGTCGAAGGCTTCGTTCAGCCGCTTCATGTTGCGCACGAAGCTCGGATGGTCGCCGAACAGGTTGATGGTGGCCACACCCGCTTGCGCGAGGCACGCGCGCGCGGCGCGATAGAACGCGACGCTGTCGAGCACGGGACCGCGCGCCGTCGCATCGTACAGATCGATCTGCAATGCGCCGACCGTGCCGTGATTCGCGCGGTCGTTGACGAACTCCCATGCGTCCGTCTCGCGCACGCTGAGACGCGCGTCGTCGGCGGGCAGGCCGAACATCGTGCGCGCCGCGATCACGACAGCGGGATTCAGTTCGACGGCTTCGACCTGCGCGCGCTTCAGGAAGCGGTGCGCGAACTTCGTCAGCGAGCCGGTGCCGAGGCCGAGCTGCACGATGCGCTTCGGCGTTTCGAGGAACAGCAGCCAGGCCATCATCTGCTGTGCGTATTCGAGTTCGATGTGATCCGGCTTCGACAGACGCATCGCACCCTGCACCCATTCCGTGCCGAAGTGCAGATAGCGCACGCCGCCCTCTTCCGAGAACGTGACGGGCGCAAAACGCGGCTTGCGCGGCGCTTCGATCATCGATGCCTTCGCGACATCGGCGAAGTCGTCTTCGTCACGCGCGGCACGCGTTTTCGCGCGCGAGATTCTTTGCTTCGAGACTGCGGATTCTTTGTTGCGGAAAGCACGCGCCTCGGCCGAAGCGCGCTTGATCAGTTTCGTCATGTAAGGATGTCGCGCCACAGGCGCAATTTTTGGTCGAACGAGAGCATAGCATTCGCGGGACTCGACGACGGCAGCACGAGGGTTTCGTAGCCGACCGCGGCGATCACGGTCGCAAAGCGGCCCGCCGTCTTGCCGTTGAAGCAGACTTTCGCGAGCTTCGGCGCGTACTCGCGCAGCGATGCGAAGTCGTTCGGCGTCGCGTTGCGGATCGCCGCATCGAGACTGCCCTCGCGCGTGCACGCGGCAAGCACGTCCCACACGCCGACGCCATGCTTCAACACGTGCTCGAGACGCGTGGGGTAATCGAGCCCGGTCAGCGGTTCGCCGATCACCGCGCCAAGCAAGCGCCAGAACTGATTGCGCGGATTCGCGTAGTACTGCGTCGCCGCGAGCGACGCCTCACCGGGAAAGCTGCCGAGTATCAGCGTATGCGTGCTCTCGGCGACGACGGGAGGAAAGCCGCGCAGCATCAGCGTGCCTCTTCGCGCTTGTCGAAGCCCTTGTCGATGCGCTTGTCGACGCGTTTTGCGTTGGCGTCGGCGCGCGACGCCGTGTGATCCAGCGCCTGGCCATGATCGCGCGGCACGGGCTGTGCGATCTGCCCGAGCGCGCGCCCGTCGACACGCATCAGAAGATTCGCCCACAGCGCAGGAAGCATGCATTCGGTGACCATCAGCGGCGCGCCATAGCGCTCGAACACCGAGCGCCGCGCGACGAGCGCATGCGCACGCGCGTCGCCCGTTTCTTTCGACGCGAGTCGATGCAGCGGATGCCTCGCCGTCACGCGCCGGCTCACCAGTGATGAGCGCGATACGCTGCTGTCGCTATACAGCAGCTCCGCGAGCGGCCGCGTGCGCAGACGCCGCATCGCCTGCCAGACCCCCATGCTCGCCGTGAGCGGCACGATGCTGTGCGCGGCGACAAACGGCGTGCCGTCCACCGATAACGCCACTTCGCGCACCCACACGGGCGTGCGCGGCGCGATGCCGAGCGCGGCGTACTCGTCTTCATAGGGCAGATCGACGGCTTCGCGCGTCACGCGCACGGCCACCGCGCCGAGCGTGCGCAAATGCGCGGTCAGCGAACCACCGCGCGTGAGCCAGTCTTTTTGATCGGTCGAAAAACCTGGAAGGGGCGCGACGCGCCAATGGGCGTCGGCAGCATCGAAACGAATAGACATGGGCCGCATTATAGGGTGGCCAGAAAAAGCGGGCCTTCAAGACGCCATGTCCGCATGAATTCACCGACCGTTCCGCGACGCGGTTCGGACCGTTCACCACTTCAAGCACCCGCCGAACGCCGAAGATAAACGCCGAGCGCCGCGCACTTGCCCGGCCCTTTATCCACAACCCAGGGAGCTTCAATTGACCGCTCAGGACAAAACCACGTCGGACCGCGTCGCGCATCTCGCCGCGATCGTTCTCAAGCGTTCCGCCGCATCGAAGATCGAAAAGGAACTCGCCGCCTCCGCCCTCGCGCAGCATCACACGGCAAAACACACGAGCGCGGCCATCGGCAAGGTCGCCGCGCATGTGCTCGGCGACGCGCATGCCTGCGCCGAATCGAAAGAACTCGCGGGGTCGGTGCTCGCTCAGGTGCGCAAGCTCAATGGCGGATCGCCACAGCGCTAACAGTCCATCGCCACACGAACGCGGTACAAAAAAATGCGCTGCCGAAGCAGCGCATTTCCCCTTTTCGCCCTTTATCGAGCCGCGCGCATCAGCGCGCCAGCAACAGCGCATTCGTGCGCTTCACGAAGCTCGCCGGGTCTTCGAGCGAACCGCCTTCGGCCAGCAACGCCTGATCGAACAGCAGATGGCACCAGTCGTCGAAATTCGCGTTGTCGGCGGTGAGGTTCTTCACGAGCGCATGTTCCGGATTCACTTCGAGAATCGGATGGAACTCCGGCGCGTTCTGACCCGCGGCCTTCAGCATGCGCTGCAGGTAGCCGCTCATCTCGCCTTCGTCGGCGACGAGGCACGACGGCGAATCGGTCAGGCGGAACGTCAGACGCACGTCCTTCGCCTTGTCCTTGAGCGTCTCTTTCATGCGCTCGACGAGCGGCTTCAGCTCTTCGCCGACCTTCTCCTGCGCCTGCTTTTCTTCGTCGTTCAGCTGGCCGAGATCGAGGTCGCCGCGCGCGACGCTTTGCAGCGGCTTGCCGTCGAACTCCTGGAGGAACGACAGCATCCATTCGTCGACGCGCTCCGTCAGCAGCAGCACTTCGACACCCTTCTTGCGGAACACTTCGAGATGCGGGCTGTTCTTCGCGGCCTGATAGGTATCCGCCGTCACGTAGTAGATCTTCGTCTGCTCGGGCTTCATGCGCGCGACGTAGTCCGTCAGCGACACGTTCTGCTCGGACGAGTCGTTATGCGTCGACGCAAAGCGCGCGAGCTTCGCGATGCGCTCCTTGTTCGAGAAGTCCTCGCCGATGCCTTCCTTCAGCACCTGGCCGAATTCCTTCCAGAACGTCGCGTACTGTTCCTTGCCGGCGGCTTCTTCCGAATTGGCCAGCTCTTCGAGCATCGACAACGCGCGCTTGGTCACGCCTTCGCGAATCGCCTTCACGTCGCGGCTTTCCTGCAGCAGTTCGCGCGACACGTTCAGCGGCAAATCGCTCGAATCGACGACGCCCTTCACGAAGCGCAGATACGAGGGCAGCAGTTGCTCGGCGTCGTCCATGATGAAGACGCGCTTCACGTACAGCTTCAGGCCGCCGCGATGATCGCGGTTCCACAGATCGAACGGCGCATGCGCTGGCACATACAGCAGCTGCGTGTACTCGCTGCGGCCTTCGACGCGGTTATGCGTCCACGTCAGCGGGTCCTGGTGATCGTGCGACAGGTGTTGATAGAACTGCTTGTACTGCTCGTCGCTGATGTCGTTCTTCGCGCGCGTCCACAGCGCGCTCGCCTGGTTGACGGTCTCGTCCTCGTCTTTCGCGACCATCTCGCTCTTCTCGGCGTCCCACTCCTCCTTCTGCATCAGGATGGGCAGCGCGACATGATCCGAGTACTTCTGGATGATCGACTTCAGCTTCCACGTGGACAGCAGTTCGTCTTCGTCGGCGCGCAGATGCAGCGTGATCGTCGTGCCGCGTTGCGCGCGCTCGACCGCTTCGACCGAGAAATCGCCCTCGCCCGAGCTCACCCAGCGCACGCCTTCCGAGGCCGGCAGGCCGGCGCGGCGCGTCTCCACCGTGATCTTGTCCGCAACGATGAAGCCGGAGTAGAAACCCACGCCGAACTGGCCGATCAGCGCCGCATCCTTCTGCTGGTCGCCCGACAGCTTGCCGAAGAACTCCTTCGTGCCCGAGCGCGCGATCGTGCCGAGGTGCGAGATCGTTTCGTCGCGGCTCATGCCGATGCCGTTGTCGTCGATGCTGACGGTGCGCGCCGCCTTGTCGAACGACACGCGGATGCGCAGGTTCGGATCGCTCTCATACAGCGCGTTGTTCGCGATCGCTTCGAAGCGCAGCTTGTCCGCCGCGTCCGATGCGTTCGAGATCAATTCGCGCAGGAAGATTTCCTTGTTGCTGTACAGCGAGTGAATCATCAAGTGCAGAAGCTGTTTCACTTCTGCCTGGAAGCTCATGGTTTCTTGTGCCATGGTCGTTTTCCCTTTCTGTTGCAGGTTGATTCGAAGCAGACGTTGCCCGTGCCGGCGTCGCGCGACACGGACGTTGCGCACTCAGATGGGGTCGCGCGCCGCCGATTCAAGAGGCTTCATGAAGCGCGGCGTGCGACGCTGTCCAGATAGCGGCACAAAAACGCCGGCAGCGCCGGATCGCCGCAATTCGCGACGTTGAAGCGCATCCACGTGGTCGGCGACTGCTGCGGCGAGAAGAGGCTTCCCGGTGTCAGCAAGAAGCCTTCCTCGTGGCCGGCGGCCGCAAGCGCATCGGCGTCGACGCCCGTATCCGCCCACACGAACATGCCCGCCGCCGGTGTCTGAAACATGCGCAGCCCCGTTTTTTCGAGCATCCGCACGGACTTGTCGCGCACGCCGTCGAGCCGCGCGCGCAGCCGCTCGACGTGCCTTCGATAGTGCCCTTCCGTCAGGATCTTGTACAAAACGCGCTCGTTCAATTCGGGCGTCGTCATGCCGACCAGCATTTTCTGATCCGTGACGGCCTTTGCCACATCCAGCGACGACGCCATGAAGCCAACCCGCAGATTCGCCGCGAGCGTCTTCGAAAAGCTGCCGAGATAGATCACGCGCCGCAGCTGGTCGAGGCTCGCTAGACGCGTCGCCGCAAAGCCCGGCGGGCACAGGTCGCCGTAGATGTCGTCCTCGACGACGATGAAGTCGTACTGCTCCGCGAGCCGCAAAATGCGGAAGGCCTGCGCCGCCGTCAGCGACGTGCCCGTCGGATTTTGCAGCACCGAGTTGATCACGAGCATTTTCGGGCGCCAGGTCTGCACGAGCGCCTCCAGCGCGTCGAGATCGGGGCCGTCCGGCGTGTACGGCATGCCGACGAGGCGCGCGCCCTGCGACGCGAAGCGCCCGAACATCTGGAACCAAGCCGGATCGCCGACGATCACGCTATCGCCCGGCTGCACGTAGAGCCGCGCGATCAGGTCGATCGCCTGCGTGATGCCGGACACGAGCACGATCTGTTCCGGCGACGCACCGATCTCCAGCTCTTCGAGCCGCGTCTGCAATTGCTGGCGCAGCGGCAGGAAGCCTTGCGGCGTACCGAAACCGAGCATCTGCGCGCCGCTTTGCCGGCCGAGCGTGCGCAGCGCGCCCGTGATCAGCTCGCCGTCGAGCCAGCGCGACGGCAGATAGCCGAGGCCAGGCCCGCGCTCGGGACGCGTCGACGTGTGCAGCATGTTGCGCAGCAGCCAGACGACGTCGATCGTGCTGGGTGCGGGCGCCGCATCGGGCGCGGCATTGGACGAAAGACGGCGCTCGACGGGCGCGGGCCCCGCAAGACGCTCGCGCACGTAGAAGCCGGAGCCGCGGCGCGAATCCAGATAGCCCTGCGCGACGAGCCGCTCGTACGCCTCGACGACCGTGAAGCGCGACACGCCCTTGTCGAGCGCGAGCTTGCGGATCGACGGCATGCGCATGCCGGGACGGAACACGCGCTCTTCGATGCGTCGGCGCGCCCACTGGACGAGCTGATCGACGAGCGTGAGCGCCGACGCGTCGTGAGGTGCGGGAATCAGATCGAGCGGGACGGACATGGCGGACTCCAGCTATGCGCTGCAACGGCAACGTCGGAAAGGGCATAGGAAACGGGCACGATGGCCGGCGTGGCGGCACGAACGAAGCTGCCGCCGCTGAACGGCATGCACGGTCGTACGGATGGCGATGTGACCCGGCAACTGTACCGAACAGTATCGAGCCGATTGTACCGTTACTGTGCCGGTCACTGCCGGTACATTTGATTCGACGCTGCTGCTGTTTTCCCATTGCCCGATTCACCCGACGGCGGCGCAAAGCCCGCCGATACTGGCCTTGCCGCACTGCGCATGGTCCGGCCGCGCCGAACGGTTATTCTTACGGATTAACCCTGGTGGCCCGGCACCTGGCAGACAGTTGGCTGCCGTAGCGGCTTCCAGCCGACCGACCGTCCCCTTGCAGCCATGACCGAACACACGCTACGACTCGATCATCTCGTTGTTTCCGCCCGCACGCTCGACGAAGGCACGGAATACGTCGCCGATACGCTCGGCATCGCGCCATCGGGCGGCGGCGCGCATCCGTCGATGCGTACGCACAACCGGCTGCTCAATCTGTGGGGCGGCGCGTATCTGGAAGTCATCGCGATCGATCCCGACGCGCAGGAAACCGCGAATGCGCGGCCACGCCTGTTCGCACTCGACGATCCCGCGACGCACGCGCGGCTCGCGAACGGTCCGTATCTGTCGCACTGGGCCGCGCGCGTCGAGCGGCCAAAGAATCTCGCGCTGTGGCAACAGCAGTATCCGCAGCGCATTCCGACCGTCGTGCCGATGACACGCGGCGATTTCACGTGGAGCCTCACCGTCGCCGACGACGGCGCATTTCCCGCATGGCAAGGCGCGGGCGATGGCATCGTGCCGTCGCTGATTCAATGGGACACGCCGCGCCATCCGTCGACGGTGCTGCCGGAAACGGGCTTGCTGCTCAAGTCGCTGAAGGGCTGGCATCCGCGAGCGGATCTCGTCGCGCAGCAACTGCAGTGGCTCGGCGCGGAGAATCTGATCGCGCTCGAAAGCACGGACGGCGCGCCCTCGCTCGCCGCCGAAATCGAAACCCCGAGCAGCCTGCGCACGCTCAAATAACCACACGCATGGAGAGACGGAAACAATGAAGCGCGAAACTCAAGGCATGCTGCTCGGCCTGATCGGCGTGGTGATCTTCAGCCTGACGCTGCCGATGACCCGCATCGTCGTCGCCGAATTCAGCCCGCTGCTGAACGGCCTGGGGCGCGCGCTCGCCGCTTCCGTTCCCGCCGCCGTGCTGCTCGCGATCCGCCGCGAAAAGCTGCCGACCTGGCCGCAGCTCAAGGCCCTTGCCGTCGTGTCGCTCGGCGTGATCATCGCGTTTCCCGTGTTCTCGGCGTGGGCGATGAAGAGCGTGCCCGCGTCGCATGGCGCCGTCGTCAACGGGTTGCAGCCGCTGTGCGTCGCGATCTACGCGGCGTGGCTGTCGCACGAGCGGCCGTCGAAGGCGTTCTGGGCGAGCGCCGTCGCGGGCAGCGCGATCGTCGTCGCGTTCGCGTTGCAGGCGGGCGGCGGCGCATTCCAGGCGGGCGACCTGCTGATGCTCGTCGCCGTCGGCATCGGCGCGCTCGGCTACGCGGAAGGCGCGCGGCTCGCGCGGCAGATGGGCGGCTGGCAGGTCATCTGCTGGGCGCTCGTCGTGTCCGCGCCGTTCCTGCTGATTCCCGTTGCGTGGCTCGGCTGGGAGCAGCACGTCACGCATCCCGGCCCCGTCGCGCTGAAGACGTGGCTCGCATTCGGCTACGTGACGCTGTTCTCGCAGTTCATCGGTTTCTTCGCGTGGTACGCGGGCCTCGCGATGGGCGGCATCGCGCGAGTGGGCCAGGTTCAGCTGATGCAGATCTTCTTCACGATGGCCTTTTCGGCGCTCTTCTTCGGCGAGGATGTTGCGCCCATCACGTGGATCTTCGCCGCCGCCGTGATCGCCACCGTGATGCTCGGCCGCAAGACTGCCGTGCACACGGCCGCGCGGCCCGTTCGCGCCGCCTGACGAGTTCGCGCGATAATCCTTTTTTTGACCGACCACCTGTTCAAGCCATACCGACGAGGAGACCCATGAATCAAAGCGACCTCAATGCCCCGACCTGGCAATTGTCCGAACGCGCTCGCAAGCTGACCAGCTCGGCGATCCGCGAAATCCTGAAGGTCACCGAGCGGCCCGAGGTCATTTCGTTCGCGGGCGGTCTGCCCTCGCCGGCCACCTTCCCGGCCGAGGAAATGCGCGCGGCCTCCGACCGCATCCTGCGCGACTCGCCCGCCGCCGCGCTTCAGTACAGCGCGACGGAAGGCTACATGCCGCTGCGCGAATGGGTCGCGCAACGCTACTCGGTGAACGGCGCGCAAATCCGTCCGACGCAGGTGCTGATCACGACAGGCTCACAACAGGCGCTCGATCTGCTCGGCAAGGTGCTGGTGTGCCCGGAGAGCCCCGTGCTCGTCGAAACGCCGACGTACCTCGGCGCGCTGCAATCGTTCTCGATGTACGAGCCGCGCTACGTTCAGGTGCCGACCGACGCTAACGGCCTGATCCCCGAAGGCCTCACGCCCGAACTGACGAAGGGCGCGCGCCTTCTGTACGCGCAGCCGAACTTCCAGAATCCGACAGGACGCCGCCTGCCCGTCGAGCGACGCCGCGCGCTCGCGGAGTTTGCGAAGTCGGCGCCCTTCCCCGTCATCGAAGACGATCCGTACGGCGCGCTCGACTACAAGGGCGAGCCGCTGCCGACGATGCTGTCGATGGCGCCCGATCACGTCGTGCATCTCGGTTCGTTCTCGAAAGTGCTCGCGCCGGGCCTGCGCATCGGCTACATCATTGCGCCCGAAGAACTGCACTTCAAGCTCGTGCAGGCCAAGCAGGCCACCGACCTGCACACGCCCAGCTTTACGCAGCGCATCGTGCATGAAGTCGTGAAGGACGGCTTCCTCGATACGCACGTGCCGAAGATCCGCGCGCTGTATCGCGACCAGTGCGAGGCGATGCTCGGTTCGCTCGAACGCTACATGCCGGAAGGCGTTGCGTGGAACCGTCCGGAAGGCGGCATGTTCGTCTGGGTGTCGCTGCCCAGGCATATCGACACGATGAAGCTGCTCGAAGAAGCCGTCGCGCAAAACGTCGCGTTCGTGCCGGGCGGTCCGTTCTTCGCGAACGAGGCGCAGCACAACACGTTGCGCCTGTCGTTCGTGACCGTGCCGCCCGCGAAGATCGACGAAGGCATTGCGCGTCTCGCTGAACTGATTCGCGCGCGCGTGTAAGCGCATCGCGAACCACTCTTTCCATTCACCGACGAGGACACGTCATGGCTCAATCGAATGTGTATGACAAGCTGAAGGAACTGGGCATCGAACTGCCCGTAGCAGGCGCGCCCGCCGCCGCTTACGTGATGAGCGCGCAAAGCGGCAACACCGTGTATCTGTCCGGACACATCGCGAAGAAGGACGGCAAGGTCTGGGCGGGCAAGCTCGGCGACACGCTGAAGACCGAAGAAGGCAAGGCCGCTGCGCGCTCGATCGCGATCGATCTGCTCGCGACGCTGCACGCGCATGTCGGCGACCTGAACCGCGTAACGCGCATCGTCAAGCTGATGAGCCTCGTCAACTCGACGCTTGATTTCACCGAGCAGCACATCGTGACGAATGGCGCATCGGAACTGATCGCCGATGTGTTCGGCGAGCGCGGCAAGCATGCACGCTCGGCATTCGGCGTCGCGCAGATTCCGCTCGGCGCGTGTGTCGAGATCGAGCTGATCGCCGAGGTGCAATAAGCGGCGCGTACTGCATGTATAGGCGCTCGTTGCGAGCGCCTTCATCGCCCGTTCGACGCCGACACGCCGTCGATGACGTGAACGCGTCATCGGCGGCGTGTTCTTTTGTGCCTTCACCGTCGCGCGGGCTGGATGCAGTTGACGTTGTGCCCTCACAACATGGAACGGTGCACGTGGCTGCACAAGCAATCAGGCAAAGCACCGAACAGGAAACAGACAATGCAAGAGAAAACCGTTCGCTTCAAGCAGGTCGATGTGTTCACGTCGGTGCCGTTCAAAGGCAATCCGCTCGCCGTGGTTTTCGATGCGGACGGACTCGACGCCGAACAGATGCAGGCAATCGCGCGCTGGACGAATCTGTCGGAAACGACCTTCCTGTTAAAGCCGACCGACCCGTCGGCCGATTATCGCGTGCGCATCTTCACGACCCGCGGCGAGTTGCCGTTCGCCGGCCATCCGACGCTCGGCACCGCGCATGCGTGGCGCGAGGCCGGCAATCAACCGAAGCAGCCGGGACGTATCGTCCAGCAATGCGCAGCGGGCCTGATCGAATTGACGGAAGAGGATAGCCGACGCAACGTGTGGGCTTTCGCCGCCCCGCCCGCACGCGTGACGCCGCTCGCTGAAAGCGAATACGCGGCGCTCGCTCGAGCACTGCGCAGCGATGCAATCGATTACACGGCGCAGCCCTGCGGCATCGACAACGGCCCGCAATGGCTCGTCGTCCGTATGAATTCTGCCCGTGCGTGTCTCGCGCTCGAGCCGGATGCCGCGCTGTTCGAGCATGTCGCGAAGACGGTCGGTGCGCATGGCATCGCGGCCTACGGCCCGCACGATCCGAACGGTCCCGCGACCTTCGAGCTGCGCTGCCTGATGATGGGCGGCGGCCTCGGCATCGGGGAAGACCCCGTGACGGGTAGCGCAAACGCTGCGCTGGCAGGATTGCTCACGCAGCAGAACCGCCGGCCCGGCGCGCAATACACGGTGCGCCAAGGCACGGTGCTCGGCCGTGCAGGCAACGTCTACGTCCGCTACGACGATGCCGCTGGCAAGACGTGGATTGGCGGCGCATCCGTGACGATCGTCGACGGCACCTTCAGGCTGCCATAAACGCCGCAAGCGTTCGCGTTGTTGGCGGAACCGACATTCGCGCGTCACCTGGATGTTCTAAGCGTTGCCCGAACCCGCCGGTACAAAAGACCCATTCCACGCATTCGAGGCCATTCATGCAGGCTGCATGAATGGCCTCGTTGCCATAATGGCTGTTGCCGATCCATTCACGCGATTCCTGACACCCCGGACATTTTCGACTCAATCTTTCAAACGCCCGCCTGGCGCGCCTGTCAGACCAGCGGTGGCTACGCGCGCATGATTCGTTCGCATGCCCGCAGAGCCCAGCGTATACCCGATGCGCGAAACCTTTCTTAATTATTGGTCATTCAGTAATATCAAAATCGTAACCGATGACCAACGGGTGGTCTGGCTCGCCACCACGCCCCTGCTTCCCGCAGCAGTTGCGGCATATCAACCATTCGATGCAGCCGGTTTTAACATTCGCGCAGTCGTTCGCAACGCAAGCACCGAAACGCAAGCACAGCCGCAACGCACAGGGTCACGGTCTATCCGATGAATCAGTTCCGCCCATCTTCCGCGCGCGACGTCAGGCACCGTCTCGATCCGGCCGGTACGCGCCGACGCGCGCTGCTCGCGATTCCCGCGCTCGGCGTGCTGGTGCTCGTGCTGCTGTGGACGGTGATCTTCGCGCGTCTGTCGGTTGAGAGGGAAACGACTTATCGCGAGGCGATGGCGTCGGCCGCTATTTTGTCGGCTGCGCTCGAACAGCACACGGTGAAGGCCATTCACCAGATCGATCAGATTACGCGCTTCGTCAAATACGAATTCGAAAAATCGCCGGGCCGTTTCGATCTCACGAGCACGGTCGAAAAAGGCGTCGTTCAAAGCGAAACGCTCGTGCAGGTGTCGCTGATCGACGAGCGCGGCAAGCTCATCGCGAACACATCGGAAACCAATCCGAAGCCGATCGATCTGTCCGACCGCGAGCACTTCAAGGTTCACGAGCACGAGAACGACGATCAGCTCTTCATCAGCAAGCCCGTGCTCGGCCGCGTATCGGGCCACTGGACCTTGCAGATGACGCGCCGCCTGAATCATCCCGACGGCACGTTCGCGGGTGTCGTGGTCGTATCGGAAGACCCGAGCTATTTCACGACCGACTTCTACAACAACGCGGCCATCGGTCGAGAAGGCGTGATCGCCGTGATCTCCGACAGCGGTGCCGTGCTCGCGCGCCGCACGGGCAACACCGAAAGCTCGCCGGGCGTGTTCACGGCGACGGGCGTCTATCCGACTTCGGAACACGTGTCGGGCACCTATGTCGATTCGATCGACAACGTTACGCGCATCGTGTCGTACCGGCATATCGACGGCTATCCGCTCGGCGTGCTTGTCGGTCTGTCGCAGGCCGAAGAGTTCGCCGACTACAACCACACGCGCAACGTCTACCTGCTAATGGCGAGCTTCATCTCGCTCGCGATGCTCGGCTTCTTCGCGGTTGCCACGGGTCTGATCGGCAAGCTGCTCGGACGCGAGCGCGAGATGACGCATCTCGTCGAGTTCGATCTGCTCACGGGCCTGCGCAACCGCTACTCGACGCTGCAAAGCCTGCGTCACGACGTAGCGCAGACGATGAACGTCGGGCGCCTGGCGATCCTCTTCATCGACCTCGACAACTTCAAGACCGTGAACGACACGCTCGGCCACAACGCCGGCGACATCGTGCTGCAAATGACAGCCGCGCGTCTCGCCGATGCCGTCGCCGATGCGGGCGCCCTCTCACGCATCGGCGGCGACGAGTTCGTCGTCGTGCTCAAGGGCGACGATGTCGAGAAGCGCTCGGTGATGCTCGCGGAAGTGATCTCAGACGTGTTCGCGAAACCGTTCGAAGTGCGCGGCAGTTCGTTCGTACTGCATGCGAGCATCGGCATCGCGCTCTACTCGGTGGCGAACGAAAGCGAAATCGATCTGCTGAAGAAGGCCGACCTCGCGATGTACAGCGCGAAGGACGCGGGCAAGAACTGCTACCAGTTCTACTCGCCGCATCTGTCGCATCGCGCGGACCATCTGATGAAGTGGGAACAGCAGTTGCGCGTCGCGCTCGCCGACCAGCAGCTGTTCCTCGCGTATCAGCCGAAGATCGATCTGTCGCGCCGCTGCATCACCGGCTTCGAGGCACTCGTGCGCTGGAACCATCCGCAGCACGGCCTGATTCCCGCGAACGAGTTCATCCCTGTCGCGGAATCGACGGGCCTCATCGTGCCCATCGGCGATTTCGTGATCCGCACCGCGTGCGCGCAGCTCGCGCAGTGGCAGCAGCAAGGCTATGACACGCTGTCGCTGGCCGTGAACATTTCGGCCGTGCAGTTCTGGCGCGGCGACCTGTACGAAACGATTTCGCAGGCCATCGAGGAATCAGGCATCAGCGCGCGCCGCCTCGAACTCGAAATCACCGAGACGGCGATGATGGAGTATCCCGATCTCGTCTCCGAAAAGATCTTCGCGTTGAAGCGGCTCGGTGTACGCATCGCGCTCGACGACTTCGGCACCGGCTATTCGTCGCTGTCGTATTTGAACCGCTTCTCAGTCGACACGCTGAAGGTCGACCGCTCGTTCGTGCAGGCCATACCCGGCGACCGCAGTGTCTGCGTGATGGTGTCGGCGATCGTCAATCTCGCGCGTTCGCTCGGGCTGACGGTGGTGGTCGAAGGCACGGAGACGGAAGAGCAGATCGCGTGGCTCGCGGCACTCGGACATATCGAGGCGCAGGGCTTTCTGTTTTCGCGGCCCGTGCCCGTCGAGGGCATCCCAGCGCTGCTCGAACGCTTCGGCGTGTGCGGCACGCACGGCGTGCGGGTCGCGCACAGCAACGACGCGGACAGCACCAGCGACGCTTCGAGCACCAGCGACGAGTCGGCCTGAGGAACGGCGCCGCATCGATGCGGCTTCGTTCCCGTCAGTCCATCCGGCGTCATACAGGCAGGACATACAGGCGGGACATCAACGGTATCGGCGCGTATCGACGGTTTCGCTCGAACGCGCATCAGGTCGGCGCGCCGTCGCGGCCATCGACGACGCGCGCCGCACAAGAAACCCAACCCGACAGGTGTTCGCATGCGGCCAGCCCGGCACATGTCGGCGCTACACGCGCCAGCCACAGACGAAGCTGCACGATGCGACGAGCGCGAGCCGCTCTGGACGCTCTTTCGCGTCGTGTTCGGATTGTCCGCGCTATCTTGGGGCGGACTCGCGCTGATGGCGCAGTTGGAGAATCACTACGTCGAGCGCGAAGAACGCCTCACGCACCTCGCGTTCTCCGACATCGTTGCACTCGCGTGGATGGTGCCGGGGCCCGTCGGCTGCAATGTCGCGGTCCAGCTCGGTCATGTGCTGCGCGGACGCGCGGGCGCATGGGTCGCGGGCGTCGCGAGTGTTCTGCCCTTCTTCATGCTGATGACGGCATTCGCGATCTTCTACCGCACGCCGATCGTGCGCGAAGTCGCCTCGCAAACGTTGCTCGATCACTTTAGCGTCGTGCTTGCGACGTTGATCGCCGTGACATGGTACAAGCAGACGCGCGCGCTCGTGCGCGGACGGCTCGAATGGACGGCGGCCGTGCTCGGGTGCATCGCGCTCGTCGGCGCGCATACGCCCGCCGCGTACATCTGCCTGCTGGGCGTGGCGTTCATGTCGGGGTGGCTGCACAGCGACGCGCGCGGCGAGCGCCTCGCGACGACGCTCAGCACGGGCGACTGGCGTCTTCTGATCGGCCTGGCTGTGCTGCTGCTGACGTTCGCGCTGCCCTTGCCGCATCGCTACGAAGTCGCGCTGTTATGGCCGCGTCTCGCGGGCGCGGGACTGACGCTGTTCGGCGGCGGCTTCTCCGCGCTGCCCGTGCTGAAGACGCTGCTGGTCACACCCGCCGTCGGCATTACCGACAACGACTTCACGCTGGCGTTCTCGCTGTCGCCGCTGTCGCCGGGACCGCTCCTGAACGTGGTGCCGTTCTTCGGCTATCTGGTCGAAGGATGGCATGGCGCGCTGATCGCGACGATTGCGCTGTTCGTGCCGTCGGGTTGTCTCGTCGTGCTCGCGCAGCGCCATCTGCATCGACTGAAGACGAACGCGCGCTTCGAGCATGGGATGCGCGTGCTGCGCGCGGTGACGACGGCATTTCTCGCCGTCGCCGTGCTGCGCATCGTGCGCCATGTGCCGCCCGAGCCGTCTTATCTCGTGACGGCGCTGTTCTCGGGCCTGTGCTTCGCGAAACTGAAACTGCCCGTGTATGCGGTGTATGGGACGGTCGCCGTCGCATGCGGCGTGTGGCTGTATATCGGGCACGTGGCCTGACGCGGCGCCTCATCGATGCCGATGCCGATGCCGATGCCGATGCCGACGCCGATGCAAGAAGCGCCGCCCATGTGCCGTTGCATAGGCGGCGCTTTGGCCGGAAAGGTCGAGCGCTACGACCGCACGGAAGCGATCATCAGAACCCGCGCGACAGCACCGCCACGCCGATCGTCACGATGCCGAGCACCAGATTCACGATGACGAGACGCCGCACGGTTGCCACCGCGCGCGCGCCGTCGGGCCACTTCTGCGCCTGCACGGCGCGACGGATGCGCGGAAACACAGCGAAGCGGATATGCCCGAAGATCAGCATCATGATGATGCCGAGGCCGGCCATCGCGTGCAGTTGCCAGGTGGCGTGACCGCCGCCGAACTGCATCAGCAGAAAACCGCCCGACAGCAGAATGACCAGCACGGACACGCCCACCCAGTTGAAGAAGCGGCCGAACACCGACTCCCACAGCGGCAGACGCAATTGCGGCGAGAGATCTTCGAGCGCCGGACGCAAGCAGAAATGCGCGAACACCATGCCGCCGATCCACACGGCGACGCCCAGCAGATGCAGAAAGAGCGCGACTTCGATCGCCTTGTTCATATTTGTTTTCCTTTCCCGATGATGGCGCGCTGCCGTTATGTCCCGGTCGATAACGTGTCGGCTCCGACATGAGCCAACGACCGCGTTCGACCCGCGACGTCATGCGCAGTTCATTCTCTGCGCTGATTTCTTTTGTATTGCGCCGTGAGAGACCCCGCTCACGGATTTCGTCGCGGCGCGTTCGCAAAGCACACTACTTGCGATGACGCGCGCCGCAGCGAAAAGTACTACGGCCAGGGGAACATGCCGTGCGCGGCGAATGAAGGCTACCCATTCCGCGCGCTCACGCTAACACGGTTTATTCGCCCAGCACCGGACGCAGCGACGTCACCTTCAGCTTCGTATCCGGCGCGCGTCCCTTGCGGGAGCGCTTGCCGACATGCGGCGCGAGCGCCTTGCCCGACAGTTGCTCCTCGGAAGGCTTGTTGCGGTACGTGCCTTGCAGCACGAGGCCCGCATCGTTGATCGCGAGCGCCTGCGTCAGCGCTTCGTTCGGATCGAGCGCCATCAGCGTCACGCCGCGTCCGCCGCCCGACAGCGTCTTCATCTCGTCGAGACCGAACACGAGCAGACGCCCGCCGCCCGACAGACACGCGACCCGCGTCGCGCCGGGCAGCATCGGCATCGGCACGAGCGGCGTCGCGCCCGCGTCGATCGTCATGAACGCCTTGCCCGCCTTCACGCGGCTCACCATGTCGCCGACCTTCGCGATAAAGCCGAAGCCGTTCGACGACGCCAGCAGCAGCGCCTGGTCCGCCGATGCCGCGAAGTAATGCATCAGGTGCGTGCCCGATTCGAGCTCGATCAGCGACGTGACGGGAACGCCGTCGCCGCGTCCGCCCGGCAGCTGCGACACGGCCACCGAGTACACGCGGCCCTTGCTGCCCCATGCGATCAGCGTATCGGGCGTGCGGCACTGGAACGCGGCATAGAGACCGTCGCCCGCCTTGAACGTGAAGCCGGCGGGATCGAGCCCATGGCCCTTCAATGCGCGCACCCAGCCCTTCTGCGACACGACGACCGTCACCGGCTCGTCGACGACGCGCGCTTCGAACGTCGCGCGTTTTTCCTGCTGGATCAGCGTGCGCCGGTCGTCGCCGTATTGCTTCGCGTCCGCTTCGATTTCCTTGATGAGCAGGCGCTTCATCGCCGGCTCGCTGCCGAGCAGTTCTTCGAGCTTCGCCTTTTCGTCACGCAACTCTGACAGTTCCTTCTCGATCTTGATCTTCTCCAGGCGCGCCAACTGACGCAGCCGGATTTCAAGGATGTCTTCGGCCTGGCGATCGGACAGACCGAACGCTTCGATCAGCGCCGCCTTCGGTTCTTCGGATTCACGAATGATGCGGATGACTTCGTCGATGTTCAAAAAGACGATCATCCGGCCTTCGAGGATGTGAATCCGGTCGTTGACCTTGCCCAGACGATGCTGCGAACGGCGCGTGACCGTCGTGAAGCGGAAGCCGATCCACTCGTGCAGCATCTCGCCAATGCCCTTCTGACGCGGACGGCCATCCGCGCCGACCATCACGAGATTCAGCGTCGCGTTCGATTCGAGGCTCGTATGCGCAAGCAGCGTGTTGACGAACTCCGTCTGATCGATCGTGCGCGACTTCGGCTCGAACACTAGACGCACGGGCGCATCCTTACCCGACTCGTCGCGTACGGCATCGAGCAGGCCAAGAAGCGTCTGTTTCGTCTGCAACTGTTCGGGTGTCAGCGACTTCTTGCCGAGCTTGATCTTCGGATTGGTCTGCTCCTCGATCTCTTCGAGCACCTTCTGGCCAGACGTGTTCGGCGGCAGTTCGGTGATGACGAGTTGCCATTGGCCGCGCGCAAGATCTTCGATCTTCCAGCGCGCGCGGACCTTAAGACTGCCGCGACCCGTCTCATACGCCTGAGAGATTTCAGCTTCGCTCGAAATGATCTGGCCGCCGCCCGGGAAGTCCGGCCCCGGCACGTGCTGCATCAGCTCGGCGTGCGTGATCTTCGGATGGCGGATCATCGCGACGGCAGCCGCCGCGACCTCGCGCAGATTGTGCGACGGAATTTCCGTTGCGAGACCGACGGCGATGCCCGACGCGCCGTTCAGCAACACGAACGGCAAACGCGCGGGCAACAGCTTCGGCTCTTCGAACGAGCCGTCGTAGTTCGGCATGAAATCGACGGTGCCCTGGTCGATTTCATCGAGCAGCAGCTTTGCGATCGGCGTCAGACGCGCTTCCGTGTAACGCATCGCCGCCGCGCCGTCGCCGTCGCGCGAGCCGAAGTTGCCCTGGCCGTCGATCAGCGGATAGCGCATCGAGAAGTCCTGCGCGAGACGCACGAGCGCGTCGTACGCCGACTGGTCGCCGTGCGGATGATACTTGCCCAGTACGTCGCCGACCACGCGCGCCGACTTGACGGGCTTCGCGTTGTCGCCGAGACCCATCTCGTTCATCGCATACAGGATGCGGCGCTGAACGGGCTTCTGGCCATCGCTGACGTCGGGCAGCGCGCGGCCCTTCACCACGCTCACCGCGTAGTCGAGATACGCGCGTTCCGCGTAGTTGCCAAGCGTCAGGACATCGCCCTCGGGCGCTGCCGGCTCGGCAAAAAGATCGGGAGTGTTGTCGTCCATCTAGATTCCGTGTCCTTGTTCGGCGCGTGAGCTTCGTGATTCGGGTTCCGATTTCGTGTTCAGAACGCACGAAGCGCAGCGCTCAGATATCCGCTTCGACCTGGTTGCCCTTCTCTTCGAGCCAGCTGCGGCGCGACGCCGCTTCGCCCTTGCCCATCAGCATCGTCATGCGCGCGACGGTCGCGTCGAAGTCGAGTTCGCCGAGCGCGACGGGCGACAGGCGCCGCGTGTCCGGGTTCATCGTCGTGTCCCACAACTGCTCGGCGCTCATTTCGCCGAGGCCCTTGAAGCGGCTGATCGTCCATTGCGACTCGCGCAGGCCGTCCTTGCGCAGCTTGTCGAGAATCGCTTCGAGTTCGCCTTCGTCGAGCGCATACAGCTTCTGCGCCGGCTTCTTGCCGCGCGCGGGCGCGTCGACGCGAAACAGCGGCGGACGCGCGACATGCACGTGCCCGCGCTCGATCAGCTGAGGGAAATGCTTGAAGAACAATGTGAGCAGCAGCACCTGAATGTGCGAACCGTCGACGTCCGCATCGGACAAGATGCAGATCTTGCCGTAGCGCAGATTGGACAGATCGACGGTGTCGTCCGGGTTGTGCGGATCGACACCGATCGCCACGGAAATGTCGTGCACTTCGTTGTTGGCGAACAGACGATCGCGCTCGGTTTCCCAGGTATTCAGCACCTTGCCGCGCAACGGCAGAATGGCCTGATATTCCTTGTCTCGGCCCATCTTCGCGGAGCCGCCTGCCGAATCTCCCTCGACGAGGAACAGCTCGTTGCGTCCGATTTCCGTCGATTCGCAATCCGTCAGCTTGCCAGGCAGCACGGCGACGCCCGAACTCTTGCGCTTCTCGACCTTCTGGCCCGCGCGCGTGCGCGCCTGCGCCTGCTTGATGACGAGATCGGCGAGCTTCTTGCCGTGTTCGACGTGCTGGTTCAGCCACAGTTCGAGCGCGGGACGCGCGAACGACGACACCAGCTTGACGGCGTCGCGGCTATTCAGGCGCTCCTTGATTTGCCCCTGGAACTGCGGGTCGAGCACCTTGGCAGAGAGCACGAACGAGACGCGCGCGAACACGTCTTCCGCGAGCAGCTTCACGCCCTTCGGCTGCAGGTTGTGCAACTCGACAAAGCTCTTCACGGCCTGGAAGAGGCCGTCGCGCAGACCCGCTTCGTGCGTGCCGCCCGCCGGCGTCGGAATCAGATTGACGTAGGACTCGCGCGTGAGCGCGCCCTCTTCGCTCCACGCGACGACCCACGCCGCGCCCTCGCCTTCCGCGAACGTCTCTTCGTTCGAGCGCGAGCTTTCCGCGTAGCGCTCGCCTTCGAAGAGGGGGATCAGCAGGTCGCTGCCCGCCATGCCTTCCATCAGATAGCCGCGCAGGCCGTCTTCGTATTTCCAGCTTTGGCGCTCGCCCGTTTTCTCGTTGACGAGGATGACCTCGACGCCCGGCAGCAGCACGGCTTTCGAGCGCAGCAGGCGTTGCAGTTCGCCGAGCGGCAAGTTAGGCGAATCGAAGTATTTCGGATCGGCCCACGCGGTCACGCGCGTGCCGGACTTCTTGTCGGTCTTGGCCGCGGCGCGCACTTGCAGCGGCTTGACAACATCGCCGTGCGAGAAAGTGAGCTCGGCGATCTTGCCGTCGCGCCACACGGTGACGTCGAGGCGCGTGGACAGCGCGTTCGTCACCGAGACGCCGACGCCGTGCAGACCGCCCGAGAACGTATAGGCGCCGCCTGCGGCCTTGTCGAACTTGCCGCCGGCGTGCAGGCGCGTGAAAACGATCTCGACGACGGGGACGCCTTCTTCCGGATGCAGGCCGAACGGAATGCCGCGGCCGTCGTCCTCGACGGACACGGAATGGTCGGCATGCAGCGTGACGGTGATCTGACGGCCGTAGCCGCCGAGTGCTTCGTCGGACGCGTTGTCGATGACTTCCTGAATGATGTGCAGCGGGTTTTCGGTGCGCGTGTACATGCCGGGCCGCTGCTTGACCGGCTCCAGGCCCTTGAGCACCTTGATCGATGCTTCGCTATACGCGGCGTTAGGCTTTTTCGTTGACATGGCTCGTTCGGGTCCGTCGGTTCATCGTTGTCCACATGTCTTGTGGACATGTGCGTGGACAATGCGTTGAGTTTTCAAAAAAAGCGAAACGAAACAACGGAGTGTGTGTGCTGCGCGACTTGCGTGCAGCAGCACGGTTGGTGTGCCTTTCTGCTTGCCGCGATTTTCCATCGTGCCCGATTGCGGACGATATGCTGGAACGACCGTGGGAAGCAGGTTCGCGGGTATTTTACTGATTTCGATGCGCGGGGCAATTTAGACGGAAGGTGTAGGACGGTTGGCGGGAATCTGTAGCCAGCGATTCGCAATCTCGAGGTGATCGGCGAAGCCGCGCATAACATCGAACTCAATCATCCGGATTTTTCTCACGGGTATTTCCCGGTTGATCCGGAAGTAGTCTGGCAAACGATCACTCGTAGTCTTCCCGCTTTAAAAGAGACGATCGCGGAAATTCGCGAGCAGACGCCGTAACGTCTGCTCCACGCGCACGCCTCTACTTCCCCTTGCTCTCCAGCTCATCCCATCTTTCGATCGCAACCAGCAACTCGTCTTCGATCGCGGCATAGCGCTCCGTCAGCCGCGCGCCTTCCTGCGCATCCTTCACGAAGATCGAGCCATCCTCGATCTGCGCGGCGATCGTCTTCTGTTCCGCTTCGAGTGCGGCGATCCGGTCGGGCAGCGCTTCCAGCTCGCGTTGCTCCTTGAACGAAAGCTTCACCGTGCGCTGCGCGTTGCGGCCCGCCGCGCTTTCCTTCGGCGCGGCTTCTTTCGGCGGCTCTTTGGGCGTGCCCTGCTGCGCGATCTGCTCGGAACGCTCGCTCTGGATCTGCCAGTCGGTGAAGCCGCCGACGTATTCGCGCCACTTGCCCTCGCCTTCCGACGCGATCACCGACGTCACGACGTTGTCCAGAAACGCGCGATCGTGACTGACCAGCAGTACCGTGCCTTCATAGTCGGTCAGCAGTTCTTCGAGCAGTTCCAGCGTAGGAATGTCGAGGTCGTTGGTCGGCTCGTCCAGCACCAGCACGTTCGCGGGACGCGCGAAAAGACGCGCGAGCAGCAACCGGTTGCGCTCGCCGCCCGACAGCGACTTCACGGGCGAACGCGCGCGCTCCGGTGCGAACAGGAAGTCGCCGAGATAGCTCATCACGTGCTTTTTCTGGCCGTTGATCTCGACCCAGTCGCTACCCGGGCTGATCGTATCGGCGAGACTCTTTTCGGGGTCGAGTTGCGCGCGCATCTGGTCGAAGTACGCCACCTGAAGGTTCGTGCCGACGCGCACCTTCCCTTCTTCCGGCTGCAGCTCGCCGAGAATAAGCTTGAGCAGCGTCGTCTTGCCCGCACCGTTCGGACCGACAAAGCCGATCTTGTCGCCGCGCATGACCGTCGTCGAGAAGCGCTCGACCACCGTGCGCGCGCCGTAGCGCTTCGTCACGTCCGTGAGTTCGGCGACGATCTTGCCGGACTTCTCGCCTTGCCCGACGTCGAGCTTCACGTTGCCCTGCACATTGCGGCGTTCCGCCTGATCCTTGCGCATCTGCACGAGCCGTGCGATGCGGCCGACGCTGCGCGTGCGCCGCGCTTCGACGCCCTTGCGAATCCACACTTCTTCCTGGGCAAGCAGCTTGTCGAACTTCTCGTTCTCGACCCGCTCGACTTCGAGCTGCTGCGCCTTGCGCGTCTGATACGCGGAGAAATTGCCCGGATACGACAGCAGACGCCCACGATCCAGTTCGACGATGCGCGTCGCGACGCGATCGAGAAATGCGCGATCGTGCGTGATGAACAGCAGGCCCGCGCGCTGCGCGATCAGCAGTTCTTCGAGCCAGCGAATGCCGTCGAAGTCCAGGTGATTGGTGGGCTCGTCGAGCAGCAGCACGTCCGGCTGCACGACGAGCGCGCGGGCCAGCGCGACGCGCTTTTGCATGCCGCCCGACAGCGCGCCCACGCGCGCGTCGCCGTCGAGCCCGATCTGCGCAAGCGTCGTCGCGACACGCGTGCGCCAGTTCCATGCATCCGTCGCATCCAGCGACGATTGCAATGCGTTCATCCGCGCGAGCAGCGCGTCGTGCCGCGCACCTTCCGGCGTTTCCGCCAGTTCGTGCGCGACCGTGTTGTATTCGTCGAGCAGCGTACTCGCGTGCGTGAGGCCCGCCGCGACCGTGTCGAACACCGACACATCGGCGTCGAACTCCGGTTCCTGCGGCACGTAGACGGTCACGAGATCTTGCTGGCGCGTGATCAGGCCGTCGTCCGGCTTGGCAAGTTCGGCGACGATCTTCAGCAGCGACGACTTGCCCGCGCCGTTACGGCCGATCAGCCCGACGCGCTCGCCGGCTTCGAGTGAGAAATCCGCGTGATCGAGCAGCGCGACGTGGCCGAACGCCAGTTGCGCGCCCGTAATGGTGTAAAGCGACATGGAAAATGAAGAAACCAGCGATGAGTCGGAAGCGCTCATTGTACCGGTCGATGGCGCGGACACTGGCGCGATACGGCCCGGCACGATGGCATAGGACGAATCGCATGGGCGTCGGCTGCGGCGATGCAAGGACCACGAAGCCCGCGTCTCGCCGAAAGGCGCGGAAAGGCGCGAAAGCAGCGGCCGATGGCAAGCGTCAGCCCCAGGCGCGTCGCAAATGCGAGCGCTGCATTCGCGCCGACGCTTACTTCACGTGAATCGTGATCGTCTTGCTCATGTCCGGACCGTACGAACGATGCGCGCCGTCGCCGAAATCGAGCGTCAGCGTATGCTCGCCCGGCGGCAGCGTGATTTCCGTTTCCGTCTGACCCTTGCCGAAATGGAGCGACTTGTCGTTGGCGGGAATGACCTCGCCCTTCGGCAGCGGCTGGCCGTCGACGATCAGATGGTGGTGCCCCGTGCCCTCCGTCGTCGTGCCGGCGGGCGCGACCTTCATGCCGTCGACGGCAAACTTCACGTGGACGGGATTGCTCACGGTCGCGCCGTCCTTCGGCTCGACGAAGGAGACGCTTGCGGCATGCGCCACGCCCGACACGACCAGCATGCCCGCGCACGCTGCGCCGGCCAGGCATCTGTTGTTCAGCATCGTTTTCCCTCCTTGTTGAAAGTGACCCGAGAGGCGCAAGGCACACCGACGGGCGTCCGCCGCGCAAAGCGCCACCGCAATCGAAGCATAGTCATTCGCACCGCGCCGCACGCGGGCCGGATAGTCGGCCGCTCGCGCCTTCGCATTGATTTAGAACGATAAACGGAGCGGGAAGCTCAAGCCTTCCAGGGAATTCCGGTAATATTGCGGGTCGCCGCCGGCTGCCCAATAAAGGGGCAGAGCTATGCGGATATTGCGTTGAATCGATGAAGAGTGTGTGTCGTGAGTGAAGTGATCGAATACAAGAGCTGGGTCTGCCTGATTTGCGGCTGGATCTACAACGAGGAAGAAGGTTTGCCCGAAGAAGGCATCGCCGCCGGTACGCGCTTTGCCGACATCCCGGATGACTGGCGCTGCCCGCTGTGCGACGTCGGCAAGGCGGAATTCGCCGTCGTCGAGTTCTGAGCAGATCGACGGGCGCTGGCGTGGCGGCGAGGTGGCGCTGATCGGCTGATGCCCCCGCCAGTCTCCGAACCGTTCCGCCGTGCGTTATACTCTGCGCTCGTCGGCGGCTCCTCCCCGTAGTTCAATGGATAGAACGAGTGCCTCCTAAGCGCTAGATACAGGTTCGATTCCTGTCGGGGGGACCAGACACCAGTTCGGTGACGGAAGGCGCCCAATAAAAAACCCGCAACGGCTCACGCCGTGCGGGTTTTTTATTGGCTGCAATGCCGGCGTCGCATCGGACGCCGAGACTTCCACAGCGATGCTTCGTCTAGCGTCGGCGCGAGATCCGAACCGGCGCCAGTTGCCGTTGGTCCCGACGATCGAAGAATCGGCTGAGCGCGAACAGCGACGCAGCCGCAAGCGGCCAGAGCACAAAAAAGGTAACGAGCATGATCGGCTCCAAAGCGAAATATCCGGCTTGAGTCTACCGGCTCGCCGCGCAGAGAGAATTACCGGAATTGCCAAAACACCGTTGCCTTTTTGATAGCAAAAGGGGCGCTACGCCGCAGACGACGGCGTGGCGCGGATCGTGCGGCGGTTTCGCGGACTGCACGCGTCGGGTCGGCGTCGACCGTCCGTGACAAAATCACGCACTTTGCGCAACGCGCGAGGACTACGAAGGACACTATCCATGGACATCAACAAGCAAGTCGCCGCCCTCACCGCTTCCGAACTGCAAACGGCGGGAGCAAGCCAGGCGACGGCCATCGCCGTCAGCGTGCTGCTGCGCCATCTGAGTTCGCCCGAGCTGTCGAAGCTGCTGAACTCGGCGTTCGAGAATCATCAGGCGGTGATGCTGCAAACGCCGTGGCCGGAACAGATGCTGCAATCGTTCGAAGCGACACGACGATTCCTCGAAGGCGCCGCCGCCAAGCCGCCCGCCAATCCGACGAATCCGGCCAATCCCGACGAGCCGGCCTGACACACCGTCCAGCGGCGCGCTGCCCGTTCGCGCCGCTGAGACGCGCCGCGGCCGTCCTCAAGAGCACCGAACCCGCCACGCAGCCACCCGAGCCCCCGGGCACGAGGCGGTAAGAAAATGCCACGCACGCCAGCCAGCACCTAAGTCCCGCCAGCCCAGCCCCGAATCCCCCGCGCCGCCAACCAGTGTGCGCTCTCCCACCTAACCCGCTGTTTGTCCGAGGACGAGCGGGCGGCATCCTCTTATCATTTCGTCACTCCTCCGAGACGTCAGGTTGACGAGATGCCCTACCCATACAACCTCGCTGTCGCCGCTGGCCTGATGATCGTCGTGCTCACGTGCAGCCTCGCGCTGATGCTGACATAAGTCGGCCAGGCGGGACAGGCGAACGCCGTCCACATCGGCGCGCCGGCTGGACCGAAAAAAATACTTTCACGGAACCCTAAAGTTTTCCCGGCCCCTGCCGTAGTGCGGGCATGGACAACTTCCTCACTTCGTCGGCGGGATCGTTCAAATCGACTCTGATCGATCAGGACATCGCGCACATAGCCCGCGTCATGCGGCCTTCAATGCACGGCGACCTGGGTGGGGCAATTCTCCCAGCCGCCTACTGGCGCAAGCGGCTCTTCGAGCTGCTCGAAGCCGAGCATCTGACCAACTCACAACTTTGCGCGATCGACGACTTGCTGTTGCAACTCGACGACCTCTGCGCAAAGGAGCTGGCGCCGCTGCCGGCGGCGACCGCGCGGCCCGCGGCGTCGCGCGACTCGAACCGGCATCGCGTGCGCCGCCGGCGCTGAGCGCGCGAGTACGACGACGAGTGTGACCACAAGCGGCTGGCAGCCCAGCCGCAGGGCGAACGCGCTTCGCGCATTTGACATTGGTTGACCCGCCACGCGCGTCCATCCACGATGCTGCTCGCGGCAGCGCGAACACCCGGCGGCACGACGACAGCGCGAGCTGGCGCGCCGCCGGGGCTGCCCCTTCCCATGTCGCCGCCGTCAAGACATCCAGGCGTCAAAACATTCAAGCTGGGTATTTTCTCCGCCGATCGCACAGCGACCGCAAATTGGGGACATTAATCGGTCATAATGTCCGCAAAAATACCCAGCAAGGACTCCTGTGACCCAGGCTTCGCCGCTCGACCTGCTGAAGCAGGCGCGCACCCGCTTCACACAAAAAGAAATCGCCGCGCATGTCGGCAAGGACATCAAGACGGTGCGCCGCTGGGAAAAAGGCGAAACGCCTTGTCCCGCGATGCTCGAACCGTCGCTGCGCGCGCTGCTGTATTCGACGGCCGGGCGAGGCGCCTCGCCACCAACTGGCGATCATTCGGGCCTGCGCTTCATCGATCTGTTCGCGGGCATCGGCGGAATCCGCATGGGCTTCGAGACACACGGCGCACAGTGCGTGTTCACGAGCGAATGGAACGATTTCTCGCAGAAGACGTATCGCGAGAATTTCCGCGACGAACCCGCGGGACATGAAGGCGCAGAACAACACGCGCTGATCGGCGACATCGTCACCTTTCCCGCCGAAGACGTCCCCGCACACGACATCCTGCTCGGCGGCTTTCCATGCCAGCCGTTTTCGATCGCGGGCGTCAGCAAGAAGAACGCGCTCGGCCGCCCGCACGGCTTCGAGTGCGCGACGCAGGGCACGCTCTTTTTCGACGTCGCGCGCATCATCGCCGCGCGCCGCCCCGCTGCGTTTCTGCTGGAAAACGTGAAGAACCTTCTGTCGCACGACAAGGGCCGCACCTTCGACGTGATCCTGCAAACGCTGCGCGACGAACTCGGCTACGAAGTGCACTACCGCGTGATCGACGGTGCGCATTTCACGCCGCAGCATCGCGAGCGGATCATCATCGTCGGCTTTCGCGGCAAGACATCGTTCACGTGGGATGATCTGCGGCTGCCCGAAGAAGGGCCGCGTCTCGCGTCGATCCTGCACCGGACGGATGGCACGGAACCCGTCCTGCCGTGGGATGCCGAGCGTTTCTTCGATCACGCCGCCCGCCAGGTTCAGCCGAAGTACACGCTGACGCCCAAGCTCTGGACCTACCTGAAGAGCTACGCGGACAAGCATCGCGCAGCGGGCAACGGCTTCGGCTACGGGATGGCGTATCCGCAAAGCGTAACGCGCACGCTGTCGGCGCGGTATCACAAGGACGGCTCGGAGATTCTCGTCTATCAGGGCGAGCGGCAGCGCCCGCGCCGCCTGACGCCGCGCGAGTGCGCGCGCCTGATGGGCTTTCCCGACACATACCGCATTCCCGTCAGCGACACGCAGGCGTACCGCCAGTTCGGCAACAGCGTCGTGGTGCCCGTGATGCGCGAAGTCGCGCGGATCATGCTGCCGCATGTGCTGGCGCTCACGCGTGAGGCGCACGCGGACGGCGCGGTGGAGCTGGCCGCCTGATGATCGATATCGTCGACGCCGCCACGCGCAGCCGGATGATGTCCGGCATTCGCGGACGCAACACGAAGCCCGAGGTTCTGATCCGCAGCCTGCTGCATCGGCGCGGCTTCCGCTTCCGCCTCGACGCGCGCGATCTGCCCGGCCGTCCCGACATCGTGCTGCCGCGCTACCGCGCGGTGATCTTCGTGCATGGCTGCTTCTGGCACGGTCACGATTGTCATCTCTTCAAATGGCCGTCGACGCGCCCGGACTTCTGGCGCGAAAAAATCGGCCGCAACCGCGCCAACGATGCGAAGGCCCAGGCCGCGCTTCTCGATGGCGGCTGGCGCGTCGCGACGGTGTGGGAATGCGCGTTGCGCGGAGCGAACCGGGATATCGACGGCGTTCTGCAACGTCTGATCGACTGGCTGCACGGCGACACGCCGCTGCACGAAGAACGCGCCTGACGCACCGCTTGCCGCAGCGTTTGCCGTGCCATTTGCCGCAGCGTCTGCCGCATCGCCTGTAGGGCCAGCCGCTGCGCCCGCTCCGGCGAACATTGCAAGGCGCCGGTGCTACACTCGATTGGCTCGCTGAAGTCTCTCCAGCGGTCTCTCAGCGGCTTCCGTCCATCCTGGAACCACCCCTGGAACCACCCTTGAAGGAGGCACACGATGGCTGATTTCCGAGTCTGGTCGGACGACTTCCCCGCCAACGGCTTCATGCCGAAAGCGCAAGAAATGAACGACAAGTCGTTCGGCGTCGCCGGCGACGGCGAGAACGTCTCTCCGGCATTGCAATGGGAGTCGCCGCCCGCCGACACCGAGAGCTTCGCGCTCACCGTCTACGATCCCGATGCGCCCACGGGCAGCGGCTTCTGGCACTGGGTCGTCGTCAACATTCCCGTCGACACGCGCTCGCTGCCGCGCAATGCGGGCAAGGCCGACGGCAGCCTGCTGCCGCAAGGCGCGGTGCAGTTCCGCAACGATTACGGCACCGTCGGCTTCGGCGGCGCAGCGCCGCCGCGCGGCGACAAGCCGCATCGCTACATCTACCGCGTTCATGCGCTGAAGGTGGCGAACCTGCCCCTTTCCGCCGATACGACGAACGCGGTTGCGCGCTTCATGACGCACCTGAACGAGATCGATTCGGCCACGTACACGGGCCTGTACGAACTGAAGTGACGATGCGCGCGGGCAAGACAAAAGCGTCGCCGTGCTTTGCCTCGCCCGCGCTTTCGCTGTGCAGCCCGCATGATCCGGCGTGAAAGCCGTGCGCAACGCGTGCTTCATGCAGGGTCGGCGCGGCCGTGCATCATCCCGTCGACAACCGGAACCGCAATCCCGGACTCTGCCGACGGTCATACGCGGCCGCCCGCCGTTCATCACAACAACACAATGCAAGCATCTTCTTCGAGGGACAACGGCAACACTTCCGGCTCGCCCGTGTCCGCTGCCGGGTCGCCCGCGCCGGACGCCGAACCCGGCTTGCCGGTGCCGCAACGCTACTGGGCGATTCTCGTCGTCGCGCTCGGCATCACGCTTGCCGTGCTCGACAGCGCGATCGCCAACGTCGCGCTGCCGACCATCGCGCGCAATCTGCATGCGAGCGCCGCGAGTTCGATCTGGATCGTCAACGCGTATCAGTTGTCGGTGACGATCTCGCTGCTGCCGCTGTCGTCGCTGGGCGATCGGATCGGCTACCGGCGCGTTTATCTGAGCGGGATGGTGCTGTTCACGGTGGCATCGCTCGGCTGCGCGCTGTCCGGCTCGCTGCCGATGCTCGCGCTCGCCCGCGTGATCCAGGGCTTCGGCGCGGCGGGCATCATGAGCGTGAACACGGCGCTCGTGCGGATGATCTATCCGCCCGCGCGCCTTGGGCGCGGCATCGCGATCAACGCGATGGTCGTGGCGATCGCGTCCGCGGTCGGGCCGACGGTGGCGTCGGGCGTGCTCTCTGTCGCGCCCTGGCCGTGGCTGTTCGCGATCAACGTGCCGATCGGCATTGCGGCGCTCGCGGTGGGCCTGCGCGCGCTGCCGCGCAACGAACACCATCCGTCGCCGTACGACTATCCGAGCGCGATCATGAACGCGTTCGTGTTCGGCCTGCTGATCTTCGCCGTCGACGGGCTCGGCCACGGCGAACGGTATCGCTTCGTCGCCATTGAGCTGATCGTCGCGGTCGTGATCGGCTACTTCTTCGTGCGGCGGCAATTGACGCAGCCCGCGCCGCTTCTGCCCGTCGATCTGCTGAAGATTCCGATCTTCGGGCTGTCGGTCGGCACGTCGGTGTGCTCTTTCTGCGCGCAGATGCTGGCGTTCGTGTCGCTGCCCTTCCTGTTGCAGAACCATCTCGGCATGTCGCAAGTGGAAACCGGCTTGCTGATGACGCCGTGGCCGCTCGTGATCGTCGGTGCGGCGCCGCTGTCGGGCGTATTGTCGGACCGGATTTCGGCGGGCTGGCTGGGCGGCGCCGGACTCGCGACGCTCACCGTCGGCCTGCTGCTGCTCGCGACGCTCGGCGCGCACCCGACACCCGTCGATATCGTGTGGCGCATGGCGCTGTGCGGCGCGGGCTTCGGCATCTTCCAGTCGCCCAACAACCGGACGATGCTGTCGGCCGCGCCGCGCCATCGCAGCGGCGGCGCGAGCGGCATGCTCGGCACGGCGCGCCTGACGGGGCAAACGCTCGGCTCGGCGCTCGTCGCGCTCGTGTTCGGCGTCGCGCCGGAGCATGGTCCCGTCATCTCGCTCTATCTGGCGGCGGGCTTTTCGGCGGTGGCGTCCGTCGTCAGCACGATGCGCGTGACCCAGCATGGCGCGGCGACGGCAGCGCGATAGTTTCAGCGTGTCAGTCGCAGCGCGCCCGCATCGCGCCCTTTTCTCCCGCCGGGCCGCCTCATCCAGCCGTTCGCGCCCGAGCGGCTTCCGTCCCTGCACTTTGCGCCTATTCTTGTAGTCGAAGGTTATGACCCGCCGCCGCCGTTCGTCGCGACGGCCGGCGGGGCTTTCGTTCTGGCCTTTGAACGCGATAGGGGGCGCCATGTCACTCATCGTCGCTGGACGTTTCACCACTTTCCCCGCCGCCGAAGACGCCGCGCAGAAGCTCTTCGACAACGGATTCCTCGGGGAAGACGTCACGCTGTTCTTCGTCAATCCGCGCGGCCAGCACGCGCGCCATCCGCTCGACGAACACGCGGGCGCGCCACCAACGATCACGAGCGCTCTGCCGCCGACGCTGCATCTCCATCACCACGCGGTGACGATCGGCGCGGTCGCGGGGGCCGTAATCGGCGTCGCGGTGTTCGCGGCGTTCGCGGCGTCGATGCCCGTCGTCGTGATCGCGGCGGGTACGGGCGCGTATCTGGGCGCGCTCGTCGGCAGGATGGTGCAAGCGCGTAGCCGTCCGCCCGAGCATCACGACGTCGTGCATCACGAGTTGCGCAATTCGGGTGTGCTCGTCGCCGTGCACGTGTGCCCGGAGAATCAGATGGAAGCCGCGCGCATCCTGCGTGAAGCAGGCGGCGCGGACATCGAGCGCGCAACGGGCCGCTGGCAGCGCGGCAAATGGGCGGATTTCGATCCGCGTCAGACGCCCGTGCCGCTGACCGACCTGAACCAGCAGCAGGCCTGAGCGAGGCTGGCAGGAAACGAAAACGGCAGCCGTTGCAGGCTGCCGCTTTGGCGTGCGCGCGTCGCAGGCGCACATGCCTCGGACGCGCACGCGCGTGACGCTCGTATGGCGTGGGATCTCACGTCATGCCGTGACGTCGGCGCGCTTGACCGCCTTCTCCGTCACCGATGAAGCCGTCGCGACGTGCCGCAAGTCCGCGAGGAACGTATCGCGCCACACCGACAGGTTGTTCTCGCGCAGCGGCGCCATCATGTCCGCGTGACGAGCCTGGCGCTCGGCGAGCGGCATCGACAGCGCGCGCTCCAGCGCCTCGGCCATCTGCGACAGATCGAACGGATTGACGACCAGCGCGCCCGGCAACTGCTCGGCCGCGCCCGCGAACTGCGACAGCACCAGCACGCCGGGATCGGCGGGGTCCTGCGACGCGACATACTCCTTCGCGACGAGGTTCATCCCGTCGCGCAGCGGCGTCACGTAGCCGACCTGCGACTGGCGGAACAGCGCCATCAGCAGATTGCGTTCGTACTTGCGGTTCAGGTACTGGATCGGCGTCCAGTCGAGCTGCGCGAAACGGCCGTTGATGCGCCCCGCCTCGCCCTCCAGATTCTGACGAATGCGCTGATACGTCTGCACGTCGGAGCGCGTCGGCGGCGCGACCTGCACGAGCGACACGCGGCCATGCCAGCCAGGCGCATTCAACAACAGACGCTCGAACGCCTGGAAACGCTCGACGAGTCCCTTCGAATAGTCGAGCCGGTCGACGCTCATGATCAGCTTGCGGCCGCGCATCGCGTCGCGCAGGCTGCGGACCTGCTTGCGGTCGCCGTACTGTTCGGCGGCTTTCGCGATCGCGTCGGGATAGATGCCGATCGGATAGGCGGCGACTTTCAGGAAACGGCCATACGCGTGGACCATGTTCTCGTCGCTGAGCGTGCCGTGGTTGCCGCGCTCGATGTAATCGACGAACGATTGCCGGTCCGCGTCCGTCTGAAACCCGACCACGTCATAGCTGCACATGCTCTTCACGAGCTCTTCGTTTGGCGGCACCGTGCGCATCACTTCGGGCACGGGAAACGGAATATGCAGGAAAAAGCCGATCGGGTTCTTCACGCCGAGATCGCGCAGGCACCGTGCAAACGGCAGCAGGTGATAGTCGTGGACCCAGATGATGTCGTCGGGCCTCACCAGTTCCTTCAACTGCTGTGCGAGCGACGCGTTGACGCGCAAGTAGCCTGCATACTCCTGGCGGTCATAACGCGACAGATCATTGCGATAGTGAAAAGTCGGCCACAGCGTCGCATTCGAAAAGCCGCGGTAGTACTGGTCGTAGTCGCGCTTGGTCAGCCCCACCGTCGCATAGGTCACGTTGCCCTGCTTTTCGATGACGGGCGGCGACGGCTCGGCGGCGATCTCGCCGCTCCATCCGAACCACACACCTCCCGTTTCCTTCAGGGCATCCAGTACCCCGATCGCCAGACCGCCCGCTGCGGGGCGTCCTTCCTGAGTCGGCGCGACGCGGTTTGAAACTACGATCAATCTGCTCATTGCGGCTCCACCTCATTCAGTTGACTTACATGCGGTGATACACCGAGTTATGGCACGCAAATCTCATGCCGTATTGGGCAAAATTATGGAATAAAGATGTATGTAAATGTGACAGACAAGCAAAAACACGCTGCGCACACGATAATGGGCAGCAAATTATTCGCCTGTCGAATTAACCGGGACCGGCCGGAAAAGGCGGCTCAGGCGTCCTGCTCGGAGCCCAGATCGCGCTGGTAATCCAGCCCTTCCTGGCGCGTGCCGCCCTGGTTGTGTTCCCCGTCGGGCGGAGCATCAGGCGCGGCGCGGTTCTCGTGCGCCGGGTCAGATGTCGCGGGTTGATTGCCCGTGCCGCCGGCTGGCCGCTGATCGCGCTTCGAATGGCGCGCGGAGCGCCGCAATGCGGGATGTCTCATGATGGACGCCTCCAGGGAAGGCTACTGCCCGAACGGGGGGTCGATCGGGCCGCATCACCTTAGTCTAGGTTGATGAACGTAATTTGCCGGTAAAAAGTTCGCCGGTTTTGTAACAGGTACTCTCTCGGGCCCGGCAATTGCACGCGCGGCGCGTGCCTCCGAGCGGCGTCGACGGCGGCATGGGTTTTTATCGCCAGCCGCCATGTAGCGCGCCGCCGGGATGCGTATGCGGCGTCTGCGAAGGTTGCGACGGCGGATCGCCGATAGGCGGCGCGTCGGGTTCGACGGGCTCGCGCGTCGGATCCGGCACCGTATCCGGCTGGTCCGGCTCCGGCGGCTGGCCGGGCTCCGGCGTGTCCGGCTCGGGCACGTCGGGCGTATCAGGCGTGGTGGGGTCGGGGCGATGCGCGTGCAGATCGTGGACGGCGTCGTAATCCGGCATGTTGGACTCCCTGATTTCGTTGACCGTCGTCTCGCCTGTGCGATGCAACCGGTCGAACTGATCCAGCAAAGCCTGTGCCGTTCTGACGCCGTCCGACGTGGCCGCGACGACGATCGGCGTGACTGCCCTGACGTGAATGCCCTGACGTCAGATGCCGCTCAGGCGTCCGCCTTGCCGAGCGCCTGAGGTTCGTCGTTGACGTCGTCGCCATCGGCGCGGCCGGCGTCATTGCCGTACTCGACGAGCCGGTTGTACAGCGTCTTCAGGCTGATGCCGAGAATCTCGGCGGCGCGCGTCTTCACGCCGCTGCACTGCTCGAGCGTGGCGAGAATCAGCTGACGGTCGGCTTCCGCCAGCGACGTGCCGAACGGAATCGTGATCGCCGTGCCCGCCGTCGGCTTCGACAGCGAGATCTGCAGCGGCACGGTCGCCGTGCTGTCCGAATCGGCGCTCGACATGATGTGCGCGCGCTGCACGTAATTCTTCAGCTCGCGCACGTTGCCCGGCCACGGATACGACATCAGCATCTCGCGCACGGCGGGCGGGAAATGCTTCTTCGTGCCGTGCTGCTCGTTGAGGTCGTCGAGGAACGATTGCGCGAGCAGTTCGACGTCCTTGCCGCGCTCGCGCAGCGGCGGCAGGCTGATCGGAAACACGTTGAGCCGGTGATACAAGTCGAGCCGCAGCTTGCCTTCCAGCACCGCCTGCTCGGGATCACGGTTGGTCGCGGCGATCAGGCGCACATCCGTTTCGATTTCCTTCGTCGTGCCGACCCGCATGAACATGCCCGTCTCCAGCACGCGCAGCAGCTTCACCTGCAATTCGATCGGCATTTCGGTGATTTCGTCGAGGAACAGCGTGCCGCCGTTCGCGCGTTCGAAATAGCCCTTGTGCTGCCGGTCCGCGCCCGTGAACGCGCCGCGCTCGTGGCCGAACATCTCCGATTCGATCAGGTTCGGCGAGATCGCGCCGCAATTCACCGCGAGAAACGCATGCTTGCGGCGCAGGCTCAGCTGATGGAGCGTCTGCGCGGCCACTTCCTTGCCCGTGCCCGATTCGCCGACGAGCATCACGGAGGCCGCCGTCGGCGCGACGCGGCTGATCTGGTCGTACACCTGCTGCATGACGGATGAGTTGCCGAGCATCAGGCCGAAGCGGCCCATGCGGCGCAGCTCGCCGCGCAGCGTGCCGATCTCGGCCTTCAGATCGCCGGCGCGCGGCAGGCGGCTCAGAATCGACTTCACGCGCTGCATGTTGATCGGCTTCACCAGATAGTCGGCGGCGCCCATCTTCAGCGCGCTCACGGCCGATTCGACAGTCGCGTGACCCGTGATCACGACGAACTCGACGCCCGAGCGCGGATCGAGATCCTCGAACAGATCGACGCCCGTGCCGTCGGGCAGCTTCAGATCGGTGAACACGACATCGGGCATCTGCCGCACGAGCTGGATGCGCGCCTCGCGCAGATCGCTCGCCGTGGCCGTCGTCAGCCCGTCTTCCGCGATGATCGCCGCAAGCGCATCGCGGGTACCGGGATCGTCATCGACAATCAATACATGTGGCATCGCGTGTGGATAGCTCGAAAGTACTGGTAGTGAACACGCGCAGCGTGCGTTCGCCAGAAAGTTGCGACGACGAAAACGCCCGCGCGCTGCGATTTCAGGTCTAAGCCTGCATCGCGACGCCGGACGCTCGAATCGGAAAAACTTTCCGACTTAACGCATCTGCGCAACAATTTCCGTAAAATTTGCCGTCAACCGCATATATTGTTGTGGTTTTTGATCATTATACGGCTTATGCCGAAAAATATCGGCCATTGGCCAGCAGGCGCGCGCCGCATGCACGACTCGTCGCGGCCGTGGCGACGGCAGTTGGATCATCCGCGCGGAAACGGCCATGCGTCGCCGCTCGCGCCGTGGTCCGCGCCGTTGCCGCCGCGCAGATGCGAGGCGGGCGCCATTTGCGCGCCGGACGGCTGCTCGGGATCCGTCACCGAGCCGCCCTCGCCTTCCCAGCGCGTCAGATCGCGCGCCAGCGGCGGCTGCACGCCGCGTCGCCGTTGCATCCAGCGCCAGGTCAGTACGCTGCCCACTGCGAACAGAGCGCCGAATATGCCGATTGTGGGTCGTGCCATCTTGAACTCCTTATCGTCGTGAATGTGGGACTGGGGCGTCGTCACCGCGCCCGACAGCGTCCATGAACGCCGATCACCGCGACGCGAGCAAACCGAGTGCGAAGCCGACGCCCGCCGCGATGCCGAGCGACTGCCACGGGTTCTGGCGAACGTAGCGCTCGGTCTGAACCGTCGCGCTACGGTAGCGCCGGTGCGCCGACGTCTGCGCATCGCCGAGCGCCGCCTGCAACGTATCGACGTGCGTGCGCAGCCGCTCGCGCAAGGAATCGAGGCCCTCGCCCGGAACGGTCGCCGCAAGCCGCAGCATTTCTTCCGAGTCGGTCAACAGCACCCTGAGATCTTCGACAATTTTCTGCCTGCCCAATGCGAGCTGCTCGGTTGTTTCTGTCATTGCAATCTCCTTTTCGGCGCGGGACCGGTATGTCTCATCGGCCGACGCCGGATTCCGGCGAGGCCAGCGCCGCGTCGTGGAGGCGCCTCTTTGCGCTCGCCGCCACGCATGGCGCGCGCCGCCGGTTCGACCTTCGTCGCGCGTTCATCCGCCCTTTCCGGTGTCATGCAACGGATGTACCCGGCCACCTCCATGCGATTCAAGCTTGCCCCCCGAGTTCCGCCTCGCCGCCGATTTCAAGATACGCGCAAGACGCGCGCAAAACAGACAAACTTGCCGGGAGATCGCGCAACAGATGCAACTTTTTCCGGCATCTCTCGTCGATCGTCCGTCAAAGTTTGCATATTTTCAGCGAATGCGAAATTCGCACGCGCCTTGCCGGATATGGCGCGCCAATGGTTAAATTGCCTTTTATGAGATAGTGGACCCCACTTACGGGGCAGTCTACGCACCCGATACTGGCCTGCGCCATTCAGACACTCACCCGAAATTGCACAGGACACCCTTGGCTATGTCGTCAACCGATCTGGACTCGCCCGCTGCGGAAGCCGGTGGCAGCGCTCCCGCGCCACAGGGCAGGCAACGCGCGGTCGAAGGCGTCCCCGGACTGAAGTCGTATGGCGTGCTGTACGGCTCGTCGCCGGTGATGCTGGATCTCTACGAGCAGATCGACCGTGTGGCCGCGACGGATGCGACCGCGCTCATCATCGGCGAGTCGGGCACCGGCAAGGAACTGATCGCCCGCACGATCCACGAGCACAGCGCGCGCAAGGAAGGCGCGTTCGTCGCCGTCAATTGCGGCGCGATACCCGACGAACTGATCGAAGCGGAACTGTTCGGCCACGAGAAGGGCAGCTTCACGGGCGCGGTGCAAGGCCGCGTCGGCTACTTCGAACACGCGAACGGCGGCACGCTGTTCCTCGACGAAGTGACGGAAATGGCGCCCGTGCGCCAGGTCAAGCTGTTGCGCGCGCTGGAAACGGGCACGTTCTATCGAGTCGGCGGCACCGAGCTGATTCGCGGCGACGTGCGCGTGATCGCCGCGACCAATCGCGACCCCGCCGTTGCCGTGAAGGAAAACGGCCTGCGCGAGGACCTGATGTACCGGCTCGCCGTGTTTCCGCTGCGTGCGCCGCCACTGCGCGAACGCGAAGGCGACCGTGAACTGCTCGCGCTGCATTTCCTCGATGAACTCAATCGCCAGGAAGGCGCGAACAAGGTCTTCAGCAAGCGGTCGATGGAAACGCTGCGCACATGGTCATGGCCGGGCAACGTGCGCGAGCTGAAGAACGCCGTGTACCGCGCGTTCATTCTCGCCGAGAAGGCCGTCGAGTTGCCGCATCCGCATCTGATGTCGCGCGTGAAGAAGCCCGTCACGCTCGGCGATTCGATGAGCGTGTGGATCGGCACGCCGCTCGCCGATGCGCAGAAGCAGATCATCCTCGGCACGCTCAAGTACTGCGGCGGCGACAAGCGGCGCGCGGCCAAGGCGCTCGGCGTGAGTCTCAAGACGCTGTACAACCGGCTCAGCGCATACGGCGACGAAGATTCGAATCCCGACGAATCGTGACACGCGACGCTGCACGTGATGCGCCGCGTGCCGCGCCACAGTCGTGCGCTTCGTTGCACGCTCATCTATTGCGTTTAGCGCGGCATCGCTTGCCGCTCGTTCACAGGCAATTCCTCACACGCGCCGCGACGCACGCGACGCGCATCTTTGCGCATTGGCGGCAACACTGCGCGATCCGTCCAGGCATGCGGACTGCTAGCAACTTCAAGCAGAAAGACAGCGGCCCCGCAGCATCTTTTGCAATTGCTTGCACTTTCCCTATGCCAATTACAAAAGGCATCCTGCACAATGCCGCTGCGTAAAAATCAGACGCAGTCTGTCCTTCGCGCCGGCGCGGTCCGCGCATCGAAGGCACGAGCAGGAGCCATGACCAAGAAATGCAAAAAGCCATGCACCGCCAAGCGCACACGGCGCGGCCCGCGACGATGCGGCGTTCAATCTTTCCGGGCGCCACGCTGATTGCCACGCTGGCCGTCGCCGTCACGACGGCACTGAGCGGCTGCAGCTCGCTCTACTCTGAAGGCGCGACGGCGGGCGCCGGTATCGCCGGCGCGGCCATCGCCGGCAAAGTCACCAACAACGCAGCCGTCGCGACGGGCATCGGCCTTGGCGCCGTCGCTGCGGCGCGGGCGGGCGTCCAGTACTCCGAGCGCGTCATCCACCGCAATACTCAGGACAGCATCGCAATCGCCGCGGGCCCGCTCGCGGTGGGCGCTGTCGCGCCGTGGAGCATCACGCATTCGGTGCCGCTCGAAGACGACGAGCACGGCCGCGTGACCGTGAGCCGCGCGATCAGCATGGGCGAGCTCGACTGCAAGGAGATCGTCTTCTCCGTCGACAAGACGGCGACGAAGAACGTGCCCGCATCGAGCGCGTTCTATGTCGCGTCGATCTGCCGCGACGGCAATGCGTGGAAGTGGGCATCGGCCGAACCCGCGACCGAACGCTGGGGCTCGCTGCAATGAGCGCGCGCCGGGCACACAAGCGGGCACTGCATCGGCTGCGCGCGAATCGCGCATCCGCGCGGCTTGCGCTCGCCGGCGCGTTGTGCGTCGGCGCGTTGACGCTCATGAGCGGCTGCAGCTCGACCTCCGTCGGCGCGGCGGCGGGCGCGGGCGCAGGCGCGGCGACGGGGCTCGTCACGGCGAATCCCGCCGTGGGCATCGGCGTCGGCATCGCGGTGCAGGCCGCCACCGACGAAGCCGTCGCGCGGTATATGCGCGTCATGCATTCGGATCAGCAGAATGTGATCGCGGCGCTCGCGGGTGCGATGCCTGTCGGCGAAACGCGCGACTGGAGCGTCAAGCACGCGCTGCCCATCGAGAACGGCCACGGCCAGGTGCGCGTGACGCGCGCGTTCGCTTCGTCGCTCGCGATCTGCAAGGAGTTCGTGTTCTCCGTCGTCGATGGCGACAAGCCCGACTCGAAGATCTACTGGTACACGGCTGCCGCATGCCAGCAGGACGACAAATACTGGAAGTGGGCATCGGCGGAACCGGCTGTCGAGCGGTGGGGCAATCTGCAGTAACCAGGGCATTGATTCGTCCCGCCACACGATACGATGCAGATGCGTCGCATACGAAAAAAGGGGAGCCGCACGGCTCCCCTTCTGCATTTGCGCGCCCGAATCGATCGGGCGGGTCCGCAGGATCAGGACTCGACGTCCTCGAGACTGAAGATTTCCGTCTGGTCGTTGTACGAGAAGATCTCCGCATAACGGCCCCAGTTGATGACGGCATCGAGCGTCTCTTCGGCCGCGCTGTCCGACAGGAAGTCTTCCAGCTCCTGCTCGAAGCGCACGCGCGGCGCGCGATGTCCCGGACGCTCGTTCAGCACCTTCTTGATCCGCGCCGCGAGCGGCACGTGACGCAGCAGATGCTCGGCGAACATCATCTTGCGCTCCTGCGTGCCGAACTCGGCGAACACGCGCGCGGGCGGCGTCAGGAAAATGTCGCCTTCGCGCACGTCGGCGAAGCCCAGGTGTTGCAGCACTTCGGCGACGGGGAACAGGTCGTCCACTTCCAGATGCAGCGAGCGCGCGATTTCCGGCATGTCCGCGCGACCGTGGTACGGCGCGGCCGCCAGCATTTCGATCAGACCCGCCATCAGGTTGGTCGACACGTGCGGCAGCCAGCTATGCAGCTCCAGCCCCTTCTTCGTCGTTTCGTCTTTCTGACGCGCGGTCATCTTCGCGTAGATGTCGTCGACGAGGCGGCGGAACGCCGGGTCCAGACGATTGCGCGGATGCTTGAACGGCACCTTGATCTCGGCGATCACGCGGCCAGGATTCGACGACAGCACGAGAATGCGGTCGCACATGAACACCGCTTCTTCGATGTTGTGCGTGACGATCAGCACCGACTTGATCGGCATGCGGCCCTGCGTCCACAGATCGAGCAGGTCGGTACGCAGCGTTTCGGCCGTCAGCACGTCGAGCGCGGAGAACGGCTCGTCCATCAACAGCAGCGTCGGATCGACGACCAGCGCGCGCGCAAAGCCGACACGCTGGCGCATGCCGCCCGACAGCTCGCGCGGATACGCGTTCTCGAAGCCGTCGAGACCGATCAGATCGATTGCGGCCAGCGCGCGCTCGCGGCGTTCGCGCGCACCGACGCCGAGCGCTTCGAGACCCGCCTCCACGTTCTGAAGCACGGTGAGCCACGGAAACAGCGCGAACGTCTGGAACACCATCGCGACACCTTCGGCGGGACCCTTGAGCGGCTTGCCCATATAGGTCACTTCGCCGTCCGTCGGCTCGATCAGCCCGGCGATGATGCGCAAGAGCGTCGACTTGCCCGAGCCCGAACGTCCGAGCAGACCGACGATCTCGCCTTCGCGCAGCGACAGATTGGCGTCGTCGAGGACGAGCAGCTCGCCCTGCGTCTTGTTGAACCCGCGGCACACGTCCTTGACGCGCAGAATTTCTTCGCCGAGACGCGGCGGCATCGGCGGCGTCTGGATCGGCGTGGCGGTAACGGCTTTAGGGTTTTGCATCGCGTTTTGCCTTCAATGAATCTCAATCGAGCCGCAGACGGCTTTCGGCATAGGCATACAGCGGACGCCACAACACACGATTGAACAGGGACACGAACAGGGACATCACCGCGATGCCCAGAATGATCTTCGGATATTCGCCGGCTGCCGTGTACTGCGCGATATACGCGCCGAGCCCATGCGCTGCGACCTTCGTATCGCCCCACTGCACGGCCTCCGCAACGATGCTCGCGTTCCACGCGCCACCCGACGCCGTGATCGCACCCGTCACGTAGTACGGGAACACGCCCGGCAGCATCGCCTGGCGCCACCACTGCCAGCCGCGGATGCGGAAATTCTTCGCGGCTTCCTTGTAGTCGTTCGGATAGGCGCTCGCGCCAGCAATCACGTTGAACAGGATATACCACTGCGTGCCGAGCACGATCAGCGGCGACAGCCAGATGTCCGGATTCAGATGGAACCTGACGATCATGATCACGAACACCGGGAACAGCAGGTTCGCCGGGAACGCCGCGAGGAACTGCGCGAGCGGCTGGATCTTTTCGGCGAGCGACGGACGCAGCCCGATCAGCACGCCGAGGGGCAGCCACACCACTGAGGCGAGCGCGATCAGCAGCGTCACGCGCAACAGCGTGAAGAGGCCGAGCAGGAAAACATGGCCGACCTCGTCGAGCGTCACGCCCGTGCGCACATACTCGACGACGCGATATACGACATACAGCGTGGCCACGACGACGATCACGGCCCACACGATGTCGCCGATCTTCGACGACTTCTCGCTCGCCGGCTTCGCGAACTTCACATGACGGACGCTCGACCAGCGGATCGGAATGCGCGCGGCCCTCGCGAACATCCAGCCGATGGGCACGAGCAGACGATGAATCAGCCGCGTGCGGCGGATCAGGTCGAGCAGCCACGACTCGGGCGCGTCGCCGGAACTCGTGGTCTCCATGCGGAACTTGTCGGTCCACGCAACCAGCGGACGGAACAGGAACTGATCGTATGCGAGGATCACGACCGTCATCGTGAGGATCACCCAGCCGATCGCGTGCAGGTTGCGCTCGGAAATCGCCTGCGCCAGATACGAACCGACGCCCGGCAACGTGATCGTGTGATTCCCGACCGTGATCGCTTCGGATGCGACGACGAAGAACCAGCCGCCCGACATCGACATCATCATGTTCCAGATGAGGCCCGGCATCGAGAACGGCACTTCGAGCTTCCAGAAGCGCTGCCACGACGTCAGATGGAAGCCCTTCGACACTTCGTCGAGATCGCGCGGCACCGTGCGCAGCGACTGGTAGAAGCTGAAGGTCATATTCCACGCCTGGCTCGTGAAGATCGCGAAGATCGCGGCCAGCTCGGCGCCCAGCACGCGCGACGGAAAGAGCGCGAGGAAGAACGTCACCGTGAACGAGATGTAGCCGAGCACGGGCACCGACTGCAGGATGTCGAGAATCGGCACCAGCACCTGGCCCGCGCGGCGGCTCTTCGCGGCGAGCGTCCCGTAGACCAGCGTGAAGACGAGCGACGCGACCATCGCGGCGAGCATGCGCAGCGTCGTGCGCAGCGCGTATTCGGGCAGGTTCGACGGATCGAGCGAAATCGGCTTCGCCTCGAGCGTCGAGATGGGCGCCATCGTTTGATGGAACCCGATGGCCGCCATCGCGATCAAGCAAATGATCAACGGAAACGCAATGAAGTCCCAGCGGTTGGGCAGTACCCGCCACGCCGATGCGTTGGCGGTACGGTTCAGGGTGAAGCCGAACACATCCATCAGGCGGCCCTCCCGTTGCGCGCGAACGCGAGCTTGCCGCAGGCCATGATGGCTACGCCCGCGGGGCGCGCGGCGCGACGGTCCGAGTTTCGATCCGGAAAGCGGAAATCAGGCATGACAAAACGCTAATGCGCGGTAGATCGTTGGCGTTGGATACGCATTGGCCGGCAACGAAGACGTTGCGCGGCGCCCCATGCCGCCCTGCGCACACGGCTGGCGCAACCGGTTGCGCGGGCCGTCGCCGGCAGAACGGCGAGCTTTCCTCGTTTTGGACGGCACGACACTACTACAACCTGTGTGACAGAAACAACCGTTGACATTCAAATGTCACGCTGAATGGTTCTCGGAATGCATCTGTAAGCAGCGAGCCGCGCGGCGCCGCGCGCCCATGCTCGCTGACCGTCGCGCGCGAGCCACATCGGAATCGCGTCGCGCTATTCAGAAAGTCCCATCAGAAGCCGTTAAAGACCACACGGGACTTTCAAGCGAGCAAATCCTGACTGGCGCCTTGCCGCACGGCGGTTAAAATCTGACGGCGGCGTATCCAGCAGGCTGCCAGCAATGAGGACGGCGGACCGGCGCATCTATCCTGGGTCCGTGCGGCGCACGGCGAAGATCGACAGGAACGGCCCAGCGCCGGCGCGTTGCAACGAAAGGCTTTGTTGCATGAATCAGTCAGACGGATCAGAGGGTCGATGAAAAGGACAATCTTGCGCCAGGCATCGGGACCGGCCAGTTTCATACTGGTCGTGATCGCATGCTGGTTCGCATCCGGCCTGGTCGCGGACCGGATGGTACAGCAAGAACTGGATGCCGCCTTGCGCCAGCAGCGGCAGATGTCCGGCTCGATCGTCTACAACATGGCCGAAGTGATCGCGAGCGACCTCGCGATGTCGCGGGCCATACCCGCCACCATGGCCGAACTCGGCGTGATCCAGCAGGCGCTGACGCATTCGCAGAATTATGCCGCCTCGGGGGTCGACGGGGAACCCGCTCATCGGGAGGAACTGCTGAAATCGCCCGAGCTGGCGGGCATCGACGGTTTTCTGCGCGACGCCCAGGGCTTTTCCGGCCTCGACATCATCTGGCTCGTCAACGCAAACGGACTATGCGTCGCCGCGAGCAACGCGCAGAACGCGCAGTCGTTCGTCGGGCTCGACATGCGCACGCGCAGCTATCTGACCAACGCGCTGCTCGGCGCATTCGGTGAAGCGTACGGCGTGGGCCGCATGAGCGGCGAGCCGGGCATCTTCATCTCCGCACCCGTCTACGACGACGGCCTGCTGGTCGGCGCGATCGTCGCGAAGGTCGGCATCGCGCGGCTGCGTCACTGGGTCGCGCACGCGGGCACCTTCGTCACCGACGACAACGGCGTGATCATCATGGCGCACAACGCCGCCCTCGAAGGGCAGGCGATGCCGAACTCGCGCGTCACGCAGATGCGCGAGGCCGAGCGCATGAGCACCTATCACCGCGACCACTTCCAGCCCATCCAGATCCGGGCCGTCAAGGGTCAGGTGCGCCGCGATGCGCCGTGGGTGCCGGCCGAGATCGCCGAGCAGCTGTTCGACATGCCCGGCCAGCCGATCCCGACGCTCTACCAGTCGCGCGCAGGATTGAACTCGGGGCTCTCCGCGCATCTCGTCGACCCCCTCGCCGCGTGGCCCGAGCTGATGCGCAATCACAAGCGCGATCACTTGCTTGTGTTCCTCACGCTCGCGGGCACGGTCGCGCTGGCCTGGGTGATCACCGTGTCGTACCTGCGCGAGCGGCGCCACCACCGCGCGACGCGCGTGCTCGCCGAGCAGTTGCAGTCGGCCAATACGCTGCTGTCCGCCGAGGCCCGCCACGACGCGCTGACGGGCGCGCTGTCGCGGCGCTATTTCCTCGATCTGTTGCGTCATGAGATCGACCGCGCACATGCGGCCGGCGAGCCGCTCTGCATGGCGATCGCCGACCTCGATCACTTCAAGCAGATCAACGACCGCTTCGGCCACGCGGCGGGCGACCGCGCACTCGAACACTTCGTCGATACGTGCCGCAGCGAACTGCGCGGCAGCGACGCGATCGGGCGGCTGGGCGGCGAGGAGTTCGGCATTCTGCTGCCCGCGACGGCGCTCGGCGCGGGGCTCGAAGTGGTCGAGCGCCTGCGCGTGAGGCTCAAGTCGATGCCGTCGACGAAGCTGCCTCCATCGGTGAGCTTGAGCGTGAGCATCGGCATCACGGAGCTGTCGCCGGAGGACTTGCCGGAGCGCATCGTCAGCCGCGCCGACCAGGCGCTCTATACGGCGAAACAGGGTGGCCGCGATCGCAGCGAAGCCGTTCCGCCCGACGACACCGCGCCGCCGACACGCGCGTCCGCCAGCGTCTGGTGATCATCTGAAATACGCGGCCAGTCACACCCACGCCGTTCGCGGGCCATGCAGCCCGCATCGCCGTGTCGAAGCCGCCGGGCAAGCGAAGCGCAAGCAGGTATCATCGACTTTCGAACGAAGGTTGTGATCACCGCTGTCCGCTACCCCGGAGGTTCGCATGAAGGGAAATCTGGTCATCGTCTGCCGCGATCAGGACGCTGACGCTTTCGATCATCTGCTTGCAGAGTACGGCGCATTTCAGACGCGCCTGTCGTCGACCGCGTGGTATCTGAAACTGGAAGTAGCGCCGGAAGTGATCCAGGAGGAGATCCTGGCGCGTCTTGGCAAGTACACGACGCACTACATCTTCGAGGCGGACACGGTCACGTGGAATACCGTCGACAGCGAAGCGGCCGCCGCACTCAACTCGCTCTTCACCGAATAGGCGGAAATCTCTCGCCTCGCGTGCAGCATGCGTGAAAGGGAATGACGGGCGTCACAGCCCGTCGATACCCATCGATTTCCATCGATCTTCCTGACGCTGAACAGCGGATCACCAGGCGCTTTCCGACGCCGCCGCCGCGCGCAACTCCGATTCCAGCGGGAACGTCATCTGCACGCGAAGCCCTCGCCCGCCGTTGGTTGCGGCGTCATTGTTGCCGATCTGCCATTCGCCGCCCGCGCGCCGCACGAGCCGCTCGACGATCGCAAGCCCGAGGCCGCTATGGCCATTGCCGCCGCGCGCGGGATCGAGCCGCACGAACGGACGGCTTGCGTTGATCAGATCCTGCGCGGCGATGCCGTCGCCGTTGTCGCTGATGGCCAGCGTGAAGCCGCGCGGCGTGCGCGCCGTGGAAACGACAACGGGCGGCGCACCATACGCATGCGCGTTGTCGAGCAGATTCGACAGGATGCGGTCGAGCGTCGCAGCGGGCAGCCTGAAACCGGGACCGGCGCGCAAATCCGTCTGCACCGTCGGCACGCCCGACGAAACCGCGCGATAGCTGCGCACCACGCGCTCGCACTGCGCGTCCACTTCGACGGGCTCGCTGCGGTCCGCGCCGTCGTGCGCGAACACCAGAAACTGCTCGACGATATGCGTCATCGAATCGACGTCGCGCACGACGCCATCGCGCATCTTCGGTTCGTCCATCATTTCGGCGCGCAGCCGCAGACGCGCAAGCGGCGTCTTCAGATCGTGCGCGACACCCGCGAGCATCACCGCGCGGTCGTGCTCCGTGCGCTCGACTTCCTGGACCATCTGATTGAAGCCGTGCGTCAGCTGACGCAGCTCGCGCGGCCCGCGTTCGCGCACCGGCGGCACGGGCAGGCCGCGCCCGAAACGCGCGACGGCCTGCGCGAGCGAGCGCAGCGGCTGCTGCAATTGCCACGCCGCGAAGAGCGCCGCCAACACGCCGGCGGAGAAAATGATGCCGAGCCACAGCACCATCCGATCGAGCGGCCGCGGCGGCCGCAGCGGCTGCACGGGCACGACGATCCAGCTCGCGTCGCTCGCCGAGCGCACCCATAACGTGGGCGGCTTGCCTGGTGCGCCGATGCGCACTTGCGTCGAAGTCGGCATGCGGTCGCGCACGTCGTCGAGGAAGCGGTTGAGCGGCATGGGCAGGTTCGGCGCATCGGGCGGCACGTCGTTGCTGGTGGGATCGACGAGACGCACGCGCGACGGCAGCGGCTGGTCGGGCTCGCGCCTCACGTGATCGCGGACGGCATCGACGAGGAACACCGCTTCTTCGACGGCATAGCGCGTCTGCAACTGGTTGCGCTCGAAACGCACCAGCAGATACCACGCGAAATGCGACAGCAGCAGCACGCAGACGACCAGCAGCGCCAGCCTTCCGAACAGCGAATCAATTGGACGACGCATGTTGCTCGCCATCGGGGACGAACACATAACCGCGCCCGCGCACGGTCTGGATGAAGCGCGGCACGGACGGATCGGTTTCGAGGATGCGGCGCAGGCGCCACACCTGCACGTCGATGCCACGGTCGGTGCCGTCGTATTCCGGACCGTGCAGCAGTTCGAGCAGGCGCTCGCGCGTGAGCGTGCGCATCGGGTGATTGACGAAGATCTTCAGCAGCGCGAATTCGCTGCCGGACAGCGTGAGCGGCTTGCCTTCCTGATGGAGCGTGCGCGACTGGAAATCGAGCGTGAAGCGGCCGAACGAAAACGGCTCGCGCTGCTCGGGCGCGGCCGCCGACGGCTGCGTCTTGCGGCGTCGCAACACCGCCTGCACGCGCGCGAGCAACTCGCGCGGATTGAACGGCTTGCCGAGGTAATCGTCCGCGCCGAGTTCCAGGCCGACGATACGGTCCACGTCGTCGGCGCGCGCCGTGAGCATGATGACGGGGATATCGTCGCCTGACGCGCGCAGCTTGCGCAGCGCCGTCAGCCCGTCGACGCCCGGCATCATCAGATCGAGCACGATCAGGTCGGGACGTTCGCGCTCGATGCGGCGTTCCAGAGAACTGGCGTCATGCAGCACCGAAACCTCGATGCCTTGCCGGGCCAGGTAATCGCGCAGCAGGTCGCGCAGTTCGACGTCGTCATCGACGACAAGAATTTGAGTAGCCATGGCTTGAAGTGTAACGCGCACCCCGACGGCTATTCGACCCAACTGACCCCCTAAAGGGTTACGGGGTGTTACCGCGAAAGGCACACGTAATGTCGCGTAACTTCCGCAAGGATACGCGTAACACGCGCCTCGCTCGATCCCTCTACGCTGTGCCTTACCGAATGCACGCCCGTCCACCTTCGAGACAGGCGGCATCGTCGGCTAGTCATCAAGGAGCACTGTAATGTCCAAAAAAACATCACGCTTTCTCGCCGTTGCCGCAGCATCGCTCGCACTGAGTCTCGGGTCCGCGTTCGCCGCGCAGCCTGAGGGTGGCCCCGGTGGTCCCGGCGGCATGGGCCCTGGCGGTCCCGGCTGGCATCACGGCCACTTCATGAAGGAGCTGAACCAGTTGCACGGGCAGCTCAAGCTGAACGCGGATCAGGAAAAGCAATGGCAGGCCGCGCTCGACACGATGAAGCAAAGCCATGAAGCGGAGCGCGCGAACCACGAGCAGATGCGCCAGCAGTTCAAGCAGATGCAGCAGCAGCCGATCCTCGACCTGAACGCGATGCACGCCGCGCATCAGCAGATCGAGCAGAAAGACGCGCAACTGCGCGAACAGACGTCGACCGCGTGGCTCAACTTTTATAACGGCCTGAACGATCAGCAGAAGACCACCGTGAGCACCGCGCTCAAGCAGCACTTCGCGAAGATGGAGCAGCGTCACGAGAAGATGCGCGAGCGTTGGGAAAAGCATCGCGGCGACGCAGCGGCTTCGGCCGTAAAGCCGTAAGCGTCGACTGGTCGTGATGCGTCGCGCAGGGGGCGCGGTTGGCGACCCTTGCGTCGCGCGGAGCATCGCGTGCTGCACGTAAAAGGAAAACGCCACGGGAATGATGTTCCCGTGGCGGTTCTCATGGATCGTCGCGTGAACGCCGGAACGTGCGGGCAACGGCCCCGACAGCCGGCGGCTTAACGCAACTGCCCCAGATCGAACAGCAGCACCTCGGCGCCCTCGCCGTTCTCGAGCGTGACCGCCGACACATCGGTGATCATCGCGGCGTCGCCCGCCTTCAGCGCTTCGCCGTTCACGGTCAAAGCGCCTCGCGCGATGTGCACATATGCGTCTCGTCCCGCCGCGAGCGCGTACTCAGCGCGCTCCGCGCCGTCGAAAAGACCCGCGTGGATCGACGCATCCGCGTGAATCGTCACCGAGCCGTCGCGCCCATCCGGCGACACGACGACGCGCAGACGGCCGCGCTTGTCCGCATCGCTGAAGCGCTTTTCCTCGTAGCCGGGCTGATCGCCCGCGCGCTTCGGGATGATCCAGATCTGCAGCAGATGCAGCAGGTCGTCCTGCGACGCGTTGAACTCGCTGTGCATCACGCCCGTGCCGGCGCTCATGCGCTGCACGTCGCCGGGGCGGATCGTCGAGCCGTTGCCCATGCTGTCGCGATGCGACAGCGCGCCGTCTAGCACATACGTGACGATTTCCATGTCGCGATGCCCGTGCGTGCCGAAGCCCTGCCCGCCCGCGATGCGATCCTCGTTGATCACGCGCAGCGGCCCGAAGTGCATGTGCTCGGGATCGTAGTAATCGGCAAACGAGAAGCTGTGCTTCGAGTCCAGCCAGCCGTGGTTGGCGTGGCCCCGTTCGTCGGAGCGGCGAATCGTGATCATGTGATTCTCCCGTGAAAATTGGCAATGACGGGAATGTATGGGCGACGCGAGCCCGGAACAACCGCCGCCACTGCACCGGATCGTTCCGCAAATGATGGCAATGGCGGCGGCCGTGCAATGCGCGCCGCATCGGCCGCGACGGCATCCGCTGGTGAGCCGCGATGTCGCGCCGCTCACGCATGTCTCTGGCAGCAAAGGGCTTTTTTCCGCGCGGCTGCTGCACGACTGCTACTGGCACCGCGCCCGGGTTCGGGTAAAATACCGCGCTTTTTGGAAAGGGTCGACGCGCGTGCCGCGTCCGGACGGATTGCCGCTCAAAACGCGCGCCGCCGGACAGCAAGGGGAGCACGCCTCAAGGCCCCCTGGGTGGGCAGAGAGGCCACCGTGCAGCAAGCCGCTTGGGCCAGCGAATCGGCGGCAAAACCGGTCAATTCGCCTTTAACCCGGGCAGTGGAATTTTGTCCGCCTAGAATGGCGACGGCCGGCCGTGAGCCGGCGCTCGCCGGCGCGGGACGGCACCGCGGCGATCGGGAAGTCAGGAGAAACATGAAGAAGCTCGCACTGTGCGTAGCGCTCGCAGTCATGGCCACGGGGGCTATGGCAAAAGAATGGAAAACCGTGCGCATCGGGGTCGACGCCAGTTATCCGCCGTTCGAATCGATGGCGCCGAATGGCCAGATGGTCGGTTTCGACGTCGATCTGACGAAGGCGCTGTGCGCGAAGATGAACGTCAAATGCGTGTGGATTCCGCAGGATTTCGACGGCATCATCCCCGCGCTGAAGGGCAAGAAGTTCGACATGATCGTGTCGTCGCTGACCGTCACCGACAAGCGCCGCGAGCAGATCGACTTCTCCGACAAGCTGTTCGACGCGCCCGCGCGCATGATCGCGAAGGCGGGCTCGCCGCTTCTGCCGACGGCTGAATCGCTGAAGGGCAAGCATGTCGGCGTCGAACAGGGCACGACACAGGAAGCGTACGCGAAGGCGTACTGGGAGCCCAAGGGCGTGACGATCGTGCCGTACCAGAACCAGGATCAGGTGTACGCCGATCTCGCGACGGGGCGTCTCGACGCCTCGCTGCAGGACGAGCTGCAGGCCGACGCCGGCTTTCTGAAGACGCCGCGCGGCAAGGGCTTCGCGTGGGCTGGCCCGGAAGTGAAGGACCCGAAGACGATCGGCGAAGGCACGGCCATCGGCGTGCGCAAGGAAGACGGCGAGCTGAAGGCGAAGCTCAACAAGGCGCTCGCCGACATCCATCAGGACGGCACGTTCAAGCGGCTCGAGAAGCAGTACTTCGACGTCGACATTTATCAGAGCCGCTAGGCTTCGATGGGCGAGCCGCCTGCGCCGGCGTCGCGCAGCAAAGGCTCGGGACAGGCCCGGATGGGCCCGTCGCCGGGCTTCGTAATACAGTCGGACGCAAAGCAGCAAACAGGCAGTAACAAACAAGCTGGAAAACGCGCTGCCGGCCGGCAACGGCCAGGCAGTCATGATTCGCACAGCGGCATGCTGTGCGCCGCACGGGAGACATTGAAGGCGATACGGCATCGGCCTTCGCGCGACCCGCCGCAGCGCACGCGTTCCGCGTCTTTCGCGGCGCGCGGGAGCGTCGTCAAGGACTCACTATGCTCTTTCAAGGCTACGGCCCGCTCATCTTTGCCGGCACGGTGCAGACCGTCAAGCTGGCGATCCTGTCGCTTGCGCTGGCGTTCCTGCTCGGTCTGCTCGGCGCGGCAGCGAAGCTGTCGAAGAACCGACTGTCGTATGGCATCGGCACACTCTACACGACACTCGTGCGCGGCGTCCCCGATCTCGTGCTGATGCTGCTGCTCTTCTACAGCATTCAGATCTGGCTGAACAATCTAACCGACATGCTCGGTTGGGATCAGATCGACATCGATCCGTTCGTCGCCGGCGTCGCCGTGCTCGGCTTCATCTACGGCGCGTATTTCACCGAGACCTTCCGCGGCGCGTTTCTCGCGGTGCCGCGCGGCCAGCTCGAAGCGGGCGCCGCGTACGGCATGACGGCCTGGCAGGTGTTCGCACGGATCATGTTCCCGCAGATGATGCGCTTCGCTCTGCCCGGCATAGGCAACAACTGGCAGGTGATGGTCAAGGCGACGGCGCTCGTGTCGATCATCGGTCTCGCGGATGTCGTCAAGGCTTCACAGGATGCCGGCAAGGGCACGCTACATTTCTTCTTCTTCACGCTGATGGCCGGCGCGATCTATCTGGTGATCACGACGGTATCGAACTTCGTGCTGATGTACCTCGAAAAACGCTACTCGACTGGCGTGCGCAAGGCGGAACTATGATCGAGCTGATCCAGGAATACTGGCGCAATTATCTTTTCACCGACGGCTACCGCTTCACGGGCGTCGTCATCACGCTGTGGCTGCTCGTCGTGTCGATCGGCCTGGGCTTCTGTCTGTCGATACCGCTCGCCGTCGCGCGCGTGTCGAAGAAGAAATGGCTCGCGGGCGCGGTGTGGCTGTATACGTATATCTTTCGCGGCACGCCGTTGTACGTGCAACTGCTGCTCTGCTATACGGGCCTCTACAGCCTCGAAATCATTCGCTCGAACGCGCTGACCAACGCGTTCTTTCGCGACGGCATGCATTGCACGCTGCTCGCCTTCACGCTGAACACCTGCGCGTACACGACGGAGATTTTCGCGGGCGCGATCAAGGCGACGCCGTATGGCGAAATCGAAGCCGCGCGCGCCTATGGCATGTCGCAGTTCACGCTGTATCGCCGCGTGATCCTGCCGTCGGCGCTGCGTCGCGCGCTGCCGTACTACAGCAACGAAGTGATCCTGATGCTGCACGCGACCACCGTCGCCTTCACCGCGACCGTGCCGGACATCCTGAAGATCGCGCGCGACGTCAACTCAGCGACCTACCGTTCGTTCGACGCTTTCGGCATCGCCGCCCTGCTCTATCTGATCGTCTCTTTCGCGCTCGTCTGGCTCTTCCGCCGCGCCGAGCGCCGCTGGCTCGCTTATCTGCGCCCTCAAGGCAAGTAACGACGGCGAATAAGCAAGTCAAGGAACCCGATGAACACCCAAGCCACACAGCAAATGCTTTTCGTCGACAACCTGCACAAGCAGTACGGCGACAATGAAGTTCTCAAGGGCGTCACGCTGCGCGCGAACCGCGGCGATGTGATCAGCGTGATCGGTTCGTCCGGCTCGGGAAAGAGCACGATGCTCCGCTGCATCAACTTCCTCGAGCAGCCGAACTCCGGGCGCATCGTCGTCGACGGCCAGGAGATCCGCACGCAGAAGGATAAGCAAGGCGCGCTGCGCGTGTCGGACCAGAAGCAGTTGCAGCGGATGCGCACGAAACTTTCGATGGTGTTCCAGCACTTCAACCTGTGGACGCACATGACGGTGCTCGAAAACGTCATCGAAGCGCCGCTGCACGTGCTGGGCATGTCGCGCAAGGATGCCGAGGAACGCGCCCGCACGTATCTCGAGAAAGTGGGCCTCGCGCCGCGCGTCGAGAAGCAGTATCCGTCGCATCTGTCGGGCGGCCAGCAGCAGCGCGTGGCGATCGCCCGCGCGCTGACGATGAACCCCGACGTGATGCTGTTCGACGAGCCCACTTCCGCGCTCGACCCCGAGCTGGTCGGCGAAGTGCTGAAGGTCATGCAGACGCTCGCGGAGGAAGGCCGCACGATGATCGTCGTCACGCACGAGATGGCGTTCGCGCGCAACGTGTCGAATCACGTGATGTTCCTGCATCAGGGGCGCGTCGAAGAGGAAGGCCATCCCGACGAAGTGTTCAGGAACACGAAGAGTGAGCGCCTCAAGCAGTTCCTGTCCGGCAGCCTGAAATAATCGCGGAATGTAGTTTATGTAGTATTACAGGGCGCTTACCGGCGCCCTTTTTATTGCGCCCTCGCGACGCTTCCCTATCCCTCCTGCGCCGCTCAAAGCTTCGGCATCCCAACATCTGCGCCGCCAACAGTCCGGAGCCCGTCTACTCCGGACGATTTATCGCGTCAATAGTGGCAATCCTTGACACACCTCCTTAACGACCGTGCTTCCCTTGTCGGACAAGGCCTGGAGCCCGATTCGACGCCCTTCGCACGCCACTTGTCTCACAGTGGTATTGCAATTTAGAGACATCTTTACCGAGCATCGCTAATTTATTCGCCAACCGAGGGGTATTTTGCTAAATTAGTAACGAAAGTAGCAAAACAAAGTTCAAGAAAAGTAGTTTCACTTCAAAACGAACATACAGGAGATACCGGTCGCGAGAGAGATCGGCGTGACGATCAGACAGCCTCGAAGCTGCATCGACAAAACAACCGATCACCCGCCCATCTCCCTGAAAGGGATTCCTGCTCGGCGCCGCTGGCGTCCGGGCACCACTCGCAGTACTGGCTTTACTTTTTGACAGGGTATGGAGGAGAAGATGAAGAAAGCTTTGGCTGCCGCAGCGCTGCTGACTTTCGGCGTTGCAGCACACGCACAGAGCAGCGTGACGCTGTACGGGCGTCTGGACGCTGGCCTGGAGTACATGTCGGGTGTGCCGACGAACCCTAACGCAGCGGGTGCCGCGCAGAGCAGCACGCACCGCTTCCGCGCAGAAAGCGGCGACTGGGGTACGAGCCTGTGGGGCTTGAAGGGCGCTGAAGATTTGGGCGGCGGCACCAAGGCCGTGTTCCAGTTGGAAGGCTCGTTCAACACGATGACGGGCGCAGGCCCCGGCGGCGGCGGTCTCTTCAATCGTTGGGCGACGGTCGGCTTCGCGAACGGCCAATACGGTACGTTCACGATGGGCCGCATGCTGTTCATCTCGAACGGCGTGTGGGACTTCGATCCGTTTGGTCAGTCGAACTGGTCGTCGGCATCGCTGGTGCGTGGCCGCAACTGGCCGCAATCGAGCAACAACGTTGCTTACCAGTCGCCGAAGATCGCAGGCTTTGACTTCTACGGCCAGTACGCGCTGTCGAACGCGACGAACTGGAACGGTAACGGCACGACGCCGCAAGGCCGCGAAGCCGGTGCGCAGATCACCTACACCTCTTCGCTGTTCCAGGTTCGCGGTCTCTATGACGAAATCCGCAACCCGGGCAACGGCCTGCTGTACGGCCCGCAAACGGGTCTGATCAACACGGCTAACGTAGCAGGCGGCGTGTTCTCGGCATCGCGCGAATACTCGGCCCTCGTGAACGTGTTCCTCGGCCAGTTCAAGGTTCAGGCTGCGTACCAGGCTATCCGCACGTCGGGTGCAACAGGCGTCCTGCCGGGCCAGCCGACCACGCTCGACCACGAATGGGGCGGCGTTACGTGGCAAGCAACGCCGGCAGCGGCACTGATCGCAGCCGTCTACCACGTGAACGGCAACAACGGTGCGGGCAATGCGACGATCTACACGATCGGCGGCTCGTACAACCTGTCGAAGCGCACGCTGCTGGACATCCAGATTGCAACGGTCCAGAACAGCAAAGCGGCTAACTACGGCCTGAACGCAAACAACGCGGGTACGGCAGTCGCAACCGACAACCCGCTGCCGGGTCACAGCCAGTCGGGCGTGTATGCAGGTATCCAGCACTCGTTCTAATCGAACGGTGCAGACAAAAGAGCTTTAACGGAAACAGTTTTCACGCTGCTGCGAGAGGCGCGTATCGGTGCGATGTCCGAAAGGGTGTCGCACCTTTTTTTATTTGCGCAGACGGCGAAGTTCAAAGCCGAAGTTCAAAGCCCCAATTCAAGGCACTCTGCTCGTGCATCGAAGCACCGGCGCAGTGCAACGCCGGCGCGTGGTCCAACGCGATGCGCGACGCCACCGATGCGTGACACGCGCGATACGGCTTACACGGCCGCTTCGTTCTCCTCACCCGTGCGAATGCGGATCACGCGCTCGACATCCGCGACAAAGATCTTGCCGTCGCCGATCTTGCCCGTGCGCGCCGCGCCGATGATCGCATCGATCACCTGATCGGTCTGGTTGTTCGCGACCACGACTTCGATCTTCACTTTCGGCAGAAAATCGACCACATATTCAGCGCCGCGATAGAGCTCGGTGTGTCCTTTCTGACGGCCGAAGCCTTTGACCTCGGTGACGGTCAGCCCCGTCAGGCCGACTTCGGCGAGCGCTTCGCGGACTTCGTCGAGCTTGAACGGTTTGATGATGGCGGTGATGCGTTTCATGGCAGGCCTCGTCTCGGTTCGAAAAAGGAAGGTTCAGATGCGTAGATTCTACGCCGCGCCGCACACGTTGCCAGCATGGGCACGCCGCCGCGCGCGCTGCGGCGTGCACGCGACGGCTGATAAGGACGGTCTTCAGGCGGCTTTATCCGGAACCGTTGCGAGATCATCGGTCCAGACTGTTGCCTCCGAGTCGCTCGGCGCGCGCCAGTCGCCGCGTGGCGACAGCGATCCGCCCGAGCCCACCTTCGGCGCGTTCGGCACGCAGCTCCGCTTGAACTGGCTCGTCTTGAAGAAGCGCCACAAAAAGATGCCGAGATTGCGCTTGATCGCGGCGAGGTCGTACTCGTTGCGCGCGACGTGCGCGCCTTCCGGCCAGCCGCCCTTGTCCTTGTCGCGCCATGCGTGCAGCGCGAGGTACGCCACCTTCGAAGGCGCGAAGCCATAGCGCAGGATGTAATACAGGTTGAAGTCCTGCAACTCGTAGGGCCCGATGAAGGACTCGGTCTTCTGCTCGATGGCGCCCGCCGCCTTGCCGGGCACCAGTTCCGGGCTGATCTCGGTGGCGAGAATGTTGAGCAGCGTGCCGGAGCCGCTCTTGCCGATCGCGCCCGTCTCCGCGACCCATCGCACGAGGTGCGTGATCAGCGTCTTCGGCACGCTGGCGTTCACGCTGTAGTGCGACATGTGATCGCCGACGCCATACGTGCACCAGCCGAGTGCCAGTTCGCTCAGATCGCCCGTGCCGATCACGATGCCGTTGTGGAAATTGGCGAGGCGGAACAGGTGGTTCGTGCGCTCGCCCGCCTGCACGTTCTCGAACGTGATGTCGTACTTCGCCTCGCCCGCCGAATACGGATGGCCGAGGTCCTTCAGCATCTGCTCGCAGCTTGGCCGGATGTCGATTTCCATCGACGTGCAGCCGATCACCTCCATCAGCTCGCGCGCCTGCTTCAGCGTGCGGTCGCTGGTCGCGAAGCCCGGCATCGTCACGCCGATGATGTTCGTGCGCGGCAGCTTCAGACGATCCATTGCCTTCGCGCAGACGAGCAGCGCATGCGTCGAATCGAGCCCGCCCGACACGCCGATCACGACCTTCTGGATATTCGACGCCGACAGCCGCTGCACGAGCGCCTGCACCTGGATGTTGTAGACCTCGTTGCAGCGTTCGTCGCGGCGGCGCGTATCGGCGGGAACGTACGGGAAGCGCTCGACCTTGCGCTCGATCGGCAATGCGCGCGACGTATCGTGATCGATCGCGAAGCGCACGATCCGGAACTTCGCCACCTCTTCCTTGTGACGCTGCACCGACATGCCGAAGGTCGTCTGCCGCATGCGTTCGTGCGAGAGGCGCTCGAGATCGACGTCCGCGAAGATCAGGTGCGAGTCGTCGAGAAAGCGCTCGGACTCGGCGAGCACCTCGCCGTTTTCGAAGATCAACGCCTGGCCGTCCCACGCCATGTCGGTCGACGATTCGCCGCGGCCCGCCGACGTGTACAGATACGCCGCGAGACAGCGCGCCGACTGCTGGCCGACGAGCTGATGCCGGTAGCCCGACTTGCCGACCACGATGTTCGACGCCGACAGATTCACGAGCACCGTCGCGCCCGCGAGCGCCGCGAACGACGACGGCGGAACGGGCACCCACACGTCCTCGCAGATCTCGACGTGAAAGCGGAAGTCGGGCACGTCCGTCAGCTCGAACAGCAGCGACGCGCCGAACGGCACGCGCTGGCCGAGCAGCTCGATCTCTCGCGCGACGGCGCTGTCGGCGGGCGTGTACTGGCGCGCTTCGTAGAACTCGCCGTAGTTCGGCAGATAGCTCTTCGGCACCGCGCCGAGCACGGCGCCGCGCGCGACGACCACCGCGCAGTTGAACAGGCTGTGGTCGACCTGAAGCGGCATGCCGACGATCAGCGCGGCGGATAGCTTCTTCGATGCGTCGACGATCTTTGCCAGCGCTGTCTTGCACGCATCGAGCAGCGCGCCCTGATGAAAGAGATCGTCGCAGGTATAGGCGGGCAAGCCGAGCTCGGGAAACGCGACGAGCGCCGCGCCCTTCGCGGCGGCTTCGCGCGCGAGCTTGAGCGTCTCGTCGGCGTTGAAGGCGGGGTCGGCCACCCGGCAGCGCGGCACGCCGACCGCGACGCGCGCAAACCGATGCGAATACAGGTTAAAGAAATTGCCTTTCATGTCAGAGATTCCTTCGGGCGCGTGTGTCGGCGAATCGAACGGATCGGACCGATCGGGCGACAGGCGGTCACGCGCGAAACGGCGGCTATCGAACAGCGTAGATGATAAGCGGTAAGCGCATTCCAGGTCTCGGTCGCGTGCGCGCAAGCCTTCGCGGAATCGCCGCGCCCGTCTCGGAGACCACGCCGCGCACTTCGCGCACGCATTTGCATTAACATGGCCGTTCGTCGCGCCGCGCTGGCGTAGCGCCTTGTCACGAGTCGTCGTTGCATCGAGGTTGCATCGAGGCGAACCGGCACCACGCGCGCGCAGCATCCGCTTATCGGCGTCACCCCGTCCTGTCGGGCCGCGAGCCTACGCGAGCGCGCCAACAGTATCGCCAACGGTCGAACAGATTGAACCAGGAACGTTTTGATTACCGCGCGGGCATCCTCGCTTCGCCGCTCGAAGTGGATGCCGCCGAGTGGAACGCACTGCTCAGCCAGCAGGCGCAACCGACGCCTTTCTTGCGCCACGAATTCCTGAGCGCGCTGCACGCGACGCAATGCGCCGTCGCCGATACGGGCTGGGCGCCGCAGTTCGTCACGCTGACCGATCCGCGCACGGGCAAGCTGGCCGCGGCCGCGCCCGTCTATGCGAAAGGCCACTCGTACGGCGAGTATGTGTTCGACTGGGCATGGGCCGACGCGTACAAGCGCAACGGCCTGCCCTACTATCCGAAGCTGCTGTGCGCGGTGCCGTTCACGCCCGTGCAGGGCACGCGCCTGATCGCCGCCGACGAGCACGCGCTGCGCCATCTCGCCGCCACGCTGGTCGCGTTCGCCGAGCAGGCCGACGTGTCGTCGCTGCATGTGCTTTTTCCCACCGAAACGGAAGCGCAGGTGCTGACGGACCTCGGCATGATGCAGCGCGAGGGCGTGCAGTTCCACTGGATCAACGAAGACTACCGCGATTTCGACGAGTTCCTGTCGTCGCTCGAACAGAAGAAGCGCAAGAACATCCGCGCCGAACGCCGCAAGGTGCGCGACGCGGGCATCACGTTTCGCCGCGTGCTCGGCGAAGACATTACAGACGTCGAATGGCGCTTCTTCAGCAAGTGCTATCGGCAGACGTACCGCGAGCACTTTTCGAGTCCGTATCTGAATCTCGACTTCTTCCGGATGATCGGCGCGTCGATGCCCGAAAATCTGATGCTGGTAATCGCCGAATACGAGGGCAAGCCGATTGCGAGTTCGCTCGTCGTCTATCAGCGCGACGGCGCGAACGCGGGCGGCACGCTCTACGGACGCTACTGGGGCGCGCTCGAACACGTGCCCTGCCTGCACTTCGAGACCGCGTACTATCAGCCGCTCGAATTCTGCATCGAGCAGAAGCTCGGCGTGTTCGAAGGCGGCGCACAGGGCGAGCACAAGATGGCGCGCGGCTTCATGCCGACCGTCACGCGCTCGGCGCACTGGCTCGCGCATCCGGCGTTCTCGGATGCCGTCGCGCGGTTTCTCGACAGCGAGAAGAATCACATCCACGCGTACGTCGACGAACTGCGCGAACACAACCCGTTCAAGGACTAGGCGCGCGCAATGCCGTGGTTTCTGTATCTGATCGAATGCTCGGACGGCAGCGTCTACACGGGCATCGCCACCGACGTCGCGGCGCGCTTCGACAAGCACTGCAACGGCACGGGCGCGCGCTATACGCGCTCGCGCAAGCCCATGCGCCTGCTCGCGTCGTTCGAACTCGCCGACCGGTCGAGCGCCTTGCGGGCCGAGTACCGCGTCAAGCAGCTCGCGCCCGCGCAGAAGCGGGAGCTGGCGTCAGGCGCGCGGACGCTCGAATCCGTGCTGCCCGCGCTGAGCGAAGCAGAGGCGCAGGACCCCGAGGAAGCCTGATCCGTACTCGTGATCCGCGCCGCGCCGTTGTCCGCGCAGCAACAGTGTTTTCAACAATCGCACCTCGACGCACCACTTGCCCGACAGCATACTTCCCCACACCGAATCCACATCGACGCAGTGCGTTTACCTGGCAGGAACCTCAAGGGGAAAGCAAATGGACGAGCGTAAGCGTGACAGCATGATTGCGTATCTGCGCCGCCGCATGGCGCAGGTCGGCATCAAGATCACCGATCTCGCGGCTGCACTCGCCGAAGAGCGCACGCGCCAGAAATCGGCGCGTTTTCGCAGCGCTTCCGGCGATACGTGGGACGGTAAAGGGAATCTGCCGCAGTGGCTGAGCCAGGCCGTCAGCGCCGGTCAGTCGATGGAGCACTTCGCTGTCGAGAAGCGCGCCACGCGGTCCAAACGGGCGGCACACCCGACCGTCGACTGGCGCCAGGACCCGTTCGCCGGCACGCGGCTCGCGACAGTGCGCCCGCAATAAGGGCGCGGCGGCGCTGCCCCAAAAACAAAACGCTCCCGAAGGAGCGTTTTGCCGGCAGACTTTCAGCGTTCCGATTACTTCTTGTAGTTCGCGACGCCTTCGCTGATTTCCTTGTGGGCGGCATCGACGCCCGCCCAGCCTTCGACCTTCACCCACTTGCCCTTCTCGAGCGCCTTGTATTGCTCGAAGAAGTGCTTGATCTGATCCTTCAGGTATTGCGGCACGTCGTCGATCGACTTCAGGTCCGCCGTCATCGGGCAGATCTTGTCGTGCGGCACGGCGATCAGCTTCGCGTCGACGCCCGATTCGTCCGTCATCTGCAACATGCCGAGCGCGCGTGCGCGCACCACGGAACCCGCCAGCAGCGGGAACGGCGTGATCACCAGCACGTCGACAGGGTCGCCGTCGCCCGACAGCGTCTGCGGAATGAAGCCATAGTTCGCGGGATAACGCATGCCCGTGCCGATGAAGCGATCGACGACGAGCATGCCCAGTTCCTTGTCGGCCTCGTACTTCACCGGATCGCTTTGCGCCGGAATTTCGATGATGACGTTGAAGTCTTGCGGGAGGTCTTTACCAGGGGGGACGTGATTGAAGCTCATGGCGCTCTCTGATCAGGATGAAATGTGAAAGATGGCGCGCGGCGCGCGCTGCGTTCGCGATACGGAACGCGGCGCCGCAACCCGGACACTGCGGAATGCGCCATTATAGCCAATCGGTCAATGACACCCTCGGAGCGATCGGCGCGATAATCGCCGTACGTCTGGTGGCTTCCGTTAGCTGGGGTGTCCCCTGTGCCGGCATCCTTTGCCGGCGTCCGTCTCTAGTCGCCGCGCATCGCGCAGGTTGCCAGTCCTTATCGACGGTTCCGTTGCGCCCGTCATGTGCGGGCGGCGCAATCGCCGTCCGCTGTCCGTTTTTTTTCGTTGATCGTCCTCTGTCGCCTCAGGCAAGGAGCATGCGTGGAAGAAGCGAAGCACTTCATCGGCGGCGAATGGGCCGCGTCATCGGGCGGAGAAGCGATCCCCGTCGTCGATCCCTCCGACGGCCAGCCGTTCGCGACGCTCGCGCGCGGCACGGCCGCCGACATCGATACCGCCGTCGAATCCGCGCGCCGCGCGTACGACGGCGCTTGGGGCGCCGCCAGCGCAGCCGAGCGCGGCCGTCTGCTGTACCGGCTGTCGATGCTCGTCGCCGCCTGTCACGAAGAACTGGCGCAGATCGAGGCGCGCGACACGGGCAAGCCGCTCAAGCAGGCGCGCGGCGACGCGGCCGCGCTCGCGCGCTACTTCGAGTTCTATGCGGGCGCCGCCGACAAGCTGCACGGCGAAACGCTGCCCTACCAGAACGGGTACACCGTCTTCACGATCCGCGAGCCGCACGGCGTCACGGGCCATATCGTGCCGTGGAACTATCCGATGCAGATCTTCGGGCGCAGCGTGGGCGCGGCGCTTGCTGCGGGGAACGCGTGCGTCGTGAAGCCCGCAGAGGACGCGTGCCTCTCAGTGCTGCGCGTCGCCGAACTCGCGGCCGAAGCAGGCCTGCCGGCGGGCGCGCTCAACGTCGTCACGGGCTACGGACACGAAGCAGGCGCGGCACTCGCGCGCCATCCCGGCATCGACCACATTTCGTTCACCGGCTCGCCCGAAACGGGCAAGCTCGTCACGCAGATGGCCGCCGAAAACCACGTGCCCGTCACGCTTGAGCTGGGCGGCAAGTCGCCGCAAATCGTCTTCGCGGATGCCGACCTCGACGCCGCGCTGCCCACGCTCGTCAACGCAATCGTGCAGAACGCCGGGCAGACCTGCTCGGCGGGCAGCCGCGTGCTGATCGAGCGTAGCATCTACGAGCCGCTGCTCGAACGGCTCGCGACGGCGTTCAGCGAGCTGCGCGTCGGCCCGGCGCACGCGGATCTCGACTGCGGTCCGCTGATCAACGCGAAGCAACAGCGCCGCGTATGGGACTTCCTGTCGGACGCGCAGCACGACGGCATCCCGATGGCGGCGCACGGCGAAGTGATCGCGGAAGCGCCGGAAGACGGCTTCTATCAGGCGCCAACCTTGCTGCGCGATGTGCCTCCCACGCACCGGCTCGCGCGCGAAGAAGTGTTCGGCCCGGTGCTCGCCGCCCTGCCGTTCGCCGACGAAAGCGAAGCGCTCGCGCTGGCCAACGGCACGCAGTACGGGCTTGTCGCGGGCATCTGGACGCGCGACGGCGCACGCCAGCTGCGCATCGCAAGACGCGTGCGCTCGGGGCAGGTGTTCATCAACAACTATGGCGCGGGCGGCGGCGTCGAGCTGCCGTTCGGCGGCGTCAAGCATTCGGGCCATGGCCGCGAGAAAGGCTTCGAAGCGCTGTATGGCTTCACGGTGCTGAAGACCGTCGCGATCAGGCACGGCTGACACATAACCCCAAACGATTCGCACAACGACAGCAACCATCTTTCATGGAACGGGGGCAAGGGCCTCAGCCCTGACTCCCATCGACAGAGGAGACATCATGCGGCTGACCGGCAAAACGGCCATCGTCACAGGCGGCGGCTCGGGCTTTGGAGAAGGCATCGCGAAGACTTATGCGCGCGAAGGCGCGAACGTCGTCGTCAACGATCTGAACGGCCCGGCGGCCGAGCGCGTCGCGAGCGAGATCGCGCTGGCGGGCGGCAAGGCAATTGCCGTCGCGGGCGACGTCACGCGCGCGGACGACTGGAGCGCGTTGCGCGCCGCCGCCATCGAAGACTTCGGCAGCGTGCAGATCGTCGTCAACAACGCGGGCACCACGCATCGGAACAAGCCGGTGCTCGACGTGACGGAAGCTGAGTTCGACCGCGTGTACGCCGTCAACGTGAAGAGCATCTACTGGAGCGTGCGCGAATTCGTCCCGTACTTCCGCGAGCAAGGCGGCGGCGTGTTCGTCAATATCGCGTCGACGGCGGGCGTGCGGCCGCGCCCCGGGCTCGTCTGGTACAACGGCAGCAAGGGCGCCGTGATCGTCGCGAGCAAGGCGCTTGCCGTCGAGCTCGGGCCGGACCGCATTCGCGTGAACTGCGTGAATCCGGTGATCGGCGAGACGGGACTGCTGACGGAGTTCATGGGCGTCGAAGACACGCCGGAGAACCGGCAGAAGTTCCTGGCGGGGATTCCGCTCGGCCGCTTCTCGACGCCGCAGGACATCGCGAATGCGGCGCTTTATCTCGCGTCGGACGAAGCGGAGTTCATCACGGGCGTGTGTCTCGAAGTGGACGGCGGACGCTGCGTGTAGCGGCACGTGCGGTGTGCGTGGGCGCCGGTCGTTCCTGCCATGTGCCGGCGCGGCTGCGCGTGCGCCGCACTGCATGATGCGCGCTAGCCATTAAAAAGTCAGTGTATTCCCCGACGTCAAGCGTCTTTTCAGCGCGCGTTGAACGTTTAGAATCGCGAACGGCGGTACGTCATTTCCACAATAACGAGCTTCACATAGGACCAGCATAAGGCGCGAAAGCGCTAACGATGGTCGATAGGAGACACGCGTGTCCAGTCCTGCGAATCCGCTTCACCGTCCCGGCGCAGACGCGCCGCCTTCCACTTTCGAAGAGGCGACCTATAGGAAAGTCGCCTGGCGTCTGACGCCGCTTCTGATGCTCAGCTATGTCGTCGCGTATCTGGATCGCGTGAACGTCGGCTTCGCGAAACTCGGCATGAGCACCGACCTGGGCCTTTCCGACGCTGTCTACGGCTTCGGCGCGGGCATCTTCTTCATCGGCTATTTCATCTTCGAAGTGCCGAGCAACATCATCCTGCATCGCGTCGGCGCGCGGGTGTGGATCGCGCGGATCATGGTGTCGTGGGGCATCATCTCGATGCTGACGATGTTCGTCACCACGCCCACCATGTTCTATGCGATGCGCTTTTTGCTCGGTCTGGCGGAAGCGGGCTTCTTCCCCGGCATCATCCTGTATCTGACCTACTGGTATCCGGCGCACCGGCGCGGCCGCATGACGACCTGGTTCATGACGGCCATCGCGATTTCGGGCGTCGTCGGCGGGCCGATCTCGGGCTACATCCTGAAGGCGTTCAATGGTGCGAACGGCTGGCATGGCTGGCAGTGGCTGTTCCTGCTCGAAGGCATACCGTCGGTGATCGTCGGCATTCTGGTGTTCGTCGTGCTCGACGACCGCATCTCGAAGGCGAAGTGGCTGACGGACCAGGAGCGCGAACTGCTCGAGCGCAATATCGCTGTCGAAGAGGCAACGAAAGAGGATCACTCGATCGGCAAGGTGATGATGAGCCCGCGCGTGCTGCTGATGAGCCTGATCTACTTCTCGTTCGTGATGGGCCTGTACGGCGTGAGCTTCTGGCTGCCGACCATCATCAAGTCGACGGGCGTCACCGATGCGTTCATGATCGGCCTGCTTTCGGCGATTCCGTTCGCCGCCGCCGTGATCGCGATGGTGCTCGTCGCGCGCAGCGCCGACCGCACGCGCGAGCGCCGCTGGCACGTCGCGCTGCCGGGATTCGCGGGCGCGCTCGGCCTCGTGCTGTCCGTCGTGTGGGCGCACGACACGACGCTCGCGATGGCCGCGCTCACGCTCGCGACGATGGGCATCATCACGACGCTGCCGCTCTTCTGGAGCTTGCCGACTTCCTTCCTCGCGGGCACGGGCGCGGCGGCCGGCATCGCGATGATCAATTCGATCGGCAATCTCGCGGGCTTCCTGAGCCCGTACGCAGTGGGCTGGCTCAAGCAGATCACCTCCACCACCGACTCGGGCATGTACATGCTCGCCGCGTTCATGATTCTCGGCGGACTGCTCGCGATCAGCGTGCCGGCGAGGCTCGTGAACAAGTAGGCGCGCACCGCCCTCACAGCTTCAAGCAAGAAAAAACCCTCGGTGACCTGACCGTCACCGAGGGTTTTTTATCTGCGTTATCTGCAGCCCGAGCCGTTCAGCGCATCAGACGATATTCATCGCCAGCGCGCTCTCCCGATAGTGCTCGCTCGCCTTCGACGCATCGCCCAGTTGCTCGTGCAGACGCGCGAGCGCACGGTGCGAGCGGATCTTGAGCGTCTCGTTGTCGGCTTGCTTCAGCGCCTGTTCGAGGAACGATTGCGCCTTCCCCCACAGCTGCTGATGCAGGCACAGACGGCCCAGCGTGAACAGCAGGTCGGCATCGTCGGGGCGCTCCTTGCGCCAGCCTTCTGCCTTCTGGATCAGCGGCAGCGCGTCGCCGCCCGTCGTATCCGGATAGCGGCGCAACAGGCGCGCGTCCCAGTTTTGCGCGAGCGCGTCCTCGACGATCTTGCGCGCCTCCTGCGGACGGTTTAGCGCGACCAGCAGATCGGCCGCGAGATCGGCGAGGCGCGGCGAATGGCGCTCCGTCGGCGTCAGCGAATGCCACAGTTCGAGCAGCGCATCGGCATTGTGCCGGCGATCGCGCAACAGGTTTTCCGCCGCCAGCTGACGCAGACGCACGGCCACGGCGGGATGAATCGCCTCGCGCTTTTCGAGCGTCTTCACGAGCTTCAGCACTTCGCCCCAGTTCTTCAACTGCTGCTGCGCGCGCAACGCGATCTGCTGTGCGTGAATGCGGCGGCCGCCCTGCGACTGCATTTCGGTGAGCGCGTGCAGCGCGCCATCGGCGTCGCGGCCATCGGCGCGCATGTCGGCCGTCGCCATCAGACGCGCATCCTGCCAGTCGGCCGCATCGATCTGCGCGAGATATTCGTCGCGGCGCGCGTACTCGTGCATCCGGTGCGCGGCGTTCGCCGCGATCAGGCCCGCCGCGCCCTTGTTGTCGGGATTCGCGAGCGAATCGCGCGCGGCCTTTTCGGCGCGCGAGAAACGCCCCGCATACAGATTCGCGATTGCGTCGCGCAACGCCGAATGCGCCTTCGCGACACGCTGACGCGCGCGGTACGCGGCCACACGCCGCGGCATGCCCCAGATATTGCGCACGATGCGAAGCAGCACATACATCACGATGAACGTGACGATCAGGCCGACGACAAACAGATTCAACGAAATATCGACGCGATATGGCGGATAGACGAGCAACACCTGGCCGGTGTCGAAGCGCCCGACGAGCGCGAGCACGACGGCGATCGCGAACAGGAAAGCGAGCCAGAGAAGTCCACGCAGCGCCATGATTAACCCCGGTTCCGGTATTGATGCACGGCCTGCAGGCTCGTATTCAGGTTCGGCACTTCGACGGCCCCCGAGCCCTGGTCGACCTCCTTCACGAGATCGCGCGCGGTCTGCACTTTCTTCGACGATGCATCGAAGTAGCGCGCGAGCGCCTCATCCGCGGCGTTGAGATCGGACTTGAGCGTGGTCTGGTTGCGTGCGAGCAGCGCCAGTCGCGCCGACAGCAGACGCAGCTTCAGGTTCTCCCGCAGGAAGTAGCCCTGATCCGGCGACACGAGCATCGTATCGGCGTGATCGAGGCGGCGCACCTGCACGAGACTGGTCAGTTGCTGGCCGACGCCCGTCACGAACTGGTTCCACCATACTTTCCACTTCGGCTCGCCGGTGGCGGCCGCGACGCGGTCGACGTCCTTCGGCTCGGCCGCATGCGGCGTCGCGTGCGCGATGGGCGCCTCGCCGGAAAGCGGCAGCTGGTCGACCTGGTCGATCGCGTTGTCGAGCTTGATCGCGAGGCCCGTCAGATCGGTCGAAGGCGCGGACTTCAGCTTGTCGATGTCCTGCGCGATCGCCTTGCGCACGGCCAGCACCTGCGCGCCATCCGAGGCGGCGAGGCGCGTGTCGGCACTTTGCAGCGCGAAGAGCGCGAGCTGCGTATTGCCCGTCAGCTGCAACTGCTCGCTGGCACTCGACAGCATCTGGCCGACTTCGGCCATCGTCCAGTCGTCGCGGTTGCGCGCGAGATCCGCGTATTGCTGCTGCAGCGCCTGTTGCGAGTTCTGCGCATCGGCGAGCTTGCCTTCGAGCTGCGCGATCTGCACGTTGGCGGCCTGCACGGTCGCGACGGCCTGCTCCGTCTTCACGCGCAGCTCGGCCGTCGATGCGTCATTGGCCTGCTGCCGATGCGACAACTGCTGGTCGAGCTTGATCACCCTGCGGTTCAGCGCAAGGCCGCCCGACACCGCCACGATGAGCACCAGCGCGATGACGACCCAGAGCAGCCCCGTGCCCTTGCCGCGTTTCGGTTGCTGCATTTCATAAGGCGTAAAGGGCTGATTCGGCGGCAGCGTGGTGGCGGGCCGCGGCGCGGAGTTGGGCGTGGGATTCGTGGATGCGTTGGTATCAGTCATGCGTTCTTGTGCCGGGTTGGACTGGACCGGTTGAACTTCGGAAGGAACAGCGAGGGACAACAGCGTGCGCGCGATACGTTCATCGCCCGCACCGGACACCGTAATGCTATCAAAACCCAATCCCCGCGCGGTTTCCGCGATGCGCGGATGGGGCGCGACGAACATCGCGCGTTTCAGTTGCGCCTGCTCGCTGACGGTCAGATGGTCGTGTGCGAGTTCGCCGAGATTGCGCACGCCTTCGGAACTCGTGACCAGCCACGCGTGCGGCGTCTTCGATTCGCCCGATAGCAGCGCATGGATGCGCGACCACGCGCCGATCGACGGCTCGGGCACGAGCCGCCGGTAAGCCGCGACGGTCTCGACTTCGGCGCCCGCTTCGCGCAAACGGTCGGCGAGCCACTCGCGGCCGCCGTCGCCGCGCACGATCAGCACGCGCTTGCCTTCGAAGGCGTTCTCGCCGAGCGACGCTTCGAGCGCCGCGTACAGCGCTTCCGAGTCGAATCGCGCGCCGTCGTTGTCGTCGGCGCTGGCACTAGGGCTGACCACCGTGTATGCGGGCGCTTCGACGCCGTGCTTCGCGAGCGCCGCGACGCTGCCCGGACCGACGACGCCGACGGGCAGCGCATGCGGCCAGATCGCGTCATGGCGCGCGAACGCGTAATCGACGGCGTTCGGCGACACGAACACGACGAGCGCGTATCGGTCGAGCGACGCGAGCGCCGCGCGCAGCGGGCCTTCGTCGTCGGCGGGCGCGATTTCGATCAGCGGAAATTCGACGGTCGCGACACCCGCGTCGTGCAGCACTTTGGCGAGCGCATCGGACTGTCCCGCCGGCCTCGTCAGCACGACGCTCAGGTGCGCGCCCGTCGTGCGCGACGGGCCGGCGCCGTCCGTCGACGGGGAATCAGCGGATGTCGGGTTCGAACCGGCCGCCATCACGGGGCATTCGCCGGACCAGCCGTCGGCCCGCTCGCCGTGCTGAGCGCGCGGACGATGTCCATCGCGCCTTGCGCTTCGAGCTGGCTCGCGACTTCGCGGCCGAGTTCGAGCGCGGCGCCCGTGGTCGGCGCGGGCGCCGACGCCTGTGCGGAGAGCACGCGCTTCCCGTCCGGCGTCGCGACGATGCCGCGCAGATGCAGCGCGCCGTCGCGCCACGTCGCGTAGGCCGCGAGCGGCACTTCGCAGCTGCCGCCGAGCGCGCGCGACACCATGCGCTCCGCTTCGATGGCGGCGGCCGTGTGCTCGTGATGCAGCGGCGCGAGCCACGCAGCGAGGTCCGCGCGGTCCGCGCGAATCTCGATGCCGAGCGCGCCCTGGCCCGCGGCGGGCAGACTGTCGGCGGGATCGAGCAGCGAACGGATGCGCCCGGCGAGACCGAGACGCTTCAGCCCAGCGGCGGCGAGAATGATGGCCGCGTAGTCGCCGCGATCGAGCTTGGCGAGGCGCGTATCGAGATTGCCGCGCAATGGCTTCACGACGAGTTCCGGATAGCGCGTACGGAGCATCGCTTCGCGGCGCAGGCTCGACGTGCCGACCACGCTGCCGGGCGGCAGCGCGGCGAGCGTGTCGTACTGGTTCGAGACGAAAGCATCGCGCGGGTCTTCGCGCTCCATGATGGTGGACAGCGCGAAGCCTTCGGGCAGTTCCATCGGCACGTCTTTCAGCGAATGAACGGCGAGATCGGCGCGGCCGTCGGCGAGCGCGTTCTCCAGCTCCTTCACGAACAGCCCCTTGCCGCCAACCTTCGACAGCGTGCGATCGAGAATCTGATCGCCGCGTGTCGTCATTCCGAGGATTTTTACGTCACAAGATGGATATAATTTGTGCAGCGCACACCGCACGTGCTCGGCCTGCCACATCGCCAGGCGGCTTTCCCGCGACGCGATGACGAGCGTAGTGGGCGGCGTGAGCGCAAGCGTCTCGGAATTCATTGTTTGAGTCATTGAACGACGGGATGTGATAACAAACAATGTTAGCACGCGCTTCGGCAACCTCTCGCTGGCCGCACGGCCAAGCCGAAGCAGTTCGACGGAGGAGACTGGTCCGCGCACGGTGTCGGCGCGGACTACCCGATGAGCCGTATCGATTCGTGACTTGCGTGGCCGCCAGAAGCCCGAGCACGGTCGTTCGAGCGTCGATGCGCCGCATGCGCGATCATCCAATGCGGCGCAGCACGCGCAACCGGCCCTTCCTCCATCGCGCGCCGCATCGTTGACAGGCTTTAGCGCAGTTCCCCGCAGTAACCGAAGTTGCAGTCCACATTCTTTAGACCCTGGCTTTCCTGAGGAAACATCGTGACGTCTTCCGGATCGGCGCGCCCTGCCCGCCGCAACACTGCCTCGCCCGACGCCGCAAACACCGCGTCGGCCGCTTCCGCCGTCAAGGCTGTCAAGGCCACCAAGGCCCTGAAAGCAACACAGGCCCTCGAATCCGGCAAAACCGGCAAATCCACGAAGACCAAAGCGGCCAAAGCGGCCGCCGACAGCCTGTCGAAACGAAGCAGGAACAACAGCGCCAGCAAGCGGGAGGCCGCGCCGTTAAAAGACAACGCCCGCACGCGCGAGGACAAGGACCAGCCGCTCTTCGAGGACATCCGCTATCTGGGGCGGCTGCTCGGCGACGTGGTGCGCGAGCAGGAAGGCGACGAGGTGTTCGACGTGGTCGAGACGATTCGCCAGCACGCGGTGCGGTTTCGCCGCGAGGACGACAGCGTCGCCGCGCAGACGCTCGAAAAGAAACTGCGCGCGCTGTCGCCCGAACAGACTGTGAGCGTGGTGCGCGCGTTCAGCTATTTCTCGCATCTCGCGAACATCGCCGAAGACCGCCATCGCAACCGCCGGCACCGCATTCACGATCTGGCCGGCTCGACGTCGCAGCCGGGCACGGTCGCGCACGCGCTCGACCGTCTCGTCGAAGCGAACGCGGCCGCGACGCCCGTTTTGCAGCAGTTCTTCAACGACGCGCTGATCGTCCCCGTGCTGACGGCGCACCCGACGGAAGTGCAGCGCAAGAGCATCCTCGACGCGCAGCACGACATCGCGCGGCTGCTCGCCGAACGCGACCAGCCGTTGACGGCGCGCGAGAGCCTGCAAAACGACTCGCTGCTGCGCGCGCGCGTGACGTCGCTGTGGCAGACGCGCATGCTGCGCGATTCGCGCCTGACCGTCGCCGATGAAATCGAGAACGCGCTGTCGTATTACCGCGCGACGTTCCTCGAAGAGATTCCTGCGCTCTACGCCGATATCGAAGAAGCACTGGTCGAGCACGGCCTCGACGCGCGCCTGCCGTCCTTCTTCCAGATGGGCAGCTGGATCGGCGGCGATCGCGACGGCAATCCGAACGTCACGGGCGAGACACTCGAAAACGCGATCACGCGCCAGGCTGCGGTGATCTTCGAGCACTACCTGGAGCAGGTGCACAAGCTCGGTGCGGAGCTGTCGGTGTCGAACCTGCTGGCGGGCGCAAGCGAAAGCGTGAAGGCACTCGCGGACGCCTCGCCCGACCACTCGCCGCACCGCACCGACGAGCCGTACCGGCGCGCGCTGATCGGCATCTACACGCGTCTTGCGGCGAGCGCGCGCGTGCGACTCGGCGAAGGCGTCGTGCCCGTGCGCAGCGCGGGCCCCGGCGTGCCGAAGATTCGCGCGATCCCGTATGGCGACTCGTCCGAGTTCGTGCGCGATCTGCACGTGCTGATCGAGTCGCTCGCCGAGCATCACGGCGCGTCGCTCGCGACGCCGCGCCTGTCGCCGTTGACGCGCGCGGCCGAAGTGTTCGGCTTCCATCTCGCGAGCATCGATCTGCGCCAAAGCTCCGACATTCACGAAGCGGTGATCGCCGAGCTGCTGCGCCGCGCGGGTGTCGAAAGCGATTACGCGGCGCTGCCCGAAGCGGACAAGCTGCGCGTGCTGCTCGCGGAACTGTCGCAGCCGCGCCTGTTGCGCTCGCCGTATGTCGAATACTCGGATCTCGTGAAGAGCGAACTGGGCGTGCTCGAACAGGCGCGCGTGACGCGCGAGAAGTTCGGCGCGCGCGCGGTGCGCAACTACATCATTTCGCACACGGAGACGGTGAGCGATCTCGTCGAAGTGATGTTGCTGCAGAAGGAAGCGGGACTGCTGCAAGGCTCGCTCGGCAACCCCGTCGATCCGGCGCGCGCCGGCCTGATGGTGATCCCGCTCTTCGAGACGATTCCCGACCTGCGCAACGCTTCGCACATCATGCGCGACCTGCTCGCGCTGCCGGGCATCGATGCCATCATCGAGAACCAGGGTAAAGAGCAGGAAGTGATGCTCGGCTATTCGGACAGCAACAAGGACGGCGGCTTCCTCACGTCGAACTGGGAGCTGTATCGCGCGGAACTCGCGCTCGTGTCGCTCTTCAACGAGCGCAACATCACGATGCGTCTGTTCCATGGTCGTGGCGGCACGGTCGGACGCGGCGGCGGCCCGACGTATCAGGCGATCCTGTCGCAGCCGCCGGGCACCGTCGACGGCCAGATCCGCTTGACGGAACAGGGCGAAGTGATCGCGAGCAAGTTCGGCAACCCCGAGATCGGCCGGCGCAATCTGGAAACGGTTGTCGCCGCGACGCTCGAAGCCTCGCTGCTGCCGCACGGCAATGCGCCCGCGCAACTGCCCGACTTCGAGGAGACGATGCAGACCCTCTCCGACGCGGCGATGGCGTCGTACCGTGCGCTCGTCTATGAAACGCCGGGCTTCACCGATTATTTCTTCTCGTCGACGCCGATCTCGGAGATCGCCGAGCTGAACATCGGCAGCCGGCCGGCGTCGCGCAAGCTGCAGGACCCGAAGCAACGCAAGATCGAGGATCTGCGCGCGATTCCGTGGGGCTTTTCATGGGGCCAGTGCCGGTTGCTGCTGACGGGCTGGTATGGCTTCGGCAGCGCCGTGGCGGGATGGCTCGACGCGTCGGACTCGAATGTGGAGCGTGAGCGCCGGTTGAACCTGCTGCGCAAGATGCACAAGACGTGGCCGTTCTTCTCTACCCTGCTGTCCAACATGGACATGGTGCTCGCGAAGACGGACCTCGCTGTGGCGTCGCGCTATGCCGCGCTCGTCACCGACAAGAAGCTGCGCAAGCATGTGTTCGAGCGCATCGTCGCCGAGTGGGAGCGGACGTCGAGTGCGCTCTCCGAGATCACGGGCAGGAAGGAACGGCTTTCCGATAATCCGTTGCTCGCGCGCTCGATCAAGAACCGGTTCCCTTATCTCGATCCGCTGAATCACCTGCAGGTGGAACTGTTGAAGCGGCACCGCGGCGGGGATACGAACCTGCGCGTTCGGCGCGGGATTCATTTGACGATCAACGGAATTGCGGCTGGGTTGAGAAATACTGGTTAATTGCTTTTTTTGCCCTTCGGGCGGCGGGTCTTTTTTGATTCGCCGCTTTTTTCTTTTTTGTCTGCGACGGCGTCTTTTGTGGTTCGCCTTGCCCCGCGCGGGCATCCGCGTTAGCGCCTCGCATCGCGGATGCCGGCAGCAAGCCATAAAAAACAAAACAAACCGCATACGCGGATGCCCGCGATAAGGGCAAACCACCAGCCGCAGACATAAACCTCAATGCCCCTCGATCATCAACGCATCGAGCTTGAACGACCCATCGTCCTGCACATCGAAATATTCTCGAACTTCATCTGGCGCTGAAGCCCAGATAGAACGGATCGCAATGACACGCGCCTCAGGCGTCCTCATCCGCGCAACCCACGAAGCGAACTCGATCGGCAGGCGCCACCGCTCGCGCACGACCACGGAAAACCCAGTCGCGGCGAAAAACGCGAGCCATTCGTCAACGCGATAGTTGCGGATATGCGAAGCGTCGCGCAAAACTTCGACTGCCTGAAGATGCGTATCGAGCAACGGATGATCGCTCCCTGCGATGTCGATGAACAGCACACGTCCGCCTCGCTTCAACACCCGCCGAACTTCGGCAAGCGCCAGCGGCACGTCGTGCCAGTGATGCGCGCTCATCCGGCTGATCACCCAGTCGAACGAAGCATCGGCGAACGGCAGCTTCTCCGCCGCGCCCTGCGAGGTCCGGATGTTCGACAGCCCGCGCTCCTGCGCGGCGGCCTCGACGGTGGCCAGCATCTGCGGCGCGATGTCGTACGCGACGACGGACCCGGCATGCGGCGCGACGGCAAAACTCGCGTGCCCCGCCCCACAACCCATGTCGAGCACGGCAGCGCCCGGCGTCTCGGCGACGGCCGCCGCCAGCGCCTGCAAGTCCGCGCCCGTCGCGTGCACCTGGCTCGTCAGATACGCGGCCGCTGTCGAGCCGAACGCGTCGGCCACCTGATCGTGATGCTTCATCGTGTGCTCCTGTCGACGGGAGTTGGCGCTTTAGCGCCTTACTTCCGTCCCATACAGAGTAGTCGACGGAAGTTGGCGCTTTAGCACCCTACTTCCGTCCCATGCAAAGTAGTCGACGGGAGTTGGCGTTTCAGCGCCTTGCTCCCGTCCCATGCAAACAATTACGGCCTTTCAGGGTTATCTGTGAACCTCGTGTTCGAGTCCTCCGAACGGGCCCGCGTGTTCGCATGCTCCGTTCCAGTCGCTACAATAGAGCCCGTCCTGTACCGGTACAAGTCAAGCAATTATTCTGGTATCGCAATTACCAGCCACCGCAGTCTGCAACATGACCACGCCCTCATCCGCTGATTCCGCCCCGCCCCTCGATGCATCGCCCGCCCGCGCGCTCGGCGAGTTCATCCGCGCACATCGCGAGCGCGTGTCGCCGCAAGCCGTCGGCCTGCCGCCCGGCCCGCGCCGCCGCACGCCCGGCCTGCGTCGCGAGGAAGTCGCCCAGCTGTGCGGCGTGAGCCCTACTTGGTACACGTGGATCGAACAGGGAAGGCCCGTGTCCGCGTCGGCCGATGCGCTGGCGCGCATCGCCGTCGCGTTGCAGTTGTCGCGCGCCGAGCGCGTGTATCTGTTCGAACTGGCCGCCCAGCGCGACCCCGCCGAGCCCGACCCGGCCGCCGCCGATACCCCCGCGATGCTGCTCAAGACCGTCCAGCTCGTGAACGCGCCGGCCTACGTGCTCGACCGCCAGTTCACGGCGCTCGCGTGGAACACGCCCGCGGCCGATCTGTTCGTCGGCTGGCTCGACGGCGAACACGACCGCAACCTGCTGCGCTACACGTTCCTGTCGCCGGTTGCGCGCAGCCTGATCGTCGACTGGGAAATCCGCGCGCGGCGCCTCGCCGCCGAATATCGCGCCGACTCGATCCGCCATCAAAACGACGCGCCCACGCGCTCGCTGATCGATTCGCTGTCGGCGGCAAGCGATGCGTTCGCGCGCTTCTGGGCGTCGCAGGACGTCAACGAGCGCGAAGGCGGCCAGCGCCGGTTCAACCATCCGCGCGACGGCCATGTCGTCTACAACCAGATCACGTTCAAGCCCGCGCATCGCGAAGACCTGAAGCTCGTCGTGCTCGTGCGAGAAGAATGATATCCGCGTCGTCCACGCTATCCGCCTGATCCGCTCGTCGCGCCGCGCCGCAAGGTTCGCCGCGCGGCGGGTGTTAAAATCGATTTCTTCCCGAGGCGGCGCAGCGATGCCGCGCCGTCCGCGTCTTCACCTCGCACACTGCCCATCACCATGACGTCCCAACTGCATAAAAAAGGCGAAGCCTGGTCGGCTCGCTTCTCCGAGCCGATGTCGGAACTCGTCAAGCGCTATACGTCGTCGGTTTTCTTCGACAAGCGTCTCGCGTTCGTCGACATCGAAGGCTCGCTCGCGCACGCGTCGATGCTGGCCGCGCAAAAGATCATCAGCGCCGACGACCTCGCGGCGATCCAGCGCGGCATGGCGCAGATCAAGGGTGAAATCGAGCGCGGCGAGTTCGAATGGCAACTCGATCTCGAAGACGTGCACCTGAACATCGAAGCGCGCCTCACAGCGTTGATCGGCGATGCGGGCAAGCGTCTGCACACGGGCCGCTCGCGCAACGACCAGGTCGCGACCGATATTCGCCTGTGGCTGCGCGGCGAAATCGACCGCATCGGCGATCTGCTGAAGGATCTGCGCGTCGCGCTGCTGGACCTCGCGGACAAGAACGCCGCCACGATCATGCCGGGCTTCACGCACTTGCAGGTCGCGCAGCCCGTCACGTTCGGCCATCACCTGCTCGCCTACGTCGAGATGTTCTCGCGCGACGCCGAGCGCATGTGCGGCTGCCGCGCGCGCGTGAACCGTCTGCCGCTCGGCGCAGCGGCGCTCGCGGGCACCAGCTATCCGATCGACCGTCATGCCGTCGCGAAGACGCTCGGCTTCGACGGGATCTGCGCGAACTCGCTCGACGCCGTGTCCGACCGTGACTTCGCGATCGAATTCACGGCCGCGTCGGCGCTCGTGATGACGCACGTGTCGCGCTTCTCGGAAGAGCTCGTGCTGTGGATGAGCCCGCGCGTCGGCTTCATCGATATCGCCGACCGCTTCTGCACCGGCTCGTCGATCATGCCGCAGAAGAAGAACCCCGATGTGCCCGAGCTCGCGCGCGGCAAGACGGGGCGCGTGAACGGCCATCTGATGGCGCTGCTCACGTTGATGAAAGGCCAGCCGCTCGCGTACAACAAGGACAACCAGGAAGACAAGGAGCCGCTGTTCGATACCGTCGATACCGTCGCCGATACCTTGCGCATCTTCGCCGAGATGGTCGCGGGCATCACGGTCAAGCCCGACGCGATGCGCTCGGCTGCGCTGCAAGGCTTTTCGACGGCAACCGATCTCGCCGACTATCTCGTCAAGCGCGGCCTGCCGTTCCGCGACGCGCACGAAGCGGTGGCTCACGCGGTCCGCGTCTGCGATCAGCGCGGCTGCGATCTCGCCGATCTTTCGCTCGATGAGATGAAGGCCGAGCTGCCGAACGTCGCGTCGCTGCTCGGCGACGATGTGTTCGGTTATCTGACGCTGGAGGGCTCGGTGGCGAGCCGCAATCATCCTGGCGGCACTTCGCCGGATCAGGTGCGTGCGGCGATTGCGGCTGCGCGGGCGGCGATGATCTGATCGCAGCTTTTGTTTGCTCTATGCTGTGCGCCAAAAGGCGGATTCTCTTGCGAGGATTCGCCTTTTTCGTTTCTCATGACCGCGCGCCACGCAGAGCAAAGGCCGGCACCATTCAATACCATCACGATGCAATTGCTCGCACGGGACTCCCATCGTCATGATCATCCGCCCGCAACTTCACTGGTTCCGCATGCTGCTCGCGTGGCGCGGCTCCGTCCTGCCCGAACTGCTGCCGCGCCTCGGTCTCATTCTGCTGATCTCAATCGTCGCGCTTGCCGTGCACGTGCATGTGTTGAAAATCGCCGTGAACGTCAGCACCACGCCGTTCTCGCTGATCGGCATTGCGCTCGCGATCTTTCTCGGCTTTCGGAACAGCGCGAGCTATGACCGCTACTGGGAAGCGCGCAAGCTCTGGGGACAACTGCTCAACGAAACGCGCTCGCTGACGCGTCAGGCGCTGACGCTGCCGTCCGCACAGATTTCCGTCAACGACACGCAGGAATTCGTGCAGGTGCTGGGCGCGTTCGCGCATGCGCTGCGTCATCAACTGAGAGGCACCGATCCGTCGCAGGATCTGTCGGCGAGGCTCGACAAAACGCTCTTCGAACGCGTCATGATGTCGCGCTACCGGCCAGCGACGATCATGCTCTGGCTCGGCGAATGGGTGCAGCGTCAGGCGCGCGACGGCAAGCTCGACGCGTGGACGGTTCACGCGATCGACCGCAACCTCAACGGACTATCGGATGTGATCGGCGGCTGCGAGCGGATCGTGTCGACGCCGCTGCCGTTCGCGTATTCGGTGATGATCCACCGCACCGTGTATTTCTTCTGCGCGGCGCTGCCGTTCGGACTCGTGGAGAGCGTCGGCGCATTTACGCCGATCTTCTCGGTGTTCGTCGCGTACACGTTCATGGCGCTCGACGCGATCGCATCGCAGATCGAAGAGCCCTTCGGCACCGACGACAACGACCTCGCACTCGACGCGCTCTCCGCCACTATCGAAGACGCCGCCCGCGATCTGCTCGCGCAGCCTTCGCTGCACAAGACGGGGTTGAAGGACGACTATCTGCTCACGTAACGCGCGAGCATGCGTCCATGAGACGCGCGCCGGCCAAACCCGGCGCGCGTTCGTCATGACAGGATCAGTCCGTGCCGTACTTCGGCGAGCGCGGACCATACAATAGACCGTTCGGGCCGTCGCTCGACAGCAGCTTGCGGCTCGTCAGTCCTGCCACATCATGCGATTCGTCCGCCAGCGAATGCGCGACCTGCTTGACGGTCGCCTGCACCATTGCGCCGATCAGGCCACCCGCATTCACACTGAAGTTGTTGCCCAGTTCCTTGCCCGTCGCGCTTGCCGTGCCTTGCCAGAGCGTGTCGCCCGAGCGCAGGTCGACGAGCTTCGCGCCGGCCGTCACGGCCGTCGTGCTGTCGACGATCATGAACTTCGAACCGTACTGCGTGATCGTCGCGTACAGCGCCGCATCGGCGCCGAAGATGCTGCGCAGCTTGTCGGGCGAGACATTCTGGATGTCGTTCGGCGTGGTCAGGCCGTTGTGCCTGAACGTCTCTTCCATCTCGACCACGGGCACCACGTAGTAGCCGCCCTCGGCGAGCGGCATCGTCATCTGCGACAGCATGCCGTACGTGGCGCTCACATCCGATGTGTTGTTGACGGGGGGCAGCACGAGAATCGTCCTCGGCTTGCTGTTGCGGAATGCGGTGTAGTCCGCCTGACGGGGCGCGTGGGTGACGCATGCCGTCAACGTGAACAGCACCGACAGCGCGGCGACCAGCCTGAATGAAAAGAAGCGCTTCATGGTCATTGGAATTTGCTCAACAGAAAGTCCATGTAGGTCGACGACTCGGGAAACGACTGCTTCTCGGCAAGCAGCTCCTGCTTCGCTTCCTGACTCTTTCCGATGCTCGCGTACAGCATCCCGAGACGCGCATGAAAGCCCGGCGGAACCGATGCGCCCTTCGCGAGAATCTGCTGACGTGCTTTTTCGAGTGCATCGATCTGCTCGAGCGGACTCTTTTGCGCCTTGAAGTACTCGTAGACTTGCGGCTGATAGCCGTCCCATTGATAGAGCGCAGGGGTGTTCGTCGTGCTCGCGCACGCGGACAGCAGCGCGCACACTGCCGCAGCCGGCAGCGCAAAGCCGGTCCGTCAATTGAATCGCTTCGACATGTTTTTGTTGATCGTGATGGATGGTGTTACTTCGCAGCCCGTAGCGCGCCCGCGTCGACCTGTTCGACGAGGTGATTGACGGCTTCCTTGATCGCGAGATCGAGAACCTTGCCGTTGAGCGTCGAGTCGTACGACGCCGTACCGCCAAAGCCGATGATCTCGCGGTTCGACAGGCTGTATTCGCCCGCGCCCTCGCTGGACGTGATCACTTCCGACGTCGTCGTATCGACGATGTTCAGGCTGACCTTCGCGTAGGCGACCTGACTCTTGCCACGCCCCGGAATGCCGAACAGTTGCTGATCGCCGACTTCCTTTCGACCGAACTCGGTCACGTCGCCGGTGATCACATAGTTGGCGCCCTTGAGCTGCTGCGTCTTGTTGGCGATCTGCGCTTCCTGTCTGATTTCGCTCAGGTTGTCGCGCTCGAGCACCGAGAAGCGGCGGCTCTGCTGCAACGCTGTGACAAGAAGGGTCTTCGCCTGACTGCCGACGCGGTCGACGCCGTCGGAGAAGATGCCGCGCATATAGCTCGAGCGGTTGTCGAACTTGCCGACGGCGACAGGCACCGGCTTGCCGGCGTGCGGCACGTTTGCACTGCTGACCTCGGGCGTCGGCAGCGAGCGCGACGCCTCGGTCGCGCATCCGCCGAGTGCCGCGGCGGCCAATACTGCGACGAGCAATGCGCAAGGTGTGAATGGCTTCAACATGTTGGTCCCGTTCAAAGAATGACTCGCGCTTCGAGCGGCCTTCCGGATCGGGCGGCAGTGTGCCGCGCTTTCGTTGGTCGCTCTGATAGCGCGACGAAAGATACCGGCACTTGCACGTGCAACTTTAAAAAAATGTCATTCGACGCATGAAGGGATTTGCGCGTCGTCACGATGCGCGCACGTCACGCGAAGCGGCGTGGCATGCGCAAACGTCCGCAGGCGCAACGCAACTGCGCCTGCCGGACGAACAACCTGGAGACTGGAAGGAATGCGACGCTGACGACAGCGCGGCTCAATCGTTGCCGGCCGTATCGCCCATGCGCTTCAGCAGCGCAACGCGCGCGCCGATGATGTCGATTTGCGTGCGCGCGTCCATCAGCGGAACGGTCGCGTCGCGATACGCGGTCCACGCGCGTTGCGCGCGCGTCAATGTCGGGCGTGCATGCGCGGGCAGCTTCGCATGCAGACGCCGGTAATAGCGGTTCAGATCGAACATCGCGTGCTCGCATTGCGCATCGAACGAACAGGCGCGCGGGCGCGTCTTCGGGTCCTGCTTGCCCGCATTCGCCGCCACGGTGCGCAGCGCGAGCGCGCGGTCGCGCACGGGCTGCAACTGCATGTCCGCGCCGGCGATCTGATACGAGGTGCCCTGCGTCGTGGCGAGCACGGCGGCGAGCAGCTTGCCGTCGGCGTCGCGCCACGCCTGCCAGCGGCGCTGGCTCTCTTGCCACTTCTTGCGCTGTGCGTCGGGCACCTTCGCGAGCACCTGCTGCAACGACTGGTCCATCGACGCCTGCCACGCGAGCCGCGCCGTATCCGTGCAATGCACCTGCCCCGCCGCCGACGACATGTCCGCGCGCGCGAGACACATGCGCATCGATGCGTCGATGGGGTCGGCCGCTGCCGCTTCCGCGCGCGCCGCGGCGGGCGCGAACGTCAGCGCGGCGTGCGGCGCGAGCACGCCCAGCAGCGCCGCGCACGCAGCCGCGCGCGCACGACGCCGAAGTCCGAAGCGCGGAGGCTGCTTCATGATCACGAGTCGCGCACGCAGTCGACGAAGTACTCGATGCGCCCGTTGATCGTCTCGCCCACGAGGCCGTGGATATCCGTATGGAAGCCCGGGAAGCGCTCGTTGAATTCGCGCGCGAAACGCAGATAGCTGACGATGGTCTTGTTGAAGCGCTCGCCCGGAATCAGCAGCGGAATGCCCGGCGGATACGGCGTCAACAGGATCGACGTGACACGGCCTTCGAGTTCGTCGATAGGAACACGGTCGATCTCGCGGTGCGCAAGCTTCGCGAACGCATCGGACGGCTTCATCGCGGGCTCCATGCTCGACAGGTACATCTCGGTCGTCAGGCGCGCGATGTTGTTCGCGCGATAGACGCTGTGGATCTGCTCGCACAGATCGCGCAAGCCGATGCGCTCGTACGCCGGATGCTGCGCGACGAACTCGGGCAGCACGCGCCACAGCGGCTGGTTGTTGTCGTAGTCGTCCTTGAACTGCTGAAGCTCCGTGACCATCGAGTTCCAGCGGCCCTTCGTGATGCCGATCGTGAACATGATGAAGAACGAGTACAGCCCCGTCTTCTCGACGATGATGCCGTGCTCGGCGAGGTACTTCGTGACGATCGCGGCGGGAATGCCCGTCTCGCCGAATTCGCCGTCCACGTCGAGACCCGGCGTGATGATCGTCGCCTTGATCGGGTCGAGCATGTTGAAGCCGTCCGCGAGCGCGCCGAAGCCGTGCCAGCGGTCGTTCGGGCGCAGCATCCAGTCGTCGCGCGAGCCGATGCCTTCTTCCGCGAGCTCTTCCGGGCCCCAGACCTTGAAGAACCAGTCGTCGCCGTATTCGGCATCGACCTTGCGCATCGCGCGGCGGAAGTCGAGCGCTTCGGCGATCGATTCCTCGACCAGCGCCGTGCCGCCCGGCGGCTCCATCATCGCCGCGGCCACGTCGCACGACGCGATGATCGCGTACTGCGGGCTCGTCGACGTATGCATCAGATACGCCTCATTGAAGCGATGGCGGTCGAACGTGCTGTTCTCGGAGTCCTGCACGACGATCTGCGAGGCCTGCGAGATGCCCGCGAGCAGCTTGTGCGTCGAGTGCGTCGCGAACACGAGCGCGCCCGTGCGCGGACGGCCCGCGCCGATCGCATGCATGTCCTGATAGAAGTCGTGGAACTCGGCGTGCGGCAGCCACGCTTCGTCGAAGTGCAGCGTGTCGAGCATGTCGCCGAGCAGGTCCTTGATCATCTCGACGTTGTAGATCACGCCGTCATACGTGCTCTGCGTGATCGTCAGGATGCGCGGCTTGAGGTTCGGGTTCTTCGCGAGCGCTTCGCGTGCGAACGGATTCGCTTCGATCTTCTTGCGGATGTTTTCCGGCTTGAACTCGTCGCGCGGAATCGGACCGATGATGCCGAAGTGATTGCGCGTCGGCGTAAGAAACACGGGGATCGCGCCCGTCATCGTGATCGCGTGCAGGATCGACTTGTGGCAGTTGCGGTCGACAAGCACGATGTCGCCGGGCGCGACAGTGGCGTGCCAGACGATCTTGTTCGAAGTGGACGTGCCGTTGGTCACGAAGAACAGATGGTCCGCGCTGAAGATGCGCGCCGCGTTCCGCTCGGAAGCGGCGACGGGCCCCGTGTGATCGAGCAGCTGGCCGAGTTCGTCGACGGCATTGCAGACGTCCGCGCGCAGCATGTTCTCGCCGAAGAACTGATGGAACATCTGGCCCAGCGGATTCTTCAAGAACGCGACGCCGCCCGAGTGGCCCGGGCAGTGCCACGAGTATGAGCCTTCGTCCGCATACTGCACCAGCTCCTTGAAGAATGGCGGCGCGAGCGAATCCAGATACACCTTCGCCTCGCGGATGATGTGGCGCGCGACGAACTCCGGCGTGTCCTCGAACATGTGGATGAAGCCGTGCAGCTCGCGCAGGATGTCGTTCGGCAGGTGGCGCGACGTGCGCGTCTCGCCGTACAGGAAGATCGGGATGTCCGCGTTGCGGCGGCGCACGGCGGCGACGAACGCGCGCAAGTCGATGATCGCAGGCGCCAGTTCGGGCACCTCGTCGTCGCCGTTCTCGACGTACGGCAGCAGCTCGTCGTCGTCGATCGACAGGATGAAGCACGACGCGCGGCTCGACTGCTGCGCGAACGAGGTCAGATCGCCATAGCTCGTGAGACCCAGCACTTCCGCGCCTTCTTTCTCGATGGCCTCGGCAAGCGCCCGGATGCCGGAACCGGAGATGTTCTCGGAGCGGAAATCTTCGTCGATGATGACGACGGGAAAACGAAACTTCATGGGCGATTCTCCAAATAGAACGACCGCTGCTTAGTGATGCGCAGCGGCCACCCGGATAGCTGGTGATTCAATGCGCGTTATCGTTACGTCTTCGGCAACGTCACGCCATGCTGACCTTGGTACTTGCCGCCGCGATCCGCGTAGGATACGTCGCAAATCTCGTCGCTTTCGAAGAACAGTACCTGCGCAACGCCTTCGTTCGCATAGATTTTCGCAGGCAATGGTGTCGTATTTGAGAATTCGAGCGTGACGTGCCCTTCCCATTCCGGTTCGAACGGCGTCACGTTGACGATGATGCCGCAACGCGCGTACGTCGACTTGCCGAGGCACACCGTCAACACGCTGCGCGGAATGCGGAAATATTCGACCGTGCGGGCGAGCGCGAACGAGTTGGGCGGGATGATGCAGACATCGCCCTTGAAGTCGACAAACGACTTCTCGTCGAAGTTCTTCGGATCGACGATCGTCGAATTGATGTTCGTGAAGATCTTGAATTCGTCGGCACAGCGAATGTCGTAGCCGTAGCTCGACGTGCCATAGCTGACGATCTTGCGACCGTCTTCCGTCGCGCGCACCTGATTCGGCGCGAACGGCTCGATCATCTTGTGCTCTTCGGCCATGCGCCGGATCCACTTGTCGGATTTGATGCTCATAGGTGAACGCTGCTGACGGGTTGTGTTGGGCCGGCAGACGCTTGCGCGCCGCTCAAGGAGCGCGCGCCGCCGGACGAAAGGCGCTTATTTTACGCGATCACGGCACGCGTGCCCGATGCGGCGTGTCTCGCGTCCGCCCATGCGCTGCGCACCGTGCTTTCGCCGGAAAAACGGCCGTGGACGATGCCCGATCGGATAGCTGGGAAATACGGACGGGGAACGATGGATTTGCGCGCTGCGCAAACGATTGGCAAATGCGGCGCAACGACGGGCGATGCGCGACCCTGTCTGGTGAACGACAGGGTGACAGGAAGTTACGGGCGGATCAGCCCGCATGCGATGGCGGGGCCGGCGCCGTGTTGCGGATAAGCATAGGGATCGGACGCGTCGCGATGCAGCAGCACGGCGCGCTGCATCACCGAACGCACGCCGTCGAGCGATACGTCCGGCGCGACGATGAAGCCCGCCGCCACGCCCGCCGCATCCGCGTGAATATTGCCGAGATCGCCTTCGACGCGCGCGCCGATCTTCAGGCGCTCCGCCGCCGGTGCGAATATGGCGCCCGCGCCCGAGCCGTCGGCGGAATTGCAGTCGCCGCGTTCGTGGACCTGCAGCGCGTGATCGCTGTTCGGCGGCAGCCCCGTCAGGTTGTAGGTCACCTGCACGCCGTCCGAGTGCTCGATGAACGTGACCATGCCGCGCGCGTTGTTGCCGAGCGTCGGCACCAACTGCGCGTCTGCGCGTTTCTCCTGCGGCCTAAGGAAGCTGCACCCCGATAACAGGACACAGGTCGCAGCCAGGACGATGCTGGTCTTGATCGCCTCGCCGCCGATTCGTTTTCTCATGCGATCCTCTTGTCGAGCGCCGGCCGTCCCCGCGACCGCGTTGCCGGACCTGATGAAGCCGACATGATACCGCGAGCGGGCCCGCATTCAGACCCCTTTCAACCCGCCTTCTGAAGACTTGTTTCGCCGACTGGCCTGGCCGGCACGGCCGGATCGCGCCGCGCTCCGCGAACCGCCGCCCGTTGCGCGACGTCCCCTATCGCGCGACGGACGGCGCGGTGCGCGTTACGTGTTCTGCACGACGATGGTCGGGAACTTCGAGCTCATGTCGCGCGCACGCTCGGCGATATGAATCGCGACCTTGCGGGCAATCGTCCGATAGATTTCGGCGACGCGGCCATCCGGGTCCGCGACCACCGTCGGATGCCCCGAATCGGCCTGCTCGCGGATCGCGATGTCGAGCGGCAGGCTGCCGAGCACGTCGACGCCGTACTCCTTCGACATCCGCTCGGCGCCGCCCGAGCCGAAGATATGTTCTTCGTGGCCGCAGTTCGAGCAGATATGCAGGCCCATGTTCTCGACGATGCCGAGAATCGGAATGCCGACCTTCTCGAACATTTTCAAGCCTTTCTTCGCGTCGAGCAGCGCGATGTCCTGCGGCGTCGTGACGATCACGGCGCCTGTCACGGGCACGCGCTGCGACAACGTCAGCTGAATGTCGCCCGTGCCCGGCGGCATGTCGACGATCAGATAGTCGAGATCCTTCCAGTTGGTCTGCCGCAGCAGCTGCTCGAGCGCGGACGTGGCCATCGGGCCGCGCCATACCATCGGGTTGTCCTGCTCGATCAGAAAGCCGATCGAATTAGCCTGCACGCCGTGGCCCGCCAGCGGGTTCATCGACTGGCCGTCGGGCGACTCGGGACGGCCTTCGATGCCGAGCATCATCGGCAGCGACGGGCCGTAGATGTCGGCATCGAGAATGCCCACCGATGCGCCTTCGCTCGCGAGCGCCAGCGCCAGATTGACGGCCGTCGTGCTCTTGCCGACGCCGCCCTTGCCGGAAGCGACGGCCACGATGTTCTTGACGTTGGGCAACAATTTCACGCCGCGCTGCACGGTATGCGCGGCGATGTCCTGCGACACCTGCACGCGCGCTTCGGCGACGCCGGGAACGCCGCGCAGCGCATCGGCGACTAGCGCGCGGATCGTGTCGAACTGGCGCCTGGCCGGATAGCCGAGTACCACGTCGACGCTGACCATGGCACCATCGACGGCGACGTTCTTGAAACTTTTGGCCGCGGCGAAAGGTCGCTGCGTGTTGGGGTCGGTGATGGCTGCGAGGGCCGCGTCTATCAAAGCCCGATCAATGCTCATTGAGTCTCCGTGGGAACGCTCGGCGCGACGCGCGATCGAAGGATGCGCGACACGCCGGAAATATTGAAAGAAATTGTTAGCCGGCATTGCCTAAAACCTGTCTCATTGGCACGCTTGCCGCGCAAGTTTTCTATAGGGCCGAATCGTCGCTGACTCAGTCGTCATTGTAGTAGCTGGCGTCGGGGCTTGCCGGAAGACCCTTTCCGGCTATCAGCGCGATCGCGTGCCTTGGATCTGTGTGTCGACCGTCTTACTCAAGAGGACTCAAGAATGAACGCAAAAATCATGACACGCCTGTCGGCATTGGCTGTCGTCGGCGCGCTGCTCGGCGGCTGTGCAACCCAGCAGGGCACCAACACAGCCGTCGGCACAGGCGTCGGCGCGGGCACGGGCGCGGCTCTCGGCGCAATCTTCGGCGGCGGCAAGGGCGCGGCGATCGGCGCGGGCGTCGGCGCGGCGGTCGGCGGCGTCACCGGCTACAACTGGCAGAACATCAAGAACAAGCTGTCGGGCGCGACGAAGGGCACGGGCACGCAGATCAGCGAGCAGCCGGACGGCTCGCTCAAGCTGAACATCCCGAGCTCGGTCACGTTCGATACGAACAGCTACGCGATCAGGCCGTCGTTCGCGCCTGTCCTCACGCAGGTCGCGCAAACACTGAACCAGAATCCGGAAGTGGTTGCGCAAGTCGTGGGCCACACCGACAGCACGGGTCAGGCCGCCTATAACCAGACGCTCTCCGTCAATCGCGCGCAAAGCGTGACGAACACGCTGGCGCAAGACGGCGTCGCGCCGCAGCGCCTGTCGGCTACGGGCATGGGCGCGAACCAGCCGATCGCCGACAACAACACGGAAGCGGGCCGCGCGCAAAACCGCCGCGTCGAAATCTATCTGCGCGCCATGGCGCAGCACGCGCAATAAGGACTGTGGGGAAAGGACGGGCCTCTGCCTCGCAGAGCCCCGTTCAGACAAGCTCGAGCGGGAACGGGAAGGCAACCCGCGTAGCGCCTGGCCGAAGCGCCCCGAAGAGCCTCGCAGCGGACCACACAAGCGAATCGAAAAAATTTTCGAACTCTTCTGAAATTCCGCGGTCTGTCTTTATGGTACGTGTGCGGCGACGCCGCCGCGTCACCATTCTCCTCTTGTCGTTGTTGCTCCGGGGCCATAGCCCCGGTTTTTTTGCCTGCTCCCCTCCGTTCTACAAACACGCCGCGCACCGCCAGCGGGTGCATCGCGACCCTATTTGCAGGCGCTCAGCTGCGTGATGTATTCGATGTGAACGCAACGCGACATCTCTTTGCGCAGACGATCGGGCGCGACACGCATTGCCGCCACGTCCCCGCGGAATGGCAGCGGAATGGCCGCTGAATGCCCGCCCTCACCAGCGCGCTGCCTCCATGAGTCCACGCTGGTAAAATCGACTGTTCGGGCCGGTTCTACGCGCGACGACAATCCGCGAAGCCGCGTTCGACAACCCGAGCTGCATGAGCGGACGCCCCGCCCGTGCGGTCCTGGGCGCAGCGCCGTCCGCGTTGACGTTGTGACGGCCGCCCGTACCTTCCGCCAGTCCATAGAACCCACATGTCAGCAACCGACGCCACCGCGGTTCAATCCGCGGACCTCACCGCCGCCGGCGCGCCCAAGAGCCGCCGCCAGATCCTCGTCACGTCTGCCCTGCCGTACGCGAACGGGCAAATCCATATCGGCCACCTGGTCGAATATATCCAGACGGACATCTGGGTCCGCGCGCTGCGAATGCATGGGCATGAGGTCTACTACGTCGGCGCCGACGACACGCACGGCACCCCGATCATGCTGAAGGCGGAGCAGGAAGGCATCACGCCCAAGCAGCTGATCGACCGCGTGTGGCAGGAGCACAAGCGCGACTTCGACAACTTCGGCATTTCGTTCGACAACTACTACTCGACCGATTCCGAAGAGAACCGCGTGCTGTCCGAGTCGATCTACACGGCGCTGCAGGCGGCCGGCCTGATCGAGGCGCGCAACATCGAACAGGCATACGACCCCGTCAAGGAAATGTTCCTGCCGGACCGCTTCATCAAGGGCGAATGCCCGAAGTGCCACGCGAAGGACCAGTACGGCGACAACTGTGAAGTGTGCGGCTCGACGTACCAGCCGACCGAGCTGATCAACCCGTACTCGGTCGTGTCGGGCGCGACGCCGATCAAGAAGACGTCGACGCACTACTTCTTCAAACTGTCCGACCCGCGCTGCGAGTCGTTCCTGCGCGGCTGGGTCGGCGGCCTCGCGCAGCCGGAAGCGACCAACAAGATGCGCGAATGGCTCGGCGACGCGGGCGAAGCGAAACTCGCCGACTGGGACATCTCGCGCGATGCGCCCTACTTCGGCTTCGAGATTCCGGGCGCGCCCGGCAAGTACTTCTACGTGTGGCTGGACGCGCCCGTCGGCTACTACGCGAGCTTCCGCAATCTCGCGCAAAAGCGCGGCGTCGATTTCGACGCGTGGGTGAAGCAGGGCTCGACAGCCGAGCAGTATCACTTCATCGGCAAGGACATCCTGTACTTCCACACGCTGTTCTGGCCCGCGATGCTCGAATTCTCCGGCCATCGCACGCCGACCAACGTGTTCGCGCACGGCTTCCTGACCGTCGACGGCGCGAAGATGTCGAAGTCGCGCGGCACGTTCATCACGGCCAACAGCGTGATCGAAACGGGTATGAACCCCGAATGGCTGCGCTACTACTTCGCGGCCAAGCTGAACAGCTCGATGGAAGACATCGACCTGAACCTCGAAGACTTCCAGGCGCGCGTGAACAGCGACCTCGTCGGCAAGTACGTGAACATCGCGAGCCGCGCCGCCGGCTTCCTGATCAAGCGCTTCGACGGCCGCGTGCAGGACAGCGCGATGCAGCATCCGCTGCTCGAGTCGCTGCGCGCCGCGATTCCGCAGATTGCCGCCTACTACGAGGCGCGTGACTACGGCCGCGCGCTTCGCCTGACGATGGAGCTCGCGGATTCCGTGAACGCGTACGTCGACACGGCCAAGCCTTGGGATCAGGCGAAAGACCCGGCGAACGCCGTCGCGCTGCACGAGACGTGCAGCGTGTCGCTCGAGGCGTTCCGCCTGCTGTCGCTGGCGCTCAAGCCGGTGCTGCCCAAGGTCGTCGAAGCGGCCGAGGCGTTCCTCGGCGTCGAGCCGCTGACATGGATGGATGCGGACAAGCCGTTGAGTTCCGCGCGCGCGATCAACGCCTACAAGCACCTGATGACCCGCGTCGATCCGAAGCAGATCGAGGCGCTGCTCGCCGCGAACCGCGGCTCGCTGCAGCCGGCCGCCGGCGCGGCAACGGAAGCCGACAAGGCGCAGGCGCAGGCCAAAGCCAAGGCGCACGCGAAAGCGACAGCGGCCGCCCACAGCGACGCGCAGGCGAAGCCCGACGACAGCGGCATCATCACGATCGACGACTTCGCGAAGGTCGATCTGCGCATTGCGAAGATCGTCGATTGCCGCGCGGTCGAAGGGTCCGACAAGCTGCTGCAACTGACGCTCGACGTCGGCGAGGAAAAGACGCGCAATGTGTTCTCGGGCATCAAGTCGGCGTATCAGCCCGAGCAGCTGGTCGGCAAGCTGACGGTGATGGTCGCGAACCTCGCGCCGCGCAAGATGAAGTTCGGCTTGTCCGAAGGCATGGTGCTCGCGGCATCGGCCGCCGACGAGAAGGCCGAGCCGGGCATCTACGTGCTCGAACCGGACAGCGGCGCGAAGCCCGGCATGCGCGTCAAGTAACGCGAAAATAGCGCGAGCGCATCGCGCTTTCGGCGCGATCAGACGCCACTACGAAAGCACGTCTTCGGACGTGCTTTTTTTTTTCGTCGTTGGCTCCATGATCTGCGACGGGCCCACGCAAAACCAGACGGAACAGCTTCCGCAGCCAAATCCTTTCTCAAAATAAGAGTGTTCCTACATTCAGCCGGATCGAATTCTTCGAAAATCGCGATCGGCTTGTCAGACGGCCGGCAGCCGGCGCTTCATCTGACTACACGCGCTTCAGAGCGGGCGTATCGACGACGACACACCCGCTCGTCATCCCGAATCGACCACCGACATGAGCACTGAATTCTCCCTCGACCAGTTCGAAGCCCTCGTTGCTTCCCGTGACTACGACGCCGCGCACGAAGTGCTGATCGTGTTGATCAACACACTCATCTCGAACCGCAGCCGCCTGCCGGGCGTCGACCTGGCGTTCTCCGATCCGATGCTGCCGGCGAGCAAGGAAGCCGCCGCAACGCTGCAACGCATCGCCGACGCTCTCACCACCCTCCTCGCCGATCCGCGATTCCGCCTGAACGACAAGCAGTTCAACCAGCTTTTCTCGAGCCGTCACTGGATCAACATGCTGTTCGTCGCGTCGGCGTACGGCAGCACGGATCACATCCTGCGCGCGCTGCTCGAACACGCGGCTTCATCAGATGACGCCGACAGCGCGAAAGCGCTGGTCAGAAAGCAGATCGTCCTGTACACGGTCGAATCGCAGTACGAAATCGATCTTGCCGATCTCGCGAAGAGCGAGCAGGCGCTCGCGACGGGCCTCGGCATGTCGATCGTCGGTTCGGCCGTCGTGATCTCGCCGGCAGCGCACGCAAAGCGCGAGCGCCTGATCGAATCGCTGCCCGGCGCGCTCGAAACCATCGCCGACCTCGACGATTTGCCGGGCGCGGCCGTCTGCGGCGCGTACATGCATTGCAGCTACTCCGACTTGCCGGCCCGTCATGCGATGAAGCGCGGCATCAGCCAGCTCGTGCGCAGGAAACTCGGCTCGCTCGGACTGCTCGCCCACGAGGCGGAAGTCGCGCCCGCCCCCGCGTCGGAAGAACAGGCCGAGGGCAAGCCGCTGATGATCGTCGTGCTCGAATGGTTCAACGGCGGCCATTCGATCTATCGCACGCATTCGCGCACGATGCTCGCGGCGCGCGAGCGCTTCGAAGTCGTCGCATTCGGCGAGGCGCAGCATGTGGACGAAGCAGGCCGCGCCGTGTTCGATCGCTTCATTCCGTTCGAGCATCCGGAGTATGTCGGCGAGATCGTCAGGCAAGTGCAGAACTTCGCGCGCGACAATCCACCTGCCGTGCTGTACATGCCGAGCGTCGGCATGTTCCCGCACACGATCTTCATGACGAATGTGCGCGTCGCGCCGCTACAGATCGCGGCGCTCGGCCACCCGGCGACGATGCACGCGTCGTGCATCGACTATGTGAGCGTCGAGGAAGATTTCGTCGGCGATCCCGCGTGCTTCAGTGAAAAGCTGATGCGCCTGCCGAAAGACGGCCAGCCGTATGTGCCGTCGAAACTGCTCACCGACATCGCGCCTGGCATTCCCGAGCGCGGCGAGTTCGTCGACATCGCCGTGACCGCGAGCGCGATGAAGCTCAATCCGCGCTTTCTCGGCGCGTGTCGGCGAATCATCGAAACGGCCGGCATTCCCGTGCGCTTCCATTTCATGACATCGTGGGCCGAAGGTCTCGATATCGCCTACGTGCGCCGGCTGGTACAGGCGGCGCTGCCGCGTGAAAACGTGCTGGTGTACGGCGGAATGAGCTACCCGGCCTATCTCAAGATCATCAATACGATGGATATGTTCGTGAGCCCGTTTCCGTTCGGCAATACGAACGGCATCGTCGACGCGCTCACGCTCGGTCTGCCCGGCGTCAATCTGTGCGGCGCGGAAGTCTTCGAGCATATCGACAGCGGGCTTTTCGGACGCGCGGGCATGCCCGCCTGGCTGACCACGCATTCGATCGACGAGTACGTGCGCGCCGCCGTGCGGCTCGCCACGCAGCACGCCGAGCGCGAGATGCTGCGGCGCCGGTTGATCGACGAAAAGGCCGTCGAGCGCATCTTCGAGGGACGGCCCGAGGCGTTCGGCCGGATCGTGCAGGCGCTGGTGAATGCGCAACGGCAGGCAGACCCGCGCTAGCGCATCGCCGTCAATTTCCCACTTCGCAGCCAGCAGGCCGGCCGCTCGCGCAGCGCGCCGGCCTTTTTTGATCATCATCGCAGCCTGTCGAAGCGCCGCGTGTACTGCAAATCCATCCCTTGGAACGTGCCGCCGTACGCGGCCACCGACCAGTAGCGCGTCAGGTTCACGGTCGCCTTGATCGCGTTGCTCGCCGACTGCAGGCCCTGCTCATAGCCGATCACGAGCCACTCGCTCATCGCCTTCGACACCATCACGACCTGCGGATCGGTCAGTCCCACTTCGCTTCGTCCGACCGAGAATTCGTCGAGCCCGAACTCCTGTGCGATGCGCTTGCCGCTGGCACTGCCGAGCAGCGCGAGTGCCGTCGTCATCGTGCTCTGCTGGCCGACGTTGTTGCCCTGGTCGGTGCCGTGTCCGAATAGAAGCCACGAGAGCTTTTCGTTGTCCGGCACGCTCGGCTCCGACACCAGCTTCGCGACGGGCGACTGGATCGTGCCCGTCACCTGCACGCCCGCCTCGACCTGCTGGTTGCGGCGCATCGCGAGAATGTTGATGCCTGGATTCGCGACCGGTCCGTTGAACGTGAAGAAGCCGTTTTCGATGCCGAGCTTGCGGCCGAACGCCGTATAGGTCGAACCTTCCGTCACGCGCACGTTGCCGACCGCGCGCAGCGGCATGTTCGGCGCGCTCAACGCGGTGATCGTGCCGCGCAAGCCGACGTCCGCGCCCTGGCCGCGGAAGCGGAATTTCTGGCCGAGATCGATATCGATGTTCGCGCGCGGCGCAAACGCGCCGACCGGCTTGTTCGAATTGCCGGATGCCTGCGGTTTGCCGCCTGCAACCGATCCATCCGCGCGCACGACCACGACATCGTCGCCGAGACGCGGCTCGCCCTTCTCGGGCATGTCGAACAACGCATGATCGATGACGAACTTGCCGTTGATCGCGAGTCCGCCCTGTGCGCCGGCGTTTGCCACGCTCGCGCTGCCCGACATCGTCAGTTGCCGGTCCGGCGCGGCGAACAGTTCGAGCTTGTCCGCGATGATGTTCGCGGTCAGATCGGGCTCGGCGTTGTCGAGCCGCACGCGACCCGTCGCGCGCAGCGTGCCCGATGCGCCGTGAAACTCGACCTGCTGGAAATCGACGAGGTTTTCGGAGAGCGCGATGTGGACCACGCCCTCCTTCAACTGCACGCCCTGGTCGACGAGCGTCGCCGACAGTCCGTCGCCGATCAGCGAGCCCGACAGATTCGGCTTCGCGACGGTGCCGCCGAGCGCGAGCTTCAGCGCCAGATGGCCGTCAAGCAGATAGCTCGGCCCGAACAGGCCGCCCGTCGTTTTCAGCGACGGCACGTTCGCATTGATGCTGCCCGTGAGCGGCCCTTCCTGGTTGAGCGCCAGCACGCCGTCGCGCGGCACGAGCGTCGTACGCGCCGACGCGTCGATCACGCCGATGCGGTTTGCCTGCGCATGCACGGTCGCGTTCAGCTGATTGGCGCCGCTGAAGTCCGCGCGCGCGGCGATGTCCGAAATGCCGACGGGCGCGTAGCCGCGCCCCACTTCGAGCGTAATGTCGCCGCCGCGCCGCTTCAGCTCGATATGCCCCGTCGCCGTTTCGGCGAGCGCGAAGTCCCAGTTGCCGTCGAAGACGAGATCGGTCTTGAGCGTCGACGGCGCGCCCGTGAACTCCTGGCGCAATTCGAGCATCCGCGCGACCGACACGCCCGTCAGCGTGCCCGCCGACCGGATGCGGCCGTGATCGAGCGCGAGCGACTTGAGATCGAGCACCGCGCCTTCGAGCGTCAGCCGCGTTGCGCCGAGCGTCACGCGTTGACCGCCCGCGCTGACGGTGAGCGGCGATTCCATGTTCAGCGCAGGCGTGCCCTTGTTCGACAGGCGCGTGACGGTGCCGTCCCAGTGCGTGCCGTCGCGCGCGTCGGTGAGCTTGCCGTTCGCGGCCAGCGCCAGGTCGAGCGGCCGGCCCTGCAGCGTGCCCTTCGCGGCGGCGTCGAGCGTATGTTTCGCGCGCGTGCCGTTCAGGCGCGCGGTGAGCGTGTTCAGCTCGACGCCCGCCGTGCTGACATCGCGCGCGTCGGTCGTAAAGACCATGGCGCCGTTCGCGCCGTCGCGCAATTCGACATGCCCTTCAGCGTGCCCGACCTTGTTCGACGCGAGCACGACGTTTTCCGCCTTGTAGTCGAGCGCGACGTTCGGATGCTCGAACGTGCCCGTCACGTCGCCCTGCGCCGCGACGAGACCCGCGAGCCCGAAGCCGAGGCGTTCGAGATCGGGGGCATCGACGTGAAAGCGCAGACGGTCGCCGCGCGCGCCGAAGCTGCCTTGCAGATCGACCTGATTGCCCGCGACGGAAAGATTCGCGCGGCTCGGCAGGATGCGCGAGCCGGCCAGTTGCACGGTGCCGCTGCCCGTCATCGGCAGGCCGTTGTAGACGCTTTCGCCGAGGCGGAACTCGGCTTTCGTCGTGAAAACGGGGCCCAGCACGCCCGCCGCCGACAGCGTGCCGTTCACGCGCGCCTCGATCTTGCGCGACGCGGGAGCTTTTGCCGGTGAATTCGCCGCTGTTATCGTGGGCGCCTTCGTGGGTGCTTTAGGCGCGCCTGTCGTGGCATTCCGGCCCTTGCCCGCCTTGCCCTTTCCTGCGGCGCCCTTGCCAGCGGGCGCCGCGCGCGACGGCGTTTGCGTGGTCAGCGTCAGCGGATCGAAATCGGTCAGCGTCGCCTTGAGGTTGTACGTCGAGTGCTCGTCGCGCTTGATCGCGCCGTTCAGGTCGATGCGGCCTTTGCCGGACGTGATGCGCACGTCGTTGAAGCTCGTGCGCGCCGGGTCCAGCGTGATCTTGCCTTGCGCGCGCAATGCCGACTTCGGATCGTTCAGATCGAGCGTGACGCTTTGTATATCGTCGTTCAGCCGGATCGAGACGGGCCCGGCGAACTGCGTCGGGCGCACGCTCGCCTGCAACGCGTTCAGGTCCAGCTTCGCGACCTGCAGATCGAACTGCCCGCGCTTGCCCGTCAGCGTGCCGCCGCCCGTCACGGTCGCGTCCTTCACGAGCCGCACGTTGAGGTTGGAGAGGTGCTGCGCCTGCGCGTCGAGCCGCACGTCGACATGCGCGTCGATCAGCGGCAGCAGGTGCTGGTCGATTGAGCCCGGCTTCGCGTTTACGATCGACACCGCGCCCCGCACGGCGAAAGCGCGTGCGCCGCCGGCGGCGTCGGGCTGCGATGCCGGCGCAGGGGCGCTGACTGCGCTTGCCGGATGGGCAGCACTGGTGACGCTGGCCGGGCTCGCTGCCTTGGCCGGACTTGCGGCAGCCACCGAACTCGCCGCACCCACGCTACTGGCACCGCTCGCCGACTCATGCCCGGCCGCATCGCGCTGCATGGGCTGCAATTCGGCGCGCACGGCGAGATCGGCGAGCGGCGCGCCGGGCGCGAAAGCCTGCGGATTCACGTGATCGAAAGTCAGCGTCGCGCGCTGCAACGGCACGTCGGCGAACGGCGTCGCCTCGACGCGCGCATGGCCCGCCAGCTTCATCCCCGTCGCGTCGAGTTCGGCGACCAGCGTTTCGAGCGTGCCCGACAGCTGCGCGCGCACCTGCACCGGCTCGTCGTTGACCTTGCCGGAATAACCGGCATCGCCCGTCAGCGGAAACGGCCGCACGCCGTCGAGCTTCGCCGCCGCCGTCACTGCGCCGAACGGCGTGTCGAGCCGGTCGACGGACGCCTCGTGATGCCGGCCGTCGCTGCGCCCGTGGAATTGCAGCCGCGCGTATTCGGACGTCGATCCGCCTTCGTGCAGGATCAACCTGTCGACGCTCAGATCGCGCACCGTCAGTTGCAGCGGCAGACGCAAGTCTTTGGGCAGGCTCATCCGCTCGGACTTCGAAGTGGACGGCGCGATGCGCGCGTCGACGGTGCCCACGTGCAGATAGTCGACGGCGAAGCGCCAGGGCTTGTCGGACAGCGCCCATCGTCCGTCGATGCGGTCGATGCGGATATCGGTGCCGCCGCCGTCGAGGCTGCGCCAGCGCACGTCGCGCAGGTGCAGGCCCGTCGCGATCGCGCCGCCGTCGAGCTTGCCTTCGAGCTGCCCGTGCAGCAGCTTCACGGCCGCCTGCCACGCGTAAGCGGTGCCGCGCTCGCTGACGAACACGCCATACAGCGCGCCGCCGATCAGCGCGACGAGCACGACGGGCACGGTGACCGCCCACACGATCGCCTTCCACAGCCGCCGGCCGTGACGCGGCTTTTTCCCGGACGGCGGCGTGCCGGACCCATCCGGGCCGCGAGGCGAGCCGCCGCCCGGCGGTTCGCCGCCCGGCGGCTCGCCGGCTTGCGGGTTCTCTGATGGATTCGCGTATGGGTCCGTCGTCATGCTTGGGAGTGGCTATCGGGTTCGGCGTGGGTTCAGTGGGAAATCAGAAAGCGATGCCGAGCGTCAGATAAGGCCGCACGCTCTTGTTGCGAATGCCATAGGCGAGGTCGACGTTCACCGGGCCGACGGGGCTGCGCCAGCGCGCGCCCACGCCGACGCCCGGATAGAAGACCTTTTCGCCCCAGGTGTCGGTGGCCGTGCCGATGTCGAAGAAGACGGCCGCGCCCCAGTCGCGGTTGAACCAGTGCTGATACTCGGACGAGCCCGTCATCAGGTACTTGGTCGGCAGAATCGAGCCGCCGACGTTGTTACCGATACTCTGATATCCGTAGCCGCGCACCGAATTCGAGCCGCCCGCGCGAAACAGCAGCGACGCCGGCACGCCGCTCGATGGACCGCTCGTGAACACGCCGCCCAGCTCCGCGCGGAACACGATCAGGTCGCGCGCGCCGACGGGCACGTACTGCTGGCCGCGCGCGTAGCCGCGAATGAAGGTCTGGTCGGTCAGGAAACCCTTCACCGCAAAGCCCGCCTCGACGTGCAGCAGGTTGCCCGAGCGCGGGAACAGCGGATCGTCGGTATTGCGGCGCGTCCACGACCAGGCGGGCACGAGCGCGCGGCTCGTCGTCGGCGCCTGGGTGTTCTGGTCCAGCCGGTCCTGGTAGTACAGGATCGAATACGCGTAGTCGATGTACTGCGACGTGCGCGTGCGCTGCACGCCCGCGCGCATGCTGTAGATGCGCGTATCGGACACGTCCGTGCTGGTGTACGACGCGAGCGCGCTATTGGTCCAGCCACGGCGTCCCGGCGGCATTGAAAGCTTCAACTCGCCGTATTGCTGGATCTGGTCGAGCCGGCCAGCGACGGAAAACGGCCACGCCGCGCCGAACGTGTCGAGATACGAATACGCACCCTGAATGTGCGCGCCCGTATCCGTCGAATAGCCGACGGCGCCGCGCACGCTGTTGTACGGATACTCGCTGACCTTCACATGCACGGGCGTTTCGAGCGGCTTTTCCGTATCGTTGCCGACGTCGATCGCGACGCTCGCGTAGTACGGGGTGTTCTGCAACTGGCGCTGCAGTTCCGTCACGCGCTGCACGTCGTAGACTTCGCCCGGCGAAATCGGATTGACGTTCTCGACGATACGCTCCGGATAGCGTCGCGGTCCCGACACGTCGAGCTTGCCCATCGTGAACGTCGGGCCGCTGTCGAAGGTGACGGACAGTTTCGCTTCGTGGGTGCGCGGGTCGACGCGCGCCTCGGAACGCGCGATCTTCGCGCCCAGATAGCGGCGCGCCTGAAGCGCCTTCAGCGCCGCCTCCTTCGCGTCGTCCCAGTCCGACTGCGTGAACGGGTCGCCTTCGTGCAGCGAGAACGCGAAGCGCGTCGCGTTTTCCTGCGAGGGATCTTCCGTCAGCACCGGGCCGCGAAACGATAGCGAAATCGACGAGATCGTCGTGCGCGGGCCGGGATCGACGGAAACGCGCACTTCTTTCTTGTCGTCCACCGTGCGCACGTCGGTTCGCACGACGGGCGTGAAATAGCCTTGCGTCGACGCGAGATCGCGCGCCTGCTGCGGCGTCGCGGTCACGAGGAAATCGAACTGTTCGGCGGAGATGTCGTCGCGTTTCGCGAAGCGGGAAATGTCGAGATGCTCTTCGAGCAGCTTGCGCAGCGAGCGCGGCTCCGCCTCGACGTCGACCTTGAACGACGGCTTGGCGCGCGCGGCATGGGCATGCGAAGCCGTCATCAGCAACAGCACGCAGAGCCCGCACGACAGGCACGCGCGCAGCAGCACCGCCGCATACGATGCGCGGTGCATCGCGGGACGGTCTTGCACCAGGATTTCGTTGCGGCGTTTGCATGACCGCTCGATGGCCCACCCCGCCAAACACGACCTCCGGCTCATTTTGACGATTTGTTGAAGAATGCCGACACCCGGCCAGTCAAGCAAGGCACAAGGGAAACCCCCGCTATTTGACCACATCGGCGCTCGCGGCAATTTATCGAACGCGTCGCGCCAGCCCGTGCCAACGCACCCTGGCGCATGCACGGCGCATGTCATGGGTGCCCGCCTTGGACGCCACCGGCCGCACGCGGTTCCGCTGACTTTTCGCTTGGCCTGCCCGGGCTTGCGGTAAAATCCTGTCCTGCACCGGCGGCCCCGCCTCCCAGGCCATCTTTCGGGCGCCGTCACCTTCATTCACGGACGTCGAGCCATGTATCAATCGGATATCACGCAGTTCCTGAATCAACTGAAGCAACAAAAGCCCTCTCTGGAAGAAGAGCAGCGTCGCGGCCGCGCGCTCCTGTGGGACAAGCAGCCGATCGACCTCGACGAACGCGCGTCCAATCAGGCTGCGCGCGTGAAGCAAACGCCGTACGTCTACTACCAGAACTTCTAAGTGACCACCGCCGACGAGGCCCGCGCCGCAACGGAAAAATCCGACGCAGCGCTCGCCACGCCCGCTACCGACTCGACGCCCGACACCGTCGACGGCATTGCTTTCGCTCGCCTGTATGGCGAGCCGCTCTTCAAGCTGCCGCAGGACCTGTACATCCCGCCGGATGCGCTCGAAGTCTTTCTCGAGACCTTCGAAGGCCCGCTGGATCTGTTGCTGTACCTGATCCGCAAGCAGAATTTCAACGTGCTGGATATTCCGATGGCCGAAGTGACGGCCCAATATCTCGGCTATGTCGAACAGCTGCGCAAGACCAATCTCGAACTCGCGTCCGAATATCTGCTGATGGCGGCAATGCTGATCGAGATCAAGTCGCGCATGCTGCTGCCTGTGAAGAAGGCGGACACGGGCGAGGAAGCCGAAGATCCGCGCGCCGAACTGGTGCGCCGCCTGCTCGAATACGAGCAGATGAAGCTCGCGGCGCAGCGCCTCGATCAGTTGCCGCAACTCGGGCGCGACTTCCTGCGCGCCGAGGTGTACATCGAGCAGAGCATCACGCCGCGCTTCCCGGACGTGAACACGGACGACCTGCGCGCCGCGTGGGCCGACGTGATCAAGCGGGCGAAGCTCGTCCAGCATCACAAGATTTCGCGCGAGGAATTGTCCGTGCGCGAGCACATGAGCGTGATCCTGCGCAAGCTGCAGAACGCGCGCTTCATGGAGTTTTCGGAGTTGTTCGACACGACGCGCGGCGTACCCGTCGTCGTCGTGAACTTTATCGCGATGCTCGAGTTGTCGCGTGAATCGCTGATCGAGATCACGCAGGCCGAGCCGTTCGCGCCGATTTACGTTCGGCTGGCTTACCTGCCGGCCTGACAGACTGGTTGTGTCGGCGGGGGAACGATCGTTGCGCCATACTCCCGTCGTAGCCGTCCGCGAATTCGCAGCAGGGCCTTCCGGGCGCTCCACCCGACGCGCACCCGGCAGCGGCTCCGGCCCCCAAACCGGGCGTTTACCCCCCGTCTCGATCGGTGCAGCACAACAGCAAATCCACTACAATCCCGCGCTTTGAAGGCTTCAAAGCAGGCCCGGCCGGCTCTGCGTGGATATTACGAAAGCGCGCGACATTTCGCGCAAACGAGACAACCGCGAGCCATCCAGCCGTCCGTTAGCGGCCCGAATGGCTCACAACACCGCCCGACCATGAAAGTCATCAGCTCGATCCAGGAATTGCGCGACCAGTTGCGCGGCCAGAACCGCACCGCCTTTGTGCCGACGATGGGCAACCTGCACGAAGGCCATCTGTCGCTGATGCGCCTCGCGCGGCAGCACGGCGACCCGGTCGTGGCGAGCATCTTCGTGAACCGTCTGCAGTTCGGCCCGAACGAAGACTTCGACAAGTACCCGCGCACGCTCGAAGCGGACATCGAAAAGCTGCAAAAGGAAAACGTCTACGTGCTGTTCGCGCCGACGGAACGGGACATGTATCCGCAGCCGCAGGAATACCGCGTTCATCCGCCGCACGACTTGGGCGATATCCTCGAAGGCGAGTTCCGGCCCGGCTTCTTCACGGGCGTCTGCACGGTCGTGATGAAGCTGATGTCGTGCGTGCAGCCGCGCGTCGCCGTGTTCGGCAAGAAGGACTATCAGCAACTGATGATCGTGCGCGCGATGACCGAGCAGTTCGCGCTGCCCACCGACATCATCGCTGCCGAAACGGTGCGAGACACCGACGGCCTCGCGCTCAGCTCGCGCAACCGCTATCTGAGCGAAGCCGAACGCGCCGAAGCGCCGATGCTCGCGGTCACGCTCGGCCGCGTGCGCGAAGCCGTGCTGTCGGGCAGCCGCGATTTCGCGAAGCTGGAGCAGGAAGCGATGACGTCGCTCGCCTCGCGCGGGTGGAAGCCGGACTACATCGCGATCCGCAAGCGTTCGAACCTGATCGCGCCTGCCGCGCACGAACTGGAGGCGCCGCTCGTCGTGCTCGCTGCCGCGAAGCTCGGCGTGACGCGCCTGATCGACAACCTCGAGATCTGAACTCTATCGTGGCGCCGATTCGCGCCCGGACCAGGTCCAACGCGGACCAACGCTGCCAAAGCAGTAGCAACGCCAAAGGATTAGCCATGCAACGCAACATGCTGAAGTCGAAGATTCACCGCGCGGTGGTCACGCACTGCGAGCTGCACTACGAAGGCTCGTGCGCGATCGACGAAAACCTGCTGGAAGCGGCGAACATCGTCGAGAACGAGCGCATCGACATATGGAATATCAACAACGGCGAGCGCTTTTCGACGTATGCGATCAAGGGCGAGCGCGGCAGCGGCATGATTTCGCTGAACGGCTCGGCGGCACGGCGCGCGCAGCTGGGCGATCTCGTGATCATCGCGGCGTTCGCGAACGTCGACGAAGAAGAGCTGAAGACCGGCTGGAAGCCGAATCTCGTGTTCGTCGACGAAAACAATGTGATCAAGGGCAGCCGCGATCACGTGCCGACGCAAAGCTGGACCTGATCCCCACGGTTGCTTGCAACAAAGGCTGAAGCGGCTCTCAGAACGAAGAGCCGCCTTCAGCCTTTCTTCCCGCTCCCCTTCCCGCCCGAGCCTTTCCCGTTGAGCCACGCGGTGATCGACTCCCACTGCTCCAGGTCTTTCTCGACGCGGCTTTTCGCGACGTCCCACAGCGTCAGGCCGTGCGCCGCCAGTTGCACGTAGTTCTGCGTGTCGCGCAGGTAGCCGAGCACGGGCAGTTCCAGTCCCTCGACAAAGCGATGCAGCTGGTCCGCCGATTTTGTGCGCGCATCCACGCGCATGCCGACCACGCCGATCTCGATCGCGCCTTTGCGCACCGCCTTTTCCTTCGCGAGCCGTTCGAGAAATTCCTTCGTCGCGAGAATATCGAAGATGGACGGCTGCAGCGGCACGATCACCTTGTCCGCGAGCGACAGCGCCACATTCAGTCGGTTGCCGTGCAGCCCGGCGGGCGTGTCGACGACGGCCTGCTCGAGACCCTTGGGCGGCTTGGCAGGCGCGTCCGGATCGACGTGCCACGTTTCGATGGCCGGCAGCGCTTCCGGGCGCAGATCGAGCCACGCGTGCGCGGACTGCTGCCGGTCGAGATCGGCGAGCGCGACCCATTGGCCCTCAGCCGCGAAATAGCCAGCCAGATTGGTCGACAGTGTGCTCTTGCCCACACCGCCCTTTGGATTCGCCACCACGATCACCGTCATGAATTCTCCCGGGAAGATGGCTGGCGCTGCCAGCCGGTTTGCCGCTCGATTTCCGGCCCGCCCGCGCGCTCCGCGGCCCGTTGATAGCGCATGGGCGTTTGGCACGGCGTGGGCCGATCATTCCAGCCGTTGATAATATCGGCAAAACCTGTCGCGTCGAAGTCCCTACGCGCCCGAGGGACGCTTCCCTCCCTTTTTTTCGAGAGTACCAGGATTATGAGCAAACTGCGCAGCGATTACACGATCGAGCGGCTTCACGAACGCCAGAAGGGTTCATTGCCAGGCTTGCTGGGCGTGCGCGTGATCGACCTCGCCGAAAGCACGTTGACGGCCGAGCTGACCGTGCGCAGCGAGCTTCTCGCGCCGAACGGCTTCCTGCACGCGGCGACCGTGATCGGTCTCGCCGATACCGCGTGCGGCTACGCGTGCCTCGCGCATCTGCCCGACAATGCGCGCAATTTCACGACGATCGAACTGAAGAGCAATTTCCTCGGGACGTCAACGGAAGGGACGATCCGCGCAGTCGCGAAAGGCGTGCATCTGGGGCGCAGCACCCAGGTTTGGGATGCGATGGTGACTGATCCGAGCGGCAAGACGATGGCTCTGTTCCGGTGCACGCAGATGGTGCTGTACTGACGGTGCTGTACTAACCACCGCAAGCCACAAACGACAAAAACGGCACGAGGCTCACGCCCTCGTGCCGTTTTTTTCGTTGGGAAGCCGGCAGCGCGCCAGCCCTCCCGCCGAATCAAGCGGGCTTGCGCGCCTGCCCCAGCGACTCCGCCTTCGCGCCGCCGACAGCAAAAAGGCCATTGCCGAGCAGCGACTGCACGACGAGCGTGACAGCCCAGAACGCCGGATACTCCCAGCCGCCGTGCGGCGACGCGAAGCCCCAGCCGTTCGGCAGATGGACGGACAGCGCGCCGAGCATGAACGGCAGCAGCACGAGCGCAACCCAGCGAACCTGCACGCCGAGCAGCAACGCGATTCCGCCAAACAGTTCGACAAATGTCGTCACGTAGGCGAGCCAGCCCGGAAAGCCAATCGACACGAAGAATTGCGCCGCGCCCGGCAGCGTGAAAACGAAGATTTTCTGCAGGCTGTGCGCCAGATACAGCACGCCCAGCGCGACGCGCAGGATCGTGGCGGCGAGATCGGCCTTGTTGCTCGCGGTCAGGTTCATGTCGGTTCCTTCGATGAGGGTTTGACGGCGCGGACTGCGCTGTCGATGGAACGGACTTTATTCGAACCGATGCATCTGAAAAACCGTCTTCCCGGCTTAGATTAATTCGCATCGAGAACGAATCAACCAACAGCCGCCCACAGGCGCTTCAGGTCGAGGTATTCGGCGAGCGTGTCGGCGAGCCGCTCCAGCGACGCCTCGCGCAGCGCCGGATAGTCGACGGGCTCGGCGTCCGCGAGCCCTGCCCACGCGAGCAGCGACGCACACGCGGCGGGCGTGTCGAAGAGACCGTGCACGTAAGTCGCGAGAATCTGGCCGTCGGCGGAGCGGGCGCCGTCGGGACGGGAGCGGCCGTCCGCGTCGTCGAGCAGCAGCGCGGGCGCGTCGAGCGCGGGGCCTTGCGTCTCGCCCATGTGGATTTCGTAGCCGGCGATGTCGGCGGCATCGAAAGCGAGGCGCCCCGTCACGTTCTTGAGCGTCTTGTCGCGCGTGAGCGTCGTTGAAAAGTCGAGCCAGCCGAGTCCGGCGACCGTCGCGGACGGCCCTTCGACGCCATGCGGGTCCGCGACTGCGCGCCCGAGCATCTGCATACCGCCGCAAACGCCGATCACGCGCCCGCCATAGCGCAGATGACGCTGCAACACGTCGTCCCAGCCCTGCGCGCGCAGAAACGCCAGGTCGCCCTGCACGTTCTTCGAGCCCGGCAGGATGATCAGATCGGCGGGCGGCGGCGCGCTGCCCGCGCGCACGTAGTGAAAGTCGACTTGCGGATGCGCGCGCAGCGCATCGAAATCCGTGTGATTGCTGATGTGCGGCAGCGCGGGCACGACGACGCGCAAGGTCCGCGCGGCGTCGCCTGCGTGCGTGGCGCGCAGCTCGCGCGGCAGCATGTCCTCGGCATCGAGCGTGAGACCGTGCAGATACGGCACGACGCCGAGCACGGGCTTGCCCGTCTTCGCTTCTAGCCATTCGAGCCCCGGCTTCAGCAGGCCGACGTCGCCGCGAAAGCGGTTAATGACGAAGCCGCGCACGCGCGCCTGCTCGCTTTCAGAGAGACAGGCGAGCGTGCCCGTCAGATGCGCGAACACGCCGCCGCGATCGATGTCGGCGACGAGCACGACGGGGCAATCGACGGCTTCCGCGAAGCCCATGTTCGCGATGTCGCGCTCGCGCAGATTGATTTCAGCGGGACTACCCGCGCCTTCGACGAAGATCGTGTCGTACGACGCCTTCAGCCGCGCATACGATTCGAGCACCGCGTCGAACGCGACGGGCTTGTAGTCGTGATACGCGCGCGCATCGAGATTCATGCGCGCCTTGCCGTGGATGATCACCTGCGCGCCGCGGTCGCTCGTCGGCTTGAGCAGCACGGGGTTCAGATCGGTGTGCGCGTCGATGCCCGCGGCCACGGCCTGCAACGCCTGCGCGCGGCCGATCTCGCCGCCGTCGACGGTCACCGCGCTATTGAGCGCCATGTTCTGCGGCTTGAACGGCGCGACCCGCGCGCCCGCGCGCCGCGCGAGACGGCACAGGCCGGCGACGAGCGTGCTCTTGCCCGCGTCGGATGTCGTGCCCTGAATCATCAGCGTGCCGCGGGGCACGTTCAAGGGCACATCGACGGGCACGTCGGGCGAGTCAGGCGACGCGGAAGAAAAAGCGGACACGGTGGCCATGCGCGCAGTCGGAGGAGGGGAAGTCCGCATTATCCCATCGCACTTGCGAGCGCGCGCTTTCGTCACGGCACATGCGGACACTGTCGGTACAATCACGCGATGATTTCCCGCGACCTCACCTTCGTCCTCGGCGGCGCGCGCTCGGGCAAGAGCCTGCACGCCGAACGGCTCGCGACCGCGAGCGCGCTGCCCGTCACCTATGTCGCGACCGCGCGGATCGGCGACGACGAGTTCGCCGAGCGCGTCGCGCGCCATCGCGAGCGGCGGCCTGCGCATTGGGCGCTGCTCGAAGCGCCGCTCGACTTGCCGCAAGCACTCGCGTCCATCGATCAGCCGGGGCAGTGCGTGCTGGTCGACTGTCTGACGCTGTGGCTCGCGAATCTGCTGTGCCCCGCCGATGGTTCGCCGCCCGTCGCCGATTACCTTGCGCGCTTCGCGATGCTCGAAGAAACGCTCGCGCAGGCAAGCGCGAAGATCATCGTCGTCAGCAACGAGATCGGGCTTGGCGTGGTGCCGCTCGGCGAGGCGACGCGTCTTTACGTCGACGAACTGGGACGGCTCAATCAGCGCATTGCCGCGATCGGCACGCAGGTCACGATGATGGTCGCGGGCCTCCCTTTGCATCTGAAAACGGCGGACGGCTCATGATGCTGCTGTCATTGCCTCTCGTCGCGACACTGGCGACGGCATCCGTGGCCATCGACCGATGGTTCGGCGAACCGGGCCGCGCGCATCCGCTCGTCGGCTTCGGCAAGCTCGCGGCAAGACTCGAAGCCGCGCTCAACACGGGACGGCGCGGCCGGCTGCTCGGCATTCTCGCGTGGCTGCTGGCCGTCGTGCCGCCCGTTCTCGTCGCGACGTGGCTCGTGCTGGCGCTGCCGTTCGTGTTGGCGTGCGCGCTGCACGTCGCGCTGCTTTACTTCGCGCTCGGTGCACGCAGCCTGCACGATCACATCGCGCCCATCGGCCGCGCGCTCGCGAGCCGCGATCTCGCGCAGGCGCGCGTGCTGACGTCGCGCATCGTCTCGCGCGAAACGTCGCACGCGGACGAAGGCGCACTGTCGCGCGCAGCCGTTGAATCGGCGCTGGAAAACGGCAACGATGCGATCTTCGGCGCGCTTTTCTGGTTCGCGATTTTCGGCGGACCGGGCGCGCTCGCGTTTCGTCTCGCGAACACGCTCGATGCGATGTGGGGCTATAGGACGCCGCGCTATCTGCGCTTCGGCTGGGCGGCCGCGCGTTTCGACGATGTGCTGAACTGGCTGCCCGCGCGCCTCACCGCATTCAGTTACGCGTTGCTCGGCGACACGCGCACCGCGCTGCAATGCTGGCGCGAACAGGCGCCGCGCTGGGACAGTCCGAACGCGGGGCCCGTGATGGCCTCCGGCGCTGGCAGCCTCAACGTGCTGCTGGGCGGCGCGGCCGTGTATCACGGCGTGATAGAACAGCGTCCCTTGCTCGGCGCGGGCCACACGGCGAGCGCGCGGCACGTCGAGGCCGCGCTGATGCTGGTCGAGCGGACCGTCATTCTGTGGCTCGCGGTATTCGTCGCGCTCGCGCTGCTGAGCGTGCCGTTTCAGGGCTAGACGATGACGCAATCCGTTCAGCACGGCGGCAACCTGCACGAAGCGGCACGCCGTTACGCGATCCCCTATGACGCCTGGCTCGATCTGTCGACGGGCATCAATCCGCATGGCTACCCGGTGCCGCCCGTTCCCGCCGATGCATGGCGGCGTCTGCCCGACAGCGGCGACGGCTTCGCGGAACGCGCGGCGCGCTACTACGGCGCGCCCGACGCAACGCATGTACTGCCCGTCGCGGGAAGCCAGGCGGCGATCCGCATGCTGCCGCTCGTGCTCAAGCGCAGCACTGTCGGCATCGCGCCTTTGACGTACGGCGAATACGCACCCGCATTCGCGCGCGCGGGGCATCAAGTAACGACGCTCGACGTCGCGCGTTCGGCGTTGCCCGATGACATCACGCATGCCGTCGTCGCGAATCCGAACAATCCGACAGCCGAACAGCTGAGCGCTTCACTCTTGTTGCATTGGCATGAAGCGTTACGCAAGCGCGGCGGCACGCTGATCGTCGATGAAGCGTTTGCCGATTCGATGCCTGCACAATCGCTTGCTGCTTGCACCGATCGCGAAGGACTTGTCGTGCTTCGCTCTCCGGGCAAGTTCTTCGGTCTTGCCGGCGTGCGCGCGGGTTTCGTGCTCGGCTGCCCTCGTTTGCTCGGATCGCTCGACGAAGCATTGGGCGCGTGGACCGTCAGCGGTCCAGCGCGTCATGCCGTGAGCGCCGCGTTCGCCGATACGGCGTGGCAGCACGCGATGCGTGAACGGCTCGCGCAAGACAGCGCGCGTCTCGTTGCGCTTCTCGACGCACACGGGTTCGACGTGCACGCGACGCCGCTCTTCGCATGGATCGCCGACCCGCGCTCAGAACGGTTGCATCGCGCGCTCGCGCAACAAGGCGTATGGACACGGTTCTTTCCTGATCCCGCGAGCGTGCGCTTTGGATTGCCCGCAACGCAAGCGCAATGGCTGCGCTTCGAAGAGAGCCTTCGGACGAGCATGGCAGCGGTATAAAAACGATTCCATCAAAACGATGCAACCAGTCCGCCGATTTCGCGCCCTGAGCGCCGCATTCGCGCTCGCTTCAATGCTGCTATATGCACACGCGAACGCAAGCGCACCGATCACCGTCACCGACGACACCAGCACGCCCGTCACACTCGCGCAACCCGCGCAACGCGTGATCAGCCTCGCGCCGCATGTGACTGAAATGATCTACGCAGCGGGCGGCGGCGCGAAGCTCGTCGGCGCGGTGAGCTATAGCGACTACCCGCCCGAAGCAAAACAGCTGCCGCGCGTCGGCGACAACAAGTCGCTCGACCTCGAACGCATCGTTGCATTGAAGCCCGATCTGATCGTCGTGTGGCGGCATGGCAATGCGCAGCGTCAGATCGATCGCTTGCGCGAGCTGCATATCCCGCTCTATTTCAGCGAGCCGCATCATCTCGACGATATCGCCGTCACGCTGACGAAGCTCGGCCAGTTGCTCGGCACATCGCAAGCCGCCGATGCGGCAGCGCGAGCCTGGCGCGACGACATTGCCGGCCTGCGCGCACGCTACTCGACGCAACCTGGTGTCAGCGTGTTCTATCAGGTATGGGATGAGCCGCTGATGACGCTCAACGGCGAGCACATGATCAGCGACGTGATCGCGCTATGCGGCGGCCGCAATGTATTCGCGAAGCTGGAACCGCTGGTGCCGACGGTCTCGACGGAAGCCGTGCTGGCCGCGAATCCGGAAGTCATCCTCACGGCCGCGCCGGGCGCGACGAAACCCGATCGGCCGCTGCCTTCGCTCGACAGATGGAAGGCATGGCCGGGCATGACGGCCGTCGCGCGCAACAACCTCTTTGCAATCGACGGCGATCTGATCAACCGCCCAGCCCCGCGTCTCGCGCAAGGCGCGGCGCAACTGTGCAAGGACCTCGATATCGCACGCTCGCGCCGGCCGAATCGTTGAAGCGGAACCTGGCGCAGAACGTCAGGCGTTCCAGCGCACCATCGACCAGTCGTGCGTGACGTCGTCGCGGCGCAACCAGACGCAGCCCGACATGTCGAGCGACCATTTCAGGCAGCGCTCGACGGGCAAGCCGAGCACCGTCGCCGCGATCACGCGCATCACGCCCGCATGCGTGACGACATAGGCAGGCGATAGTTCGCGCGTCTGCTGGAGCGCGTCGAACCATGTGCGCACGCGGCTTACGAACTGATCGACGCTTTCGCCGCCGTGCGCACGCGCGCCTTCGAAGTCGTTTGCCCATGCGTCGATCAACGCGCGATCGATATCGTTCCAGCGCTGTAGCTCCCACGTGCCGAAGTCCATTTCCTTCAGGCTGTCGTCGCAGCTATATGCACAGCCGAAGTTCGCGGCGAGCGCAGCCGCCACCGATGCGCAGCGCGTAAGCGGACTCGACAGCAGCACGCGCGGCGCGGGCACCTGCAACGTCGCGAGACGCACGGCCAGCGCGGCCGCCGATGCGTCCGGCGCATCGGCGAGCGCCACGTCGCTCTGGCCATAGCAGATGCCTTCTTCGACGTCGACAGCCGGGTGACGGATCAGAACGATATCCATGCGAGCCCTATCAGATAGATGGCCAGTTCGAACACCTGCTGGGCGAAGCCCAGGCAGTCACCTGTATATCCGCCGATGCGCCGGACGAAATAGCGGCCCAATGCAATACGCAACACGACCAGCACGAGCAGCGTGATGCAACCGGCCCGCCATTGCGGCCAGAAGAGCCACGGCATACCCAGTACGATAGCGCAGCCAAACGCATTGCGGGACATGCGCTGCGCAACGGGCTTGGCCTTGCCTTCCGCACGCACGTAATCGAGCGTGACGAGATAGCTGATCGCGCATGCGCGGCTCGCCGCATGCGCCGCGATCATCAGCCACGCTGCGCGCAGCGGCGGCAATGACGCGAGCGCTTGCCACTTCAGCGCGAGCGCGATCATCAGCGCAATCGCGCCGAACGCGCCGATGCGCGAGTCGTGCATGATGCGCAGCGTATCTTCACGCGTATAAGCGCCGCCGAACGCATCGACGCAATCGGCCAGTCCATCTTCGTGGAATGCGCCTGTGACGAGCAGCGTCGTCGCCATCGAAAGCAGCACGGCCACGCCCGCCGGAAAGATGCGCAGTGCAGCCATGTACACGACCGCGCCCGCCGCGCCGACCAATGCGCCGACGAGCGGAAAGTAGCGCGCCGCTGCGTTCAGATAATGCGGCTCATAGCCGACCCAGCGCGGCACGGGCACGCGGGTGAAGTAGCCGAGCGCCGTGAAGAAATAGCGCAATTCATTCATCGCTGGTCGTCGCTCGCGGTTCGCTGTTCACAGTTCACCCTTCACCCTTCACGGTTCATTCAGACGCCCCTGTTCATGCGCGCGCGTGGCATCACGCGTCGCGTTGCGCAACGCCCGCCGATTCGAAGCTCGCCATCTCGTTGATGAACGCGACGGCCGCGCGCAGCAGCGGCATCGCCAGCGCCGCGCCCGTGCCTTCGCCGAGACGCAAATCGAGCGCAAGCAGCGGCGCGGCGCCGAAGTGACCGAGCATGCGACGGTGCCCCGCCTCGTTCGACGCATGCGCGAACACGCAGTAGTCGCGCACGGCGGGCGCGAATGCCTCGGCGACCAGCAGCGCCGACGACGCGATGAAACCGTCGACGACGATCGTCATGCGCGCTTGCGCCGCCGCGAGATACGCGCCCGCCATCATCGCGATCTCGAAGCCGCCGAACGTCGCGAGCACATCGAGCGGATCATCGGGCGCCGGGTGATACGCGAGCGCCGCCGCCAGCACGTTGCGCTTCCTCGCGAGGCCGGCGTCGTCGAGGCCTGTGCCGCGCCCGACGCACTCGTCGATGGCGATGCCGCACAACCGGCTCATCAAACATGCAGCCGACGATGTGTTCGCGATGCCCATTTCGCCGAAGCCGATCACGTTGGTGCCGAGCGCCGCGTGATGACGCACGCGCTCCGCGCCCGCGCGCATCGCGGCGAGCGCTTCGTCGCGCGTCATCGCCCGTTCTTGCGCGAAGTTGCGTGTGCCCTTGCCAATGGGTATGTCGACGAGTCTTTCATGCGGCTCGAAGTCGTACGCGACGCCCGCGTTCACCACTTCCAACTCGAGGCCTGCGACGCGGCTGAACGCGTTGATCGCCGCGCCGCCCGCCAGAAAGTTCAGCACCATCTGCGCCGTCACGGCTTGCGGATAAGGACTCACGCCCGCGTTCGCGATGCCGTGGTCGCCGGCGAACACGATCATCGCGGGACGCACGATCGCAGGCTGGGTCGTGCGCTGGATCATGCCCATCTGCAACGCGAGCGCTTCGAGTTGGCCGAGGCTACCGGGCGGCTTGGTCTTTAGATCGATGATGCGTTGCAGTCCGGCGCGCAGCGTCTGTTCGAGCGGCTCGACAACGGGCAAGGCTGACAAAGCGTGCAGTGAGGGCGAAGTGGTCATGTTCGTATCTGCGTTAGGTGTCTGCATAAGGTGTCTGCATAAGCGCGGTTCATGCAGGGTCGGTGCGAGCCGATGGACGCGTTGCCGGAATCAGCGCTTCATCGTCGCCGTCGCGGATCAGCACGAGCGGATAGCCGAATGCGCGGCTCGCGAGCGATGGTGTCAGCACGTCGCGTACGGGTCCCGCATGCGCGACGCCATTGCCGTCGAGCAGCAGCGCATGCGTTGCGAAACGCCGCGCGAGATTCAGATCGTGGCACGAGAACATCACTGTACGTCCGGCGCCGCGCGTCCATGCGTTCAACGCTTCGAGGCAATCGATCTGATGATGCAGATCCAGATGCGCGAGCGGCTCGTCGAGCAGCAGCAACGGCGTGTCCTGGCACAGAACGGCCGCGAGCGCGACGCGCTGGCGCTCGCCGCCCGACAGCGACAGCACATCGCGCGAAGCAAAATCGGCGAGTCCGAGCGTATCGAGCGCCGCATGTGCAGCCGCGTGATCTTCGTCGCGCTCCCAGCCCCAGCCGGCCAGATGCGGAAAGCGGTTCAGCAGCACGATATCGAGCACGCTCGCGCTGAAGGCATCGTGCGACGCTTGCGGCATCACCGCGCGACGCTGCGCGAGCCGCGCAAGCGGCCATTCGTTCACGCGCATGCCGTCGAATTCGACATGACCTTTCGCCGGATGCAGCAGGCCGGCGAGCGTCGAGATCAAGGTGGTCTTACCCGCGCCGTTCGGCCCGGCGATGCACCAGACCTCGCCGGGATGGAACGTATGCGTGAAATCGTCGAGCAGCGTGCGCGAGCCTGCGCGCAACGTCAGCCGGTCGGCGTGCAACGTGAATTCGATCGCGGCGCGTGCGTTCATGCGCGCCTCCGACGCAGCAGCATCCACAGAAAGACGGGCACGCCCGTCAATGCCGTGATCACGCCGACGGGCAACTGCGCGGGCGCGATCACGATGCGCGCGATCAGGTCGGCGCCCATCACTGCGACGCCGCCGCCGAGCGCGGCCGCGGGCAACAGCATCCGCTGATCGTTGCCGAATGCGAGACGCAGCATATGCGGCACGACGAGCCCGACGAAGCCGATCGTGCCGCCCGTCGTCACGGCCGCCGCGGCCGCCAGCGATGCGACGAGATACACGCGCAGCCGCGCGCGCATCACGGGCACGCCGAGCGCCTGCGCCGCTGCGTCGCCACGCAGCAGCACATTGAGTTGCGGCGCGGCGGGCACGATTGCGATCAACGCGACACACAACGCGGCAAGCGCGAGCCATGGCATGCCGCCGCCGTTCAGGTCGCCGGTTAGCCAGAACAGCATGCCGCGCAAACGATTGTCGGGCGCAACGGTCAGCAGCAACGTGATGATGGCGCCCCACCCCGCTGCGATCACGGCGCCCGTCAGCAGAAGACGCGGCGACGCGTCCTGCGGTTCGCCGCGCCACAATGCGCCGCGCGCGAGGCCGAGCACGAGCAGGATCGATGCGAACGCGCCCGCGAACGCAGATACATCGACGATCCACCATGCGCAGCCCGCAATCATCGCGACCAGCGCGAAGCTCGCCGCGCCGCCCGACACACCGAGCACATACGGCTCGGCGAGCGGATTGCGCAACAGCACCTGTAGCAACGCGCCCGCGAGCGCGAGCAGCGCGCCGCATCCGAAGCCCGCGAGCGCGCGCGGCAGGCGCAGCGTGCGAACGATCTCGACAGCGAGATCGCCCGCTGCGTCATGCGACGGCAGCAACGCTGCGAACACACGCGGCGGCGCGACGCTCACGCTGCCCAATGCGAGCGACGCGACGAACACGACGATCGCAGCAACGCCGAGCGCGGCCCAGATCGCGAGCGCGCGCTTCGCGCTCATGCTTCGCGCGACATGAAGGGGCTGAGGTTGCACGGCGCCGTTCATCGCGCGTTACTGCTGCTGCCAGCCAAGCGTGATGTACGCGCCGCGCCGCGGCGTGTTGTACGTGTAGGCGAGTTCATAGTCCTTGTCGAAGAGATTCTGTATCTGCGCAGCGACATACCATGCCTTCGTGATGCGATAGCGCGCGGACAGATTCACGATGCCATAACCGGCGAGCGGCGTGCCGCCATCGACGCGCTCGCCACTCAGAATCCATTCTCCGCCCACGCGCCAGCTGCCGATATTGCGGTTCGCGGCAAACGAAGCGAAGTGACGCGCGCGCCGGTTCAGATCGGTATGCGTGTCTTCGTCGACGGGATTCTGGAACGTCACGGCCGCGCGCACATCCGTCCTGCCGACATGTCCCGCCCACGATCCTTCGATGCCCTGCACCTTCGCATGGCCGACATTCTCTGCAACGTAGATGCCGGGCGTCGTCTGCACGTAGTCGATCAGGTTCGTATAGCGCGTCTCGAACGCGGTGAGCTTCATCAGGCCCAGCGCATCCGACGCGTACTGCAAGGCCGCCTCTATGGAATGACTGCGCTCCGGCTGGATCAGCGGATTGCCGCTGAACGGGTAGTACAAGTCGTTGAAGCTCGGCGCGCGAAACGCATCGGACCAGCTTGCAGTCGCCTTCCAGTGCTCGTCGAAGTCGTAGCCATAGCCCAGATAGTAACTGTTGGCCCCGCCGAAATCCGAGTACTGGTCGCGCCGCACATTCGCCTGAATCTGGTTGTTGCCCAGGCGCCCCGAGTAGCCCGCGAACACCGAGTTCACGTGGCGATCGGGCGCCGTGTACTGGTTCGAGTCGAGCGTCTGGTCCAGATGCTCATAGCCGATCCGCAGGTTGTGATCGCGCGCAAACGTAAAATCGTTCTGCCACGTGTACTGACGGTTGTCCGAATCGTAGCGGTACAGATAGTCGCCGTTGAGGGCCGTGTTGCTGCGATCGTTGCCCGTCGCGGCGATGAAGTGCGTCGTCCACCAATCGGTGAGTTTGCCGTTCGCGAACGCGGACGCCGTCTGCACCTTGCTGTGCAGATTGTTCAGATCGGTGGGCAGGCCGAACGGATTGTCGAAGCTGTCGTTGCCGTTCGACTGGAAATAGCGCAGGCCCACGTCCCATCGCTCGTCGAACCTGTGACGCAGCGACGCGCTCACGCTCTCGTTGAAGTAGCCGTTTGCGTTCGGATTGACGGGCGCGAGCGCGGGATCGATCGACGAGAAGCCATCCGTCTTCGCGCGCGCAAGCGTGACGCTGAAGGTGGTCTTGCCGTCCTTGTCGAGCGCGCCGTCCACGCCCGCCGCCTGCCGCTGTGTGTGATAGCTGCCGTACTCGACCTCGAAGTGAAAGCGCGGCGGATGATTGCCGCCGTCCTTCGTGAACACCTGCACGACGCCGCCGATCGCGCCCGAGCCATACAACGCCGACACATTGCCGTTGACCACTTCGACATGATCGATCTGGTCGAGCGGGATCTGTTCGAGCTGCGCGCTGCCCTGGCTCACCGAATCGACGCGCACGCCGTCGATCAGCACGAGCGATTGCGTCGCCGACGCGCCGCGCAGAAAGAGACTCGACGTCGAGCCGGGACCGCCGTTGCGCACGATCTGCGCGCCGGGCGCGAGCTGAAGCAGCCCGGGCAGATCGCGCGCGGTCGTATCGGCGATGTCCTGCGCGTCGAACAGCGTGGTCTGCGGAATGGCATCGGCGAGACGTTGGGCGCCGCGCTCCGCAGTGACCACGATGGGCGAGAGCGTCGGCGCATCGGGGCCTGCGTCCGTCGAGATGGTCGCGGCAGAGGGCTTTGCGGAAGGCATTCCGGCGCCGCTTTCCGATCGATCCGTCGTCGTGGCGGAGGGGTCCGCGTGATGAACTGCAATCTGCGCTTGGGGCTGCGTTTTGGGCTGCGTTTGCGGCTGTGCCTCAGTCTGCGCGCAAGCGGCGGACGGCGCATATGAAAGTGCGTATGCAAGGACGGCAAGCGCGGCGTACGGCGCGCGCGCAACGCGCGGGAACAGCGGGGTGAGCATCGAAAGAATCCTGTGGGCCTATGCGCGGCCCGCTCCTCGTGGGCCGATGCCTGTCCAAGGGGCGACGCGCCCCTTGCCTCTGGCCGGTATCCGGGCTGACGACTTGCCGACCCGCCTTCCCGCGCGCAAGCGCGCAGTGGCTTCTCGCACGGCGTTCGAACACACAGAGGGTTCGACGCGTGCATGGGTCGACCTGCACGAACTGCGGTCGTTGTACCGTTGCGAGGACAGCGCAGGTTGGCTCGCCCGGAGAGGACTTCGCTCCCTGCTTCCCGTTTAACTGCGCGCGGCGCGATACCGCGCGCGGGCACCAGAGCGCCGCAAGTGTAGAAGTGGTGAGCAAACGCGTCAAGAAACGCGGCACGTCGTACGAATGCCCAAAGGGGGCTGTTAAAAAAGCCCCTTTTTAAGGGGTAAAAATGCGTTAAATGCGGATGGACACCTGGATAATGCAGCTTTAACGCGTTACTGTTACGTCTCGAAACGAGACAAATGTCCGAGCGTGCGACATTCCGCGCTAGAATGCCATGTCTTTAGAGGACGCAGCACATGCTCACCGAACTCGAAACACTGTCACAGAACATCGGCCGGCTGATCGAGATCAGCCAGCGCTATAACGAGGCGCGCATCGCGCTAGAAGAAAAGCTCGCGCAAGCGCGTGCCGAATGCGAATCCACCCGCGCAGAACTCGAACAGGCCCGTGAAGAACGCAACGCACTGCAGGCGGAGCGCGATGCGCTGTCCGCGAAGATCGACGACGCCCAGGTGCGTCTGAACGCGATCCTCGAGAAGCTGCCGCGCGCGCGCGGTCACAACGAGCCCGACAATCAACTCGATCTCCTCGCGCCCGAACAGCAGGCGCAGGCCAATCACGACGCGAACAACGACGAGACTCGCCAGGGAGAAAATGCATGAGCACGAAGCAGATCGAAGTGTCGATTCTCGGCCAGTCCTATCGTCTCGCCTGCTCGCCGGAAACGGAGACGGCGCTGCTCGAAGCGGTGGCGCGCGTCGACGCCGAGATGACGAAGATCCGTGCCAACAGCAACGTGCGCGGCCAGGACCGTATCGCCGTGATGGCGGCACTGTCGCTGGCATCGGAACTGCTTAGGCTGCAAGCCAGCGTACGTCACGGAGAATCGTTTCCCGCCGAGGAAATCCGGCGTACAATGCACCAGATGAACGAGCAGTTGGGCACGGTTATTCAACAGTACAACGTGCAGTAAATGAATCGTGATGGGCTTGATTGATCGGCAATCAGGCCCATGTTGTAGAGCAAACGTTTTTCAGCTTCCCTGCCTGGTTCGCCAAGGTCATATATTCCTTGAACCAATGCTATGTGCACGGTTGCGGAAATTTGTAGCACGGGCGTGCGCGTCACTCAGTCTGATGTACCCGAAGTGCTGCTAACTGCGACCAATTCTGAACCTCAGGTTCAGGATGCCGGCCTAGCGGCTATGGCGGGGACCCAATGAACGGCATCGGACTTTGTCCGGTGCCGTTTTTCTTTGCGCGCTTGCCTGTGCGAGAACCGATCGGCAAACCCTTCCCTCTTCTTCACGTTCAATCGACTCATGCGCTACTGGCTGATGAAGTCCGAACCGGACGAAGCAAGCATCGACGATCTCGCTAACGCGCCTCAGCGCACGCTGCCATGGACGGGCGTCCGCAACTATCAGGCACGCAATTTCATGCGCGACATCATGAAGATCGGCGACGGCGTGCTCTTCTATCACTCGAGCTGCCCGGAGCCCGGCATTGCGGGCATCGCCGAAGTGTCGTCGACGCCTTATCCCGATCCGACCCAGTTCGATCCGAAGAGCGACTACTACGACGCGAAATCGACGCAGGAAACGCCGCGCTGGACGCTCGTCGACGTCGTGTTCAAGAAGAAAATCAGGCTGATCCCGCTTGCCGAATTGCGCGAGCATCCCGAACTCGCCGACATGCGCGTGCTCGCGAAGGGCAACCGTCTGTCGATCACGCCCGTCACCGAAGCCGAGTGGGCGTTCATCACGAAGCAGCTCGCGAAGCAAGCCGCATAAGGCCCAAAGGACATGAGGCCGACGGGTCTGCGTTCGCGCGGCATCGGTCGCACACTCGCATTCGAAGCGACGCTCGAATGAACTCGGGGAACCAGTTGGCCTTTTCAAACGCCTAATCGCCCGCAAACGCCATGCCACGCGCGAGCGTCGAAAGACCGATCGACGTGAGCCGCGTCGTCGATGCATGCGCGCACAACCTGCTCAACGAAGGAGTCGAACAATGACGAAAAAATCCGCGCTCGTGTGGGCGCTCGCGGGCGCATGCGCGGCGCCTGTTGCACTTGCGCTCGCGCCCGCCGCCGCAAACGCGCAAACCGTTGTGCAGCAGTATCAGCCCGCGGGTGTCCTGTCGCTGAACGCGCAGGCAAGCGCCGAAGTGCCGCAGGACGTCGTCGATATCACGCTGTTCTACGAACAGGAAGCGAGCGATCCGTCGTCGTTGACGGGCACGCTGAACCAGCACGCCGACCAGGCGCTGCAAAAAGCCAAGGGCGTCGCGGGCGTGACGGCGCGCACGGGGGCGTTCTCGATCTATCCGTCGACGGACCGCGACGGGCGCATCTCCGCATGGCGCGGCCGCACGGAGATCGTGCTCGAATCGCACGACTTCGCGGCGGCGTCGAAGCTCGCGGGGCAACTGTCGTCGATCATGCAGGTCGGCAACGTGCAGTTCTCGCTGTCGCCGGAATCGCAGCGCGCCGCCGAGCAAAAGCTGACGGGTCAGGCAATCGCGTCGTTCAGGCAGCAGGCCACGGCCGCCGCGCAGGCGTTCGGCTACAGCGGCTATTCGATCCGCGAAGTGAACGTCGGCCACGGCGGCGTGCCGCCGCGCCCTGTGATGATGATGAGCATGCGCTCCGATGGCAACAGCGCGAAGGCCGCCGCGCCCGTGCCCGTCGAAGGCGGCACGTCGACGGTAACGGTCAACGTGTCGGGATCGGTGCAGATGAAGTAACTCGCACCACCGTCAGTTGCCAACTGGTACGAGCAAAGGAAAACGCCACGGCATGCCGTGGCGTTTCGTTTTTCATATCCGCTAGAGCCAGAACGTCCGCGACGTGACGTGACGCTCAGCTCGCGTTGACGGTTTGCGCAGCCTCGCGGCCGTTGCGCCGATACGCCCACACCAGCATCAGGATGCCCACGATGATCATCGGCAGCGACAGCCATTGGCCCATCGACAGACCGAGCGCGAGCAAGCCGAGGAAGTCGTCTGGCTCGCGCGCGAACTCGATCGTGAAGCGCGCGAGACCATAGCCGATCAGAAACACCGCCGACGCCGCGCCCACGGGACGTGGCTTGCGCGTGAAGAACCACAGCACGAGGAACAGCACGACGCCTTCGAGCGCGATCTCATATAGCTGCGACGGATGGCGCGGCAGCATGTGATATTGCGCGAACACATCGGCGAGATGCCATTGCGCGGCCTGTGCCGGATGCGCGGCGATCCAGCCCGCGTCTTCGTTCGCGGCGCCCGGGAACAGCATCGCCCACGGTGCATCCGGCGACGTCACGCGGCCCCACAGTTCGCCGTTGATGAAGTTGCCGAGACGCCCCGCCGCGAGACCCGTCGGCACCATCGGCGCGACGAAGTCCGTCACCTGCAGCCACGTGCGCTTGCGTTGCCACGCGAACAGCACCATCGCGAGCGTCACGCCGAGAAAGCCGCCGTGAAAAGACATGCCGCCTTCCCAGACCTTGAAGATATCGAGGGGATGCGCGAAGTACCAGCTTGCCTTGTAGAACAGCACATAGCCGAGACGTCCGCCGAGGATCGTGCCGAGCACGCCGTAGAACAGCATGTCGTCGATATCCTTCGGAGTCCAGCCTTGCGCGGCGACATGCGGCAGACGCAGCCGCAGGCGGCCCACGACGATCGCCATGACGAAGGCGACCAGATACATCAGGCCGTACCAGCGGACAGCCAGCGGCCCCAGATGGATGGCGATGGGGTCGAAATTCGGGTGGATATGCATCGTATCGTTATAGGGGTTCGTCGTTATTCAAGCGCATTGGACGCGCGTGGAGATAAAGGGTTCGCAGTGCGTTCGCGATGTCAGCCGCTAGCGCATCGGCACGTGCCGGCCGCTAGCCGGCGAGTACATCGGCATGCGCGCGCACGATGTCGATGAAACCGGCCAGCACGGGGCTCACCTCAGCCGTGCGCCACACGAGCCCCGTGACGACGGCAGGCACCGATTCGCGCAGCGGACGATACACCACGCCCGTGCGCCGCAGGTTACGCAACGATTGCGGCACCAGTGCGACGCCCATCCCCGCCGACACGAGGCTTACGATCGTCTGCATCTGGATTGCTTCCTGGCCGATGCGTGGCGTGAGACCGGCCGCGCCGTAGCAATCCATAATGATGTCATAAAAGCCTGGCGCAAGACGCCTTGGGAAAACGACGAGCGGCGCGTCGCCCGCTTGCGCGAGGCTCAGCGGCCGGTCGCGCCATTCAGCGGCACTCTGTGCGTCGCCCTCGATGCGCGCCGCCATCTCCGTCGACATCGCGATCACGAGCGGCTCGCGCGCGAGTGGCAGCCACGACAGCTGCGCCGCGTAGCGCGGCGGCAGCGGCCCGATCACGAGACCCGCGTCGATGCGCGCCGCCGCCAGTTCGTCGATCTGCACATCGCTCGTCGCTTCGAGCAGTTCGAGCCGCACGCGCGGATGCCGCGCGCCGAACTCGCGCAAGAGCGGAGGCAAGAGCCCGTAGTCGGCCGTCGACACGAACGCCAGCGACAGCACGCCCGCCTCGCCGCGCGCGAGACTCTGCGCGAGCGGCCGCAGCCCTTCCGCGGCCGCGAGCAAGCGCCTAACCTCGCGCAGCAAGTCCGCGCCAACTTGCGTCAGCTCGACGGAGCGCTTCGTGCGCGCGAACAGCTCGACGCCCAGCGTATCCTCGAGCGCGCGGATGGCCTGCGACAGCGGCGGCTGCGTCATCGACAGCCTCGCGGCCGCGCGCCCGAAGTGCTTTTCTTCGGCGACGGTCACGAAATAGCGCAACTGGCGGAGATCGGGAATCGCGGGCAGGCTCATTGATACATTTTACGACCTAATCGGCGCTGAATAATATATTGGACATTCGTTTTCAGAAACTGCATTCTTGCGCGACGCGCCCGACCTAGACTTAAGAACCCGCGCCCGCCCGGCGATTTGCCATTTGCCATTTGCCATTTGCCATTTGCCATTTGCCATTTGCCATTTGCCATTTGCCATTTGCCATTTGCCATTTGCCATTTGCCATTTGCCGCGGGGCCGCGAGCAAGCCAACGGGCGCACGGATCAAAACAACTGGATGGAGCTCCCCATGCCGTACAACCGTCGTTCGAAGAACATCACGCAAGGCGTCGCGCGTTCGCCGAACCGTTCGATGTATTACGCACTCGGCTATCAGAAGGACGACTTCGACAAGCCGATGATCGGCGTCGCCAACGGCCACTCGACGATCACGCCGTGCAACGCCGGCCTGCAACGCCTCACGGATGCCGCCGTCGAAGCCGTCAGGCGCTCCGACGCGAACCCGCAGACCTTTGGCACGCCGACCATTTCGGACGGCATGTCGATGGGCACGGAAGGCATGAAGTACTCGCTCGTGTCACGCGAAGTGATCGCCGACTGTATCGAGACCTGCGTGCAGGGCCAGTGGATGGACGGCGTGGTCGTGATCGGCGGCTGCGACAAGAACATGCCGGGCGGCATGATCGGCCTCGCCCGGATGAACGTCCCCGGCATCTACGTATATGGCGGGACGATCAAGCCGGGCAACTGGAAGGGCACCGACCTCACCATCGTGTCGTCGTTCGAAGCCGTCGGCGAATTCACGGCGGGCCGCATGTCGCAGGACGATTTCGAAGGGGTCGAAAAGAACGCTTGCCCGACCACGGGCTCGTGCGGCGGCATGTACACGGCCAACACGATGAGCTCGTCGTTCGAGGCGCTCGGCATGTCGCTGCTGTACTCGTCGACAATGGCGAACCCGGATCAGGAGAAAGTGGATTCGGCGGCCGAATCGGCGCGCGTGCTCGTCGAAGCCGTCAAGAAGGACCTCAAGCCGCGCGACATCATCACGAAGAAATCGATTGAAAACGCCGTCGCGCTGATCATGGCGACGGGCGGCTCGACCAACGCCGTGCTGCACTACCTCGCAATTGCGCACGCCGCGGAAGTCGAGTGGACGATCGAGGACTTCGAACGCATGCGCAAGAAAGTGCCCGTGATCTGCGACCTGAAGCCGTCGGGCAAGTACGTCGCAACCGATCTGCACAAGGCAGGCGGCATCCCGCAAGTGCTGAAGCTCCTGCTCGACGCGGGCCTGCTGCACGGCGACTGCATGACGATCACAGGCAAGACGATCGCCGAAGAACTGAAGGACGTGCCGGCCAAGCCGCGCGCGGACCAGAACGTGATCTACCCGATCGACAAGGCGCTCTACAGCGAAGGCCACCTCGCGATCCTGAAGGGCAACCTCGCGGAAGACGGCGCCGTCGCGAAGATCACCGGCCTGAAGAACCCCGTCATCACGGGCCCGGCGCGCGTGTTCGACGACGAGCAGAGCGCGATGGAAGCGATCCTCGCCGACAAGATCAAGGCCGGCGACGTCGTCGTGCTGCGCTATCTCGGCCCGCAAGGCGGTCCGGGCATGCCAGAAATGCTCGCGCCGACTTCCGCGATCATCGGCAAGGGTCTGGGTGAATCCGTCGGCCTCGTCACCGATGGCCGCTTCTCGGGCGGCACGTGGGGCATGGTCGTGGGTCACGTCGCGCCGGAAGCGTTTGTCGGCGGCACGATTGCGCTCGTGCAGGAAGGCGACTCGATTACGATCGACGCGCACAAGCTGCTGCTGCAACTGAACGTCGACGATGCGGAACTCGCTCGCCGCCGCGCAGCATGGAAGCAGCCCGCGCCGCGCTACACGCGTGGCGTGCTGGCCAAGTTCGCGGCGCTCGCGAAGCCGGCGAACAAGGGCGCCGTCACGGGCTGACGCGCCAGCGCCGATCGCGTCACTGACGCCGCAAGCGCTGCCTTCGCTGACGCAACGCAGCGACGCCGGATCGCCGTGAACGAACTCAGCGCGATGTTTCGATGAACGAAGGGGCACACGGATCGCCGTGTGCCCCTTTGCTTTTATAATGCGTCCACCACAGGCCGGGCCCAGTCGCCGGCGGAGACCATAATGAAATCGAAGTCGTATGCGGCAGTCTTGCTGGCAGGCGCTTTGACCCTCGCCGGCGCGGCGCGCGCGGAATCGGCCACAGGCCTCGCGCTCGCGCAGAAGGAGAACTGCATGAGTTGCCATTCGGTGACGCGGCCGTTCATGGGACCGGCGCTGCACGATGTCGCCGCCCGGTACGCGTCGCGCAGCGATGCCTCGCATTACCTCGCACGCAAGATCCTCGAAGGCAGCGCGGGCGTCTGGGGCGCCGTGCCGATGCCCGCGAACACGCAGGTCACGCCCGACGAAGCGGCGTCGCTTGCAAGCTGGATCATGACGCTCAAATAACGCACGGGCGCCGGGTACGGCCTTGCGGATCGCGCGCCGTCGCGTCGAAGGCGCGCGGCTTAAAGCTCCAAATGCCGCTTACTTGCCGTCCGCGCTGTTGCCGAGTTCTTCGCGGATCGCTTCGCGCACCCACCTCAGCATTTCCGTTTCGAGCGCGAGCGCCACTTCGCGCGTGATCTGGTTGACGAGCCACGTCGTGTGATCCTGGAACGCGTCGCGGCAGCGCGCTTCGATCAGGTTGCGCCCCTCGCCTTTCAGATAGGTCGCGAAGCGTGCGCGCAAGCGTTCGGCGAGCACGTCCGCGTCGTATTCGGGCGTGTCGGCGGATTCGTGGATGCGCTCGGTCGGCGCGTGCGCTGCACCGAGGTCAGGCGGCGCGACATAGCGTTCAGCCGCCGATCCCGATGTGAACTCCGCTTCGCCCGGCACGAACTGCGCGGGCTCGCGCGCGGGCGCAAGCGCTTCTTCGTGCGCGGCTTGCGGCGCATGCGCCGTCATTCCTTCGAGTTCGGGATGCATCGCCGGCTCGCCCGGCAGATCATCCAGCGCAGGCTCGTAGACGGAATCGAGCACGGGCACATCGTCGTCTTCTTGCGCGGACGGCTCGTGAGGCGTTTCATGTGCCGCTTCATGCGGTTCTCGATGAGCGTCGTCGCCATGCGCCGCTTCGTGCCGCCGCGCATGCGAAGTATCGTGGCCATGCCCATGCCGCTTCGAGCGCTTCGTCTTCGCATGGGGATCGTGGCCCGTGACCATCACATCGGTCAGAACGGGAATATCTTGATCGGAAGAGTCGGAAGATTGGGACACGAAAGCCTCCCTTTAAAGATCGGACGATGCGGTTCCGCGCGAATCGGACAAGACCGCGCATCGAGCGGACATGAACCGTCAGACGCCCTGCTTGTAGTTGTTTAGAGCATAGCCGCGATCGCGATAGAAGCGGTAGCGCTCCCGGCCCGCGGCCAGTTCGTCGGGCTCGTTGCCGACGATTTCCAGCAGGCGTTCGAAGCGCGCGAACTGCGGCGGCACCGTCGCGCTCAGGTTCAACAGTATCTGATGATGGGGTACGTCGTCGAGCGACGACGTCAGCACGACGGGCGTTTGCGCCGCGAGCGGACTCGCCGCCATGCAGTGCGGCACGAAGTCGAGCGGAGAGAAAGTCCAGAGCTGCTCGTCGAAGGCGCGCAGCCGTGGCGGCTCGGCCAGCACGATCAGCGGCTGGCCGGCCTGATACGCCTTGCGCACGAGACGGCACGCATAGAGCAGCGAATCGCCGACGTTCGAATGAAAGTCGATGCGGGTCATCGGCGAGCCTGCTTCATTGCTTCGTGCGCGCGGGGACTGCGATGCGTCATTGTGCGGCGCGGTCGATCAGGAACTGCGACAGCAACGGCACGGGACGGCCCGTTGCGCCCTTCGCCGCGCCGCTCTTCCATGCGGTGCCCGCGATGTCGAGGTGGGCCCACGGATAGGCGTCCGTGAAGCGCGACAGGAAGCACGCCGCCGTCACGCTGCCCGCCGGACGTCCGCCGATGTTGGCGATGTCCGCGAAATTCGACTTCAACTGTTCCTGATACTCGTCGTCGAGGGGCAGACGCCATGCCGGGTCGCCCGCTTCCTTCGACGCGTCGAGCAGTTCGCCCGCCAGCACGTCGTCCTTCGAGAAGAGGCCGCTGTTGTGATGGCCGAGCGCGATGATGCACGCGCCCGTCAGCGTCGCGATGTCGATCACGGCGGCCGGCTTGAAACGCTCCGCATAGGTGAGCGCGTCGCACAGGATCAGACGCCCTTCAGCGTCCGTGTTCAGCACTTCAATCGTCAGCCCCTTCATGCTGGTGACGATGTCGCCCGGCTTCGTCGCGTTGCCTGCGGGCATGTTCTCGCAGGTCGGAATGATGCCGACGACGTTCAGCTTCAGGCCCATTTCGGCGACGGCGCGCAGCGTGCCGAGCACCGAGCCCGCGCCGCACATGTCGTACTTCATCTCGTCCATGCTGTCGCCGGGTTTCAGCGAGATGCCGCCCGTGTCGAACGTGATGCCCTTGCCGACCAGCACGACGGGCGCGGCCTTCGCGGAGCCGCCCTGATACTGGAGGACGATGAATTGCGCCGGCTCGATGGAGCCTTTCGTGACCGACAGGAACGAGCCCATCTTCAGCGCTTCAAGCTGCTTCTGGGCAAGCACCTCGACCTTCAGCTTCCAGTCTTTCGCGAGCTTCTTCGCGGCGTTCGCCAGATAGGTCGGCGTGCAGACGTTGCCCGGCAGGTTGCCGAGGTCCTTCGTCAGGTCCATGCCGTTCGCGAGCGCGACGCCCTGCTTTGCGGCGACCTTCGCGAGCTTTTCATCGGCGCCGTCGACGCTGAACACGATGCGCTTCAACGCGCGTGCGCCGTTGTCCGGCTTGCTCTTCATCTGCGTGAACTTGTAGGTCAGCTCGCGCAGCGCGACGATCGCGGCGCGCACGGCCCAGTCCGACGAGCGCTCCTTGACGGGCGCCTGGGCCAGCGTGAACGTGACCTGCGCGACCTTGGTGCCGAGGATTGCGCGCCATGCCGCGCGCACGGCGTCACCGTAGGCTTTCTGCGTGAAGGCATCCTGCTTGCCGAGGCCGACCAGCAGCACGCGCGACGCGCCGATGCCCTGCACTTCATGCAGGAACACCGTGCTGCCGATCTTGCCGTCCATGTCGCCGGCCTTGACGATGCGCGTGAGCAGCCCCTTGGTGGCCGCGTCGATTTCCAGCGCTGCGCCCGACAGCGTCTGCGACTCGAACACGCCGATCACGACGCAATCCGATTTCCCGGTAAGGAATCCGTTGGTCGAGCCTTTGCTCCAATCACAGGCTTTTATGCTAAAGTCCATCGCGCTTGTCCTCGGATAAAATCTGGGCTTAGGATGAAAGCCGCAATTATCCGCTATTTTTCCCGCGGCGGCTGCACGGAAGGCGTGATGGGGCCCAACCCCGCCGTCCACCGGGGCGCGCCCTCTCCTCATCAACCATGATTTTTGAACGCTCCCTCCAGCGCGAACTGGCGTACACGGCTGGTGCCGTGTTCATGGTCCTGCTCACGCTGGTTCTGACGACGATGATGATCCGCATCGTCGGCTTCGCGGCATCGGGTGAAATCGATCCGCGCGACGTGCTCGTGCTGATCGGCCTCACGGTCATCGGCTATCTCGCGATCATGCTGGTCGCGACGCTGTTCGTGTCGATCCTGTTCGTGCTCACGCGCTGGTACAAGGATTCCGAAATGGTCGTGTGGCTCGCGTCGGGCGTGAGCCTCACGCGCTTCATCAAGCCGGTCGGACTGTTCGCGACGCCCATCATCATTCTGATTGCGTTCTTCGTGTTCGTCGGCTGGCCGTGGTCGAACCAGCAGAGCAAGCTGATCCGCGCGCGCTTCCAGCAGCGCGACGAAGTCTCGCTGCTCGCGCCGGGCCAGTTCCGCGAATCGGCTACGAGCCACCGTGTGTTCTTCATCGAGAAGATGTCGCCCGACCAGGGTCACGTCGAGAACGTGTTCGTCACGAGCACGGAGAACGGCAAGTTGAACGTGGTCGTATCGAAGAACGGCCACACGGAAACGCAAAAGAACGGCGACCGCTTCGTCGTGCTCGAAAACGGCCGCCGCTACGACGGCGAGCCGGGCCATCCCGACTTCCGCATCATGGAGTTCGAGCGATACGGCGTGAAGATCCAGAGCCAGCCAGTCGTCAGCACGCCGACCACGACGGGCACGCCCACACTCGATCTGTTCCGCGACCCGACGCGCCAGAATCTCGCCGAATTCGCATGGCGCGCGGGATTGCCGCTGATCGCGATCAACCTGATGCTGCTCGCCATTCCGCTTGCACACCAGAACCCGCGCCGCAGCCGCACGATCAATCTCGTGATGGCCGTGCTGATCTATCTGACGTATTCGAATCTGCTGAACGTCGTGCAATCGTGGATCGAGCAGGGCAAGATGTCGTTTGGCGTCGGCCTCGTGGGCCTGCATATCGTCGTCGCGCTGGTCGTCGCGTTCATCTTCTGGCTGCGGGTGCGCAACCGGCCGTTGTTCACGCGGGCGATGTTCAGCCGGGTTGCAAACACACCGGCGCAGGGAGCGTGACCGATGCGCATCTATGAAAAGTACTTCGCGCGGCAGGTCTACCTCACGTTCATCTTCATCCTGTTCGCGTTCTCCGGTCTGTTCTTCTTCTTCGACCTGATCAACGAACTGAACTCGGTCGGCCACGGCAACTACAAGTTCCAGTACGCGGTGCTGCGCGTCGCGTTGCAGACGCCGTCGCGCTTCTACGAAATCATTCCCGTCGCCGCGCTGATCAGCGCGATCTATGTGTTCGCGCAAATGGCGGCGAATTCCGAATACACGATTTTCCGCGTGTCGGGTCTCGCGACGAACCGGGCGCTGCGCTCGCTGCTGAAGATCGGCATTCCGCTCGTGATCCTCACATACATCATCGGCGAAGTGGTCGGCCCGTACACTGACCAGTTGTCGGAGCGCGTGCGCCTGGAGGCATTGGGCTCGTCGGTGTCGAGCAACTTCCAGTCGGGCGTCTGGGTGAAGGACACGCTGACGTCGCGCGCCGACGGCGAACAGGTGACGCGCTTCGTCAACGTCGGCCAGTTGCAGCCCGATGCGACGATCACGAACGTGCGCATCTACGAGTTCGATTCGAAGTTCCGGCTGTCGAACGTGCGCATCGCGAAGTCGGGCAAGTATCAGCCGCCTGGACATTGGGCGCTGACGGACGTCACCGATACGCAACTGATCGACGTCGCGCCCGACGCGGGCAAGCCCGCCGATGCGTTGAATCCTGTCTATCGCGCGAAGCAGGTGACGCTGCCCGAATACTCGTTGCGCTCGGAACTGACACCGCAGATTCTGTCGGTGCTGCTGGTCGCACCGGAGCGGATGTCGATGTTCAATCTGTTCCGCTACATCCAGCATCTGACCGAGAACCACCAGGACACGCAACGATACGAGATCGCGTTGTGGCGCAAGCTGCTGTATCCGTTCGCGGTGTTCGTGATGCTGGTGCTGTCGTTGCCCTTTGCCTACTTGCACACGCGTGCAGGCGTAGTGGGCATGAAGGTATTCGGCGGGATCATGCTGGGGATGAGCTTTCAGCTCTTCAACACGCTGTTCTCGCACATCGGTAATCTGAACACCTGGCCGGCGCCTTTGACGGCTGCGACGCCGGCGCTGTTGTACCTCGTGCTTGGGCTCGTTGGGCTCAAGTGGGTCGATCGGCACTAGCTGCTTTTTTACGGACGCTCCGGCTATGGGATCGCATGGCATTGTGCTGTTTGCGCATGGCGCGAGAGACGCCCGCTGGGCCGAGCCGTTCGAGCGTCTTGCTAACCGCTTGCGCGAGTTGCGCGGCGCCGATGCAGGGCCCGTTTCGCTCGCATTCCTCGAATTGATGACGCCGGATCTGCCGTCCGCCGTCGCCGATCAGGCGTCTGTGGGGGCGTCTGTCGTGACCGTCGTGCCAGTCTTCTTCGGCCAGGGCGGGCATATCCGGCGCGACCTGCCTCTTATCCTCGATCAGTGCCGCGCGGCCAATCCCAATGTCGAGATCCGCTGCTCCGTTGCCGTTGGCGAGGATGCCGATGTGATCGAGGCTATCGCCGGTTATTGCCTGCGGCAGGCTTCTTCCTGACTGGCTTTACGCCACGGACAAGAAGCACGCTTCACTTCATCACGTCGAACACGATCCGCGCAGCCTCATCGACGACCTCGTCCTGGGGCTGCGTTTCCTTCGGCGTTACGCCAGTGCAATAGACGGCGACGACGAAAGCCGCCGCAGGCGAATACACAACGGCGACATCATTGGCCGTGCCGTAATCGCCGCTCCCCGTCTTGTCGGCCACGGGCCAGCCCGTAGAACGGACGGCCGCCCGGATGCGTCTATCGCCCGTCGTATTGCCCAGCAGCCACGTCTTCAACTTTTCGCGCTGCGGCGGTTCGAGCACATCGTTCGACAGCAAAATCTTCTGCATATCGTGCATCATTGCGCGCGGCGTCGTGGTATCGCGCATGTCGCCTGGCACGGCATCATTCAGCTCCGGCTCCCGTCGCACGAGATCGAACCACGTGTCACCGATCGAGCGTGCAAACTCGTTCAACACTTCCGGCCCGCCCAGCGCGTTCAACAGCAGGTTGGCCGCTGTGTTGTCGCTGTACTGGAGCGCTGCGGCGCAGATGTCGCCCATCGACATGCCCTCGCTGACGTGCCGCTTCGTCACCGGCGAATTCGCGACGAGATCCGTCTCGCCATAACGCATGTGCGTATCGAGTAGAGCGCGCTCGGCGATGCTGCGCTTCAGGATCGCGGCGACGGCCAGCAGCTTGAACGTGCTGCACATCGGAAAGCGCTCCGACTCGCGATAGCCGACGTACGACCCATCGGCCGTATTGAGCGCGGCGACGCCGAGGCGTCCGCCGCTCCTCGCTTCCAGTTGCTCGAAGCGCTCATGCGCGGCCAGGTTGATCGCGACTGACGAAGCGGGCTGCGCGCGCACGCCGATCACAGGGCCGGCCGCAAACGCAATCAGCAACGCACGACGCAACGAAGAATGGGACATGAGGCAGTGGTGAATGCAGAGCGAAAGCGAATGTTATCGCAACGCACGTGCCTGCCCTCACGTGTCGGCTCGGCTGTCCGATAACGACGAACGCAAAGCGACGAATCCAAAGCGACGAACCCAAAGACAATCGGCCGCATTCGCTCGCGCGAATGCGGCCGAAAATTGAAACCAGCAGAAGCTGTCGCGCTACGCGACCCGCAGCACGGGCTCGCCTGACGCGGCAGAAGACGAATCGTCCGCGTGCGGCTCGCTCTTCAGCACGCGCTCGGCGAACGCATCGCCGATCATCAGCAGCGAAGGCTGCGCGGGATCGAGCCACAGTTGCGCATCGCCTGCCGCGAGTCCTTCGAGCGTCAGCGTCAACGTCCGCTCGCGCGGCGTCGAGCAGGCCTCGACGATCGCCACGGGCGTCGAGCCCGCGCGGCCCGCATCGATCAACTGTTGCGCGATCTCGGGCGCGCTGTCGCGGCCCATGTAGAAAACCAGCGAATCGGCGTTCACCTGCTCGCGAATCTCGGCGGAATCCGCCGCGCGGCTGTGCGTCGCCAGCGCGACGCTGCGCGCTACGCCACGCAGCGTCAGCGAACGGCGCAGCGATGCCGCGCTCGCCAGCGCCGCCGTGATGCCCGGCACGACTTCGTATTCGATGCCCGCTGCTTCGAGCGCGCGCATCTCTTCATCGGCGCGGCCGAAGAGCATCGGATCGCCGCCCTTCAAGCGCACGACGACGTCATGCTCGCGCGCCGCATCGACGATCTGCTTGTTGATGAAGTGCTGCGCCGTCGAGCGCTTGCCGCAGCGCTTGCCCACCGCGATCTTGCGTGCTTTCGGCGCGTAGTCGAGCATCGCCGGCTCGACGAGCGCATCGTGCAGCACGACATCGGCAACGGCCAGCAGCCGCGCGCCGCGAACCGTGATCAGGTCCGCCGCGCCAGGCCCCGCGCCGATCAGATAAACCTTGCCCATTTGCTGCTCCGTTCCGCTTCGTTGCCTGCTATGTTGCCCCGCTTCGTTCGGTCACGCAGAGACGGAACGAATCATGCCGGCCGCCACCGTATGATGCGTCGCTTCGTCGATCAGCACGAACGCGCCCGTGCCCGGATGCGTGTCGTACTCGTCGGCGACGATCGGCTTTTGCAGCGTCAGCGACACGCGGCCGATGTCGTTCATCGTCAGCTCGTGGCGGTCCGTCGCGTGCGACAGCGTATGCACATCCAGCACCTGCTTGATGCCGCCGACGCGCGCGAACACCGTGTTCGTCGTCTGCTTCAGCAGATACTTGCGCGCCGTCGACAGCGGCGCGTCGTCGAACCAGCACAGGTCCGCCTCGAGCTTCTTCGCCGGCTGAACCGTCGCGGACGCGTGCACGAACGTATCGCCGCGCGACACGTCGACGTCTTGCGTGAGGCGGATCGTCACCGTCTGGCCCGCGAACGCGCGGTCCACTTGCGCCGTGCCGCCCGGCACGGGCGCGATGATTTCAGCCACAGTTGCCTGGCGGTTCGCCGGCAACACGACGATCGAATCGCCGAGCTTCACTTCGCCCGATTCGACGCGGCCCATGTAGCCGCGGAAGTCGTCGGCCTGGCTGCCGTCCTGGCGCGCGACCCATTGCACCGGGAAACGCAGTGCGTCGTGCGTCGCCGTATCAACGGGCAGCGCTTCGAGCACGTCGAGCAGCGGCTCACCCGCGTACCACGGCATGCGCTCGCTCGCCGTCACGATGTTGTCGCCCTTCAGCGCCGACACGGGCACGAAGCGCACGTCGGAGAGGCCGAGCTGGCGCGCGAGCACGACATACGCGTCGCGGATCTCGTTGAAACGCGATTCGCTGTAGTCGACGAGGTCCATCTTGTTGATCGCGACGATCACGTGCTGAAGCCCCAGCAGCTTGACGATCGCGCTGTGGCGCTTGGTCTGCGGCAACAGTTGCGCGACGCCGTTCTCGAACGTGACGCGCGTCGCGTCGACGAGAATGATCGCGGCATGCGCCGTCGATGCGCCCGTCACCATGTTGCGCGTGTACTGCTCGTGGCCCGGCGTGTCGGCGATGATGAACTTGCGCTTCGCGGTCGCGAAGTAGCGATACGCGACGTCGATCGTGATGCCCTGCTCGCGCTCGGCTTCGAGGCCGTCCGTCAGCAGCGACAGATCGATTTCGTCGCCGACGGTGCGCTTGTTCTTCGCGCGCGACAGCGCGGACAGCTGATCCGACAGCACAGCCTTGCTGTCGTAAAGCAGGCGCCCGATCAGCGTGCTCTTGCCGTCGTCGACGCTGCCTGCCGTGATGAAACGAAGCACGCCGAGGTCTTCAGGTTGGTGAATGCTCATGGTTGTGTCGCCCTCGTGTGCTTAGAAATAACCTTGCTTCTTGCGCTGTTCCATCGCGGCTTCCGACGTCTGGTCGTCCATGCGCGTCGCGCCGCGTTCCGTGATCTCCGTCACGGCCGTTTCGGCGATGATCTTTTCCACATCGTCCGCATCGCTTTCGACGGGGCACGTGCAGCTGATGTCGCCCACCGTGCGGAAGCGCACCAGCGCTTCTTCGCTCGACTCGCCTTCGCGGATCGGCGTGAGCGGCGTCACGGGCACGAGCAGGCCGTTGCGGCGCACGATCTCGCGCTTGTGCGCGTAATAGATGGACGGCAGTTCGAGGTTCTCGCGGGCAATGTATTGCCACACGTCCAGCTCCGTCCAGTTCGAGATCGGGAACACGCGCAGGTGCTCGCCCTGATGCAAGCGCGCGTTATACAGGCTCCACAGCTCGGGGCGCTGCGCCTTCGGGTCCCATTGGCCGAACTCGTCGCGGAACGAGAAGATGCGCTCTTTCGCGCGCGCCTTTTCTTCGTCGCGGCGCGCGCCGCCGATCATCGCCGTATAGCCGTATTGCTCGATGGTTTCGAGCAGCGTGACGGCTTGCGCGGCGTTACGCGAATCCGTTTCGCGGCGCAGGCGCACGGTACCGCGCTTGATCGAATCTTCGACGTGGCCGACCACGAGTTCCGCGCCGATCTCTTTCGCGCGGCGGTCGCGGAAGTCGATCACTTCGTCGTAGTTGTGCCCCGTGTCGATGTGCACGAGCGGGAACGGCAGTTGCGTCTTGCGGTTCGCGCCGAGGCCGAACGCCTTCAACGCGAGCGCCAGCACGACGACGGAATCCTTGCCGCCCGAGAACAGCAGTGCAGGCTTGCTGCATTCGGCGACCAGTTCGCGCAGGATGTGAATCGACTCTGCTTCGAGCCAGTCGAGGTGATCCATCCGGTTCGCCGTGACGGGCAGCGGTGCGTTGACAGTGGAATCGAGCGTCGTGCTCATTTTCTGGTCCTTCATTGGTTCGTGTCGCATGTTCGGGTGCTCACCAGATGCGTGCGGCACGTAGGGATTCAATCGAAAACCGGCAATCGGCGGCGCACGGCGTTTGGACATCTTCCGCCGGCGCCTGCGCAGCTCACATCACATCAGGCCGAGGCGTTCTCCGAGACGACCGTGACAGGGATCGTCGTGATGTGCAGCCCGCATTCCTTCGTATCGCGCGACTCCCACCACCAGCGCCCTGCCCGGCTGTCTTCGCCGGGACGCACGGCCCGCGTACATGGCTCGCAGCCGATGCTCGGATAGCCGCGCGCATGCAGCGGGTTCACGGGCACGTCGAAGGCCTTCAGGTAGGCCCACACATCGGCTTCCGTCCAGTCTGCGAGCGGGTTGTACTTGGCGATGTTGCGCGCGCCGTCGTGCTCTTCCTCGTGCAGCTCCGCGCGCGTGACCGACTGCTCGCGGCGCTGACCCGTCACCCATGCGCCGACCTCGGCCAGGGCGCGATTGAGCGGCTCGACCTTGCGGATCTCGCAGCAGCGCTTGCGCAGATCGATGCTCTCGTAGAACGCGTTTACACCGTGCTGCGCGACATAATCGTCGACGGCGGCCGCTTGCGGATGGAACTGCTCGATGTCGTAGCCGTAGCGCTCGCGCACGCGGTCGATCATGCCGAGTGTTTCCGCATGCAGCCGGCCCGTGTTCAGCGAGAAGATGCCGATCTTCACGCCGCGCGACAGGATCGCGTGCGTGAGCAGCATGTCTTCCGCCGCGAGACTACTCGCGAGCTTGACCTTCTCGTGGCGCAGCGCGATCGAATCGAGCAGCGCATCGAGACGTTCGATCTTCGCCTCGAGCTCGGGCGTGAGGTCCGTTGCGCTCGTCATACGGTGGCCTTTTGCGTAGCAGCCGCTTCGCGACGGCGAAAGAGCGGCGAAGGATCGTCGAATGCGCCTTGATACTGGACGGTGAATTCGGTGAACGCCTTCAGCGCGTCGTGGATATCTTTGTCCGCGCGCAGCGCATACGCGTTGAAGCCGCAGCGCTCGTAAAAGCGCAACTGGTCGCGCAGCACGTCGCCGATCGCGCGAATCTCGCCTTTGTAGCCATGGCGCTCGCGCAACAGACGCGCAATGCTGTAGCCGCGCCCGTCGCGGAACACCGGGAAGTCGACGGCGATCAGGCCAATCTTGTCGAAGTCGCCAACGATGTCGGCGGGCTCGCTGTCGGGCGCGAGCCACACGCCGATCTGGTCAGCGCTGCGCGAAGCCGTCAGTTCGTCACGCGCGCTCTGCCACAACGCGAAAGGAACGATCACCTTGCCGGCGGGCAATGCGCTCACTGCGGGCAGCGTCCCGTCCTCGGCTGCGCGGACAACCGTGAAGTCGTCGTTGACGATCGTGCGGTCCTTGATAATCGATGCCATCTGCTAGTCCTCGTTACGCGTGAGCCGGTTGACGCGATGCATACACGCGTTCCTTGAAGGGTGCGATCCCGATGCGGTTGTAGGTGTCGATGAAGCGTTCGCCGTCGATGCGGCTCTCGACGAACGTGTCGATCACCTTCGACACCACGTCCGGCATTTCTTCCGCCGAGAACGACGGGCCGATCACGCGGCCGAGCTTCGCGCCGTCTTGCCCCATGCCCTGCTCGCCGCCGAGCGACACCTGGTACCACTCCGAGCCGTCCTTGTCGACGCCCAGCACGCCGATGTTGCCGACGTGATGGTGGCCGCACGAGTTCATGCAGCCCGAGATATTCAGCGACACGTCGCCGAGGTCGTACACGAAGTCGAGGTCGTCAAAGCGCTCCTGGATCGCTTGCGCAATCGGAATCGACTTCGCGTTTGCGAGCGAGCAGAAGTCGCCACCCGGGCACGCGATGATGTCGGTCAAGAGGCCGATGTTCGGCGTCGCGAAGCCTTGCGCCTTCGCCTTTTCCCACAGCGCGTACAGGTCGCGTTTCTTCACGTCGGCGAGAATCAGGTTCTGCTCGTGCGACACGCGGATCTTGCCGAACGAGTATTCGTCGGCCCAGTCGGCGACGGCTTCCATCTGCTTGTCGGTGGCATCGCCGGGCGCAACGCCCGTCTTCTTCAGCGACATCGTGACGGACGCATAGCCCGACACGCGATGCGGACGCACATTGCGCTCGACCCAGCGCGCAAACGCACGGCTTTCGAGCAGATGCTTTTCGAACGACGTGTCCGTGTCCGGCAGCTTCTCGTAGACGGGCGGCTGGAAGTATTGCGACACGCGGTCGAGTTCGGCTTGCGTGAGCGTCGACGGACCGTCCTTCAGGTGCTGCCACTCTTCTTCGACCTGCTGCGAGAATTTCGCCGCCGACAGCGACTTCACCAGAATCTTGATGCGCGCCTTGAACAGGTTGTCGCGGCGGCCGTAGCGGTTATACACGCGCAGCACGGCTTCGCAATACGTGAGCAGATGCTGCCAGGGCAGGTCTTCCTTGATGATCGCGCCGATGATCGGCGTGCGGCCGAGACCGCCACCCGCGAGGATGCTCGCGACGACTTCACCCGCGGCGTTCTTCTTCAGATAGACGCCCAGGTCGTGAATCTGCACGGCCGCGCGATCTTCCTTCGAGCCCGACACGGCGATCTTGAACTTGCGCGGCAGCCACGCAAATTCCGGGTGGAACGTCGACCACTGGCGCAGAATTTCGGCCCACGGACGCGGATCGATGATTTCGTCAGACGCGACGCCCGCGAACTGGTCGGCCGTGATGTTGCGGATGCAGTTGCCCGACGTCTGGATCGCGTGCATCTGCACGGACGCGAGCTTGCGCAGGATTTCCGGCGTCTCTTCGAGCTTGATCCAGTTGTACTGGATGTTCGTGCGCGTCGAGAAGTGGCCGTAGCCGCGATCGTGCTCGCGCGCGATGGTCGCGAGCATGCGCAGCTGGTCGCTGCGCAGATTGCCGTACGGAATCGCGATACGGTGCATGTACGCGTGGCGCTGCATGTAGAGGCCGTTTTGCAGGCGCAGCGGACGGAACTCTTCTTCGCTCAATTCGCCCGACAGACGGCGACGAACCTGATCGGCGTACTGCGCGACGCGTTCATCGACGATGGTCTGGTCGTACTGATCGTATTGGTACATTCGGGGACCCCAGGGTTTGTGTTCGTCTCGCACAACACGGCGTTCCGGTTACGCCGCGCCTCGTATTCGTCATGCCAGTCAGCTTTGAGCCTCGCGGCCGTGGGCCGTTTAGATGCATCGCTCATTTGCTAATGACAAATACAGATATCCATATTGGAAAAACTGGACAAATCGTAATAAACTCGCCTTATATTTCAAACGACTAAAAAATTCTTTTGATATGCGGCGAGGTTATATATGAACCTGCATCAGTTCCGCTTCGTACGGGAGGCCGTCCGGCAGAACTTCAACCTGACGGAAGCAGCCAAGGCGCTGTATACGAGCCAGCCTGGCGTGTCGAAGGCGATCATCGAGCTGGAAGATGAACTGGGCGTCGAAATCTTCACCCGGCACGGCAAGCGCGTGCGCTCGCTGACGGAACCGGGGCGGATCATTCTGGCCTCCGTCGAGCGCATTCTGCAGGAGGTCGAGAGCCTGAAGCGAGTCGGTAAGGATTACGCGGCGCAGGACCAGGGCAATCTCGTGATCGCCGCGACGCACACCCAGGCGCGCTACTCGCTGCCCGCCGCGATCGCCGAATTCAAGAGGCGCTTTCCGAAGGTGCACCTGTCGATCCTGCAAGGCAGCCCGACGCAGGTCGCGGAAATGGTGATCCACGATCAGGCGGATGTCGCGATCGCGACGGAAGCCGTGTCCAGCTACAAGGAGCTGGTGTCGCTGCCGTGCTTCTCGTGGCATCACGTGGCCGTGATGCCCGCCGATCATCCCCTCCTCGAACGCAAGCAGCTTTCGCTCGACGACCTGACGCAGTTTCCGCTGATCACCTACGACAACGCGTTCGCGGGCCGCACGAAGATCAACGACGCGTTCCGCCTGCGCGGCCTGCATCCCGACATCGTGCTCGAAGCGATCGACGCGGACGTGATCAAGACTTACGTCGAACTGGGGCTGGGCGTCGGCATCATGGCCGATATCGCGTTCAACGCCGAGCGCGACCGTCATTTGCGCGCGTTGCCCGTCGGCCATCTGTTCGGCAGCAACGTGACGCGCGTCGCGCTCAAGCAGGGTGCGTATCTGCGCAGCTATGTGTACACGCTCGTCGAGCTGCTGTCGCCGAACCTGAACCGCAAGCTGATCGAGCAGGCGCTCAAGGGCGATCACGAAACGTACGAGCTTTGATGTTTGTTCCCCATAACGACTGACACGACTGACGACTGCCACACCTGTCTGCAACGGAGACCCTTTCGCATGACGCCGCAAAACAACAAGCTGAAAAACACCTTGCGCCATCTGACACGCGCCGCCGCGCTCGGCGCGTTGCTCTTCGCCGCCGCCGCGCACGCGGACGTCAAGGTCGGCATCGATCTGTCGAGCACGGGGCCTGCCGCCGCCATCGGCATCACGAGCAAGAACGCGATGCTGATGTGGCCGAAGACGATTGCCGGCCAGCCGGCGCAGTACATCGTGCTCGACGATGGCTCCGATCCGGGCGCGGCCGTGCGCAATATCCGCAAGCTGATCAACGAGGACCACGTCGATGTGATCGTGGGGCCGAACGTCACGCCCGCCGCGATGGCCGCGCTCGATCCCGTCGCCGGGAGCCAGACGCCGATGATCACGCTGATCGGCTCGGCGAGCGTCGTCGAGCCGCAGGAAGGCAAGAAGGTCTGGGCGTTCAAGATGGCGCAGACGGACGGCGCGATGGCCGACGTGATGACGCGCTACATGTCGAATCACAACGTGAAGACGGTCGGCTTCATTGGCTTTGCGGACAGCTATGGCGACAGCTGGCTCAACGAGTTCACGAAGTTCGCGGCGCTGCGCCATATCCAGGTCGTCGCGACCGAGCGCTTCAACCGCACCGATGCGAGCGTCACGGGCCAGGTGCTGAAGCTGATGGCCGCGAAGCCCGACGCCGTTCTGATCGCGGGCGCGGGCACGCCGACGGTGCTGCCGCAGCGCACGCTCGTCGAGCGCGGCTACAAGGGCGCGATCTATCAGACGCACGGCATCGCGACGCCGGAGTTCATCAAGCTCGGCGGCAAGGATGTCGAGGGCACGCTCTTTCCGACGCAGCCTGTCGTCGTCGCGCGCTCGCTGCCCGCCGATCATCCGGCGAAGAAGGCCGCGCTCGCGTTCGTCAGCGCATACGAAGCGCAGTATGGCCCGAACACGGTCACGCAGTTCGCGGGCGACGCGGCGGGTGTCTATCCGCGCTTGCAGGATGCCGTCGCGCGCGCGTTGAAAACGGCGCAGCCGGGCACACCGGAATTTCGCGTCGCGCTGCGCACGGAGCTCGAACACGCGCATGAGCTGGTGGTGCCGAACGGAGTCGTGAACACGAGCGCGAAAGATCACGTCGGCCTCGATCAGCGGGCGAGCGTGATGGGGATCGTCAAGGGTGGGAAGTTTATGTATTTGAGCCAGTGACGTGAGCCAATGAGCCTTGAAGTGCCCGCGCTCGATGCAGCGGCCATCGCTCGAAGCGACCCAGCCGCTGCCGCATAAGCGCTAACCGCTACGCCAAAAACGCCACCGCCTCATCCATCACGCTGCGCCAATCGCCCATCAACGACTGGCGCAGCGGCTTCAGATTCGCCATCCACGGCGACGCATCGCCTTGCACGCCCCAGCGCCATTCGCTTGCCAGATTGAGCGGCACGATGGTCGTCTTGCCGAGCATCGCGCTCAGATTCGCGACGCCCGAATCGACGGCGACGACGGCGTCCAGTTGCTCGATGCACGCGGCCGTCTCCGCGAACCTTGCGATGCCCGGCCCGTACACGCTGATGTTCGCCGACGGCATGCCCGCGAAGCTCTGCGCGGCGGGATGATGCAGGCTCACGAAGTGCCGCTTCGCCGCGACGGACGGATGCGTGACGAGATGTTCGACTTCCGTCAGCGGCAAGCTGCGCCGGATCGCCGAACAGCGCATCACCGCACCGACTTCATGTGCGTGCCGCTGATTGCAGTCCCAGAAGATGCCGATCAGCGACTTGCCCGGATGCGCAGCACGCATCCCACGCGCCCATTCGGAGGCGGCGGCGCGCTCCGCGTCGGGCGCGCGCAGATACGCGGGGAAAAACGGCGACGGCAGCGGCGTCTGCCGCGCGGCCAGCAACGGCAAATGAAGCAGCGTCGCGTGCAGATCGGGCGCGAACTTGCGCACCTCGGTAGCCAGCGCCTCAGGCATGCCCTCCTGCTGATGAAGCGGACGCGGCGCGCCCACGACGACGCATTCCCGCAACGAAGCCTGCAACAGCGCATGCAGCGGCGGATCGCAGGTGATCATCAGTTGCGCGCCCGCAGCCTGCCATTGCGGCACGTTGGCGAACAGCAGGAACTGGTCGCCGTAACCCATCTGATGCGTGATCAGCACGCGCTTGCCGCGCAGATCCTGTTCGCCCGACCACGAAGGAATGTCGGCGGGCCGGTAGTTGCCGGTGTCGCTGTGATTGCGCGCGAGCCACGGCTCGAAGCCCACCGGACGCCCCGTGCGCAGCAGCGCTTCGCCGTACAGATGCTCCGCTTGCCGCGCGAACCATTCGCCTTCTGCGGCGGCCGTGCGCCACGCGTGCTCCAGCATCGGAATGCCGCGCTCGACGTCGCCCGACATCACGAGGCTCTGCCCGAGGCTCATCTCGTAGTAAGCGGGTCTCCACGCGAGCGCCGCATGGTTGCGCCAGGTCGCGACGGCATCGAAATGCCGCCCCATCAGCGTCAACGCATACGCGCGCCAGTTGACGAAATGCACGTCGCGCGGCTCGATCGCGAGCGCGCGGTCGGCGTACGGCAGCAGTTCGTCGTCGCGCCTGGCTTCGATCAGCGCGATACAGACGGCGCGCAGCTTTTCGATATCGTCGGGGGCATGGGCGAGCGCATCGAGCGCATCGTGAAGGTTCGACATGGCGTGGGTCGCTTTCTTCGTTTGTTCGGCAGGACTGACGTATCGGCGGCACCGCCGACGGCGGGCGAGTATACATCGTAGAATCGGTTTGCAATCTCAAAACTTCACAGCATCGTCCGATCATGCGCACGACCCGAGCCATCCATGCCGTCGAACGGCTGAAGACCCGCAGCGGCAACCCGCGTTTCGCGGCCATCAGCCTGTCTGGCGGGCTCTTCTATCTCGTCGACAAATCGGGCGGCACGGATCAGAAAGTCTCCGATCCGCTGCCGCTCGACGAGTTCGTGAAGTTCGTCGACGCATACGGTCCCAAGAAACCGCGCAAGGTCAGCAAGCTCGATCTCGCCTTCGAAGAGCAGATCAAGCGCAGCAAGAGCTGAACATCAGCCGCCGTTCCGCACGTCCTGCCACAGCAGCTTCGCGTGGCTGTCGAACACGGCATCGATGAAGCGCAGGCCCGCGACGCCATCGTCGACGGTCGTCAGCAGACGGCTTTCCTCGGGTAGCGGCAAGCCCGCGTCGATCGCTTCGATCTGCAGCGCGGCATCCTTGTACAGTTGCGCGAACGCTTCCAGATAGCCTTCGGGATGGCCGGGCGGCACGCGCGTCGCATGCCGCGCGATCGCGCTGTCGACGCGTCCGCGCGTGAGCTTTTGCATCGCGCCGCCCAGCGGCGTGAACAGCAGCTCGTTCGGGTTCTCCTGATCGAACGCGAGATGGGCCTTCGTGCCGTACACGCGCAGACGCAGCGCGTTTTCCGCGCCGCTCGCAACCTGGCTTGCCCACAGCATGCCGCGCGCGCCGTTCTCGTAGCGCAGCAGCGCCTCGATATGATCGTCGACCTGGCGGCCTTCGACGAACGTATGCAGTTCCGCGACGATCTGCTTCGGCAGCATGCCCGTCGCGAACGCCGCGAGGTGATACGCATGCGTGCCGATGTCGCCGAGACAGCCCGCGCGACCCGCCTGCTTCGGGTCGGTGCGCCAGACGGCCTGGCGGTTCTCGCCCGTAAGCTCGACCGGCTTCGCGAGCCAGTCTTGCGCGTATTCGACCTGAACGACACGCACCTCGCCGATCTCGCCCGCGTCGACGAGTTCGCGCGCGTGGCGCACCATCGGATAGCCGGAGTACGTGTGCGTCAGCGCGAAGAGGCGGTTCTTCTCGCGCGCCAGTTGCGCGAGCGCTTCGCCTTCTTCGAGCGTCATCGCAAGCGGCTTGTCGCAGATCACGTGGATGCCCGCATTCAAAAACGCCGTCGCGACGGGCGCATGCAGATGGTTCGGCGTGACGATCGCGACGGCGTCGATTCCGTCGTCGCGCGCGGCTTCGAAGCGCGCCATCTCTTGCCAGCTCGCGTAGCTGCGCGCGATGCCGGCTTCGTCGGCGCTTGCCTGCGCGCGCTGCGGGTCCGACGAAAGCGCGCCCGCCACCAGTTCGAAGCGGTCGTCGATGCGCGCGGCGATCCGATGCACCGCGCCGATGAACGCGCCCTGTCCGCCGCCGACCATGCCCAGCCTGAGTCTTCGTGCCATCGTCTTGCGCTCCTGTTCGATGCGGGACTATTGCGGAACCATCTCGGGTTTAAAGGCCCAGCACGCGCTTCAGTTGCGCGGCGTCCGCGCCGCTGCCCGCGAAGTCGTCGAATGCATGCTCTGCCACGCGGATGATGTGCCGCTTGATGAACTCCGCGCCTTCGCGCGCGCCGTCTTCGGGATGCTTCAATGCGCACTCCCATTCGAGCACCGCCCAGCCGGGAAAATCGTATTGCGCCATCTTCGAGAAGATCGCGCCGAAGTCGATCTGCCCGTCGCCGAGCGAACGGAAACGCCCCGCGCGCTCGACCCAGCCGCTATAGCCGCCGTACACGCCTTGCCGTCCGTTCGGGCGAAACTCCGCGTCCTTCACGTGAAAGGCCTTGATGCGCTCGTGATAGATATCGATGAACGCAAGATAGTCGAGCTGCTGCAACACGAAGTGGCTCGGATCGAACAGGATATTCGCGCGCCCGTGATCGCTCACAGCCGCGAGAAAGCGTTCGAACGTCACGCCGTCGTGCAGGTCCTCGCCCGGATGCAGTTCGTAGCAGACGTCGACGCCCGCTTCATCGAACGCATCGAGAATCGGCGTCCAGCGGCGCGCGAGTTCGTCGAACGCGGCTTCGACAAGACCAACGGGACGCTGCGGCCACGGATAGACATACGGCCACGCGAGCGCGCCCGAAAACGACACATGCGACGTGAGCCCGAGACGCTGCGATGCCTTCGCGGCCCACTTCATCTGCTGGATCGCCCACTCGGTGCGCGCAGCCGGATTGCCGCGCACATGCGGCGCGGCAAAGCCGTCGAACAGCGCGTCATACGCCGGATGCACCGCGACGAGCTGGCCTTGCAGATGCGTCGACAATTCGGTGATCGAGACGCCCGCATCGGTGACGATGCCAAGCAGGTCGTCGCAATACGCCTGGCTCGACGCCGCCTGTTCGAGATCGACGAGGCGCGGATCGGCGGGCACCTGGATGCCCTTGTAGCCCAGATTCGCGGCCCAATCCGCGAGATGCGCAAGCGTGTCGAACGGCGCCTTGTCACCCATGAACTGCGCGAGAAAGATCGCCGGCCCTTTGATCGTTTTCATCGTGCTGCTCCCTTCGGTGGATTGAAAAGGCGCCGCCCTTCGCATCGGATCACGAAGTGCAGCGCCCCGCTCAGGCATGCAGCGATCAGAACGGCGAATCAGGGAAGTAGAAGTCCTTCGCGTTTTCCTTCGTGATCAGCACCGACGGGATGATCGTCGTCGGCGGCAGCTTGTCGCCTTTGAGGCGCGCTTCCGCCGTCAGCTTGATCGCGTCGTAGATGAACTTCGGCGAATACGACACGTCGGCCTTGATGAGCGGCGCGCCGTCGATCACGTTCTTGACCATGCCCTTCGAGCCCGCGCCGCCGAACACGATCTTGATGTCGCTGCGCTTGGCCTGATCGATCGCCTTCAGCACGCCGACTGCCATGTCGTCGTCGGCGGCCCAGACCGCGTCGATATGCTTGAAGCGCGTCAGGTAGTCCTGCATCACCTTGAACGCGTCGTCGCGATTCCAGTTCGCGTACTTCGCATCGAGAATCTTGATGTTCGGATAGTTCTTCAGCACGCCCGTGAAGGCCGTCCAGCGTTCGTTGTCGAGCGTCGTCGGAATGCCGCGCAGCGCGACGACGTCGCCCTTGCCGTCGAGCGCCTTCGCCAGATACTCGGCGGGAATCTTGCCGAATGCGGTGTTGTCGCCTGCCACATACGCATCCTGCGCGCTCGTGTCGGTGAGGCCACGATCGACGACCGTCACATAGACGCCTTTCTTCTTCACCTGCGCGACGGGCTGAGTGAGCGAAGCCGATTCATACGGGAAGATCACGAGCGCGTTGATCTTGTTCACCGTCACGAGATCCTGCAACTGGTTCGCCTGCTCGGGCGCATTCGCCGCAGTCTTCACGATCACCTTCAGGTCGGGATGCGCTTTCTCCAGATCGGCCTTCGCCTTGTTCGCCCACCAGACAATGCCGCCCGTGAAGCCGTGATCGGCCGTTGGTATCGCGACGCCCAGCGTGACCTTGTCGTCGGCGCGCGCGGCGCCTGTGAGCCCCAATATCCCTAGTGCCAGCACCCCGGCGCCAACCGCTCGAATGATCTGCTTCATGGCTGTGTCTCCTTTGACTTTCCTTTGACTGGTTTCTTCGTCGATGAACCGCTCCTGCGCTGCTCTCCTCTGCCGCTTGCGTTGCATTGCTGCCTGAAACTTCGCCACCCTGCTACCGCCGCCCTCGCTGAAGGAACGCGACGACGATGATCACGACGCCCTGCACGGCCGCGTTCAGATACACGCTGATGATGCTCGTGAGATTGAGGATGTTCGCGATGACGGACAGCAGGATCGCGCCGATCACCGTGCCCGCGATGCGCCCTTCACCGCCCTTGAGCGCCGTGCCGCCGACCACCACCGCGGCGATCGCTTCGAGTTCCCACAGAAGGCCCGTCGTCGGCGTCGCGGAGCCCAGGCGCGGCACGTAAAGCACCGTCGCCACGCCGACACAGATGCCGAGCAGCACATACGTGACGATCTTCACGGTATCGACGCGAATCGCCGCGTAGCGCGCGACCTGCTCGTTCGAGCCGATCGCCTGCACGTGACGCCCGAACGCGGTGCGATTGAGGATCAGCGCGCCGCCCGCCGCGACGACGAGAAACACCCAGATCGGCACGGGCACGCCGAAGAGGCTCGCGTAATAGACGGGGCCGTACAGATCGGAGAGATTGTTGTCGAGCGTGAGCGCGCCGCCGTCGGCGAGCCAGGTGAGCACCGCGCGAAAGATGCCGAGCGTGCCGAGCGTCACGATGAACGGCTCGATCCGCCCTTTCGTGATGAGCAGTCCATGCGCGCAGCCGAACGCGCCGCCCAGCACGAACGCGCAGAGAATGCCGATGATCACGATGGTCAGCGGCGCGAACGCATGGCCGCCGGGCGACAAGGCGAGCGCGTTCATCAGCCAGATCATGCTGCCCGCGATCAGCGCGGCCATCGAGCCGACGGACAGATCGATGCCGCCCGAAATGATCACGAACGTCATGCCCACCGCGATGATGCCGATGAACGACGTGCGCGTGAGCACGTTCATCATGTTGTCGACGGTGGCGAAATCGCGATTGAGCAGCGTGCCCGCGATGCACAGCACGATCAGGCCGGCGAGCGGCCCAAGACCATGCAGACGATGCGCGATGCGCATCGCGCGCCCGGTAGGCGCGGTGTCAGTGTGTGCCGGTCGCATGAGCGATCAACTCCTCTTCGGTCAGATGGTCGAGACCGAGCGTCGCTTGCAGGCGGCCCGCGCGCATCACGGCGACGCGATGGCACAGCCCGATCAGCTCGATCAGTTCGGATGAAATGACGATCACGGCGCGCCCTTCGGCGGCGAGCCGGTGAATCAGGAAATAGATGTCGCGTTTCGCGCCGATGTCGACGCCGCGCGTCGGCTCGTCGAGCACGATCACATCGGGATTGGGCTGCAGGAACTTGGCGAGCGCGAGCTTCTGCTGATTGCCGCCCGACAGCATGCGCGCGCGGCTCGACAAATCGCCCGTGCGAATGCCGAACTCGCGCACGGCCCGCGTCAGCGCATCGCGTCCCGCTTTCAGGTCGAGCAGCGGATGCGCGAAGTGCTCGAGCGTCATCAGCGTCACGTTGTCCTGCAGGCTGAGGTTCACATGCAGGCCCTTGCCCTTGCGGTCTTCGCTCAGATACGTGAGGCCGCGGCGCATCGCATCGCGCGGGCTGTGCAGATCGGCCCTGCGTCCCGCGATTTCGATCGCGCCCGCCGTGCGCTTGCGCAAGCCGATGATCGCCTCGAACGCTTCCGTGCGGCCCGCGCCGACCAGCCCCGCGAAGCCGAACACTTCGCCCGCGCGCACTTCGAAGCTCAGATCGTCGACCCAGTCGGGCACGCTCAGCTTCTCCACTTTCAGCGCGATGGGCGCGTCGGCGGGAGGCGGCGTCTTCGCCGGGAACATGTCGGACAGCTCGCGCCCGACCATCAGGTTCGCCATCTGCTGACGCCCGAGCAATGACGTCTCGCTGCGCGCGACGAAGCGGCCGTCGCGCATCACGATCACTTCGTCGGTGATGTGCTCGACCTCGTCGAGCTTGTGCGAGATGTAGACGATCGTCACGCCATCGGCCTTCAGCTTCGTCATCAGCGCGAACAGGCGCTCGGTTTCGGAAGGCGTGAGCGTCGCCGTGGGCTCGTCCATGATCAAAAGGCGCGCGCGCCGCGACAACGCCTTCGCGATCTCCACCATCTGCTTTTCCGCGACGATCAGATCTCGCACCTTCGTATCCGGATGCTGGTGCAAGCCGACCTGCTCCAGATAGCGCTTCGCCTCGTTGCGCATCGCCGTATCGTCGACGAACAGGCCCTTGCGCTTCTCGTGGCCGAGATACATGTTCTGCGCGATCGTCAGATGCTCGGCGAGATTGAACTCCTGGTGAATCAGCACGATGCCCGCCGCTTCCGCATCGCGCGAGCCCCCGAAGCGCTGCGCGTGGCCGTCGACCAGCACGGTGCCCTCCGTCGCCGTCTCGTAGCCCGCGAGTATCTTCATCAGCGTCGACTTGCCCGCGCCGTTCTCGCCGAGCAGTCCGTAGATGCGGCCCGGCGCGATGTCGAAGCTCACGCCGTGCAGCACGCGCACGGGGCCGAAGTCTTTGCGGATGTCGTCGAAACGGACGGCGAGACTCATCGCGGCGGCCCTCTCATGCGCTCTTTCTGACCACGAGCCGATGCGGCAGCAGCACGCCCGGCACGTTTTCGGTCGGATTCGCGAGCCTGCGCAGCAGCAGACGCGCGGCCGTTTCGCCCAGTTCGCGCATCGGCTGCGCGATCGTCGTAAGGGGCGGCTCGATTTGCGCGGCAAGCGAGATATCGTCGAAGCCCACGACGGCCACATCGTCCGGCACGCGCCTGCCGACACTGCGCAATCCGGCAATGACGCCGATCGCGAGCGTGTCCGACACGGCGAACACGGCTGTCGGCGCATCGGCGTGCGTCATCAGGCGCGCGGCTGCCTGCGCGCCCGCTTCGTAGTCGAGGCTGTTCACGTTCACGCGCCAACGTTCGTCGGGCACGATGCCCGCGTCGCGCAATGCGTCGAGATAGCCGCGCTGACGCTGCTGCGCGTACAGGTAGTGATCGTCGGAATTGATCAGCGCGATGCGCCGGTGGCCGCGCGCGAGCAAGTGGCGCACGGCGTCGCCCGCCGCGCGGTAGTTGTCGATGCCGACATACGGCACGCCCACTGACGAATCGAACTCGCAGCACGCGACCCACGGCAGCGCGTTCGACTCTTCGGCGAGCGCCTGCTGCACCGTCGCGGGATCGAGGCAGATCGCGCCGTCCGCGCGTCGCCGGCGCAGCAGATCGAAGTAGCTGCGCTCACGGCCCGGGTCGGCGCCCGTGTCGCACAACAGCATGAAATAGCCGTGCTGGCGGGCGACGGAATCGATGCCGCGAATCACCTCCGCATAGAACGGATTGCCGACGTCGGGCACCATCGTCAGCAGCAGGCGGCTTTCGGCCGTGCGCAGATTGCGCGCCAGTTCGTTCACCCGGTAGCCGCTCGTCGCGACGGCGGCCAGCACCTTGTCGCGCGTGGCCGGGCACACGTTCGCGTGGCCGTTGAGCACCCGCGAAACCGTCGCCACGGAAACACCCGCCTGCTCCGCGACACCCGCGATCGACAGGCCCTCCGCTGCGCCACGCGAACCGCTGCGCGCATCGGGCTCGGCCGCGCCGTGCGTCGGCGATTGCGGGTCAGGCCGGGACGGTTTGTCCACGGGTTTGTCCACCATCTGGCTCCGAAAATGTAATCGATTACATTCTTGGTCGACGGGACGGCGAATCGCAAGTCCCATCGCGTAGGGATTTACACGGAGGCCAGACGGCTCCAGGAGAACGCGCGTCTTGCAGCGCACGTGCCCGTTACCGGGCGGCAACGGCGCGCGGTTTGGTACAATTTCGCAGTTAACGAACAGAACAGCGGAACAGCGGGAGGGGCTCACCGATATATCCCGCTGTCGTCGCCCTGCCCGCATCCAAACCCACACCGCCGAATTGATCATGAACATCGAACAAGCGCGTTTCAACATGATTGAACAGCAGATCCGTCCCTGGGAAGTTCTCGACCAGGACGTGCTGAATCTGCTGTCGATCGTCAAACGTGAGAACTTCGTGCCCGCCGCCTATCGCGAGCTGGCGTTCGTCGATTTCGAAATTCCGCTGCCCGCCGGCCAGCACATGCTCGCGCCGCGCGTCGAGGCACGCGTGTTGCAGGAACTGGCGGTGAAGAAGCATGAAACCGTGCTGGAAATCGGCGCGGGCTCGGGCTACATGGCCGCGCTTCTCGCGCACCGTGCACAGCATGTGCTGACCGTCGATATCGAGCCGGAGCTGACCGGGCTCGCGAAGACGAACCTCGCCGCCAACGGCGTGCTGAACGCCGAAGTCGCGACGGGCGACGCTTCGCGCGGCTGGAACGCCGCCGCGCCGTACGACGTGATCTGCGTGTCGGGCGGCCTGCCCGTGCTGCCGCAGGAAGTGCTGGAGCAGCTGAAGGTCGGCGGACGTCTCGCTGCCTTCGTCGGCACGGCGCCTGTGATGAAGGCGCAGATCATCACGCGCGTCGACGAAAAGCAGTTCCGTATCGCCGACGTGTTCGAAACCTACGTCGAGCCGCTGCAGAACGCGGTGCGCGCACCGCGCTTCCGGTTCTGAGCATCGGCACGACACCGACACCGTAGCGAGATTTGAAGATGCAAAACCTGACCGCTCCCGCTCTCGCCGACTGGCTCGCCGACAAGTCGCGCCCTGCGCCTGTGCTGCTGGACGTGCGCGAGCCATGGGAAATCGAAACGGCGAAAATCGCCGGCAGCCTGTCGATTCCGATGCGCGAAATCCCCGCGCGCAGCGAAGAACTGGACGACGATGTGCAGATCGTCTGCGTGTGCCATCACGGCGCGCGCAGCGCGCAAGTCGCGATGTTCCTCGAATCGCGCGGCTATAAGGACGTGTTCAATCTGCAAGGCGGCATCGACGCGTGGTCGCGCCAGGTCGACCCTTCCGTTCCCACGTATTGAGCTGAGATCGCTTGTCGTTGATGTAGTCGAAACGCGCCGGAATTCTCCGGCGCTTTTTTTATTTGTCGCTTCGGCCCTGTCGGTTCACGGTCCGGCCATTTCCCTTTGACGATTCGGAAGCGTCGTACACCGTCCTGATCATCGATCGGTCAACATGCCTCGTTTCCTTTTCGAAAGCAGAGGCCTGAATGAACCTGGTCGGGATCGCGTCGGCGGCAACGTTGCTGTTGCCCGTCGTTTGTCATGCGACGCTCGGCGCTGCGCCATCGACGGACGCGCATCAGACGTCGAGCCGCTTGCGCGCAACGCCGCTGTCCGCCTCGCCCATCGCTTCGGCCTGGTCCGTCCAGGAATCGCAAACGGCCGACGGCGTCACGGTCCGCGAATACGCTTCGCCCGCGAACGGCGTGCGGCCAATGCCGCCCGTCTGCAACAGGTCAGAACGACTTACGGGGCGCGCCGCTTACGGTCTGGCTCACGGGTTACCTATTATGGGGAGCCCGTATGGTCACCGCCTGTTACCGACCGGAGGCGCTGCGCGATAACCAGAAAAAATGGGAAAAAGCTGTTGACAGCAAGAAGTTCTCCTTCATACGGAAGCATCCCACCGTCGGCGCCATATTAGTAGCACTGCTGGGCTTCGGACTGCGAACGCTTCATGGCGCAGATATCGACGTGGGCGTGGGCTTGGAGGCTGACGGCAGTGAGGGCGAGCGGCCTGCCAGTACCGCGAGCTGCTACGCGGCGCATTGTAAGACTGATCCTGAGCTAATATTTGACCTCCGTAAATTGAATCCGGCAGCAGTTGCATGCCTAATACACAAACACCGAGGAAACAACTTGGACGCCGATGACAGCGCCAATGGCCGCTCAGTGGCTATCTACTGGGACTTCGAGAATCTCCATGCCGGGCTCGTCGAAGGCAAGTATGGGGAAGGTGCCTATGCTAAACAGGACAATCGTTTCAAGCCGCAAGAGCCGCTCGTTGATGTCCAAGCTTTGGTAGAGCTCGGCTCATCCTTTGGGCCGGTCGCGATCAACCGGGCATACGGCAACTGGCAGTTCTTCGGCCGATACCGAGATGCGCTGCTGCAAAGTGCCGTAGAACTCATTCAGCTCTTCCCTCCCGGCGCCTCCGCCAAGAACGGTGCCGACATCAAATTGTGCTTAGACGCTACGGAGGACATCAGCCGCTTCAACCATATTGGCACTGTCATCATCATCGGCGGCGACAGCGATTTTATGCCAGTAGCCCAAAAGATCAAGGCCGCCGGTCGCACCCTCATCGGCATCGGCAATCGCAAGAACACCAACAAGCACTGGGCAAAGAGCTGCCACGAGTTCCGGTATTACGACAGCCTGATAGAGGCGGTCTCCGCAGAAGAAGCGAAACCGGCTGTGGTGGAGGATGCCGACCCGGTACCGCGAGATCCTGCAGCAGACATACTCCGGCGCGCGATTCGCTTGCTGGCAGAGTCAAAGGGAGACGCTTGGGTTCACAAAGCTAACGTTTTGCCTATGGTCAAACGCCTGGATCCAACCTTTGATCCCAAGGACCATGGCTACACGAGCTTCAGTGAGATGATCAAGGCATTAGATGCTGTCGTCGAGATCAAAAAAGGAGAGAGGGATCACCTTTTTCGACTGCGATAGCCGTCATGCACCACCTGCTGATGCCCGCCCAACCGCCATCGTCAACGCCCGCAATCGGGTCGTCGGCTTGACGTGGATGGACTGCGTGACAGTTAAACACGAGCCCCCTTCCGTGGGGTGGCGCGTGACCACCGGCGGCAGACGACATCACCGCATTCGTCGTGGTGCGTGCAGACCGGTTAGCGTCGAGGAAAAAGCAGCAATGAAAATGGTTGGCCCCGCTTTCTCAGAATGACCGCAGTTCGGTGTCAATCAGCCGTTTCAACGGCCGAACGCCAGCACGGTCGAAAGACCGTTCGTGGCCGAACGCGGCCGACCTGCAAGGCATCCACGAGAATCTTCTACGGCAGCAATGCTGACTCCCGCGGCCGACAGCGGCCACAGCCGCCCGTCCGCCGCTGTTCAGGACGCCGTGAATCCAAACGGCCCTAGCCGGATCCTATTGCCAAAGAACCGCGACATCGCTCGAGCCTCTATCGCCGAATCCCAAAAGACCGATAGTGGGAAAACATGCAATTGCCAAATCAATGGGACGAAACGTACAGCGACGATCGCGGCCCCGCCTCCGGCACCGCAACGACGCAGGAACAGTCGCGGGAAGCGCTTGCGATGCGACGTTTTCGGTGTTGTCCCGCATTCGTGTAGACGCCGCACCCGTAACCGCTTTCGAGGCAGCCTTGGACCGTTACTGGCTTGCGCCGTGCGGCAGATTGGCATGGCCGACGAAAGCCGGAGCGGAGGCCGAGGCGCCCGGGGCCGTAACCGCAGGTGCCGGGGCCGGGGCGGTCGCAGCGGTCGCAGCAGGCGCCGAGGCAACCGCGGTGACGGGGGCTACGCTCGCGGCGGGGCTCGATGCCGTGGCGCTGGTGTCCGACGCGGCGGGCGCGGCAGCTTCATCGTCGCTCTTGCTGCATGCGGCGAGCGCCATAGCCGCCATCAGGGAGGCGAGGAGGAGGGACTTCTTCACGGGTACGTCCATGGTGTTTATAGCAGGGAGCCAAGCATCATAACGACTATTGGCCAACCAGGCCGCACCGAATACATTCCGTTGCATTTGCTAACAGATCGTGTCTTGCGCCGATCTGTCTGGATTCCAGTCTTGAGCCAATTCTGGAACAAGAATGCCCTCCAGAAACGGAGGGCATCGAAGGTGGTTGTCAGTCTTGCCACAGCCGAAATGCTCCTCGATTGCGCTTGCGGATCACCTGACTTATCTGATAGGCGACGTGCCGATTGGCGCAGCGTCGTCTCTGTCGTGCCCGTGCTGCTGCCATTGCAACCCTTCCTGGCGCGCGCTCGCTCCATTGCCGGCACGCCACCCGTGCCCGCGCCGCCGCCGCGGTCAGTCGCCCGTGCCGCCAAGGTTACCTTTTACGCCTGGTACCACCATCGAACGGCCGAAGTGATGCCCGCACCGATCACCGTTGCTATGCAACGCAGTTCGCTGGCATGGTGGAACAAACACATCTGATTCCTGTGCGCCCCCACGCAACATTTTTTCTTCCCAATGCTCCGGAAATCTGCTCTATGAGAAGAGAGAGGGTGTGAGGGATACAGATTTAGCTGGATCAGCGTACGCCCGTAACCGACCCACAAGGAACACTCACTCTTGCGGAAAGCGGACACACAGATGTTTTCGGCGCACCTCGATCGCCACCAGTTTCGATCTGTTCAGTCCGCTGACTCGAAACGCAAGGGCAACGTGGCTATCGGTGCATGTAGCGTCGCACATCGAATAAACGCCAGCCGCGAAAAAAGACAAAAATGAGCACTAGCGCTGTGGGGATGACGAAAGGGTATGCAGGAAAATGATAGTGACCGGCCGAGTCAACCTCCGGCAGCACGCCATGCATTGGGGCGGCGACGCCATACCATATGGCTATCCGAAAAGCACCCAGCAAAGACTGCCACGGATGGCGAATGGTCCATGGGAAATCGCGAAACAACACCCAAGCTGCGGCGGCCAATCCACACAGCGGATATGAAATTATTATCGCGCCGGCAATCTTGGTAATGCACCACCAGGTGTGTTTTGAGTTACGGCTGCTCATGCAAAACCATCCGATCTCGGCGGAAGTATATCGAGCGAATATATATGGACCGACGGGCTGCTTGTGTGCGGCGCCGAACAAGTCATGCAATAGTACGACACAGATTGGCCGATACTATGAATGTCCGAAACTGGCCGAGATGGAATGGACACCGCCCTCCCTTCCCTGGTCGCCACGAGGCCGATACGCGGCGATCTGAAGGGTCGACTTTTGCGAAGGCTTCGTAAGCCGCGCGTTTTCACGCGGTCTCGGCCGCTAACGCCCAGTCGGGATCGCTCCACTTCGTTGGCCAGCATGACGGATTGCGATTCAGCATTTTCGGCACGAACATGTACATGCTGTGCATGTCGAATCTCCACCGCACGCGCGACGTCAAAGAGTTCATCGAGTTTATGCTGGACCAGGCACAAAAGGCGGGGCGCGGTCCGCCGACAAGTGCGCCCCATTAAGCTTAAAGGTCCACGTCTTTTGTCTCCGGCCCGATGAGCGCGCCGACACACGCAATCGCACCGCCAATACACAACAACGCGACGGGGGCGTAGCGCAGCGGCATCACCGAACCGAGCCAGTTCATATAGAACGCGTAGAACGATGGCAATATCACCGACAGGCTATAGCCGACGCCAAAACCTGTCGCTCGGACGCCCGTTGCAAATCGCTCGTTGATATATGTGACGATCACGGCCCACGCCGAACTCACCGTAATCGCAAGACCACATACGATCAGCGCGACAACGGGCAGTGCAACTCCAGTCGCCCCGATGAGTACATACAGCAGTAAGGCTCCCAGCGTGGCCGAGAGAGCGCTTACAAGGGAAAGCATCGTGCGGCGGCCAATCCGTTGCCCCAACATGCCTGCTCCCACATAACTGAAACAGAGCACTGCATAGGACAGCATGAGCGTCGTTGTCATCTGAAGCGCCGTAAGGTGCAGCGTCTTCAACAGAATGCCCGTGGGAAGGAACAGACCGACGATGTTTTGTGTAAGCCAGAATCCCGTCATCATCAGCAGGACCTGAACAAGATTGCGAAGCGCTGCGCCGCTAACGAGCCGGCTGGTTGACGTCGCTTGCGGCTTTCCGGCCGATTTCCCGACCCAGACTTCCGATTCGGCAACCTTGTGCACATAGTAAAGTGCCAGAAGCGCCGCCATGAATGCGCCGATCATGAACGGAATGCGCCAACCCCATTGTGCATAGGCAGACTGCGGACCGCCTACCGGAAAGAGCGCGAACATGACCATCGCGATCAGATTGATTGCAACATAGGCCGCCGGAAAGCCAGCGAGAATCAGACCGCCCACGAGGCCTCGCTGCTCCTTCTTCGAATATTCGATGGCAAGCGGCAATGCGCCGGTATATCCGCCACCAAGGAAAATGCCGTCGATGAAACGTAGAATCACCAGAATCCAGTACGACGCGATCCCGATGGACTCATAGCCCGGTATCAGCGCGATCAGGAAGGTTGCGACACCGAACCCGCTGACGGACAGAATCGAGGCCGCGCGACGTCCGACGCGGTCGGCGATGCGGCCGAACAGCAGTGCGCCGAGAGGACGTCCCAGCAGCGTGGTGATGAATACCAGCGACTCGAGTATCGCCTGATGCCCGCTGGACACGTGCGTCGGCAAAAAGAACGACTGAATCGGCGCAAGGATGATCACCGGAAGATAGATATCGAACATATCGATGAATTCCGAGAACACCGCGCCCTTGATGGCGTTTTTTCGTTTCTCGTCAATCGTCTCTTCTCGCGCTATTTGCCCGAATTCGTTGACGCGTACAGATTCCATTACAGTCTCCAGTTTTGTACTGCCTACACGTATTGCTTGACCAAACGGACGGCGCTCGCCGTGACGGTCCCATCGGGCCGCCCGGCGTGCGCCGTAGCACGGTCAATTTGAGTGCGCCTATTTCCTGACAAGCGGGCAGACGCTTTCTGCAAGCGGTTCGAAGGCTTCATCCTTCGGAATCACGGAGCGGATCTTGAGCAAGTCCCACTCGCCTTTCGATTCAGATGGCTTCTTGGCTTCCGCGAGATACATGTCGTGCACCATCAGGCCATTTGCCTCGATACGCCCATCCTTCGCGAAAAAATCGTTGATGGGCGTCGCACGCATTTTTTCCATCACCTTGTCGCTGTCGGCTGTTCCCGACGACCGGACCGCGCTCAGGTAATGCATCGTCGCTGAGTACATGCCGGCCTGGACCATCGTCGGCATCTTGCCTGTGACCGCGTAGAACTTTTTTGCAAACGCCCGCGTCTGGTCGTCGTGATCCCAATAGAACGCGGTGGTGAATTGCAGCCCCTGTGCCGTCTTCAGCCCCATTCCCTTCAGGTCGCTGTCGAAAATCAGCAATGGCGCGACCACAACGTTGTTGCGCGACAGGCCAAATTCCGCCGCCTGTTTGACTGCATTCTGCGTATCTCGCCCCGCGTCGGCCAGACCGACTACCTGAGCCTTTGAAGCCTGTGCCTGCATCAGATATGAAGCGAAGTCAGATGCAGACAATGGATGCTTCACAGAACCCACTACGTCGCCGCCCATTGTCTGCACGACCCGGGTTGCCTGGCTCTGCAGTGAGTTGCCGAATGCGTAGTCGGCCGTGACAAAGAACCAGCGCTTGTAGCCTGCCTGCAGGAGTGCGCGTGCCGTTCCATTTGCAAGGGCATAGGTGTCGTATACGTAGTGAACGCCATAAGGTGAGCATTGCTTGCCCGTGAGTTCTGTCGTGGCCGAGCCTGCAAAGATTGTGATCTTCCGTTTCTCGACGCCGAGCTTCTGCAACGCGAGTGCCGACGCGGAATCAGTGGACTCGAGCACGGCCTGAACATCGTCCTGGTCGTACCAGTAGCGCACCTTCGTAGCAGTGACATCGACCTTGTTCTGATAATCCGCCGACATTATTTCTATCGGGCGTCCCAGCACCGTACCGCCGAAGTCCTGCGCAGCGAGCTTGACGGCCGCCACTCCACCCGCACCGCCAATCCCCGAGTACACGCCGCTCATGTCGACAATCACGCCGATCCTGAACGGCTCTGCATGCCCCTTGTCGGCTGCTTCGCAGGTGCCGGCTATGACTGTTAGCGAACATGCCGCTACCAGCTGTGCGCATATCCAACGATTCAATCCCGATGACGATTTCATGATGTGTGTCTCCTGAAGTTACTGAATTATTATTTTGTATATCTAAGTAATTACAATACCTGGATGCTCTCGTAAGCAGTGTATTCCTCCGTTAGAAGTGGAGAATCACACGCCCCGCCACGGCACGCGTATCGACAGCCTCCAGGCCGTTTGCCGCCTTATCGGCGGGCAACCGTAGCGCGATGCGCGGACGGATCAATCCCTTTTCGAAAAGCTCATGCAACTTCTGTTGTGCCAGGCCCACCCGCTTCGGCTGCCGGTCGCGATAGTCGCTCCACTGCAAACCAGATACCTCAATGTTCTTCACCAGCAGATAATTCGCCTTGATCTGAGAGATCTGGCCACCTGCAAAACCGATCACGACCGCCCTTCCGCACCACCCTAACGCTCTGATGGCGGCACCGAACACATCGCCGCCTAGCGTGTCCAGCACGATATCGACCCCGTGACCCTGCGTTACTTCGAACACCTGCTCACGCAGAGCTTCCCGGAGGTCCGGCATCGACAGATCGACAATATGCGACGCACCATCCGCACGCGCCTGCTCAGCCTGCTGTGGACGATTCACCGCAGCGATCGCTTTCCCGCCAAATGCCCGCACAAGCTGCAACGCCGCAGCACCGACGCCGCCGCTCGCTCCCGTCACAAGCACTGTCTCGCCAGCGGCGAACCGGGCGCGTTCCATCAACGCAAAGAAGGCGGTCTGGAATGGCAACCCCATCGCCGCGGCATCATCGAAAGGAATCGCACCCGGCAAGATCTCGCACCTGTCTTCCGGCACGAGAACGCGAGACGCGTAGGCCCCATATTCCATATGAGCGACGACGCGGTCGCCCGGCCTGATATGATGGACGGAAGGTCCGACTGTTACCACCACACCCGCTGCATCCTTTCCCGGCGTAAATGGCAATTGCGGCAAGTTCTGGTACTTCCCCCGGATCACAAGCAGGTCCGGATAGTTGATCGCGGAAGCGCGGACATCGATGAGAACGCTATTGTCTTTGACCTCAGGATCCGGAAGATCAGCAACTTCGACTTCGCCGGGTTCTCCAAATTTGCGTACTAGAACGGCCTTCATAGGTCACCGCCTTTTTTCTCATATGTCTGGAATGACGCTGCGTCCGCGCCGAGCCGTGGTGCATCGAGTGTTTCCTGCCGGGAGCGGAACTGTCTGTCGACGGGCACCGGCAGCGCCGGGATCGTGGCTCCATCGGCAAGTCGCACCGTCCTGTCGAACACGCCGCGTTGCGTGAAGTGCGTATCCGCAACTGCCTCTGCGAGGTCGACGACACGAGCCACACATGTGTCGGTTTCAGCAAATTTGTTCAGCCAGTAGGCAGCCGTTCTTTGCCGGATCGTCAAAGCAATACGATCTCTAACCTCGCCCCCCTCGCCATCGACTTCGGCTAGTTCGGGAACGCCCAGGGCATGTGTGAAATTGCGCCAGAACTTGTCCTCAAGTGGCGCGGCGGCCAGATATTGCTCGTCGGCCGTGACGTAAATCTGATAGCGCGCGGTTCCGCCCGTCACGAGCTCGGCCCCGGGGCGCGGCCATCCGTTGCCGGTGAACCCTTGCCCCAGTCCCCAATAAACAAAGGTGAAAAGATTGTCCGACATCGATATGTCGAGATAACGCCCTTGGCCATCGAGATCGCGCTGTCGCAATGCCAGCATGATGTTGAGCACGGCCGGATACGCTCCGCCCGCAATGTCGGCGACAAGCGCGGGAGGCAGAACTGGCGCTCCGTCACGGCCACGACTCAACCCCAGCAGCCCTGTCTCGGCCATGTAGTTGAGGTCATGCGCGGCACGGTTGGCCTTTGGACCGGACTGGCCATAACCGGTGATGGAGCAGTAGATCAACTTCGGATTGATCCGCGCGAGTTCGCTAAAGCCCAGCCCCAGGCGCTCCATTACGCCCGGCCGGAATTGCTCGACGAGGACATCCGCTTCGGCAAGCAACGGCAGTATTGATGCGCGACCCTCATCGGATTTCAGATCGACCGCGATCGATCGTTTGGCCCGATTGAGCAAGCCGAAATTTACGCTATCGTCGCCGGCCTTCGGCGTGTACGAACGCATGTCATCGCCGCCTGACGGCTTCTCAACCTTGATCACGTCCGCGCCCGCCTCGGCAAGCAGCAGTGTGCACAGCGGACCCGGCAGGAGCGTGCTGAAGTCGATAACCTTGACACCGGTTAAGGGCTGCTGGCTCATCTTTCGCCGCCTTTCGCACATTGATGCGCAACGTGAGCGCGGCGCGCTGGCATATAGGCAGCATCTCCAAGCACCTCGTATAGCCGCATCGAAACTTCGTAGTGGTGGCGCAAGCCTGTCCGGTGCAACAGGGCAATCGGACCTTCCGGATACCCGAGGCCGAGCCGCAACGTCATGTCGAGGTCGTCGGCAGTGGCCAGTTTCTCGTCGAGACGGCGCAATGCCGCGTTGTAGTACGGCCGGATCAGCCGGTCGACGATACGCCCGGGAAAATCGCCGCAAACGGCCACGCGAAACCCTGCCGCTTCGAACGCGGCCCGCGCGAGCGAGAGCGCTTGCGGATCGGTTGCCGGTTGACGCACGACTTCAATCAGGTTGCTCGGCTGCGCGTCTCCCAGTCGAAAGCGCGCGAACCCAACAACGTTGGAACCTTCGTTGCCGGCATTTTCGCCCGTGTGGGACCCGAGACATTCGCTGCCCAGTTCGATCGCGACAAACGGCGCATCCCTCGCCACCTGCGCGGCTTCGCGGAACGCTTCTCCTGCCTTGTCCCCGATGAAGACCAGCGACGGCCCCTGTGCTGCTGCTTCGAGAAAAGGATGGCTAGACGGAAACGAGCGGCTCTCGCCCGATTTCAGTACTTTGTAGGTCATGGTCATGCTCCGAACATTTTCGTATCGCCGTACGTATGGAAACCCTTGCCCGTCTTCTTGCCGAGCCAGCCCGCCGCAATCATCCGGCGCACAAGTGGAGGACACGCTGCGCGCGGCTCATTGGTCAGGTCGTACATCGCCGCACATAGCAGCTTTTGTGTGTCCATCCCGATAAGATCGAGCAGTTCCAGCGGCCCCATTGGGTACCCCAATGCCGTCTTGATGGCGACATCGATGTCCGCAGCTTCCGCGACGCCCTGTTCGACAAGGCGAATTGCGTCGTTGTTAAAGGGAATCAGGAAGTAATTCAGGATGAATCCCGGCGTGTCCTGCGTTCGAACGGGCTTCTGGCCCAGCGCCTGCGCAAAGCGCCACGCTTCTTCAAACGTTGCGTCGCTCGTCGTCAACCCGGCCGACATCTCGATCAGCTTCATCAACTGCGCGGGAAGACAGAAGTGCATGCCGACGAACCGGTCAGGCCGTCCCGACCCGCCCGCAATTTCAGTAATCGAGATAGTCGAGGTATTCGAGGCAAAGAGCGCATGGGGCGGGCACACCGCATCCAGCTGTTTGAAAAGCTCATGCTTCACCCGCAGGTCTTCGAATACCGCCTCGATAACGATGTCGCAATCGTGCAGGTCGGCGAGATCTGTCGTGCCATGCCAGCGGGACATGATTTCGGAAATCGAGTCGGCGGGAAGCTTGCCCCGTTGAGCTGACTTGTCCAGAAACGCCTTTGTCTGCGTGCGCGCATTACCGAGCGCGTCTTCGCGCGTGTCGTACACCTTCGTCACGAAGCCCGCTCTTGCAGCGACGATCGCAATGCCCGCGCCCATCGTGCCGGCTCCGGCAATGCCTACGGTCTTGATTGATGTCATCCCAGTCTCCTATTTCTGAATGAAGCTTCGACCGATGAGTTGCCGATGGACCTGATTGGTGCCCTCCCAGATCTGCGTGATCTTGGCATCGCGCATCAGCCGCTCAACCCGGTAGTCTGCGCAGTATCCATAGCCCCCGAACAACTGCACTGCATCGGTCGTAATACGCATCGCGGCATCGGACGCGCGCATCTTCAGTATCGATGCCTCGATCCCGAAATCGGATGCGCCGCTGTCGACCATTCCCGCGACCCGCCATAACAGCGACTCGCACAGCACCAGTTCTGCAGCCATATCGGCCAGCATGAACTGAATGCCCTGGAAATCGATGATCCTGCGGCCCGACTGCTTTCGCTCGTTGATGTATGCCGTCGCGTCTTCGAACGCAGCACGCGCGACACCGAGGGCATGGGCAGCCACGCTTGGCCGGGACCGGTTCAGCGAGCCGAACAGAATCCGCAAGCCGTCGCCTGGCTTGCCAAGAAGATTCGCACGCGGGACCCGGCAGTTTTCGAACGACAACGAAGCCGTGCTCGAAGCGCGTGTCCCCATCTTGTGCTCCGTGCCCGTCACAGTCAGACCCGGTGTTCCCTTCTCGAGCACGAGAACAGAGATGGCGTCCTTGCCATTGTCAATTTCGGACCACTTGCCGAATAGCAGATACAGATCCGCCACGTCCCCATTCGTAATAAATACCTTGTTGCCGTTGATGACAATATCGTCACCGTCCGGCGTGAATGTGGTTCGCATGCCTATCGCGTCGGACCCTGCACCGTTTTCAGTAATGGCCAGTGATGCAAGTCCGCCCTCCGCGATGCGTGGCAAAAGGCGCTTCTTTTGTGCGTCGGTTCCGTACTCGATGACGGGCTTGATAGCGTGGAAATTCGTTGCCCAGATGATCCCCGTCGATGCGCACGCTTTCGATATCTCGCGCACGCATGCGACGTAACAGGTGAATGAAAGCGGCGCGCCGCCATATTCCTCGGGGATGAACATCGCGTTCAGGCCGAGTTCGTTGATGGCGCGCACGTTGTCCCACGGGAACGCCGATGTGCGGTCGTAGTCGGCCGCACGCGGCGCAATCTGCTCGCGTGCGAGCGAGCGCACGCTTTCGACGATCATCTTTTCTTCGTCGTTGAGCGTGATGCCTACATCAAGTCTTTCAAGAACGTTCATGTTGGAGTTGCCCTGGTCGTTAGTGCCTGGAGCGTCAGAGCGCCATACCCTGCCCGCCGTCGAGATATAGCGTCTCGCCTGTCATGAACCTGCCGGAGAGCGTAAAGAGGAGGCGCACCAGTTGCGCGACGTCCTCGGCTACGCCCGGTCCTCCTGTCGGAATACGTTTCGCGAGGAACTGACTGAGCGGTCCGCTCGCGAGCGAATCCCGGTTAAGGTCCGTGGCGATGTAGCCAGGTGCGACGTTGTGAACTCGAATGCCCTCGCTCGCCCATTCCACGGCGACGCATCGCGTGATGGCGCCCACCGCTGCCTTCGACGCGCAATAAGCCGCATTGCGCTTCACGCCGAGCTTGTCGAAGAACGAGCCGATATTGACGATAGTCGCTTCACCGGTCTCGCGAAGGTGCGGATACGCTGCCTGGCTTGCGATGAGTACAGAGGTGGCGTTCGCGGTCATCACCGCTTCGAATTCCGAGACCGGCAGCGAATCCGACGGTCCCTCCCTGTGCAAACCGGCGTTGTTCACGAGCCCGACGAGCGGTCGATCCGCGCGCCGGACTACATCATCGACCGCCGCTTTCACCGAAGCCTGGTCGGTTACGTCGCATGCTGCGGCGATGAAACGGGCATGGATCTCCGCACTGGTGATGTCGCGCGCCGGTAAATCGCCCGAGCGCGAAAGGCAACCCACGGTGAAGCCTTCGCGCGCGAGGGTTTCGGCAATCGCCGCACCAATGCCCCTGCTCGCTCCAGTTACGATGATGCAACCTTCGTTCATTTCACTCATCCCTGAAAATTGCATTTCGCTTCTCGACGAATGCGTGCATGCCTTCCGTGGCATCGGCGGTCTGGAAGGCAAGTGTGGAGAGATCCGCCTCAATCTTCAGCCCTTCTTCAAGACTCGTCTCGCTCGCGCGCTGTATGGCTTCCCGCGCGAAGACGGAAGCGCAACGGCTGTATCCTGTGAACTGCCCGGCGAATTCGCGGCCGAGCGCGACGGGATCCCGTTCTTCCACGATCCGGTTCACGAGGCCAATGCGTTCAGCCTCCGCAGCATCGATGGTCTTGCCCGACAGCACCATCTCCAGTGCGCGTGCCTCTCCCACGAGACGCGGAAGCCGCTGCGTGCCGCCATAGCCGGGAATAAGCCCGAGCTTGATTTCAGGCAAGCCCATCTTCGCGTTCGGCGTGGCAATGCGAAACGTGCATGCCATCGCCAGTTCAAGACCGCCGCCGAACGCATAGCCGTGAATGACCGCAATCGACGGCATCGCTAGCCTGCCAAGCTTCGAGAACGTCGCCTGCCCGAGAAGTGCGCCTTCGCGCTGGGCCATGAGGCCTCGCCCCATCAGTTCCTTGATGTCCGCGCCCGCGCAAAACGCCTTGTCACCGCTTCCCGTGACGACAAGCGCCCGTGCACCTGACCGTCCCGCTTCGTCGAAGGCTGCCGACAGTTCCCTGAGCACCGCGAAGCTCAATGCATTGAGTGCTTCCGGACGGTTCAGTCGCACGGATGCGAGCCCGTCGCTAATATCGAGAGTGACCGACACTTCAACCTCCTGCCATGGCCTTGGCGCGATACCGGACAGGCTTCGGGGACAAGACTCCAGACTTCACCCATTCGATCAGTTCGCGCTTCAGAATCTTGCCGCTCGCGGTGAGCGGGAACGCATCGAGCAACACGAAGTACTCCGGCATGTCGTACTTCGACAGCCCCGCTTCCGCCAGATGCTCCAGCACGGCTTCGGCGCTCAACGGCACCGCCTCGGACTTTGCCACGACCGCGAGACACACCTTCTCGCCAAGGCGCTCGTCGAAGACAGGAAACGCCGCCGCCCGCTCGATACCTGCATGACGAATCGCGAGTTCTTCGATGCCCGCAGGAAAGATGTTGTGACCGCCCCGAATAATCAAATCTTTCTTGCGCCCGACTATTTGCAGGCAACCATCTTCCGTCAGAACACCGAGGTCGCTGCTCATGAACCAGCCGTCACGGTTGAACGACGACTCGGTTGCCGTCTGGTGGTTGAAATAGCCAAGCATCAGCACCGCGCCGCGCCCGCCGATTTCGCCGACTTCTCCGGGGTCAACCTCGACGTCGATGTCGTCCTGTTTGAAGAGCCTGATTTCGTATCCCTGGCACGGACGCCCGCAAGTCGACACAATCGTATCGGCCGAATCGGTCGGCCTCGTATAGTTGTGCGATCCGTTCTCCGTCATTCCATAGACGTTCTGGGGCGTCACGCCGAGGCTCATGAATTGTTGGGCGATATCACGCGGTATCGCCGCACCCGCCATGTAGAAGGTCTTCACGCGGCCAAGGGTCGTCTGGCCGCGTCGGCGCACTTCGCCCAAGACGTCCATCGCATGGGTCGGCACGCCCATCACGTAGTCGGCGCCTGTCTCCAGTATCCAGTCGAGACCTGCCATGCCTCTTTGCGGATCGGTCATGACCAGTTCGAGTCCCTTCACCAGCGTCTGCTCGACCGCAACCGTCGCAATATGGTGGCTCATAGGACTCAGCGTCAGCAGCCTCGTGTCCTGCGTATGCCCCCAGTCTGCCGCGAGTGCGCGACCGTTCGCGAGCAGTGTGTTGTCACTGTGCATGACGCCTTTGGGTGCCCCTGTCGTGCCTGATGTGAACGCGAGGTACACGATCTTGTCAGCGTCGAGATCGGGAGCCAGAAGTACCACTGGAGGCACGCGATCGGGAAACGGCAAGGCGGTGGCCTCCTCGGATTCCGACTGACGGTCGAAAATCATGGAAAGGCCCGGAATAGCCTTTGCGCGCTCGAAAATTGACTGCTCCCGCGCGTTCGCGCCATAGCCGCGCTCGCCAAACAGCGCCTTGCACTGGATGCGCTCAAGCAGAACCGCAATCTCCTCAACCGTATAGTTCTGGTGGAGCGACGGGGCGCAGACATAGCCGTTGCGCGAGCATGCGAGAAAAATGATCACGGTTTCCAGCACATTTGGAAGCCAGATTCCCACGCGATCACCCGGTCTCATTCCGCCCCGGTGCAGGGCTTCGGCAACGCTATCTACCCACTCTACAACCTCGCGCCACGTGAGTCTCCGGGTTGCGTCGCGCAACGCAAAGGCACCTGGCCGCTCGCGGGAGTGAAGGCGCGCGAGGCTATAGAGCGTATCCTGCTGCCACGCACCGGTGAGGTAGTACTCCCTCGCCTTCTGCGGGTTGTGAAGCGTCAGAATGTTTTGCATGACGTGCGTCCGATAGTCATTGAGCAGGCACGCATCAGTGGCCGAACTTGCTGGGATCGGGCTCACGCCGTTCGGCGAAAGCGGCGGCGAGTTCAGCGTGTTCATCAGTCTCGAGATAGCCACGCAGCAGCAGATCGTGGGACATTCTCGACAGTCCGCTCACACCACCGTGTCGCGCGTTGAAGGCGCCCTTGATGGACGCCAGGGCAAATGCCCCGCGCTGGGCGATCTCCAGAGCGTACGCTCGTGTTGCGTCTTTCAACTCGTTATCAGGCACGACCTTGTTGATCAGGCCCATTTCAAGGGCTTCACGCGCGCTGATTTTCGGATTGCGATACCAGATATCCTTTGCGCGCTTCTTGCCCACCAGATCTTCCAGATACCACGTGCCATACCCGGCATCGAAGCTGCCGACCATCGGTCCAACCTGACGGAACACGGCGCTTTCCTTGGCAATAGTCACATCGCATACGACCTGCAGCACATTGCCGCCACCGACAGCGTAGCCATTCACCGACGCAATCACGGGCTTCTGCAGGCGATCGATACTTTCGTACATTTCAAGCGTGGGCAGCACGCCGGCGTACAGCAACGAATCCTCCATGCCGTCTTTCCGGCCACCTGTGCAGAAGAACCTGTCGCCGGCACCCGTGATTACAATCACGCGTGTTCGAGTCTCACGACGGATCTCGTTGATGCAATCGCGAATCTCATGACACATCTTCTCAGTGAACATGTTCCCATCGTCGGGACGGTTCAGCGTAATGGTGCCGATCGGTCCGTCTTCCTGATACAGAATTTCTTCGAACTGCATGTCTCTCTCCTGTGGAATGGGTTTAGATAATCTCGCGCTCGCGGAGCCCGGCTATACATATGTCCGACATGCCGAGCCTTTCGCGCAATACACGCTCCGTGTCAGCGCCTAGTGACGGCGGGGCACGCCGATGCGTCTCGCTATTGCCATCGAAGCGTATGCCGAGGCCAACTTGCGGCACCTTGCCCGCCGCGCTTTCTGCGGCATAGAACAGGCGCTCTTCGAGCAGGTGACCATCCTGAACAAGCTGGTCAACCCGATTGATCGGACCTGCGGGAATGCGATGCTCATTGAAGAGACCGAGCCAGTACTCGCGGGTACGGGTGGCAAGCAGTGCCGCGATGGTGCGAACGATGCGTGCGCGTTCCTTGCGACGGCTGGCGTTGCTGTCGAACGCTTCCGATTGGCCAAATTCGGGCTGACCAACCGCTGCCCAGAACCGATGCCATATCGCGTCGTTACCAAGGCCCAGTGTGATCGGCTCGTCAGCCGTGTCGAACACCTGATAAATCGCGATCACCGAATCGCGACCACCGGAACGCGTAACCTGCTCGCCCGAACCGAGATAGGGAACAATGCGTGGTGCCATGAACCGGACCATGCTCGCCAGCATCGAGACATCGATACCCTTGCCGAGACCCGTTCTCTGGCGTTCGAACAGCGCAGCGACCGTTGCTAGCGCGACATCCTGTCCTGCAAGCAGGTCCGCTGCGGGCGTGCCAACCTTCTGCGGACCGCAGTCCTTCTCGCCCGTCAGGTCCATCACTCCGGAATAGCCTTCTGCGATGAGGTCGTAGCACGGCAGGTTGGCCCTCGGCCCATTCGAACCAAAGCCCGTCAGTGCAACGTGGATCAACGAAGGAAACTTCGTTCGGAGCGTCGCGAAATCGAGGCCGAGTTTTCGCTGCACATGCTGGACCATGTTGACGACGAGCACGTCGCTCGATGCCAGAAGGTCATCAAGAATGCTCCGGCCTTCGGGCTGGCTAACGTCAAGGGTGACGCTCTCCTTGTTGCGGTTCATGCTGAGATACCAGAGCGACTCGCCATGCAGAAACGGAGGACCCCATGCGCGCGTATCGTCTCCAGCGCGAAGACGTTCAATCTTGGTCACATCGGCACCGAGGTCCGCGAGAAGCTGGGTGCCGTAAGGCCCCGCAATTGAAGTAGTCAGATCCAGCACCCGTACCCCCTTCAGGAGTTCAAGTCCCGAGGCCGTCTTTACGATGGGTAATGTATCGATCGGTGTCATCGTCGTCTCATTTGGCGTTTGGCAGCTCTACTGCGACTTCCGTGCCAGTCGTGAGCGAAACCTACGCAAAGGCCCACCCGACAAGGCTTCCCGCCATCAATGGCTGCCCTTCCCTCTATAACCTGAGGCGAAATCGTGTCTTCTGCAAATACACATTGCGACAGGGCCTGTGTTTTTCGACTACACTTTTATCGAGCGAATACACAAAATGGAGGAGACATGGACCAGCCCTCTACGGGCGTGCTGGTGCTCGATAACGCCGGTCAGGTGCGGTTCGCAGCGGGACTCGGCAGCGATACGTCGGTGATTGATGCCATTACCGCGCTCTGGCGACGCCGGTCTGTGACACCGTTGAAGCGTCTCGTCGCGCTCGATTCGTCAGAACAGCCGTTGACTGTCGCAACGGTCAGCACGGCACAAGGGGCGTGCTTTCTGCTCTTCCAGGCCGCGCAAGGTGACGAGCTCACCGAATTCATTGCGAGTGTCGATTTCTCCGACGACATCCTGCGCCATTTCGTCACGAACCCTTTTGAAGCCGTCACGGTCGTCGACAAGGAAGGGACGCTGCGCTACATCAGCCCTATCCACGAGAAATTCTTCGGCTTGCGTCATGGCGAAGGTGCGGGTCGACCCGTAACGGAAGTCATCGAAAACACCCGGCTCCAGGAAGTCGTCAGGACGGGGAAAGGCGAGATCGGCCAGGTGCAGGAAATGAATGGCGTGACGCGCGTCGTTACCCGTACGCCAATCTTCGACCGCAGCCGCAAGTGCGTTGGCGCCATCGGGCAGGTCATGTTCAAGGGCCCCGAATCAATCGAGCGACTAAGCTCCGAGTTGGCGCGCGTGCGTCAGGAACTCGCCTTCTACAAGCGGGAGTTGTCGGGTATCCGCAATCGCGCGTATGGTCTCGATCAGATAGTAGGGAACAGCGATGTAGTGCGCCGTTTGAAGGAGGACATCATTCGCGTAGCGCCGCTGGACGTACCTGTTTTGCTGGTCGGGGAAAGCGGTACAGGTAAGGAACTCGTCGCTCACGCGATTCATCTGCTGAGCAGTCGCAATGACAAGCCTCTCGTCCTGGTGAATGCAGCCGCGATGCCCGCGAATCTCGTGGAAAGCGAACTGTTCGGATATGAGGGCGGTGCGTTCACTGGCGCTGACAAGAAAGGACGCAAAGGGAAATTCGAGCTTGCCGACACTGGCAGTCTGTTTCTCGACGAGATTGGCGACATGCCGCTCGAAATGCAGGTCAAATTACTGCGGGTCTTGCAAGATGGCACCTTCGAGCGCGTTGGCGGCGACCGTGCAAAGCACTCCGACTTTCGCCTGATATCCGCCAGTAACCGCAATTTCGATTCGATGATCAAAGAGAAGATATTCCGTCTCGATTTGTTCTATCGCATCAGCGCCGTCACGCTGCGCCTGCCGCCTTTGAGGGAGCGTCTGGACGACATCCCCTTGCTTGCAGAAAAGTTTCTCACGGACTTTGCAAGGCGTCACGGCGTCCCCAAAAAATCGGTCAGCCCGGAAGTTGTGCGTCATCTTCAGGCGCGTGCATGGCCAGGGAACGTTAGACAACTACAGCATGCGATCGAACGGGCAACAATCTTCAGCGATGGAGAATGGCTTTCCGTCGAAAGCTTCGAAGGTGTCGCAACAGACAGCACTTCTGTTTTGTCTGTCGAACACACCGCGACGACAACTGCACCACTGGCAAACGGTGACGTACGATCAGCGAAAGAAAAGGTTGAATCGGACCTCATTCTGGAAGCCATGGAAAGGCACAAGGGAAACAAAAAACGCGTCGCCGAGGTCCTGGGGATGTCGCGCTCCTATCTCTACAAGCGTCTGAAAGAACTGAACATGGCGTAGGTTCTGTTTCCCAGGTGTCCAACGCTCACATCGGAAGCTAAGGCTGTCAGGCCGCGTCGCGAATCATGTCGCGCACCCAAGCGCTACGGATAGCAGCGGACGTGCCGAGATAACTGCCTGGTTATCGTGGGAATCACCCACTCTACGATGGGTCGTCGGACCGGTGTCGAGCCGTCGCACTTTCAAGGGCAGGTATACAGAGCCGAACGAGCATTCCATATCGTCCTTCGAGGGCAAATGATCGGCCGGTGCGGACACTCACCGAGTCGCACCGGTACCCTTCGATGCATGACCGCGTGCGCGACGACAGCCGCTCCGGTATTGACGACCATGCAGACCGCAATATCCGTGTCTCAAGTTTTGACAAGCAAGTGCCGTTAATCAGTCGCAATCGAATGGGTTGCCCACCGTCATAACCGTTCGGCGCCGTCGTCTCTCGATCCGAAACGACTGAATTTGAGAGTAGGCCGCTGTATCGCGGACGATGTTCGAATACCGAGCGGACTTTCGCAAACAAGAAAATAACGCTACTCCAGAATGATTAAAAAACTGTCCATTTCGGTGATGTGTTTGGCCATGTTGGCGGGCTGCGCAGTGTCGCCAACGATGTCACTAACGAAGCAGGAACAACACGAGCTCGGCGAGGTGAGCGGCACCCTGTTCATCCCGCAAAACAGTCTTATGGTGACGGTCACGCCGACGAACCCGGGGGCGACCGGGCTGCTCGGCGCTTTGATTGCAGCAGGTATCGATTCGGCCAGACGCGCGAACGCCGAATCGAATGCAGCGCCGATGTTCGAGCAGCTCCGGGACTACGATTTTCGTGTGGTTATGAAACAGGCGTCCAATGAGGCGGTTGCGAAGCTTCCCGACATCAAGTTCAGTGCTCCGCTTGACGTAGACACCGTCAGCTCGAGCTCGCAAAAGCGGATCGTTTTCGATAAATCGACGGCGAGCGCGGTCCTGTTTGTCGAGGTTGCCTATCAGTTGCAGTCAGGAAACCTTTATGCTTCGGCCAACGCAGTCATGTTTCCAAAATCCGACAAGCTGATGCAATTCCGCAAGAAGCCAAGCGAGGCAGATCCGCTTGACGCGGGGAATGCGATATATCGGCAGACGTTCAGGTTCAGCAAGCAGAATGTTGCCGCGGCCGACATCAAGAGCGACTTGACAGAAGCAGCGCAGAGCCTCGCATCACAGCTTGCTGCCGACCTCAATCATCCTCTTTAAGTCGGCCAGCCAGATGATGGACTGACTTCTCCCTGTTATCAATGAGTGATGCGCGTTTGTGTCACGCACGCTCATCGACGGACGGGGAGTTGCCGATCTTCCGGAATTCGCGGTCGCAGATCTGCGCTGGCGAGCGAAGGTCCCAGAAGGCCGTAACGCGACGGGCATTTCTAACCGGTGAAGGTCCGCTATCCGAGTGCATTTGACGTTCCAACGTCCGTCTGAGAGCGCTCATACAATCGGCGGGAACTGGCCGACTGCCGTCTGGCGAATTCCGTCCCGATCGATTCGAAGCAGGTCTCGTCCGCGTCAGGGGAAAGCAGACGCTACTGATGCCTCTCCAGGAGGTATTTGTGCACGAACGCTATCGCCATGCTCCCCTCGCCGACGGCAGATGCAACCCGTTTGATTGGGCTCAACCTCACACCACAGGCAAATATTCCTGGGACACTCGATTCGAGCAGGTAAGGATCCCGAGTGCGCGACCAGCGTCCAGCCTTGACGACATCGTCGCCCCTCGGTTGCCACATTGTGGAATGCATCGGGGGCACGCGCCTTCGGCGAACGCGGCGTGCGACTGGTGACGACCGCGACGGTCTACAGCATCGTGCGAGTTGCCTCGATCTGAGGACGCTTGGTGGATAAAATAGGATGTCCGCATGGGGAGATCATCATGCCAATAGTGCTAGTCCAGCAGTTTCATAAGGTCGAAGACAAGTTCCAGAAAGTGGGGGAGCCGAACGAGCTCGATGTGACCGACGACGAGCGGGATCAGCTCGAGCGCGCAGCGGATGTCGTGTATCTGGGAAGCCTCGACGGCTATTTCGCGCTTGCCGCCGGGGAGGAGTAACCCGGCGACACTCGGGGCGCTGGCGCGCCCCGCACCGTAGACAGGGCCGACGCCCCGCGTAAAACGCGCCATTCGTCCGGGGAAGCCATCATGCCGAAAGAGTGCTAGTCCAGCAGTTCTATCAGAACAATGGCGAACTTTTCGTGGAGCTAGGCGGGCCGCGGGAGGTCAACATGACTGATGCCGAACTCCACCTGCTTGAAAGCGCTCAGGAGATCATCTTCCTGGACGACCATGGCCGGGTATTTCGCCCTTGCCCCCGAAGGCGAGTAGCCCACAGGAGATCGGCGATGGTGACCTTTCTGATGACGATCATTGCGGCCGGTGTAGGCGCATATCTCTGCACCTATCTGCGCGAAAAAGGTAAGAATCTCGCAAACAAGGTCTCAAGAACGGCAACTATTGGCCGACTGCGTCCCCCGACCGGGCAGGATGATCGTCTCGGGCGCGCGCATCATGCAAAAGACATAAAGCGACCCATTCTTGCCCTTCGATTCCGCGGCGCATCAACGGCAGCTGTCAGACCCAAAGAAGCCATAACCCGTTCAATATCGGCTGGCAGATGTTCAGCCCATCAGATCCTGTCTGTCCGGGGCAATGTGCAAACGTTTGTTTTTCCCCGGTGACTTCAGACTCCGCCCGATACGCCGTTATTCATCACGTAAGGAGTTCATCTGCTGTATCGCATGCAAGGAGACATCGGGAGGATGCATTGGGACCCATCGTCGTTTACCAAAGCCGCGGAAAGCTCGCCACCTTGCTACTCGGCTCATTTCTCTTAGTTGTCTTGTGTGCACTGTTGCTGGCACGAAATCCGGCCTCGATGAGTGTCAGATCGACGATAGCAGTAGCTATAGCCATCCCGTTTTTCGGCACTTGCGGTTTGTTCGTGCTATCCCGGCTGCTGCGGAGAAAGCCCGCAATTATCATTAACAATGATGGACTCACCGATCAGGCGTCGGCTGCGTCGGTCGGATTAATTCGATGGTCCGACATTACAGAAGCGAGGATTATCATTCTGACCTTCCGCAGTTCGCGACAAAAGTATCTGGGTGTCTCGCTACGTAATCCGAACGACTATCTGGCAAAGTGCGGCCCGCTGGCTCGGGCAATATTGCGGAAAAACGCAAGCCTTAGTGGATATGTTGTGAATATCCCACAGGCGGCTGTGTCTGTGGGACTCGAAGTAGTCGTGGCACATATGGAGTTCTATCTACAGCAGCGCGGGGGCAGCTAGGGCCATTCCGAATTAGGCGACCCTCCGGGCCAAGTATCAAATCGCCTGGCCGCCTGTCAGTTGTCCGCAACCGTCGACTCGCCGGGTGGCATCGGCCAATGACCGGCCGCTGTCTGCCGTCAAACTGACATCCCCTGTACACCTACCAGACACGCCCAATGCTGGGCGTCGGCACGGCAGCGTGGCTGGACGCCTATGCGCAGCTGTACGGCCGGGCTGAGCGAAGCCTGTTCGCCGCGCTTCAGGCAGGCGACACGGACATGAATACGCTCAAGCGCGAATTTATCGTGCGCTTTGGGCTGACCGCCCGACAGTTCAACGCGGTGCGCATCGGCCTGCAGGGCAAGGTCGACAGCATCGTCGCGCACAGAAAGGAGCGCGCAGCATCCCTGACGCAGCGGATCAAACGTGCCGCCACCGTGATCGCCCGGCTCGAAAAGCAGGCGCCAGGCAGTACGAAGCTGCACCAGAAGCGGCGACGTCTGGGGATTCTCGAGTCGAAGATCGCCCAGATCCAGGCGGACCAGGAGGCTGGTCGCGTGCGGCTGTGCTTTGGCTCGCGCCGGCTCTTCCGTGCGCAGTTCTCGCTCGCGCAAAACGGGTATGCAAGCCATGCCGAATGGCGGGAGGAGTGGCGCGCGCGGGCGCGATAGCCAGTTCTTCGTGATTGGTAGCAGGGATGAAACGGCGGGCAACCAGTCGTGCCAGGCCAGCGTCGAAGACAATGGTTCGCTCACGCTAAAGCTGCGCCTCCCGGATGTGCTCGCTGCTGAAAGCCGTTACGTCACGATTCCTGGTGTGCGGTTCGCCTATGGCCATGAGGACGTCGTGAAGGCGATCCTGTCGAGCCAGCGCATCCAGACGACATCAAGGGACGGCAGGCCTGTGTGGAAGCGCACCGGCACCGCGATCAGTTACCGCTTCCTGCGCGACGGTAAGGGATGGCGCGTGTTCGCGAGCGTCGATGTTGCGCCACCGGACCGAGCGAGCCATCGCCTGTGCGGTGCAATCGGCGTGGACATCAATGCAGATCATCTCGCCGTGGCTGAAGTTGATTCATCGGGAAACCTCATGCGCAGCTGGCGCATCGATCTCGTCACGTATGGCAAGCGCACGGAGCAGAACCGGGCACGGATCGGCGACGCATGTGTTGCGATTGCGGAACTCGCCCGCGCGGCCGGCAAGCCTGTCGTGCATGAGGCACTGGACTTCGCAACGAAGAAGGCGGAGCTCGAGGCGACCGACGCGCGCTACGCACGCATGCTTTCGTCGCTCGCGTATGGCCAGATCATGGCGGGCCTGGACAGTGCATGCTTCCGCCGCGGCGTCGAGACGATCGAGGTCAACCCGGCGTGGACGTCAGTGATTGGGGGGTCAACTACGCGAAGCGGCACGGGATATCGATACACATGGGCGCCGCATGTGCGGTTGCCCGAAGAGGTCTGGGATTTTCTGAACGCCCGGCAGCGCGCAGCGGCATTGTGCGCGCGCAGGAGGGGCCACGTCACCTTTGCGCTACCCGTGAGGAATCGTGCAAAGCATGTGTGGTCGCACTGGGCCGGCGTGAGGAAGAGGCTGAGAGCGGCGCATGCAGCGCATGTCCGGTCGGAGGGGGTGCGTTCATGCGCCGATCCGCACCACTGGCCCCGGCAACGCGGCCAGTGGTGCCATCCTGACATCCGGGGCGAGATTCCCTGGCGCGAATCCGTCATCAGCACTGCTCGGGTGACGTCCTGATCATGTTTGCGCATGCTTGTGCAGCTTTGATCAGGTCTTCAGGAGCGGCTTGCCGTTCTTCTTCTCTATACGGCATTGAGCGGAATGCAGGGCGACCTGAGATCAGGCTGAAATCAGGCTCAATCCACTTCCTTCAAAACCTCCGCCACGGTGCGGAACAGTTCGTCGATCTGCGCCTCATCGATGATGAGCGGCGGCGACAACGCCAGAATGTCGCCCGTGTAGCGCGTCAGCACGCCCTTCTGGAAGCAGCGCACGAACACGTCATATGCGCGCGCGCCGGGCGCGCCGTCACGCGGTTGCAGTTCCACGCCGCCGACGAGTCCCAGATTCCGCACGTCGATCACATGCCGCTCGCCCTTCAGCCTGTGAATCGCCGCTTCGAAGAGAGGCGCCATCTTCGCCGCACGCTCGAACAGCCCTTCGCGCTCGTACAGTTCGATCGTTGCGCATGCAGCGGCCGCCGCGATCGGATGCCCCGAGTACGTATAGCCGTGGAAAAGCTCGATGCCCGCGGGTGCGCCGTTGACGATCGCATCGTGAATCCGCGCGCTCGCGGCCACGGCGCCCATCGGCGCGGCGGCGTTGTTCGTGCCCTTGGCCATCGTCAGCAGATCGGGCGTCACGTTGAAAAACTGCGCGGCGAACGGCGCGCCGAGTCGCCCCCAGCCTGTGATCACTTCGTCAAAGATCAGCAGGATGCCGTACTTATCGCAGATCTCGCGCAGACGCTGCAGATAGCCTTGCGGCGGAATCAGCACGCCCGTCGATCCCGCCACCGGCTCGACGATCACGGCCGCGATCGTCGATGCGTCGTGCAGCGTGACGAGCCGCTCCAGTTCGTCGGCAAGATGCGCGCCCCACGCGGGCTGTCCTTTCGAGAACGCCGCTTCCTTGATGTTGAGCGTATGCGGCAGATGATCGACGGCGGGCAGCAGCGCGCCTGAATACGCCTTGCGATTCGGCGAGATGCCGCCGACGGAAATGCCGCCGAAGCCGACGCCGTGATAGCCGCGCTCGCGTCCGATCAGCAGCGTGCGCTGTCCTTCGCCACGCGCGCGGTGATACGCGAGCGCGATCTTCAATGCAGTATCGACGGCCTCCGATCCGGAGTTCGTGAAGAAGATGTGCTTCAGGTCGCCGGGCGTGTGCTTCGCGATTTTGGTCGCGGCTTCGAATGCCTTCGGGTGGCCCATCTGGAACGTCGGCGCGAAGTCCATCTCGGCGGCCTGCGCCTGCACGGCGGCGACGATCTCGTCGCGGCAATGTCCCGCGTTCACGCACCACAGCCCCGCCGTGCCATCGAGGATGCGCCGGCCATCGTACGACGTGTAGTACATCCCCTTCGCACTCGACAGCAGCCTCGGCGCGCTCTTGAACTGCCGGTTCGCGGTGAACGGCATCCAGAACGCCGACATGTCGGGCGCATTGGCGGGCGTGGCAGACGTAGGGGCCGTGGCCGAAGGTGTAGCGCGTTCGGTCATCTGCTGTCTCCTCTCAAATGAGGTCAGTTGGGTTTCCAGTTTAGGCACGCGCCCGGCCGTGCACAACCGGGCAGCGTCTTCGCACCGGCCCGCCGATATGACGAATCACCACTCGCGCTCCGTTGCAGCGCGACGCGCACCTCGACGAGGCGAAACACCTTGCGTTGCACCGCTTTCGCGCTCAAAGCGCATCGCGCCACGCGATGTCGCGTCGTCAGCGAGCCGCATTGCAGCACGCTCAGCGTCCGTTGAAGAGCAATGCGGCAAGTTGGCATATGCCTTGCAGTATCCCGCCCTGCACGATTCTGTACAGATGGCTCTGCACACATAACGCAAACAGGGATCGGACACGCATACCCGTCCGCCACTCACCACCATTCATGGCAAGGGGAAGCATATGAAACGTCGCAGTCTGCTGAAGCTCGGCTCGATGTCGGGCGCGCTCGCGCTCGCGGGCAAGGTACCTTTCGCGCGTGCGCAGTCGTCGGGCAGCGGCCTGATCAAGGTGGGCATCCTGCACTCCCTGTCGGGCACGATGGCGATCTCGGAGACGTCGCTGAAAGACACCGCGCTGATGACGATCGCCGAGATCAACGCAAGCGGCGGCGTGATGGGCCGCAAGATCGAGCCCGTCGTCGTCGATCCCGCGTCGAACTGGCCGCTCTTTGCCGAAAAGGCCCGTCAACTGCTGACGCAGGACAAGGTCGCCTGCGTGTTCGGCTGCTGGACGTCGGTGTCGCGCAAGTCGGTGCTGCCCGTGTTCGAGGAACTGAACGGCCTGCTGTTCTACCCCGTGCAATACGAAGGCGAAGAGATGTCGCGCAATGTGTTCTATACGGGTGCCGCGCCGAATCAACAGGCGATTCCCGCCACCGAATATCTGATGAGCGCAGAAGGCGGCGGTGCCAAACGCTTCTTTCTGCTCGGCACCGACTATGTGTATCCGCGCACGACCAACAAGATCCTGCGCGCCTTCCTCAAGTCGAAGGGCGTTCAGGAGACCGACATCCAGGAGGTCTACACGCCCTTCGGTCACAGCGACTATCAGACGATCGTCGCGAGCATCAAGACGTTCGCGCAGGGCGGCAAGACGTGCGTGATCTCGACCGTCAACGGTGACTCGAACGTGCCGTTCTACAAGGAACTCGGCAACCAGGGGCTGAAGGCGACCGACGTGCCCGTCGTCGCGTTCTCCGTCGGTGAAGAGGAACTGCGCGGCATCGATACGAAGCCGCTCGTCGGCAACCTTGCCGCATGGAACTACTTCATGTCGGTGAAAGGCCCGACCAATTCGAAGTTCAAGGAGCAATGGGCCGGATGGGTCAAGTCGCAAAACCTGCCGGGCGGTTCGAAGCGCGTGACGAACGATCCGATGGAAGCGACCTATGTCGGCATCCACATGTGGAAGCAGGCCGTCGAAAAGGCGAAGAGCACCGATGTCGACAAGGTGCGCGTCGCGATGATCGGCCAGAAGTTCGCGGCGCCGTCGGGCTTCATGCTCGAAATGGACGGCAATCATCATCTGCACAAGCCGGTGATGATCGGCGAAGTGCGCGCGGATGGCCAGTTCAACGTCGTGTGGAAAACGAAGACGGCCGTTCGCGCGCAGCCGTGGAGCCCGTATATTGCGGGCAACCAAGGCAAGCCGGATGTCGTCACGTCGATTCCCGAGTTCCTGCGCCGCCGTTCGCGCGTCGCGTGACGCGGCATGCCGGTGCGTTCAGCCTTCACGAACGCATCGGCGCACACGGCATCCGACTTTCGATGCACGTATCGAAGCAAACCCACGGCGCAATCGCGCGATACCTCGCTTGCCGCTTTTCGCATGCGACGGCATTGCGCGTCGGATCGCTGGCCTGATTGCTGGCCTGATTGCTGGCTTCATTCTCAAGACCATCATGGGGCATTCACTTTCCACGCTCGCTGCTCGCCGCGCTGATTGGCTGCGCAACGCCCGCAAGCGCATGAGCCTGCTTGGCGCGTCATGCGCGCTGGGCGCAGCGCTCGTCGCGTTCGCGCCGGCGAGCGCCCATGCGTTGACGGCCGCCGACGTCGCGCCGCTGGCCGGCGACGATTTCGACGCGAAGTCCGCCGCGATCGACAAGCTGATCGCGAATCACGACGCGCCTTCGCTCGCGCTGCTCAAGGCGCTCGCCGAAGACAGCGTGCTCGCGACCGATTCCGGCGAAGTGCTGATTCGAGACGGCGATACCGCACGCGACGCCGTCACCGGCAAGACCGTCGCCGCAGACGACGCGCAATCGATCGCGCTGAACAATCTGTTGCGCTCGAAAGTATCGGGCGCTCTGTCGGGTCTGCAACTCGATTCGACCGATCCCGCGAAGCGCGCCGCCGCGATTGCCGCGCTTCTGCAAAATCCCGATCCGTCGATGAAGCCGCAGATCGACGCGGCGCGCGCGAAAGAAACGGACGCAAAGCTGAAACAGCGCCTCGACACGCTATGGGCGATGACGGCGCTGCACGACAGCGATGCCGCGAAGCGTCTCGAAGCGGTGAAGCTCGTCGCCGCGCGGCACGATCTGGACATGTACGAACTGCTGCGTCCGCTCGTAGCGAAGAAGCCGGACGGCACCTTCGCCGAGAGCGACGCGCGCGTGCGCGAAGCGGCGCGGCAAGGCATCGATGCACTCAATTCGATCCAGCGACGCAGCGAGATAGCGGGGACGCTGTTCGCGGGTCTGTCGCTCGGCAGCGTGCTGCTGCTCGCGGCGCTCGGCCTTGCGATCACGTATGGCTTGATCGGTGTGATCAACATGGCGCATGGCGAGTTCCTGATGATCGGCGCTTATGCGACATACGTCGTGCAGAATCTCGTGCAACGCTATGCGCCGGGCGCGTTCAACTGGTATCCGCTGATCGCCGTGCCCGCTTCGTTCGTGGTCGCCGCGCTCGTCGGCATCGTGCTCGAACGGCTCGTGCTGAAGCATCTGTACGGCCGTCCGCTCGAAACGCTGCTGACCACCTTCGGCATCAGCCTGATTCTCATCCAGGCGACGCGCGTGCTGTTCGGCGCGCAGAACGTGCAGGTGCAAAATCCGTCGTGGATGAGCGGCGGCGTCACGGTGATGCAGAGCCTGATCCTGCCGTACAACCGCCTCGCGATCCTCGCGTTCTCGCTGATCGTCGTCGCGATTGCATGGGCCGTGCTGACGAAGACGCGCCTCGGTCTCTTCGTGCGCGCCGCCACGCAGAACCGCCGGATGGCCGCGTGCGTCGGCGTGAAGACCGCGTATGTCGATTCGTGCGCGTTCGCGTTCGGCGCGGGCATTGCGGGACTCGGCGGCTGCGCGCTGTCGCAGATTGGCAATGTCGGCCCGGACCTCGGGCAGAGCTACATCATCGATTCGTTCATGGCCGTCGTGCTGGGCGGCGTCGGCCAGCTGGCGGGCACGGTGATCGGCGGCTTCGGGCTCGGACTCGTGAGCAAGGCGATCGAGCCGTTCTGGGGCGCGGTGCTCGCGAAGATTGCGGTGCTCGTGCTGATCGTGCTGTTCATCCAGAAGCGTCCGCAGGGCATGTTCGCCCTGAAGGGCCGCAGCGCGGAGGCATGACATGACATCCGCGACTTCATCCGCTGCCACTTCCGTCGATTCGCGCAGCGGCGCTCACGCGAACGAACGCGGACGTCTGTCCGGCTTCGCGCTCGGCTTGCCGCCGCGCCCTGCTCTTCTGTCGCGACGCGCGTGGCAACTGCTGATCGCGTTGATCGTCGCGATCGGCCTCGGCGTGCCGTTCAGCGCGCTGGTGCTGCCCGAGACGAGCGCATTCCATCTGTCTGCGTATGCGATGACGCTCGTCGGCAAGCTGATGTGCTATGCGATCGCCGCGCTCGCGCTCGATCTCGTGTGGGGCTACTGCGGCATCCTGAGCCTGGGGCACGGGCTCTTCTTCGCGCTTGGCGGCTACGCGATGGGGATGTACCTGATGCGAGCGATCGGCCGCGACGGCAAGTACGGCAGCGATCTGCCCGACTTCATGGTGTTCCTCGACTGGCACCGGCTGCCGTGGTACTGGGAAGGTACGCAGCATCTGTGGTACGCGCTGCTGCTGGTCGTGCTGGTGCCCGCCGTGCTCGCGTGGGTGTTCGGCTTCTTCACGTTCCGCTCGCGCGTGAAGGGCGTCTATCTGTCGATCATCACCCAGGCGATGACGTTCGCCGCGATGCTGCTGTTCTATCGCAACGAAACGGGCTTCGGCGGCAACAACGGCTTCACCGATTTCAAGCGCATCGCGGGCTTTCCGATCACGCATCCCGGCACGCGCACGGCCCTCTTCCTGCTGACGTTCGCGGTGCTGGTGCTGTCGTTCATCGGCGCGCGGGCGATCGTCACGTCGAAGCTCGGACGTGTCGTGACGGCCGTGCGCGACGGCGAAACGCGGCTGATGTTTCTCGGCTACAGCCCGCTCGCGTACAAGCTGTTCGTGTGGACGGTGTCGGCCGTGCTGTGCGGCATCGCGGGCGCGCTGTACGTGCCTCAGGTCGGCATCATCAATCCCGGCGAGATGTCGCCGGGCAATTCGATCGAAATGGCGATCTGGGTCGCCGTCGGCGGACGCGGCACGCTGATTGGCCCGATCGTCGGCGCGTTCGCGGTGAATGGCGCGAAGAGCTTTTTCACGGCTTGGTTCGCGGAGTACTGGCTGTTCTTTCTCGGTCTGATTTTCGTGCTGGTGCCGTTGCTGCTGCCGAACGGGATCATGGGACTGGTCGAACTCGCGACACGCAGGAGAAATCGCCGATGAACGAAAACCCGATGGTGCCCGACCTGTCGCTGCCCGAAGAGCACGATGGCCGCGCGTTATCTGGCGTCGCTTCGATGAGCCGCGCGGTGACGCCCGGCGAGATCGACGTATCGCACGGCGCGATTCTCTATCTGGAAGACGTGACTGTTTCGTTCGACGGCTTCAGGGCATTGAACGAACTGTCGCTGTCGATCGACGTCGGCGAATTGCGCTGCATCATCGGCCCGAACGGCGCGGGCAAGACGACGATGATGGACGTCGTCACGGGGAAGACTGCGCCCGATTCGGGCAAGGTCTTTCTGGGCCAGACGATCGACCTCACGCGCATGAACGAGCCGTCGATTGCGCGCGCGGGAATTGGGCGGAAGTTTCAGAAGCCGACTGTGTTCGAGCAGCATCCCGTGTGGGAGAACCTCGAACTGGCGATGAAGACCGACAAGCGCTGGCTCGCATCGCTGCGGGCGCGGCTGGATCGGAGTGCCCAGGTGCGCATCGAGGAGACGTTGTCGCTGATTCGTCTGGAAGGTGAAGCGTTGCGGCCCGCGGGCGAGCTGTCGCATGGGCAGAAGCAGCGTCTGGAGATCGGCATGCTGTTGATGCAGCAGCCAGCGCTGTTGCTGCTCGACGAGCCTGCGGCGGGAATGACAGATGACGAGACGATGGAACTGGCTGCGCTACTCAATCATTTGCGCGGGACGTGTTCGATGATGGTCGTCGAGCATGACATGGAGTTTGTTGCTGCGTTGGCCGGTGAAACCGGCAAGGTTACGGTCATGGCCGAGGGACGTGTCCTCGCGGATGGGACGCTTGATGAGGTCAAGCGGGATGCGGGTGTGGTTGAGAGTTATTTGGGGCGTTAATTGTCCGCGACGCCGTTTTTGCCTTTGCGATGGCATCCGCGCCTCGCGGGGTGGATGCCGGCAGCAAGCCATAAAAACCAAAACAAAGGCCATCGCAGAGACAAACAAGACGCCGTCACAGACACACCCCTCACGCCTATGGCAAAAAGGACCCAAATGCTCGAAGTAAATAACCTGAACCAGTACTACGGCGGCAGCCACATCCTGAGAGACGTAAAGCTCACCGTACCCGACGGCAAGCTCACCGTCCTGCTGGGACGAAACGGCGTCGGCAAGACCACGCTGTTGCGATGCCTGATGGGCGTAGTCCCAACAAAAACGGGAGAAATCACGTGGCGCGGCGCGCCAATCACGAAGCTTGCCCCACACGCGCGCGTCGCGCAAGGGCTCGCCTACGTCCCGCAAGGCAGAGACATCTTCCCGCGACTGACCGTCGAGGAAAATCTGCTGGTCGGCGCAGCCAGCAGAAAAGCCCCAAAGAAAATTCCGGACAGAATCTATAGCCTCTTCCCCGTCCTCAAAGACATGAGAGCACGACGAGGCGGCGACCTGTCCGGCGGCCAGCAACAACAACTGGCCATCGGCCGGGCGTTGATGAGCGAACCGCAACTGCTGATCCTCGATGAACCGACGGAAGGCATTCAACCATCGATCATCCAGGACATCGGAAGAACATTGCGTCAACTCGTCGAGGAAATGAGCCTGACAGTACTGCTCGTCGAGCAGTACTACGACTTCACAAAAGCGATCGCCGACCGCTACTGGGTGATGAGCCGAGGCGAAATCGTCGCGGGCGGCGAAGGCGTCGACATGGATCGCGACGGCGTGCGCAGCCTGATCGCGGTATAACGGCAAAGACTGCTTAGCTGCTATCCTCGCCGCATGTCGCTGCACGAACACCACGCCACGCTCGCCACCATCGAGGATCCCGCGCACGCCCAATGGCGCGCGCGGCTCGAACTCGGCTTCGTCCGACATGGCAGCCGCACGACGCTCGCCCATCGTCTGCACGAAGGGCCGCTGCGGCTGCAACGTCCGCTCTATCCCGAAGGATCGTCCATCTGTCACGCGGTGATCGTGCATCCTCCCGGCGGCATCGCGGGCGGCGACCGGCTCGATATCCGCGTAGACCTCGACGCCGACACTCACGCCGTGCTCACGACGCCCGGCGCAACGAAGTGGTACAAGTCCAACGGACGCGCCGCGCATCAGCACATCGCGATGCACGTCGGCGCGAATTCAAAGCTCGACTGGCTGCCGCAGAACAACATCGTTTTCGATCACGCGAACGCTTCGCTCGACTTCTCGCTGACGCTCGACGAAGGCGCGACCGCGCTCGGCTGGGACGCGACGCAACTCGGCAGGCAAGCGGCAGGCGAGACCTGGTCGGCGGGACATGTGCGCGCGGTATCGCGCATCGTCGGGCCTGATGGTGAACTGCTGTGGTTCGAGCGCTCAAGGCTCGCCGCCAGCGACCCGTTGCGCGATGCGCCGCAAGGGCTCGCGCGTTTTCCCGCGTTCGGCACGCTGTGGGCGATCAGCCCGCAATGCGACGACGCGCTCGCCGAATCGCTCACCGCCCAGCTGCCCTTCGACGACTCGATCCGCGCGGCCGCTTCATGCGTGCGCCCCGGCGTAATGATCGTGCGGGGCATCGCGAGATCGATGGAAACGCTCCAGCAAGCGTTGATTCAATGCTGGACGCGGTTGCGTCCCGTCGTCCATCGCGTCGATGCCGTGCCGCTGCGTCTCTGGACGACCTGAGCGAATCTCTCCCGCGCACCATCTTCGGGCGTCGATATGCTCCCATGTGGTGCAGGCCCATGCGCGAAACGCGGCAAACCGGGCGACATCCGCATGGAGCCCCGCATGGCATGGCCCTTGCTGCTACTGGCGCCGCGCGATGCCGCATATCCACGTACGCGCACAAGCACGCAAGCCTGCTAAACGAGTCCGCTAAAAACCACACGCAAGAGAGCCTCGCCATCATGATCCGAACGACTGCCCATCGCCCGCGCCGCGCGTGGCTCTCCGCCCTGCTGCTCTCGCCGCTGCTCGCGCTCGCCGCGCCCGTCGCTCACGCCGACGCGCTCGCCAACATCACGAAGGCCGGCGTCCTGAAGGTCGCGGTGCCCGAGGACTATCCGCCGTTCGGCTCGGTCGGCCCCGATCTGAAGCCGCAAGGCTATGACATCGACACTGCCGCGCTGCTCGCGAAATCGATGAACGTGAAGCTCGAACTGGTGCCCGTCAACAGCGCGAACCGCATTGCGTATCTGCAGACAAACAAGGTCGATCTCGTCATCTCGTCGCTAGGCAAGACGCCCGAGCGCGAGAAGGTGATCGGTTTTTCGACGGCCTATGCGCCTTACTATCAGGGCGTGTTCGGTCCCGCCGACATCAAGGTGAATGGCCCCGCCGATCTGACGGGCAAAACGGTCGGCGCGACGCGCGGCGCACTCGAAGAGATCGCGCTCACGCAGATGGCGCCGAACGCGACGATCAAGCGCTTCGAAGACAACAACGCAACCATCTCCGCGTTCCTGTCAGGCCAGGTCCAGCTGATCGCGGCAGGCAACATCGTCGCCTCGGCGATTCTCGCGAAGAACCCGCCGCGCCGCCCGGAGCCAAAGTTCGTGATCAAGAATTCGCCGTGCTTCGTGGGCCTCAACAAGAATGAGCCACGCCTTCAGCAAAAAGTCGATGCGGCGATCACGCAAGCGAAGCACGACGGCACGCTCGATGCGATGTCGAAGAAGTGGTTCGGCACGGCGTTGCCCGCCGATCTGTAAGCGCGACGTCGGTTGATGCTGGTATCGTCAAGCGGCCCGGGCGAAATGAAGCGATACAACGAGACACGACGAATGCGATGAAGCTGACCCCACGCGAAAGAGACAAACTCCTGATCTTCACGGCCGCATTGCTCGCGGAGCGGCGACGCGCACGCGGCCTCAAGCTCAACTATCCGGAGACCGTCGCGTTCATCACGGCCGCGCTGATGGAAGCCGCGCGCGACGGCAAGACGGTCGCCGAAGTGATGCACTACGGCACCACGCTGCTCACGCGCGACGACGTGATGGAAGGCGTGCCCGAGATGATCCCCGACATCCAGGTCGAAGCCACCTTCCCCGACGGCACGAAGCTCGTGACCGTCCATCACCCGATTGCCTGAAGAGGCACGCTCATGATCCCAGGCGAACTGATTACCGACGACGGCGAGCACGAACTCAACGCGGGCCGCGCGACCATCACGCTCACGGTGTCGAACACAGGCGACCGCCCCGTGCAGGTCGGCTCGCACTATCACTCCTACGAGGTGAACGCGGCGCTGTCGTTCGATCGCGAAGCGGCGCGCGGTTTTCGTCTGAACATCGCAGCGGGCACGGCCGTGCGCTTCGAGCCGGGCCAGGAGCGCACCGTCGAACTCGTCGCGCTGGCGGGCGATCGCGTCGTCTATGGCTTCAACGGCAAGGTGATGGGCAAGCTTTGATCTCTTGCCCGCGTCCCGCTTTTGCAAGAGCCACTTCCGGAACCTCATGACATGACACTACGCATTGGCCGCCGCGCATACGCGGAAATGTTCGGCCCCACGACGGGCGACCGCGTGCGCCTCGCGGATACGGACCTGCTGATCGAAGTCGAACGCGACTACACGATCTACGGCGAAGAAGTGAAATTCGGCGGCGGCAAGGTGATTCGCGACGGCATGGGCCAGTCGCAGCGCGTCGCGGCCGACGTCGTCGATACCGTCGTTACGAATGCGCTGATTCTCGATCACTGGGGCATCGTCAAGGCCGACATCGGCATCAAGGACGGCCGCATCGCGGCCATCGGCAAGGCGGGCAATCCTGACATTCAACCGGGCGTGACGATCGCGATCGGCGCGGCGACGGAAGTGATCGCGAGCGAAGGGATGATCGTGACGGCGGGCGGCGTCGATACGCACATTCATTTCATCAGCCCACAGCAGATCGATGAAGCGCTCGCGAGCGGCGTGACGACGATGCTCGGCGGCGGAACGGGCCCCGCGACGGGCACGAACGCGACGACCTGCACGCCGGGTCCGTGGCACATCGAGCGTATGCTGCAGGCCGCCGACGGCTATCCGATGAATCTCGGCTTTCTCGGCAAGGGCAACGTGAGCACGCCTGCGCCCGCGCTCGAACAGATTGCGGCGGGCGCGATCGGCCTGAAGCTGCACGAGGACTGGGGCACGACGCCCGCCGCGATCGACAATTGCCTGTCGGTTGCCGACGACACCGACACGCAGGTCGCGATCCACACGGACACGCTGAACGAAGCGGGCTTCGTCGAAGCGACGGTCGCCGCGTTCAAGGGCCGCACGATCCACACGTATCACACGGAAGGCGCGGGCGGCGGTCACGCGCCCGACATCATCAAGGTCTGCGGCGAGGCGAACGTGCTGCCGTCGTCGACGAATCCGACCCGCCCGTACACCGTCAACACGCTCGACGAGCATCTCGACATGCTGATGGTCTGCCATCACCTCGATCCGTCGATTGCGGAAGACATCGCGTTCGCCGAATCGCGCATCCGCCGCGAGACGATTGCAGCGGAGGACATTCTTCACGATCTCGGCGCGCTGTCGATGCTGTCGTCGGATTCGCAGGCGATGGGGCGCGTCGGCGAAGTGATCATCCGCACGTGGCAGACCGCGCACAAGATGAAGGTGGAGCGCGGCACGCTGCCCGAGGACAACGCGCGCAACGACAACTTCCGCGCGAAGCGCTATGTCGCGAAGTACACGATCAACCCGGCGCTCACACATGGCATCGCGCACGAGGTCGGTTCGATCGAGCCGGGCAAGTGGGCCGACATCGTCCTGTGGGAGCCGGCGTTCTTCGGCATCAAGCCCGCGCTGATCCTGAAGGGCGGCATGATCGCGATGGCGCAGATGGGCGACCCCAACGCATCGATTCCGACGCCGCAGCCCGTGCACTATCGCGAGATGTTCGGCACGCGCGGCGGCGCATTGGCGCGCACGTCGCTGACGTTCGTGTCGCAGATGGCGCTCGATGCCGACATCGCCGGGCGCTATGGTCTCGGCAAGCGTATCGTTGCAGTGAGGAACTGCCGCAACGTGACGAAGGCGCACATGATCCACAACGCGTGGCAGCCGTCGATCAGCGTCGATCCCGAGACGTATCAGGTGATCGCCGACGGACAGTTGCTGACCTGCGAGCCGGCAAAGGTCCTGCCGATGGCGCAACGCTATTTCCTGTTCTGATATGCGTACGTTAGACAAACTGCTGGGCGCCCATATCAAGCTCGCGCCCGTCCTGATCAAGCGCGCGCCGACACTGACGCTCGCGTTCGATGCGCGCTGCAAGAGCCGTCTTGCCGCCACGCTCGACAACGGCGAAGAGGTCGCGCTGGTGCTGCCGCGCGGCACGGTGCTGCGCGATGGCGATGTGCTCGTCGCCGACGATGGCGCGCTCGTGCGCGTCGTCGCAGCGCCTGAATCGGTGCTGGTCGTGCGTGCGCCCGATGCGCTGACGCTCACGCGCGCCGCGTATCACCTTGGCAACCGGCATACGCCCGTCGAAGTGGGCGCGGATCATCTGAAGCTCGAATACGATCCCGTGCTCGCCGACATGCTGAAGCGTCTGGGTGCATCCGTCGATCATGTCGAGATGCCATTCCAGCCTGAAACGGGCGCGTATGGCGGTGGCCATCGGCACGGACATGACGAGACATTCGCCGAAGACTATGCGCTCGCGCAGCAGGTATATGGCGAGCATCATGGTCATGCGCATGCACACTCGCATTCGCACGATCACGGTCATGACCATGATCACGGCGATTGCGGTTCGTCGTCGTGCGATCACGATCATGGCCATCGTCATGCGCATCGCTGAACTGACCGCGCTGTTGCATCTCGCGTCGCCGGCGCTACCGATCGGCGCGTTCAGCTATTCGCAAGGGCTCGAAGCCGCGATCGAAGCGCAACTGGTCACGGACGCTGACAGCGCACGCGCGTGGATCGAAAGCGGCCTTTCGAACGTGCTCGCGCACGGCGAGCTGCCGTTTCTCGCGCATCAGATCGAACGCTGGCGCGCGCACGATGCTGTTGCTTTGAAAACAGCCGATCACGAATTCCTCGCGAGCCGCGAGTCGATGGAGCTGCGTCGCGAGACGGAACAGATGGGCTGGTCGCTGCGGCAGTTGTGCGCGTCGCTCGAATGGGGCGACAAGGAACGTCGCGCGACGCTCGCGTCGATCGCGCCGATTGCGCAACCGACGGCATTCGCGTTCGCCGCCTTCGCGCACGATGCCGCCACGGATGCCGCGCTCGCTGCCTATGCGTTCAGCTGGGTCGAGAACCAGACGGCGGCGGCGCTGAAGGCCGTGCCGCTAGGGCAACTCGCGGGACAGCGCATCATCGTCGCGTTGCGCGAGCCGATCGACGCTGCCGTCAGCAAGGCGCTCGCCACTTCGCCCGACGATATCAACACGTTCGCGCCGCAACTCGGCATTCTGTCGGCGCGTCACGAGTCGCAGTATTCGCGGCTTTTCCGCTCATAGCCTTTCGCTTTCGCTCAATCGAATCATGAACGCTGCTTATCACACGCATCGCACGAAGAAACTGCCGCCGCTGCGCGTTGGCGTGGGCGGCCCTGTCGGTTCGGGCAAGACGACGCTCCTTGAAATGCTGTGCAAGGCGATGCGCGACAAGTACGACCTCGTCGCGATCACGAACGACATCTACACGAAGGAAGATCAGCGTCTGCTGACGGTGGCGGGTGCGCTGCCCGCCGAGCGCATCATGGGCGTGGAGACGGGCGGCTGTCCGCACACGGCCATCCGCGAGGACGCGTCGATCAATCTCGAAGCCGTCGACCGCATGCTCACGCGCTTTCCCGATGCGGACATCGTGTTCATCGAATCGGGCGGCGACAATCTGGCCGCGACGTTCAGCCCCGAACTGTCGGACCTGACGATTTACGTGATCGACGTCGCGGGCGGCGAGAAGATCCCGCGCAAGGGTGGGCCGGGCATCACGAAGTCGGACCTGCTCGTGATCAACAAGACGGACCTCGCGCCGATGGTCGGTGCGAATCTCGACGTGATGGCGTCGGATGCGAAGAAGATGCGCGGCGCGCGGCCGTTCGTGATGTGCAATCTGAAGGCGCTCGAGGGGTTGGATCAGGTGATTGCGTTTGTTGAGAAGGAGGGGTTGTTGGGCGTTTGAGTTTTTGTGTCTGCGACGCTCTGCGCAGCGCAGACAGAAAATTGTAAGCGCGCGGGATTCGACCTGCGCTACATCGCAGACCGGGCCCGCGTCCTCGGGCATGCGGGATGCTCATTATCGGACGCAGTTCCGAACCCGCTTGGGGGCTGATCTGAACTGCCAGCCGGCACGGACAGCGCCGAACTGCTTTGAAGGCCAGGCGCTTATCAGGACGCCTGGCCATTTTGTCATTCATCGTGACCGTCGAAACAGCTATCCACTACTTCCTTCTTGCCGCGCCAGATCTGACGTGCGGGTGCTGCAAAAATTTGCTCATGTAAGGGGTAAGACCTATCATGGGTTTCGGTAGACCAACGCTGGTTTCCCTCATAGCGCGCTTCCTACCCGTGGTGGGTCGCCTGCGAATGCAGGTCCTTCAATGAGTCGACTCGTCGTTCAGTCGAAAGCGGGAGGACGAGATGGTGCGCCTCACAAGAAGTTCGACCGATCAAATCCAGCGTCTGCTGGGCCTCGCAATATTGCTGGTGTCCTTGATCTTCGATGTAGCGCTTGCGACTACTCCAGTGAAATCGGAGGCGCAGGTCGTGTCTGGTCCAGGTCCGACGATATCATGCAAACCTCCTTCTATTACTCGACCGCAGCCAACGCTTCCTAAAGGCTTTACCGAACAGATTCTCTTCAGCGGCTGCCTCAACCAGCCGACCGCGCTGAGCTTCAGTGCAGACATGACGCTCGCGTTCGTTGCTGAAAAGGGTGGCAAGGTCTGGAAATGCGATCTGTCGGCGTCAACGTGCACGCAACTGGCCGACCTCAGCAGTGAAGTCTGCAACGACGCGGACCGAGGGCTTCTCGGGCTTGCGGTCGACCCGCTGAACGTACAAAACGTCTACGTGCTTTATACGACGCCTTCCCCGGGGGTGGTCTGTAGCGGAAACGTTGTTGCTGTTACAGGCGGGCAGCTGTCCCGCTTGTCGTCGGCAAATGGGACGGTGACCGAGACCAAGCTCATTCCGTCCAGTACGGCGTCCAGTCAGCCCTGGTGCTTTTACTACACGTCTCATAGCATCGGCGGGTTGGCTTTTGGCTCTGACAATACAACGTTGTATGTCAGCGCGGGCGATGGCGCGAGTTTCAACACGGTCGACTACGGTCAACTGGATACCGCTTGCGGTGACGGCATGAACCTCCCGCAGGGTGCGTTTCGCAGTCAGCAACTCAATGCACAACCCTACAAAGATGGAGTGATTCTCGCCGTCACGAATTTGAGCGCTCCCACTCCGGGCATAGCAGTCGTGTCAACAGGGTTGCGCAATCCTTTCCGGTTTGCGGTCAATCCTGTCAACCACGATTTGTACATTGGCAATGTAGGCTGGAACGCGTGGGAGTCGATCGATCATCTGAGCAATGCCGGGCAAAACTTTGGCTGGCCGTGCTTCGAAGGATGGGACCCGGCAACGGGCGCGGCAGCACCACAGCCGGACTATCAGAACCCGGCGAACACGGGGAACGTAAGCTACTGTGCGGGCATGAGCGCGTCTGCACCGTTTTTCGCGTATGCGCATGGAAGTTATGTCACTCCAGCCGACAGCAAGGCGAAGACGTGTGGCGGCAGGCCGTCGGGCGGCGGTCCGGATCAGAACGGCAGTGTCATATCGGCCATCGGGTTCACGGATAACAGCAGCACGACCTATCCGGCCATCTATAAAAACGCGCTGTACTTCGGCGATTACCTGCGCAAATGCATCTGGATGATTCAGATGCCGCCGCCGAGCAATACGTCCCTGCCACAGCCACAGGCATTTGCCAAAGGCCTTCAGGGCGGAGCGGTGGACTTGAAGGCCGGTCCGAACGGCGATCTGTTTTACGTGGACCTGGTCACGAGCACCATTCGCCGAATCACGCATCAGTAGTTCGCGGGTACCGGGAAAACTTAGATGGAGCAAGTATCCATACACTTGGAAGGACGTGCACACGAAGCCGGCGCGGAAATCGATTGACAGGCATCGAACATCGCGCCGGCAACCCGTATAAGTGGTCTTGCAAATGAGCCGCGCCGCGCATGCCAGGCGGTATTTCGTTCGGCTAATTCGCGAACAAAACCTGTGTAGCTGACGCCCAGATCGCACGGATCAGGTCCTTCATGTCCGTCCTCTCGAAAACTCGCCCACTGCCGTTCTCAGAGTAACCGGGCGAACGCTTCCAAGCCGATTGTCGGCGCAGATCACCACCAAGATTTTCATTTCGTTGCGCTGGGGCGCCTAATGATCCGATGCGTTTCGAAAGTCAACGGATCAATTTATACCTTACAATTGTAATAACAGGGTATAAAGTTTGACGCATCCGCTCCTATACCCTACTATGAAATAATAAGGTATAAGGAGGGAGCGCCGATATGGCCAACTTCCATAACGAAGCACTGCAAACTCTGTATTCCTCGGTCACCGAACGGGCCAGTGCACAACCGCTTATTCCGTTGCATTCTCCCGGTTCGGCAGCTCAAAAAACCGTCGATGGAAAAACCTACACGTACTGGAGGGTGTATCTCGCTTCGGGAAAGCACAGGGAAACCTCACTGGGCCGTACTGGCGAACCGGCTACCGACGCGGCACTTGAGGCGAAAATGCTTGAGAGCGCGGACATGCGCTCGCTCGCCGCTGACGCCCAGATTTTGCGTAAGGCAGGCTTCGCTGCTGCCGGCAATTCAGCAGCACTAACCATCGCAACGCTCTTTAATGCCGGCATCTTCAGCCACGGCGGGGTGCTTGTCGGCTCTCACGCGTTTGGCGCACTCCTGAACGGTCTCGGCATTCGTCTGCCCGCGAACTACAGGACCGAGGCCATCGACATCGGAAGCACGGGCTCTATCGCGGTGGCGATCCCGGAAGACCGCAGCTTTCTCGACATCCTGTGTGACATCGGCATTCCCTTTCCTGAGGTGCCGGAACTGGATTCACGAAAGCCATCACCCTCGTTCAAGGCGCGAGGACAGCCCCTAAACGTCGACTTGCTCGTGCCGGGTACCGAGGCATATGAGACGAAAGCCCTGCCCCAGTTGCGCGCACACGCGACTGGGCTCCCGTACTTCGGGTATCTGGTCTCGAATCCAGCGCGCGGCTTCATCCTCGGGAAGGAACATGTCGTCCCGGTAATGCTGCCGGACCCCGCGAGGTTTGCTCTCCACAAGCTTGTCGTGAGCACACTTCGCGACCCGTCGCGCGCCCTTAAGGCGGAGAAGGATCAACGGCAAGCCGCAACGCTGATTGATGCATTGACGGAGCGGTTTCCAGACTGGTTGACGATTGCTGCCAATGAACTGGAGAAGGCCGCACGTACACGAGTTAGGGCGGCGGCGGCCCAAACCCTAACTCTTGTACCCAACTTGTCAGAGCGTGCTCGGGACTTTCTGGCTGATTTGAGCGCAGAGACGTAGAACTGAAGAGGGCTCGTCAATACGCCCGTGCCATTGCGCCGATTGGCACGCCGAACTGTGCACCGGACGGTTCGTCTGCGGGATTCGATTTTGCCCCGGGGCGATATCGCGGTGTGGTGCGCGCGCGTCAATGCGGCGAACATTGACCAGGTTGACCACCCGCGCCGAAGGCCGCCCGCTGCGATAGCCATCACTCCGGCAACAACGTAGTCAACACATTAACCGTCCGCGCAGTCGCGCCTCGATGGCGCGCAGCAAACGCCGACGCAGCCCCGCCCATCGCCACGCGGCGCGCCTTGTCTTCGAACAGTTCGCGCAATACGCGAGCAAGATCGGCCGGATCCTTGACCTGCACGCACGCGCCTGCGGCCACTGCATCAGCCGTCGCCTGCGTGAAGTTGAACACGTGCGGCCCGATCAGCACGGGCACGCCGACGCCGCAAGCCTCGATCAGATTCTGCCCGCCCAGCGGCAACAGGCTGCCGCCGATGAACGCCACGTCCGACGCCGCGTAGTAAGCGCCCAGCTCGCCCATCGAATCGCCGAGCAGCACCTTCACGTCGCGCGGCAAGTTTTTCGCGGCGCCCTGGCCCGCAGCCACCGCGCCTGCGGGCGCCCATTCCGAACGGCGCTCGCAACGCAAGCCTTTCTTCTCGACGAGCGCCGCCACTTCGTTGAAGCGCTGCGGATGACGCGGCACGAGTATCAGCAGCGCATCGTCGATACCGAGCGCGTCGAGCGCCTGCAACACCAGTTCCTCTTCGCCCTCGCGCGTGCTCGCCGCGACCCACACGGGACGCGCGCCGATGGCCGCGCGCCACGCATGCCCACGCGCGGCGAGTTCGGGTGGCGTGTTCATGTCGAACTTCAGATTGCCGAGCACGGACACGTTGCGCGCGCCCAAGGCGGAAAGCCGCGTCGCATCCGACGGACTCTGCGCGAGCACGCGCGCGAAACCGCCGAACACGCCGCGCGTCGCGTTGCCGAACTTCGCCGCGCGCCGGTACGAGCGCTCCGACATTCGCGCGTTCGTCAGCACGAGCGGCACGTCCGCGCGACGGCATTCGTCGATCAGCGTCGGCCACACTTCCGTTTCCATCACGAGACCGACAGAGGGCCGCCACGCCTTCAGAAAACGCCGCACGGCATGCGGCATGTCATACGGCAGATAGCAGCGCAGCACGCGGTCGCCGAAGATCTGCACGCCCGTCTCGCGGCCGCTCGGCGTCATGTGCGTGAGCAGGATGCGCGCATCGGGTCGCGCCTTGATGAGCGCGTCGATCAGCGGCTGCGCCGCGCGCGTCTCGCCCACCGACACGGCATGCACCCAGATCAACGGCGTGTCGTCCTCGGGCACGCGGCCGCGCGCATAGCCGAAGCGCTCGCCGATATGCACGCGATAGCCGCGCTCCTTGCGCGACCGGATGAAGAGCCGCAACACCGCCAGCGGCGCGATCAGCCACCACAGCGCGTTATAGACGACCCTCAGCATCGTGCTTCCACGCGCGGCATGACGGCCCGCATGAACGTGGCCGCGCACGAAGCGCCCGGCATCGGGTGAACGGGAGCAGGCGCGCCGTTCAAACCAGTGCCCTGCCCTTCAGGCGTTCGAGAATGCCGAGCGGCGCGCACTCCGGCTGCGCCATCGACTTGACGGGCAAGAAGAAGGTCTGCTCCATCATGAACTGCCCGGACATTACCGCGTGTGAAGTCTGGTCCGAGAAGCACACCCACACACTGCCGGGCGGAAACGGCATCGTCTCTTGCGGCGACGACTTCTGATAGTCGAGATCGGCCTTCATCCCGTCGTGCAGGTTCAGCATCAGATGGTCGTACTCGCTGCGCGGCGACTTCGTCACGTGCACGAGATTCATCAGCCACGCGGAGCCCGGCATCTGCGGCCTGATGCGCGGCAGGAAGCGCTTCGCCATGTCCTCGAAGGGCTCGCCCACGCGCCACACGCGCGGCGTGCCGTTCGGATTGACGTTCGTGAACACGCGCAGGATGCGCTCGCCATAGTTGGGACGCGACGGGAACGCATCGACGTGCAGACGGCTGTCGTCCTTGCGCCACGACGTCTGACGCGTCTCCACCTGATGCAGACGCAGGCTCGTCGGCGCGACGCGCAGCTTGCCGATGTATTCGGGAAAGAGTCCGTCGACGAGCATTCGCGCATTCGACTGATAGCGCGCAATCAGCGCGCGCACGGCCGACTGCGTGACGGCGTCGCCGAGCACGCCATGCAGCGCGCCGCCGTTCGGTTCGAGGCTGATGTTCTTGCGCTTCGGATCGGCAAGCGCGGGATCGAGCAACGCGCGCTCGCCGCCGTCGATCGCAAAAGCGAGGTTCGGGAAATACAGCACTTTGCCACGCTCGACGCCGGCGAGCAGCATCTCGCGCGGCACGGACAGGTTCTTGCCGTGCCAGTCGGCGCTTGCTACTTCGATGATCTGGGATTCGTTCATGATCGCCTTTTCAAAGCGGATGGAACCGGGCGGGCGCAACGACTGGCCACGGGTGCCGCGCCGTGTACCCATGCCCTTCCTGCTGCGCATCGCGGCATCCGGCTGCGACACGGAACGCACGCATGGGATACACGCATGGGACGCATGCACGGAGCGCCTGATGCGCCCACGGATACGGCACGCGGCCACCAGGCATCGCCGCGCCGCATCAGAGCAGGCCGAACCCGGCCAGCGCGGATTTCACCTGCTGCAGCGTCGGCGGGTGGCCCGCCGTGCCGAGATTCACGACGTTCGGCGACCAATAGCCGCCCGTACGCCATGAAGTGGCGAAATTGTACAACTCGACCGTCGGCCGCTTCAGCGCGGCTGCGATGTGAACGAGACCTGTATCAACCCCGACCGTCGCCGCGGCGCCCTCGATCAGACCGACCACGGCCGGCAGCGACAGTTTCGGCGGCACGATCGCGGCCGCGCCGAATTCCTTCGCGAGACGCTCGCTCGTCGCGCGCTCGTCGTCGCTGCCCCACGGCAATACGATCGAGGCGCCGCGCCGCACCAGCGACTGCCCGAGCTCGATCCACGCGGCATCGGGCCATTGCTTGTCGGCGCGCGACGTCGCATGGACGAACACCACATACGGCACGGGCAGATTCAGTTGCGCTTCGGAGAGCGCGAGCGCCGCGCGGCGCGTGTCGAGGCCGAAGTCGATCTCGTCGGTGGGCTGCGGCGCGGGGTCGCCGAGCGCCGCGGCCACCAGTTGACGCGTGCGTTCGACGACATGCGTGCGCGGCTCGATCGGTACGCGCCGGTCGTAGAAAAAGCGCACGGGCCACTCGAAGCCCGCGCCGTCCGTGCGATTGCCCAGGCCGACGAGCGGCCCGCGCGCCATCTTCGCGATCCACGCGGTCTTGATGAGCCCCTGGCAATCGATCACGAGATCGTACTTTTCGGCGGCGAGCGCGCGGCGGAATGCGCCGATCTCGCGCCAGTTGTCGACGGAGAGAATGCGCTTGCGCCAGCGCCGCAGCGATACCGGGATCGCGCGCCGCACGCCGTGCACCAGTTCCACCAGCTTGACGAAGCTCTCTTCGACGAGCCAGTCGATCTGCGCGTCAGGATGGCGGCGGCGAATGTCGGCGATGACGGGCATGTTGTGAACGACGTCGCCCAGCGACGACACTCTCACGATCAGTATCTTTTGCGCGCTCAAGAAGGGGAGAACGCCGGCTGATCCGGCGTCAGGATGCATGGAAAGGACGCAATTTTAGCGCGCCCGGCGCAAACAACATGAAAAAACGCGGCGCGGTAAACATACCTTGCGCCGCGTCCGGTTCTGCCGCTCTGTCCGACTGCAGGCCGACTACGAGCGGGTACGGCACGTAGCCGCACCCGGCATCCAGAGAGGATCAGAACGGCAGTTTCGCGTCCGCTTTCTCCGCCAGGATCACGCGGCGAAAATCTTCCTGAATGCGCTTGAGCGCCGCATCGTTGTCGGCCTCGAAGCGCATCACGACGACGGGCGTCGTGTTCGACGAACGCGCGAGGCCAAAGCCGTCCGGATACTCGACACGCAGACCGTCTATCGTCACGACCTGATCGGCGTCCGGGAATTTCGCACTCTTCTGCAGACGCGCGATCAGTTCGAAATTTTCGCCTTCCTGCAGCTTCAGTTGCAGTTCCGGCGTCGAGTGCGAGTTCGGCAGGCTGTTGAGCAGCTTGCTCGGGTCCTGCACGCGCGCGAGGATTTCCAGCAGACGCGCGCCCGTGTACAGGCCGTCGTCGAAGCCGTACCAGCGGTCCTTGAAGAACACGTGGCCGCTCATCTCACCCGCAAGCGGCGCGCCCGTTTCACGCAGCTTCGCCTTGACGAGCGAGTGGCCCGTCTTCCACATCAACGGCTCGCCACCCTTGTCCTTCACCCACTTCGCGAGATTGCGCGTGCACTTCACGTCGTAGATGATCTGCGCGCCCTTGTTGCGCGAGAGCACTTCTTCGGCGAAGAGCATCAGCTGGCGGTCCGGATAGATGATCTGGCCGTCCTTCGTGACGACGCCCAGGCGATCGCCGTCGCCGTCGAATGCGAAGCCGATTTCGGCGTCCGTTTCCTTCAGCGCGCGGATCACGTCCTGGAGATTTTCCGGGTGTGCCGGGTCGGGATGGTGATTCGGGAAGTTGCCGTCGATATCCGTGAACAGCTCGACCAGTTCACAACCGAGCGCCTTGAAGAGGCGCGGCGCGAGACCGCCCGCGACGCCGTTGCCCGTATCGACGACGATCTTCAGCGGCCGCGCGAGCTTGATGTCGCTGACGATGCGCTCGACGTACGCATCGGCGATGTCGTAGTCCTGATAGCTGCCGCTGCCGCTCTCGAAGCGGTTCTCGGTGATGCGCTTGTAGAGCGCCTGAATCTGGTCGCCGTAGATGGCCGCGCCGCGCAGCACCATCTTGAAGCCGTTGTAATCAGGCGGATTGTGGCTGCCCGTCACGACGATGCAGGAATCGACGTGGCGTTCGCCACCCGCGAGCTTGAGCGGAACGCTGGCCGCGAAGTAGCCGACGGGCGTGGGCACCATGCCGACGTTCACCACATCGACACCTGCCGCACGCAGGCCATCGGACAGTGCCTGGATCAGCTCGGGTCCGGAGAGACGGCCATCGCGCGCGACTACAACGGCGTCGCCGCCCTGCGCGCGCACTTCGCTACCGAAGGCGCGACCAATCGAACGGGCGGCCTCGGCGTCGAGCGTCTTGCCGATCACTCCGCGGATGTCATATGCCTTGAATATGGATTGCGAGATCATGGATTGGCTCACTTACGTGCAATGGAAATATGTTCGACACGGCGTGGTCATCGCGCTGTGCCTTGCCGGAAGCGGTCCGGATAAAACTTATAATGCGCTTTTCAGCGACGCCTTATTGCTCCATTCTAATGCCTGGATGCCCCGCGCTCACCAGGTTGCCGCATCGCATGATCGGCTGGTCACGCCAAAATACCGACAATTCGCACCACTCGTGCCCGCAGACGGACGCCATGACGGATGCTGGCGCTTAAACGTTTCGCGGATTCCGACGTCACGCGCGCTGCCGTAAACCTCTTTTCAGTCCGGTCTGCACGCGCCAAGCAGGCGTCACCGCCTGTTGGCCTGTTTGGTGATCCGCTTCTGTGTGTTTGGGCACGGACAAATCACGTGCATCCTGCCAGCCAAAGACATCCGTCATCCGACCTTGGACTCCCTGGAAGCCGATGTCCTTCGGTAGGAGGTTCGCGTGCCTCGCGCGCAATTCGTCAAGGAGCCCGTCAAAGCGCGACCCACCGTGTGCGATGTCGCGTGGCAGCGATGGCCCCGGCAAGACCTGATCGATGCGGCGCGATAAGACGCGAAACGTCGAACTACCCGCCATCGTAATTAGCGCATGGCGGTTGGTCTGTCGCTCTGGGGACGGTCGGGGGACGGTTGAATAACGGTTACGCAATCGCCTGGACGACATTCACGCCGCGCCCGAAGAAAGCGCTTGACGTGCCCCATGCGATTGACATTTAATCAGCGCACCGTTCGCTCACGTCACGAGCATCGACCTATCCAGCCTCTTCTTGGGGGTTTGGGGGCGGTTTCGCCCAAAAAAGTGAAATGCTGCTCGAGGCAGTCGGCATTCACTCTTGCGCGGTTCTCTTCAAGACTTCATTTTTGCCGTGCCTGCCTTCCGTTGGGATCGCTCAACCGGAATGGGCATTTGCACGCACCGCTGTTAGACGCAGCCCCAACCGCAAAGAAGACAGAGCAGGTTGTCACGGGCCGGCACTATGGAGCGATTTCGAGGGCGGCGTAATGGCGCCAATCCGCTTGCGGCGTAAAGGCAAGTCGGGTCAGCAACGCGTCGAGAGGGACTAAACCGATTCAACATGTGAAAAGAGACATGTTTTTGGGTAGCTTTCCGAGGCACCGATGCGTGAATGCCTGATTTAGTTTGCAACTGCAAAACACTGTGCTAACGTAGCCATTGTTGTCGCGTCTCTGACGCATCGAAAGAACGCCTCGGGCACGGCTCCCGTAGTCCGTCTGGCGAAAACATCTTCCTGGCTGCCACTCGCAGCACACCACCATGAAACGCACGCGGCTTAATCTGCGCGTGCCTCCTGCTTGCGCTCGCAACGAGCGCGGATCCGTCACGCACGTTCTCTTCATCGACTCGAGGGTCGTGCGTCATTTCGCGCGGAATGCACTTTTTCGCGCGTGCGAGCAGCACGCATCACTTCTCCCTGTGAAATGAGGCCTATCCGAAGGCATGCGTTGCTTCCCGGTGCGACCGGGATCATCCGCATGCCTCGATTGTCCGCTTGCGGACAGTAGGCTTCCGTTGCGTCTTGAAACGATCGACCTCATCGATCGCTTCGGTCTGCGACGCGCCGCTCAGGGCGCACATCAATCCTTTCACACGCCATCAAGCGCGATACCGGTGTGACGTGCTCACCCGAGAATCCGCCCGTCTCGTGCTCGCCCTCACGCGAGCCGTCATTGCCCACGTGCTGCATGCACGCGAATACGGTTGAACATCGAACGCGCCGCCATGCGACGCGCGGTTTTCAATCCGCTCCGGGCTCTCTCTTCCAAGTGCGCAGACCTTCCACCGGTGCCATCCGGGGACCCTCAGCTAAACCGCCTCTGCCCATCTCCTTGTACTCCCGCATGCCAGCAGATCAACGTCGCACCCTCGTTGAACCTGCCCGTTTCACTCACGTGTCCTCTTTGGACACACCGTCATCGCAACCGATGGCAACAGGGTGACCTCATTCGCGCTCTCCGCCCGCGCATGAGGTCAGGTACAGGCGGAATAACCAGCCACAGGAAAGGAGTGCTATGGGTCGAAGATCAAGAGGCGTTAACCATGCCGCACAGATGAGCCGCGAAGCCGGCGGAAGCAAAGACTCGCAGAAACACCGTCGCTTGCACTGGAGCGAGTTTTCGCGTTTCGCGGCCCGCATTGGTCACACGCTGGAAACAGTCAACGAAGCGGAAGACTGGATGCTCGAGTTTTTTGTCTGGTTCCTGGTCGCCGGGGCGATGAAGCCTGGCACGCTCGCAAACTATCGAGCGTCGCTTTCAGTGATACAGGATACGGCCGGGCAGGATATGTCCGGCTCAACCCGCAGCCGGGCCCTCAAGCTTGAGCGACGGGACCGGCATGGCAAGCATCGTGCTCGCACGCCGCAGGAGTTCAGCGAACTGCTCGCGGCGGCACAAAAGCTCGATGACGGTGTCGTGCACGTGATTCGCCTGATGCGTTGGCTGGGACTTCGCATGCGCGAAGCACTCATGTGCGGCAAGTCGCTGGAAACCTGGCGAGATCTGATCCTGCAGGGAAATCGGCGCCTGCCCATCGAACGCGGCGCCAAGAACGGACGTCCGCGTCGTACGGAGGTGCTTGTGGATCACGTTGAGGAAACGTTCAGCGCAATCAACGCAGCGCTGGCGTTCTGCCGCAGTCGCGACTTTGAACTGATCACCGGCTGCAACGATGACCTCAAAAGCGCAAAGGCCCGCCTGAAGTCTCGCTTTGACCAATTGCCGATGCGCAAAGAGCTCGGAAGTCACAGCCTGAGATTTACCTATGCGGTCGATTTTGCCAATTCCGCACTCGATCGCGGAATCCCGCCCGTCGAAGTACTGACCGAACTATCGGACCGTCTTGGCCACGGTCCGTCACGCGGGAAGATGATCCTCGACGTTTACTGTTGGCAGATCCGGCACCGGTTTCCCGAAAAGATCCAGTTACCCAGCGATTTCGTACCTTTGAAGAAAACAGACGAAAGAAACCGCTCATTGCCTGCAATGGCCAGCGCGGACGACCGGGTGGAGCTGGGAAATGGTGCCGAACATAGGCGTCGGCGGCCGGCGCGCCGACGCCGCGCCCAGTCTCACCGTGATCGCAATTTTCAATAATTAGCATTACAAATCGACAAACCGCCCACCACGATTCATCTTTCTGAAGGAGGTAAAAAAGAAGTGTTGGAATCCAGACTCTCAGAGGAAGCTCGCACTGCGCTATCCCGGTACAGCAACGGCAAAGCAGTCCAGACACTGCTGCCTTTATGGCTCCAGTTCGAAGCCTTTTTGCAATCGCGCGGCACGTTGCCATCTTCCATCCCTGACATCGCGGAAGATTCGCTTCGCGCGTACGCGACGTTTCTCGATTACGGGGATCGGCATGTCGATGATGCCTTGGTCGCCCTGAGCGCCGTTCTTCTCGTGTGCCTGCACGCGGGCTATAACGCCAGGATCTTGCGCTCCATCGTAATCCCGCGCATTCGTCGCCCCGTCCAGAATCGCCAATGGGATGCATTCCGCGCTCGAACGTACCAACGGCTCGAATACTCTCAATTCGCCCGAAGTCGCAGGCGCCGGGCCGAGGACGAAGCCCGCGCCGGCGATCCGGCTCGCATCGAAGACTCCCTCACGTAAGAATCAACGCGCCCGACAAGCTAAATAGCTTAACTAACTAACACCTTTTTCAGGAACGACAATGACTCATCTGATTGTGGCTCACTTTCAAAGCTCGAACAGCGCAGCGCAAGCATCGGCGGCGCAAATCCTTCACGCACAGACGGGAGGTTTGCTTCTGAAACCGGGCACGCTTGATGGACACGGTGAACACGTGAACAACAACCAGCGTCTGACTGAAAGCGAAAACGCGCTTCAGGATCATTACTGCACCATGATGACTTCCCCACGCGGAGGCATCATCGACGTCTCGACCGAGCATCGGAACGCCATGATTGCGTTTATCCAGTTAAGGCGTCACGTTCTTACTGAACTGAAAACGATCATTGTCTCGGTGTCCCCGGATACTGCGTCACAGCAGGCTGCCGTAGAAATGCTCACCGCGATTTTCGCGGCGGGCGTGGCTCCGGCCGGCATCCGGATTCTCGCTACCGACGTTCCGGCCGACGCTCGCGTTGACGATGTCTGCCCATCAGTCGTCGAATACGCCCGTGAAGCCCAAATCACGGTAACGTCTGATGCTGTGCTGCCCGTGTCAACATCTTTCGCGAAGGCTCAACAATTCAAGATGCCGATCGCCGCTGTCTTGAACCGCGCGGTCGATTTCGAAACGGAATTGATCTCGGCGCGGGTCAATGGTGCGCCCGAGAAAATCATGCACGCGCTCGCTCATAAGGTAATCGCCCAGCGCGATCTGCTGGGCACTGCGGATACGTTCAAACGCGTCGCCGGCACGCTCGGACTACCGTGCATTTCGCAGGATCAGTGGCGTGCCGAATGCGCGCCAACTACGAACCGTAAGCGCGCGAGGACGGTGGCCCCCGATTAAAGGGCTTTTGATACGCTTCCGGGTAACGAAGCCAATGCAAGGCGGATCAACGGCCCACCCCGTTGATCCGCACGGTTACCCGCCCTTCGGTCCCCGACGCCGTCACTTTTTCACCCAAAGGGTTATCCTTTGCCGTCGTCGCAGGGACGTTGAGACCGGCTGTCTAGGTAAATTAATGACTTGATCACGAATCCGGTCATCCGGCAAGGAGCACCGGACCGAATTCACTAGACTAACCGGATTGGTGACACGAATCAGTTGGACTGCCCCGGTGTTAAGTCCTGTCCGAACGCGAGCGGCAGTACGCGGCCCAATAGTTGCCGTTCGCACAACACACGAAGCCGTCACTCCAAGGACCGGTTCACATCGAAACTGTTCGAAATCTGAAATCGGCGCGAATGCCTCTGGGGCGGCTTCGCACCGGAGAACAACCACAACGCCCTACGCCGGCGGTTTCGTTCTTCGACCCGAGCCGGTCGCTCGGCTTGGCATCGCTTAAAGGACAGTTCTGAAGCTAAACCGCCCAACCGCCTGAACAAGGAAACAGCTGTCCCTTCTTTCCTCGGCACGCCTCGCCATTGAACAGATGCGGGCTGGGAGAAGAGGGCGGTCAAGCTCCATCGAACGCTTCGAAAAAGAACGTCAGGAACAGGAGGAGCACGCCCGACCAGTCAAACAGCGTGCCAAAGAGGTTTGACGTGCCGAATCCCGCGCCAGCCATCACAGCCGACAGACAGAACGAGAGAGCGGCCATAGGTTGCAAGCGCCTACCGTGTTCGGACTTAGCGAGGATGCCATAATATCGCTCTCGTCTATGTGCGCTCCCCCACTAACGTTTTCCGCCATGTCCTCGCTCACCGAGACTCAGGCGTCGCCGGCGTGACGATCTGCTCGAGCATCGCCTTGGTCGCGGCATAGTCAAGCACCGGCCACAGCATGACAGCTTTGTCATCGATGTGGGGACGCGAGAGAGCGCAAGGCGACCGCGACGTCCTCCAGCGTAACCGTCCTTGAGCCGTCACGCAGATAGCGAAGAGCAGCAAGATCAAGGATTCGTTTCAATACGGCGTCCGTATCCGAGAGAAAACGGTCCTGCAATGCGTTGGCTACACAGTCAGCGGTGTGGCGGGAGATTGGGAAGGCGTCGCCCGACATCGTTCTGAGTTTCGTACGGACATAAGAAGCGATCCAGGTGTCCCGTCCGTCGGCGCATCCCACCACGCACGCGCGGCAATTGAAGCCACGCGCCGCTCGCCCGAGCCCTTTCTCCTGGGATGCGCCAATCGTGTGTTTCCGGGCACATTGCTGTTCGCGTGGTTCGTGCGCAAGCGTCTCCACACTGCATTGGCATGCGGCGCACATGGGACGCTGGCCACTCTGGCACGCCGGTACTTCGTCACTCGTCATCTCAGCTCTCCTGTTAATGAGGTCAGCGATCGCCTCATTCCAGAGGACGTTCGCCAAACCAGTCTCCACCCGAAATTGCAAAGTCAAGTCGCGCCAGTGGACATCGTCACGGGGTCCATGGAGGTTCAAGTCAAAAGACTGCGAGCGTGACGCCCAGACAAGACGGACTACGCACAGACGATCGCCAGTGGCCTACGGGCGGCGAGTTAAGAGACAAAGATGCGCGTCGGGAACCCGCATCGCACTGAAGCCCGACGTTTGCCTCCTCTCCTCCCCAATCGCAGTAACGGCACGGCGATCGTTCCGTTCGCGGATGATGCGCCGCCGCTCAACGGCTCCTTTCCGAACGCACGCTATCCAGGACCCAGCGCGCTGTCACGGGCGCCAAACACGCCCGTCGCAATCACGAGCACGGCAGTGAGCGAGGGAACGCCGCCGACCTTCCCGGCGATCGCCGTAAGCGAGCCGGCCACTCGACCGCAGAGGAGCGATAGCGTGCCGCGCTTGAGCTTGTCCCACTGCCGCCACAGCGGCAAAGCAAGTGCAACCGTTGCGGGTCCGAGCAGGAGGTGGATGAACTGCGCGCCACCAGAAAAGGTGCGATAAGCGTATTGGTGATTTTCAGCGCGGCGACGACGATCGCCGCAGCCATCACCACCGGGTTAATAATCGGATTGTGCTTCGCGCGCGCAAATGCCCAGCGCGATCAGATACGCCACGATCACGACCGTGAGGCCGAAAAGCGGCGAGGCGGCAACGCAGACCCGGATCGCGTCCAGTTTCGCGCACTGCAGGTGCGTATTCGTCACGCGCCCTCCCCGGTGGTTTCGTGGCGGCACTCACGCCGCAACAGTGCACGCGTGACGAGCGCTGTAACGGCGATGTCGAGCGTCGTACTCGCGACGAGGTTCGCAATCACGGCGAACGCCGCGCCGCGTGTGGCCTGCGCGGGAACCATGATGCCTACGCCTGCAGGAATAAAAAGCAGCGAGCGGTGATGCAGTGTCCAAGCGCAGCGGGTTCGACCGATTCGGGCGTACTGGTCCGGTACATCGCGCGAGCGCGAATAGCAGCAGCATGCCGGTCCCTGAACCGGGAACGGGCAGCGAGAACTTATAATTGCGCTTTTCAGCGACGCCTTACCAGCGCCATTCCAATGCTTGAACGCCCCGCGCTCACCAAGTTGCCGCATCGTAAGATCGGCTGGGCACGCCAAAATACCGACAAGTTGCACCACGCGTGCCAGCAGACGGCAAACGGACACCATGCGGATGCTGGCGCTTAAGCGTTTCACGAATCCCGACGTCACGCGCGCGGCCGCAAACCTTGTCTGGCTTGGCCTCGAGCGCCTGACGCAGATCGGCGTCGCGATCGCGATCAGCGGCGTGCTCGCGCGCTATTTCGGTCCTGACGTGTTCGGCAAGTGGCAATACGCCAATACGCTTTTGCTCGTCCTGTCGCCGATTACATGGGTCTGCGGCGCGGAGATTCTCGTGCCGACCATCGTCCATCGTCCGGCTGAACAGCACGGCACCGTGCTCGGCAGCGCGTTCGCGTTGCGGCTGTTGGTGTCGGCCGTGGTGCTCCTGCTGACGTGGGCCGGAATTGCCGCGGGCTTCACCGATCCGCTCGTCGGCGCGATGCTGGCCGGGCTCGCCGTCACCATGCTGTTTCGCGAGCCGCTCGTCGGCGTGATCAACGCATGGCTGCAGAGCATGACCTACAGCAAGCCGCAGCTAATCACCAGCATGACGACGGCCATCGCAAAGGCGATGCTCGTGTGGCTGCTTGTGCGCGCGGCCGCCGCGCCCGCGCGCTTCGGCTGGCTGTGGGCGCTCGAATCGGCGGTCATCGGCATCGTGCTAATCGTCTATTACATGCGACGCGACGTGGGCAAACCTGGCGGCACGCTCGGCTGGCATCTGGACCGCGCGCTTTTTAGGCACTTCGCGACGGCGGGCGCCGTGTTCTGGCTCGGGCTCATCTGCATGTACCTGTTCCTGAAGCTCGACCGGCTGATGCTCGAACGCGCAATCTCGTTCGCCGATCTCGGCCGCTACTCGGCAGCGCAGCAACTGAACGAGAACTGGATCACGCTCGCGCTGATGCTCGCGCAGACGCTCGCGCCCGCGTTCGTCTACCGCATCCAGAATATCGCGCAACTGCGCCGCAATATGTGGCGCCTCACGGCGATGACGGCCGCACTGATGATCGCAGGCGCGTGCGTGCTCGATCTGCTTGCGGGCTTCATCATCCGCCGCGTGTTCGGGCCGAACTTCGACGAGGCCATCGATATCTTCCGTTGGGCCGTATGGCTGTCCGTGCCAGCGGGCATCGAGGCGATCGGCAACCTGGTCGTGCTGAAATATCAGGCGAAGTTCGTGTTGCTGTCGAAATGGCTGCTCGCGCTTGCCATCGCGTGCGTCGTCAATCTGATTGCGATTGCCAGCATGGGCGCATATGGCGCACTGATCGGTCTTGCGGCCGGGTACCTGGCCGCGGCGTCCGTCAACTTCTACTACATCCGTTTCAAACTGCGTCCATGACGTCTTCTTTATTCACGCCGCCGAGGGCCCCGACCTCGCTCGACGACGTCGCCGTGCTGATGCCCGCCTTCAACGGCCAGGTCGACGTCGAACGCACGCTGGCTTCGTTCAGCGAGGACGCGCGCATCCACGTGCTGATCGTCGACGATGGCAGCACGCCGCCCATCGTCGCGCCTGCGTTGCCGAACATGTCGATCGACGTGCTGCGCATGCCGAAAAACGGCGGCATCGAGCGTGCGTTGCAGGCGGGCATCGAAGCGCTCGCGGTGCGTGGCTTTCGCTACGCCGCACGCATCGATGCCGGCGATCTGAGCGCGCCGCGGCGTCTTGCGAAACAGCGTGCGTATCTCGAAGCGAATCCACAGGTGGCAGGACTCGGCATGTGGACGCAGGTCGTCTCGCGCGACGGCACGCCACTCTTCGTGCTGACGCCGCCCGCCGAGCCGCGCGCCATTCGACGCGTGCGCTTTCTGCGCGCGTGCTTCGTGCATCCGTCGATGATGCTGCGCGTCGATGCTGTGCTCGCTGTCGGCAACTATCGCGAGGCGTACAAGGCGGCGGAAGACCTTGATCTGTTCCTGCGTCTGATGGAGCGCTACGACTGCGCGAATCTGCCGGAAGTCGGCCTTTACTACGAGCTGAACGAAGGCGGCATCAGCGCGACGAAACGGCGCCGCCAGATCGTATCGACGCTGCATTTGCAGATGCGTTACTTCAGCGTGCTCAATCCGTGCGACTGGCTGGGCGTCGCGAAGACGCTACTGCATTTCGTAACGCCGTACCAGACGCTTCAACGCGTGAAGAAGCGTCTGTATGCGCCGCGCGCGAGCCTCTGAAGTGACCGTCTCTTACCCGGCTCTTTTCCTGTCCCGCATCGCAAGTATGAAGCAATCGATCGAATCCGCCCGCGCGCTGCGCATCTGTCTCGTGTGCAATACTGCGTTCGCGATCTACACGTACCGGCAAGGGTTGATACGCATGCTCATCGAACGCGGCGTCGAAGTGACGGTGATCGCGCCGCGCGACCGTACGTTCGATCTGCTCAAAGAGATGGGCTGCCGCTGCATCGAGTTGCATGTCGCATCGAAAGGCACCAATCCGCGCGACGATCTGCGCACGATGTGGACGCTGTACAGGCTCTATCGGTCGAATCGTCCGCATATCGTGTTTCATTACACGATCAAGCCGAATATCTACGGCACAATTGCCGCGAAACTGGCAGGCGTCGACTCAGTTGCAGTGACAACTGGCTTGGGCTATGTTTTTATCCAGCAGAGCGGTGCCGCGCAAATCGCAAAGTTTCTATACCGCTTTGCGTTTCGCTTTCCGCGCGAAGTATGGTTTTTGAACAAGGACGATCAGGCCGCTTTTCTCGATCAGAAACTGCTCGTGCATCCCGAGCGAGCACGTCTGCTGCATGGCGAAGGCGTCGACCTCGACCAGTTTTCTTTCACGCCGTTGTCTAATGTGCGCGAGACATTTTCTTTTGTATTAATCGGGCGGCTGTTGTGGGATAAAGGCGTAGGCGAATATGCCGAGGCCGCGCGTCGATTGCGCGCGACTTATCCGCATGCACGCTTTCAGTTGCTCGGCCCGGTGGGCGTCGACAATCCGAGCGCGATCACGCGGGCCGAAGTGGACGCGTGGGTGCGTGAAGGCGTGATCGAGTATCTGGGCGAAGCGCACGACGTGCGTCCGCTGATCGAAGCCGCCGGCTGCGTCGTGTTGCCCTCGTATCGCGAAGGCGTGCCGCGCACGCTGATGGAAGCATCGGCGATGGGCCGGCCCGTCATCGCGACCGACGTGCCCGGTTGCCGCGAATGCGTCGCCGACGGCGTCAACGGCCTGCTGTGCGAAGTACGCAATGTCGACAGCCTCGCGACGAAGCTCGCGCAGATGCTCGACATGAGCGACGACGAACGGCGCGCGATGGGCGCGCGCGGCCGCGAGAAAGTGACGAAGGAGTTCGACGAACGCGGTATCGTCGAGCGGTACAAGGATGTCATTCGGCAATTGACGGGCGTATCACTTTAAGGGAGTTCAGCATGACCACGAAGGGCACAATTCTGGTGACGGGTGGTGCAGGCTTTATCGGCTCGCATACGTGCGTGGAATTGCTCAATAGCGGTTACGAAGTGGTCGTGATCGACAATCTGGTGAACAGCAAGCGCGGATCGATCGCGCGCGTCGAGAAGATCACCGGCAAGAAGATCGCTTTCCATGAAACAGACGTGCGCGACGAAGCCACGCTCAACACGATCTTCGACCAACACCCCATCACGGGCGCGATTCACTTTGCGGCGCTGAAGGCCGTCGGCGAATCGGTCGCAAAGCCGCTCGAGTATTACCGCAACAACATGAACGGCCTGCTTGTGCTGCTCGACGTGATGCGCGCACGCAATGTGAAGCAGTTCGTGTTCAGCTCATCGGCGACTGTGTACGGCGTGCCGGAAAGCTCGCCGATCGACGAAACGTTCCCGCTGTCGGCGACCAACCCGTATGGCCAGAGCAAGCTGATCGCCGAACAGATCCTGCGCGACCTCGAAGTGTCCGACCCGTCGTGGCGCATCGCGACGCTGCGCTACTTCAACCCGGTCGGCGCGCACGAGAGCGGACTGATCGGCGAGGATCCCAGCGGCATTCCGAACAACCTGATGCCGTATGTCGCGCAGGTGGCTGTCGGCAAGCTCGACAAGCTACGCGTGTTCGGCGGCGACTACGATACGCCGGACGGCACGGGCGTGCGCGACTATATTCACGTCGTCGATCTGGCGCGCGGGCATACCGCGGCGCTCGATGCGCTCGTCAAACGCGATGCGAGCTTTGTCGTGAATCTCGGCACGGGCCAGGGCTACAGCGTGCTCGAAGTCGTGAATGCCTTCGAGAAGGCATCGGGCAAGCCGGTGCCGTATGAGATCGTCGCACGCCGTCCGGGCGACGTCGCGCAGTGCTTCGCGAATCCGGCGAAGGCGCTCGAAGTGATCGGCTGGAGCGCGCAATTCGGCATCGAGCGTATGTGCGCCGATCATTGGCGCTGGCAGGTGCAGAATCCGCGCGGGTTCGAGTAAGCGTGTTCACACGCAGACCGCACGCATGAACGGATCGCTCCGCTGCGATCCGTTCCGCTTCCTTCCACTTTCTCACGCTTCTTTCCGCTTGCTGTTCTGTGCACCGACGCACAGAAATTCCCTCCCCCTGCTGCTTCAATTACCGGACATGACGGGCGCTGCAGCACCCGCTTTGTCCCGGCGTCTCCGGAGGGAAAATGAACGTCATCGCAGAAGCATCCGTCAAGGACACTACCGGGCACGCGACACAGCCCGCTTGCATCGTCCAGCCCGTCGTGCTGGCAGGAGGTTCGGGCACGCGTCTGTGGCCGCTGTCGCGCGAGCAATGCCCGAAACAGCTGATCGGCCTGACAAGCGACGAATCGCTGCTCGAAGCGACGTTGCGCAGAACGGAAGGGCTGCGCGTGCCGACGCCTAGACTTCCGACCCAACATATCGCGAGAACGCAGCGGGCACTCGTCGTCTGCAGCGAAGAACTGCGGCTGCCGACGAAGGAACGGCTCGAGCGCTGCGCGTGCGAATCGCGTGTCGTGCTCGAACCCGCGCCGCGCAACACAGCGCCCGCGCTGACGATCGCCGCGCTTGCTGCGCTCGCGGACGCGCCGCAAGGCGAAGACCCCGTTCTCGTCGTGATGCCCGCCGATCATCTGATCGTCGATGACGCCGCGTTCGCCGCCACGTTGCAGCAAGCCGTCCAGCATGCGCTGCACGATGCGATCGTCACGCTGGGCGTGCCGCCCGAGCGCGCGGAAACGGGCTATGGCTACATCAAGACGGGCCTGCCCGCCGACGCGCACGGCGCGCGGACCATCGAGCGCTTCGTCGAAAAGCCCGCGCAGGAAACGGCCGAGTGCTATGTCGCGTCCGGCGAGTACTGGTGGAACAGCGGCATCTTCGTGATGCGCGCGTCGGTATGGCTCGCGGCCATCGCATCGTGCCGGCCCGACATCGCGGCCGCATGCCGCGCGGCGTATGACAACGCATGCACGGAGCGCGACGGCGCCTTGATGATCAACCGCGCCGCGTTCACCGCATGCCCGAGCGACTCGATCGACTACGCGGTGATGGAACGCATCGGCGACGATCCGAAGCTGACGGGCATCATCGTGCCGCTGACGGCGGGCTGGTCCGATGTCGGCGCATGGGACGCCGTCTGGAACATCAGCGCGAAGGATGCGGCAGGCAACGTCGCGCGCGGCCGCGTGCTGCTGGAGAGCGCGAGCGACACGTATGCGCACTCCGAAGGGCGCCTCGTCGCGTGCGTCGGCGTGACGGGGGTCGTGGTCGTCGAGACGGCCGATGCCGTGCTCGTCGCCGCGAAAGATCGCGTGCAGGACGTCAAGGCGATCGTGAACCGCCTGAATGCCGCGAAGGACACGGAAGCGAAGGTGCACCGCAAAGTCGAGCGGCCGTGGGGCTGCTACGACTCGATCGATCGCGGCGAACGCTTTCAGGTGAAGCGGATCGTCGTGAAGCCTGGCGGGCGGCTATCGTTGCAAATGCATCATCATCGCGCGGAGCACTGGGTCGTCGTGCGCGGCACGGCGCGCGTGACGCGCGGCGACGAATCGTTCCTGCTGAGTGAGAACCAGTCGACCTATATTCCGCTCGGCGTGCGCCACCGGCTGGAGAATCCGGGCAAGACGCCGCTCGAGATCATCGAGGTGCAGTCGGGCGGTTATCTGGGTGAAGACGATATCGTGCGATTAGATGATCAGTATGGGCGCACGGGCACGTAAGGCCCCTAAGCGGCCGGCCGATTCGATGCGGAACGCGGCGACCGCCTCGCGCAGCACGACAGCCTGTGCTTCGAGCGTCTTCGCAACCGCTGCCGCGCAGGTATGCGCCGAGGCCGCCCCATAGAAGTCCTCCGTTCTCGCCAGGTACTCGTACGCCCTTGGCATTATCCCTGGCGCGTTCGCATTTCGTACGCAACATCGCAGACGCGCTCACCGGCCATCTATATTTTGCCTTTTGTCGGGCGAGTCGTCGGGAGCGGTGCGCCTGCGCTTACTTCCGCACGTCGAGGAGACAATTTGGCGCGCGAATTGCGTTGCTAGCTCCGGCGAGCGAAAGGCATGTTTCGGTACACCGAGTAGCGTAAGCACCCGACGTAGCGGATCCGTGGACCCAACGTCGAAGATCTGTACGGTGCGTGCCTTCAATCAGTTGGTGGCGCTCGGCGAGACTGAACAGACGCAGGATCTGTTCAGGGGTCGGACGTTTGCACCGGCGCTGCTCGGGATACAGCGGAAGTTCGTCGATACCCTCGCGCTTCATCGCACGACGCAGCTCCCGTTCAATGAGCGCCTGAACCAGCAGGGCGAGAAAGTACAGCGTGACGAACGCTTCGATCCCGCCCTCGTCCTTTAGGAACACGGGCGCGATCTCGTGCATCGTCTTGACCTGCTCGAAGCGCTTTTCGAGCATCGGCTGCCCCTCGTGGACCTCAAGCGTCTGGGCCAGTGCCAGGTTGCGATCGTTCGTCACCAAAGGGTACATCCCATGCTCTTGTGATCGTAGGCGATCGTCTCTTCGTCGATCGTCCACTCCAGGTCGAAGCGGCGCCGGGTGATCTTGCGGTAAGCGGTATCGGCTTCCGGACGCCCTGCTTCGTCTGCTTGTGCCCATGCTCCTCGCGCACGGTACGACGAACCTTCGGATAGCGCCCGACGCACAGCCTATCGAGAATCGTCCTGATCTGCAGACCAATTTCGGCGGCGCCGCGAATCTAGTTCTCGCGCCCACTGTACGCGTCCGAAAGACGCGAAGGACTGGATATGGTAGGCATATATGGTGCGATCGCGGGCACTAAGGATAAGAGATGAAGATGCGCGCGGTTACATGATCAACGCGCGAACCGTACACACCGGATGTTTGCAGGCAAAGAGATGCGAATATATCGACCCGACGTGGAAATCTCTCGAAATATGGCGAAATTGAAGCCGGGACACATGCGGTTGGAGTCCGACCTGTTTTAGCTAAGGGAATCTGGCCAACAGTGAATCCAGCAGCAGTTAGGATGGCTTTTGCCTCATCAAGAGGGGTGTCGGATCTAACATATTTGCCAAGCGTAGCTGAGATATCGTAGCCATCGTTATTGGCCACTCCTGCGGACTCAGTGAGAAGGTGATAATTCAGATCGATATCCTTTCTCAGACTTTTACCTTGCGATGTAGTCGACTGAACTATATTCCCCGATCCTTCATCTGCTTTTGCACACGAAATCGCCACCGCTATCAAGGCACTCATTGCCACGGCCATGCTTTTCTTCACGGGCGTCGCAACTATCCGTTGACAAAAGGTAATGAGTAGACGTTGTAGATACAAGGAGAACACTCCCCTGACGTAGTTCTGCGCGCTTCGACGACCTCGATGTCATTCCGTTTAGGTACGAAGCCTACGATTTGAATCGAAGCCTGAATGTGTGCGATCGCACAATCCGTGCAGCAGGTTATTAATTGCAAGGGCTGCGCCGATCTTCATGACCGATCTAGCGACGCGACCCTTTCGTAGTTCAATGAATACCGTTTGCTGAGTGGAGCCGTCGTTTGGATGACCGAGCGACGATGAGAGCAAACGACTCTCATCGCCGAGACTGCTCCATCCATGCATGCGGTATTCACCGTCGCTGCGCTGCCAGCGTTGATCGCCGCGATCACAATCTTGGGATGACGCCCCGCCGGAATGAACGCTCCGCCCTGTCCGAGCCACAATGGACCCTTTGTCTCGCAAGGCTCAGCCTGGCTTGGGTACGCGCTCTCGCAGCGAGTCGGCAGAGCTATATCCGCAAGAGTGCCCGATTCAATTCGGTATGTGACCCGCTCAGTTCGTCGCCATGCGAACCGCGTCATCTGTTAAAGATGATCAGCCATTGGTCAGCAATTGCAACGAGAGTAACAGTCCTCAAGAATTGAAGACTTCGCGTGCAAGGCCTGGTTACAGTGGCTCCGCTTGCTGCATGATGCGGCGAGGAAGTAACAGGCCGCGCCAATGCGGCCGGTACCAACAATGTCTTTAGGGAGAAAACGATGAATACGATTCATACGATGCTGCTCGGTGCCGCGCTGACAGCGTTCGCTACCTCGGCCGCCTTTGCGCAGACCGCGCAGACGGGCACACAGGGTTCAGCCGGCCTTGGCGTGAATGTGCAGACGCCCGTTCTCGGCTCCGGTGCCGGTGCGCAGGCAGGCGCCGGCGCGAACGCCGCGAGTTCGGGTGCAGGTGCGGGTAGCCTCGTCGGCGGCGCGACGAAAGCGGTGGGCTCGGCGGCCGAAGCGACGAAGGGCACCGCAAAGTCGACAGTCCATTCGGCGAAGCGGCAAGTGACGCACGTCGCAGGCGCGGCGAAGACCCACGCGGAAGGCTCAATGTCGACGGCGGGCGACCTCGGCGGCGGTGCAAAGACGAGGGCCGGCGAAGCGCTCGACGGCACGGCGGCGGCGCAGGGCGGCGCGTCGGTCGGCGTTAAGGACTCGACCTCTGCCCAAGGCTCTGCAATGTAAGCAGTAGCTCTGCCGGCGCGTCGCTCGGCTCGAATGAGTCGTCACGCCGGCGCCTGCAGGACAACCGCCCGGTGCGCTTCGATGCGGACCGGGCGGTTTCATATATGGAGCCGGCACGCTCTCACGCGTGGACGAGGCGGGGTGTTGGCAAGGTCGCGGTTCAACTTTCGCCGACTGTCGATTCGGCTTCATGGCTCGACTCGAGCCGCCATAGCGCGCAACCAGACCGTGCAGTACCCGGAAGTCGCCAATGAACGGCCGGGAGAAGGAGCGTTGCCCCGTAGGGGACCATCGCCATTTTTGCCAAAACTTGATGAGGAGCGTCGTCGTCGCCTTTGCTGCAAGCCATTCTTAACTTTGGCCGCTCTTACGCCAGTATTATCGCGAGCACACTGCGCCGCGCGCCGGCGTCGGTTCTACTTCGACGCGTTGACCATTGACCTGAATGTCTCGCAGTCGCGGCTCAACGAGCTGAAACGTCCCCTTCGCCAAGGCATCACGAAGCGCAGCGCAGTCCGGTGCGATCGAAAACTTGCCCACGAGTTGCCACCCTCCATCGCTGGCCTGGTCAAACACAAATCCAATACTTCCGCTGTTCGGGAAGAGCACCACGTTCGACTTGTGACTGCCGGTCAGATCGACGAGGTAAGCGTCACATTTCACCGACGTAATGTTCAGGCAGCCTGGAAGCATCCAGTTTTGCGTGACCCGCTTCCAGTCTGTCGAGAGAAATGACGCCGGAACCGGCTGCCCTGAAGTGCGCGACACAATGTTGAGTGCGAGCGTCGCGGCATCCGGGCGGGCCGCGCCCAAAAGGCCTCGACCTGGCTGACGTGCAGCCTGCGCGCTCAGTTCGCGAACGGTCGCGGCATTAGGTGCCTTAGTCTCTCCCTGCAGGCGCGCGAGTGCCTGCAGGCCGTATCTCGCGGATCTGTACCGCAAGAAGTTGTAATCGAATTTATCGGGCTCAACCCTCCCCGTGAGGAGACGGTCTACCTGGCTGTCCGCCGACAGACGTGCGGGGTCAGCCAGCGGCGTGAATACAGCAACCAGGACAGCGACTGATACCCACGCCGCGACCACGTTGACAGGCGCGATCTTCGCGAGGGTGTCAGCGCGCGCGAGCGCCGCCCACGCATAACCGATGGCATAGAAGTAAGCCACGAACGTTCCGGCACAGGCCAAAATGCGGTGCGGCGTGAACCCATACTGCTTAATGCGCAGGGCGAGCGCGTAAGTCGCAAGTATCACCAGCATGGGGAGCATCAGGCATGAAATCCTCATACAGACACGCAGCACTCGTGGTGCCCTTTCCGACCCTGGCCCACTTTTAAAGACGGCGTTCACAAAGACTACTTTCAGCGCCGCGACGCCGAGCAGGATCCACGCAGCAGACCGCGTGGCCCATAGCATTCCGAGTCCGGTGAGCGGCAGAGATACGAGGAATCCACCAACGATGACAACCAGGACCAGGAGCAGCCACGAGAGTAGCGACAGCACAAGCGTGCGCGAGCCCCGGATGATGTCTGACCTCACATCGGTGATGTGCAGGGCCGACGCAAAGGCCATCGCGCTCACGGGAATGTTGAACCATGATTCGCGCAGGAGTTGCTGGAGGAAACTCAGCTTCAGCAACAGGAAGAGCGCTGCCCCTAGCCAGAGCACAAGAAAGAGCGCACATACGAACAACCCGGACAACCAGATCTGGAGCCCGAGTTTCCAGCTGAATTCGAAGTATGACTCGTAGGGGGCGAACCACGACCTTGCCGCTTCGCCGGCGAGAACGAGGCAATAAGCGATGAATACGATCACGCCGCTGTAGAAGGTCACGGCCATTGACGGCAACGGGACTCCGGCGCGACCGAATGGTTGCATTCCGAGAATTTCAGCGCCTGCCGATCGCCACGCGTCGTGACACCCAAGCATTGCCACGACCGCGGCGAGCACGGCGGCCCACATCGCGAGTCGAGCTCCCCTCATTCGTTGCAGCCCCACGATGAACGCCGGCGGGATGAATAGGGTAACAAAAAGCAGCGGAAAGAATAGAACCGGAATAGTTGCGATGCCGCTGCGATTATGCGCAGCGTTCATGAGCAGATACAGTACTAATCCTTGGAAAATGCCCGCGAGGAGCCGCGGCGCGAAGAGATCTCGATCTGGAGCAGCCTGCGGTGTCCCCTGCTGACTATTTTGCATCTTCCACCCCGCTTTCCCGAATATGTTCTCTTTTACGTTCGCGCCTGCCCGCCGCCCGCAACCGATTCTGTTGTAGTGCCGACCGAGGTCCCGGCATGTCACAGGGAGGCCCCGCTTCCCGCCGCGTCGCGCGCAAACGCCGTGCTCGAGTTCAAAGCCATTATATGCGACCGATTCAGGCCACAGTGTCCGAGCGTCGACCGGCACATGCGTCAATTGTCGAGGATCTGGATGTCGCGATCGACTGACCGCTGCTGACCCGGTTGCCGCCAGTCGAGACGTTAGGGTGGGTCGCAAAACGCAGGTATCAGAGTCGAACGGTTGCACGGTACGGTCACTCACGGACAAGCAGTCGGCCGTTGTCTGCCGTTTACCAATCCGCGCCGAGACATTCGCTCAATGGCGCAGATCGGCCGTTCTCCACAAGGCAAAGCTAAACTCCCGCCAGGAATGCCGAGCATCGCGTCAAATTAAGTCCCGCAAATAGACAGGATCCCGACGATCCATTTCCCGAAGAACAGTCTTGTGATGTAATCTCAACTTTACTTGTGTCTGGATGCCGAGGCTCGTCAGCCGGGTCATGCCTTTGAATACCGAATAGAGACTACTGTAATCGTCCGTCCATGGTTCGAGGCCGTTTCGTAACTCGATCTGATTCGCTTTCCCCTGAAGTTGTTATGACTTCGCGTAAATTTACCTGGTTGATCAGAAACCAGTACCCAAACTGATGGCAGCTCATCCTTCGCGTCATCTCAGCGCGCTTCTTTCAGAGCTCACCATTTGCGCCTCTTTTCTAATTGACGACAGAAATGGCACTGGTTTTCCCAGACCGGCGCGATGGCCGCTACACCCGCACCCGCGCCGGTTGCAAACTGCAACGGCTTGTCGATAGAGCATTCAGTAGAGTCCCGGCAGGGCGCGATATCGAACGTTCATTCTGTACGCACGATAAAGCGCGTCATCGCTCAGGAGCCGTTCCTCCCGTGCGATTCTGCACGCCTGCAAGGCAAACTGGCTTCCAAATACCAACAGGTTCTGTATGCCGAAGTTTGAAAGGAGGAAGCCGATGTCTTCGACGAAATAGCCGAGATACATCGGATGTCTTACGAAACGATACGCACCCGTCGAAACGACCCCGCGGTTCGCAGGCAATATGCCGAACGAGCGCCGCAGCGAAGCCTTCGCAAATAGCTGCCAGCTGATACCGGCAACCTGAAACGCCGCACCCACCACCTCCGGCACGATCTGGAAACCCGGCCTGAGTTGGACGGCGAGAAAGTAGTACGTAGCGCCCATCGAACAGATGTATGCGAACGGGGTCAAGTCCCGTCGGACAGGGACACGTGCGAACAGCGACAGGCCCACGGTAAAGCATTGCGTGACAACCAGTAACAATAACGTGACGCGCCCAGGATCGGCAAGCCAGTGGAGAATCGCCGCATAGCTGAAAATACCCATCATTACAGCTGCGCATACCCGTGCTGTCACCTCGAACAGCACATCCACGGTCCTTACCGAAACCGGGGGGACAATAAGTTCTGAACATGCCGCGGATTGCGATTCCGAGCTACAGCCTTCATCGACGATAATGCCCATGCCTCTTACCCCGCAATGTTCAGTGTTTCCGTTAGATCTCTGCCGGCAGTCCGAAAAGGTCTTTCTATCCGTTGCCATCAAAGACGTCAAAATTGCGATTGACCGGTTCGAAACAGGTCTTTCCCGTTTGCCCGGGCACAAACTGGTTATACGGCACAGCATGACGCCCGGCATGAACCGGTACGACGAAATTCAAGCGTTCGGTAGGAGCACGTTTCACGAAGCCTCTCCAGCCGTCGCTGCAACGGCAATTGCACCGGCGCGCCTCGTCCCTCGACGATGATTCCGCATTGTCATACGGCGCTGAATGGCCGTACTTCGCGGGTCACGTCATCTGCTCGCCATCCTTGCTCGCCCGAAATGACGCGACGATCACGCCAAGGCTGGCTCCTAACCATATCCCTGTACCCAAGGCTGGTAAGAATTCCGCAGTTTCCCCCGTCGACAGTTGAACACCTGATTATTTGAATCATTGGATCGCCGAGATGTGCAAAAACCCGACCTCCATCCGGTGATGAAACGTCGCGACAGAACAACCAGTCGTCGCGACGTTACGCTAACCGGTTGGTTACGTCCGCCATATGGTCGTCAATTATTCTTAGCATTACAGATAAATAATTTTTGATGCTTTCCATTTGTTCACTACCGAGCGTGTCATCAAACTCTGCCAGATCACGGTTAACCGCCTCGAAACAGGCGCTAATCGTTGCACGACTGCCTGGAATGAAACGCAGCAGGATGCGCCGCCCATCGGTCGGATCGGGCTCACGGGCTATTAGCCCTGCTTTTTCGAGGCTCTTTAGGGATGTCGTGATACTACCTGGCGATAATCCCGTAAGCTTCGACAGCCGACCTGGCGTGACGGGTTGCACCTCGTCGAAATAGGCGACTTCGAGGCATTCCAGGTCCGTAACGCTCAGTCCCAGACGCGCAGCCACGAACTGGTTGAAAGCCGCCAGCTTGACGCCCAGCATAAATCGCAGTTTGACGATCTCCGCGCTTCGTTCCGCATGTGGCATGGCGTCTCTCCAACCATCACTGCAATGGCACTGCGTCACCTGCCTGGCCAGCCATCGTCGGCAGCAGCACACGAAGGATCTGAATAATCGCCGGACCCAGCAATATCAGCATCAGCGTCGGAAATATGCAGAATATCAGCGGAAACAGCAATTTGACCGCGATCTTCCCAGCCGCCTCTTCCGCCTTCAGGCGTCGCTTGAGCCGCAGGTTGTCCGAGTGCACGCGCAACGAGTCGCCCATGCTGGTGCCGAAGCGCTCGGCCTGAATCAGCATGGAGACCAGCACGTCGATTTCCTCGACGCCTGTGCGCATTGCCAGGTTCTTGAGCGCCGTTTCCTTGCTCAAGCCCGCTCTCAGTTCGAGCAAGAGAAGCTGGAGTTCATCGCTCAGCGTCCGGCTCTTGACGTCCATTTCATCGGCCACTTTCATGAGCGCCGCATCCAGCCCGAGACCCGCTTCCACGCAGACCGTGAGCAGATCCAGCGCGTCTGGAAAGTCCTCGAAGATGGTCTGCTGGCGCTGGTGCACCCGGCGCGCGAGCGCCATATTGGGCAGGTAGTAGCCGATTGCCGCAAGCACGAGAAGCAACAGTAGAAGCAGATGGTTTTTTTCGTTCGAGAGATACGGGCCGGCCACTACAAGGCAGATAAGCGGCAGGCCAATCACGAGGACTGTTTTGGCAGCAAAGTAGATCCCGGGAGCGGACTCGTTGCGCCAGCCGGCATGCATGAATTTCAAGCGCAGTGCCGAATGCTCCCAACCTTCTTTGGGGATAGAAAGTTTCGCAATCGGCTTCGAAGCTTCCGCAATCTTTCTTACCCATAGAGCCTCCTCCCCATCCGCTGCTTCAGGCGAACTCTGCTCATTGCCGGTGAGCTTGCTGAGGCGGCGGTGGATCGAGTTTGGCATCAGCAGTGCCATCACGCCAAAGGAGAAAAGGGCGACGATTGCGAATACGGCGGTTAGCAATATGAGTTGTTCTGTTTTCATGGCGGGCATGGGATCGACCCATCCTCAGAGAATGGAAATGGCAGACTTTCCTTAAACATGGATACGGATGACTTTGCGCATCCAGATCACGCCGAACACCATCATGACGAGCGCCACGCCAACCAGCTCGATGCCGGTCGGGTCGGTCCACAGAATCCGAAGGAAGCCCGGATTCATGATGGAGATTACGAACGCCACCACAAACGGCAAGGCGCCCAGAACCCACGCCGACAGCCTTCCTTCGGCCGACAGCACCCTGACCTTGCCGAGCAGCGCCAGCCGTGCCCGGATGATCTGGCTGATGTTGCCGAGTATTTCAGCCAGGTTGCCGCCGCTCTCACGCTGGATCAGCACTGCGATCACGAAATAGCGCAGGTCGCTGATCGGTATGCGGTTAGCAAGGCCGCCCAGTGCGTCGTTGAGCGATACGCCAAAATTGATCTGACCGAACGTCGTGCGAAACTCGCTGCCGATCGGCTCGGGCATTTCATCGCCCACCATGCCGAGTGCCGTCGAGAACGAATGTCCGGCCCGAAGCGACCGGCCGATCATGTCGGCTGCCTCGGGCAGCTGTTGCTCGATCTGCTTCATCCGCTTCGCCTTCGCGCGGTTGACCCTGAATGGCGCGATCATGCCGGCAATCAGGATTGCGGCGAGAAGCGGCAGCTGCGGCACATAGATCGCGCTGCCTGCGATCCAGACCACGAGTGGCGGCAACACGGTGTAGGTGAGCAGCTTCCCCATCGACCAGTCCAACCCGGACTGAACCAGCCAGCGGTCCATCGTCTGAATGCGCGGCATCCGCAGTAGCAACTTGGTCAACAATGGCGATGTGCTCAGTTCGCGCTGCTTGAGAATCGACACCGCCTTTTCATTGCCGTGTCCGCTGGCGGACATCATCCGGATGCGGTTTTCCAGACGCTTCGCCTCACTGCTGTGCCGGCTCTGCCACCAAAGGTAGCCGGCTTCGATCAACAGGATGATCGTGAAGAAAACCAGAATGACGAATCCATAGAATAGATAGTTCATTTCCAGATACCTCGCGGGCGCATAGTCGTGGCCGCCGCTGTTGTTGTTTCCCCGCCGCGTTCGTCATGCGGGGCTCATACCGGGTAATGCTTCGACGGGTCGTACAGCGCATCGGGCACGGCCACGCCAAAGGCCTGGAGTCGGTCGGAAAATTTCGGCCGGACGCCCGTCGCGCAGAAATGCCCGCACACCTTCCCGTCCTTGTCGACTCCGGAGCGCTTGAACGTGAAGATCTCCTGCATGTTGATAACGTCGCCTTCCATCCCGGTAATTTCCGAGATGCTGGTGATTTTGCGGCGTCCATCCGTCAGACGAGCAGCCTGGACGATGACACCGATCGCCGAACTGATCTGGTGGCGAGCGGACTTCTGCGGCAGATTCAGCCCCGCCATGCCGATCATGTTCTCAAGGCGCGTCAGCGCATCGCGCGGCGTGTTGGCGTGTATTGTGGCAAGCGATCCTTCGTGCCCTGTGTTCATCGCCTGCAGCATGTCCAGCGCCTCCGCGCCGCGCACTTCGCCGAGGATGATCCGGTCTGGCCGCATCCGCAGTGCATTGCGCACCAGCGAGCGCTGCGTGATCTCGCCCTTGCCCTCGATGTTGGGCGGACGCGTCTCGAGCCGCAGCACGTGCACCTGGCGCAACTGAAGCTCGGCCGCGTCTTCGATCGTGACGATCCGCTCATCGGACGGAATGAAGCCCGACAGCAGGTTGAGCATCGTCGTCTTGCCGCTGCCCGTGCCGCCCGAAATCAGCACGTTCACCTTGGCGGCGGACAGCGCTTCAAGCACCTGCATCATGGGCGGCGTGACACTTTGATACTCGATCAGGTCTTTCACGCTCAGGGGATTGACTGCGAACCGGCGAATGGACATCAAGGGTCCGTCAATGGCGGATGGCGGAATAATTGCGTTCATACGCGAGCCGTCAGGTAGGCGTGCATCGACCATCGGGTTCGACTCATCGACGCGGCGGCCCACACGCGACACGATCTTCTCGATCACTTTCATCAGATGCGCATCATCGTAGAACGTCACGTCCGTCAGCTCCAGCTTGCCGCGCCGTTCGACATAAATCTGCTTGTATGTATTGACAAGAATGTCGGAGACGGTCGGGTCGGCCAGTAACGCTTCGAGCGGGCCGAAGCCGAGCATTTCGTCGCGCACGTCGCGCACGAGATGCCGCCGCTCGACCTCGTTGATCGGTACGTTGTCTTCTTCAACGATGCGCTCGACGAGCTGTGCCAGTTCATGCTGGATCTGCTCGGTTGAAAGACGCTGAAGCTTTTCCAGCTCGACGCGATCTATGATGGCCTGGTGAACGTTCCTCTTGAGCTCCTGATACGCGCGGCCAGCCATCCGGTTGCGGTTTAGGTTGTCATCCTTGGCCGATGCGCCGCCCAGGTCGGAGAATTGTTCGCGCAGCGTCAACACGTTTTCCATTTTTTCTCTCCTCTATCTCATGCCCGGCTCAGCGCCGGCCTGCCGAAGAATTTCTGCAGGATGCCACCCCGCTCCGTCTCGGGTTGTGGCGGCGACAGCGAGCGCACCAGTTCACAGAGGCCTTTGGCCACACCGCTCGATCTGGCGAGCCGCAGGATCGGCACGCCCTGATTGATCGACGCCGACACCGAAGCGCCATCTTCCGGAATCACGCTGGCCACCCGCAGGCCCAATGCCTTTTCCAGCTCCGCCAACCCTACCGGCCCTTTCTTTTCATAGCGATTGACTAGCACACGCACCTTGTCACCGCGATAGCCGAGCGAGCGGAAGATATCGAGCAGACGCCGGCCGCCGCGTAGATACGGCAGGCTCTGTTGCAGCACCGGGAAAATGCAGTCGCTCTGGTCGAGCGCAGCGATGGACACGTTACTAATGCTCTGGCCGATGTCGAATATGACGAGATCGTACCGATGCCTCACCAGATTCAGGATGCGCTGCAGATGCTCGGGCTTGATTTCTTTCGCCTTGGCTGGATCGGGCGCACCCGCCAGCACATCGAAACCGTCGCTGACATGGGTCAGGCACGCATCGAGAAACGCGGAATCGAGTCGCTCAATCTGAGCACTCACATCGGCCAGCGTCGCGGGCGGTGTAACTTCCGAAACCAGAAAAGCCGCTTCGCCGAATTGCTGGTTGAGATCGATCAGCAGCGCGCGCTTACCCGCTGTCGACGCTGCAAACGCCACATTTGCCGCAAGAAACGACGTGCCGCTTCCGCCCTTGCAGGAAATGAATGAAATTACCCTGCCTTCACGTCGCGTGCCGTTCGACTTCATGGCAATGCGTTCGACGGCATGCCGCAGATCCTGAGAATCGGCCGGCCACGGCTGGACGTCCCGCACCCCCGCGCGCATGGCACGAATAAGCAGCTCCGCGGACGGCGACGGCGTCAGCAACATGCAGGTCAAATCGGCATGCTTCGTCGCAATAGCCGACAGCGCGTCGAAGTCCTGTTGTGTCAGTTGCGTGCCGTCAAACATTAGCAGGTCGACGCCATCGAGCGCTTCCCTGTTCGTGCAGAGATCAAGCAATCCTGCCGACCAGGTCCTGACACGATGATGGGCGTCTCCCGCCTCGACAATCCGCGCAATTGCGCCGGCATGCGCTGGATCGGGTGAGATTATGAGAATTTCGATCATTTGATTCTTCCTGGCAACGGACGATGACTTAGCTACAGGTGGGATTAGTCCCGCCCACGCTGTTCAGGCTTTCTCTTGGCAACCTCGTCGAGAATGGCGGCATGGTCAGGTTGAATGGCACAAAGGGTACGACCGTATTGACCGCAACGTTGGCAATGGCAACTGTGACTGAAGTGCATGACGTGGCGTCACAGCCCGCTGGCGCATACGTCACGGTTACGTTGGCCGGCTGCAGAATCGGCAGCAGCTTCTGCATGTCCCTGATCACCGGGTTGTTCACGTTCTGGCTGCTGTTGATGTCGCACACCACGGCCACTCGCGCGCCCCACCGCGTGGCTTCTACTGCCGTGTTCCAGTAGAACAGAACGCGTCCCATCTCCATGATGCCGATCAGCAGCGTGAAGAACACCGACGCGACGAGCGCGAACTCTAGCGCCGCCACGCCTTTTTGACGTCGTGCGCGCGGCAAATGGTGGATTGAGAGCCTGTTCATAGCACCTGCCTCATGACGCAGCTGATATCGCCGAAGACCAGACCGCCGAGATTGAAAAAGCCGGTGATCTGCGTATACGGGTATCCCGAAACCTTCACCTGCACGAGATTGAGCGTCTCGGCGGCGGGGGTGGTCTGCACGTTCTTGTATTGCCCGCTGCAGCCGGTAGTATTCACCTGGTCGCATATGACGACCTGGTTCGTCGTTAGGCCCGGAACGAGCACGCTGCCTGAACAGTCCGGCGTGCCATACACAACGAGACACTTCGCCTGCGCCATCGGATAGTCGGTGGTATCCGTCGGGTCGTAGGCCGACAACAGGCGCGTCGCGTCGCGCACTGACTTCACCATGGTGTTGTACTGATAGAACGCGTTGCCGAACTCGGCGATGCCGAGCAGCAGCGTGATCAGCGGCACCGCCAGCAACGCGAACTCGACGGCCACCGCGCCCTGCATCTTGCGGATCGACCTTGTGTGCTTGCGCATGACGATCCTCCTATTGAACCAGCACCGGCACCATCGGCCCGATGCCGGCAGTCGTGCTGCCAGGAATGCCTTGAGTGGCGCAGGGCGTCGACGGGTCGGTCGCATCGCCGCGATACTCCAGGTAGATAACGCCGTTCAGGATGCCGTTGATGTTCTTCTCCATCGGATGGAGCATCAGAATGCAGGCCCAGGAAATGATCGGCGCCTGCTGGCTGCTCTGCAACGCTGAGCAATCGACTATCGGAGTCAGTGCCAGTCTGCGGTCGGCACCATTCACGTAGTCGCTTTGCGATTGCGTCGTTCCTTGCACGCTCAGGCCTCCCTGGTACGGCGTGTGATTCGTCCGCCGGTTGTCGCGGAAGTCAGGGAATGCATTGCCATTCGGAATAAGGCTGCCGATGTTCGTCGTCGGCCAGTACGAGTAGCCGGTGAAATCAGATACCCCGGACGGATTCGGCGGGCCGTTATACGGGTTCTGATAGATGCCGAAGCGGGTATTCCACGCGCCGTCGAGGCTCTGGACGTTACCGGGCTTGCCGACCTGGGTGCCGATTGTCGGGAGCGTGCATTGCCCGGAACCCGTCAGCATGGCTTTCATGTCGGGCACATTATTCGCGCCCGGGTACGCGACCCACATGAAGCTGCCCGTAATCTGCCCGTCCGAGCCTACCTTGCTCGGAATCCAGTCGCCCGGGTTGTACGGGCTGCCCGCAGGGGGCTTGCAGACGGCGACCGGCAGCGCGCAGGTCGTCTGCGACTGCGTGGTCGACGCCACCGCCGTCGCCGCGACGGCCGACGTGCCGAGCGTGTTGCTGACCAGCTGCATGAACCAGTTGGTGATGCCCGTGCGGCTCACCGTGCATCGCACATAGCCGATGCTCGGCACGTCGGCGGGCGTGAACTGGTCCTTCGTGAGGTAGGGACCCGTGAACTGCTTGCTAAACGTCACGTTGCTGTTGGTCGAAACGGCAACGTTCTCGCTCTGCAGTAGCACATGGTTGCTCGCCCCAACTGTCATGCCAGCCGCTTCGGGCGCCGCGAGCGACACGGCCTTCGTCAAGTCGCGGGCCGCTGCCAGAGCACACGCGTCAGCGGCGTTGGACAGTTCAGTTTTCGCGACATACAGCTTGCCAAGATCGAGCGCGAGACCGGCGAACGCGACAAGCACCGCAAGCGTGAGTGCAACGATGATCGCCACGACGCCGCGCTCGCCACGACGAGCGGCACCGTATGTACCCCTATGACTGACGCGTCGCATGAAGATCTCCCGTGCAAGTTCTGTTACTGGCCACCGCCCGCGTTCCCACTGCCGACGCCGATGACGAACGCGTTCGGCGAGGGCGTCGGCGCGCGGAAGGACTTGTCGTAGCTGTCCATCGCCGAGGCGGCGGACGTGCCATCGATGCCCGGTGCCGAAGGTGCGTGTTGAGCTGCATGCGGATCAATGATCTGAGCCTGGGTGACGGCTTTGAGCGCCTCGCCCATGTGCTTGTCCCAGATCGGCGTGCTGGACATGCAGCCGTTCAGCGCGGCGCAGAGGGGCAAGACGATCGCTGCGCGGCGCACGAGATTGACGAGTTCGAGTTTCATGAGAGTCCCCTTTGCATCACATCAACGATCCAGCGCATGGCCTGAGCCACTTGCCGCACTTGCATTCGCAACTTCCCGATGGCCATCGCGTGCGGCGATCCTGCTCGCGGCTGCCTCGATGCGCGCGATGCGAGCGGCCTCCTGATCCGTCGCCTGCATTTGTTGCCGTGCGGGCGCCGACTTGTCCGGCGACGGACCGTCCTTGCCACGCGTGAGAGGCTGCGCGGGCAGAGCCGCGACCTGCACCTCGTGCTGCGGCACGGCCATCACCGTGGGCGCGGCGGGCGCCTGAGGCGCGGGAGCCTGCGGTGCGGGCGGCTGCGTCGGCTGCACGTCCTGCGGCGCGCCGACTGGCGCTACCGTCGTCCTGCCGTGGCGGCCTTCCATGTTGCCCGTCGCATACACGTCTGCTTCATTCGTTTGCGAGAAGGTGTCCGTCGGCAGCGGAAGATTCGCGGTTTGCAACGGCTTCACGAGGTGCGGCGTCACGATGAACACAAGTTCCGTCAGGTCCTGCTGGAACGACGTGCTGCGCATCAACGCGCCGAGAACGGGCACTTCGCCCAGACCGGGAATGGCTTTTAGCGCGCCCGTCACGTTGTTGCTCAGCAGTCCGCCGATCGCAAACGACTCGCCGTCGTGCATCTGCACGACCGTCGACGCGCGACGCGTATTAATCAGCGGCAGGATGGAAACACCCGTCAAGCCCGAAGCCGAGACCGCCACACCCGTGGGTGACAGTTCGGATACTTCAGGTGCCACCTTCAGGCTGATCCGCCCACCAGACAGCACGGTCGGCGTGAACTTGAGCCCGACGCCGAACTCTTCTTCCTGCAGCGTGATGCTCGATACGCCGTTGCCGCTGCTCTGGGGAATGGGAATGAAGATCTTGCCGCCCGAGAGAAACGTGGCTTCCTGACCGCTGATCGTCACGAGATTCGGTTCCGCAAGAATCTTGATCAGGTTGTCGGTCTTCTGCGCATCGATGGCAAGATTGAATGGGCGGTTGTTGGCCTTGCTGACGGCGAGCGCGCTGGTCACGCCGGCAAGCAGGTTGCTCACGAGCGCCCCCGTCCACGAGCCGAAGCCGCCTTGGATGTTCAGGGCCGATCCTAGCTGGTTCATCAGCGTCTTCGACACCTCCGCTACCTTGACTTCCAGCATCACCTGCTGCGGCGAGTCGACGGCCATCATGTTGATTACCGCGGCCGCCTTGCTGGTGCTCGAACTTTGCTGGCTCGTGCTCGACGTACCATTGCCGGCACTCGACGAGGCCGCCTGCTGTTGCTGCGTGGGCTGCGAGTCCGCGAAGGCCTGCGCGATCTGCATCGCCTGTTGCGCGGCGGGCGCGCTCGACACGTGGCCGCCCAGCACCAGGTTGCCGGCCGCCGTCGACACGCGGATGCCCCGCTCTTCGGGCAACAGCTGTCCGAGTGCCTGCTGCAACCCATTGGCGTCGATATTGACGATCACGTTGATCATCTGGCACCCGCCGCTCTTACCCTGCACGATCATGTTGGTCGTGCCGACCGTCATGCCGACGACATAGAGCGTGCGCGGCGACACCAGCGCGGCCTGCGCGATCGTCGGATTGCCGAGCGTGCGGTTGCGCGCGGGCTCCATAAGGGGCACGAGAACCGATTTGCCGACGGGCACGTTGACCGTCGTTTCATCGCGAATTTCTCCCGCGCAGCTCGGGCCGCGCAGAGGCAAAGGTCCGTTTGCCATACCAGCGGCGCCTGCAACCCCAGCGGGACCGCCCATCGCGAGCGTCATCGGCGCCGCACCGCGGCCCGCCGGCAACGGCGGAGTCGCGCCGCGCTTCGCCATCATCGGAAATTCGAACACCTCTTGTGCCTGGACAGTCTGCGCACCGACCAGTCCAAAGCAAACCATCGCAGCGATCGCCTTGCTACCCAGTGAGCAGCGTTGTTTGGCGCTGCAGGATGAGAATTCTGGTTTCGTTTTCATTTCGTCATGCCCCCGTTACCGATATCTGCAAGTCGAGACTTGCGTTTCTGCATTGTTGTTGCCAGCCACGGCGACCAGGTCCGAACGGCCGCAACCGGTCTAGAAACATTCGACACTGCCCAGTACGCCCGACAGCACGCCGATGCAGTCACGCGGCGCAGCCCGGTGTGCCGCGTAATGCGCCCGTACGGGGCGTACGGGTGCCGAGGCCGGCACCGGAGCGGAAGCACCGAGCAGCGTGAACTTGGTTGCGCCTTCCGTCGGAAGCGTTGCGGTATCGACCTGGTTACGCAACACCAGCGAAAGCGTGCCGACACTGCGTGCCAGATCGAGCTTTTCGGCCTGTTCCGGCGTGACTTCGAGCGTGACGGCGTTGACCACCTTGGGCTTGGTCTCGTCGCGGCCGACTTCCTGAGCGACCGCCAGCACGAGAATCTTTTCGAGCACGATCTTCGAGATGCTTTCGTCCTTCGAAGTCTTGTCGTTGCCCTTGTCCTGCTGCGTGCTGACGATGATGTCGACGTAGTTGCCCGGCAGCGCGAAGCCCGCGACACCGATCACATCGTTGACGCGCACGGTGATGGCTCGGCGCCCCTCCGCGATCACAGCCGAAAGACCGCCCATGGTGCCAACCGGGCTCAGCTTGCCTTCGAGGATCGGCTCGCCCCGCAGCACGCTGTTTTTCATCACGCGCCCGTCGAGCGTCTGCCCATCGGTGAACGCACCGGGAGGCACGCTGCCCGATGGCCAGTCGACCATTTTGATGAATTCGGGATTCAGCCGTTGTCCGAGGTTGATGTCGACGGCCGCAACGGCAACCTTGGCCGTCATGCCCGTCGACCTGTCCATCAGCCAGCGCGACGCCATAGCTACGGCGCCCAGCCCGGCAACTGCGGCGACCAGCAACATCACCAACGCACGTATGTTCTTCATGACAACTCTCCCTGATGCCTGACCTGTTTCCTGACTAGAATTTCCGGCCGTTTAACCGGTCCATTAACCGGCCGCTGATTTTTTTGTGCTTCGCTCAGCGGCGCCTTGCTGTTGCGGCGGCGGCGGCGTGTCGTGCTCGCCGATCACCGCGAAATAGCTGTTCCAGGCGCGCATCAGATTCAGCGCGTCCACGACGGCGGGCTGATCCTGGTACTTCGCATTGGCGAGTACGATGCGCAGCAGGTCGCCCGGATAACAGGCGAGCAAAGGCCGGCCCGAGGTCATGTGCAGGTGATGCACGAGGTATTCGAAGGCGTCTTCGTCCGAGGCCACGCGCAACTCTTCGCAGCGGCGCTCGTACACGGCCCGATACTCGGTGACGTCGAGCGCGCCGACATACAGCTTGCAGCCGAGACGCCGAAAGAAGGCCTCATCGCCCAGATCGGCCGGCGAAAAGTTGCTCGAAAACGCCACCCAGACGTCGAACGGCAGCGAGAAGCGCAGGCCCGTGTGCAAGGTGAGCATGTCGCGGCCGCGGTCGAACGGCACGATCCAGCGGTTAAGCAGTTCGGCCGGCTCGACACGCTGACGGCCCAGATCGTCGACCACGTAGAGGCCGCCGTTGGCCTTCACGTGCGGCGGAGCCTGATAGAAACCGCTGGACGCGTCGTAACGCAACTCGAGCATGTCGAGCGTGAGCTCGCCGCCCGACAGCACCGTGGGCCGCCGGCAGATCTGCCAGCGCGCATCGGCGGGCGCACCCGGCACGCCGTCGCGCGCAGTGAGTTCGACGGGCTCGTGGATCAGCGGGTCGAAAATCTGGATCACTTCGTTTTCGACGGCAATCGCATAGGGCACCGCAACGCGGCCCGGCAGCAGATGGCCCAATCGTTCGGCAAGCGAAGTTTTTCCGCTTCCCGGCGGCCCGAAGAAAATCACCGGCTTGCCGCTATTGACCGCGCCGCCGATGTCGTCGAGCAGCGAGGTTCTGACTGTCAGCCCTGCGAAGGCCGCGCGCACCTGAGCGGACGTCACGTGCATGCTGCGCACGGATTGGCGTTTGAGCGCCGCTTCATAGGCGGCGAGCGACACGGGCGCCGGACCGACGTAACGGCAACGGTTCATGAATTCGGATGCACGGTGACGGCCACCTTCCGTCAGTTGCAATTCGACATCGAGGTCGCTGGCGCCGCGCCGGACGATTTCGAGAATCCGCTCCCGGACGCCGAACGAAACAACGCTGTCGAGCACGCTGGCGCCGAGCTTGAGCCGCTGCACGAGCTGGGATAGCGTCACTTTACCCATCACGAATGCGGACTTGGCAACGAGCTCGAGCAGGAAGGTCTGGTCGAGGCCGGTGTCCGCGATGGTCCGCGGCGCGCGCGCCAGCAGGCTCGTTCCGGCCGGGTCCGCATCTGACCGTGCGCGGCTTGCGTCACGCAGACGCGTCACGTCGGCCGACGCTTGCGGCGCCGTTGGCTGTTCGTCTTTCACTTGTACCCCCGAATTGGTCCCGCGCATGGCGCGAAATCTTCTCTGTCGCTACCTGTTCTGCTGTCTTACTTTCTCTTGCCCCTCGTCGTGGGCGCTCTTTCTGATCCGGCTGCGCATCAAACGATGCTCTGCCCCGAGTGCAGGACCATGATGCCAAGCGTGCCCAAGGCAATAGCCACGCCATACGGCAGCGACCCGACGGAAGGCAATGCGGCGTCCTTTCCTGTTTCAGACAGCCTGCCGCTCAGCCCTCTCCCCGAAAGCACGATGGCCAGCATGTTGGTGCCGGTCGACTTCAACGCGCGCTTGAAGATCACTACCGCCAGCGCCCAGACGCCGCCGATCACGCAGGTCACCAGCACGATCTCCAGCGCCGGCTCCGGTCCGACGAACGCGCCCACGGCCGCCATCAGTTTCACGTCCCCCGCACCCATGCCGCGCAACAGGTAGAGCGGAAAGAACAGGCCGCCTCCGGTGAGCAGACCCAGGAACCAGCTGTGGATGCCCTCCCCTGTTCCGTGCAGACCCCACTGCACGGCGAGCGCCACAGCCAGGCCCGTAACCACCAGCACGTTCGGAATGCGCCGCTCATGCAAATCCGAACCTGCAGCCGTTGCCACCAAACCCAGCAGACACGCGCCGACTGGAAATTCGAAAGCATTCATTGCGTTCCCCCGTTTCCATTTCGGCATTGGTTAAGAAAGAGCAGCCCTGAATCATGCAGGGACTGCTCTTTGAATCAACTACTACTGCTGTGACTTCTCGATGACCAAATCGAGCGACGATTACGCCGGATTGGCCGCGAGCAACTTGGCGGCGACGTAGTCGAACGTGGAGCTAAGTTGAGTTCCCAGACCTGTGGCAGCCACAATGATGCCGCATGCAACCAGTGAAGCCAGGAGACCATATTCGATTGCCGTCACACCATCTTCCTCACGTGCAAAGGCAAGGATCAGATCGAGAGTTTTTTGCATCTTGATGCTCCTAGATCGAGCGGCGCTTACGCCGGATTGGCCGCGAGCAACTTGCCGCTGATGTAGTTGAACGTAGAGCTGATTTGAGTTCCCAGACCCGTGGCAGCTACAATGATGCCGCACGCAACCAGTGAAGCCAGGAGACCATATTCGATTGCCGTCACGCCATCTTCTTCACGTGCAAAGGCAAGGATCAGGTCGAGAGTTTTTTTCATTTGATGCTCCTAGAAAGAAGTTGTTTTACTCAGGTACACTAAACATGCCCGCTGCGGGTCCGGGCATTGGTGAAGGCTGCCAACTGCACAGCCGGTTTTGGCCTGGCTGACCGGTTCGGTGCTGGAGCACGTCGCCTCGACAATGCACCCCAGCCCTCCCCTTCCCAATGCCACTTTCTTCAAGAACTGCGATGCCGGTCCAGACTGGCATCGCGGTTCCTTGAACTTCGCCACCATCGGCAAACAGAAACCGGAAGTGCCGAAGCTTTCCGGCGCCGCAGAACCAAACTCCCCCGCCAGCTGTCCTGTGGCAACCTGAAATCGAGACGCTGTTATTGTCGGAACCATGCGCGTCGTCGGTGCGGGACATATAGCCAGAACAGTGCCACCTTTGCTGAAAGGCTTGCTGGGATTAGTTCATTTGGCCAAATGAAAGACCTCTTGATTAGTCCGCGACAGTGAATGTTTCACAACTGAAAAACTGCTAAATCGGGACGTTCGAGGGCCGTGCGGATGCTAATGTGAGGAGGCGTACAGAAAAAGTCTGAGAAGAATTCAGGGGAATTGGGCACGATGACTCGTCTCACCGTATTGCAAGGCTCTACAAGAGATCACCCCGGTATCGCCAGCACAGGTTCGTCCCAACAAAATTCGCGTACAGGGAAGATCATGATGCTGCCCGCACGTCACAATTTGTTACATACGAGAAACACGGATTTACTTGTAAAGGTTCGCCAAAAATAGCGCTCCGGATAACGGCCGGAAAAAAAATGCGCACCTCTGTCTATGAGAGCGCTTCCACATGGCCGATTTGGCTCGCTTTAGGCTGATGAATACCCTTATTTTTTGGGTTCGCCGGGCCGCTTGTGCGTCTATGTCACATTTTGTTACAGCGCTGATACGCAAGCGGTAGTGATTGCTCGTTGAGGGGCGCCACCCGGACGGAAGACACGAATCTGCGCGCAACTTCTTTCTGGCCGTCCCTATCGACTGCCAGGCCCCACCGGCGCGATGGATACCGGCTGGTGTCTCGGTTTATTTTTTTGAGTGGTCGAACTGATAGGCCGGCATTTGATGACGCAACACCAGACCCCGTCATGGCTTGATGCTGATTCTCGGCTTCCAGGCACGTCCCCTCGGGACGGCGAAGACCTCAACATGGCGGGGCTCTCTAGCCAGATAAAGGGAGATAGGCCACGGTCGTGCTGCTCTCGAAACGTCATTCGGCTTTTCGCCGTAGATCGTCGCGCTGGGCGTGCCGCCCGAGCGCGCAGAAACGGGCTATGGCTACATCAAGACGGGCGTGCCCGCCGACGCACACGGCGCGCGGACCATCGCGCGCTTCGTCGAAAAGCCCGTGCAGGAAACGGCCGAGTGCTACGTCGCGTCCGGCGAATACTGGTGGAACAGCGGCATCTTCGTGATGCGCGCATCGGTGTGGCTTGCGGCCATCGCATCGTGCCGGCCCGACATCGCGGCCGCCTGTCGCGCGGCGTACGACAAAGCAAGCAACGATCGCGACGGCGCGCTGCTGATCCACCGCGCCGCGCTATCGCATGTCCGAGCGATTCGATCGACTACGCGGTGATGGAACGTATCGGCGACGATCCGAAGCTGACGGGCATCGTCGTGCCGCTGACGGCGGGCTGGTCCGACATCGGCGCATGGGACGCCGTCTGGAACATCAGCGCGAAGGATGCGGCAGGCAACGTCGCGCGCGGCCGCGTGCTGCTGGAGAGCGCGAGCGACACGTATGCGCACTCCGAAGGGCGCCTCGTCGCGTGCGTCGGCGTGACGGGGGTCGTGGTCGTCGAGACGGCCGATGCCGTGCTCGTCGCCGCGAAAGATCGCGTGCAGGACGTCAAGGCGATCGTGAACCGCCTGAATGCCGCGAAGGACACGGAAGCGAAGGTGCACCGCAAAGTCGAGCGGCCGTGGGGCTGCTACGACTCGATCGATCGCGGCGAACGCTTTCAGGTGAAGCGGATCGTCGTGAAGCCTGGCGGGCGGCTATCGTTGCAAATGCATCATCATCGCGCGGAGCACTGGGTCGTCGTGCGCGGCACGGCGCGCGTGACGCGCGGCGACGAATCGTTCCTGCTGAGTGAGAACCAGTCGACCTATATTCCGCTCGGCGTGCGCCACCGGCTGGAGAATCCGGGCAAGACGCCGCTCGAGATCATCGAGGTGCAGTCGGGCGGTTATCTGGGTGAAGACGATATCGTGCGATTCGACGACGATCAGTACGGGCGCACCGGAGTCTAGCGGCAGGCCTGTCTGGTGAAATGCGGCGCAGGCACGCGCCAAGCGCTACTCCAACGCCGCACCCTGTCAACCGAGAAATGAGATTGCCACACGCGCAGGTGCGGCTTCAAGACGGGCCGACCAAAAACCGTTCCGCGCAGGAATTAGCGTGGTACGCGCGGGTGCCGACGTGCACGATCGGCTTTGCGTCCCAGATTGCTCATGTGCATACCATATGCACAAATCGCAGCCGTCAGAACCAACGCAACAACACCGAAACCCATCGTCGTTCTCCGTTTCGAGAATTCAAGGTCAGGATAGGCTCAATTCTGCTTGAAATAAACCTTCCCGGAAAGCCCACCTTGAGCATCGATCCCTCGCCTGCAGCATCCCGTTGACCGTGGCCACCATGCTGGACGAGAACCCATGTGCTTCAAGCCGATGCCGGAATCGCATAATCGTGCTCTCGCAAAAACGGCCCCCCGGTATCAGGGAGCCGCTTTTTATGCTGCGCTTCGTTTACTTCATGATCGCCAGACAGACCGCCACCACGATGGCGAACACCTTCCACAGACGCCACAGTTCGCTGGACCAGATCGCGCCTGCCGCGCCTGTGAGAAGCAATACAACGCACAGGTCGTTGTTCACATGCATGCTCGCGAGCATGGCGGCGAACCACCACAGCGCGAGCGATACGACAAAGATAATTGCCCTGCGCGCGAAGAAAGGCAGCGCCATGAACTTCACGTAGAACAACGTCAGCCAGTCCGCAGCACGCATTTACGCCTCCGGCTTGCTGTTCTTGAAATATTCGATGACATCGAAGCTGTACCAGCCTGCGACGCTAGACGCGGCAAGCGACGCGAGAAAGAGCCGCGAGATCTCGATCAGTTCCAGCATATTCCACCGCGGCAGTGAAGGCTCCCATGCATCGCGCCTCGCGCCATGAACACCAGAGCCAGACCTATCGTCGCTTCTCTGTAGCGAAGTCAAGTCCCCATCCGAAAGAGACCATGCTAGTGCTGATATGTGTTGCCCAGTTTTCTGGGCTCAAACAAAAATGCATGAGGTATTGTCGAATTTCTTAACCAACAGCCCCTCCGCATGAGGCGGTCAAGCGAGTCGCTGCATTCGGACGTCACTCGTTGGGCCAATCCAAAAGCGCAGCGTGAAACAGGTCAGCTATTTCGGAGGGGACGACCTCGCAAGACCTGGAAGACTTGTCCGAACGTCTGAGGCTTTAGGCAACGCCAGCAGCGGCCTCCACGCGAAACACCGCCACCGCCTCGCGCAGTACTATCGCCTGCGCTTCGAGTGATTTCGCGGCGGCCGCCGCCTGCTGCACAAGCGCCGTATTCTGCTGCGTCACTTCGTCGATCTGACCGATCGCCTTGTTGATCTGCTCGATGCCGTCGCTCTGCTCGTGCGCGGCGCCTTCGATCTCCGTCATGATGCCCGTCACGCGCTCGACGGAGGCCATCGCTTCCTGCATCGTCTTGCGCGCATCGGCGACAAGCGACGCGCCCTGCTCGACCTGCGCCGTCGAATCGCCGATCAGATCGCGAATCTCCTTCGCCGCGGCCGCCGAGCGCTGCGCGAGCGCGCGCACTTCCGATGCCACGACGGCAAAGCCGCGCCCCTGCTCGCCCGCGCGCGCCGCCTCGACGGCCGCGTTCAGCGCGAGGATGTTGGTCTGAAACGCGATGCCCTCGATGATGCCAATGATCTCGCCGACCTTGCGCGACGACTCGGTGATGCCGTCCATCGTTTCCGTCACGCGCGTGACCACATCGCTGCCGCGCACGACCGTCTCCAGCGCGCCTTGCGCGAGACGATTCGCCAGCTTCGCGTTGTCGGTGTTCTGCTTGACGGTCGCCGACAGCTCTTCCATGCTCGCCGCCGTCTGCTGCAAAGCGGCCGCCTGCTGTTCGGTGCGGCTCGACAGATCGGCGTTGCCGGCGGCGATTTCGTTCGCGCCCAGCGTGATCGACTGCGTGCTGCCGCGCACTTTCGACACGGTTCCAACGAACCCGTCACGCATCTGCGCGAGCGCCTGCAGCAACTGGCCCATCTCGTTGCGCGAGCGCACCTTGACCGTCGAGGTCAGGTCGCCCTCCGCCATGCTGCGAAAGTGCCGGATCGTCTGGTTCACGGGCTTGACGACAGCTGCGGAAAGACCGGTGCGCGCCAGCGCGCCCACCACGACAGCGACCACGCCGATCGCGATGAAAATACCCGTTGAGATCCTGAAGCGCTCGCTCAACTGGTCGGCCTGGCGCTGCCGGTTGTCGGCCTGCGCGCGCTTGAGCGCATCGATCGCCTTCGCGTAGATGCCGTAGTAGTGGTCGCCCGTTTCGCCTTGGATCGTGCGGAACGTATTGAAGTCGTTGTCGACGAGCGCCTTGTGCTCCGGCTCGATCGCCTGGTTGACGAGTGCGGTGCGCGCGTCCGCGACCGTCTGTGCGAGCTTGCGCTCTTCGTCACTGCCGAACGGGCCGGCCATGTAGACCCGAAACTCGTCGTTCGACGATTCGAGCACCTTGCGCGCGGCCGCGAGCAGACCGTCCGTGTCCTTGCCGACGCTAAAGAGCGTCTCGTAGCTGCCGAGCGACAGGCGCACCTGCAACAGCTTCTCCGAACTCGACGCGAGGGTGTTCATCGCGGCCGAAGTCTGTTGCACGTTCTGCAGACCGTCGTTGCTAAATTTCAGCGCGCCCCAACCGACGCCGATCACCGTCAAAAGAAACGCTGCGAATACGCAGATGACGAGCGTCAGTCCTTGTCGGATCGTGAGGTTGTTGAGCATGAGAGTCCGTGACGTGCAATAGGCCGGCCGGGATAGCGGCCCCAACGATGGCTAACGGCAACGGCTTGCGTGCTCTGGATAGGGAAAATCCATGACGCAGGATTTGGGATGGCGCGCGTGCTCGAGCCTGCGTGACGCGCGCGGACTGCCTAGTGCCTAGTGCAAAGGGCGAGTCTTTACCCGGACGGACTGCGCGTCTGTCCGATTGATACGCCAAAGGATGGAGAAGCTGATGCCGCTGATCGTCGGGTAGCCATCAGCGTGGCAGTTATCGGACAATGGATCGCAAGCGATTGTCATCGTCTGCCTGTCGTTGAACGTAATCTTGACGATTGGACTTTCGAGAGCGCCCTTCTGGATGGGCTCAAGTTCATACAAACACGGGATGGATTTTGGAGGGAACCCCGTTCTGTCACCCTTTATTAGAAGCGTTGCGGATTTCGAAGGGGAACTGTCAAAGTGAAGCTCGACGGTATCGCCGTTGTCGGCGACGCCCGTCATCGAAAACTGAGCGGTTGATTGAGCTGCAATGGATGATAGCGGCGAAGCGAGCAACACCACGGTCAGGCACGCAAGGAGTCTGAGTCGCATCTTCGAAGAACGAACTTGGCAAATGCGGCGCATTATCGTCGAAAACAACGCCATGTGCCGGTGCGATTGACAGCTCACGCGCGGACTCGCGCAAATCCGCGGCATCTGCCCAAGCGCTTTGTCCACCAATAGTTTCTTCGCACCCGGTGAAGTAGGTTATAGACGATCTGCGCCCGGTGCGTCGACCGAATTGCATGAGATCGTCGGCATCTCCGCTCATGGTGATGCGCCGAAGTGCCCGTCAACCCGTCCGGGCGGCCTGCGTTTCATTTGTATAATCCTCCGTTTGCTTTCCGGCCCTCCACTTTCATGCTCAGTTTCGCGCTCGGCTTCATCGTTTCACTACTGGTCACGCTCGTGATCGTGCGTTACGCGCATCTGCATGAAACGTTCGCGGACACCGATCTGGGCGGCGTGCAGAAATTCCACGCGCGGCCCGTGCCGCGCATCGGCGGGACGGGGATTCTGGTGGGGCTAGTCGCATCGGCGATCCAGCTGCATGGCGCGTACCCGGGCGTGTCGGCGGGCATCTTGGGCGTTGTCGCGTGCGGGATGCCGGCGTTCGCTTCGGGCCTCGTCGAAGATCTGACGAAGAAGGTCTCGCCGCTCGCGCGCCTGATCTGCACGATGGTCGCGGCGGCGCTTGCGTACTTCGTACTCGGGATCGCCGTCACGCGCATCAGCGTGCCGCCGCTCGATTTTCTGCTTTCGTATGCGGCGATTTCGTGCGTCGTGACCGTGCTGGCCGTTGCCGCGCTGGCGAATGCGATCAATATCATCGACGGTTTCAACGGACTCGCGTCGATGGTTGCTTTCATGATGTTCGCATCGCTCGCCTATGTCGCGTTCCAGGTGCACGACCCGATCGTGCTGTCGGCGTCCTTGATCATGATGGGCGCGGTGATGGGCTTTTTTATCTGGAATTTTCCGGCAGGGCTGATCTTTCTCGGTGACGGCGGCGCCTATTTCATCGGCTTCATGCTCGGCGAGCTGTCGATCATGCTCGTGATGCGCAACCGCGACGTGTCAGCGTGGTATCCCGTGCTGCTCTTTATGTATCCGATCTTCGAGACCTGCTTTTCGATTTATCGGAAGAAGTTCATTCGCGGGATCTCGCCGGGGATTCCCGATGGCGTGCATCTGCATATGCTCGTTTATAAGCGGTTGATGCGGTGGGCTGTCGGCGCGCGCACGGCGCGCGAACTGACGCGGCGCAACTCGCTGACGTCGCCGTATTTGTGGCTGCTTTGTCTGATTGCTGTTATTCCCGCCACATTGTTCTGGCGGCATACGCTGCATCTGTTCTGTTTTGTGGTCGTGTTTGCGGCGACTTACGTCTGGCTTTATGTGAGTATCGTCAGGTTCAAGGCGCCGCGTTGGCTGGTCATCCGCAAGCACCGATGAAACGCTGAGCAAAAGGAACTCCAAAGCGCGTCCTATGAAAGCGGGCCACCAGCCACCAAGGGCATGCGGCGAATAGTATAGACCGCGCCATGATGTGGTTCACAAGTCATCGCGGGACGCGGTCGCGTTGCCAAAACGTCCAGCAGCTCCTCCGTGCTCATGACGCGAACACTGTCCTCGGGCAAACTCAAAAAGACCGTGCCGTACAGGTCTCCTGGTCGCGAAGCGTAGATCGGTGCGCCCGGTAGCTATCTCTACCGCAGCACTATGAGCCGACAGGAGGATCTGTAGGGACGTTCTCTTTTCCATGCCTGTATAACGGCAGGGATGGGAAGAAATTAACCGTGCCCGTCGGCGACTCCGAAGGATGCGCGTTCACAGCGGTTATCCGTAGCAGTGAGTGTGGGCATACACTGAATATGAAATTTTTCAATCCGGATTCCTTGCTAAGTATTTAGGCATCCTATTTATAACCCATGCGCCCGAGACGACGAGCCCGATCAGTGATCCTGTGAGGACTGCTGGCGCGGGCAAAACCGTCCTTAATAGCACAGTCCTCAATCGTCCGGCTCGTGCGCTATTTCCGAGAGATCGTCTCCCCCACACTCGACAAGGACTTCGGGGAAATCCTGCTAATCAGTACCTCCAGTCCATTTGCAGTTCTCAAAATCGGAGTGCCCATGCACGACGATGAGAGCACCGGGGACGGAATCATGCCTGCCTGTTAATACAGCACATCCCTCAGATCCATTACAGCAATTTTCATTATGCGTCGCATTCTCACAGCCCACGATGTTCTCGCTAGAACCGGTTGTGGTCGCGTCTTGAAGCACAGCGGTAGATTTCTGATCTGTTGGCACAATATCGGGTCGCACCAATATGTCATGGCGTGAGCAATTGCACCGACTACTTGTATGTCGTGAACGCTTTGCTGACATCTCGGCTCCAAATGGGCTTAAGCAATCCTTAGGTAAACAGTGGGTTGGAATTAGAGGGAATTTCAGCCTCATTTCCGCAATTTGACGGGCCTGCCTCTCTCCTATGATGACTGTGCGAAGGGTTCTGGAAACTGTAACTGCAAGACGTGCCATGCAAACGTTTGCGACGAGTTCGCAATCTGCACTCGAAATGCTCGCGTGGCGGACAGCCCAGACATTCGACAACGATGCTGAAGAGCACGGCGTCGCGCGAAGGATGCGACCCCGCTATTTTGGTATCCATATATGTTTTCCCACACGGAGTCCTCCATGCTGCAATTCTTCAAGTCTCTGTCGCGCGACGAACGCGGCGTTAGCGCACTCGAATACTCAGTGCTCGCAGGCATCGTTGTCATCGCGGTCGTGGCGGCCGGCGCCGTCTTCAGCGGCCCCGGCGGTCTGCCAACGCTGTTCTCGAACATGATCACGAAAGTGACGAACGCCCAGAACGGCTAATCGCGGCCTCCAGTCTGTGCCGCAGCAGGGAAAACCCGGCTTCCCACAAGGGAGCCGGGCGCCTTGCTCGCACAGCAGGACATCACGGAAAAGCACTCGATGCAGTACGCCGCAAAATCCGCAGCCTGTCTCGTGTTGGCATCGCTGGCTCTCAGCGACATGCGCTCCCGCCGTTTGCCCACGCGCGCCGTATTGCTGGTCGCCTGTCTCTACGGTGTCGACGCCGAGGGAGTCAGTCTCCTTTCGCTCGCAGCGCACGTCGCCACTGCGATGATCGCCTTCCTGGTCTTTGCACTGTTATTTCGGTTCGGCTGGATGGGGGGCGGCGACGTCAAGCTTGCTGCTGCCGTCTTTCTATGGACGGGGCCCGCTTATGCATGGCCGGTCTTCTTCATCGTGTCCTGCTGCGGACTGTTTTTAGGCATCGCGGCGCTCGCAATTCACCCGTACCGCCATCGTAAAACAGCGGACTCGCCGCAGTCCACGCAGCACGTGATACCGCGTGGCGTGCCCTACGGTGTCGCGCTCGCTGTCGGTGGCATTGCCGCCATCTGGCTGCCGGTACTGAACCGCCTTTAATCATCCGGCCGTCTCACACCATGCCCCGCATCCTGAAGCTAGCCATCCTAATGCTATCCGCGGCAATTGGCGCAGTAGTGTTCCGCGCGCTCTTCGTGGCCGCGTCGCAACCGGGCCCCGCGCGCCCGCCCGTCATGGACCGCGTGCGCGTGGCTGCGGCTGATCTGCCCGAGGGCATGCTGCTACGCGACAGCGATCTGACGTGGAAGGAAATGCCGCACAAGCAGGTTCCACAAGGGGCGCTCGTCAAAGGTGAAAAGGATGATGCACTCGTACCGGATCTCAAGGGTGACGTGCTGCGTCATGCGGTAAAAGCTGGCGCGCCGCTTGGCAGGGCTGATGTCATTGCCCCCGACGCTCCCGGCTTTCTTGCTGCCGCATTACTGCCGGGCATGCGTGCAATCTCGGTTGCAATCGACGACGTCTCCGGCAATGCAGGACTGATCCAACCCGGCGATTACGTGGACGTGCTGCTCACGCGTCAGCTCGACGGGTCCGGCGGCGAGCACCAGAACGACCCGCGCTCTGTGGAAAGCGAGACCGTGGTGAACCGCGTCCGCGTACTCGCGGTCGGCTCCGTCTTCCAGCGACCGAAAGCGGATACCACGGACGCAAATACGCGGGCACGAACGGTCACGTTCGAAGTAACGCCGCATACCGCGCAGGTGGTGGCCGTGGCAAGCCACCTCGGTTCGCTCTCGCTCGCGCTCCGTAGCTTCGCAACAAGCGATCGCAATCCGCCCGCTACCGGCGTCGAAACGCTGCCTCAAACGCCGCCAGTGTGGGCCGGCGATGTCTCCCGCGCGCTGTTGCCCGTGCGAGTAGCGGCGCGCGGTAAAGGGGAGCCTGTGCCGACGGTTCCACATCCCGTGATCGTCTACCGCGGATCCAAAGTGTCGGACGCGGCGGGGGACATACGTCCCATCGGCAGCACCGGCGTCCCTGGCTTGCCGCCGTTGCCACCGTCCGCGCCCGCGACGGTGGCGGAACAGAGCCCGCTGCGCGAGCAGCGCAACGCACAACCCTGATCCTTCGGCTCGCGAAGCGAGGCGTCGGAGTCTGACTGGAAGAAGTCATGTTGCATCGTGTCTATTCGGCAGTGAGGGCCGGTCTGATCGCGGGATTCGCACTGGCGATGGCAGCGGCCCACAGCGCGCACGCTGAAAGCGCCAACGCGACGCTGGCCGTCGCGGCCGGCGCGGGCGAAATGCTGCGCCTGCCGGAAGCAGCCGTCGCTGTATTCGTCGCCGACCCTGACGTCGCGGACGTGCACGTGCCTACTCCGCAGACCGTCTTCGTGCTCGGAAAGAAGGCCGGTACTACAACCTTGTTCGCGCTTGGTGCGAACAATCGCACGATCGTGCGCGAGACCGTCGTAGTGAGCGCCGATACGGATTCGATCCAGCGCATGCTCGACGCCCGCTTCCCCCACTTGCACCTGAGCGTGACGGGGGCGCCAGGTTCGCTGATGGTGGCGGGACGCGTGGCGGACGCGGCGGCCGCCGACGCCGTCATGCAGTCCCTCACCCCATATCTGCACGACAAGGAGAGGCTCGTCAACCGGCTCACGCTGTCGCGGCCCATCCAGGTCCACCTGCGCGTGCGCATCACAGAAGTCGACCGCAGCGTGACGCAGCAATTGGGCATCAACTGGAACGCACTCGGCCAGAGCGGGAACTTCGTCGGCGGCCTCATTAATGGCCGGGCCGCAGCGGCCACGACGCTTTTGCCGACCGGCGCTTTTTCCATCCTTGGCGGATACAACGTGGGCAAATGGGCGATCGACGGCGTACTCGATGCGCTCGACCAGGAAGGCCTCATCACGATGCTCGCGGAACCGAACCTCACTGCGATATCGGGTGAAACTGCGAGCTTTCTCGCTGGCGGCGAATTTCCAATTCCGGTTGCGCAAAGCCAGAACAATTCGATTACGGTCGAATTCAAGGCTTATGGCGTTTCTCTCGACTTCACTCCCACGGTGCTGGCCGACAACCGCATCAGCCTGAAGGTGCGCCCCGAAGTGAGCGAAATCGATCCCGCCAACAGCGTGACGATCGACTCTATCAAGGTGCCGGCGCTGACGGTGCGCCGCGTTGAAACGACAGTCGAACTGTCGAGCGGACAAAGCTTCGCTATCGGCGGACTGCTGCAAAGCAAGACAAGCGACGTGCTCGCCGAGTTGCCGGGTCTTGGCAGGCTTCCAATACTCGGCAAGCTCTTCTCGTCGAAGAATTACCTGAACAACAAGTCCGAGGTAGTCGTCATCGTGACGCCGTATGTCGTGCAACCGGCCGACCCGGGGCGCCTGCGCCAGCCGATCGACTCCCTGGTGCGGCCGAGCAGCGACATCGAGTATGTACTGCAGAGCAAGCTCGGGCTCGACCCGCTGTCGGGCACTGTGCCCCGGCTTGTCGGCGCCGCAGGATTCATCTACTGACGGGACTGCCAGGAGAACATGCGATGCTTTTTCGTCTGACGACCTTCCTCTCCCTTGTCGCGCCGCCGCTTGCATTGAGTGCATGCATGTCGGCCACTCCGCCCATCGGGTTGCCCGATGCCTCGGTGATCGGCTTCGACGGGTACAAAGCGCTTGCACCAGACTGCGCCACGCTCGCCCAGCCGTCGCATCTGATCGATGCGGGCTTCGGGCGCCCAGGGGTGGCGTTCGGTTGTGCAACCTATACCAATCTCGCCGTGATGCTGGCCCGGCCCGCCGACCTCGTCGAACCGTTGCCCTATGCGGGGGCCGACGCGACAACGGCTGCAAGCGCGGTACGCCGCTTCGATGAAGGACGCGTGAAGCCGCCCAACGCCACCTCGACCACGATGCAACTGACACACTGACTGGCTCCCACGTCCATGAGCGCACTCAACCTGTTCCGTCCCACGATCACCGCTTCTGAGCCGGTGGACTTGCTTGCGGTCTTCTTAGACGCAACCAGCATCGATGCCATGAAGAGCCTGATCATCGATCAGGCCATCGCGAACGCCCATGCCCAGACTGGCACGATCGACGACGCGATCCATCTGCTGCGTACTCTCGTCCGTCCGCCGCGGCAACTGCTCGTCGATGTGTCCGGCTCGGAGATGCCGCTGTCTGACCTCGCGCGGCTCGCCGACGCGTGCGCTCCGTCAGTTTCGGTCGTGGTGATCGGCGAGCGCAACGATGTCGGCCTTTATCGCAGTCTGCTTGAAGTCGGAGTGCAGGACTATGTCGTCAAGCCGATCACGGTCGAATTCCTGCGGCGCGCCCTCTCCGCCCGCGATCCGTCGGCGCCGGCGCGCACAGGCAAGGTCATCGGCTTTGTCGGTGCTCGAGGCGGCGTGGGCGCGACAACTATCGCCGTTTCCCTTGCACGTCATCTCTCTGCAGAAACGCTCAGACAGGTTGTGTATGTCGATCTCGACCTGCACGGCGGTGCCGCCGGTGCGATGCTTGGGCTACGGACCGGCACCGGCCTGACCGAACTGTTGCAGGATCCGGGCGCCATCGATTCGCCAGCGCTCGATCGTGCCTTGATCGCGGCCGATGACCGACTTTTTGTGCTCGCCTCCGAGCTCGCGTACGAGGCCGAAATCGCCCTGCGCCCTGGCGCACTCGCCAACCTCGTCAATGCGCTCAAGCGGCGCTTTCACTACGTGCTGCTCGACCTGCCCCGGCGCAACGGGCGCAGCCTTAAGGAAATCCTCGATGTCTCGCAGAATGCCTGTATCGTCGCCGACCGTTCTGTGTACGCAGCCCGCGAGTGCGCCCGGCTTATCCGTTTCGCAGAGGAACACAAGGGCGAACCGGAGATCTCCGTGCTGCTGAACAACCCACTCGAGCCGGTTGCTGATCGCGTCCATCCGCAGGATTTCAGGCGCGCGCTTGGGCGCGCCGTGGTGCATGAATTGCCCTACGAGCCGAAGTCACTTGCCCGCGCAGAAAACCTGGGCGAACCGATCGGCGCTCGCACGGGGCGCGAGGGGTTTGCGGCCGCCATCGAGCGCCTCGCCAACTGCCTGACTGGACGAGAGTCCGCAGCATCGCTTCCATGGCACACGAGGCTTCTTAAGCTGCGGAGGACTGGCTGATGTTCGGCGTAAAGAAACACGCGCCGCAAGCGCTGCCGCTCACCGATGCCGGGGCAGTCGAGCCCGCAGCACCGGTGGGCGCGCCGCAACGAACGCCCGCTGAAGGTCACGAGGCGCTCATCCGCTCGGAGAATTTCCGCAAGATCCGCACGGTGGTGTTTGCATCGATGAACATGTCCGCGGCGTTGATGAAGACGCGCGAGCAGGTGAGCGCCGCGATCGAGGAAATAGCCACTGATGTGGTGGCGCGCGAGCAGCTAAACGTGACGGCGGCCGAGCAGGCGCTGATCGTTGGAGAAATCGTGAACGACATGTTCGGTGTTGGCCCGATTGAGCCGCTGCTCGCCGACGATGCCGTCACCGACATTCTCGTCAACGGTCCGGATCAGGTCTATGCGGAAAGGCGTGGCCGGCTTGAGCTGACCGCGCTCAAGTTCCGTGACAACGCACATGTGATCAACGTCGCGCAACGGATCGCGGCAGCCGTAGGACGGCGCGTCGATGAAAGCAGCCCGATGGTCGACGCGCGGCTTGCCGACGGCAGTCGCGTCAACGTGGTATTGCCGCCCATCGCGTTGCGGGGTGCGTCAATCTCGATCCGCAAGTTTGCACGGCGCAATATCACGCTCGCGCGCATGGCCCAGCAGGGCAACGTCTCGCAGGAGATGGTGCGGATGCTGAAGGTGGCCAGCTCTTGCCGCCTCAACATCATCATCTCGGGCGGAACTGGCTCGGGCAAGACTACGCTGCTCAACGCCCTGTCGCATCACATCGACGAGCACGAACGCGTCGTAACGATAGAGGACGCGGCGGAGTTGCAATTGCAGCAGCCGCACGTGGTGAGTCTCGAGACACGGCCTGAAAACAGCGAGGGACTGGGTGCGGTGACCCAGCGCGATCTCGTGCGCAACGCGCTGCGAATGCGGCCCGATCGCATCATACTCGGTGAAACCCGCGGCCCGGAAGCGTTCGACGTTCTGCAGGCGATGAACACGGGACACGACGGTTCGATGACCACGATTCACGCCAACACGCCGCGCGATGCGATCACACGGCTCGAAAGCATGGTGATGATGGCCAACGGGAACCTGCCACTCACCGCGATACGGCGTCAGATCGCCAGTGCAGTCCACCTGATCCTGCAAGTCGAACGCATGCGCGATGGCGTGCGCCGCGTCACGCGCGTAACGGAAGTGGCCGGGATGGAGGGTGACGTGATCATTACGCAAGATCTGTTTGCGTTCCGCTACGATGCCAGCGCCTATCAGGAAGACGTGAAAGGCACGTTCGAGTCGTCGTCGTTGCGGCCCGTGTTTGCGACACGCGCCGCCTACTACGGACTTGAGCAGGCGCTGATGGAGGCGATGCGTCCATGACTCCCGCAGACGTGGTCGCTGTTGGCGCGTTCTTCGCGATCGTGGTCGCGGGACTGATCATGTCGTCGCTGCGAGATCTGCTACGCCGCCAGCCGCGACGGCGCATTCAGGAACGCATGAGGCAAGTTGACCGCCTGCGCGCTGCACGTCAGGCAACCGTACCGGTAGATGCAGGCGGCGCGCTCTTCGAGCGAACAAAAGACTATAGCGCCGTACGGCGCTGGTTCCAGCAGCGCGTTCAGCGCATCAGGACCGTGAGCGGCGCGAACGGCATGCGCATCGTGTACGCAGGCGCACTCGTGGGCGGCATTGCCGCTTTCGTCATCGTATGGTTTGCACCGCTGCCATGGTGGACGCATCCGTTGGTCTATGCCGCACTTCCGTTGGGCATGACAAGGCTCACGTACCGGTTTCTGATTGCACGCTTTCGTGCAGAGTTTCTGCTGGTGTTTCCGGATACGCTCGACCTTATCATCCGCGCTGTGCGTGCCGGCGTCCCGGCCGTACAGGCGATCAGCACGGCCGGGCAGGAAGCCGATGAACCCGTTCGCTCGACCTTCCGTACGATGGGCGACAGCCTGCGACTCGGCGCAGATCTGAACGAGGTACTCGACAAGGCTGTCGCACGCGTGCAGATCGCCGACTTTTCCTTCTTTGCGGTGTGCCTGCTCCTGCAGCGCGAGACGGGAGGCAATCTCGGAGACACGCTCGAGAACCTCTCGACCATCATCCGCACCCGCCGGGACATCCGCCTGAAGACACGCGCGTTGACTGCCGAGGGGCGCATCGCAAGCAAGATCATCGCCTCGGTGCCTTTCGCGATCACGGGCTTCCTGTATGTGATCAACCGGCCGTACGTGGACCTGCTCTTCCATACTCGCGCGGGCCACAAGATGCTGATGCTCGCCGCCGTGCTGCTCGTCGTCGGTCTTTCGTTGATCCAGAAGATCTCAAAGCTGGATACTTCGCGATGAACCCTATCGATTCGCCTGTCGCCCGCGATCTCGCGCTAGTGCTGCTGCTGTGCGGCGGACTCCTGCTCACGTTGGTGTGGCCGCGCGGCACACGGCGGCGTATTGCCCATCGCACGCGCCGCACCGTGCTGCGTGCAAAGCCGCAGCAGCTTTCGCGGAAGGAGGAGCAGGTCGCCGACCTGTGGCAACGCCTTCTGAAAAACTTTGCATCGCTTGGCGAGCGCGTGCCCGTAGGCGGCCAGGCGCAGCGTAACAAGCTGCGCGAGCAGCTAGTGCGAGCTGGATTTCGCGAGCGGCGTGCCATATCGATGATGATCGGGCTAAAGCTCCTCGTAGGTGCGCTCTTTGCGCTCGCTGCGATCGGCGTCGGGTCCTACGTGCCGCGGATCGGCGAGTACTTCGTGTTCCGCGTGCTGATGATGGGGGCGGCATTTATCGCTGGCATGATCCTGCCGGAGATTGCGCTCGACTTTCTGGGCGGCCGCCGGCAACGGATCATTTCATCGTATCTGCCCGACGCACTTGATCTGCTCGTGATTTGCACGAACGCGGGCAACAGCCTCACGGTCGGCGTGAAGCGGGTCGCGCGCGAACTGCGCACAATCTGTCCGCCGCTCGCCGACGAGTTCACGGTGACAGGCGATGAGTTGCAGATCGGCAGTGACAGCGCGGTCGCGTTGCGCCATCTCGCCGAGCGCATCGGTCTGCCGTCCGTGCGCGCGCTTGTAGCGACGCTGATCCAGTCACAGCAGTACGGCACACCGATCACGCAGTCGCTGCGCATGCTGTCGCGCGCCGAACGGACCGCGCAGATGATGGCGCTGGAAGAAAAGGCCGCAAAACTCGCGACCAAAATGACAATGCCAATGATGTTCTTCATCCTGCCAACCGTCGGCCTGATCGCTGCCGGTCCTGCTGTAATTCGCCTGATAGCGGTGTTCAAATGAAACATCTTCCAGCGTTGCTGCGCTCCCTTGCTCTCGCGTTGCCGCTCGCCAGCGCCTTGCTGGCCGGATGCGCGAGCGGCGGCAGCTTCAACCCGCGTCCGATCTCGTCGGCAACCACCAACGGGACAACCGATCTGCATTTGGCCAAGAGCGCACTTCGGGCGGGCGATATCGAACTCGCCGGTACGCTGTTCGAGAAAGCGCTCGCGGCCAATCCGAACTCGGCGGAAGCTCAATTGGGCCTTGGCGACGCGATGTATCTGAGCGGCGACCTCGAACGCGCCCGGACCCTCTATCAGCACGCCGCACAGCAAATGCCCGACAAGGCTGCGGCGCAACTCGGCCTTGCGCGCGTCGCCTTGAAGCAGCGCCGTCTCGACGATGCGGCGGCGCTATACCGGGGACTTGTCACAGCCCAGCCTGACGATCCCGTGGTGTGCGAGGGCCTGGGGACCGTGCTCGACCTCCAAGGACGTCACGCGGAAGCGCAGGCCATCTACCGCAGGTCGCTCGCGGCCCATCCGGATGTACAGGGGTTGCGAATCAACCTCGGATTGTCCCTGATCCTCGAGAACAAGCCGCGCGAGGCCGCGAACACGCTGCTCGATGTTGCGGGCTTGCCGAATGCACCGCTGCAGGCGCGACAGAACCTCGCGCTCGCGTACGGTTTGCTTGGCAATGCGGAAGCCGCGAAACAGATCCTGCTGGTCGACCTGCCGCCGTCTTCGGCGGACGACAATCTCCGCTTCTATCAGTCGCTGCGCGACAGATTTGCCGGAAGCGCTTCTCACGCGAGCGGCGCGAATGCCAAGGCGGTAGCGGCAAGCGGGCCGGCCTCCGTCCGTGACGTATCCCGATGAGCCGCACCACGTCCCGCCCCTATCCGCCGCGGGGCACACCGGTTGCCCGTCGCGCATCGAGCGGCCGCGAACGCGGTTCGATCGCGCTCGAGTTTGTGCTGGTGTTTCCGTTCCTGATGCTTGTGTTGTTCGGCATCGTCGACGTGAGCCTGCTGCTGTGTGACAAGGCGGTTATTACCAACGCAAGCCGGGAGGCCGCGCGCGCCGGCGTGGTCGTGCGGATTCCCCAGTTCACGGTCAGTCAGATCAGCAATGTCGCGTTGAACTATGCACAGCGTAATCTCGTTACGGGCGGTACAGCCACGCCGCCGACCGTCACCGTGGATCAGTCGAATGGCACATCTCCCGGGAGCCCGTTGCAAGTCACCGTGACCTATCAGTATCGCGGGCTCGTGCTCGGTTCAGCTTTTGCTTCGCTGACTGGCCCGGTCACGCTGTCAGCCACCACCGTAATGAACTACGAGTGAGAGTGGCCCATGTACCATCCCGCACACCGCCGACGAACCACGACAACCCGTGAGATGAAACGGCAGCGCGGATCGATCGCCCTGTTCTTTCTGCTGTTTCTTGTCGTGTTGCTGAGTTTCGGCGCATTCGCAGTCGACCTCGCACGCGTTAGCGTCGCGCGCAACGAACTCCAGAATGCGGCAGACGCCGCCGCGCTTTCTGGCGCCTCGGCGCTGATGTCAGGGGGCAACAGCGGTCCTGCCTGGCAGCAGGCACAAACCGCAGCAGGCAGTGGAGTGGCGCTGAATCGCTCTGACGGACATACGCTCACGACGGCCACAGTTCTGTCCGGCTACTGGAACCTGGCCGGCAGTCCCGCTGGCCTGCAGCCGACGACGATTACGCCCGGCACGGACGATGTGCCCGCTGTGCAGGTGATGGTGACGCGCGCCGCAAACGTGAACGGCGGTGCGATCGACCTGTTGCTTGGATGGGTACTCAAGCTCCTTAGCACACCGGGCAGTGCGACGGCAGTCGCGGTCGCGTCGGCGCCTGGCACGGTCGGCGCGGGCGGCCTGTTTCCAGTGGTGTTGAACCGGTGTCTGTTTGATCAGTACTGGAACGCACAGACGAATCAACCGTTGATTGACCCGAATTCGGGCCAGCCCTACGAACTGAACATCCTGAATGGTCAAATGGATGGGGGTTCATGCTACGCAGGGCAATGGACGTCGTTTCTCACCAACGCGGACAATGTGCCGACCATCCGCGCGCTCGTCGCAAATGGCAACCCATCCCCGTTAAGTATCGGCGATAGCATCTGGATCGAGCCCGGCGCGAAAACCACCCTGTACGACTCAGTGCCGTCGAACGTGACGGTCGTCATGCCTGTCGCAACGCAGATCAACATCAAATCGTACGTGCCGATCGTGGCTTTCGCCGCGTTCCACATAGATCAGGCAGTTGGCGGCGACCAGAAGTATATTCAAGGACATTTCGTTGGCGGCTACCGAATTCCTGCACCGGCCACCGGTGTTGGACCTGACTACGGCGCTTATATTGCCCCGCGGCTCGCCGGGTAAGGTGTCGAAGCGTTCGGCAACATTGGCTGTACAGCGAGACAGTTCGTCAGTTCATGGCGGATTCGGGACCTTTTCAGGATCGGTTGCTTAACAGGCTGTTGAAAAGCGCCTCGTCATGAAGACCGAAGCAATGTTCAGGAGTGTTTCGCGTGCGATTTTCAGCTGAAATCCAGCTGCGCCAGTCAGTTTATGCAGGCAACGCGCCTGAGCGGCGGTGCTATGCGCCTCGGTCCGTGCGCCACGGCGGCTCATTGCACCGCTCCCGTAAGCACAGCGTCCATTATTCGCGCCATGCGCGTGAGGTTGCTCGCCACCATCGTGAGCTTGAAGTGCTGGTCGACCCGCTTGATGCCGCGATACACGGTCTGCCGGATCCGGCCGACCGTCTTGCCCCAGCCGAAATGCTCCTCGATACGCTTGCGGATGACCTGGCTCATTTGGTATCCCGCGTGCCGCGATGTGCGGTGATCGATCGCGCTGCCACCCGGGCGGGCGTCATTGCGTGCGACATGCGGGGTCACGTTTCGCGCCCGGCAATCGTTTACGAAATCATGCGTGTCGTACGCCTTGTCGGCACCGATTGTCTTGGCGTGAGTGCCCGGCACGCAGTCAAGCAGTCGCAGCGCACTGGCACGCTCGGCAAAGCCATCTGCATGGCTGACCACGGCGCCGACCACCAGCCCCGAGCGGTTCTCCATCAGAATATGCCCCTGGTAACAGAGGATCGCCGGACTCTGCCTGCTCTTCTTGAACAGGCGTGCATCCGAATCAGTGCTCGACTCATGCGTGTCATTGCTGCGCCGCTCGCCCTTCCAGTCGGCCTCGGCGTTGCGCCCACCGCCGGCCGGCGGATCGTCCGAACCGTCCTTGCGGCGAAAACTCTTGTGACTCGCCCAAGCCTGGATGAGCGTGCCGTCCACCGAGAAATGCTCCCGGGACAGCAGTCCCTGCCTGTCGGCGAGAGTCATGACTTCGGTAAAGAACGACTCCACGACCTCATGCTCGAGCAGCCGGTCACGGTTCTTCGAGAAGACGGAGTGGTTCCATACCGTGTCCTCGATGGCCAGTCCGACGAACCAGCGAAACAGCAGGTTGTACTGCATCTGCTCCATCAGCATGCGCTCGCTTCGCACCGAGTAGAACACCTGCAACAGCAGCGCACGCACCAGCTTCTCCGGTGCAATCGAGGCCCGACCGCTGTCCGCATAGATAACGCTGAACAGTCCGTTGAGTCGCTTCAGCGCCTGATTGACCAGCAAGCGGATGGGGCGCAAGGGATGGTCGGCTGGAACGAAGTCCTCAAGCTTGACCGTCGTGAAGAGGGTTTCCTGCATCTCATCCATTCCGCGCATCGAATTCACTGCCGAAGATCATGAACATGATATCCATAACGCGTGGCCCCGGAACCCCGTTTACACGGGATCGAAGTTCAACAGCCTGTTAAAGAGGTAACCGTTCGATCCATGCGAAATCTGACGATAATGATGTGAGAAGCCGCTTGTAGCGCGCCTGTGCGGCCCCGCAACTTTCCGCCACTTGATCGATATGCAATCCGTTGATAACCCCACAACGGCGTCATGACATGCGCCGACGAGCGCGGTCTGCCTTGCGACCGTTGCGGTCCATGACCAGACCAAGTGCAGATAAGGCCAGAGCCACGCCAAGCGCAAAAAAACTGAAGCCCATGTGATCCTCCGTTTTGTGGATACGTGCGTGGTCGAAACGGCCAACGTGCTGGTGGCGCTCTTTCGGTGCGGTCGTGAAGGGCGCTCAGAAAAAGCGGCGCCCGAAAATGCGGGCCTCTATACGGATGAAAACCGGCAAATCAGTTCAGTTCAACGATCAGCGCGCGATACGCCGGTGCCGCCGTTGCCGTCGTGCTTGTGACCGCGACTGCTCATGTAAGCACCGTAGCCCAGAATCGGCGCTGAGAGAAACAGTACGAACAAACCGAGATTCATGGTCAATCGCCGTTCATGGAATTCATGCCTTGAAGAAAGGGTACCACAACGACGAGGACGCCCACGGCCTCGTTCAGGAGCTTGCTCCGTGCCGGGGCGGCCCCTGCCCACCGGGACGACAATTAGCGGAAGGCAAAGTCTCCCAGACTGCCTGCCTTCCCCCAAATCTTCCGTCGGCTCTTACCCCAGTCGGCGCGGCGCCATTGCATCTGGGCGGCGATCGTTGAAGGACAACGTTTTTTGCCAACGACCGACTCATACGCCTTCGGCGCTCGCTACTGCCAGCGTCGTTGCAGGCCTTTCGCATGTCTCGCCAGCGCTCCCGTCAGACCTGGCGCTATCAAAGCAACTCTGTCGATCAGGGAGCGCGACCGGTTATGATTTTTTCGTTTTGCTACTTTCGTCGAGCAAGTGGGCGTGGACGCGCTGCGTTTGTTGCATCAATCAACCGTCGCCCGAGATCACCTGATGGCATGAAGAACGATCACTGACTAAAGAGGTTCGTTATCCCGATTTACTCCGACACTCCCAGAGTCAGGGTGAAGATAGGATCTACCCGCCGGTTCGAATGTCCGGTCGTTCAGCTCACATCTCCGCCAGCATCTTTCGCAGCAGCGCCAGCCGTCGGAGCTGCGGCGGGACCAAATAAAATCTCTGTTCAATCTCTGCAATCCGGCTAAGCCAGTAAGACACGCCGAGACTAAGCTTCGAATCGAGGACGTCTGTATTGCAGAGATGGCGTACTACCGTTTCAAGGTGTTGTAATTCGGCGTCGGCTAGTGCCGCCCGTGATTTAGGCGCTTGGCGCACTGGGATCGCTGATGATCTGGGCTTCATCGCATGCCCCATGAACGGCCAAGGACGTCCAGCACCGGGTTGCAAAAACCCGTTCGTTGGAAAGAGACACACGAGGGCAATGACGCCAGCGCGACGAATGCGATGTCCGGTTTTCTTTTGACCACATGGCGGTGAAGCCGCATTACACATTGCATGGCACGTTGAAGTAACTTTCGTTAATTCATCATGCCCACGCCACGCCAAAGTCAAGGGAGCGGCGCCGGGCAGAGCGGCGCATGCATGGCACGACGTTCGACACAGTCAGGTGCTCACTGCGGCACGAGCTGTGCCGACGGCACAGGTGAGGCCGCTGTCAGCGCGAACGCTATCTGCAGGTCCGGAGGATAACGAAGAACCGGCTTCCCGTTTGCCTGAGAAAGGGCGGACGGGTGCGCGGGATGAGCGCAGACCGTCTTGCCGGTCGTATTGGCCGGCAACATGAGAAAGGTTGTAGCGCGTCTGCCGTAATTACGCCGTTCAACAGCAACAGGTCGAACGGGCAGAGCTGGCAAGTAATTTAGCGGCGGGTGCAGAGTGATCGCTCATTGAAGTGGACGCCGCTCATGTAGCTGGAGGCGCTCTGCCGGGAGGCAACGCCGCGGCACAACCGGGCTCGCCCTAGCCGCCGGAGCGACGACGCTGCGATGGCTCGACGAGTTGAAATAGCGTGGAATGCTTCTCTATTTCCTGATCCGCGGCGATTTTCCTGACGACCTTGTTAAGCGCGGTTTCCATTTCGCGACGATAACGGAGCAGAAAATCTGGATGATCGCACTCGATGATGAGTCGCCCTGCTCCTCTACCCTTTTTGACGCGTAGGCGTGAGAATGGCCCCAGCGGGACGTTCTCCCCATTTAGCTCACGCAGGACTTGCCCGGCCGTATACTTGTCCGCGATGTAGCGGATCTTGTTCGCACGCGCATCTAGCTCCCTGGTGTCAACCCTTCTTTCGATTGCAAGCAGTTTGCGTCCCACCGCGAACGTCAGCTGGCTTTCCCAGAAAAGCGATCTGACGCCAGGCGGTAGCTGTCCGATAGCGACGGCATCGCTTATCTTCCTTCGGGAAATGCGTAGCGCGCGGGAGCAGGCGCTGTAACTCGTCCATTCCCCGTCGACGATTCCACGATGGAATCGATCGGACAAAGCCATGGGTAACTCCTGTGACCGGGGAATGGGTCTGTCCTCCTCCCTGCCAGCCGACGCTGCCGCTTTCCTTGCTTCAGACATCCGGCCTTTTACCAGCGCGAGCACCGCCTTCGCGGGCAGCTGGATGCCGGCAGTAACATGCTGCCGGATTCGCTCATGTACCGTCTCAAGACCATCGCGCGCCATGACTTCGCGTATGACGCGCACGGTATGACTGCTGACCTCGGTGCGATCCGCGAAGATCGAGAGCAGTTCCTCTGGCAGTGAGCTCATTCGCAGCGCCATCGACAGCTCCGACTGGCTCACGTTGAGCGCGCGCGCCGCGGCAGCCTGCGTGGTCCATTCCCCGCTCTCGAGTCCTCGTTGATATAAATAGGTAACCAGGAAGCAACGGCGCAGGGCATTCCCCCGACGCGGTTCACTACGGCTTATGTGTTTTTTCACTTCTCCCCCATTGCGGTCGGCCAGTTCAGCGACGTAGCATTAAAATACGCGAAATGTCTGCAAGATGACGGTGCTATGAGGTGCAAAAAACAGCGTCTTTCGGCGAGACGCTGCTCAGCACCCAGCGAGCCCTCCGCCGTCGCGGGCTGCCAAAGCGACGTCGCAACGGCCCATTGATCGCGAAGGGCGATCAGTCGTACACGACCGTTGCCGGATCAGGTGTCTATTTTTTTGGGCATATTGGCCCAAGTGCCTGGTTTCACGAAGGAAACGACCTGATTTGCGAAAAACCATTGACTGCGCAGGCGGCCCGTTTTCGCAAAACTGCGCCGTCAAGCGAAGGCCGAGAAGACGTCAAAGACCGGAGCCAGATCACGGTACTGATTTTTTGGGCATATTGCCCCAAGCGCCTGATCTTACGAAGGAAGCGGCTTAATTTGCGAAAAACCACCGACCTCACAGCGGCCCGGTATTCGCATAACTGCGCCATACAAACGGCCCCTGAGCATCCAAAGGCATAATGCGGACTTCGGGCACCGTTGCGTTCCAACAGCGGGCAGAGCTGCGATTTACTTGCCGCTGACTTGCGAGAACCGCTGCGGATGTCGTAACAGCCTGCAAAAAGGTCGTGTATCAATGCGTGAGATTGCCGGGCAAGCGTCGCCGGCGCAAAGAGCCCGAAAAGCCACGCCGCGAGCGCCGTGGTCGGTATGATTATCCCACCCTTCGGTTCTGCGTCCAGCACTGCCGCAAGCGTCGCCTAGAACCAGTCTGGTAGCCCAACGGATCAAACAAGCGGTGACCGCTCCCGTCTTTTCGAAGCTACAGATTGGTCATTCGCCGGTCTTGGACAGAGAAAGTGGCCGACGACCGTCATGCGTAGAAAGCACTCGCCTTGACCGAACATCCAAGTCACTTGATGCCAAGATGTTTTTCTTCCGCACGATCTGTGAGCAGATAACCACACGCGCTAACAGAATGCCAGCGCCTGCTAAAGACGCACCGCCGGGCGTCGTCGAAGCGGCGCATATTGCGGAGACGCCCACGATTCTGCATCGGCTGCAACTCAGGGGCCTGGTGATTGCATGATCCAAGCTCGAGAACTTCTACCCTTTCCCAAGCTGGCGCGAACGTGCGTCACGTCTTCAGTACGCGCATGCATCCGATGAGCAATCGCTCCTGCATTACCTCGATATCGACGAAACGGGCTCCGCTGCGACGATAGTGTTCCCGCTTCACTCGAAAGAAATAATGCAATTCGCTTAACTTGAGAAATGAGGTTGATATATCCAGTCCAAACTCGCATGTTTCATTGTCGGACACTGCGATGCTCTCTATTGGGCAGTCGACGTCATCAAGGATGGCCCCGAGATAGTGAACGACCGGCGCGGTGTATCGAAGCGGGCACGGATGGAGTTCGGTCATCGCTCCAGCGGTACTGACCTGCAGCTTATCCTTATCAATGCTCCTATCCACCTTTCCCGCCCAGTCGATCTGACTGATCACGAATACTCCGATGGTGGTAACGGCTAAACAGTCGACGTGGACCGCAGGGCCGGCCAGACCGATCGACGTCAACACTGTCAGGCCCTCAAACAGGCGGTATTTCGACCCAAGCGTGGGACCCAGGACAGCATGCAGCTTCTGCGAAAAATCGATATATCTCAGGCGACGCTCCGCAGCTGTGGGGTCGTTTACTATTCCATCTGCATATCCGAGGATTGCGTGGGCGGGTATGAAGAAGTTTATGCGGATTCGTCCGCTTGTCGAGTAATGTTTAGTCATCTTGAGCTTTCCTGTCGTCCCATTGTCAACCTGGTTTGGCACACTGAGGTCCGGTCCCGGTCGTGCCAGCAATGATGATCGTAGCGCTGCCTAAGGACTAGCGGCATCCGGAATGGTGACGCTTTTGATAGATCTTTTAACCTGAGCTGTGCTGGCGACGATGTGCCTCGCTTCCTGTCTCGTATATTTCGATAGGTGGCTCAACGCTGGCTTCCCATCGCGCTCTGTCTCCCGGTCGCCCGTTTCTGCTGAGGCTTCATACTGCACGTAGTCCATACCTCGAACACGGACGGGCAGGCAGTTCTCGGGACTGCCGCGACCAGGACTGGTAAGCCATTCGTATCGCAGAGGCCATGAAGAGGCCAAGGATTCGACCAGTCCTTACACGGGTTTTTACGAAACAGAACCCGTTCGCCGCTTGCCGGCGAGCAAGAGCGAGATGCAGCCCCGTGGACATCGTCATGCTCGCTCAATGAACCCTGCTGCAAGGACAAACGGCGACTTTCCGAGTATCAGAAAAAAGAGCACAGCGTTTCCTGACACCCGACGTTTGGACGAGCCGGCTCACGGTCTTAACCCGAAAAGCTCCACAAAATCGCATAGCTTTACCTCGAGCACAGCGCTAAATCTGTAGCTGGTTCAAACTCCGGGCTTTTCGATCGGGCCTCGAGCCGTTCTGTCTTGCCGGCGTTTACAGCGCTGGAACAACTTCCAATCGCCGGAGCACCTTCTTCGCAAAAAGTAAGCTTTCGTCATTCCGCGTTTGTCTGCAAACATTTTCGCGCCGCAGCTCGATCTTGCGCGTGATGCGGTACGACGTCGAAAGCATCAGGCTCACGCAAACGATGTGCCGGGCGATGATTGTCACTGGCCTGACACCCGGGGGGTCGGGATTCCTGAAATCAAGGTGAAGCCGAAACGTCCAAGGTCATCCGCGCGAGCGAAGATGTGCTGTGGACGGTCGATACCACCCGCGATGAAATGGATAACGAACTACCTCGGCATGCTATGAACAGCCGCATCGCGCTTGACTGGTCGCGTCTCGCGAGAAGACCAGTGCTGCAACCGGAAGTACTGGCACAACGTAAACAAGCATAAGCATGGCGAGGGCCACGAAATGGAGCCCGGCAAGCGTTTCGGGTAGTCGTTCATAGTCCCGCGCGAGGCGGCGGAAGCGGTTGAGCCAGCTAAAAGCTGCGCTCGACCACCCACCACCGGGGCAGCAAATACAAAACCCTTCTTCGCATCCTGCAGTTTGATCACCTGCAGGTCAATGCCTTCTTTGCCTGCGGCCTGCGCGGCTTCTTATCCCTGGTCCGTGAATGCACCTTGGCCGTTTCTCCAGTAATTTCCTGCACCTGACGCGCAAGTTCTGCCACCTGCGCGCGCTCCTGTTCATTGGCCGGTGTCACGTGCATGGCCAGCAAATGTCCCAGCGTGTCTACGGCAATATGGACCTTGCTGCAGCGTTCGCGCTTATACGTGCGCGAAACCGAAGGCTACCGTGCTGCGGACTTCACAACCCTCGCATCCGGATACGAGCCTTTTGGACTGCTCGGCGTCGAGTTTCGTGATGTGCGGCGCGCCCGTCATCTTCCCGTTGGCGAGCGGCTGCCGCCCGGCGATTGATGAGCAGGCGAAGTTCGTTTTTGGATACGGCGACGTGGCTGCGTTGCGGGCGGCGATCGAGCGTGAAAACGTTAGCGGTCAATGCGCTTGCCACCGCCGGGCTTTACGACACGAGCGCGGCGGCCCACGTCGCGATGCTTCTGAGGCTCGCGCGATGCGTGAGCCGCGTCAATTCGCCGTTTGCGCGACCGGAATTAGAAGGCAACATGGTAAAATCAGCCGCTTCTGATTCAGATTACTGTCGCGAACGCCAACTCGGCGATCTCTCAATGAGTCGACCGTCCGGGCGAATCCGACCGCCGATACGCCGTGCCGCGACGAGCCGTTTATTTTTCGCCGCGAGGTGTCGTGGGTCCGCCGTTGCGACCGCAACGCCGAGACTTACATCGACTGGCACGGCGATCACGCCGCCTACATGGGCCGCCTGACAGTCGATTCCGTCTGCCGGACGTTGAGCGATGCCCTGGGAGTCTCATGAAAAACTTGGCGGCGCGCGGAGACCGCGTGCTTTGGGTTGCCTGCCCGATCATCCTGTTTGCGGTCATGTTCGGACACATGACCGCGATCGTCTATAACGGGCTCGCGCTGCTGGCCGTCGGTACGCTGTGCGCCGCATGCGCATCGGATGCGACGGCGCTGCGCCGCTGGCCACTCGTCCTGCCGATCTGCGCGTGGGCCGCATGGGCGCTGGCCGCCGTCGCGTGGTCGCGCGCGCAGCCCGTCAGCCTGCATCAGTGGTTCGACGAGATTCTCTATCCGTTCGTCGCCTTTTTCGGCTTCTGGGTCGTCGGCAGCCGCACACAGCGGCCGACGTCCTTCGTCGCCGTCACGTGGATTGCCGCCGCGTTGCTGGCTTTCACGAGCATCGTCAACTGGGGTCACCTGCAACCGCCCACGGCCGATACGTTCCTGCTCCACTACTACAACCGCGTCGGCCATACGAGCACGCTGGCCGTCTTCGCGATGCCGCTCTTCTCCGGCGTGATGCTGCGCGCGCGCTGGCGGACAGTCGGGATGACAGGGCTCATCCTCTGCCTGTTCGTCGGGCTCGCCACGCTCAACCGCTTCTTCTGGCCGGCCGCGGCGATCACCCTGCTGATCGCGCTGTCTCCGTTCTACCGCAAGCGGATGTTGATCGCGGGCGTGGTGTGCCTCCTCGTGGCCGCCGCGGCGCTCGGAAGCCTCGAACTCAGCGCGCGGCTGCGCTACGGCGACGCGGCGCCGCGTCCGGCGCAAGGCGATTTCCACATCGGCGGACATCAGATCTACCTGCCGCCCGCGCTGGTGGGCATCGGCGACACGGTGTCGAACGATACGCGTCCCAAGCTGTGGGCGTTCTACGAGCGCGTGGGCGCGGAGCACACGTGGACGGGTATCGGCTTCGGCAAGCCGCTGCCCGGCATCGCCTATAAGGAACAGATGCCCGCGAGCCTGCTCGCAGTCGAGCCCCTGGCGCTCACGCATGCGCATAATCTGTTCATCAACACGTGGCTGCAGACAGGGATCATCGGCCTCGCGCTGCAATCCGTGCTGCTGCTCGCGCTCGTCGCGCGCTTCTGGAGCCTGCGCCATGTCGAGCCGCTCGTCAGCGCAGCGGGCATTGCGCTCGTCGCGGGCATGCTCACAAAGAACCTGACGGACGACTTCATGTGGCAAACGACGATCCTCGCTTTCTGGTCTTTCAGCGGCCTGCTGCTGGGAATCGGCGAGCAGCTCACACTGGACAACGTCGCTACGGGACTGCCGGCGAGTAATCAGTGAATTACTGGTCAATATACATCGTGCATCTGGACGCGTAACGATACATTTGGCAATGTAAACTAATATAATCGGCACTTCGAACCGTTTCCCTCCACAGCCCGGTAGCGTCACCGCTATTGTTAGCACTGCTCGCAACCAGAATATTCCTTGGTCGAACCAGCTCCGAATCAGATGCGCCATGGCAAACCGGCTCGCTGCGTAGTGACTGACGAGCGCGTCGCCTCCTGCCCCAGGGGTGCGTCAATGTCGGGGATCGATCGAATGGGAGAATCCATGATGCAGCATGTGGGATGGGGCGCGTGCTCGAGCCTGCCGCGGCTGAGTGCACAGCCTGTACGGAACGGCCAATCGCGCATACCGCGCGCCCATCGATCCCGTCGCGACCGGCTGAAGGTGTTGGGTACCGTCGCCGCAGTCGCGGCGCTTTCGACGGTCGGGCATAGCAACGGAAGCGTGCCCAACCTATGCAAGCCAGGATTCTGAAAACGCAACAGCTTGCAGCCGATCAGCGCTCGCGCGCAGTCCAACGTTGATCGATGCGCCATCCAATAACAGCCAGCACCAGATACCAGCATGCCACCATCGTCCATTGTGCTACGACGGGCAGTTTCAATGCGAGCAGCGCAACGGTGGACCCGACGAGCATTAACCAGTAATAAATCAGCGCAACACGAACATGCGTCGCCCCCATCTGCACCAGCCGCTGATAGTAGTGCTGACGATGCGCTTCCCAGACCTTCTCTCTGCGGGACAGGCGACGCAGCAGCGTAGTCGTTGAATCTGCAATGAACGGAGCGAAAGCGAGTGCGGGAAACCAGAGCGGCCACGCGCCGTGTTGCCAACCCCAGTAGCCCAGTGCACCGGCCAGAAAACCCAGTGGAATCGAGCCCACATCACCGAGAAAAATGCGCGCGGGCTCGAAGTTCAACAGCAGAAAACCGATCGCCGCGCCGGCGATCGCCATCGCGCAGACGGCAAGCCCCGGCTGCGCTCCCGCCGCCGCGAGCGCGTAAGTCCCGAATCCGAACACGGCCATACCGCCGGCCAAACCGTTGGAGCCATCCATGAAGTTGTAGAGGTTCACCAGCCACACAATCGCAATGCAAGCCAGCACACCCAGCCACCAAGGGAGATCAACGGCCGTCCCGATGACCACGGCGGCCGTGACCACGGTATGCGCGAAAAAACGCACACGCGCCGGCAAGCCGCGCCGGTCGTCAATCTGCGAAACGACGGCGAGTATGGCCGCTCCCAGCAGCGCGACGCGAAGCGACGGCGCCGCTAATGCCCCGATGATGAGCGCGCTCGGCAAGATACCCCATCCGCCGACGCGCGGCACTGGTCGGTGATGGAGCGAACGTTGGTTGGGGATGTCTACCGCGATGTCCCATGCCCAGCCGGTTTTAAGCAGCGTCACAAGAATCGCAAAGGAGATGACGGCTGCTATCAGCAGAACTGCTGCGAGCGGTGCACTGGAAAATGGCGTCATTGCGTCTGGCCTGCATTGAAAGCACGCGCCGTTTCTGCGAGCCCTTGCGCGACGGTCCACGGCGGCGTCCAGTCAAGTTCGGCGCGCATACGAACGCCACCAACGCGCAACGGACTCGTGAGACGATCGACTTGCGCCACCTTGCCCGTCACGCGCCCCACGCCGCGCAACAGGCCGACGGGCACAGGGATCAGTCTGGCTGGTCGGTCAAGCGCGACGCCGATCGCGCGAGCCATGCCGGCAACCGTCAGGTCCTCGTCATCGGTGACGTGGTAAACGCCGTGAACGGGACGCGACGACGTCGCAAGCGCTCGCAGCGCATCGGCGAGATTGTCGACATACACCATGCTGCGACGCGCCTCGACCCTGCCTATCGGCAGAGGGATACCACGTGCGATCGCGCGCATCAGGCCCAGGAAATTCGCACGCACGCCGGGGCCGTAGACGAGTGGTGGCCGCACGATGGCCACTTCCAGCCCGTGTGTCTGCCCGAACGCCAGCAGCGCCTGCTCGGCTTCGAACTTCGAAATGCCGTAGGGGTCCGTCGGTGCCGGCTGGTCGTCTTCGCGCCAGGGGCGTCCCGGCTCTCCCTCGCCGAGCGCCTTGACGCTGCTGACGAACAGAAAGCGTCGCGCGCCTGCCTGAAGGGCCGCCGATGCGGCATCCAGCGTTCCTTTGACATTGACAGCGCGATATTCGGCAAGCGGATCAGTCGCAGCGTCCTGCATCACGTGCACGCGCGCCGCGAGATGCACGAACGCATCGATGGGTCCAATCGCAGGGTTTCCGCGCGCAACGCTTGCGAAATGGTCATCGGGGATCACGCGTTCGACCACGCCTTCTTCCATGCACGACGGGCGGCGCACGAGCGCGGTCACGCCATGCCCGGCATTCTTCAAGATCCGGCATAACGCGCGCCCAACGAAACCATTTGCGCCGCTAACAGCGATCTGCATGACTCTCTTCCTCTCTGGCCAACCTGCCGATCTCATACCGATCTGCGTCAAATTGCATGCGCCGACGGAATTCATCTATGCGGCAATCGATCGATACACGTCGTACGTTCGGCGTACCGTCGTGTCCCACGTGAGCTGAGACGCGCGCGCCAATCCCTTCGCGATCAAAGTAGCGCGCAGCGCTTCATCGTTCAGGAGGCGCTCGAGTCCTGCCTCGATGTTCTCAATCGAGCACGGATCGACTTCGAGCGCGGCGCCCGCAGCGACTTCCGGCAACGAAGTCGTATTCGAGGTCAGCACGGCAACGCCGCTCGCCATCGCCTCGGCAACGGGCAAGCCAAAACCTTCGAACAGCGATGGATAGGCGAACACTGCAGCCGACGCGTACAGCTTCAGCAGCGTTTCCCGCGGCACGTACCCCGGCAAGATGGCCTGCTTCGCCTGCGCCAGCCGCTCGATATCGCGCAGCAGCGCGGTATTCATCCAGCCGTCGGCGCCGATCAGCACAAGCGGAAAGGCGTCCCGCATATCGGTGGGCAACTTCGAGAAGGCGCTCACGAGTCGCGGAAGATTTTTGCGCGGCTGCAGCGTGCACACCGACAGGATGAATCCCCGGTACCGCAGCCCCAGGTCGGTCAGCACCGGCTGGCACTCCTCTTCGCGATGCGGCTGAAAACAGGGCTCGACGCCGAGAGGAATCGCCACGACCTTGTCTTCAGGCAGACCATACACCTCGATCGTGTCACGTCGCGTGTATTCACTCACCGCAATGACCTTACGCACCTGCTTCAGCGTGTCGGGCAGGTTTCTGTCCAGATAGTCGACGGCGGCTTGCGGATGGAACTTCGGAAAATGATGATGGGACAGGTCGTGGATCGTCACGACGCTTGGGCCCGCATACGGTGACGCGACGAAGTTCGTCTCGTGATAGATGAAGCCGCGGCGTGCGTACTCGGCGCGCAAGCTCGCCGACTTGATCCGCCGCCACACTGTGCGGCCGTGATAGACGCCCGGCAAGCTGCGGGCTGCGCGCAGCAGACTCGCCTTCAATCCCTCACTGAATTGCGCGCCGGCTTCCAGCGCGTCATGTCCGGAAATCAGGTCCGTCACACCGCTGCGGTCGTAGTAGTTGGAGCCTATCCATCCGCCCATTTCTTCGACATCGTCCCGATCGAAGAGGCCCTCAAGAAGGTGCTGTGTGTAATAGCCGACGCCGCTTCGCGGAGGTCTCAGGGAATTCAGGTCGTAAAGCAGTTTCATTCGAATTGAGAGGGGGCCAGTGAACGCAAACCCGTCGCGCATGACGCAACGCTGCTCACCAGACGAAATTTCGGGAAAAACCAAACGACCATCGGCCGCACTTCAGCTGCCTGCCACACGTGCCTCGTTGATCGACGTGACACTCCGCAGTACCGGCGCGGTCGTTGGCTGATATTCCGCCACCCAGCGGCGCAAGTCGCGCCTGACTTCGTCGTCGCCAGGGACACGATGCTGCATGAGCCATGGCAACAACTCGTCCAACAGGTTATCTGGGACTTCCCGTGCCTTCGCGATCCGAAGTTTCGGGTGCGGTGTACGCGTGGTGGTCTCGTCATCGGCGAGAAGCTCTTCGTAGAGTTTCTCGCCAGGCCGCAGTCCAGTGAACACGATCCTGATCTGTTCTTCGGTAAAACCGTAGATACGGATCAGATCGCGCGCCAGATCGACGATGCGCACAGGCTGGCCCATATCCAGAATAAAGATCTCGCCGCCCTGGCCCATGCTGGATGCCTGCAACACGAGTTGTGAGGCTTCAGGAATCGTCATGAAAAAGCGCGTGATCTCGGGATGGGTGACGGTTACGGGTCCACCCTTGGCGATCTGCTGCTGAAACTTGGGTATGACGCTGCCCGCGCTACCCAGCACATTACCGAAGCGGACCGTTTCAAACTCGGTGCGCTGCGTGGTTTGCTGCAGCGCTTGACACGTCATTTCCGCGAGCCGCTTGCTCGCGCCCATGACGTTGGTCGGATTCACAGCCTTGTCGGTCGAGATCAGCACGAAATGACGTATATCGTGACGAATGGCGGCGCGTGCAACGCGATAGGTCCCCAGCACGTTGTTGCGCACGGCCTGCCACGAATTCAGTTCCTCCATCAGCGGAACGTGCTTGTAGGCGGCCGCGTGAAAGAGGATATGCGGAGTATAGCGGGACAGCACCTGATCGAGCAGCAACGAGTCTTTGGCATCGCCGACGATGGGAACGACCGAGACGCCCGGAAAACGGTCACACAATTCCTCCGTCAAACGGTACATGGCGAACTCGGAGATATCGAACGCGATGAGTTGTGCGGGTTCGAACCGCAGGATTTGCCGACAAAGCTCCGAACCGATCGACCCGCCCGCCCCCGTCACCATGACAGTCCGCGCGCGCAGCAGCGCTTCCACATGTGGCGTGTCGATCCGGACAGGCTCGCGTCCAAGCAGATCTTCGAGATTGATCTGGCGCACGCGAGACATGAACGCCTGGCCTTCAGAGACCGTCGTCAGCGCTGGCAGCACCATTGCGCGTACACCGGCGCGCACGCATAGCGTGGCTACACGACGCTGCGCATCGACCGTGGCAGACGGCATGGCGATGATGACGTGCTCGACGCGCAGCTCGGTCGCCCAATGCTCCAGGTCCGACGTCGCGCCAAGCACCTTGTAGCCGTAGATTTCGCGGCCCTGCTTCGAGCGATCGTCGTCCAGAAGTCCCACCAGCCGCCATTCGCCTGACCTGGACAACTCCCGGGCAATGCTCGCCCCAGCCGTCCCGGCACCAAGCACGATGACCGGTTTGCCTTGTCCAACAAGGCCGCCGTATCGGTAGAACTCCTTGGTCGCACGATAAAGCGCGCGCGAGCCGCCCATCGCCAGAAATAGCAGCAGCGGCGAAACCACGAGCACCGAACGCGGAATGATGGGCACCGGCTGGAACATCACGGCGCACGTCATGACGAGCAACGCGCCGGAAGCGACTGCCTTCGAAATCCGCATCAGGTCGGGCAGACTTGCGAAGACCCACATGCCGCGGTAAAGACCGAATACGCGAAACATCGCCGCGTACACGACGACAACCCACAAAAGCGCACGCAGGCCGCCATGCAGAAAATCATGCGGCACGCTGCCATTGAAGCGAATCGCGTAAGCCACGAGCCATGCGACTGTTACGGCGCAGATATCGAATCCGAACGCACAAAACGACAGCCACTTGGACTTGAATCGAAGCATTCCCGTTAAATCCCAGGTTGTTCAGAACGGTTGGATGAGATGAGGTCGCCCTTGCCGCTTCGTATGGAACACCTGCGAGTTCACCTTCTACCAGCTTCTCTCCGGGCCCAATCTCTTTTTATCGATAGATGCCGTACGCCGATCAGGGAGACTTTATCTCTAAGGACGCCATTATGCCGCACCGCCACAAGCAATTGCCATGCGTGCCAGCACGAATCCCTACCATTACACCGGCCGGCAAAAGCAGAGCCGATGCCAGACACCGCGCCTCACACGCGCACTGTCCAAGGCTGCCGCGGGGCAATTTGACAAGAGTCCGGGCATTAGCGTTGCAATTTTACAACGATATCGCATCCGACGCCGGTTCGCGACCCATAATCGCACGCTGCGCTGCAACAGCGGTAACCAAATGTAGATAACGAGGCGACCGTCCTTGCCGTTTCCGCTAGAATCCGGTACGCATAGCCATCAAGATGCTCCAGAGCAATTCAATGAACATAATCCCTGTCATTATCTGCGGCGGCGCGGGCACGCGTCTGTGGCCGGTATCTCGCGAAGCATTTCCCAAGCCGCTCCTGAAACTGGCAGATGGGCAAAGCCTCCTCCAGAAAACGTTCCTGCGAGCATTGAACGTCAGCAAGTCGGATGAGGTCGTGATTGTTACAAATCGTGACACTTATTTCCTGACGAAGGACGAATGCGTCGAAGTCGAATCCAGCGTGTCCCGGCTGGGTTTCGTGCTGGAACCGATGGCCCGCAACACGGCGGCGGCGATTGGGGTGGCGGCGGAAGTCGTACGCGAGCAGCACGGCCCGGATGCCATTATGCTGGTCATGCCTGCTGACCATCTGATCGAAGACGAAGATGCGTTCGGCGCGGCAGTGCAGCATGCAGCACGCTCTGCTCAGGAAGGACGGCTGGTGACATTCGGTATTCGCCCAACCACGCCGGAAACGGGCTTTGGTTACATCGAATACGATCAGGCGCCTATCGAGGGTGCCGAGGCCGTTCACAAGGTGATGCGGTTCGTTGAAAAGCCGGACCTGAATGTCGCGCGCGAGCTGGTCGCGGACGGACGCCATCTGTGGAATGCCGGCATGTTCTGCTTCACCGCCGAAACCCTGTTGGCCGAACTGGAGCGCCATGCGCCCGGCGTTGCAGGCCCTGCAGCCGATGCGGTGCGCACGTCCAAGCGCAGCATGTCGGACGACGGTTACGCAATCGAACTGGACGCTGCGCAATTTCGCAATGCCGAAGACATCTCCATCGATTATGCCGTCATGGAGCGCTCGGACAATGTCAATGTCGTACCCTGCCAGATGGGCTGGAGCGACATCGGCTCGTGGCAGTCGATCAGCGATCTGACACCGGCAGACAACCGTGGCAACCGCATTCATGGGGAAGCGGAACTGCATGACGTCGATGGCTGCTTCGTGCGCAGCGACGAGCGTGTCATTGGCATGGTCGGCGTTCGCGATCTGCTCGTCGTGGATACTGCCGATGCACTGCTGATTGCCGCTCGCGACCGTGCGCAGGACGTCAAGCAGATCGTCGCGAAGCTCAAGGAGGCCAATCACGATGCATACCGGTTGCATCGGACGGTGCATCGCCCGTGGGGGACCTACACCGTGCTCGAAGAAGGCGTGCGCTTCAAGATGAAGCGGATCGTCGTGAAGCCGGGTGCGTCACTCTCGCTTCAGATGCATCATCATCGCAGCGAACACTGGATCGTGGTCAGCGGCTGCGCAGATATCGTCAATGGCGACAAGCTGATTTCGCTGCAACCAAACGAGTCGACTTACATTCCGGCGGGACATAAGCATCGCCTCATCAATCCGGGCGTGATGGACCTCGTGCTGATCGAAGTTCAGTGCGGGGAATATCTCGGCGAGGACGACATCGTCCGGTTCGAGGACGTCTACGGTCGCGCGCCTGCGGCCTGAGCCTTCTTGCGCGGGAAGCGCGTAGCGCTTCCCGCCCGCCTTCTTCTGCGCTTCATTTGCAGTCGCTTGCGCAGTCAGTCGTTGCCGCCAGCAAACGACCTCTATCCAGTTTGGCTCATGCGCGTCCTACATTTTTATAAAACATATAAACCTGACTCGATGGGGGGAATCGAAGAGCTGATCAGCCAGATCTGCTCTGGCGCGGCCAAACGTGGCGTGTCGAGCGATGTGCTGACGGTGAGCAACGATACTTCGACGGTCGATTTCGGGGACCACAAGCACTATCGCGCGAAGCTGGACGTGGAGATTGCCTCGTCGGCATTCTCGATGGAGGCGTTCCGGCGATTCAGTTCGCTGGCGCGGCATGCGGACCTGATCCATTACCACTTTCCCTGGCCTTTCGCGGACGTCGTACACTTTGCGACGCGAGTACGGAAGCCATCGATCGTCACGTATCACTCCGACATCGTAAGACAGAAACTCTTGTTGCAGGTCTACCGACCTCTGCGTGATCGATTCCTATCGAGCGTCGACCGGATCGTTGCGACGTCGCCCAATTACCTTGCGACGAGCGACGTGCTACAGCGCTATAGGGATAAGGTCGAAGTCGTTCCGATCGGGCTTGATCCGACCTCCTACCCAGCGCCCTCTCCGGAAAAGTTGAAGGCTTGGCGAGATAGAATCGGGCCGAAGTTTTTTCTCTTTGTCGGCAACCTTCGTTACTACAAAGGTCTGCATATTCTGCTTGATGCGCTCCAGGGCACGGCCTTCAAAACGGTGATTGTCGGCGCGGGTCCGATGGAAGCCGAGTTGCGGGAGCAGGCTGCGCGGTTGAAGCTCAGCCATGTCGAGTTCGTCGGTCCAGTGGGTGATGAGGACAAGTTCGCCCTGCTTACGCTCTGCCACGCGTTGACGTTTCCGTCCCATTTACGGTCCGAGGCGTTTGGGATCTCGCTGCTGGAAGGCGCAATGTTCGGCAAGCCGCTGATTACCGCTGAGATCGGGACGGGGACTTCGTATATCAATGTCGATGGCGAAACGGGGTTTATCGTTCCACCGAATGATGTGCCGGCGCTTAGGGAAGCAATGCGCACTGTCTGGGCTGATGACAAACTCAGCGAGCGTCTCGGTTATGCCGGTCGCCAACGTTTCGAACGGCTCTTTACAGCCGACCACATGGTCGAGAGCTATGTCTCGCTATATCGAAGCCTTGTGACCCGAAAAGAAGCCTGAAAAACATAGTTTACCCGATTCGCTCTCAGGACGTGAACTTCATTGCATCACGAATTAACCGTCGAGATCGACTTGTCATCGCGGACAGATTTTTGGCGCACGATATACAGCGGTCGTCCTTTCTGCTCCTCATAGATTCGGCCAACATAAATGGCGAGCACGCCAACCGCAAGCAATATTGCCCCACTAAATGCAGCCTGCGAAATAATCACGGTCGTGAACCCGCTTAAGGAGCGACCCATGACATATCGCACCAATGTTTCTACGCATAAAAGCAAACTCACGGCGGACATAATCAGGCCGACTACAGCAATAAAAGTGAGCGGTAGCGACGAGAACGACAACAGGTTACTGATAGAGTATCTAATCAGTCCAATTGTCGACCATGTCGACTCACCTGCGGCGCGAGGCTGAACGTCGAACAGAATGTTGGCCTGCCGAAAACCCACCCACGCGACGAGCCCCCTGAAGAAGCGCGCGCGCTCAGGACATTGTTTGATGGCGTCGGCGACTTGCCGATCGATGAGTTTGTAGTCGCTCGCGCCTTTAAAATCGACGCCGGTCGCCTGAGAAAAAAGCCGGTAAAACAGCTTCGACGCCAACCTGTAAACCGCGCTTTCTTCACCGCGGTCGCGCTTTTTCGCGTTAACCACGTCTGCGCCCTCCCGCCACGCCTGAACCATCGAAGACATGAGCGACGGCGGATGCTGAAGGTCTGCATCGATGAACAGCACCGCGTCGCCCGACGCGTGCTCGAGTCCTGCCTCGAGCGCGGCCTCCTTGCCGAAATTTCGCGAGAAATTAATAGGCCGAAGTTGCGGAAACTGAGCCTCGAGTTTCAGCAGCGTCTCCGCCGTGGCATCTTTCGACCCATCATTAACGATGATAATCTCAAGATCGTCACAAAGCGGCATTGCTTCGTTCACAAGTGTCTCAACCGCATTCCGAAGATTGGGCGCCTCGTTATAAGCGGGTACGACGATCGAAAGAAAACCGCGTGATTGTTGATTCATGGAAGTGGATTCGCTTTTTTGCCAACGTGACCAAACAGTGCGCGCATCGCGACGAAATTGATGCACACCATCACGACTTCCGTGCAAAGCTTGCCGATCAACAACCGGCCGCCACACAACCAAAGCATTAGTTCAATAACGAATGGCGAAACCGTGATACCGAAAACCGTTACCCCGAGGTATCCGATCATCTGAAACGTGGACGAACGCTTTTGCGCAACAGCGGGATCACTGTGCGCAAACGAAAAATACTTATGCCCAAGAAATCCGCTGGCCGCCCCTACAGTGCGGCTGAAGACCTGTGCAAGAGCGGGATTGAAACCGCCGAGGCGAACCAAAGCCATGAAACAAGCGAAATCGACTAGGAACGATGCCCCACCGACGCCGATATAACGGACGAATGTCCAGAATATCCCGTTGTTTCGCACTAGCGACATCAACTTCATCTGTCCCCTTTTTCGCTCTCGTTCCGTTCGAAGCGGAGATTGTAAAGCATACGGTGCGTCACGACCGCCCTTAACGAGATTTGCCACGCTCAACCGCGGCATGTACAGTGACGGACCAACAGTGGGGACGGCCAGAAAGCCACCCAGTTTTGCAGTTACACGCGAATCCATAAAGCGTCGAGCCAAAAGCAAAATCCATTAAACGTATGCGCATTCAGAAATCTGCAGGCCAGAAGCCGGCTTCGAGCTCTCTTTGGATACCATGCCTGATCGGCGCCCTCTTTTTCTGGGGGTATACCGGCGGCGGCATTCTGGACCCAGAAAATATCAACTGGCTTTTGGCCTCGAATGGTGATCCCGTTCAACATTATGTCGGATGGAATTTCTTCCGAAACGAACCGTTTTTTCAGTGGCCGTTCGGAAAGAATCTTGCTTATGGCGAGCAGCTAGGCAGCTCAATCGTATTTACCGATTCGATTCCGTTGCTCGCATTTATTTTCCGGCCTTTTTCGGCCGTATTGCCGTCGACGTTCCAGTATTTTGGCATCTGGATATTACTGTGTTTTATTTTGCAGGCCGTATTTGCATGGCTGCTGCTTTCCCGCTCTATCAACGAAAGGCTGTTACTGATAGTTAGCACCTGCTTCTTCGTTTTTTCTCCGCCGATGATATGGCGCCTTTCGGGTCACGAAGCCCTGATGGGTCATTGGCTGATCCTGGCGGCGCTCTGCATTTACCTCGCGGATCGCAGGAAGCTTTTCTTGTGGCCTTTGTTGCTATCCGTCGCTGCGCTCATCCATGCCTATTTGTGTGCAATGTGCGCGGCGATCTGGCTAGCGGACGTGATTCGCCGTCGTTACTTCAAGACTGCCACAGCCCGGCAACTCACCCTGGAATTCGCCGTTACGATCGCATGCCTCGTATTCGTGATGCTATTCGCGGGTTATTTCGTTTCGAAAAGCGTGAGCGCTGGAGGATTCGGCGAATTCCGAATGAATCTGCTCTCGTTCGTCGAGCCGGGACCGATCTGGTCGACTTTCTATTCGACGCAGTACAACGGGGGGGATTACGAGGGATTTGCTTTTCTCGGCGTAGGCATGCTGATTCTGGTTGCGTTGACACTCGTGACCATGTACCGCAACCGTGATTCCGTTCCCTGGAACAGGTATCTATGCTTGCCTTTGGCCATTCTTTCTGGCGTTCTTATCCTATACGCACTCTCGGACCGTATTTCGTTTGGGCCGTATGACCTGTTCAACTATCGGCTCCCCAAATTTCTGCAGAAAGTCACCGACACCTTCCGGGTGTCCGGCCGCTTCGTCTGGCCTGTCTTCTACCTGCTAGAACTGTCGGTCTTCTCTATTTTTCTGCGGAACGTTCCGAGGAAACCGGCAACCATCATTCTTGCCGTGCTGCTCGTGATTCAAGGCGTCGATCTGGTCAAAGCGAATCAGATTCTCAGACAGCGCTGGTACGGCGGATATCAATGGCCTCTCAGTTCAGCATTCTGGTTGGACGCATCCAAGACATACAAGCGGCTCGCGTTCGTGATCCCGACAGAAGACACGCCCAACTCCGGCGTCATGCTCACGTACGCATCGAACAGCCATATGAGCGTAAACGGTGGCAGCATCGCGCGAGTCTCCTCTTTCGAACTCAACAAGGTACAGGAAGAACTTCGACAGGAAGTTGCGACGAACCACTACCGCGACGATACGCTGTACGTCTTTACTCGAGGCGAGTTGTGGAATGAAGCGACGGACAAGTTCCACGATGGGTTCATTGGAATCGTCGACGGCTATCGCGTTCTTGCGCCGCACTGGAAGGGATGCACGAGCACCTGTGGGGCCGTGCAAGTCACCGCAAGACAATCCCTCAATGTCTCGCGCACGATCGATTTCAGTCAGAATGGATCGACCGACTGGATGTCGATGCAGACCTGGTCAGGAGCGGAACCAACGGGGCGCTGGACCGACGGTAAGCAAGCTGCCCTTCGCATTTATCTAGGTAAGGTCCACGCCAATCATGTCCGCCTGCTCATCGACCTCCACGCGTTCGTTACACCTGCCCATCCCCAACAAAGAGCCGTAGTCAGAGTGAATGGAGAACCGTACGCAACGTGGACCTTCAATAATGCCGAGGACGTGCAGAAAGAGGTTATCGTGGATGCAAGCTTGCTCGCCAAATCCAATGACGAAGTCCGGCTTTCGTTCGAGCTTCCTGATGCCACGTCGCCGGAATCGCTTGGGATGAAGGGCGATAATCGGACGTTGGGATTGTTTGTTAAACGGATTACAGTATCCGGTAATTAATTAAGGCGGACGGCCACCTGCATGTGGCCCTCGCGGTTGTAGCGCCTTTCTCACTGTTGACTTCCACCGAATACTGACCCACTGTTTTCATCTAATTTGATCACCCCCAGACAGCGTAGTGCATCTATTCCGATGTGGACAACAACGGGAAACTCAATCTTCAATCAGGTTCGAGGCGGAATGGACAGCCGGCTTTAAAACTTGTTGACAGTCTCAGCGGTGACTTTGTCGCGCTTGCTTGAATGACGTGTCGCGTGAAGGACGATTTTACTCATCAGATAAGTCAAGGGCAGCATGCAAGCAGTTACGAACAACGGTGCATACGTGGAATTCAAATGCAAACCTTTCACCAGAACGCCCAGTAGAACGGCCGATGTTGCGTACTGGACAGCATAGACGATCGGATACGACACCGCCCCTCTCCATGACAAAGGCACTTTGAACACGAAAGTCGCGTTAAACCAGTACGCGAAAACAATGCCGCAGCAATATGCAACGAAGTAAGCGATCTGATAGTGAACGAACCGACTCAGACCTAAATAAATTAGATACGTAAACGCAGTATTCGAAAGACCACCCATTATAAAGCGCGACCATCTCTGCGCCTTTTGCTTAAGCGAAATCGACATCAGTGCTGAGTCCGTGAATTCACAATATCGACGAACTCGGCGTAACTCGCGACGTAGTCGCTTGCGTCGTAATAGTCGGAAGTGAAGACAAGCAAAACTGCATCGCTCGAATATTTATATTGGGTGCCCCATGTCAATGGCGGCAAATGAAGCCCAACGTCCGGTGAGTTGAGCGTAATTTCACGCCGTAAAACGCCGTCGTCCACGACCGCAGTGCAGCCGCCTTTGACGCAGATGAGGAACTGATGGCATTTCAGATGGGCATGCTCGCCGCGTTTGGCTTCACCCGGTACGTTGAATACCAGAAAGTAGCGTTTCGGCAGAAATGGAACGTCTCTTGCGAACTCGCCGACAGATAGTTCGCCACGAGGGTCACTGAACCGCTTGAATTTATGCAACGTTGCGTCACCAACGCCAACGCGTGTTACCGGCCCCTCTACGATCGACAAAGCTGACGCAGCGTGCGATGTCGCCGGCGCCACGGATTCGTTGTTGTCGACATAGCCCGTTATACGAGCGGGCGACCCCATGACGATCGCAAAGGGTGGAACCGATTTGGTAACGACTGCGCCTGCGCCGACCATGGCACCCATGCCGATGGTGATTCCAGGCAGCAGCACTGCGCCCCCGCCTATCGATGCACCCTTCTCAATTCGAGTTTGAGCAAACCTCTCGGGATAAACCTTTGAACGTGGAAACTTGTCGTTGGTAAAGGTGACGTTGGGCCCGATGAATACATCGTCAGCGACGTGAATGCCGTCCCAGAGATAAACGCCCGACTTGACCGTTACCCGATCGCCAATGACCACGTCGTTTTCGACGAGGCAATGCGAGCAAAGATTGACATCACGACCGATCTTCGCGTTCGGAAGCACGACCACGTATTGCCAGATCCGGCTCCCGGCGCCAATGGCTGAAGACTTGACGTCGGCCGTCTCATGAATGAATGTAGAATCAGCCATGTAAAACTACTCCGTCAGTTTGCAATTTAAGTGACACAACAGCCAACGGACGCCGCTTACTGTTTTCGTACGCGCGCCAGGCGTAGGTCCCAACCAGGCCGAGGCCCAGCAAGTTGAGTGCGCCAAGCATAAGAACTACCAGCATGGTTGCCGCGTAGCCGGGGACGGTAATGGCCCCTGCAATACGCGCCCCAAGGATCGACAGCCCCAGGAGAGTCGAAATGAACGAGCCGGCTGCGCCGATTCTTATCAAGAGGCGAATGGGAAGATCGGTGAACGCAAACATGCTGTCCATCATGTAGTCGATCTTCTTTCTGAGCGTCCACCCGGATACGCCTTCTTGGCGTTGCAGCCGTTGGTATCCGCACAATTTGCGCCGGAATCCGAGCCAGAAAATAAGCGCAATCAGCGACGAACGTGATTCCTCGAGTTGCAGCAACTGGTCCCGGAATGCGCGATTGCAGCCAAATACGTCCACGCCGCCCACCGGCATGTCGTGGACGACCATCCGGCGGTAAAGACTCCAGAAAATGGTCGAAGCGAGGCGCGACGAGAGCGGATCTTTCCGACTGTCGCGCGTCCCGATGACGACGTCGCATTCGTCGCCTGCAAGTGAGCTGAAGAACTCGATCAAGAGTTCTGGCGGCTCCTGCAAGTCTGCCGCCATGACGCCGAAGTATTCGCCGCGTGCGGCCGCAAGCCCAGAGCGTATTGCAGGGAATGAGCCGAAATTCCTCGAGTGCACGAGGATCTGCACCGGAAAACTCAAATTCCGGGAAGCATTGCGCAGCAATTCGAACGAACGATCGGGGCTGCCGTCGACCACGAACACCGCTTCCATCTGCCCATTGAGTTGACGGCTGATTCCACTCAGCGCCTCGACCAGACGAGGAATGGAACCCTCGTTCTTGTATACTGGGATGACGACGGAGAACTTCATACGCGCCAGCCGTTGACCACCGCAACGACGCGAGCAACCTCGTCATCGGTCATTTCCGGATAACAAGGCAGTGTCAGGATTTCTTTCGCCAGTTGTTCGGTGCTCGGCAGTTGCACGTCCGAGTACCGGTCTTCGAACACCGGTTGCCGGTAGTCAGGAATGGGGTAATGAATATCCGAGCCAATGCCTTCGGCACGCAGATGCTCACGCAACGCATCCCTGTGCGCGCTGCGGATCACGAACAGGTGAGCCACATATTCGGTGCCGCGATTTTGCGGAAGCACGATATCGGGGTGGTGGATATGCGAGCTGTAGTACGTCGCAATTTCGCGGCGGCGCGCATTGGCTTCGTCGAGTCGCGGCAGGAATACCGACAAGATAGCGGCCTGCATCTCGTCAAGGCGGCTATTGCGTCCGCCGGCGGTTTTGACCGTGTACTTGGATGCCCATCCATACTGGCGCAACGCCAGGACCCGCTCAGCCAGAACGTCGCTATTGGTGACAACGGCCCCGCCGTCACCCAGCGCACCGAGGTTCTTCGTGGGATAAAAGCTGAAACTTGCGATGTCACCAAACGTACCGACGCGCTTTCCGTCGATTGCCGCGCCGTGCGCCTGCGCGCAATCCTCGAGCAGCGAAACCTTGGAGTCGGCGCACAACCCGGCGATCTGCGCAATTTCCGGCACCGCGAGACCGTAGAGATGGGTGACGACGACAGATTTCACGCCGGCCTCGATCGCCGCCCGGACACCTGCCAGTGTCGCGACGTGGGTATTTACGTCCACGTCCATGAAATACGGTTCGGCGCCGATCGCCAACACGGCGGTCGTCGTGTAAGCGCCCGCATTCGCAACAGTAGCAACACGGTCGCCCTTTTCTATTCCGAGCGCTTTTAAGCCGATTTCGATCGCGTCCGTGCCGTTCGCAACGCTCACGCAATGACGGGCATTCAGATAGGCCGCGAACTGCTGTTCAAATGTCTTTACTTCCGGCCCCAGGACCAACCAACCGCTGGAAATGACGCGATCAACGGCTGCCTTAATTTGCGGCTGATAAGCGGCAATCCTGCTCGATAGATTATTCAGTTGTTGCATCAAGGAGTTCCACCGGAAAGGTTCAGGGCGCACCCGCGAGAAAGCGGACGAAAACGGGGATTTTATCGCGATCCAGGAGTGAAATGCGTCGCACTAGTCACTAAGCGTGCATTATTCGTTGCGACACCAATATCGCTCATGTCCCGGAACTGCCAGATCGCTAGTCCTGGCTGGTTACCCGATGCTCGACGAGGCCAGAATGCCGGATACAACGGACTGCATTGCCGCTTGCTGTCTCGAACGGACCATCGAGCTGTAGAGCCAGTGTGCAACCTATGCAGCGGGAAGTACTCTCAGCGAGCTCAGCCACATGGAGGCAGCACCGGAAAAAAGCAGGTATATACCGAAGCAAATGCATAACCAGCCCGCATTGCGTAAGGATTTTATGGTACAAAGCGCCCAAAGTGCGACAGGTAAAAATAGCGTGACTAGCGGAAATGCATATCGATTCTCGACTGCCGAAGGCGCATACACAGCTAACCAACTCGCGACGTAAGCAAACGACACGATACAGAAAGCCCGAAACAGGTCGCGCTGTTCACCCTTCTCAAACGCGAGAGCCGCTCTATAGATTCGCGTCCATCCAGCGAGCCCCCAGAACACCACGCCCTGAGACACCAAAAATGAAAGCCATCGCCATGAATGTGCATTCAGATGAACGTACGTGAACAGATAATCGAAATCTACTGCACCAAAGATATGAGCGAGCAGCGTGACTGCACCGGCGAGAGGATGGCTGAAATACCACGCAATGGTTCCCGTTGCCGAGCTTGCCCACGGACTCATGTAGGGCATCGCGCTACCTTGGCCGAGATCGTTCACGGCCGTTCCATACTTCAAGTATTGCTGCCCGAAGAAAAGCTGGCGCCCCTGAAGGTCGTAGACGGGCAAAAAGCTGTTCACATGGAATACGACACGATTGAAAATCACTTGAGGGGCTACCGCAATCGCAAATCCCAATGCAGCGACTATCAACCAGATGATGAACTGACCCCGCCGCATCTTGCATAGCGAAAAGGAATAGAGGACCAGCGCAACTGCCTCAAAAAGCAGGAAGTGAATATTTCCGGGCCTCACCATCACGGCAAAGCCAGTCAGAAGTCCAATCAGAAATAATCTCAACCATACAGATACCGGACTTGATTTGCCTGCAAGCAAATACAATCGTGTAAATATCGCTACAATTGCGATTTGTAAAATTAATGAAAAACCATCACTCAGTGCAATACCTAAGGCGGGAAATACTAATATATTTCCAAATAATCCCAGTAAAACGTACTGCCCTATCGGTTTAGACCATTCCTTATAGACGATTCTGGAAAAATACCAAGAGACAAGCAAATAAAGGCACGTCTGTGCGAGGAAAATGGAGAAGGAAAAGCTTAGGCCAACTGCTTTACCAATGCGGAGGACCAATGCCAGAAAGAGAGGATAACCATACGGTCTGAGGTCTGAGAACTCCGTTTTTCCAATACCTGAATCAGCAAATTGATTTGCCATAGAGGCGTACGAACCAGCGTCACAGCAGGGAGGATGCGCCAACTGATATCGGTAGCATAAGAATGTAAAAGCCAACGAAAAGGCCGTCAGACATGAAAGCAGATACCCTCTCTTTTTCAGCACTGTGCGGCCCCGATGATCAAGCTTTATGGAAGCCCGAAGTATAAGGTCGACACCGAGATTTCGCCATCAGCCGCTGAATCACGGGCAATGATCCGCTTCTTGCCGGCACAAACGTCTGATAACCGTCACACGGTCGTGGTAAACCGAAAAAAACGATGTTACGATTTTTGTAGGGGCTCTGTCCGACAGATGTATGTGTGCGGGGCTTGCGCTCTATTCTGATCGCTCGTCGTAGCCGGTCCCGTCGCTCGAGCGTACGCGCAAAGCCGAGCGTCGAGACACTTTCAGCCTCGACCTCAGCCCGAGGGAGAACGGCACGGCAGTTGAGTTTGATAGAATTGCCGGCCATTTGATGAGCCAATATCAGGCCGAGTAGCAGACAACTTTCAATATGCAAGCTCTCTTTGCACGCCGAAAGCACACTCAGAACACTGTGAATACTCAAGACGATCTTCCACTTAACTGGCCCCTTCGACGGAAGGGGATATTTTTGACGCAATGGTTCAGCAGGAAATCGTTCGTTGCCTGGGGGTCTCTCCCCGCCCTGTTTACGGTCTTCGTGATCTGGTACCCCTTCGGATTGTCTCTTGGCGCGATGCTGGAAGAGTGGGATATTCTGTATCTCATTCAAAAACACCCGGATTTCTGGAACTCATTTCCCGGCCATCTCCTCTCTGATAAATTTGCGGCGCGTCCCATGCAAACGCTTCCGCACTATATTGCGCACTTGATTAGCGCCAATTCATTCGAAGGATTCCACCTCATTCTGATGGTAGCGGTTCTGATGCGGATAATGAGCGCTGCAGCGATCGGCCATTATCTCTTCCGCAATCGGGCTTATGCAGCAGCCTTCGGCGTGATGGCGTTTGTCTTTCCAGCCGATACACAGCAATTCGAGTTTCGTACGTTTCACATAACTGTGGCAGTGGGGATGATGGTCTGTTCCGCCGCATGCACGATCAGAGCGTTTGAGGCACCCTCCGCAGGCAACAGATGGCTCTCGCTCGTCGTCGGTTCTGTTTTGGCATGTATGGCCGTGATGATCTACGAGCCTGCGCTCACGCTCTATGCGATCGCACCGGCCGTAATGCTCGCTCGCGAGGGATTCCGACCGTTCTTCGCACAGATCAGGTTGAATAAGCCGCTCTCTATAGCATGGATCGTCGCTCCATTGATCAATGCCGCGTACCTCTTCTACGCAATCGTCATTTATCAGAGTTCATATCAGGTAAATGCTTCTGGACAGGGTATGGGACACTCGGTTATCCATAACCTGCACTACCTGATCGGCTCGGCGGCATATCGTGTTTTTTTCGACACTTGGGTTTCCATGTTCTGGATTCTCGGGCAGATCGCTCATCCTGGGTATATCGCGCTCATCTCGGCGGCTTGTATCATCGGCATGCTGTTGCTTACCGATACCCAAACGAGGGCTGTCTCGTTTGCGCTCGTGGCGAGGTATTGGGTCACGGGGCTATTACTAATTGTTGCAGCCTACCTGCCCTACATGGTCGCCGAAACGCACATGCGAATAACGCAACGCACATTCATGGCGGGTGCGCCCGGCGCCAGCCTGGTGTTGATCGCGATGATCGCATGGCTTTTTCAGCGGCGACCATTCGTCGGAACAGTCGCGGCGGCAGTCTTTGTGATGCTCGGAATCGTCGCCCAGCTTTATCAGTTCGACAAATACACGCGAGATTATGTGAGTGTGGTTCGCCCCTACACTTCTGAGCTTGCCGATCGGATCGACCTGAGCAAAAAGGTTCACCTGGTGTTCGACAGGACGGGCTTTGGCGGTCACCTGAATGGCATCTATTCAACTAAGGTTCAAACCAGCCCAACTGTACGTCTGCGGCAAAACGCCGGCATTTCGGTCATGTGTCTGGATAGTCAGCAGTTGTCCTCGGCAGACCCATTTGCAGCTTGCACGCTTTCCGACGGAAAGTGGACAGTCCGCGACGCCGGTCAGCCGCCGACATCATACCCTGCGGCAGAGACACAGGTGATTACAATGGGGCCTGGTTTTGACAATACGTACCGCTCCGTTGGATCAGCGTGGCGAGATCAGGGCAGTTTCAAAATTTCGCGATCGATGTTTAAAACTGATGACCCACACGCTTATCATTGCGAGGCTGATTCGATGTGGGGTTATTCAGGATACTGTCGGGGAGAGGGTTGGACGGATGGAATTTTCGACCACTCGAGATTCGTCCATCAAAATTGGTTCTCGGCTTATCGGACGGACCCGACGCTCATTTTCCAGTTGACCCCTGTCGCACGCCCCTATGAACTGCGACTCGATCTCTTCGGGCTAATGGATGACTCCATGACGGTCACGATGCATGTAACGGTCAATGATTCTGCCGTTAGCATGCGCAAGATCGGACCTCTGACATACGTTGGGACTGTGCCAACGTCGTCACTAGAGACCGGTCAGAACGTCATCGCGTTTGATGGCGCGCTTCCGCCAGGTCGCTCCCTCGGGCTATCGCTGGTCGGCGCCTCGCTGACTCCGAACTAAGTACGAAAGGCACGGCCCCACACAAGGGCCCTTTCCTCGGCGTTGCCACCCACGTCAGAGGGAGCACGGGCGCTCGATTGAACCCTTATTCGCTGGCGCCGATGACGCGTGGATCCGGTAGTTATTACTGGGGCATCTGAAACGACAGTTTCCGGGCGTGCGAGTCGGTCGAATGATGAGCTTTCGTTCGCCGATATACGAAATGGTACGATACTGGTTTTTGGGGACAATCGTGCCGGACCACGGAACGATCAGACACGAAACGAAAGGCGGACGAAAGGCGCGGAACCCTGCTAACGCACATGCTCAAGAAAGGATGAATCGGCGCCTCCCTGCTGCCGCACGTGAACCTGTCGTTGCCGGCTCAGTCCTGCGTACAACCAAGCGATCACTACTCCCCGCAGGATTAGCTGTATCGCCGCGGGCTTGCCCGAATGCGAAAGCTCCGCAATAGCGTAGCGACACTCCATTAACCAGAAGACCGCCAAGCATACCGCTTATCGCGTGGAACATGTGAAGACTCCTACCGGACATTACGTGGCGCCTGATGTCCGCTATATGGGACTCGGGCAGGGTGCACCTCATGCGCTGGGGCGACCAGATCGTCGTTCTTGACAAACTTGCACTAATTTTTGGATACGTACGTTGAAACACCCATCAGCAATCGCCCTTGCCGACATTACCGCGGCCGTGCGTCGGATGCCGCTGGTTGGCCTACTGGGCTGGCAAGACGTCCGGCAACGCTACCGACGCTCTGCGTTGGGACCATTGTGGCTAACAATCAGCATGGGGGTCATGATCGGAACGATCGGCATTGTTTTCGGTTCGATCTTCAAGACGCCTCTACGCCAGTTCTTGCCGTTCCTGTCCGCGGGCATTATTTTCTGGGGCTTCATTTCGACGGTTCTGACGGAAAGTTGCGCCGGGTTTATCGCGGCCGAAGGGATCATCAAACAGCTACCCATACCGCTCTTTGTGCATGTCTTGCGCATGATGTGGCGAAACGTCCTCATCCTTGGTCACAATTTTGTCATTTTTCCGCTTGTGCTTCTGGCCGTGGCAGCCCCTCCGCACTGGTCGATTTTCGTCGCCATACCGGGCTTTCTCCTTCTTCTTGTCAACCTTTGCTGGCTTGGTCTTTTACTGGCGCTCGTCTGCGCACGCTTTCGCGATTTGGCCCAGATCGTCACCAGTGCGTTGCAGGTCGTTTTCTATCTGACCCCCATCGTCTGGATACCTAAAACCTTGCCGTCGGCTTCTGCAGTCTACCTACTGAATCTTAATCCGGTTTATCACTTGATCGAGATCGTTCGCGCACCGCTGTTGGGCGATCTGCCAACGATGCTGAACTGGACATACTCAGGGGGCATGGCGATTATCGGCTGGGTTGTTGCTCTTTTGGTCTACGGCCGCTACAAGCGCCGCATCGCATACTGGCTGTAATCGGGCACCATGGCATCGATAGAATTTGAAAATGTGAACGTCGATTTTGCCATCTATAACGCAAATGGCAGATCGTTAAAGAAGCGCCTCATGCAGGTCGCGACAGGCGGACAGATTGGGGCCGACGGTGACGGTCGTGTGATCGTTCGGGCACTCCAGAATCTCTCGTTCCGACTGTCCGACGGCGATCGCGTTGGACTGCTCGGACATAATGGGGCCGGCAAAAGTACCCTGTTAAGGCTGCTTAGCGGCGTTTATGAGCCGTCATCCGGGGTTGCTCGGATAAGCGGCGAAATCGGCTCTCTGATCGATATCTCCCTAGGCATCGACCCAGAAGCCAGCGGACGAGAAAACATCTACATACGTGGTGCATTGCTTGGCGTGCCGCGTGCGGAAATGAACAAACAGATCGATGAAATCATTTCCTTCTCGGAACTCGGCGACTTCATCGACATGCCCCTGCGGACATATTCATCCGGGATGCACCTGCGGCTCGCCTTCGCGGTCGCAACCATCGTGCGTCCGGAGATTCTTTTGATGGACGAATGGCTGGCCGTCGGCGATGAAGGCTTTAAACATCGAGCGGAAGAGAGAATGAATGAAATGGTAAAAGCCACGAATATTCTCGTGCTTGCCTCCCACTCTCGCGATCTGGTCCTGCATACGTGCAACCGGGTTATCTGGCTTGAACACGGAAAGGTCCGCATGGATGGCGACCCTGTTGCGGTCACAGACGCATACTTCGGGCGGGAGACAACCGCACATGACTGAACCACAAACCCAATCTGCGATGGCATTCAAGATCCGCTTGAAGGAAATTTTGCGCAACATTGCTAAGAAGCTTTACGGCTATTCTCGTCCATTCGTCCGTCCTGTAGCCTTTCGAACCAGAACGTTTTTTACGGCAGGCCTGAGAGACGAACTGAACCGGATGCAGCACGAATTGACGCATCAAATCCATCACGGGAACGGATCGAACGATGCACGCGTACTCGCGGCGGGCCTGCATCAGGCGATTCAGGCTTCCCGGCAGACAATCCTGGAAGAACTTGCATTCGAAAATGCCCAGTTGAAAACGACCCTACGGGACACGGTTGCTCGACTGGATCGGGTCGAACAGTATGCCCTGCTGTCTGCACGGCGTGCGGCCGTTCACTGCGAACCCGGTACGGTACTCGTAAGGACACCAACAGGTTTCGTTCTTTGCCCGGATTCGGACCATGCGTTGCTGGCCGCGCTGCTCGAAAACGGTGAACTGGAACCAGGCACTCGCCGTCTGATCGAACGATTCCTGGAGCCCGGCGATGTCTTTGTCGATGTGGGCGCAAATATCGGCCTGATCTCACTGGCCGCTGCGCGTGCGATGCAGGGAAACGGGAAAATTTTCGCCTTCGAACCGTTCCCTAGCACCCGCGCAATGATGGAACGCTCGCTCTGGATCAACGGACTGAGCCACATCGCACACGTCCGGGAAGCAGCAGTTTCGAACCAAAACGGTCGCTCAACCCTTTTTTTGGGACGAACTAGCGGGCATCATTCCATTTTTGCGCTCGATGAAGCAGGTACGGCTTCCGCACATCAGGTAGAGGTCGAACTGGTCACGCTCGACTCGACGTTGCCGCGGGACCAGCCGATCACCTTGATCAAGATCGACGTAGAAGGTGCCGAGCTCGAAGTCGTCGAAGGCGCAACATCGACTCTGCAGCGCAACGAAGACGTTGCGCTGATCGCGGAATTCGGCCCTTCGCATTTGCGACGAACGGCGCGCGGTGTCGACGAGTGGCTCGGCGCATTCGAGAAACTGGGGTATTGTTTCCGCCGGATAAATGCGGAAACGGGCGCACTTGAAAACGTTACACAAGACGAACTGCTCGCCGCCGAGAGCACGAATCTCTTTTTTGCCAGACCATCGGCTCCGGCATGGAAAAAGCTTGGGATAGACTTATGACAGACGAGATTATCGTAGTCGGCGCAGGCGGCCATGCAAAAGTCTGTATCGAGATCTTGCATGAAATGGGCGAGACAGTCGCATATTGCGTCGGCGACGCCAACGCGAGCGATCAATGCGTGGGCGTGCCGGTCCTGAAAGGTGATGAAAATCTGGTGGACCTTCACGCGCGCGGTTACCGACGTGTTTTTGTGGCGATCGGTTCAAACCGGTTGCGTAATCGCCTCGCTGCATACGCGACCGAGCTTGGATTTACTTTGACAAATGCGGTACATCCGAAGGCTATCATCTCGCAGACAGTGAAGTTTGGCGAAGGGGTTGCTGTCATGGCTGGCGCAGTCATCAACGCAGAATCTGTTATCGATTCGCTGGCAATTGTGAATACGGGCGCTACGATCGACCACGACTGCGATATAGGCAGGGCTGTTCATATCGCGCCGCAATGTGCGCTTGCTGGAAACGTCACGATTGGAGCGTTTTCGATTCTCGGCGTAGGCGCCAAAGTCATTCCAGAAAAAACCATTGGTGAACAAGTCACAGTTGGCGCAGGCGGTGTAGTGATTAATGATATCAGCGCAAGCCAGACAGTCGTTGGCGTGCCCGCCCGCAGACTTGAGAAATAAACAGTCTGCATCGTCGGTGCGTATCGGCATAATCAATAGACGCGTTGGAACATCTACTCATCAAATAAGACTTTGTGCCGGATCTGTTGCCTCGCTCCGGTTGTGATAAATGTACGGTCGCAGGCGATGAGCCCGATCCCATGAATAAGGTCATGTAATGAAAAGAATTTCGGTAGCTCAACCTACTCTTAACGGCAACGAGCGCAAGTACGTACTGGACTGCATCGACAGCACCTGGATTTCCTCGGCCGGCAAATACATAACGGCCTTCGAGGAAGCGTTTGCGCGCTTTTGCGGCGTCAAGCATGCGATCGCTACCAACAATGGTACGACTGCATTGCATCTTGCCTTGGTGGCACTCGGCCTGCAAGCGGGTGACGAGGTCATCATCCCTACCGTAACTTACATTGCAACGGCGAACGCAGTTCGATACTGTGGAGCGACACCCGTCCTGGTCGATGTGCAGGCGGAAACGATGAACATCGATCCGGCCGAAATCGAACGAAAAATCACACCACGCACCAAGGGCATTATCCCTGTGCATCTGTACGGCCATCCCGCCGCAATGGACGCCATCAACGAAATCGCACGCAAGCACGAGCTCTGGGTCGTCGAAGATGCTGCAGAAGCACATGGTGCCGAAGTCCACGGACGTAAGGTCGGAACGCTCGGTACCTGTGCCACCTTCAGCTTTTTCGGCAACAAGATCGTCACCACGGGCGAAGGGGGCATGGTCACGACGGACGACGACAAGCTCGCTGAGAGTCTTCGCCTGTTCCGCGGCCAGGGCATGGATCTGAAGCGTCGCTACTGGTTCCCCGTCATCGGCTATAACTATCGGATGACGAATATCGAGGCTGCCATCGGTCTGGCTCAGCTGGAAAACGTCGAGCCTGCTCTCGCGTTTCGTAGCCAATTGGCCGACTGGTACAACGAAGAGTTGTCAAGCCTGAAAGACGAATTGGTGTTGCCGACGCAAGACAACGGAACCAAACACGTATACTGGATGTACACCGTATTTCTTAAAGCAGGTGACTCGCGGCGCCGGGACTCTTTGATGAGAGTCATGGACGAGGAAGGCATCGAAACCCGCCCTGTCTTTTATCCGATGCACGTACTCCCTCCATATGCGGAAGCGACGAGTTATCCCGTTGCCGATACTTGGGCACAGCGCGGCATTAATTTGCCGACGCACCAAGGTCTTACGCGCGAGGATGTTACCCGTATAGCCGCAGTGCTCCGACAAGCTCTCCGAAAATAATGAAGATCGCACTGGTGTCGACGTTCGTGCCGTTCGTTAAGGGCGGCGCGCGCAATATCGTCGAATGGCTTGAGTATGTCCTCCGCAATGAAGGGCATCAGGTAGAGGTTATCTACCTGCCCGAAGTCGATTCGCCCGCCACGCTGTATCAGCAAATGGCGGCATTCCGATGGATCGATCTGTCGGCCGCCGACAGGGTCATCTGCTTCCGGCCGCAAGCTCATCTGATCCAGCATCATCATAAGATTCTTTGGTTTATCCATCACGTGCGTGCGTTCTACGATCTTTGGGACAACGATCTTTATAGGGGTTGTCCCAACGACGAAAACCACAGGGGATTTAGAAAGGCGTTGCACGAGACCGATACGGCGGCTATATCCGAGGCGAAGCGCGTTTTCACAAATTCAAAGGTGGTTTCGGCGAGACTGAAGCGTTTCAACAACGTGGACAGCGAAGTTTTGTATCCTCCCGTCTTCCAGTCAGAGCGCTTCTTCTGCCGGCATTATAACGACGAGATCGTTTACGTTTGCCGCGTCGAGCACCACAAACGTCAGCATCTGCTGATTAATGCAATCGCATTGACAAAGACAAATGTGCGTTTGCGCATTTGTGGCTCAAGCTTCGATTCCGGTTATCCGAACGAACTGCGCAGGCAGATCGCAGCGCTGGGTGTAGAGCACAAGGTCAGGCTCGACGATCGATGGATTAGCGAAGAAGAAAAGGTAGACATCCTAGCCGATTGTCTTGCCGTTGCGTACTTGCCCGAGGATGAAGATTCCTATGGTTATCCGAGCGTCGAAGGAAGTCACGCGTCGAAAGCAATCATCACCACGTCCGATTCGGGCGGGGTGTTAGAACTCGTAGTCGATGGTGTGAACGGTTTCATCGCTGAACCAAATCCGCAAGCGTTGGCCAGTACCATGGACAAGCTTTTTAGCGATCGACAGATGGCAAGGACAATGGGCGAAAGCGCGCGTAACAGACTCGATGAAATCAAGATTTCGTGGTCTCATGTCCTAGAGAGACTTCTCGCATGAAAGTGTTGATTGTCAATAACATGGCGCCGTTTGTATGGGGCGGAGCCGAAGAGCTCGCAGTGAATTTGCAGCGAAATCTTGTCATAAATGGACACGACGCCGAGGTCCTGCGAATCCCATTTCAGTGGGAGCCAGCAACACGCATACCGTCGCAGATGTTAATGGTTAGGGCGTTTGAACTTTCGAATGTCGATCACGTTATCGCGTTGAAATTTCCGGCATTTTATATTCGCCACTCCAAAAAGACCCTGTGGCTGCTGCATCAGTATCGCCAAGCCTACGATCTCTTTGATGTAGGCCAGACGAACCTCCCACCGGGCGAGGTGGGAGAAGAATTGAAAGCGCTCATTAGGAACGCCGATAATCAGACATTTGCAGAGAGCCGTCATATCTTCACGAATTCTGAAGTAACGCGTCAGCGCCTCAAGAAATACAATGGTTTCGATGCTGAAGTATTGTTGCCCCCTATCAACAACCCCGAGCTTTTCTTGAATAACGAGAGTCGAGGGTATATCTTCGCGGGCGGACGCGTTAACAGCATGAAGCGACAACATCTGCTGGTCGAGGCAATGCGCCTCACCAGTCAGCAGGTGAAGCTGGTCGTCGCTGGTCCACCGGATAGTCCGGCAGATGCACAACTGCTTGAGCGTACCGTCCACGAATGCGGTCTCTCCGACAAAGTCACGCTAGACCTTCGCTTTTTGCCCAGAGAAAAGTACGCTGAGTACCTAAATCACGCGGCGGCAGTTGCCTATTTGCCCTTTGACGAAGACTCTCTTGGTTACGTCGCAATGGAAGCGGCAACCGCTAAAAAAGCCCTGATTACGACGACAGACAGCGGCGGCATCCTCGGCTTGGTTAAAAATCAGCAATCCGGATGGGTTACGGAGCCTACGCCATCGGCTCTCGCTGAAGTGCTTAACGAAGCTATCGCGAAGCCATCGGTCGCGCGAAAGTACGGAGTCGGCGCGTTCGACATCTGGACGGGCTTTGGCATTACCTGGCCCGCGACTGTAGAGAGACTTCTGCGATGAACATCCTTTTTTTCACCCCGGTCAACGAAGCATCAGCGATTGCGCGAGTATCGTGCCTGCTGACGCGGGAACTCATCGCATCGGGGCATCACATAACCGTGGTGTCTACGGAGAAGATGACGTATGGTCCGGCTCGCGACTTTGGCGCGGAGATCGTGTCCTGGTCGGACGAGTCGCGGATCATTCACGAGTCGTCAAAAGCGCAGTTAGTCATTTACCAGATCGGCGACAACTACAACTTCCATCGGGGCGCAATCGAGTGGCTCCCCCGGTTGCAGGGCATTGTCTGCCTGCATGATTTTTATGTCGCCAATCTCTTTAATGCATGGGGTTCGGAGCACCCGGACGAAGCAAAGGCTTTGCTTCGATACTGGTACGGTGAGGCAATCGCCACCAGTTTCTTCGAGATGGCGAGAAGGTCCGATTTCATAGAGCAGACGGCCGATAAGGCGCCTCTGACAGAATGGATCGCTTCATATGCGCTTGCAGTCGTAAGCCATAGTCATTGGGGGATGCCTCGTGTAAAGGCTTCCTGCGCAGGCCCCGTTAAAGTCGTGCCGTTACCCTATAACACGACGGTCGACGTACAGCCGGCGGGATACGAGAGACACGAGAACCACTTGGCGTTACTCACAGTCGGACATATCAACGCAAATAAGCGTGTTGCGAGCGTTATTCGTGCGATCGGCAGCAGTCCGTCGTTGAGGCGCAAAGTGACCTATCGCCTTGTCGGACCAATCTCGCCGGATGCCGTATTGGAACTATCTGACCTCGCGAACGCGCTCCGGGTCAAATTGCTGATCTCGGGTGCCGTCGATGACGAAACCTTGGCACAAGCGTTTGCGGAGTCCGACGTGGTAAGTTGTTTGCGATGGCCTAGTCTTGAAGCAGCGTCGGCTTCCGCTATCGAAGCCATGCTTTGGGGTAAACCTATCGTCGTCACAGACACCGGCTTCTACAAGGATATTCCTGACAATCTCGTCGCGAAAATTCCGCCATCAAACGAGATTGCCGAAATTCGCGCCGCACTTGAGCGATTCGACAAATCGCCATCCGAACGCTCGATGATGGGCGAACGTGCGCGGCAGTGGGCCACCGAAACATATTCCTCAAAAAACTACGCTCAGAGCCTCGTTGATCTGGCGGGGAGTCTGCATGAAGATCGTCCTATTGCCGTTGCGCGGGCGTACTTCAGGAAGGTTCTTGCTGACTGGGGAAGCAATCCTGATCGGCACTGGTGCGACCATTCACTTGGCATGCCAACGTACACCGGATAACAATTCTTTTGTCTTTTTTCACGAGTCCACGTAGCGATCGCGCGTGGTCCTAGGTAATTGTTTTGTGTGGCCGGCTCGGACGGCGGTAGCCACATCCGTGAGTTACATATGGAAGTCTCTTCCAGGAACCACATGGGACCAATTTTCACCCAATAGGACGGCTTTAATCCGATCCGCACTCTCCGCCCACGTCAGCCACGGCATTCCAGCAGAAGACGGGACCTGCCCCGCCGCATTCGCTGCGAGCCACGCCTGTACCGCATCGGCCAGTGCCTCAGCGGACGCGCCGTCGAAGTAGTAGGCGTACTCACCCGCCACTTCCCGAAAGACCGGCAACTCGCGCGTGATAATCGGCAAGCCCTTCTGCGCCGCCTCGATCAACGGCAAACCGAATCCCTCTCCATTCGACGCAGTCAGCAGCACGGTCGACGCCTGGTATATCTGCGCCAGGAACTCGTCGCTCGCCCCCTGTAGCCAGAACAGGTGTCGATTCATTTCAGGATGCTGTTCAAGCTTCTTCGCGAATTCATCAAGTCCCCAGCCGGCTTTGCCAACGATGACGAGATTGACATCGAGCCCATCTGACCAAAGCTTCTCGAACGCCGCGATTGCCTGAACGTGCCCTTTCCGTGGCTCAACCGTGCCCACCATCAGCACCGTAGGCTTCGACCGAAGTTTTCGCAGCGTCTCGGGAGCGTCTGCTGGGATGCCTTTGGAAGGTTGGCTGCTGTCGATATCCGCCCCAAGATGAAAATAACCAAGCTTCAATTCCCGCTGACGATCAGCCGGATTCGTATCGAGCCAGACGCGCAAGTCGTCGGCAACAGCGCGAGAAATCCCGATCAAGCCGTCAGAAACGTGCGAGAGAGTCTTGAGCCACGGTGGGAAACATAGCGCGATCACTTCGGGGAACCAGTCCGGGTGCATTACCGGAAGCAGGTCATACACGACAAAGTGAATCTTCACGCCGCGTCGGCGTTGGCGCACGAACCATTGCTCCACGAGCGGAACCCAATCGGCCACCAGATCGAGACCCAGGAAAATATCGCCTTGCTGCGTATCGAGCCATTCGTCGGCTTCGTCAACGGGCGCGTCACCGGTATGAAGCGTGCGCCAGAACGCGTTCGCATAGCGGTATTCCTTCGCGCTACGATCGAGCCTCACTGGCCGCACTTGCCAACCGGCAGGCGGCGACTTCAACAAGTGGAGCAAGATCGACCGCGTAACACGCTGGATGCCCGATTTCGCATCGTGCTCACACAGAACCGATACATCGACAAACAATTGCGGCACCCGTCCAACTCGCTGATTCGCAGCAATCGCGTGCGCGCTCGACAGAAAATCGGCTTCGGTAACTGGCAAGTTGATGTTCCCGAGCGCATCCAGCAACTGTCCGTAGTGACTCTGTGCTTCGTCTGCCCGCTTTTCCGCGACAGCGGATCCGTGCGCTGCATGTGCTTTTTCAAAAGCCTCGAGCGCGCGCTTGCCAGTCGCGTCCCAAGAAAATTCGGAGGCTCGCTCGATTGCGTTACTGCGCAACAAATCCCAAAACGCACGTTCATCGAGCGCCCGTTTCATCATCGTCGTCATCTCCGGGAGATTCAGCGGATCGAAGAGCGCATCTTTCCGCTGGATGACTTCCGGAATACTCGTAGTACCAGAACCGATGACAGCCGCACCACATGCCATCGCTTCAAGCGCAGGCAGGCCAAAGCCTTCGTGCAACGAAGGAAACACGAACAAGTGACACAGGTTATAAAGGGCGATGAGATCCTTGTCGGATACATAGCCGGCCAGCACGAGGTCGTCGCGCGAAAGGCCGTTCGACTTTGCCAGCTCATACAGCTTCGCCGAATTCGATTCGGTAGCCTGGCAGACCATGAACAGCTGATACCGCTTTCGCAACTCGGCGGGCAGACGCGAATACGCTACGATCAGACCGTCAAGGTTCTTGCGCGGCTCGACGATACCCGTCGTCATGACAAACGGACGTCTGATGTTGAACTTCCTGAGAACTGCCGCTCGCTCGGATTCAGAAAACTCTATTGGTCTGAATGCGTCGGATACAGCCGAAGAAATATTGGTGATCTTCTCGCGCGGAATCCTCAGTTCGCTCGCTGCTTCTTCGCCGCAATAGGCGGAAATACCCAGTAGAACGTCAGCACGCTTAAGCCCGGCAATCTTGCCCATATAGTGCTGCTTGAATCCCCCGTCAACAAGATACTTGTCTGGATTCAGATAGGGAATCAGATCGTACAGCGTCACTGCCGTCAGCACTTCCGGGTACAAAGCCTTGATCGACGTAACCGAATTGTCGACATAGCCCTCGAACAGGCTGCTGACGTGAACGAGATCAGGCTCCAGTTCGGCAATCGCATGTTCGCGAATCATCTCCGCGGCACGGGTACGCCAGTCATCGACGCCTCGATACAGATTCAGCGGGGGCAATGAAAATACCGCGATGCGTTCTACCGGCATCAAATCGGAGAATGCATGTCGAATACTTTCGACAGTATCCGGAAAGAGGTCGTTGAGAACGATCCATGCTTCGTGGCCGCGAGCATTGCGCACGATGGCTTTCGCGAGAGCCATGCTATACCGTCCGATTCCGCGCAACCTGCTGACGGACTGGCAACCCTGTAAATCCAAAACAATACGCATGGTGGTTCTAGCGATTACGCTTATTTACGGTTTGCGCTCTTAGACCGCATCAGATCGTGATAGACCGCTCGTCCTCGCGCCGTAAGCTGATTAACGGACGTGACTGTCGCCAAGGACGTCGCGGCACCGAGCGCCGCTTCTGCGCCGACGATACGAATCAGTTGCGAACGCAATTTTGGGTAACGGCGCAGGGTGTCCGCAACGCTTTGTTTGACGGCTGGCTGATTTCTGAGGAAGGCCGCCATGCGGGCAAGACCTGGCCGGGCGAACCGTTTGAATGCTTTTCTCATGGAGACGACCTTCTCGTCGCGCTCGCTGCGCGAAGTTTTCTCGAGTCAACGTAGGTATTGGTTCCGCGCGGCGGTCGATCATGCGTCGACGCGAAGCGCCGCATCGGATTTCCGCCGAATCCAAGGCATATCATTTCATGCCTTCCTTTTGCCGATCGTTCAGCCGGTGACCATCCATTGGATGGTCGACCGCAAATCGATCGCCTCGATCCCTGGTACGAGTGCATGCAATCTCTCCGGGCAGCCGATTAGTGTCTTCACTTCGTTCTCGCGAACGAATGCAGGATTGACCTGCACCTCGAGTTTCTGCCCCGAAGCTTCGCTGACCATCTCGAGCACCTGCTCGAGCGTGTACGGCTTACCACTGCAAATATTGACCACCTGGGACTCCGCATCCGATTCAAGGAGCGCACGGTATAGCTTTGCTACCGTCCGTACATCAGAAAAGTCCCGCGCTACGTCGAGGTTGCCGAGTTCGATAACCGGGCGCCGGTTGACAAAATGCCAAACGATCTTGGGAATCAGAAAGCGAGCAGCCTGTCCCCGTCCCGTATAGTTGAAAGGTCGCACGACGACAATCGGCAAACGATCGAACCATGTCTTAACAAGGTTCTCCATCGCCAGCTTGCTCGCACCGTAGTGGTTAACAGGCTCTGGCATGATGCTCTCGCTGATCACGCCTCCCGCATTGCCATACACGTTTGCGCTGCTTACCACCAGAATCTTGTCCGGCCGATGGCCGACATCCGCGCACGCCTGCAGCAGGTTCAACGTGCCTAATACGTTGACCTGGTACATATCGAGCGGCACTTCGTGCGCCACGAAACTGATTGCGGCCAGATGGACGATGAAGTGAGGGCGAACCGTTTCGATCGCACGCCGGCAGTCTGCCAGCGAAGTGATGTCAAGCCGGAACTCCCCATCCTTCGGCAAACCGCCGACACACGTTCCCGTGACCTGATAGCCCGCAGCGACCAGATCATCACGAATGTACCCACCCGTAAATCCGTGGGCACCCGTAATCAAGACGCGGCGCATCGGCACCTCAGAACGAGAAGCCAATCTTGTTCCGGTTCAGATCCGACTCAACCATAAACTTGCACAGCTCTTCGAGGGTCGTCTTGGGCGTCCAGCCGAGTTTTTCCTTCGCCTTGGTTGCATCGCCGATCAACAGATCGACTTCCGCAGGACGGTGGAACTTCGGATTCACGCGCACGAGCACCTTACCGTTAGATGCGTCCAGCCCCTCTTCCCGCTCTCCCTTGCCGCGCCATTCGATGCCTTTCCCGACGGCGCGAAACGCCATAGAAACGAAATCGCGGACGGTTTCCGTACGGTTCGTTGCTAGTACGAATGTATCCGGTTCGTCGGCCTGCAGCATGCGGTACATGCCTTCAACGTATTCCTTGGCGAAACCCCAGTCGCGCTTGGCGTCGAGATTGCCGAGTTCCAGCACATCGAGCTTGCCGAGGGAGATCTTCGCGACCGAGTCCGTGATCTTGCGCGTCACGAATTCCCGGCCACGCAGCGGTGATTCGTGATTGAACAGAATGCCGCTGGAGCCGAAGATGTTGTAAGACTCGCGGTAGTTGACCGTGATCCAGTGCGCGTACAGCTTCGCAACGCCATACGGGCTGCGCGGATAGAACGGCGTGTCTTCCTTTTGTGGAATTGCCTGTACCTTACCGAACATTTCGGAGGTCGAAGCCTGGTAGAAGCGAATCGAACGATCAATGATGCGGATAGCCTCGAGCACGTTCAACGCGCCGACGCCTGTGATTTCAGCTGTAGTAGCCGGCTGTTCGAACGACACGCCCACGAAACTCTGGGCTGCGAGGTTATACACCTCCCGCGGCTTTGCCATCTCAAGCAGGCGAATGGTTGCCCCGAGGTCAGTCAGATCGTGCTCGACCAGATGAAGATTCGGGTGAGCCAGTACACCCACCTCCTGGAGACGCCAGAAATTGACCGAGCTCGTACGCCGGTATGTTCCGTAGACCTCGTAGCCGCGCCCGAGCAGCAATTGGGTAAGATACGCACCGTCTTGTCCGGTGATGCCAGTCACTACTGCGCTCGTCAATTCCTTCTCCTTGAGAAAACCCGTTACGCGACTGTGGCGTTCCGAGCAAACAATTCCAGTACAAAACGAATTATAACTGACGGGCTGATGGCATTTGCCGGCCAGAAGATAGGCGACAAGAGCGCGCCGTGATTACGCGGACTTCGTTCACCGGAGGGAGATCCCGACTTTCGGGTCACGCGAGAAACCGCATGGAAGAGCGCAAAACTGTTCCAGCCAGCCGCGCGGCGCAGGTAGCGCGCAGCGCCCCGAGGCGATATCTGCGATCGATGGCGGAGGGATCCTGCGTTGAGGCCCAGGTCCTCCATCCGGCTTGCGTTGCTAGTCGCCCGAGGTAGCGGCACGCATCGCCGACAGGCAACGGAGCAGCTCGTCGTCCCAATGCGGCGCCCGTATCCCGAACGTTTCAGCCAGTTTTACGCCCGATAGCCGCGAGTTATGCGGCCGACGGGCAGGCGTCGGATATTCGCTTGCTCCAATCGCTTTCACCTTCGGTCGTGACGTCAGCCCGGCGTGCTCAAAAATCGCCTCGGCAAATCCTGCCCAGCTAGTCGCGCCAGCGGCCGTCAGGTGATAAATGCCGCTGCGCCCTGACCAGTCCGTCGACGTAGCGGCCAATCCGCCGGGCATCACTTCGAGCATGCGAGCCGTCAGCTCTGCGATGGTCCGGGCCCATGTTGGTGCGCCGAACTGATCGGCGACAATTGAAAGTTCCGGCTTCTGCTCCGCGAGACGCAGCATGGTCAGCAGGAAATTCTTGCCGTACGCCCCATACACCCAGCTGGTGCGCAGCACGACCCACGCGCCGGCAGCCTGCTCGATCGCGCATTCGCCGGCGAGCTTCGTCGCACCGTAAACGTTCAGCGGATTCGGATGATCGGTCTCGACGTAAGCACCATCTTTCGTGCCATCAAACACGTAGTCCGTCGAGTAATGAACCAGCAGCGCGCCAATCTTCCGAGCTTCTTCAGCCAGCACACCGGGCGCTTCGCCGTTGATCCTCATTGCCGCTGGTTCGTCACTTTCGGCTTTATCTACGGCAGTGTATGCGGCGGCGTTCAGAATAACGGTGGGGCGCACCTTCTCGACCACGCGCTGAATCTGAGCCAGGTCGGAAAGATCAAGCTCATTGCGCCCGACGCCCACTACACGACAAACGAGATTCAGGCGCCCAAGAAGCTCCGCGCCGACTTGCCCGGCGACGCCCGTAACGAGAACGAGAGGTTCGCGACGATCGATCATGTGTAAAAGCTACCGACTAGCTGCCCGCGCTGGAAACGCCTGCAACGAAGGCATGATTGTAAGGATCGCCTGTTACGCGTCCAGCTAGACTAACAAAAACGATACAAACGCCCGTCATGCCACAATATGAAAAATGCTAAAGCGTCGCGGTCCGGCCGTCAGTTCAATCGTAGGCTTCGGCATCCGCAAAGTGCTTCCCCGAAGCGTCCTTGGGCGCCAGAAGGGGTTCATCGCTGATTGGCCAGTCGATCGCGAGATCCGGGTCGTTCCACTTGACGCAGCGTTCATGTTCTGCGAACCAGTAGTCCGTGGTCTTGTACAGAAATTCGGCCGTATCGGACAGCACGACGAAACCGTGCGCGAACCCGGGGGGAATCCAAAGCTGACGCTTGTTGTTAGCGCTCAGAATCTCCCCCGTCCATTTGCCAAACGTCGGCGATGATCTGCGCATGTCGACGCTGACGTCGAATACTTCACCCGTGACCACGCGCACAAGCTTGCCCTGTGCGTGTTGAATCTGATAATGCAGGCCACGCAATACGTTCCTGGTTGAACGTGAGTGGTTATCCTGCACGAACGTCACCGGCTCTCCTATCGCCTCGGCAAACGCCTGCTGATTGAAGCTTTCGAAGAAAAATCCTCGATCGTCACCAAACACTTTCGGTTCGATGATTTTGACATCTGGCAGCGAGGTGGCTACGACGGAGAGTTTCATGCGAAAGGCTCCTCCAGCAGCTTGAGAAGATATTTGCCGTATGCGTTTTTCGTCAGCGGCTCGGCAAGCCGGGCGACGTCATCCGCGGTGATCCACGCATTGCGGTACGCAATTTCTTCCGGACAGGCCACCACGAGGCCTTGACGCTTCTGCAATGTGGCGATGAACGTCGCCGCGTCGATCAATGAGTCGTGCGTCCCAGTATCGAGCCAGGCATAGCCACGCCCCATGATCTCGACTCGCAGCTTGCCCGCGTTCAGATAACAAGTGTTGACATCGGTGATCTCAAGTTCGCCACGCGCCGACGGTTTGATGCTCGCCGCGATGTCGCAGACATCGTTATCGTAAAAGTACAACCCCGTCACAGCGTAGTTTGACCTCGGATGTGCGGGTTTTTCTTCGATCGAGAGCGCGCGGAACTTTCCATCGAATTCGATGACGCCATATCGTTCGGGATCGTTGACATGGTAGGCAAATACGGTCGCGCCGTCGACGTGGCCATCCGCATTGGCAAGTTGCCGTGGAAGCTCAGCGCCGTAGAAAATGTTATCGCCAAGGACCAGCGCGCACACATCGTTGCCGATGAACTGCCGCCCGATCAAAAAGGCCTGCGCGAGACCATCGGGAGACGGCTGCACCGCATACTCGATGTGCATGCCCCAACGGCTGCCATCGCCGAGCATTGCCTGGAAGCGCGGCGTATCGTCGGGCGTCGAGATGATGAGTACGTCGCGCACCCCGGACAGCATCAGCGTCGACAACGGATAGTAGATCATCGGCTTGTCGTACACGGGCAGCAGTTGCTTCGATACCGCGTGCGTGATGGGATAAAGGCGGGTCCCGGAGCCGCCCGCCAGAATGATTCCCTTACGTGCCATGTCGTACCCTCAGTTCGACCTTGCATAGTGCGTATCGAGCCACTCGCGATAGCTGCCGCTCGTGACGCCATCGACCCATGCCGCGTTATTCAAGTACCAGGCGATCGTTTTGCGGATGCCGGTTTCGAAGGTCTCGGCCGGTCGCCAGCCCAGTTCGCGTTCGATCAGCGATGCATCGATCGCATAGCGCCGGTCATGTCCTGGCCGATCCTTGACGAATTCGATCTGATCGGCATAACGCCCGCCCGACGACGCCGGGCGCAATTCGTCGAGCACGGCGCACAGCGTACGCACGACGTCGATGTTCGTTTTCTCGTTCCATCCGCCGATATTGTAGGTACGTCCCACGATCCCCTTCTCCAGCACGGCCCGGATCGCGGCGCAGTGATCCATGACGTACAGCCAGTCGCGCACGTTCTTGCCGTCACCATATACGGGTAGCTTTTCGCCCTTGATCGCCCGCGTGATTGATAGCGGGATCAGTTTTTCGGGGAACTGATAAGGGCCGTAGTTGTTGGAGCAGTTCGTCGTGAGCGTCGGCAGGCCATAGGTATGGTGGTATGCACGAACGAAGTGATCTGAGGCAGCCTTGCTTGCCGAATAAGGGCTATTGGGCGCATAGGGCGTCCGCTCATTGAACGGAGCATCGTCCGGTTCGAGTGAGCCAAAGACCTCGTCGGTGGAAACGTGCAAAAACCGGAACGCAGCTTGCTCGCCTGCGTCGAGCTCGTTCCAATAGGCCCGCGCAACTTCGAGCAAGGTAAAAGTGCCGACGACATTCGTTTGCACGAATTCGCCCGGCCCGCGGATGGAACGATCAACGTGGCTCTCTGCTGCAAAATGGACTACGGCGCGCGGCCGATGCGTAGCGAACAACTTTTCGAGCGCAGCGGCATCGCAAATGTCGATACGCGCAAACACGTGGCGCGCATCAGCGGACAACGGGACCAGTGTGCTGGCGTTGCCCGCGTAAGTTAACTTGTCGACATTGAGGACCGGCTCGCTGCCATTGCGAAGCCAGTCCAGCACAAAGTTTGCACCGATGAAGCCGGCGCCCCCCGTAACCAGAATCATGTTTTCCTCTCAGTTGCACCAGCAGCGACCGGCGGTACGGGCATACCCCACCCGGTAACGCGTTATTATGGCACGCTGTCATGCGCTCGCTGCCGGCCCGCAGTGACGCCGTGACGCCATTGTGAGGACGCCGCGGCAACACTTCTGCTAGCAACCGCACAATATTTCCGACAATCGGACACACTGGAATATCGACACGATGACAGCATTCCTGAAGCCCCCTGCACTCGCTTTTGGCGATCTGCAAGGTTGCCGCACGCAGTTTCAGCAGCTTCTCGCCAAAGCGGCGCCGCCTGCCGACGCTCCGCTGTGGTTCGCTGGGGACCTGATCAATCGTGGCGGCGAATCGCTTGCAACACTGCGCGACATCATCGAGATGGGCGAACGCGCCGTTCCCGTGCTCGGCAATCACGACCTGCACCTTCTCGCCGTGTACGCGGGCATCCGCAGGTCCAAAAAAGGGGACACGATCGACGAAATTCTGGCTGCGCCCGATGCGGATGACCTGATCGACTGGGTTCGCCACCGGCCGCTCGCTCACTACGAAAACGACATGCTGCTCGTGCACGCAGGCGTGCTGCCGCAGTGGGATGCCGATCTGACGATGGAACTCGCCGACGACCTGCAACGCGCGTTATGCGCACCGAGCTGGAAAGAGACGCTCGCGGGGCTGTACGGCAACGAGCCGAACCAGTGGACGCCGGGCCTCAAGGGCCTCGACCGGCTGCGCATCACCTGCACCGCGCTCACGCGCATGCGCTTTTGCAATGCCGATGGCGTAATGGATTTTTCGTCGAGCGGCGGCATCGACTCTGCGCCGAAGGGCTTCATGCCATGGTTCGACGTGCCCGGGCGCAAGACGGAGAACATCACGATCGTCTGCGGACACTGGGCCGCGCTCGGCCTGATGATGCGCGACAACCTGATCGGACTGGATTCGGGTTGCGTATGGGGCGAACAACTGACGGCCGTCCGGCTGACGCAGTCGCCCGCCGAACGCACGATCACACAGGTGGAATGCGACGGCTGCCGTGCCGTCATCGATTGATCGGCACCTGACCGGTTACGCGTGGCGCGTCAGATCGACGTCCGAACCGCCTTCCAGCGGTTCCGTCGCGCTGCTCGCGCGAGCATTGATGAATTCCTGCGTCCGGTCAACGATTTGACCGGAGCGGCGAGCCTCAGGATCTTGCAACGCGCTGAGCGCCGCTTGCACGGAAGCGTGCGCTTCGGCCGCCAGCAAGCGCCGGTCGGCACCCGGCGCGAGCGGCGCGCCGACATACACATGCGCGGTCAGCGGGCCGCTGCGCAACAACGCATCGAGCGATTCGCCAAGCGACATCTCGCCGATATACGCAGGCGCCGTCGATTGCCGGCCCCGCGCATCTTCGTACATCAGGCAAAGAGGCTGCACGGGGCGTGACGCCGATACGGGCGCCTGGAACATGTTCGCGTGAAACGGCAGCAGTCGAGTGCCGTCGGACGTCGTGCCTTCCGGAAACACGCACATCAGCTCGCCCGCGTTCAGCCGGTCCGCGAGTTCGTGCATGATGCGCTTCGCGTCGCTGCGTTTCTCACGCTGAATGAACACGGTGCCGAGTTGCTGCGCGCACCAGCCGACGATGGGCCAATTGCGGATTTCCGCCTTCGACACGAACGGCGTCGGCCGCCACGCGTTGATCACGTAGATGTCGATCCACGAGATGTGATTCGCGACGACCAGCACGCCTTCATCGAACCTCACACCATCGTTGTGCACGACGAGGCGCATGCCGCACAACTGCAGCATGCGCACCGACCAGGCGCGATTCAGTTCCAGACGCTGCTGCACAGTCGCACGAGGAAAACGCGTCCAGACGGTCCACATGCCGCACAGCAGATGCACGACCAGCCGAACCTTGCGAAATGCGAGCTTCATGGTTGGAGTCTTCCGCTTACCTTCCGATTCTTTTGAGCTTCTCTTCGGCTTTTCTGCCGACGCCCGGCCTTGTCAACGCTGCTCGAACGCAACCTGCCCCCCGACAACCGTCGCACGCACGCGCGCGGGCAGCTCGTAGCCGAGGAACGGGGTGTTGTGCCCCTGGCTCTTCAGCGCGCGAGGCTCGACGCGCCAATGCGCATCGCGGTCGAACACGCACAGGTCGGCGGTTGCGCCCGCTTCGATGCGGCCAGCGGGCAGCTTCAGCACGTCGGCAGGCGCGGCCGTGACGCGGTTTAGCGCCTTTGCGAGCGAAACGCCCGCCTCGTCCGCCCACTTGACCGTCAGCGACAGCAGCAATTCGAGCCCCGTCGCGCCCGGCGTCGCCTCGGCAAACGGCAGCAGCTTTTCGTCGTCGTCGACGGGTGTGTGGTCCGAACAGATCGCATCGATCGTGCCGTCGAGCAGGCCCGCGCGAATCGCCTCGCGGTCTCGTTGCGAGCGCAGCGGCGGATCGAGCCGGAATTGCGAATCGAAATAGCCGATGTCGATGTCGATCAGATGCACGTGATTGATCGTGACGTCGCAGGTGACGGGCAGGCCTTCCGCCTTCGCCGCGCGCATGAGCGCGACGCCCGCGCCCGAGGACACGTGTGACAGATGCACGCGCGCGCCCGTCACGCGGACGAGTTCGAAGATCGTGTGCAGAGCGATCGTTTCAGCCGATACGGGCACGCCCGACAGACCAAGGCGCGACGCGAGCGGCCCGCTCGCCGCGACGCCGCCTTTCGCGAGATACGCATCCTGCGGCCGCAGCCACGCGGTATAGCCGTAGGTGTTCGCGTACTGCAGCGCGCGCAGCAGCACCTGCGTATCGACGATCGGCGTATCGGCTTGCGAGAAGCCGACGCAGCCCGCTTCCGTCAGCTCGACCATCTCGGTGATCACCTGCCCCTTCAGGCCGACCGTCAGCGCGCCCAGCGGATACACATGCGCGCGGTTCAGATTGCGCGCGCGGAACTTCAGCATTTCGACGAGGCCCGGCTCGTCGAGCACGGGATCGGTGTCGGGCGGACACACGAGGGTCGTCACGCCGCCCGCGAGCGCCGCGGCCATTTCCGATTCGAGCGTCGCCTTGTGCTCGTAGCCGGGTTCGCGCAGCCGTGCCGACAGATCGACGAAACCGGGTGCCACATAAAGGCCCTTCGCGTCGATCGTCTTTGCCGCGTTGAAATCGGCAGGCGCGCTGCCGAGCGCGACGATCTTGCCCGCCGCGATGAATACGTCCTGTCGCTGCTCGGTGCCCGCGACGGGATCGATCAGCATGCCGCCTTGAATATGGATCTTCATGCGCTTCGTTACCTGCCTGTGCCTGATGTGGTTGTGTGAGCCGTCCGCGGATCAGTCGTTGTTGCCCGCGACGATGCCCATCACCGCCATGCGCACCGCGATGCCGAACGTCACCTGATTGAGGATCACCGATTGCGGCCCGTCCGCGACCTGCGAATCGATTTCGACGCCGCGATTCATCGGGCCGGGGTGCATCACGATCGCATCGGGCTTTGCGAGCGCAAGACGCTCGGGCGTCAGCCCCCAGCTCTTGAAGTACTCCTGCGCCGAAGGCAACAGCGCGCCGCTCATCCGCTCGTTCTGCAGACGCAGCATGATGATGACGTCGACGTCCTTTAGGCCTTCGTCGAGGTTGTGGAATACGCGCACGCCCATCTGCTCGAGACCGCCCGGCAGCAGCGTGCGCGGACCGATCGCGCGCACTTCCGGCACGCCGAGCGTGGTGAGCGCGTGAATGTCGGAGCGCGCGACGCGCGAATGCAGAATGTCGCCGACGATCGCCACGCGCAGATTCGTGAAGTCGCGCTTGTAGTGGCGGATCGTGTACATGTCGAGCAGACCCTGCGTGGGATGCGCGTGCCGGCCGTCACCGGCGTTGATCACGTGCACGTGCGGCGCGCAGTGCTCGGCGATCAGATACGGCGCGCCGCTCGACGCGTGACGCACGACGAACATGTCGGCATGCATCGCCGACAGGTTGTTGATCGTGTCGAGCAGCGACTCGCCCTTGCTCGTCGACGAAGCGTTGATGTTCAGATTGATCACGTCCGCCGACAGCCGCTTCGCGGCGATCTCGAACGTGGTGCGCGTGCGCGTCGAGTTTTCGAAGAATAGGTTGAACACCGACTTGCCGCGCAACAGCGGCACCTTCTTCACCTCGCGGTCGGTCACGCTGACGAACTGCTCGGCCGTATCGAGAATATGGCTGACGATCGCGCGCGGCAGGCCTTCGATCGTCAGCAGATGCTTCAGCTCGCCGTTCTTCGTGAGTTGCGGATTACCCTTCAGGAAACCGTAGCGAAAACGGTCCGCTGACGCTGCGTTATCAGTGGAACCTTGGGAAACCGGGGTGGGCGTGTTCATGGTGTTCCTGAATCAGACTTGGGACTGCGGGCGATGCTTTGTGGCGATGCTTTGTGGCGATGCTGCTGGGTCATGCTTCGCGGTGTCGCTTTTCGGATGCCCGCTGCGAGGGATGGATCGCTTTCGATCCGGGCTCGAATTGGTCGCATGCTACGTGCGCGATGCGCGCCACACTTTAGATACCGTCGCGCGGATGTTGCCAGTCGTACCGCACGCATGCGCGTTCAATCCGCGCGCGGCTCGGTGTGAAACGTAAAGCGTTCGCCATCGCGCGCGAGCACGAGCGTCGTATTCGCGGGCACTTCGACAGTGCCGCCGACGAAGCGCGCGGCGACCGGCAACTCGCGCCCGCCACGGTCGGCGAGCACGGCCAGTTCGACGGATGCAGGGCGCCCGTAGTCGTACAGTTCGTTCAATGCGGCGCGTACGGTCCGGCCCGTGTACAGCACGTCGTCGACGAGCACGATGCGGCGGTTGTCGACTTCGAACGGCAACGAAGTCGGGCTCGCCTGCGTGTGCAGACCTTTCTTCGCATAGTCGTCGCGATGCAGCGCGACGTTGACGACGCCGAACGTCGCGACGTTCAGGTCCTTGGCAAGCCGCTCGGCAAGCCATGCGCCGCCGCTGTAGATGCCGGCGAGCACTGCGCCGTCTGGACCGCCCAGCGTGTCGCCGTATGCGGCGCGAATCTGTTCGAGCACAGCGCGATAGAGCGCCTCGGCGTCAATGGAACTCATGAAAGTCCGTCCAGATATTGCTGAAGAATGACGCACGCGGCTTCGGCGTCGAGCATGCCGGCCTGTCTCGTCCCGCTGCGGATGCCCGCCTCCGCTTCGACGGACGAATAGCGCTCGTCGACCCACGAAACCGGGAGATTGAAGCGCCCGTTCAGCTGATTGCCGAAGCGTTTGGCAAGCTGGGTTCGCTCATGTGCTGTGCCGTCGGGATGCATCGGCAAGCCGACGACGAGCGCATCGGGCTTCCACTCGTCGATCAGTTTGCCAACGGCTTCGAAACGGTATTCGCGATTGCGGTTTTGCAGAACGACGAGGGGCCGCGCGCTGCGCGTCAGTGAATTGCCGACGGCCACGCCGATGCGTTTTTCGCCATAGTCGAACGCAAGCAGCGTCGCTTCACGTCCGGCTAAGTCGCTCATGCGTGACCCGCTTCGCCGGATAGCATCGACGACGAAATGCCGAGCAGTGCAAGCGCTGCCTCGAAGCGGTCTTCGGCAGGCACGTCGAAAACGATCCTCGGGTCGGCCTGAACGGTGAGCCAGCCGTTCTTCGAAATTTCCTCTTCGAGCTGGCCTGCGCCCCAGCCGGCATGGCCGAGCGTCAGCAGGAAGCGCTGCGGGCCCTTGCCGCTCGCGACGGCTTCCAGCACGTCTTTAGACGTGGTCATTTCGAGCCCGCCCGGCACCTGCATCGACGACGTGTACGTGCTTTCCGATGCGTCATGCAGCACGAAGCCGCGCTCTGTTTGCACTGGGCCGCCGAAGTACACGGGAACATGCAGCAGAGGTTCGATTTCGAGCTTGAGATCGATGCGATTGAAGAGCGCCTGAAGGTCGATATCGGTTGGCCTGTTAATAACGAGGCCAAGCGCGCCGCGCTCGCTGTGATCGCAAAGATAGACCACCGTTCCTGAAAACGTGGGGTCCGCCATGTTCGGCATGGCGATCAGGAACTGGTTGGTCAGATTGATGCGATCGTTACTCTTGGACATAGGTCGAATTTTAGCAAAGACGGTGCGCAACTGCGGGCTTCCGGCCCCCATACACGCAGGCCTGCCGGATCGCACCGCGCGCCGCGCTTGCAACCTGTGCGTAACCCGTGTGCATCGGTGCGCGGCCGGCGAAAACCGCAGTTCATGAAACTGCACTCTATCACGCGCTTCGCCCATGCCGGGCAAGAGGAACGTGCGCTATCGCGCGGCAGATGGCATAGGCCAATTGACCGTCCCTATCCAACCCGCGTGCGCCTTCGACTCGCTACGCGCCGCCCTGTTCGATCGCGTGCGTGAGCGACGAGAGAGCGGTCGTCGCGGACTGCGGCGCGACACCCGCCGCCACCTTGTGCAACATCGCGCGCAGCGCTTCGGCGGCGGCTTCGAGCGAAGGCGCGCCGGGCGCATCGACGGCGACATGGGCGCGAACCGCGGGCGTCGACACGCCTGCGTGCGCGCGACGACGCCACGCAAGCCCGAGCGCATCGGCGAGAAGCGCCACCTGGCCCAGTCCGAGCGCGGACGCCGCCGCGCCCAACCGGTACGCGGCATCGCCCGCCTGCAGCGCGGCGCTCGGGTCGGCCTTCTGTGGGTTGTCCGCGGCGCGCGCATGGTCGGTCAGCGCGGCGATCGCGCCATCGGCCGCCTGCAGGAAATCTTCGTAGGCGTTCGCATTGACCGTCAGCACGCCCAGCTCGCGCGTCGCCGCGACGTACGCGGCCAATGCCTCGGCCTGGTGCGCGCCCTGCTCCCACAGCGCCTCGGACGCCTGCGTGCCCGCGATATGCCAGTCCACCGTAAGGCCGTAGTCGCGCAGCAATTCGACGTGTTCGGTGTCTTCGGCGGCGGCGCCGAAAAGCGCGTAGTCGCGCCACAGAAGCGCGAGCGTCGCGCGCACGAGCGAGCGCGGCGCAAGGGGAATGCCCCGCGCTTCGTCCGCGAGCGCCAGATTGCAGCGCGCATAGAAATGCCGCGTCTCGGCGTCTTCGATGGAAAGACCGCGTGCGCGCAAAGCGCGGGCGCAGGCGGACGCGAGACGCCAGAAGTCGTACGGATCGGGACCCGCCAGTTCGGCAAGGCATGCGTCGAGATCGCCGAGCGCGGCGTTGACAGCACCCGCCACCGCGTTCGTGCTGACATTGCCCTTCGAGCGCAGCACGGGCAGCAGCGCCCGCTCGTAGCGCGCCCGCGCATGCGCGAGACGCGCGGCTGACTCCGAGCGCAGTGCGACAGGCGGAATCGGCCGTCCGGCCAGTGCGATGTCTTCGAATGTCACGCTGTAGCCGGGCGTGTGCTGCGCGATGTGCGTGCTGAGTGCCCGGTAGTGCGAGAACAGCGCAGGCGAACAGCTCAGTTCGCGCAGATTGCGCCGCTCGAGCGCCGCGTGAAACGCGCGCAACGCCGCGCCGAACGTGGCGCGCGCGGGGGCCTCGTCGGCGAGACCGCTGGCGGCCATCGGCGACACCAGCAGCAGCGCGTCGGTGAAACGTTGCGCGGCCAGCCAGCCCGCCTCGCGCAGCGCGCGCACTGCGACGAGCAGCTGCGCAGTCACGTCGCGACGCCCTTCGAAGGCGTCGAGGGCGTCGGCAATGGCCTGTTCCGCCGGACGGACGGCGCCGCCGCGTGGATTCGGTAAAGCATCAAGCGTATCGGGCGATGCGGGTCGATGAGTCATGGGCAAGCTGCAGGAACGCCGGCACGCCAAGCGGGCACCGGTATGGCGCCCGCCCGAACTGCCGCAGTGGCGAAAGTGAAGCAACCGCAGGGCCATCGGACGCCTGGCCGGAAACGGCGACCGCGCACTTTGCAGACGCAAGACACCAAGCTGGCAACGGCCACGCGAAACAGCAAGCGCAGGCATTGCCCACATCGGCAAGCGTGGGCAAACATCGACGCCGACGAAACGGGCACCTGCTAGACAAAGACCACAATCAGACGCAATAGCGAACTATAAAGCGCGATGAAGCCCCTGTGACGCGCTACGATACGACACCACGTGTGCGCGCGGATATCCAACCCGCGCGAAATCAATGCAACTCGTCCCTTCGCTTCACGCGACGGGCGAACGCCGCCCCGTCGCCGAACGATGGGTCGCTCAGATCTCGACCATCTCGAAGTCTTCCTTGCGCGCGCCGCACTCGGGGCAGGTCCAGTTGATGGGAACATCTTCCCAGCGCGTGCCCGGCGCGATTCCTTCCTCTGGCAGACCGGCTTCTTCATCGTAGATCCAGCCGCAGATCAGGCACATCCAGCTCTTATATTCCATTCTTGAGTCGCGTCGAAAAGTCCGGGAAAACGAGAGCCATGATGGTACCGTGTTGCCGCCGTTCTGTCATACCTACGCAAACCAGCTCAATTCTGAGCAAATCTGCCGCTGACTTCCTGCTTCACCGAGGCCGGTTTCGTCTTCGTCTTCCGACGAGGGCCAGCGCCTTCCTCTCCGCAGACTGACACCGTGGAACTCACGGCGTTGTTACACAAGTTCACGGCCGCGTTGGTATCACGATCGTGAGTCGTCCCGCACGCAGGACACGTCCATTCGCGTACGTGCAACGGCAACTTTTCCAGCTTGTGCTTGCACGCTGAGCATGTCTTGCTGCTCGCAAAAAACCGGTCAGCAACGACAATCTGGCCACCGCGCATGTCGGCCTTGTACTCCAGTTGCCGCCGGAATTCGAAGAAGCTCATGTCGGCAATGCTCCGCGCCAGATGTGGGTTCTTCATCATGCCGCGCACATTCAAGTCTTCCACGCCGATCGTGTGAAACCGGCGCGTGAGATGCGTCGTGAGCTTGTGCAAGGCGTCGGAACGGATACAGGCGATACGCGCATGCAATTTTGCGAGTTCCACCTTGGCCCGACCGCGCCTGGCCGAGCCTTTCTGCTTGCGCGACAAGCTGCGCGAGAGTCGGCGCAGGCGGCGCAACAGGGCCGTATGGGCCTTCGGGCCGCTCACTTTTTCTCCCGTCGAAACTGCCGCGAGTGCCGACACGCCCAGATCGACACCGCCCACGCCTTGGTTTTCGGCTTGGGGCAAATGCGAGCTATCAGGCACATCGACGGTGATGCTGACGAACCAGCGCTCAGCCACACGGGAGATCGTGGCCGACATGATCTTGCCGGTAAAGCGCAACGTCTCGCGCATGCGCACCCAGCCAAGACCCGGGATGCGAATGCGAGAACCGTCGATGCTGAACTTGTCGTTGGTGAGCGAGAAGCGGTCGTGAACGCCCTTTCTGCGGAATTTCGGATAGCGCGCGCGGCCCGCGAAGAAGTTCTGGAACGCAGCCCCAAGCTGAATGATCGCCATCTGCGGCGCGTTCTTCGTGACCTCCAGCATCCACGGAAACTGCTCACGCTTGAGCGCGTTCAGTTGTCGCCGAAGTGCCATCTGCGACGGCTTGGGCAGGGCGTTGTTGCCCTTCCAGTCCTCATACTGACGCTGCCACTGGGCTAGCGCCCAGTTGTAGGCAAAGCGTGCCGTGCCTGCCGCACGAGCGAAGTACGTGGCCTGTACGTTATTCGGGTCGAGTGCGATGCGGTGGGCGATCATCATGACTACGCGCTCTCCACCGCCGCCCGCACACCGTCAAGCAGCCTCTGGTTCATGCCCGAGCGCCCGCCGTACAGCCGCGCGCTGAACTCTGTGATGATTTCGAGCACGTCCCTAGCGCGGTCTTCCTCGAACGTTGTGTCTTCGCCCTGATTGAGGGTCACGACTTCGACGTGTTTCGCCTCGCAGATGGCGAACACCAGTTCCGCACCAAAGCGCAGCAGCCTGTCCTTGTGCGTGACGACCAGCCGTCCGATCTTGCCTTCGATAATCGCGTCGAGCAGGCGCTTGAGGCCTTTCTTGTGGTAATTCATGCCCGAGCCAAAATCGGCGATGAGCTCGAACGTCCAGCCCTGCCGGGCGCAAAAGAGTTCGAGCACCTGCTTTTGCTGCTCCAAGTCGTCTTTCTGGTCGTCGCTGGAAACGCGGGCGTAGGCGATGGTTTGACGGTTCGTGTCATCCTGCGCGCGGAACAGTTCCGGCTTGACCTTCGCCAAGTCGTAGCGGCGATGCATCGCCGTATGCTCCGCGACCAGTCTGCCCGACGCCTCCCATCGCCGCAGTGTCGTTATCGACACGCACAGCGCCGCCGCCGCTCCACCTGTGCTGACATATCTCTCCATTCTGCAGAGGATTGCATAGATATGGGTTCATATCAAGGGAACCGATCGCACGCAATTGCGTAACAGACGGGGCCGCAGCGGTCCGCAGCCGCGCATTGCCGCGTTATGTATGGCTTGGCGGGTCGACAGATGCGAAAAAATGCCCCGCACCCGCATAAGGCCGCATAATTGAGCCGTCTGCGGGCCCGTCGGCGCCTCGCGCGCCACGGCCCACGAACAACGCCCCGCTTATCGACTCATCAAAGACTTCATGGCCAGCGACACCCCTCCCATCGTTCTCACTTTCGGCCTCTCCGATCCGACGGGCGGCGCCGGGCTGCAAGCCGACCTGATGACGCTTGCCAGCATGGGCTGCCACGGCGTGTCCGTACTGACCGGCTACACGGTGCGCGATTCGGCAAATTGCGACGAAGTGACCGGGCTCGACCCGGAAGTCGTCGCCACGCAGGCGCGGATGCTGCTGGAAGACATGCCCATCGCAGCGTTCAAGGTCGGTGCGGCGACCCGCGCGGAAGTGGTCAGCGCAATCGCCGAAGTGGTCGCCGACTACGACGACATCCCGCTGATTCTCGCCCCCGATTTCACGCTCGACGACGAACACGTGCTCGCCGCCGACGAGTTGCGCGAGGCGATCGCCGATCTGCTCGCGCCGCAGACGACGCTGCTCGTCGCCGACACAGCCGCGCTGCTCGCGCTCGCCCAACCGGACGGCGACGCGGAAGCGCCGACGCTCGATGCGGCGATCTCGCATCTGCTGTCGCAAGGGTGCGAATACATTCTGTCGACGGAAACGGGCACGCATCGGCTCGTCAATACGCTATTCAGCGACGAAGGCCAGATACGGCAGGACATGTGGGATCGCGCTCAGCAGCGCATCATGGGCATCACCGATACGCTCGGCGCCGCGATCGCCGCGCTGCTGGCGAACGGCCAAGAGCCCGCCGAAGCCGTGCGCGAAGCGCAGGAGTATCTGTTCCAGGCGACGCAGGCCGCGTTTCGCCCGGGCATGGGTGCTTACTTGCCGGACCGTTTCTTCTGGGCACGCAGCAGCGATGAAGAGGTGCCTCTTGCCGGAGGCAAGGAGCCGCCGCCGGGCGAGGCGCGGCACTGAGCTGATCTGTCCTTTTCCGCTCTCCGCTCGCAATGTGGGGAGGGCGCGTCCACATTACGCGCGTCCACATCAACCCGATCGTCGAGCACGAATTGGCAACCGGATATTAGTTCCGCAATCAAGCATTACAGCGACGTTCAATCTGATGGATTGGAGTTGCGAACAGTAAAGTCGAACTCTGTCCTGGCCCGTTTTTGTTCACATGCAAACAGAAAACCCGCATCGCTGCGGGTTTTCTGTTTTTGGGAGGCACGCCTTGCGGCGCGCTTCCCGCATGTATTTCCGTTGCCGGAAATTACATGTCCATGCCCATGCCGCCCATGCCGCCGGGCATGCCGCCAGGCATCGGTGCATCTTCCTTCGGCAGTTCGCAGACGGCTGCGTCCGTCGTCAGCAGCAGGCCAGCAACGGAAGCTGCGTTTTGCAGCGCCGTGCGCGTCACCTTCGTCGGATCGACGACACCGGCTTCAACCAGATCGCCGTACTCGCCCGTTGCTGCGTTGTAGCCGTAGTTGCCCTTGCCGCCAGCCACTGCTGCCACCACGACGCTCGCTTCTTCACCGCCGTTCGTGACGATCTGGCGCAGCGGCTCTTCCATCGCGCGCAGCACGATCTTGATGCCTGCGTCCTGGTCAGCGTTGTCGCCCTTCACGCTGCTGATTGCGGCGCGAGCGCGGATCAGCGCGACGCCGCCACCAGCCACGATGCCTTCTTCCACAGCTGCGCGCGTTGCGTGCAGTGCGTCTTCGACACGTGCCTTCTTTTCCTTCATTTCGACTTCGGTCGCGGCACCAACCTTGATCACTGCAACGCCGCCAGCCAGCTTGGCCACGCGCTCCTGCAGCTTTTCACGGTCGTAGTCCGAGGTCGCTTCTTCGATCTGCGTGCGCACCTGCTTCACACGCGCTTCGATGCTCGCTGCTTCGCCAGCGCCGTCGATGATCGTCGTGTTTTCCTTGCCCACTTCGATGCGCTTCGCCTGGCCCAGCTCCTGCAGCGTTGCCTTTTCCAGCGACAGGCCGGTCTCTTCAGCGATGACCTGACCACCCGTCAGGATCGCGATGTCTTCCAGCATTGCCTTGCGACGATCGCCGAAGCCCGGAGCCTTCACAGCAACGGTCTTCAGGATGCCGCGGATGTTGTTGACGACCAGCGTAGCGAGCGCTTCGCCTTCGACGTCTTCAGCGATGATCAGCAGCGGACGGCCAGCCTTCGCGACCTGCTCCAGAACCGGCAGCAGATCACGGATGTTCGAGACCTTCTTGTCGTGCAGCAGCACGAACGGGTTTTCCAGAACGGCGACTTGCTTGTCCGGGTTGTTGATGAAGTACGGCGACAGGTAGCCGCGGTCGAACTGCATGCCTTCGACGACGTCCAGCTCGTCTTGCAGCGACTTGCCGTCTTCGACGGTGATGACACCTTCCTTGCCGACCTTGTCCATTGCTTCAGCGATGCGATCGCCGATCGACGTGTCGCTGTTCGCCGAGATCGCGCCGACCTGCGCGATTTCCTTGTTCGTCGTGCAGGGCTTGCTGATCTTGCGCAGCTCTTCGATTGCTGCAGCGACGGCCTTGTCGATGCCGCGCTTCAGGTCCATCGGGTTCATGCCCGATGCGACGTACTTCATGCCTTCGCGAACGATCGACTGGGCCAGAACCGTTGCCGTCGTCGTACCGTCACCGGCGTTGTCGCTGGTCTTGGAAGCCACTTCCTTGACCATTTGCGCGCCCATGTTCTGGAGCTTGTCTTTCAGCTCGATTTCCTTCGCGACCGACACGCCGTCCTTCGTAACCGTCGGGCCGCCGAAGCTGCGCTCGAGAACAACGTTACGGCCCTTCGGACCAAGCGTGACCTTCACTGCGTTGGCGAGAATGTTCACGCCTTCAACCATCTTGGCACGGGCGGAATCGCCGAACACGACGTCTTTAGCTGCCATCTTCTAACTCCTTGAATTCTTGAGAATGAACCGGAACAAGTACTTATTGGAACAAGTGCTTACTTGTTAACAACGGCCATGATGTCTTCTTCGCGCATCACCAGCAGTTCGTTGCCATCGACCTTGACGGTCTGGCCTGCGTACTTACCGAACAGGACGCGGTCGCCGACCTTCACGTCGAGCGCGATCGGGTTGCCCTTGTCGTCACGCTTGCCCGGGCCGATGGCCAGCACTTCGCCTTGATCGGGCTTTTCTGCTGCTGCGTCGGGGATCACGATGCCCGATGCGGTCTTGGTTTCCTGATCCAGACGCTTGACGATCACGCGATCATGCAAAGGACGAAGGTTCATGGATATATCCTCTCTTGGATTGGGACTGAAGTACGCTGAGGAAAGCCAGCTGGCTGAGCCAGCCGGCGAAGTTGTTAGCACTCTCGTGCAGTGAGTGCTAATTATATGGACGGGGAATTACATTTTCAAGAAGGGGCGCCGGAACTGTCGAGGTTCATCCAACTCTGGACCTTGTTCGCTTAAGTTTGAACTTCGAGCGTGCCTCAAAGACGAAAATATCTCGCAGATACAATAACTTACGATCGTGAACCGTCGTCATCTGACGCAGCAGCCTTAACGCACCGCCGTCGTATTTCATGCGCAATGACGCAGCCCGCACAACATCAGTAAAAACCCCTAGCGCCCGGCGCAGCGGGAGGCTTAGCCAACACTGAGCCCCGCCGCGAGGAGCATCGCGGCGCATGGGGCCGCCCTTCAAGTCGTCGGACCGGGCGACACCATTCACGCTGCAGTTGGCCCCGCTCGTGCCGGGCGTCAACACCGTCATCCGGCTCATGAACGTGCTGCGTGCCTTTTGCCGCTGGCGCACGCGCGCATCCTGACGCAGCCGTCCCCTGGCTCCGACAATCGTTTGCAGTTCATCAGGCAGTTTTCCGGTGGCCTTGCCCTTCCTATTGCCTTACCTTAAAGTAAGGAATATTGGAGGTGCCATCATGACAGCAGCAACTATCACTTCGAAGGGCCAGGTCACGATCCCCGTGGAAGTGCGCAATCAGCTTGGCTTGCAGTCCGGCGATCGGATCGAATTCAGCTTCAATGAGGCGACGGGACGGTATGAAGTTTATCCGGCCACGCGCTCGCTCACGTCGCTCAAGGGCATCGTGAAGAAGCCCGCTAAACCGGTGTCGGTCGAAGACATGAACCGGGCCGTCGCGGAACAGGGAGCATCCGCGCGATGATCGGACTGGATACGAACGTCCTCATCCGCTACTTCGCCCAGGACGATGCCGTGCAATCGAAGAAGGCGACGGCGCTGATGGAGTCCCTGTCGGCCGAGCGGTCGGGGTACGTTTCTCAGGTTGCGCTGGTCGAGGTGGTATGGGTGCTCGGGCGCTGCTATGGCGTCGAGCGCGAGCAGATGAAGGACATCATCGATTCGATGATCGGCGCCAAGGAACTGCTCGTTGAAGGTGCTGACACGGTGCGAAAGGCGCTTCGCGTCTTCTCAGCATCTGCGAAGGCAGATTTTGCGGATTGTCTGATCGAGCGGTCGGGGCACGTCGCAGGATGCGACTACACGGCCACTTTCGACGTGACGGCTTCGAAGGTCGCAGGGATGCGCTTGATTAAGTGACCGCGCACGCGTTGATACAGGAAACATCATGACGGGAAGCATCGCCGCGCGCCGCGAATCGTTTTTTGGAGACGACTTCACGGCCGGGCAGCAGGGCTCTACGTCGTTCTCGCGATCGCGAATATCGTCGTGGCCCATGCAGGGCAGTTTCATATGTGGCTTCAGGTAAAATGTTCGGACCACTCTAGACTCGTCGCGATCGTCGGTGTGCTCATGCTACTGACGGACCTCTGGCGCACCGAGCAGTGGCTCGTTCCTGAGGGTAACTTAGTCACACGGGAAGATCGTCGCCTACCGTCGATTCGCTCTCCCTCTCGCCGTGCCGAACTTCTTCCGTGAACGACCCCACAAGGACATTCGCGATTTCCGAAAGATGCTATGTGGGACTACCGGACCGAGATCCGTTCGCCTAAAACGGAATTTCCAACTCTGCGCTAAGGAGACGGAAATGTCGACGACCCAAGCAGTCCCACAAGACAAGCCATTCAAATCCATCGCACGACGATGTCATCAGAATTGATGGCACGTGGGGCCTTGACGCGCGCTGTCGATGAGCGCGCAGCGGGTCCAGGGGCTGCGCCACAGCCTGATATGATTTGGGCCGCAATTTGAAGCGAGAACCCTTGTGAATCACCCGCCCCGACATCTGTCTCCTCATTATCGTTCCGACATTGACGGACTACGTGCCGTAGCAGTTCTCTCCGTCGCGCTCGCACACGCCGGATTCTCGTCATTCGCGGGCGGATTCACGGGTGTCGACGTTTTCTTCACGATCTCTGGTTTCGTTGTCACGACTTCGATTCTTGGGGATCTGCGGACTGGTACATTTTCGTTTCCCGGCTTCTATGCCCGACGAGCAAAACGGCTAGCCCCGGCGCTTTTTCTTGTCCTTGCTGCGACGTTTGCGTTCAGCATTCTTTTTTCGTTTCCCGACGACTCGTTTCATCTGGCGAAGAACATTCTTGCGGTCGCCACGATGACCTCTAACATCTATCTGTCAAAGCAGACGGGTTATTTCGACGCAAAAGCTGCCGATCAGCCCTTGCTGCATACATGGTCCCTATCGGTTGAAGAGCAGTTCTACGTCGTTCTTCCGCTGCTGCTTTTCTGGCTGAACAGAACGGCAAGGCGCTGGATGCTACCCGCATTGGCGGTTCTTGCTGTTGCGTCATTCCTTTCGGCCTTGGCCGCTGCGCGCGTACCGACGGCTGGCTCGTATTACTTCGCGCAGTACCGCGCTTTTGAATTTCTGGTCGGAGTGCTGCTAGCGATACGCGAGAATCAGAAGGAGCCGCAAAAGTCACGACTCTTCGATGTAGTGTTTCTTGCCGGTCTCTTGATCATTTTGGCGGGAGTGCTCGGCGTCAGCACGACATCGCATTTTCCCGACATGGGCGCTATTGTTCCTTGCGGAGGGACGCTACTGGTCATCTATGCAGGCCGCCGTTCCTTGGCGCTTCATCGTTTGCTCGCAAACGAAGGTGCCGTCTTCATTGGCCGCGTTTCCTACCCGTTCTACCTTTGGCACTGGCCAGTCTATTTCGCTTTGCGCAGGCTTGAGCTCGATTCAACGACTGGCTATGCAGCCGCGATCACTGTGGCATTTGCACTTTCTGTTCTGACCTATGTGTACGTCGAGGGCGCAGTTCGGCGAACCAGCATGCCGACAAGACGAACCCTGGTGGGATTTCTCTTGCTGCCGCTGCTTGTTTCTGGAGCGCTCGCCGGTACGGGCAAACTGACAGGCGGATTCCTTTTCGCGTACCCGACGAAGATCCGCGAGGACGTACGCTGGTCAGGTGATGCGCTGTTTGACATGCCACGCGGGAAGAAGTGCTGGTCTCACGTCGAGATCACCGATGAGGCGACCTGCACGCTCGGCGATGTGGGCGCAAGCGACAAGGCCGTGCTTTGGGGTGATTCGCACGCTTATCATCTTGTCTATTTCTTCGACAGGCTTGGCAAGGCCGAGCGTATGGCGATACATGATGTAGCGTTGACCCTCTGTCCGCCCATCGAAAACGAACCGCCCAAGCCTGGCGACATGACGTATCTTGAGGACCATCTCAAGTGCGTTGATCACGACAAGGCCGTGATGGCGTACCTGATAGCAAGGCCAGAAATCAAGACCGTTTTTTTGGCTGCTGCATGGCAAAACTATCTTAACCAATCTACGGATTCGAACGCTGGTCCTAACGGACACGGATTCTTGCCCGGACAGCTTGAACGGGAACTGGCCAGTACGATCGTGAAGTTGTCGGCGGCCGGCAAGCACGTGGTCCTGATGAATGATGTGCCTATGATTCCCATGGGTCTCATCAACTGCGACTTCAACAACGATCTTCTATTCCCTGTCAGTCGCCACGTTTGTCAGTTCGATGCCTCGATTGCCCGGGAGCAGCACGAACCGATCCAGGCGATGCTGGAGCGGCTCCGGAACGCACATCCCCAGATCGACATCATGCATACGTATGACGTGCCTTGCACGGCGAGCGTCTGTTCGCTTAATTTCGACGGACTGCCGATCTACCGCTTCGACGACTATCATCACTTGAGCGCTGCGGGTAGCTCACTGCTATTCCCTAAATACATGGAACGGCACCCGCAGGAACTGAAGCAAGTCCTTTCCCGATAGCGTCACGGTGCTGATCTGGTGCGTTCGTCGCCGCAGTGTTTGGAAACGTTCTCTGTGAATTTTGTATCGCCTTGTCGCCTTGCGTAGCTCGCGAGGAGATCTGATTGCATAGCGAACACAAAGGTCCGCACATCGGTCACACGCCACCGAAGGCTTCGTCAGGATCGTTACTTTTTGCGGGAGCGATCGTTTGGCACCTTCGAAGGTACCGAGGCGAATTGTTGACGATCTGGGCGACCATGTCGATTGACCGTTCGTGGCCGACTCCTGCCCGATGCTGCTTCACACCATCGCCGTAGCTTCCATCTCGATCTTGAAGCCGAAGTGAAGCGGACCAACCGGCACGATCGCGCGGGCTGGTCGCGCATCTCCCGCCCAGTCTGCGTAGATCTGATTGAAGCTCGGCCAATGCTCGATATCGGCGAGAAAGACCCGAACCTGCACCAGTCGCGCGATGCTGCTGCCAGCACCTTCCAGCGCCATCGCGAGATTTGTTAGCACCTTTCGGCTTGCACCTCGAATGACGCGTCAGTCAGCTTTCGGCCCCACGCGTCGATTGGCAACCGGCCGGACACGAACACCAGCCCGTTTGCAATCGCCACGTGACTATAGTGGCCTCCCGGCGTCGAGAGTCCTGCCGGGTTTTCCATGCGCGGCAAGCGCGCGCCCGATTCGTTACCAGCCATGAAAGCGGCTCCATACAGGTAGTTTCGTCATCTTCAGATAGCGCGTGATACTCCGGGAACTGCGCACCCGTCGCACAGGCATGATTGGGCAGGATGCGCATATTCGTTCCAATCGGAAAAAGCGACGTCAGGCTCTTTCCCTGCGTTCCATGCACCTGCGAGAGAATGCCGTGCTCCTGATTCGCGCCGCTCAATATCCAGTCGTTCAAAGGCGTGCCATCGAGCGTACATGGCAGACCATATCCAAAATCTCGCGTCTGTGTCGATGTTCCGCGATCGCGGCTCATCGCCATACAGCCCGCGTCGAGGATCACCCGCTCACCGCCTCGCAAGGAAAACCCGCGTCGCGCAGCCGCTGCGCGGCGCGAACGCACCCTGAGCGTTCGCGCTCGGCAAGCGCGGATAGCGCATCAGGCGTCTGGACCCAGCATGCGTCGCCAAGCAGAGTGAAGACCAAAAATTACAGAACCCGACAATGATTACTGTATATTACGGACTTTTGCCTGCAAATTCAGTTACTTACTACTAGATTTCAGGGGGCGGATCGGCGCATGAATGTTTTGCATAGCGAATCTTCAACGGGATGGGGCGGCCAGGAGATTCGCACACTAAAAGAGATGGTTGCATTGCGGGAGCGGGGGCATACCGTCGAACTGGTGTGCCCGGCAAGAGCGGAGATCGGCCGGCGCGCGGCGGCAAACGGCTTTTCCGTGCATCACTCTTCCATGAAAACTGGCGGTGACATCGCGTCAATGATGGCGATCCGGTCGCTTGTGAATCGTCGAGCGTTCGATGTGGTCAACACGCACAGCGGTCACGACACCCTCGTTGCCGGGCTCGCGGCCCGGTCCGCCGGTGCGCCGCTTGTGGTCAGGACGCGGCATCTGGCGTTGCCGGTCACGTCGCTGGCGACGTATCGATGGATCCCGCACCGCGTGATCGCCGTCAGTTCGTACGTGCATCGGTATCTGGTCTCGGCCGGTGTGGATCATGACCGCATTGCGACCATTTATGACGGCGTTCCCGAGCCCGAGCAGCAAATCGAATCGACATTGCGCAGCGAACTCGGCCTTGGCGCCGACGCTGTGATCGGCTGCATGGTCGCGATGATGCGAGACCAGAAAGGCCACGACGATCTGATTGAAGCGGCGCGACCGCTGTTGACAAGCCGGCCCGAGTTGCACCTGGTCATGGCTGGCGACGGACCGAGCTTTGCGCGAATTCGAAGCCGTATCGAAGCGTTGGGGCTGAGTAGCCGGGTCCATTTGCTTGGTTTGCGTTCAGACGTGCCGAACGTACTGCGGGGCAGCGATTTTTTCGTGCTTCCGACTCATCAGGAAGCGCTCGGGCAGTCGTTCATCGAGGCCATGTCGCGCGGCTTGCCGGTGATTGGCACGCGCGTCGACGGCGTGCCGGAACTGATCGAGGATAACGTCAACGGGTTACTGGTTCCTTCGAAAGATCCTGTCTCGCTAAGGGCGGCGATCGTGCGGCTGCTCGACGATCGCGCGCTGCGCACGCGGCTTGGGGACCAGGCGCGCAGCATCATCGGGCGCTTTACGATCGCGCAGATGGCCGATCAAACGATCGCGTTTTACCGCCGGTGCCTCAGCGAACGAAACTACCATCGGAAACTGGCCGAACTGGAGCCGGCATCATGAAGGGCGTTGCGCGCGCGGTTCCGGTGCTGATGTATCACCACGTCAGTACGTCGCCCGGCATGATAACTGTTACGCCTGAGCATTTCGCCGAACATATTGCATGTATTGCGCAGCTTGGTTACCGGACGCTGAGTGCACGCCAGTTCGCGGACTACCTTGCGGGAACGCCGGTCCCACCGAAGTCGGTCGTCATTACATTCGACGACGGGTATCTCGACAACTGGGTGCATGCGCATCCAATTTTGCATCGGCATGGCTTCAATGCGCTTTGCTTCCTCGTAAGCGCGTGGCCGGGCGAGGGCGCGCCGCGGCCTAACGCGGCAGGCGGCGACATCACCTCGCTGCCGCGCCTGCTTGGTCACGAGGAGGGTGAATCAGCCATCGAGCAGGGCCGGGCCGACGATGTGATCCTGCGCTGGTCCGAAATCGAGGCAATGCGGCACACTGGTACGTTCGAGTTCCACAGCCATACGCACACGCATGCTCGCTGGGATCGGCTGACACGAGATCGTGACGAAAAACGGGAATGTCTGCGCGACGATCTCGCGAAAGCACGTGCGACGCTTCGTCAGCGGCTTGGCGACGTGTCGGACCATCTTTGCTGGCCGCAAGGCTATTACGACGACGACTACCGCGAGATCGCACTTGCCGCGGGCTTCCGGCACTTTTATACGTGCGACAGAGGCACCAATGTGGTCCAGCGGCAACCTCTCCCCACGGAAGCCGGGCAATCGATCAGGCGACTCGACGTGCGGGACAGGCCGGCTAACTGGCTTGCCAGTCGTCTCTGGGTCCATAGCCGTCCGGCGGTCAGCCGAGCTTACCTCGCCATCAAGCGCTGAAAGCCGACGTCCAACCGGGCCGTGTTGCGGCCACCGCAACGATGTCCAAACAGCAATGTAATCGAATGACCCGTCAAGGCCGACGCGGCCCACCGGCCGCGCGCTCTTGGAAGTCTGCGAAGAACTGTTTTTCCCACACCCCCTGCTCTTCTCCTGATTCTCGCCGCCGATTCAAAGCGCATAAAATCGCGAGCCAGCTAAATTTCTTACCAGATCTTCCGAAATAGGGAATGCGTGCGCCGAGGACCCTGCAGTACGCAGGTGCGCCGCAAATGACAATATCATCGGAAGGCCGAGAATGAAGATCAAACACAAGGGTATTTCCATCGCTGTGCTGGCGCTTGTGCTGGCGGCTTGTGGTGGTGGCGGCAGTTCCACGGGATCATCGTCCGCTGCGACGCAGACCACCACACCTCAAACTCCAACCCAGACGAACACGGACTGGACCTACCAAGGTTCAGCACCGACCGTGAACGGGGTGAACGGATTGGTCGCAGTCGTGCTCGTACCCGACACACTGACGGGAAATAGCCTCTCCGGAACGGCATTTACAGCGTCGAATGGCCCGTTGGCCAGCCAGGTACAGCAATCGAACTATGGCGGCGCATTCACGACGATCGCGTCCAGTTCTCTCGCCGTCTCGCTCACAAAGGGCAGCACGATCGCGGATATCAACGGCGCGGGCGGTTACGTCGCTATCGGCCGGTGGACACATGGGTCGGACTCGAGCGGTGGAAATTACACGGCCGATCAGGGTGCACACTACGCGGTTGGCACGCCCCTGACCCTGACACCCGGGATCGGTACCCTTTCGTGCACAAACCTGATGGATACCGCGCCGACGTCTGCGACGGGCAGCGTTGCGCCCGGCTCTCTTGTGTCCGCAACGGCAACACTGGATCTCGCAACGCTCAACCTCACGAACTTCAGCGCAACGGTCACGATCGGCGCGGACACGGCTGCGACGTTCACGAAGGCGAGCGCCTCGTCCAGCGGATCGGCAATGGGGGGCGGCGTCGCGCTGATGACACGACTGATGGGCAACGACAGCGCAAAGCCGCTGGTTGCTGTTGCCTACGGCGCGAAGCTGACCAACACCGGGGACATCAACGGCCTCGTTGTGCTTTCCTGCCAGTGACCTGCGTAAGGTGCCCTCTGTTGGCACCACTACGAGTTAAGGGTCCGGAGCGACAGCGCCGGACTCCTGGGTCGCTGTCGAGGGGAAGTCCGATAGGTCGGACGCGACAGCCGCTTCATTTTTTCGAGATTACGATCGTATTGCCGGTCGTCCTGAGGCTTGCGCCCGGCGGCGTACTGCTGCACGAAGCCAACAAGCTCACCCCGCGATAGCGGTGAAAGCCAATCACATTGCTCATGAAACTGGTGGCCATGTGGCATCGCGAACGGAAACTCTTCCAAGTTGCTGATTAAATCAGCTAACGCTAGCTAAATACGAGACATGTGCCTGGATTGGTGCGGCAACCGTCTACTCGCGGATGTGGTCTCTCCCTATGATGACGCCAAGGGTAATCGCCCGGGCATCACGGGAGAGAAACCGGTTCATGCTGCTGCAAGTACTTCAGTCCGTGACTTCGCGCACACTTCCGTTTTGGCGTCGCGAAACGACCATTGCAGGGTTCAACTTCAACCAGATTATCTCTGCGGCGTCGGAGATCATTTCCGAACTGAGCAACAGCGTACGCAAGCACAAAGACTCACATAGCCGCCGCGCCAAGATTGATAACCCGGGAGACGACGAATTGACTCCTGGAGCAATCAGCGAATCTTATTCGCGCGCGGATGAAGTGATGAACGACCGATTGAACAGGCCAGGATAACTGGTCCGATCCACTGAAATCATCCCTGAGAGTTACCATCGAGAAGCGCCACGCTCCCCAGCGAATCGCTCGGTGGCGTGCTCGTGCATCTGTACGCCTCGACGCGTGACGGTACTAGCAGGAGTCGTCAACCTGGACGATTTTGCGCTTCACGTGAGCGAGTACGTTGGCTTACCTACGAGTATTCGGCCCCAGAAATAAGTACAAGATCCTGAGCCAATTCCTATTGACTGGACTTAGAAATTCAGCGCCTTGTCCAGGGGCTGAAAAGTGATTTGGAATCCGAAATACACTTGAAATGAACAGACAGTCGCGAGGCCGCCGTGCTGCTTTCACGAAATTTTAGCGCAAGCAGCGCGACCGCCAACGAGGATCAGTTCCTCTTCTCTACGGCCCGCCCAGTTCCTTGTCAGAACGCGTATGCCTTGTCTTTCCAAATGGATCAATGTTCTGCTTACGACCGTGCCGGTTCGCTCGCAAGCCTCTTTCATGGAGCTATTGTGCGACCGCATGATCTCGCCCGAGGGATGGGTGACAAGAACGATCTCGGCCGGTGGCGGCACCCGGCGTGGACGACCGCGCATCTATGGCGTGCGGCTGAACACGCAGGCCATAGATGCGTTGCCCGCAGCCGCGCATCGCAAGTCCCGGAAACTCCACGTCCCTCAAGCGCGTCACAACCTGTCGGTGACAGGGTAACGCTGCTTCCGCGCGCAACGCATACGTTTCATCGCGATCCCAGTCTCGTTCGTCGTTTCTCAGCGGCCCGTCAGCCATGGCCGACGATGACGCCCGTGAGGGTTCAAATTGGAACAAAACCATGACATAAAACCGGCGCGCGTTTCAGGAATGCAACAATTCCGGCGCCGGATTTTTGCTACGTGTCTACGGTGCGCACAGAACGCGGGCGCGCTGACGCAGGCCGTAGGCGCTGCAGCAGCTTCGCGCGACTCACTGCTCTATGTTTCACGGCTGAAACCAAATCCTCTGCTTTTTCGTCAGCCGGCCGTCGCTAAGGTGTACGCCATGCGTCAAGCCCTGAGCCTGAATGCATGGTCCAATACTTGCTGCCAATTTTGCAAAAAAGCCGTCGAAAACGAAGTACAAAAACGAGCGTACATGGGGTTCATCATGCATAAGACCGGAGACCTTATCGCGGCGACTTCAGCGTTCATCGGATCGCTGGATCACACGAAGCGTTACGTACGTGCCGGTGTGCTGTAAATGCATTCCGCCACGCCAGGAGCCGCAGCCCGGGCGACGGGGCAACGCGCGACCCAAGGGTGGGACGAGCGGCCGACGTCCGGTATCGACGAAGATCGCTTGCCGCGCTGTCTTCTCGTGCTTAGCCGACAATTCGACCGGCCAACGGGTGCCGACGACCTCGTCGCCGGCATGCCGCTGATCGACAAGCGATTGACACCAGAGATGTTCATTCGGTCAGCGGCTCGTGTGGGCATCTCCGCCAGACCCGGCATGCGCGCTCCGGAGAGCATCTCCGATCTGGTCCTGCACGCCGCCCTGACCGAAAGCGTGCTCGTCTACGGCGTCGAACTGCATCAATGGGACCCCGCTGCACTTAGGCGCGGCATCGGGCACGTACCTCAGGATGTCGTGCTGTTCAACGGCAGAGTCAGGGACAACATCTTGCCCGGTGCGCCCAGCACGGATGACGCTGCCGTGCAGCGCGCCGTGCAGATTGCCGCGTGGCCCACTTCATCAACCGCTTGCCTGAAGGCTTCGAATTTTCCATGGCGCGCGCGGCGAAGCGCTGTCGGGTGGGGTCAGCGCCAGGCCATTGCCATTGCACGCATGGAACTGCTGTTGCCGCTGGTTCCGGGTGGACTGACCACGGCCCGGGCATCGTCAGCTGGAGTAGACACAATCAAATTTTCGACGGGGGTTTCACCGAATGACTGCTCTGCCAACGTTGTCACTGTCCGCCAGTGCCGGAATGTGGGCTGGGTTACTGCTTTACTTCGCCCCGACCTTTCTTGCACTGACACGTTCACACCACAGGATCAAGATCGTGGCGCTTATCAACCTTCTGGCTGGTTGGACCGGTTATGGCTGGTGGGTTGCGTACTCCCTGGCGTCAGGACCTGTGAGAGGCGCGGATGGATTGCGCGTGCGGTGCCGGTTTGGCTGGCACTTGCGTATGAACTCCGGTGGACCGAAGTGTGTCGAGGTGCGTTCAGCACCGTATCAAAGTGCCCTCGTATCAGCGGCAGATCAGCGAGGTTATTGACCAGGCATGGCGAGGACCGCTGCGATTTGCACCTCACCCGCGTGTGCCGCCGCAGCGACTCCTGAGCGCAAGTCGCTCGTTGCAACTCCTGTCATTGTGCGCAATTCGTGTGGACGGCCACATAGTTGCCGCCGGGAGCTTTCATCCCTTGCATTACACGATTGAACATAGCATTGAAACAAGACGCGAAAAGAAGTCTGAAAATCGGAGGGTACGATTATGCAGCGCTGGATTGCACGCTTGATTTCCCAACACGCCCCGACCCCTGAGAAGCTGGCAGGCCGGTCCCTGAGTGAGCTTCGGATGTGCCTGTTCCAGGCAGAGCAGCGCATTCTCGACGCTCAGTCGCACGCGGACTACTATCGGAGACGCATCGCCTTTTGCGAAGAGGTCGCCAGGATCGGCATCGAGAAGGTATCCGACCAGCGCAACAGGCAGCAAGAAGGCGCCATCAGGCCAAATCTGAAGCTCACTGCGTCCCAATAGATACCGGCGAAACCGCATCCAATGCGCTTTATGTACTGAGCCTTCCCCAGCACGCTTCCCGTGCTGCCCACAACTGATCGAGCGGAGCCGTTCGAAACCCGGTGGCCCGTCGGACAAACGGCGGTCAGCAGTATCGGTGCCGATAGCGGCCCTGGTTTGCTCCAGGCTTCCGCATGCGTCATCTATTGTCCCCGTGGAAAATCGGCTTACGACAACCAGAACTTCTGGAGGTGTCATGCTTTTTATTCACCATGGCACAGCAATTCAACCGTCAATCGCAAGAAGCGGCAACATGTTTGTCGCACGGGTTTCTATTCTTGCGGAAGACGGCGAGGTGACCTCACTTGGAGATCTTGGACTTTTCGTGAACCGGCAATCCGCGTTCGCGTTTGCCGTGCGGTGTGGCACTGCATTTGTGGACGATGAACCGCTGCCACGGGCTCCGTGGTCCTGTCAGCCCCAGTTAACGCGCGATTGAGCGCCGGAAGCGGCGTGGCATTCTTACGATCTTCCGCGGGTACGCGATCGTGGCCGAGTACTGGTTGCAATCGCAACCGCCTCGCGATCTCTCAGTTAGAGACCATTTCAAGTGCGACACGTGTCGCCATCCGCCGGACGTAAATCGGCAGCGTAGTGGATGGCAAAGCACGCCTCGCCACATTCAACGACCTGAAGATCCGGGATTGAAGCTGTGACCTGCTGTACGACCAGCAGTGGCCTGGACGTGCGCGACTCGTGACGGTCGGGTTCGAAGCTCCATCGACAACGTACCTTCCCTCTGGGCGACTCACCCTGGTGACCAGATGCTGAGCATCCGTGTTATCAGTTGCCGATAATGCCGATTTCTCGCCCGCTCGCACATTCATGCCATGCAAGCGGAGAGCGTTCGCCGCATCGGCGCGGGCGAGCGGCCGATGCATCGCCCGCTTGAGCATGCGCTCGCCTTCTTCTACGAAACGGACGACTGCGCCGATCGGCGCGCTGATGCGCTGTGACGAGCGCACCGTCCGGACCGGCCGTTGCAAGGCGAACGGTCTGTCTGCCCGCTCGTTGCACTCGCCGATTTTCGATTTCATAGCCAAGGACCGTTGCGCAGTATTTCCGGCCCTGACTCGCGCCGCAAATCGAACTGTTGTGTGCGCTCACGCGCATTTACCGCGCTCCATCCAAGAGTAAGGTGCCTTCTGGGAACCAACCAACTGAAACGGGTTCTGCGCATCCGATGCACCTTCCGGGGTTGAGCCGTGACCAATGCCATCCATGCAGTCCGTCAGTTTCAATCCTTCTCGGAATACATACGGGAAGGAAAGCAAAGGGCCGCCTCCAATCCTCGTATCGAGAAAGCCGTTCTCATGCCGATCGAGGCATCCAGCCACGTGGTCATTTCTCAGGACGGAAGCCGGCGCCTCGCGGCCGAGCAGCAAACCGAGCAGCAGCAATGGGATTGGGAAATCTAGCTAGCCCTCGTTCTGCACATCCCTTCGGTCGCACGAACGACCCGCATTCCCGCCGATCGCGTGAGCCGTTCAACTCACTGACTGTCCGCCGCATCAGGCGGCGAAGGCTGTCGCCAGCCCGAATCGCGGATCGCACGCGCCTGCGCATCGAGGCCATCGCCGGACACTGATGCGCGATCCATTGCGGTCCGATCCCGATGAGCCACGTCATTCGTGACCGTGCTGGGTGTGCTGTCCGCCGGTATGCCCGGTGGCAACGGCGGTAGTGTTGGCAATGCCGGCTGTGTCGGAAGCGCCGGCACGCTGCCCGTCACGGGCCGCGGCGGGTTGCGCGGCGCCGATACAACGGTGCTGCTGGCTGCAAGCGGCTTCCAGCCCGTCGACAGAATCGCGTGCTGAAGCAAGGCCTTGGCGTCCGTGCTGCTGCTATCGACGGTGAGCGCCTGCGATGCCTGCTTGAGTACGCAACTCCACACCCTGTCTCTCGCGCAGGCATTCGCGACGCCCAACGCAACGTCACGCTGGTTCTCGCGATCGCCGATGTCGCTTCGCATCTGCAATGCGTCGGCGTTGTGGGGCGCAACCGACAGCACCTCGGCAACCGCGGCCTTCGCTGCCGTCAGGTCGTTCCGCTCGAGATTCGCATGGGCGTCGCGCAGCGCGGCGTGTACGCCCCTGCCGTATTGCACGGCGCGCGGCGGCGCCGCTACGGCGAGCGCCGCCGTATTCGCCACGCGCTCACCTGCGACGATCGCAGCACTGCTGCTCCCCGGCCGCGCCACATCGGATGTAACGGCGCTGTCCGACGAGCTCATAGCCGTTACGGCCGCTTCGCTGTCGGTGACGCGGCCGCTATCGTCGTGATGACCGCCGCCAAGGCGCAGATACCCCGCATAGCCGACCGCCAGCACCAGCGCCATCGCCAGCACCAGCAAAAACACCAGCAGCGCGGCACCCCACGCGACGAACGAGCGCGCCGTGCTTTGCCAGAAAGACGGCGGCAATTCGGGCGGCGGGTCCGATATGTCGGGCCAGACGACGGCAGGCGAAGACCGTTCCTCTTGATCGCTGTCGGGCGAGGGCGCACGCGATGCGTCCCTTTCGACGGCCCTCAACGGCGCCTCCGCCCGACGGCGCGGCACGCTTGCAAGCGGATGACCGACGCCGCAGTGCGGACAGAACGCGACATGTTGATACAGCACGCCACCGCAACGTACGCACGGCGTCGGGAAAGGTTGAGCGAGTGTCGTTTCACCAGACATGCTTGAACCCCACGCTGTTGGTGGCGATGCCATTTCGACATGCTCAGGATCGAAGTTGAAGCAAACGACGGAGTCGGCGGAACTCACGATCCAGATCCGCTGGGTAGCGGTTGGCCCAGTCATTTCGTCATGGGCCGCGGTTTGTGCAATACGGCATTTTTCGCACGGCGCGACAGTCGCGTTTGTTACCTGTCGCACACAAGCATCCCGATTCCAGAAAGTGAACGATGACCAACCGGCTTTTTTGCACGCGCGTAGCAAGCGCCGCGAGGCCGCAAGAACGCCCATTCGTTACTACACTGAGCAATGTCGACAGCACCGCGCGCCGCATCGGCCGCCTGTCAGCGCGCGCACCTCCGGAGCTACGGCATGCGATCGTCTCCTGTAACCGCTCCCGTGCTTGATCGTCTCGCGCGGATTGCGCCGGGCCTTGTCGCCTTCGTCCGCTATCGCCGCGAAGACTTGCGCCATGATGTCGTGGCAGGTGTCTGCGTGGCGTCGGTTGCGCTGCCCGTCGGCGTCGCATACGCGGAGCTGGCCGGCTTCAACCCGGCCATCGGCCTGTATTCGTGCATCTGGCCGCTCGTCGCGTATGCGCTATTCGGGACCTCGCGCCAATTGATCGTCGGCCCGGATGCCGCGACGTGCGCGCTCGTCGCCGCGTCGATCGTGCCGCTTGCGGCCGTCGGCACGCCCGAATACCTGTCGATGTCGACGACGCTCGCATTTCTCGCGGGTCTCTTCTGCATCGCCGCGAGCTTCATCGGTCTCGGCGCCTGCGCCGACTTTCTGTCGCGCCCGATTCTCACCGGCTTCATGAACGGCATCGCGATTTCCATCGCCCTCGGACAGACGGGCAAGCTGCTCGGCTTCAAGATCGAATCGACGGGCGTCATTCGACCATTGATCGAAATCGTCACGAAGATCGGGCAAACGCATTTGCCGACGCTCGCCGTCGGACTGGGTGCATTCGCGTTGCTGCTGCTATTGCCGAGGTTCGCGCCACGCGTGCCCGCTGCGCTCGCCACGCTCGCAGCGGCCGCTTGCGTGACGGCCCTGCTCGCGCTCGACACGCACGGCGTACGCACGATCGGCGCCGTCCCTGCCGGACTGCCTTCGCTCGTCGTGCCGCGCATCCATTGGGACGCGCTTGATACGCTCGCCGTCGATGCTGCGGGCATCGCGCTGATCTCGTTCTGCAGCGCGACGCTGACGGCGCGCAGCTTCGCCGCAAAAAACGACTACGAGATCGATGACGACCGTGAAATGTCGGCGATCGGCGCGGCGAACATCGCGTCGGCGCTCTCGCATGGCTTCGCGATCAGCGGCGCCGACTCGCGCACGGCAATGAACGACATGATGGGGGGACGCACGCAACTGGCATCGATCGTTGCTGCCGCCGCGATCGCGTTCGTGCTGATCTTTCTCACCGGGCCACTGCGATTCGTGCCCGTTGCCGCGCTCGGCGCCGTGCTCGTGATGGCCGCCGTCTCGCTCGTCGACATCACTACGCTCAAGGGGCTATGGAGCGAAGCGCGCGGCGAGTTCGCCATCTGCCTGGCGGCGACCGTGGGCGTGGTTGCACTCGGCTCACTCAAAGGGATAGTGCTTGCCGTGGCGCTCGCGCTGTTCCGCTTCATCCGCCTCGTTGCGCGCCCTTCGCATGAAGTGCTCGGCACCGTCGATGGGATGAAGGGTTTTCACAGCACGGAACGCCATGCCGATGCGCGCCGCACGCCCGGGCTATGCCTCTTTCGCTTCAATTCGCCGATCGTGTTTTTCAACGCGCGATACTTCAAGCGGACGGCGCTCGACGTCGTCGCGCAGATGATGCCGCCGCCGCAATGGTTCGTGCTGGACGCGCTGGCCGTGACGGGCGTCGATGTCACCGGGCGTCACGCGATCGAAGAGCTGCGAGAGGAACTCTCGCAGCGCGGCGTGTCGCTCGTGCTCGCGGGACGCCGCACGCAACGGCTCGACTGGCTTCACAAGCACGGCATGGACGACGTGACGGCCGCGCAGTTGCACTTTCCGACGCTGCGTGCCGCCGTCCGCGCATTTCACGCGGCGCGGCAACGCGAATCGGGTGAACCTGTTTCAACGCCATCGATCCCGACTCCGCGCGACGCGCCGCTTCGCCCAACCGATCCAGCACCCGCCCCGCTCGATCAGGCCGTCACGCGGCGGCGCGACGACGGAATGCCGACCTGACGCTGCCGCTGATCGCTGATGCGCGAGGCAGGCGCGACCGATGAAACTCGCTTCGCGAAGAGTTAAGCGAAGAGTGAAGCGAAGACTATCAAGCTCCGCTATCCGCACTCACGCCCGCGCGAATCGGCTCGACGACAGCATGGCTCTCCTTCGGCAGCGCCCATTCGAGCCAGCGTACGCGATGCAGCACCACGAGGCCGAACGCAATCGCTGCGAGCACGCCGAACGTCGCAAAGCCCATCTGATAGCTGCCCGTGCTTTCCTTCGCAATGCCCATGATGACGGGCAGATAGAATCCGCCGATACCGCCCGCTGCGCCGATGATGCCCGACATCAAACCTGTCTTGCCCTTCCAGCGCTGCGGCACGAGCTGGAACGTCGCGCCGTTGCCGAGACCGAAGCACACATACGTCGCGATCAGCAGCACGATACCCGCCGACAGCGGCGGCATCCAAGCGGCGAACAGGAAGTCGCACAGCGAGATCGCCGCAAGCAGGATCACGAGCGCGCGCACGCCGGAGATGCGATCCGCGACGAGCCCGCCGACAGGCCGCACGAGCGCGCCGATACACGCGAGCAGCGACATGAAGAGACCTGCTTCGAGACGCGGCATCTGATAGAGCGAAATGAGCAGCGTCGTCACATACGACGACATGCCGACAAAGCCGCCGAACGTGATGCTATAGACGAGCATGACGATCCACGTATCGCCCTCGACGAGCACGCTCCGATAATGCTTCGGCAGCACGGCGATCGCGAGCAGCGCGCCGAGCACGGGCAACAGCAGCACGCCCGTCTTGCCTGCGCCGAACACGCCTGCGTGCACGGCGACGACGAGCGCGACAAGACCCGCGAGCGTCACGATGAAGCTGCGCATTGCCTGCGAGCCGCTGCCCGTCTTCACCCCGAGATCCCTTGCCCAGAAGAACAGCGCGACAGCGGCAAGACCCAGCAGCGGCAGCCCGGCGCCCGCGGCCTTGGCCCAGCCGAAGTGATCGGCGAGTGACGGGAACATGAAGCCGTCGAGCACCGCGCCGATGTTGCCTGCCGCCGCGAGGCCCAGCACGAGGCCCTGCACCTTCGGCGGATAATTGCTGCCTGCCATCGGCAATGCGACCGCGAAGCTCGCGCCGCCGACGCCGAGAAACACGCCGAGTATCAGCAGCAGCGTGTATGACGGCATGCCGGGCATCAGCAGCAGCACGATCGAAGGAATCGCCGACAGCGCGACGCCCATCAGCGCGACGCGTCGTCCATCGCAAGCCTGATAGAGATTGCCGAGCGTCACGCGCAGGATCGCCGCGCCGAGCACGGGCACCGCGACGAGAAAGCCCAGTTCGGCGGGCGACATCGCGATGTCCTTGTGAATGAACGGCGCGAGCGGCCCGAACATGACCCACACGGTGAAGCCGGTATCGAAGTACAGGAAGCACGCGAGCAGCGCGCGCCAGTTACCGCTTGCAAGCGAATTCAGCAGGTTTTTCATCGGTCTCTCTCATTGAACGAAAGCAGGACTGGTGCGTTGGTGGTGCAAATGAAAAAGGTCAGGCGCGTTCGGCAATCCGATTGCGCGCGGCAATGGGTGAAACAGCGATGGGTGAAACGTTGCGCGGCATATGGCGCGGCACGTCGCGTCGCGGCGAGGCTTCTTCGCTATCGCTGTCGACGACGCTGTAGATCAGCGCGTCCATCTCCTTGATGATGTCGGCGAGCACGGTCGTGATGACGGCGAACTCGCGGCCATACGAGCCCGCGCGCGCCGCCGAAATGCGCGCATTCAACGCGACGATGTTCGCCTGCATCGAAATGCCCGACAGCTGCTCCGCGATGGCCGACTGACGACGCCGCGCCGCTGCTTCGATGCCGCGCATCTCATGCTGGTACGCGAGCGTGATGTCCTGCAGCAGTTCGAGCAGCGGCGTCGCCTGCGCGACGAGGGCTTCGACGTGTGCTTGCGCTGCGTCGTCGCGTGCTTCCACGTTCGCGGCCGTTTGCTCCGTCAGCGCGATGAAGCGTCCGACGCGCTCGTCGGCCTTGCGCGTGCCGTGATAAAGCTGACGCAGCGCATCCGAGAACACGCCCGGCAGATGATCGTTGCCGTTCACGAGCACCGCGTGTGTCGTTGCGAACGTCGCGAGGCATTCGCGCGCGACTGCGAGCGCGGCCATGTCGCCATGCGACGCGAGCAATACGTGCAGCACGATGCGTTGCGAAAGCATCCGCTGACGGCCCGACAGATTGATCAGTTCGCCGATCGTCTGTCCCGATACCTCGATGCGTTGCGTGCTGGTGTACTCGTTCATCGTGCCGATTGTTTCAAATGGGCGCGTCGGACGCGCGTGTCAAATGAGCGCGTTTCAGAGCGCGTTTCATTCGCGCAAGAAAAAAGCGTCCCGAACCGCACGCATGTGCCGCCGACCGATGCGATCGAGCGATCCTCGCGTTGCGTTTCGGGACGCCGTTGCCCCTGTCGTCCGCCCGTCATGCGAGCGTCCGCAAAAAAATCCAGAAATCCTTGAAGCCGCCGTTGGCCCCGCGGCGGATAACGCAATAGGTATGCCATCGGCCTCTGTGAGGCCGTCGCTTCATGTCGAAACGGGCTTCCGGAAGCGCGTTCGAAGCGTGCGAGCATCGCGCAATCGCTTGCGGCACAAGGCTTGCGCGTTTTCTTTTATTTTTCTGACGCGACGCACGTCCTACCCGTTTCCGTCCACGTACGACAAAAGAAAAGCGCCCTTCGCAGGGCGCCTGCACGCGCCTCGACGAAGCGCGCGGATGCTGTGCCGTGGTGCAGCGCACCACAGCCGTGCGCGATGCGCTATCGCCGTTCGGACCCCGAGATCACGTCGATCCACACGGCCAGCACGAGAATGCCGCCCTTCACGATCATCTGCCAGTACGAGTCGACGTCGAGCATCGACATGCCGTTGTCGAGGCTCGCCATCACGAGCGCGCCGATCAGCGCGCCGTAGACGGTGCCGGAGCCGCCGCGCATCGACGTGCCGCCGATGAAGCACGCGGCGATCGCATCGAGCTCGCCCATCGATCCCGCCGAAGGCGACCCCGCCGCGAGACGCGCCGTGTTGATGAGCCCGCCGAACGCGCACATCAGGCCCATCAGCGCGAAGATCGCGAGCTTCACGCAGTTCGTGTTGACGCCGGACAGGCGCGTCGCTTCGAGATTCGAGCCGACCGCATAGATGCGCCGGCCGAACACCGTTTGCGTCGCGATGTACGTGAAGATGCCGAGCAGCGCAAGCAGCAGCAGCACGGGCACGGGAATGCCGCCGTAGCGGTTGAGCGTCGCGACGAACGCAAGCAGGATCAGCCCCGCCGCGACGATCTTCACGCCGTCCTGCCAGAGCGGCACGACGCTCAGGTTGTAGTGCTGGCGCTTCTGCCGCTGCCGCACCGTCAGCGCGGCGAGCAGCACGAATAGCACGACGGCGAGCGTGTCGCCGGCGATACGCGGCAGATAGCCTTGCCCGATGAACACGAAGTTGTCGGAGACGGGCGCGATCGTCGAACCGCCCGTGACGCCGAGCAGCACGCCGCGATACGCGAGCATGCCGCCCAGTCCGACGATGAACGACGGCACGCGCAGATACGTCGACCACCACCCGTTGAACAACCCGACGGCGATGCCGAGCACCATCACGACGGGCAGCGTCGCCGCGAGCGGCCAGTGATACGTGACGTCGAGAATCGCCGCGACGCCGCCCAGCAGGCCGAGCAGCGCACCGACGGACAGATCGATCTCCCCCGAGATGATGACGAACACCATCCCGCACGCGAGCATCCCCGTGATCGACATCTGCCGCAGCAGATTCGACAGGTTGCGCGGCGTGACGAACGCGCCATCGGTGAGAAACGAAAAGAAAATCCAGATGACGGCGACGGCCAGCAGCAGCGCGAGCAGCTTGTAACGCGCGAACAGCAGCTTGATGCGCTGCCCCGACGCGAGCGACGCGCCGTGTTTTGCGTGGCTATCGGTGGAAGTAAGATCAGGTGTCATGCGACGCTCGCCAGTTGAGTGGGGTCGTTGCGTTGGGGGGCATTGTTTCCGGTGTCGTTGCTTCCGGCGCCGATGGCGGCCGTGAGAATGTGTTCCTGCGTGAGGCCGTCGTTGGCGAAATCGCCGCGCAGTTCGCCCTCGCCGATCACGAGCACGCGATCGCTGACGCCAAGCACTTCCGGCAATTCCGACGACACCATGATGATCGACACGCCGCGCTTCGCGAGCGCGAACATCAGCTTATAGATTTCGTACTTCGCGCCGACATCGACGCCGCGTGTCGGCTCATCGAGAATCAGCACGGACGGATCGGTGAGCAGCATGCGCGTGAGCACCGCTTTCTGCTGGTTGCCGCCCGAGAGACTCGCGATCGACAGCATCGGATGCGCGGCGCGCACCGATAGCCGCTTCATCTCCGTGTTGATCGTGTCGAGCTCCGATGCCGTATCGATGCGTCCGCCCTTCGCGAAGCGTTGCAGCACCGCGAGCGTGATGTTGTGGCCCACGCCCAGTTGCGGCACGATGCCATGACGCTTGCGGTCCTCGGGCACCATCGCGATGCCGGCCGCGATCGCATCGGCGGGCGTGCGGATCTTGAGGCGCTTGCCGTTCATCCACACTTGCGCTTCGCTGATGCCCGCATACGCGCCGAAAATTGCCTGCATCAGTTCCGTGCGGCCCGCGCCGACGAGTCCCGCGACGCCGAGTATTTCCCCTTTGCGCAACGCAAACGACACGTCGTCAACGCGCTTGCGGTTCGTGTTCGTCACGTCGTAGCACGTGACGTTGCGCGCTTCGAATATCACGTCGCCGATATCGTGCGGCTCGCGTGGAAAGAGATTCGTGATCTCGCGCCCCACCATCATCGCGATGATGCGGTCGGTGTCGAGCTGCTTCATCGGCTGCGTGCCGACATGCTTGCCGTCGCGTATCACGGTGATCGTGTCGCACACGGCTTCCACTTCGTCGAGCTTGTGCGAGATGTACACGCACGCGACGCCGCGCTTCTTCAGGTCGCGCACGATGTCGAGCAGGATCTTCGTTTCCGCTGCCGTCAGCGAAGAAGAAGGCTCGTCGAGTATCAGCAATCTCGCCTGCTTGTTGAGCGCCTTGGCGATTTCGATCAGTTGCTGATGCCCGCCGCCGTAGTTCATCACCGGCTGCGCGACGTTGATGCCCGTGATGTTCAGCTCGCGCAGGAGCGAGTCCGCGCGCTGATACATTGCCGCGTAATTCATGCGGCCGCCGGGCAACGTGATTTCATTGCCGAGAAAGATGTTCTCCGCCACCGACAACTGCGGCACCAGCATCAGTTCCTGGTGAATGATGACGATGCCAGCGCGTTCGGTATCGCGGATGTTCTGCGCGACGAGCGGCTTGCCGTCCCAGACGATTTCGCCCGACCATTTGCCGTGCGGATAGACGCCCGACAGAATCTTCATCAGCGTCGATTTTCCTGCGCCGTTTTCACCGCACAGTCCGACGCATTCGCCGGGCGCGACGACGAGATTGATGCCGTCGAGCGCCTTCACTCCGGCAAACGACTTGGCGATGCCGCGCATCTCCAGTAGCGCTTGTGCCATGCGTAATGTCCTGGATGGATGAAAGATGCACGAGCGCTTTCCTGCTTTTGAAACAGGAAAGCGCCGCGCCCGCTATCAGTTGCCAGTCAGTTGCGCCTGCGTATAGAAGCCGTCCTTGATCACGACGTCGACATTGCTCTTCGTGAGGAGCGTCGGTTGCAGCAGAACGGTGTCGACCTGCTTCTTGCCGTTGTCGTACTTCGCGTTGAATGCGGGCTTCTCGCCCTTCGCGAGATCGACGGCGAGCTTGGCAGCTTCGCCTGCGATCAGCTTCAGCGGCTTGTAGACGGTCATCGTCTGCGTGCCGGCGATCACGCGCTTGACGGCCGCGAGGTCGGCATCCTGGCCGGACACAGGCACCTTGCCCGCCATCTTCTGCGCCGCGAGCGCCTGGATCGCGCCGCCTGCCGTACCGTCGTTCGACGCGACGATCGCATCGATCTTGTTGTTGTTCGCGGTCAGCGCATCTTCCGTGATGCGCAGCGCCGTTGCCGCGCTCCATTCAGGCACCCACTGCTGGCCGACGATCTTCACGTCGCCGCGATCGATCGCGGGCTTCAGCACCTTCATCTGCCCTTCGCGCAGCATCTTCGCGTTGTTGTCGGTCGGCGCGCCGCCCAGCAGGAAGTAGTTGCCCTTCGGCTGCGCGTTAAAGACGCCCTGCGCCTGCAGTTCGCCCACCTTTTCGTTGTCGAACGAGATATAGGCGTCGACGTCGGAATCGAGAATCAGGCGGTCATACGAGACGACCTTGATGCCTGCCTTGTGTGCTTCCGCGACGACATTGCCGAGTGTCTTCGAGTTGAACGGTACGATCACGATCACGTCGACGCCGCGCGAAATCAGGTTCTCGATCTGCGAGATCTGTCGCGCTTCGCTCGCGTCGGCGGATTGAACGGAGACTTTCGCCCCGAGCTTCGTTGCAGCCGCGACGAAATAGTCGCGATCGCGCGACCAGCGCTCGACGCGCAGATCGTCGATGCAGAAGCCGATCTCGGGCTTGTCCTTGCTCGCGTGCGCGAGCGGCGCCACCATCGTCAGACCCGCGGCCATCGCCGCGCAAACGAGGGAACTCAATACGGAACGACGCATTGCAGATTTCATGTCTCACTCCATTTAGGGTTGCGTGCGGTATCGAATGCGAGAACTCGAAAAACGCCGTCTTAACCTCAAGGGCGCGCCGCGAATACCTGTTCGCGAGCGTCGGTTGTTGTCGAAAGCCGTGTCCCATTTTTATTCGCACGACAGCGTGTGCCGTGCGCGCCGGCGGAGCAATTGCGAAATCTGCCGGCGCTGCTAACGATTTTTCGTGCGGCTTTAAAAGCCGAAGTGGAATGCCAGATGGAGTGGCTATTTGGCGTGCGAGTAGATCGCCTGATTGACGATGTTCTCCAGATGCTCCTGCTGTCCGCTGACATGGCGCGGCGCGATGTTCCGCTGCACGGCATCGCTCGCGAGCGACTCGAGCGTATAGCCGCCTGCGAGCACCTTGCGTCCGAACTCGCTGTCCCAGCCCGCGTAGCGCTGCTGCTTGAATGCGCCGAGGCGGTCGTTTTCGACAAGATGTGCCGCCCGCTCCAGCGCGATCGCGATCACATCGATTGCGCCGATATGGCCATGCAGCAGATCTTCGGGATCGATGCTCTGGCGACGCACTTTCGCGTCGAAGTTCATGCCGCCCGTCGTAAAGCCGCCATTGCGCAGAATCTCGTAGAACGCGAGCGTGAGTTCTTCGACACTATTTGGGAACTGGTCAGTATCCCAACCGTTTTGCGGATCGCCGCGATTCGCGTCGACGCTGCCGAAAGTCCCCAACGCGAATGCATTGGCGATTTCATGGTGGAACGAATGGCCCGCGAGCGTCGCATGATTCGCTTCGATGTTCACGCGGATTTCATTCTGCAAACCGAATTGCGTCAGGAAGCCGTGAACAGTGGCGACGTCATAGTCGTATTGATGCTTGGTCGGCTCTTGCGGTTTCGGCTCGATCAGCAGCGCGCCCTTGAAGCCGAGCTTGTGCTTGTGCTCGACGACCATGCTCATGAAGCGGCCCAACTGCTCGCGCTCGCGCTTGAGGTCGGTATTGAGGAGCGTGTCGTAGCCTTCGCGGCCACCCCACAGCACATAGTTCGCGCCGCCAAGACGATGCGTCGCTTCGAGCGCGTGAAAGACCTGCGCGGCGGCAAACGCGAACACATCCGGGTTCGGACTGGTCGCCGCACCGGCCGCATAACGCGGATTCGAAAAGAGATTCGCCGTGCCCCACAGCAGCTTGACACCCGTCTCCTGCTGCTTGCGCGCGAGCACGTCCGTCATCGCCTTGAAGTTGTTCACGTATGTGCTGATGCTGTCGCCTTCGGGCGCGACGTCGGTGTCATGAAACGTGTAGAACGGCGTGCCCAGCTTCGAAAACAGCTCGAATGCGTGGTCCGCTTTCATATGTGCCTTTTGGAGCGCGTCACCCGGACGATGCCACGGGCGCTCGAACGTCCCCGCTCCGAAGATATCCGTGCCCGGCCACACGAACGTATGCCAGTAACAGACGGCAAGGCGCAGGTGATCTTCCATGCGCTTGCCGAGCACCAGCTTGTCCTTGTCGTAATGGCGGTATGCGAACGGGTTGTCCGTCTGCGGGCCTTCGTAGCGCACAGCGGGCAAATGTTCGAAGTAAGACATGCGCGTCTCCTTGGGTATCGGCCCGGCATTGCATCGGGCCATGCATGATGTGACGCCATGCTGACGCTTGCCGCTTTGCGCGGCAATTGCGAAATTCGCCAGCGCGCTTGGTGATTCTTGCTGGCGCTTAAAATCCATTGGCGGGCAAGGGGAAGTGGCGCCTAGAATAAGCAGAACACTTAAATGTCAGCGGCGTTCAAAACCCCCGCCAAAGCAGCCGCAAACATAAAAAACGGAATTCCGGAGACAACGTGACATTCAACGCAATGCGCGCGCCGCGCTGCACCATGCGCCAGGAACCCCGATGACACGACAGCACGCCGCTCAACGCACGCACCGGATCGCATTGCTCTTCAATGCAAACAAGGTGTACGACCGCGAGATCATCACGGGGATCGGCAATTACCTGCTGTCGACGCGCGTCGCGTGGGACCTGTTCCTCGAAGAAGATTTCCGCGCGCGACTGAACGGCATCGAGTGCTTCGAAGGCGATGGCTTTATCGCGGACTTCGACGATCCCGCCGTCTGCGAGGCATTGGCGAATTCCCGTTTGCCCGTCGTCGCCGTGGGCGGATCGTATGAGGACGCGTCGAAGTATCCGCCTAACCTGCCGTACATCGCGACCGACAACATGCAGCTGGTGTCGCTCGCGTACAAGCATCTGATCGGCGCGGGGCTGCAACGCTTCGCGCTGTACAGCCTGCCCGAATCGCCGACGAACCGCTGGTCCCAGGAACGCGAGCTTGTGTTCAATGCGCTGCTGAAGGCGGACGGACTCGAATGCGACGTGCATCGCGGACTGCCGACGAGCGCGCCCGTCTGGCACCAGGCCAGCGTGCAGCTGACGGAGTGGCTGCAAAGCCTGCCGAAGCCCGTCGGCATCATCGCAGTGACGGATGCGCGCGCGCGTCAGGTGTTGCAGGCGTGTCTGATCAGCGGCATTCCCGTGCCCGAGCAGGTGGCGATCATCGGCATCGACAACGATCCGCTGACGCGCTCGCTCACGCGCATTCCGTTGTCGTCGGTGATCCAGGGCACGGAGGAAATGGGCCGTACGGCCGCGCACCTGCTGCACCAGATGCTGGGCGGCGCGCGTTTTGCGGGACGCCGCATTCTCGTGCCGCCCGTCGGCATCAACGTATGCGAATCGACGAAGCATGAGCCGCTCGCAAGCCCCTACGTGATGCGCGCGCGTCACTACATCCGCCAGTACGCGTGCCAGGGCATCAAGACGGATCAGGTGGCCGACTATGTGGGCGTGTCGCGCTCGTCGCTCGAAGATTACTTCCGGCGCGAACTCGGCTGCACCGTGCATCAGGAAATCCTCAAGCACAAGCTCGATGTCGCGAAGCAATTGCTCGCGCAGCAGGACATGTCGAGCGCCGAAGTCGCAATACGCTGCGGCTTCACTTCGCTGCAATACATGTATGCCGTGTTTCGCCGCGAACTCGACTGCACGCCGCGCGAGTATCAGGAGCGCATGCAGGCCGCGCAGCAGGCGCCGTCAGCGTCATCGTCGCAAATGCCTTAATCTGGTCTCACACTCTGGTTCTACCTTCGCCTCACCTTCGGGTCTCACGAGCGACCGACATGAATTACGCCGACATGCAAATCACCGACACCTCCACATCATCCAGCGTGCAGATCGAGCGCTGGGGCACGTTGCCCGGTCTCGGCGACATTCGTCTGTTCACGCTGCGCAACGCGCACGGCATGCGCGCGACGATCAGCGACTTCGGCGCGACGCTCGTCTCGTGGCATGCGCCCGACCGCGCGGGCCGCGTCGCCGACGTGCTGCTCGGCCACGACACGCCCGCCGAATATCTGGCGAGCCGCTGGTTTTTCGGCTCGACGATCGGCCGCTGGGCGAACCGCATCGCGCACGCGCGCTTTACGCTCGACGGCGTCACGTATCAACTGGACCGCAACGAAGGAGACAATCTGCTGCACGGCGGCGCAAGCGGCTTTCACAAGGCGCTATGGACGGCGCGCGAATTGGACGGCGCGCTCGTGCTCTCGCATGAATCGCCGGAAGGCGACGCGGGCTTTCCGGGCGCCGTGTCGGCCACGGTCCGCTATGCGCTCGACGACGACGGCGCGCTGACCATCGACTACGATGCGACAGCCGATGCACCCACGCCCATCAGCCTCACGAATCACGCGTACTTCTATCTGTCCGGCGATGCGCTCGCCGATGCTTCAGACATCCGCGGCCATGTGATTTCGATCGATGCGGACGCATTCTTCGCCGTCGACGAAGCGATGATCCCGACCGAACGAAAGGACGTGGCGGGCAGCGTGTTCGACTTTCGCGCGGGCGCGCCCATCGGCGCGCGGCTCGACTGGCCCGATGCGCAGCTTGCGCGCGCGGGGGGCTTCGATCATTGCTACGTGCTGTGCGACGATGCGGCCGCATTGCGCAAGGCCGCCGTGCTCTACGATCCCGTGAGCGGCCGCGAACTCACCGTATCGACGAACGCGCAGGGCATGCAGTTCTACACGGGCAATTTTCTCGCCGGCGCGAAGGGTCGCAACGGCAGGACGTACTGCAAGCACGCGGCGTTGTGCCTCGAAACAGGGGCGTTTCCGAACCAGATCAATATGCCGGACGCGCATGCCGTCGTGCTACGGCCCGGCGCGCACTACCGGCACACTACCGTCTACCGGCTCGGCGTGCGTTGAGCGCTGAAGCCATCGCACGCGGCTTGCCGTAATCCGTCGAAACATTGACGGTGTTGTAAATCGCGCCCGGCGATTGCGGCATGCACTACGCCGTGAAATCATAGGCACCCTTAGACGGTCGCTCATTCGATCGAGAATCCGATCGCACATCTGATCGTCGAATCTGATCGTCGGTTCGATCGTCAAGCCAGCCCACTGCAGCGCCCCATTCATGGGCAACGCGGCCAGCCAGCCATGCCATCGCGTCCTTGCGCTGATGGCCCATCCGTATGAAGCGCCAAACCCGTCGCAAGCCTCTCAGGCCACGGCGCGGTTTCGCTTGCGCAGCGGTTCAGATCCGTTGCGACCGCACGCTGTCTTGCCCCCTTGGAGCGACCTGTGAATACACCCGAAACCGTCGTCATCGATCCCGTCACGCGCGGCAATGGCGAGAGCAAGAGCCAACGCAACGGCACGCCGCCCACCGGCTCGCGCCGCGTCACGTTCATCAAATGGCTGCGCAAGGTGCACAGCTGGGTCGGTTTGTGGGGCGCCGCGCTCGGTCTGCTGATGGGCACGAGCGGCTTTCTGTTGAATCATCGCGGGGGGCCGCTGCGCGTATCGACGGGCGAGCCGCAAGTCGAGTCGCTTCAGGTTCAATTGCCGCAGCACGCGCCCGAATCGCCGCGCGATCTCGCCAAATGGCTCAAGCAGGAGCTGAAGGTGCCAGGCAAGCCCGGGCGCATGCAGAAGGAGCCGGCGCATCCCGTCGCGTGGGGCGATCGCAAGGCCATCCAGCCAGAGCGCTGGCAGGTCTCGTTTGCGACGCCGAACGAGAACACATCGGCGGAATACTGGGTCGGCAACGACTATGTGACCGTCAAGCGCAGCGCCAATACTCTCCTCGCGACGCTCACGAATCTGCACAAGGGCGTGGGCCTGAGCGTCGGCTGGGTGCTGCTGATCGACACCTTCGCAGGCGGCGTGATCCTGCTGTCGCTGACGGGCGTTCTGCTGTGGACGCAGTTGAACAAACGTAGAACGATAGGCGCCGTGCTGGTGCTCGGGTCGATCGTCGCGGCTATCGTGGCGGGGCTCGGCTAACGCTGCAATCGCCCTGCATTAACGCTGCATTCGCGCTGTGTTCGCGCTGTGTTCGCACTACGACGCGCGTTCCAATCACGAGGGCGATGCGTAGCCGCGTGGCCGCGCATCGCCCTTTTTTGCATCCGAACTTCGCGCCTGGAAGTCTGCGTTCAACGCTTCGCGCGCTTATCCGCGAAACACCGGCGCACCCATCGGCGCGCCCGTGTTGCCGCCATCGACGACGATCTCCGCCGCCGTCATCCCCGACGATGCATCCGACGCGAGGAACACGGCCGCCCGCGCGACTTCTTCAGCATCGGCGAGCCGGTTCATCGGAATCATCGGCTTCATTGCGGCTTCGGTGGCGTCGAGCGTCACGCCCTCGCGGTCGCCGCGTGTCCAGATCGGCGTGCGCGTCGCGCCCGGGATGACGGTGTTCACGCGAATCCCGCGCGTCACCAGTTCCGACGCGAGCACGCGGGCCATGCCGGAGATCGCGGCCTTCGAAGCCGAATAAGCCGCCGCGCCCGGACGCCCCATCTCGCGCATCACCGAGCCGTTCAGCACGATCGCGCCGCCCTCGCCCATCAGCGGCACGGCTGCCTGCACCGTCAGGAACACGGCCGTGACGTTGGTGCGCATGATCGATTCGAACTTTTCCGCCGTCGTGCCGCCGACGGGCGTCGCGCCGCTCACGCCCGCGTTCGCGAACACGATGTCGAGCTTGCCGAACTTCGCGCCGATCACCTTCATGACTTCATCGATGGCCTTCGGATCGTTCACGTCCGCGCGGATCGGCAGTGCGTTCGGGCCGAGTTCGGCGGCGGCTTCGTCGAGCTTCGCCTGGTCGCGCCCCGTGATCGCGACGCGCGCGCCCTGTGCGATCAGCAACCGCGCCGTCGCGAAACCGATGCCGCTGTTGCCGCCCGTGACGAGCGCCGCCTTGTTTTCGAATGACATTGCAATTCTCCAGAGTTGAGAGATCGAGGCGGACATCCGCCGGCAGCTGCTTTATAATTGCAACTGCAATCTTAAATTAATGATAGTGATCGCAATGAATGCGTGTCAAGCGCTTTTTCGCGCCGGCTTTTGCGTCGCTATCGTTGTGTGGACGGAACAGCCATGAAAGTAAGCAGGGAAAAGGCGGCGCAGAACCGCGCGGCCCTTGTCGAGACGGCCGCGCGGCTGATCCGCGAGCGGGGCATCGACGGCGTCGGCGTGGCCGAGATCGGCAAGGCGACGGGGCTCACGCACGGCGCGCTCTACGCGCACTTCAAGTCGAAGGAGGCGCTCGCGGCGGAAGCGCTCGCGTACGGCGTGCAGATCAGTCACGAGCGAATGACGACGCCGCGCAACGGCCATATGCCGACTCTCAGCGAGTTGCTCGACGGTTATTTGTCGGAGGAAAGGCGCGACGACATTGCCAACGGCTGCGCGATGGCGGCCTCGGCGAGCGAGATCGGCCGGCAGGACGAGACGATCAGCGCGCGCTACAGCGAAGGGATCGAGAACATGGTCGGCGTGTTCGAGAAACATCTGCGCGCGCGCAAGGCGAAGGGCAACGCGCGCGAAAAGGCGATTGCGATCACGACGGCGCTGATCGGCGGCATCGCCGCTTCGCGTGCGGTGCTGAAGGCGCGACCGGAACTTGCGAACGAGATTCTGCGCGCCGTGCGCCGCACGGTCGGCGAGATTGCGGGAGAAAAGGTCTGAGTGCGGTGTCGCGACGAACTGAAACAAAACCGCGACGCGCCCTGCACGACGACGTGCTCGCTGCCTTGAACTCCTGCATGCGATGGCCAATAGTTTAAAGCGAACCGCGTCGTGAGAAGTTTGCGAGGCAAGTCCCTTCGCATGAGCGCGGCGTCATCGACCAAGGAGCGCATCGTGCACAAGACCGCCGTTTCTCTTCATGTCGCCACAGCGCTCGCGCTAGCGTTGAGCGCGGGTCTATCACAGGCACAGGGGCTTTCTGCTTACGACGACGTGAACTCGCCGATCAACAACACGCGCCTGATGTCCACCGCGCCACTCGGCAGCGAATACCCGACGCATGGCAACCAGCAGGCGGGCGAACTCAATCTGAATCCGATTGATCCGCGCGCGCAACTCGTGAACGGTCTGCCGAACAATGCGCACTCGGGCGGTTATGGATCGCCGCTTGCAGGGGTGCATCCGGTTGCGCAACCGGGGCAGTGACGTATCGCGATCGCAGGACTATCCCTTGGTAGCGCCAAACGTAAGCCCCGCAACGAAGTGCTTCTGCATCGCGAAGAACATCGCGACGGAAGGCAGCGCAGCGAGAATCGAACCCGCCGACACGAGATTCCACGCCGTCGTCCATTGCCCTTTGAGCGCGGCGACGCCCACCGTGATCGGCGCGGCCTCGTCGCCTTGCGTCAGGCACAGCGCCCAGAAGTAGTCGTTCCAGACGAACGTGAAGACGAGAATCGCCAGCGCGGCGAGCGCGGGTCGAATCAACGGCAACACGATGCGAAAGAACACTGTCCATTCGCCCGCGCCTTCGATGCGCGCCGCCTCGACCAGTTCATACGGCAGCTGCTTGATGAAGTTGCGCAGAAAGAGCGCGCAAAAGCCCGTCTGAAACGACACATGAAAGAGGATCAACGCGTACAGCGTGTTGAAGAGACCGAGGCTCAGCGACAGGTCGCGCACGGGAATCATCAGTATCTGGATCGGCACGAAGTTGCCCGCCACGAACGTCGCGAAGAGCGTGGTGTTGCCGCGAAACCGGTAGATGGCCAGCGCGAAGCCCGCCATCGCCGCGAGCGCGATCGAACCGATCACTGAAGGCACCGTGATCAGCACGCTATTCCAGAAGTAATGCAGCATCGGCGATGTGGTGAGCGCTTCGCGGTAGTTGTCGAAGACAGCGATGTGCTTCGGCCAGCCCCAGTAATTGCCTTCGCTCAGTTCCTCCGTCGAGCGCACCGACGTGATGAGCACCGCGATCATCGGCAGCAGCCAGATCAAAAGCGCAATGGGCAATGACAGCTTGTACAGGCGCCGGTTGAGCGGTTTCCATTTCGCAACGGGCATCGGATACATGGTCTGCTCCTTACTGTTCATGGCGCAGCATGCGGCGCAGGTGATAGACGATGTACACGAGCATGATCGCGAACAGCACGACGGCAATCGACGCCGAATAACCATTGCGGTAGTACTTGATCGCCTGGTCGTACATGTAATACGCGAGCACCGTCGAACTTTCGAACGGGCCGCCGCCCGTCATCACCGAGATCAGATCGAAACTGCGCAGCGCGCCGATCACCGTCACGACGATCGCCATGAACGTGACGGGCCGCAATTGCGGCAGCACCACATGCCATAGCATCGACCAGCCCTTCGCGCCTTCCATGCGCGCCGCTTCGAGCTGCTCGCTGTTGAGCGTCGTGAGGCCCGTCAGATAGAGAATCATGCAGTACGCCGTTTGCGGCCACAGCGCGGCGAAGATGATGCCGAAGGTCGCGTAGCGCGCATCGCCGAGCACGGGCACGCCATGTCCGAGGATCATCGCGAGCAGGCCGAATGTCGGATCGTAGAACCACGAAAAGATCAGCCCGACGACAACGCCCGACAACACGAACGGCGCAAAGAACAGCGACTTCACGGTGCGTATGCCCGCCACCGCCTGGTTCAGATAGAGCGCGACGGCGAGCCCCATCGGCGGCGCGAGCAGGAACAGCACGAGCCAGATCAGGTTGTTCTTCAACGCGGTGTAGAACGTCGGCGCCTGAAACAGCTCGATGTAGTTCGCGAGTCCGACGAAGGCCTTGTCGGTCATGCCGTCCCAGTTGTAGAAGCTCAACCAGATCGACGACAGGATCGGCCAGACGACGTACACCGCGACCATCAGGCACGCGGGCGCGAGAAACAGAAACGCGGCCTTGCGCTGCCGACGCGCGGAGGGCGACGGACCGCGCCGCCTGCCCGCCGCTCTGGGCGCAGGCGCGGCCTGCGGCGAAGGCGGCGCGGCGTTGATGTCCTGACGTGTGACGGAGTGCGACACGACAATGCTCCTCTTCATGCGGGCGGGCTGCAGACTCGCTGCGTGCGCCGGGCGACATGCGCATGCAGTCGTCGCCCGGCGCATCCGCCTTACTTCTTGTAGATGCGCTTACGCGTCTGTTCGAGTTGCGCGAGAATCGCGTCGAGCTTCGACGGATCGGAGACGAACTGCTGCATGCCCTTCATCCCTTCGTCGGCCATTTCCTTCGTCATGTCGCGATCGTAGAACTGCGCGATGCCGCCCTTCGTGTTCGACAGAATCTGGAAGCCGATCTTCGAAATGGGATCTTCCGGTTCCGGCGACTTGCTGTTCGCCGACAGCGAGCCGAGACCCGCCGCGAGCTTCGCGCCCTGCTCCGGCGATTCGACGAACGCGAGGAACGTGTGCGCATCGGCCTTGTTCTTGGCCTTCGCCGGAATGTGCAGCGACTCGACGGGGCCGTCCTCGGCAGTCGGCACGTTGGAATCGATGATCGGGAACTGGAAATAGCTCATGTTCGGCTTCACGCTCGCCGGGAAACCGCCCGTGATGAATGTGCCCATCAGCATCATCGCCGCCTTGCCCTGGAAGAGGAACGGCTGCACCGCATCCAGATCGTAGGACAGCGAGTTGTCGATGAACTCGTGATCGTCGAGCATCTGCTTCCACGTCGTGTAGACCTTCTTCACGCGCGGATCGGTATAAGGCACTTCACCCGCCATCAGCTTCTGGTGGAACGCGTTGCCGTTCAGCCGCAGGTCCAGATAATCGAACCAGCCCGCGAGCGTCCATGCATCGCGGCCGCCCACTGCGAACGGCGTGACGCCCGCGGCCTTCAGCTTCTTGCACGCGTCCATCAACTGATCCCATGTCTTCGGCTCGGACGCGATGCCGGCCTTCTCGAACAGGTCCTTCCGATAGAACAGGCCCCACGAGTAATACACGGTCGGCGCCGCGTACTGCTTGCCGTTGTACGTCGACGATTCCTTCGTCGACGCATACATGCTGTCCCAGCCGTTCTTCTTCCAGTCGCCGCTCAGATCTTCGAACAGACCGCGCCGCGCGTAATAGGCCATCCGCTCGCCGTTGTGCCAGTTGACGACATCTGGCGCGACCGTCGACAGCCAGCCCGGCAACTGCACCTTGTACGCCTCTTCATCGACGAACGACACCTTCACGTCGATGTCGGGGTGCGCCTTCTTGAAGTCGTCGATCACCGATTGCCACACCGCGCGCTGGCTTGCGCCCTTGAACGCGATGTTCATCGTCATCGTGCCCGCCTGCGCGTCCGTGGTCGTCGCGGCGAACGACGACACGGCCGCCGCGACAGCGATGGCCATCGTCGCGAACGCCTTGCGAGGGTTGAATTGGCTTGTTGTCATCCTTTCGTCTCCTGTCATTTGCATGCTGGTTTTTACGTGCTGATCACTTGCCTACTCGGTCCGATAAACCGCTACGCCTCGCGGCTCGACTTCACGCGAGCCGATCACGAAGCGCGATGCATCGACGCCTTCGATCACGTGCTTTTCGTTTGCATAGTTGAAGACATACGTGACCTTGCCGCGCCGGCTGATGCGCACACTGTCTCCACACGGCGTCGGCGTGAGGCCGGCTTGCGTCGCGATGCGCGCGAACAGCGACTCGGTGAGACGGTCGTCGAACAGGCTCGCGAAATAATGAACGCGACCATGCTGCACATACGCGGGATGGCCGTCGCCGAAACGTGCATGCACGCCGAACGTGCGCTCATCGACGGCATCGATCAGATCGCGCCAGTGACGCGCATAGCCTTCGCGCTGCGCATCGCCCGTGCCGTCGAGCCGCACCGGTTCCGTCACGTTGGGCCGCATCGATTCGACGCGCCACACGCGGATCGGCAGCAGGGACGCGAGCGCGCCCGGCGGCAGGTTCGCGGGAATCTGCAGATCGGGTGTCTTCGAGCCCGTGCGCGGACCGAGCACGATCTGCGCACCCGATGCCGCGAGCCGCGCCGCAAAGTCGGCGGGCACGACGGGCAAAGGCGGCACGACGATCATCGCGTAGCCGTCGAGTGGCGCATCGGCGGAAACCACGTCGACATCGAAACCGAGCGAGCGCAACGCCGAGTAGTACTCAAAAGCAAAACGCGGATAGTGGAAATCCGCGCCCTGCGGATGAATCTCGAACAGCCACTTCGCTTCGTAGTCGTAGATCAGCGCGATCTTGCTGCGCACATCGGCGTTCGCATCCGTATCGGCCGACAGCACATGCGCGATCTCCTGCGCGACCTTCGCCGCTTCGCTGCCGCCGATATCGAGCCGATTGTCGGGCGTGTTCAGGCCCGCGTGCATCTGCTCCTGCGCGAACGGCGCCTGACGCCATCTGAAGTACGACACGCAGCCCGCACCGTGCGCGAACGCTTCCCAGCTCCACAGACGCACCATGCCCGGCAGCGGCGCGGGATTCCAGTGCGCCCAGTTGACGGGACCGGGCTGCTGCTCCATCACCCAGAACGGCAGCTTCGACATGCCGCGATACACGTCGTGATTGAACGACGCAAAATCGGGATGCCCCGTGCGCAGAAACTTCGCCTTGATCTCCGGCGCGTACCACTGCTCTTCGAGCGCGCCGAGCGGATAGCTGTCCCACGTCGCCACATCGAGATCGCGCGCGACCTTGTAGTGATCGAACTCGGTGAAGAGCTGCATGAAATTGTGCGCGACGGGCCGCCCCGGCGAATGCGCGCGAATGATCTCGACCTGCATGCGGTTGTAGCGCGCGACTTCATCGGAAGCGAAACGCCGGTAGTCGAGACGATGCGACGGATGAGCCTCCGTCACCGTCGCAACGGGCGCGTCGATTTCGTCGAAGCTGCGGTACTCCATGCTCCAGAACACGGTGCCCCACGCACGGTTCAACGCGTCGATGGTTTGATAGCGCTCCTTGAGCCACACGCGAAAACGCGCGACGGCAGCAGGCGAATAGCTGACCACCGTGTTGTGACAGCCGAACTCGTTATCCGTCTGCCAATAAGCGACAGCGGGATGCTTGCCATAACGCTCCGCAACAGCCGTGCAGATCTTGCGCGACGCCTCGAAATACGACGGCGACGAAAAATCATAGTGACGTCGCGAGCCGAACGCGCGCGGCCGGCCATCGGTGCCCACGGGCAGAATGTCGGGATGACGGTCGATCAACCACTTCGGCGGCGTGGCCGTCGGCGTGCACATGACCACCTGCAAGCCCGCATTGCCGAGCACGTCGACGGCACGATCGAGCCAGCCCCAATCGTATTCGCCCGGCGTGGGCTCGATACGGCTCCACGCGAACTCCGCGATTCGCACCTGTTCGATGCCGAGCGCCTTCATACGGCGCGCGTCGTCTTCCCACATCGATTCCGGCCAGTGCTCCGGGTAATAGCAGACTCCAAGGCGCATGCGCATGTCCCTTATGCGTAGTGTTCGACGGTGTTGAGCGCCTTCACGGCGAATCCGTCATCGGTGAAAAGATGGCAGGCGTTGGCGGGCGCCTCGAATACCGCGCGCTCGCCCTGCTCGATGCAGGCATTGCCGGGCACTTTCGCGATCAGCACATCGCCGCCCGCTTGTTCCAGATGCGCGTAGCTGTGCTCGCCCAGATGCTCGACGAGCGAAACGGTGCGCGTGAGCGTTGCCTCACGTCGTGATACATCGGCTGCGATGAGCCGGAGATGTTCGGGGCGCACGCCGAGCGTCACCGGCTGCGCGCCTTGCAGCGTGCTGCCGTCGACGAGAACGCGCACGGTTTCATTCGTGTGATCGAGCGTGACGTCGGCGCCTTGCGCGTCGATCGCCGTGACTCTTGCAGGCAGAAAATTCATGCGCGGCGAGCCGATGAAGCCCGCGACGAAACGGCTCCTGGGCCGGTGATACAACTCGAGCGGCGCGCCGATCTGCGCGATGCTGCCGTAGCGCTCAGTGTCCTTGCCCGTATGCAGCAACACGATCTTGTCGGCGAGCGTCATCGCTTCCGTCTGATCGTGCGTCACATAGACGACGCTCGCCGACGCGAATTGCCGATGCAGCCGCGCGATTTCGATGCGCGTCTGGCCGCGCAGCGTCGCGTCGAGATTCGAAAGCGGTTCGTCGAACAGAAACACGCCTGGCTCGCGCACGATCGCACGGCCAATCGCAACGCGTTGCCGCTGCCCGCCCGACAACGCACGCGGCTTGCGATCGAGCAACGCTTCCAGTTGCAGGATGCGCGCGGCCTCGCGAACCTTGCGGTCGATTTCGTCTTTCGGCTTCTTCGCGAGCTTCAGGCCGAAGGCCATGTTCTCGTACACGCTCATGTGAGGAAAGAGCGCATAGCTCTGAAACACCATCGCGACGCCGCGCTCGGCCGCAGGCACGTCGTTGACGATGCGTTCGCCAATCGACAGGTCGCCGTCCGTCACATCCTCGAGCCCTGCGATCATGCGCAGCAGCGTGGACTTGCCGCAGCCCGACGGACCGAGGAACACGCAAAACTCGTTCTCGCCGATCTCCAGATCGACGTCGCGGATCACGGGCGCGTTGTCTCCATACGCTTTCTGCACGCCCTTCAAGGAAATGCTCGCCATCGCTTCGACTCCGTGATTTAATCAGCGCGAAGCGGAGATTAAGCGCTTAATCTGAATGGCCGAAAAAACGCGATCGCATCGCGACCGCGGCTCTCTGGCCTTTCCGTTGACCCTTGCCGTGGGCCCGTCAACGCTGTCTCCGATCATCGTTCTGGTGTTTCGCGCATGGTGCCCCGCCTTCGTAGCCAATGCAAATGATGAACGCCTGTCCCATATATTGAAGACACGCAAACCATGTCTACTCTCAGCGAAGTCGCGCGGCACGCTGGCGTCACGTCGGCCACGGTCTCGAACGTGCTGCGCAATCGCGGACGCGTCGGCGAGCAGACGCGTCAGCGCGTGCTCGAAGCCGTCGAAGCGCTCAACTATCGTCCGCATCTTGCCGCACGCGCGCTCGCCGAAGGCCGCGCGCCCACGATCGCGCTGATGGTGTCGAGCATCGCGAATCCGTTCTATCCCGAGTTCGCGCTCGCTGTCGAACGCGAGGCGCGCAAGAGCGGCCACTTCGTCATCATCTGCAACACGAATGAGGACCCGCACGCGGGCCGTGCGTATCTCGACCAGATCGCAGGCACGCTCTCCGAAGGCGTGCTCGTGATGAACGCCAATCTCGACTTCGACGACCTGCACAAGACGCAGGCGCGCGGCGCGCCCGTGGTGCTGTGCATGTGGGAACGTCCCGACGATCCGCCGGGCTTGCCGTGCATCGCCGTCGACTTTCGTCTTGCGGGCCGGCTGGCAGCGAAGCATCTGGTCGAACTGGGTCATCGGCGCATCGGCGCGATTGTCGGCAGTAAGCCTTCGGGGATTCACGCGTCGCGTTACGAAGGCTTCAACGATGCGATGCGCGAAGCGGGCCTGAAGGTCCCCGCCAAAAACGTGCGTTACGCGCCCGATACGATTCAAGGCGGCTATACGGCCGCGCGCGATCTGCTGGAGCACGACGCGAACATGACAGCCATCTTCGCGACGAACGACCTGCCCGCGCTCGGTACCATTCATGCCGCCGCCGATCTCGGGCGCAACGTGCCGCGCGATCTGTCCGTGGTCGGCATCACCGACATCCAGCTCGCGCAGCAATCGCGCCCGCCGCTGACGACCGTCGCCGTGCCGACTGTCGAAGCCGCCGAACTTGCCGTGACGCTGCTGCGTGATCTGATCGAGCGGCCGGCGCGCAAGCATGGTGCGCATCAGAAGGCGCCGCGCATGTGCGTGACATCGGAGCCGCAACTGATCGTGCGCGGGTCGACGCAAAAGCGTTGATGTCGACCACGCATGACGAGCGGGCAAAGAGCAAAACTTACCGCGAAGCGGTGTTCTATATCGCTAGGCAGGCAATAAGCGGGCAACCGCTTCGCAGAAGCAGAAAAATTTTCAACCGCGCTTTCAGTGCTGCGTACGGCGCAGCATCGAAAGGTCATAGCCGAGCGCGCGCACGCGTTCGAACAGCGCGTGTTGCAGTTCCCCCGCGGGCTTCGCGTCACGCGTGAGTATCCATAGATACGCGCCGCTCGGCTCGCCGATGATCGACCATCGGTAGTCGTCGGCGTGATCGAGCACCCAGTAATCGCCGACGTAGAACGGTCCGAAGAAAGACACTTTCAGTTTGGTGTTGTCCGAGCCTGGCATCACGCGCGCCTTGCCTCTCGCAATGCGCCGCACGCCGTTCACGCCATCGCGGCCCGTGTTGATCACGCTGAGCGAGCCGTCATCGCGCTTCGCATAGTTGGCCGTGACGAAATCGCGGCCCCGTTCGAAGTGATTGTCGTAGCGCGCAAACTCGTACCAGTGCCCCGTGTAGCGGTCCAGATCGACGCCCTTTGCCGGCTCGGGCACGCGCGCATTGCCCTGTTTGCTTTTCAACCGGATTGCGTACGTGACGGCAATCCCTACCGTCGCGACTGCCACGACTGCAGCGGCGACGATCGCACCACGCGCAGAGAAACTGCTTTGCTCGATATTGTCGTTGACGCTTCGTTCGACACTCATCGGACATGAACCTCGACTCGATGTCAAAGCCGTTTAGACCTTACGTGAATGAAAAGTTTTCGCCATTACGGGACGAAGAAAGGACAAAGCGGTATCGGCGATACGACTGCGCACGACTCCGCACGACTGCGCATGACAGGCCAGCGACGCGAATCCGCGATAGCCGCTATGCTTGCTCCTTTGTTGATCTGTTGTTTCCCGTGCTGCTGCACATCACACCACCCCATCACTCATAGTTCCCTTCTCGCGGAGTCGATCATGCAATACCGCAAATTCGGCAACACCGGCCTGACTGTCTCGCGTTTGTGTCTCGGTACGATGACCTTCGGCTTGCAAACCGAAGAAGATGTATCGCGCGGCATTCTCGACAAGGCAACGGACGCCGGCGTGAATTTCATCGATACGGCCGATGTCTATCCGCTCGGAGGCACCGAAGGTGTCGTAGGCCGCACCGAGGAGATCATCGGGCGCTGGCTCAAGGGCAAGCGCGACCGCTTCATTGTCGCGACGAAAGCTGTCGGCAAGGTTGGCCCGTCGCCGTGGGACGAGGGTGCGTCGCGCAAGCATCTGCTCGATGCCATCGATGCATCGCTGCGCCGTCTCGGCACCGATTACGTCGATCTGTATCAGCTGCACTCCGATGACCGCGACACGCCGCTCGACGAAACGCTCGAAGCACTCGATGTGATCGTGCGTTCGGGCAAGGCGCGCTATATCGGTGTGTCGAACTATCTCGCGTACCGGCTCGCACGCATGCTCGGCCGCGCGGACGTGCTGCGCACCGCGCGCTTCGTGTCGGTGCAGCCGCGCTACAACCTGCTGTTCCGGCAGATCGAGCGCGAACTGCTGCCGCTAGCCGACGAAGAAGGTCTTGCCGTGATGCCGTATAACCCGCTCGCAGGCGGCCTGCTGACGGGCAAGCATCGTCACGACGCAAAGCCGGCGGACGGACGGTTCACCGAAACGGTCGGCAAGGCAGGCGCGATGTACTCGGAGCGCTACTGGCACGAGCGCGAGTTCAAGACGATCGACGCGCTGCGCGAGATCAACGCGAAAACGGGCGAGCCGATGACGAAGACAGCGATCGCGTGGGTGCTCGCGAACCCCGTCATCACATCGGCGATCATCGGCGCGAGCCGCGTCGATCAACTGAGCGATTCGCTCGCCGCTGCCGACTACACGCTCGACCCCGAACTCAAGACGCAGCTCGACGAGGCGACGGTCGAATACCGTTGGGGCGATGCGCCGCGCTAAGCAGCAAACAAGCAGCGAATAAGGAGCAAAAACGCCATGCAAGAGGCGTGCGTCTAGCGTTAGCGTCCGTAGCGCAGCACGGTGCTGCTCGCGGCCAGCACATGATTGTTGATGGCCGCGAGGAACTGATCGTGATTGAGACCTGGCTGTAGCGCGTCCTGCGTGAGATCGAGCGCATAGACCTGTAGCACGTAGTGATGCGGCACGTCGCCGACGGGCGGACACGGCCCGTAATAGCCGGGTTTCCCGGTGCGGTTGATGCCGCTCACGCTGCCCTCGGGCGCGGACGCGCCATGTGCCATCGACGTCATCGATGCGGGTATCCCGTACAGCACCCAATGGATCACGCCCAGGCCTTTCGCGCCGTCGGGATCGAACAGCGTCACCGCGAAACTGCGCGTGCCCGCCGGTACGTTGCGCCACTGCGCGGCGGGCGACTGGTTGCCGCCGCCGCAATTGTTCGCGCTTGCCGCGTGGCTCGAATCGACCGTTCCGCCGTCGGGCGTACCCGGCGACGTGACTTCGAAAGCGTCCGCCGCGAAGACCTGCATCGCGCCCGCCGACAGCGCGACACATAGTGCCGCGCATGCCAGCCGTGCATAAGGGTATGTTTTCATCGAACGGCTCCGTTGACCCCGGATGAACAAACCGCGGCCACGCATTCGCGGCCGCCAGAGAACAAACGGACTACCCTGCCCCATTATTCCGCGGCGTGACGTTCGGGGCATTTCAGGGCGTTCGTGCGGCGCGCTATTTAAGCGCGCCTGTCTTCCGGCTTGCTTCGGGCAGTTTGACCCGACTCGCGCACCGACTTCGGATGCCAGAGCCTCGCACCGCCTTCTATGCCCGCTTCGTTCGACACGATCGCGACATTCGGCGGCAACGCGAACGTGAGCCTCGACGCATTGCCGCCACCGATCCACAGTTTGTCGTAGTTGACGAGCGAAGCCAGAATGCCGATAACCTTTTCGACGCGCCGGTTCCAGCGCTTGTTGCCCGCCTTCTCGCGCGCCGCGTTGCCGATGTACTGGTCATAGGTGCGGCCCTTGCTGACGGGATGATGCGCAAGTTCGAGATGCGGCATCAACTCGCCGTCGCGAAAGAGCGCGGTGCCCGCGCCCGTTCCGAGTGTCAGCACGAACTCGATGCCGCGCCCTTCGATGGCAGCGAGGCCCTGCATTTCGGCATCATTGATCATGCGTACGGGCATGCCGCCGACACGCGCAACAAGCTCGTCCGCGAGCGGAAAACCGCGCCAGCTTTCGTCGCCGATATTCGGTGCGGTAAGAACGCGGTTGTCGCGCACGACGCCGGGAAAGCCGATCGACATCGACGCGGGATGATGTTCGTCGACGAGCGGCTGCACGAGTTTGGCGAGCGTATCGACGAGTTGCTCCGGCGCGCACGGATGCGGCGTCGGCACGCGCACGCGCTCGCTTTTCATGCTGCCGGCCGCATCGAGCACGGCTGCCTTCAGTCCCGAGCCGCCGACATCGATCGCCAGTATCCGTTCTTCAGCGCTTGCTGCTTCTTTCCTGCTCGTAGCCAAGTCGTTCCCCTTTCTCTGGTTCTTGTTCAATGCGGCTGATTCAGTGCGCCACTCAGCGTGCTATTTCGCCGAGCCGCTTTTCTCCAACGGCCGCCACGCGCGGCCATCGCGGGCTAGCATTTCATCCGCTTGCGCCGGTCCGCTGCTGCCCGCCGGATAGCCATGCACCTGCAACGCGGCGCCCTGAGGATGCAGCACACGGTCCACCGCACACCAGCTCGACTCGATGCTGTCCGCGCGCTGAAACAGCGTCTCGTCACCGCGCATGCAGTCGTACAGCAACGTTTCGTAGCCGACGTTCGCGCTTTCCTCGAAGTAGTCGTTGTAGTCGAACGCGGAGCGCGCCGCGCCGATCTGCATTGTCGGTCCGGGCACCTTCACGTTGAAGTCGAAGCTCGTGCCGTGCGCAGGATCGATGCGCAGCGTGAGCACGTTCGGCGTCAAAGCATCGACGGGCGTATCGCGGAACATCAGAAACGGCACGCGTTTCAGATGCACGGCGATTTCCGTGCGCTTCGCCATCATGCGCTTGCCCGTGCGCAGATAGAACGGCACGCCTGCCCAGCGCCAGTTGTCGATGAACACGCGCGCAGCCGCATATGTTTCCGTCTCGCTGTCGCGCGCGACATCCGGTTCGTCGCGATAGGCCGCCTTCGCATCGCCCTTTTCGTATTGCCCGAAGACGACATCGTTGGGCGTCAGGGGCTCGATTGCATCGAAGAGTTCCGCTTTCTTGTTGCGTACGGCTTCGGCATCGAATGATGTGGGCGGCTCAAGCGCGACCATCGCGAGCAACTGGAACAGGTGGTTCGGCACCATATCGCGAAACGCGCCCGTCTGCTCGTAGAACTTTCCGCGCCCTTCGACGCCGAGCGTTTCGGCCGCCGTGATCTGCACGTTGTCGATGTACTCGCGCCGCCATACCGGCTCGAACAGCGCATTCGCAAAGCGCACGGCAAGAATACTTTGCACCGTGTCCTTGCCGAGAAAGTGATCGATGCGATAGACCTGCTTTTCCTTTGCGAAATGCAGAATGTGCGTATTCAGATCGCGTGCGGACGCGAGGTCCGTGCCGAATGGCTTTTCGATCACGAGGCGCCGGAAGCCGCCATGGCCTTGCGGATCTTCCTTGAGCAAGCCGTGCTTGCCGAGTCGCTTGACAATCGGCTTGAAAAAATGCGCGCCAACCGCGAGATAGAAGATCGCATTGCCGTCGGGCGCGTTGTCGATGCGCTGCTTGAGCGCCTCATAAAGCGCGTCGTCTTCGAATTCGCCCGCCATGTACTCCATGCGCGACGAGAGCCACTGCCATGCCTTGTCGTCGATCTTGCCGGTATGAAACTCGCTCGCCTTGTCCGCGGCGAACTGTTGCAACGACTGGCTGAGATCATCGATCCACGCCTTCGTTTCGCGCTCGCCGTGATTGACGCCGAAGACGTTCATGCGATCGTCGAGCAGGCCGTCGACCGTCAGGTTGTAGAGCGAGGGCGTCAAGAGCCGTTTGGTGAGATCGCCGCCCGCGCCGAAGATGACCAGCGTGCACGGTGGTGCGGGCTGCTTGCCTGCAGGCCCCGACGAAGCGGGATGCGGCCCGGCGTCGAGCTTGCGGTTCACAGGTTGTTTGGCGGATGAAGCAGCCGTGTTTATCGCGTCATTGGACATGGCATTCTTCCCTGAATGAGCCAGATGAAGTGGCGATATCTGAAAGACACGCGGCCAGGCCGCGCGGTTCAATCAAAGCCAGTCGATGCGTGCAACAATGCAATCCAGGCGATACGTCAAGCACGCGTCAGCCGTGCGCAAGGCAGATGTAATGCACGCGCTATTTCACCGCAACGGGAGTCGGCGCGGCAGCGGCGGCCGATTGAGCAACCCCTGCCGCCGTGGGCACATTCCCCGAGCTGACGGCTTCGCGAGGCTGCAACAGCAACGCGACGAGACCCGTCCAGCCTGTCTGATGCGATGCGCCGACGCCGCGCCCGTTGTCGCCATGGAAGTACTCGTGAAAGAGCACGAGATCCTGCGAGCGCGGGTCCGCCTGTAGCAACGGATAGGCCGCCATCACGGGACGCTCGCCGTTCTCGTCCTTCAGAAAGAGCGTGGTCGTGCGCCGCGCGAGCGCATCGCCGATTTCAGCAAGCGACAGCTTGTTGCCCGAGCCCGTCGGATACTCGACGCGGAAGTCATCGCCGTAATAGCGATGAAATTCGTATAGCGATTCAATCAGCAGATAGTTGACGGGCATCCATACGGGCCCACGCCAGTTCGAATTGCCGCCGAATACGCGCGAATCCGATTCGGCGGGCAGGTACTTCACACAAAAGCTCTGACCGTTGTGCCGGTAGACGAACGGATTGTCGCGATGCACACGCGACAGCGCGCGCACGCCGTGATCGGACAGAAACTCCGCTTCGTCGAGCGCGCGCCTGAGCAGCGCCTTCATCCGGTGCCCGCGCAACAGTGAAAGCAGCAGGCTGTTGCCGCGTCCCGGCTCGTTCCAGCGCGATACCAGCCGCGCGAGATCGGGGCGGAAACGCAAGAACCACACGAGGCGATCGCGCAAGCCCGGCAGCGAGCCATGCAGGCGTTCTTCGAGTACATGCACGGCGAGCAGCGGAATCAGGCCGACGATCGAGCGCACGCGCATCGGTGTGCTGGAGCCGTCGGGCAAGCGCAGCTTGTCATAGAAGAACTCGTCCTCGCTGTCCCACAGGCCCGTTTCGCAATTGTCTTCGCAACTGACGGCCTGCGCGATATACAGAAAGTGCTCGAAGAACTTCACGCCGATATCGACGAACACATGGTTTGCAAACGCGAGTTCGAGCGCGATGCGCATCAGGTCCAGTGCATACGCAGCCATCCATGCGGTGCCGTCCGCCTGATCGATACGGCCGCCCGTCGGCAGCGGCGACGAGCGATCGAAGATGCCGACGTTATCGAGCCCGAGAAAGCCGCCCTGGAAAATATTGCGGCCATCGGCGTCCTTGCGGTTCACCCACCACGAGAAGTTGAGCAGCAGCTTGTGAAAGACGAGTTCGAGAAAATCGCGGTCGCCCTTGCCTGTCAGCGCGCGGTCGATTTCATAGACACGCCACGCAGCCCACGCATGCACGGGCGGATTCGCATCGCTGAAGGCCCATTCATACGCGGGGATTTGCCCGTTCGGATGCATGTAGCGGTCCTTCACGAGCAACAGCAATTGACGCTTCGCGAACGCGGGGTCGATCAATGCGAATGCCGCCGCATGAAACGCGAGATCCCATGACGCATACCACGGGTACTCCCACTTGTCCGGCATCGACACGATGTCGGCATTGCACAGATGCCGCCAGTCGCGGTTGCGGCCCTGCTTGCGCGACGCGGGCGGCACGGGCTGCGCGGGATCGCCGTCCATCCAGCGCTGCACGTCGAACTGGTAGTACTGCTTCGACCACAGCATGCCCGCCAATGCCTGACGCTGCACGAGCCGCTCGTCCTCGCCGTCGATGTCATGCTGCAACGCTGCGTAGAACGCGTCGGCTTCCGCGATGCGCTGTGCGAACAGCTCGTCGACGTCGAGCGGCTCGTCATCGACGGCGAACTCGGGCCGCCAGCGCAGATAGACGACGGTCGTGCCGTGCGGCGGCAGATTCAACGGCACATGCGCGGCCGCCTTCGTGCCCGCGTCGCGGCGAATCGCGTCGGCGCCGCCATGCACGAGGTATTCGTTGAAGCCGTCCTTGAATGGACCCGTCGCCGCCATGTCGAAATGGCGCCGGACGTTTGTATCGTTCTCGCAGAAAATCCATTCGAGCACGGTCGTATCGGGCGACCATGCCGTCACGACGATCGGCTCGTGACCCGGATGCGTGCCGAGCAGACGCGTGACGCCGTGCACCGTTTCCTTGACGAGCTTCGGCCGCTCGTCGACTTCCTTCCACGACCACTTGTTGCGCGCCCAGATCTGCGGCAGAAGATCGAGCGCTGCAGACTCGTCCGCGCGGTTCTCGACGGTGACGCGCATCACGACGTCTTCAGGCGTGTTCTTTGCGTATTCGACGGTCACATCGAAATAACGCAGATCGTCGAACACGCCCGTATCGAGCACTTCGTACTCGGGCATATCGCCGCCGCGCCGCGCGTTTTCCTCGACGAGATCCTGATACGGAAACGCGGCATGCGGGTATTTGTACAGCATGCGCATATAGGAATGCGTCGGCGTGCCGTCCAGATAGAAGTACAGCTCCTTCACGTCCTCGCCGTGATTGCCTTCCTGATTCGTGAGGCCGAAAAGACGCTCTTTCAGAATGGGATCGGCGCGATTCCACATTGCAATCGAAACGCACCAGTTCAACGTTTCGTCGCCGAATCCTGCAATGCCGTCTTCGCCCCAGCGATACGCGCGGCTGCGCGCATGATCGTGCGGGAAGTAGTCCCATGCGGTGCCGTTCGGGCTGTAGTCCTCGCGCACGGTGCCCCATTGACGCTCGCTGAGGTACGGACCCCAGCGCTGCCACCGCGCGCACTCGGCGGAATGCAGACGTATCCCCTCGACCGTGGACAGCAGATTCGCAGCGCGCAGCGCAGGCATGGCAGCGTCCTTCCTCTCGTGGTGACGGCAGGAGTCACATCGTAGCGCGGTTGGGGGGTTCGCGTGGCGCAACAGGCATATCGGCGCTGACGCGTTCCCCAAGCAACACCCCCACACGCAACCGTTCCCCAAGCGACCACGCCTGAAAGGGCGTGCCGCCCGGCGCATGGGGCGCGTCGCCGTCCGCGACTTCCGATATGTGATCGAGTCCCGCGCGGTCCAGATGCGCATCGAGCGGCGCGAGAAAGCGCGTTCGCGCCGCATCGCGGGTGGCGGCATCGGGACGTTGCGCGCGCAGCCATGCTTCGACGAACGGACCGAGCAGCCAGGGCCACACGGTCCCTTGATGATAGGCGCGATCGCGCTCGAGCGGCGTCCCCGCATAGCGCCCGCGATACGCGTGATCTTCCGGTGAGAGCGTGCGCAATCCGAGCGGCGTCAGCAGATGCGCTTCTACTTGCGCGACGACAGCACGCGCCGTCTCGCCTTCGACGAGCGCGAACGGCAGCCCGCCGGCGGCGAAGATCTGATTGGGCCGCACGGAACGATCGACGGCGCCGCGCACGTGATCGACATCGACGTTGTCGAACAGCGCGCCCGTTTGCGGATCGACGAAGCGCACGGCAAACGACTGCGCTGCGCGCATTGCAGGATCGCGCCAGCGCGCATCCCATTGCGCGGCGATACGCAACGCGTTGAACCACAACGCCTGCACTTCGACGGGCTTGCCGATGCGCGGCGTCACGACCCATTCGCCGACCTTCGCGTCCATCCATGTGAGCTGCACGCCGGGCACGCCCGCGCGCAACAGACCGTCGTCGTCGGCGCGTATGCCGTAGCGTGTGCCTCGTGTGTAGCCGGACAGGATCGTATCGACGGCTTCATGCAAGCGGTCTCGCGTTTCATGCGAAGCATGTCCCGTCGCCAGATAATCGTGCACGGCGATCGCGAACCAGAGCGATGCGTCGACCGAGTTGTACTCAGGCTCACCGCCGTAGTCGGGAAAGCGATTCGGACACATGCCCTCGGAAATCGTGCCCGCCCACGCAAGCAGGATCGATTCGGCCTCCGCATGGCGTCCCGTGGCGATGAGCAGGCCGCGCATCGCGATGAACGTATCGCGTCCCCAATCTGTGAACCACGGAAAGCCCGCGACGATCGTGTGGCCCGTCGAGCGCGCGACGACATAGGCATCGGCTGAACGTTGCAGACGCGATGAGAAACAAGCGCGACGCGATGCTTCCGCATTCGCAAGCGCATCGGCGTGAGCGCTTGCCGCTTGCATGTCGGGCGGCGCATGACCCGTGTCCGCGCCCAGCACCATGACGGCTGCATCGCTCAGCAGTTCGAAGCTGAAGACGCCGGGCGTCGCAAGATCTTCCGTGTAGTCGAGGCCGCGCTCGCGTTCACGCACATAGCAAAAGTTGCGATACCAGTCGGGCGCATGTCTGTACGCACCGTTCGTCAGCGCGCGAATCGCGGGCAGATCGCGATAGGGCTGCCACTGCACGCGCTCGCCATCGACGCGAGCGGTGAAATCGAACGCGCCGTTCTCGTGATGCAGCGCGTGATAGTCACGGCCCGACAACAACGGGCGCACGTGCAGCGTGATCGTGCGATCGCGCGGCGCATCCTCTTCGAACTCCGCCCGCCAGCGCAGCACCGTTTCACACGTCGCTTTCGCAACGAACGCTTCTGCGATCACGCCTGTTTGTGCGTCGATCCGGAAACGCCACGTCGGCCACGGCGTGGTATCGAATGCGATCAGGCTCGCGGCGATGTCGGGATAGAGAATGTCGGGCGCGTAGCGCTGCATCGTGAGCGGATAGCGCGCGCCGTTCGCTTCGATCCACGCTTCGATGCCATTGACGAGCACCACGCGCCCCGCAGGCGCGCGCGTCGCCGTCAGCAGCAGAGCATGGTATCGGCGCGTGCGCAACGTGCCCACCGTACCCGACGCAAAGCCGCCGAAGCCATCGGCCTCGAGCCATTCGTCTTCCAGACGTTCGATATCGAAGGGATGTTCGACGCGTGTCATCGCAGATCCGCTTTCCGCTAGCGTGGCCGATCAAGAGACTGACGACAGATTAGCGGCTCGCGCGGGAAAAGTCTCGCGCTGTGCCGTGTCACTTGCACGGGCCGACAGCGTGAAGATCACGCAGCCGGTTGCGCCGCCACGCTTCGCTGAACCGGCAGCACGGCCCACACTTCGAGCCCGCCGCCTTCTCGCGGATGAAACTCAAGCGTGCCGCCATGCAAGCGCGCGATGCGCTCGACGATCGCAAGCCCCAGCCCTGTGCCTCCCGCCTTGCCATGGGCGTTCTTGCCGCGCTGGAACGGCGCCTTCAGCCGTTCGAGTTCTTCCGCGCTCAGTCCCTTGCCACGGTCCCCGACAGCCACACGAATCGCATCCGCATCGGCCCATGTCCTGACGGCAAGGCCCGTCTGTCCGTATACGACCGCGTTCTGCATCAGGTTCATCACGAGCCGCATCATCGTGATGGGCCGGAACGCGTGTTCGGGAAGCGCGCCGAGCGACAGCTCGAACTCGTGCCCGAGTCCCGCGAAGTCGGCGGCAAGCTGGCTGATCAGCGCGTTCAGATCGCCGGGCTGCGGCGTCTCGCGCTCGCCGCTTCCCGCGTAGTCCATGAACTGTTGAAGGATTGTGTCGATCTGGTCTAGATACGATTCCGCCGCGCCCGCGAATGCTTCGTCGCCGCCCGTGTCGTTCGCCATCGCCATCGCGAGACGCAGCTTCGTGAGCGGCGTGCGGATATCGTGCGAAACGCCCGCGAGCATCAGCGCGCGCGTCGCCTCCGCCTGCTGCAACGCCTGCGTCATCTGATTGAACGCGCCGCTCACCTGCGCGATTTCGGTCGGCCCGTCGACGCGCAAAGGCGGCGGCGTTTCGCCCGCGCTCACGCGGCGCGCCGCATGCGCGAGTTCCTGCAACGGCCGGTTCAGATAGCTTTGCAGCGCGAAGCCCGTCAACGCCGCCAGCATGCCGAGCCCCAGCGACAGCAACACGGCCGTCAGCATGCCGCCGGCCTGCGCTTCTTCCGGCACCTGCAAGCCAATCCAGTACAGCTTGCCTGCGACGTGCATGCGTATCCACATACGCGGGCCGGCTTGTTGCCAACGCACTTCCGTGCCCGGCGGCAGATAGTGGCTCAGGCTTTCCAGAAACACCCGCAACTGATGAAGCCGGTAGAACGCGAGCAATCTGACGCGCGGCTCTGTCACCGCATCGGCGGGCGGTTCGTTGCGCGCGTCGAGCCGCGCGACGAGCGTGTCGCGCGCAATCTCGGGCGACGCGGCAAGCGCGTTGTCCAGTGTCTTGATGTACGTGCCGAATACGGCAGCGGCGCGCTCGGTGCGCGGGCTTTGCACATAGTGGATCAGCACGCTCAGCGCGCAGACCTGGCTGATCGCCACCAGCACGATCAGCAGCGCGATGTTGCGCGCGAGCACGCTGCGTGGCAGCACGCGCGACAGGACGCGCGCGCTCATGCTTCGACGTCGGCGACGAGCATATAGCCGACGCCCCATACGGTCTTGATGAAACGCGGCTTCGACGGATCGCTTTCGACCGCCTGCCGCAAGCGCAGAATCTGCACATCGATGCTGCGATCGAGCGCATCGTGGTCGCGCCCTCTGGCGCGCGCGATCAGGTTGTCGCGGCTCACTGCGCGGTTCGGCGATGCCGCGAGCGCCGTCAGCAGCAGCATCTGCGCGGAATGCAGTTCGACGGGCGCATCGAGCCGATAGAGACACTGCTTGCCGACATCGAGCCGGAAGTCCCCGAAGCGCAGCGTTTGCGTGGTGACGGTCGGGTCGCCTGCTGCGATCTTCTGGCGGCGCAACAGCGCATTGATGCGCGCCACCAGCTCGCGCGGCAGGAAGGGTTTCGCGAGGTAGTCGTCGGCGCCCGTCTCGAGCCCGATCACGCGATCGAGCGGATCGCCCTTTGCAGTAAGCATCAGGATCGGCATCGTATGCCCTTCCGCGCGCAGGCGCGCGCAGATCTGCAAGCCGTCTTCTTCGCCGATCATCAGGTCGAGCACGAGCAGATCGTAGGGCTCGCGCTGCAAGTAGCGTTCGAGCCGCGTGCTGTTCTCGACGGCGCGGACTTCGAAGCCATGTCCGCTCAGGAAGCGCTGCAGCATGTTGCGCAGTTCCGCTTCGTCGTCGAGCACGATGATGCGGGCGGGTCGGTCCATGCGATGGCTCCTTTCGCTACTTGCAACAGTTTAGCTTCGGGCCGACCCGTTTTCCCGTCAGTGCGATCCCGCGCGCTGCGCCATGAATTGCTCGATCTGTCCGAGCGTCACATAACCCTGTTTCTGCGTGTCGATCTCATTGAAATACTGCGCGACGCGTGGCATGCCCGTCTGCGCCTGGGCAAGCGTCAGCTTGCCGTCATGCGTCGTGTTGGCAACGGCAAAGCGCTGTTGCAACTCCTGCATCATGCGCTCCATGCGCGGCGATGCGGCCATCGGTTGCGGCGCCGCCTGCGCCGTCTGTGCCATCACGCCCGTCGATGCAATGCACAAAGCAAGCATGGCGATCCACTTCTTCATTTCCATCTCCATTCGTTTCATTCAACTTCTTCGCTCACGTGGTGTTGCGATTCGTCGTTGGCGAAGCGAATTCTTGCTGTCCCGGAAGCCGAAGGCAATTTCAAATTTATGTCGCCGCATTTCATGCGATTCATCGTGTGGGCCGTGCATTCACGCTTGTTTCCGATGCGCCGCTGCATCGCGCGCCGAGCGATTACGCAGCGAACACTTCAAGCATGAGCGTGCTTTTCCGGCGACATCGAATGAAACAAGTTATCGCTGCCCATTCGAGGATGCGTTGCGTATCGTCTGCACGTCGGCGGCGATGTGAGGACTTCGCATCGCATCCGCCGGCTGTCCGCTCGTCTGCCCGAGGAGTTTGATGTGAACATTCGCTCTGCTTATACGTCCGCGATTGCCGCGATGGGTATCGCCTGCTCGACCAGCGCCTTCGCCGGCACCGTGTTCGTCCATGCGGCCTATGTGCCCGCCGTTGTCTACGCGCCGCCGCGCACGCTCTATTACGTGCCGCCGCAACCGCCCTATGTCGTGCCCGTCGTGCCCACGGTGCCCACGGTGCCTTATGTCACGGTTGTGCCGCCGCCCGCGCCCGCGAAGCCTTTGCCCTATGCGACGGTGGCCGTGCCCGTGGTCGCGGCGCCTGCTTACGCCGTTGTGCCGGCAAGAAGCATCGTCTATGCGCAGCCGGTCGCCGTTGTGCCTGGCGTCGTCGTCATACGCTGATTGCATCGCCGCGCCGATTCACTTGATCTTTGCAAAGCCGAGGCCAACAATGAAAGCCTTCGACTAACGGGCATTAACCGGCATTCGGCGAGCTTCGCGGAGGGCGCTATGTCAGGGATCGAAAAGGACAAGGTCATCGCCGTGCTCAACCAGATTCTCGAATCCGAGCTGGCTGGCGTGGTCCGTTATACGCACTACTCTTTTCTCGTGTTCGGCTTTGGCCGCATCCCGATCGTGTCGTGGCTGCGCCAGCAGGCTGACGAATCGCTCGCGCATGCGCATCTGGCGGGCGAATGGATCACGACGCTCGGCGAGTATCCGTCGCTTGGCATTGGTCCATTGCTCGATTCGCATACGACCGATATCGCGTCCATTCTGCGCGAGTCGCTTGCAGCCGAAGACGTCGCGCTCCGCCTGTATCGCGATCTGCTTGCACTCGTGAAAGACCGCTCCGTTGCGCTCGAAGAATATGCGCGGCAAATGATCTCGGTCGAAGAGATGCATGCGGGCGAAGTCGACAAGATGCTGCGCAAGCCGGGCACGGTCGCGACATCGGGCGAGCGCGGCGCCGATACGCAATAGCTTCGGCGCCTGCATCGCGCATCGCGCACGCGTTGAACTTTCAATTTGCCGCACACGCCGATTCTCGATCGCTCACCGAATAATTCTTCTATCAAGGGCACGGCACGCATCGACACACGATGCATGCCGTGCCCTTTCTTTTATTGCATGCGCGCTCGATACATTTAACGTTTGCCGACATTAACGCGCGTCTAATCCCCTAAATGTTCTGCATGCATGGCGGCGTTTGCAACGACCCATGCTAGGCTATGCGCGGCATCAGGCTGTTGAATTCTGCTTCCGCTATTTCGTTCGTAGTCCGCGCGGTAAAACAAGGTGGATAGATGATCGAAGACGTCAACCGCAGTTTCAGTCGCAGTCGCAATCGATGGCACCGGCATCCGCGCGGTGTGTTTCGTCGCCGCCCAACATATGAGACCTTGGCGCGTGCCGCATCGATCACGGTCCTGATCGCTGGCGCGTTGTCCGGCTGCATGGTCGGCCCCGATTACCGCACGCCCGCCCCGCCCGCCACCGAAACCTACACGCCCACGCCGCTGCCCGATCGAACGGCGACGTCGCCGGGCGCATCGGGCGTCCCGCAACAGTTCGTGGCCGGCGAGGACATCCCCGCACAATGGTGGACGCTCTTTCATTGCGAGCCGCTCGACGCGCTGATCCGCGAAGCGCTCACCAACAGCCCCAACGTCGCCGCGGCGCAAGCGGCGCTCAGACAAGCCGGCGAAAATCTGCGCGCGCAAATGGGCACCACGCTGTATCCGTCCGTCGACGCGAAGGCCAATGCGACGCGCGAGAAATTCAACGGCGTCACGTTCGGCCAGCCGGGACTCACGGAGGTGCTGAATCTCTATAACGCATCGGTGAGCGTGTCGTACAACCTCGACGTATTCGGCGGCGCAAGGCGCGAACTCGAATCGCTGCGATCGCAGGTCGATTACGAGGGCTTTCAGTTGCAAGCTGCGTATCTCGCGTTGTCGGCGAACATCGTGACGGCGGCCGTCAAGGAAGCCTCGCTGCGCGAGCAGATCGAAGCGACCGAGCGCATCGCCACCGACGAGGACGCGCAGCTCGGCGTGTTGCGCAAGCAGTTCGAGCTTGGCGGCGTGAGCCGCGCCGCCGTGCTCTCACAGGAGACGCTCGTCGCGCAGACGCGCGCGACGTTGCCGCCGTTGCGCCAGTCGCTCGATCAGACGCGCCACCAGCTCGCCGTGCTCGCGGGCAAGCCGCCGAGCGACACGGGCGTGCCCGAGTTCAAGCTGTCGATGTTCACGCTGCCGCAGAGCTTGCCCGTCAGCGTGCCGTCGTCGCTCGTGCGGCAGCGCCCCGACATCCTCGCCGCCGACGCCACGCTGCATCAGGCGAGCGCGCAGGTCGGCGTCGCGACGGCGAACATGTATCCGCAGCTCACGCTCTCGGCGAGCTACGGCCCGCAGGCGCTGACGCCCGCAGGTCTGCTCAAGTACGCCGACATGATCTGGAACATCGGCGCGGGCGTCACGCAGCCGATCTTTCACGGCGGACAGCTGAGCGCGCAAAAGCGCGCAGCCGAAGCCGCCTTCGATCAGGCCAACGCGCAATACCGGCAGACGGTGCTGCTTTCGTTCCAGAACGTCGCCGATACGTTGCGCGCGCTCGAACACGATGCAACCGGCCTGCGTGCGCAGACGGAAGCATGGCGCGCGGCCCGCGATTCGCTCGATCTGACGCGCGGCCAGTTTCGCATTGGCGGCGTCAGCTATCTGGCGTTGCTCGATGCCCAGCGTCAGTACCAGCAGACCGTCGTGAATCTCGCGCAGGCGCAGGCCGCGCGCTATGCGGACACGGCGGCGTTGTTCCAGGCGCTCGGCGGCGGCTGGTGGAACGACACGGCGACGAGCCAGGCAGCCCAGGCGATGCCCGCGGCCGCCCCGGCGTCTGCGACGCCGCAATGAATCCTTTTGCAATAGCCGCGCGTTGCTTGCGAGCAGACGGCAGCGCCGCCGGAAGAGTTTGTGCCTGTCGACGGGAGTTAGCGCTTCAGCGCTTACTCCCGTCTCATGCAGAGCAGTTTGCCGTGCAAGGACGAAACGATGACAACGAAAAGACCGATGACAAAGCGGACGATGACCAAGCGGATGATCATCATGCTGATCTGCGTGGGCGTACTGCTCGGCGCGCTGGTCGGCTTCAATCTGTTCAGGGCGCACATGCTCAAAAAGTTCATGGCGAGCAATGCCGCGCCGCCCGCGACCGTCACGGCCGCTGTTGCAGGCTATCAGACATGGCAGCCGCAGCTTGCCGCCGTGGGCAGCCTGCGCGCGGTGCGCGGCGTCGACGTGACGACGGAAGTGGCCGGGCTCGTGCGCGAGATCGCGTTCAGCTCGGGCCAGGAGGTGAAGGCAGGCCAGGTGCTCGTGCGCCTGAACGACGATTCGGACCGCGCGCAGCTCGCGTCGCTGCAAGCCGCTGCGGAACTCGCGCAAACCGTCTATAAGCGCGACAAGGCTCAGTTCGACATTCAGGCGATTGCGAAGGCGCAACTCGACGCCGACGCCGCCGACCTGAAGAGCAAGAAAGCCCAGGTCGATCAGCAGGCCGCGCTCGTCGAAAAGAAAACGATACGCGCGCCCTTCGCGGGACGCGTCGGCATCACGACGGTCAACCCGGGCCAGTACATCAATCCGGGCGATGCAATCGTCACGCTGCAAGCCATCGACCCGATCTACGCCGACTTCTACCTGCCGCAACAGCAACTCGGGCAATTGCAAGTCGGCCAGGCGATCGTCGTCGATACGAATGCGTTCAGCAACCGCACGTTCGACGGCAAGATCCGCTCGATCAATCCGCGCGTGGACAACACGACGCGCAACGTGCAGATCGAAGCGACCGTCGACAACCGCGAGCGCAAGCTGCTGCCCGGCATGTATGCGAACGTGAAGATCGACGCGGGCACCGTGCAGCGCTATCTGACCCTGCCGCAAACGGCGATCACCTATAACCCGTACGGCGCGACCGTATTCGTCGTGAAGCCCGGCGCGCAAAAGAATGCGCAAGGCAAGGTCATGCCCGTCGCGCAGCAGGTGTTCGTCACGCCAGGGCCGACGCGCGGCGATCAGGTCGCGATACTCAAGGGCATCAGCGAAGGCATGCAGGTTGTGACGAGCGGCCAGTTGAAGCTGAAGAACGGCACGCCGCTCATGATCGACAACCGCGTGCTGCCTGCGGACAACCCGAATCCGACGCCTCAGGAACAATAAGAGGCCACCCGATGAAATTCACCGACATCTTTATTGAACGCCCGGTGCTCGCATCGGTGGTGAGTCTGTTGATCCTCGTGCTCGGCTTGCGTTCGCTCTCCGCGCTGAAGGTCGGCGAATATCCGCAGACCGAAAACGGCGTGGTGACGATCACCACGTCGTACTACGGCGCGAGCGCCGACACGATGGCCGGCTTCATCACGCAGCCGCTCGAATCCGCAATCGCGCAGGCCCAGGGCATCGACTACATGTCGTCGACGAGCAGCACGGGCGTCTCGACGATCACCGCGACGCTGCGCCTGAACTACGACTCGAATCGCGCGCTGACGGAGATCAACACGCAGATCGCATCGGTGCGCAACCAGTTGCCGCCGCAAGCGCAGCAGCCGGTGCTGACCGTGCAGGTGGGCCAAACCACCGACGCCATGTACATGGGCTTTTACAGCGACGTGCTGCCGAGCAACAACGTCACCGACTATCTGCTGCGCGTCGTGAAGCCGAAGCTCGATTCGATCCAGGGCGTGCAGACGGCGGAAATTCTCGGCGGCCGTCAGTTCGCGTTGCGCGCGTGGCTCGATTCGAACCGGCTCGCCGCGCACAACGTCACGGCCGCCGACGTCTTCACGGCTCTCGGCAACAACAACTATCTTGCGACGCTCGGCACGACCAAAGGCCAGATGATCAGCGTCGATCTGAATGCGGGCACGGACCTGCACTCCGTCGACGACTTCAAGAAGCTCGTCGTCAAGCAGAAGAACGGCGCGATCGTGCGCCTCGAAGATGTCGCGAACGTCGTGCTCGGCGCGGACAACTACGATTTCAACGTCGCGTTCAGCGGCAAGCGTTCGGTATTCATCGGCATCAAGGTCGCGCCCGATGCGAACGTGCTCGACGTCGCGAAGCGCGTGAAAACGATCTTCCCGGACCTGCAGAAGCAGTTCCCGACAGGCATGACGGGCGACATCGTCTACGACGCGACCGACTTCATCAACACGGCGATCGAAGAAGTGGTGAAGACGCTCGTCGAAGCGCTGCTGATCGTGACGGTCGTGATCTTCCTGTTCCTCGGCAGTTTCCGCGCGGTGATCGTGCCCGTGATCGCGATGCCGCTCTCGCTGATCGGCACGTTCTTCGTGATGCAACTGCTCGGCTATTCGATCAATCTGCTGACACTGCTCGCGCTCGTGCTCGCGATCGGGCTCGTCGTCGACGATGCGATCATCGTTGTCGAGAACGTCGACCGGCATATGAAGCAGGAAGGCAAGCAGCCCTTCGAAGCCGCGCTGATCGCCGCGCGCGAACTCGGCGGACCGATTCTCGCGATGACGGTCGTGCTGGTTGCCGTGTACTTGCCGATCGGTTTCCAGGGCGGGCTGACGGGCGCGCTCTTCACCGAATTCGCGTTCTCGCTGGCGGGCGCCGTGACCGTATCGGGCGTGATCGCGCTGTCTTTATCGCCGATGATGTGCTCGCGCTTCTTCCGCACGGATCAGGAGTCGGGCCGCTTCGCGCGCTTCGTCGACAGGCAGTTCGAGCGCGTGCATCGCGGCTATGGGCGTCTTCTGCATGCGATGCTCGACACGTGGCCCGTGTTCATCGTGATGGGCGCGCTGCTTTTGTGCAGCACCGTGTATCTCTTCATGACGTCGCAATCGGAGCTTGCGCCGCAGGAGGACCAGGGCATCGTACTGTCGCAGATCCAGGGGCCGCCGAACGCGACGATCCAGCAGATGCAGACTTACGCGGACCAGGTATTCGACATCTCGAAGCAGTTGCCCGAGTACTCGCAGATGTTCCAGCTGACGGGCGCGCCGACGCTGAACCAGGGCATCGGCGGCGTGCTCTTCAAGACGTGGGACAAGCGAAAGAAGGGCGCGACGCAATTGCAGCAGGAATTGCAGCAGCAGTGGAACGGCATCGCGGGCGCGCGCGTCGCCGCGTTCCAGTTTCCGCCGCTGCCGGGCGCGCAAGGGTTGCCCGTGCAGTTCGTCATCAGCACGACGGAGCCGTTCGAGAACCTCAACGAAGTGTCGCAAGCAGTGCTGCAAAAAGCGCGCGCAAGCGGCATGTTCTTCTTCGTCGACAGCGACCTGAAAATCGACAAGCCGGAAAGCGTGCTGCTCGTCGACCGCGACAAGGTCGCTTCGCTCGGCCTGTCGCAAAGCGATGTCGGGCAGACGCTGGGCGCGGCGCTCGGCGGCAACTACGTCAATTACTTTTCGATCGCGGGCCGCTCGTACAAGGTGATTCCGCAAGTGCTGCAAACGGACCGGCTGAACCCGTCGCAAGTGCTCGACTACTATTTGCGCACGCCCGATGGCAGCGTGATTCCCGCATCGACGGTCACGCATCTGAAGCAGACCATCGTGCCCGAGTCGATCAATCACTTCCAGCAGCTCAATTCAGCGACGATTTCCGGCGTGCTCGCGCCGGGCATCTCGCAGGGCGAAGTGCTCGACTTCCTGCGCAAGGCCACCACCGACGTCGCGCCGACGGGCTATACGGCCGACTATTCGGGCCTGTCGCGGCAGTTCGTGCAGGAGTCCGGCGGCCTCGTGATCACGCTGCTGTTCGCGACGATCATCGTGTTTCTCGCGCTCGCCGCGCAGTTCGAGAGCTTCCGCGATCCTGTCGTGATTCTCGTGTCGGTGCCGATGGCGCTGTTCGGTGCGCTCATCTTCATCAACATGGGACTCTCGACGCTCAACATCTACACGCAGGTGGGTCTCGTCACGCTGATGGGCCTCATCAGCAAGCACGGCATTCTGATCGTGCAGTTCGCGAACGAACTGCAACGCGCGGGACGCGGCAAGCGCGAGGCGCTCGAAGAAGCGGCCGGCGTGCGCTTGCGGCCTATCCTGATGACGACGGCTGCAATGGTGCTGGGCGTGCTGCCGCTCGTGATCGCATCGGGCGCGGGCGCGGCGGGCCGCAATGCGATGGGGCTCGTGATCTTCACGGGGCTGTCGATCGGCACGCTGTTTACGCTCTTCGTCGTGCCGTCGATGTATATGTTCCTCGCCGCCGACCATCATCGCGATAGGGAGCATCCGGTGGAGGCCTGAACGATTTCGCCAGAGACGGGCGGCCATTTTGGTGCGCATTGCCGGCGTGCACGCCGCACGGCTATGCTTGCGGATGGTCATCCGCCGTGGCTCTCATATCACGTCAAATAAACAGGAGCATCGATGTTCAGTCCCGGTCTTTTTCTCACGGCGGCGGGCGTGGGACTCGCGGTCGCGGCGCCCGTCGGCCCGATGGGCATGCTGTGCATTCGCCGCACGCTCACCGATGGTCCGCGCGCCGGTCTCGCGATCGGCTTCGGCATTGCGGGCGGCGATGCGTTTTATGGCCTGATCGCCGCGCTCGGTCTCGTGAGCGTGTCGCAATTCATGCTGGCTTATGACAAGCCGCTGCACATCGTCGCGGGACTCTTTCTGCTGTATCTCGGCATTCGCACGATGTTGCAGAAAGTGCCCGCCGATAATGCAAATAACAACGGCAACGGCGAAGGCAGGCTCGCGGGCATCGGGCACGCCGGCGCGTTGAAGGCTTTCGCGAGCGCGCTGCTCCTCACGCTGACCAATCCGCAGACGATCATCATGTTCGCCGCCCTCTTCACGACGCTCGCGCCGCGCGGACCGTTTTCGTCGAGCGTCGCGTTCACAACGGTGCTGGGCGTGTTTTGCGGATCGATCGCGTGGTGGTGCTTTCTCGTGACGGCCGTGTCGCTCGCGCGTCATGCGATCGGGCACAAGCTGCGCGTCGTCATCGACCGCATTGCGGGTTTTGCACTGGCCGCGTTCGGCGTCGCCGAAGTGCGCCGCGCGATCTGACGCGAACACTTTCTTCCGTATCTTTGCTGCAAAGTCCTTTGCGGCAAGCTGGGCCGCCTTCGGCCTTTCCTTTACGGCGATGCCGTCACGCCCGCGCGAAGCGCGCGCGCCACAAGCCATCGAGCGTGTAGAGGGCGAGCGCGATCCAGATCGCGCCGTAGCCGATCAGTTGCACGTGTCCGAACGGCTCCTGATAGATCAGCACGCCGATCAGCAATTGCAGCGACGGCGTCACGTACTGGATGAGCCCGAGCATCGACAGCGGAATGCGCCGCGCGCCCGCTGCGAACAGCAGCAGCGGCACGGCCGTGATCGGCCCGGCGAGCGCGAGCAGCACCTTCACGCCGAGCGACGCGGCGCCGAATCCGCTCGCCCCATGCGACGACGCGACGAACAGATACAGCGCGGCGACGGGAAAAAGCAGCACCGTTTCGAGCGTCAGCCCTTCGAGCGCGCCGAGCTGCGCCGTCTTGCGTAGCAGGCCGTAGCCCGCGAAGCTGAACGCGAGCGCGAGGCTGATCCACGGCGGATGACCGTTTTCCCACGTGAGCCACAGCACGCCGCACGCGGCAACGGCCACCGAGAGCCACTGCACGCGCCGCAGCCGCTCGCCGAGAAACACGAAACCGAATAGCACGTTGATCAGCGGATTGATGAAGTATCCAAGGCTCGCCTCGACGATATGCCCCGCGTTGACGGCCCAGATATAGATGCCCCAGTTCGTCGACAGCAACAGCGCGCTCGCGGCGAAGCGACCGAGCAGCTTCCCGTCGCGCAACACGGGGCCGAGCCAGCGCCATTGCTGACGCACGGCCAGCACGATGAAGAGAAACAGCATCGACCACACCATCCGGTGCGCGAGCATCTCGATCGGGGAAATCTGGTGCAGCGTCTTGAAGTAGACGGGAAAGAGTCCCCAGAGGGTGAACGCGAGGACTGCGTAGGCGACGCCGTAGTTCATTTTTATCGGTCTGCGGATGGAGAGGCACGGGCAACGCATCGCACGGCGTACATCGTCGACGCCCGGTGCAAGCGCCGTCCGACGCGCCCGCGGCGCGCGAAACGCTATTGTAAGCGGGCGGCCGGAGCCGGCATCATGGCGGACAACGGCGGGCATCGGCGAACATCCGGACGCTGCGCCGCGGGTTTTGCGACAATAGCGGTCTTTCGCCGCGCCGCAGCCCGATGGAAACCGCCTGACGGACTGCCCGAGCCCCCGCCTGAGGAACCGCCTTCAGGCACAGCCCGCGCGCGGCTTCTGGCGACAGTACCGGCAAGCCTGCCCGCAACCGAATCATTTAAAAGACCGTCCGCGGTCCGAGCAATGGCACTTCCCCACATCGATCTCCTGTATTCCGCGTCGGGTCTTTTCGTCGGCTTTCTGGTCGGGCTGACGGGCGTCGGCGGCGGCTCGCTGATGACGCCGATCCTCGTGCTGCTCTTCAACATCCATCCGGCGACGGCCGTCGGCACCGACCTGCTGTACGCGGCCGCGACCAAGGCGACGGGCACGCTCGTGCACGGGGTGAAGGGGTCGATCGACTGGCAGGTGACGTTGCGGCTCGCGGCGGGCAGCGTGCCGGCCGCAACCGTCACGCTGATCCTGCTGCATCGCTACGGGATGGAATCGCAGCGCGGCGGGCATCTGATATCCGTCGTGCTCGGCGTCGCGCTGCTGATCACCGCGATCGCGCTGGTGTTCAGGCCGCAGCTCACCGCGTTCGCGGCCTCGCGGACGCGCGGGACGGGCCAAGGCGGCACGCTCGCGCTGACGATGCTGACGGGGGCGGTTCTCGGCGTGCTGGTGTCGCTGACGTCGGTGGGCGCGGGCGCGATCGGCGTCACGGTGCTGCTGCTGCTCTACCCGATGCTGCCGACCAGGCGCATCGTCGGCTCGGACATCGCGCATGCCGTGCCGCTCACGCTGCTCGCGGGCGCGGGCCACTGGCTGCTCGGATCGGTCAACTGGTCGCTGCTTGCGTCGCTGCTGGTCGGCTCGATCCCGGGCATCATGATCGGCAGCTATCTGTCGTCGAGGGCGCCGGACAAACTGCTGCGCAACCTGCTCGCGGCGACGCTGACGCTCGTCGGCGTGAAGCTCGTGATGGCGTGATGCGCCGACGGGCCGTGCGCCATGTCGTGATGGCATGATGCGCCGACGGGGCGCGCGCCATGTCTGCGCCGCACATCGCGCGCAGCGACGCGACGATCATTTGAAGAAGCGGCAGTTGAGGTCGGTTTCGAACTGGCGAATCCAGTGGCCTGCCTGGTCCTCGTGATACGACTGCGCCCAGCCGCCGCGCCGTATCGTCAGCAGACGCGCGTGATGTGAAACGTCATCGGGATCGTCAGTGGCGCTGATGTCGAAATGCGCGGGCGCAAAACCATGCCGCGCGCACACGAGTTCGAACGCGGCGCGTTCGCCGATCGGAAGATCGGTGTAAATGAAGGTGTGTCTGTCCATGGCCGTCGCTCCGGAAGCGTCGATACTCAACAGTACTTCATGCGACGGGTAAATAGTGTGTCACGGCGCACAAGCACGATGGTCCGTCGCCTTTAAACGATGCATGCACGATGCGTGAGATGTGGTGCTCGCGACGCGCCGTGTGTTTGGCTCCATTCGTGTGCATCGTTGTGACGGCATGTCATGTGCGCGTCACACCGCTCGCGTCGTTTCCGCACCGACGCGAGCGGCGTGATGCCAGGTGATCGTTGCTACGGTAAGCGGTCCTTCATGCCCTTCACTTGGGCACATTCACCGCACCCGCTCCCACCTGAATCGCATTCGCACCCGGGCTCATCGAGATCGCAGGCAGATTCGCCGTCGTCAGTACAGGCGCAGCACCCGGCGTGCCACCGCGCGGCACCGCGCGGATCACCTGCGACGGCGGCAGCGGCGCGCCGCTCTTCAGGTGATTCCACATGAGGTCGAGTGCCTGGATGTCGTAGTAGTGGACGGGGATGAAGCGAGTGTCGAAGCCTGCGACGCTCAGGAACACGTCGAAGTGCTGGCCGTTCATCACTTCATAGAACGACAGCTGGCTCTTCGAGCCCTCCGTGATGTTGTTCATCGCGAGATACGCGCGAGATGCGTGATTCACGGGTACGAGGGCATCGCTACGTCCCTGCACGATGATGGCCGGCTTGCCGTGCAGATTCGCGTTCACGCGGATCGCGTTGACGTTGTCCTGCATGCGCTGGTCGCCCGTCGTCCAAAGCGCGCGCAGACACGCGGCGCCCGTGAAGCTGGCGTCGGCCGTCGCGAGCCGGTGGTCCGCGCCGCCCGGCGCCGCCGAGTTGTTGTAGACGAGGTTGATGCCGTTGGTCGGCGGCACGCCGTTGCCCAGGCCGAAGATGGAGAACATCGGCGGCGCCGCCGGAGGCACGCCCGCTGCGCCCGTCGCCGCATTCGTCGTGCCGAAGCTGAAGCCGCACAGGTTGTCGATCACGCTCGACTTCGTGTACGCGTTCGCATACGTGACGGCGACGGCGGGCACGGCCTGCGAATCCCACATCGGCGCGTGCAGCACGTCGGAGTCGGTTTCGTAGCCGGCCGCGTGCAGACGGTTGAGCGCATCGTTGGCCTGGCTCGTTTCGTCCGCGCCGCTCACGAAGCCGCCCGCCGCCAGCGACGCGCAGCGCGCCGCGCGGATCGCCTGCGTGGTCGCGAGCGGCAGCGCCGTCAGATACGGCGAGCCTGCCGCCGCCGTCGCGGCCGCCGCGCACGGCTGCAGCATGTTCGCGTAGGTCATGTAGTCGGCGAGCGGCGCGCCCGCTGCGGGAATGGGGACGCCGCCCTCCAGCACCTTCGCCGACGACGCCATGCGCAGGTTGATCTGCGGCTCGCCGACGACGACGGCCGTGATCCACCCTTGCGTGTCCTGCTCGGCCGCCGCGAGCGACGCGCCGCCGCCGTTGCTGACGGATGCCGCGATCGTCGTGATGCTGCCCGGGCTGTAGCGCACGCCGCGCTGCTGGCCGTTGTTGTCGACGGTCGGCGCGAACTGCTGGTTGAGCGCCCAGTACGCGAACTGCACGGCTTCGAGCGTATTCTTGCCCCAGTCCTGCTCGGGGTTCTGCTGCGAGTGCGCGTGCTTGAACGCGTAGCGGTTCGGGAATCCCGTGTTGAACGTCGACAGCGCGCTCGACGACACGTTTGCCGTGAACAGGCTCTTCGTGCCCGCCGCCGTTGCCGCCGCGACCGTGCCGTTCATCAGCGTGACGAGGCTCGTCGCCAGCTCGTGCGCGCCGTTGCCGCCGCCCTTGTCGGTGTACGCGACCGCGCAGCCGCGCTTGAGGCCCCACTCGCCCGCCGCCGAAATCGCGCCGTAAACGCCGCGCGAACCCGACGACGTCGCCGTGACGATGCACGGATTGTTCGGATCGAACGTGGACGGCACCTGCACCATCAAGGTCACGTTCTTCTGGCCGCTGCCGTTGTCGGCGTACGCGAGATATTCGGTGCCGGCGATCTTGCCCTCGCCGAGCGTGTCGTTGCCGTTCAGGTCGACGTTGGGCCCCCAGAAGCGCCCATAGCCGCCGTTCGCCGACATGTCGACGAGCGCACGGTAGTTCGACCAGATTGCAAGGCGGCGCAACTCGGCGGGCGTCGGCGCGACGGAGTTCGCGAACGAGGGCGGCGTCGCCGAGCCGAGGCCCGTCTTGCCGAGGCCGCCCGTCAGCAGGTCGTCGCTGTTGCCGTCATAGGTGGTCGTGGTGACGCTGCTGGAAACCACGAACGAAGGCAGCGCGTTGGTGGTCGGGTTGTTGTGGTGATCGTCGCCGTGGCCGCACGCGGCGAGCAGTATCGCGGACATCGTCGTGCAAAGAGCAGTGGCGGCACGTCTGAACGGCAGTTTCCCTGTCATCGTCGTCTCCATTGTCTTGTTGTGTCTCGGCGCCGGGGCTCATCCGCTGCCGTCAGTCGAAACACGCAGCGGGCGAGCCGACGGCGGCTGCTTTAATGCAAGTTTCGCGCCGACGCACGGATGTCGCGTCGGGCGCCTGCCGTGCAGGTTCACTGGGGGTTCGCGCGATGCAGACACGCGAATGCGAGCCGTGAGGGCTGTCTTGCTCCAGAGACAGTCCAGCGGCAGCTACACCCGCCGCGCGACACCCGCATGACCCGGAATATCGGCTGGATGCGGCTTTCGAGGCAACCCGCTGTCCGTCTAGACACAGAGACGGCGGTCGAGCCGTCCCGTTTCGTGGAAGAAACGCGGGCCTTCGCGCAGCCGTTGCCACGCGTCCCCGTCTTGCCGGACGCATGCGCAGCGCAACGTCGCGCCGCGCAATCCGCACAAAGCGAAGCGGGCTTCCGTTCGGCACGGAAGCCCGCTTGTCATTCTGACCGGTAAAGACGCCGCGAGATGCACGGTGCCGCCCGTCGCGCTACCCGTCGTCCGCTACCGGCCGTCCGCTACCGGCCGTCCGCCACCCGCGCCATCCGGACCGCGGTCCCTCCGGCGCGAGCGCGGCGGCATCGCTTATTGCTGCTGGACGTTGATCTTGTTCGACACGGAAGTCACGCCTGCCACGCCCTTCGCCACTTCGCCAGCCTTCTGGATCTGGTCGTTGTCGGGCGCCGTGCCCGTCAGCGTGACTGCGCCGCCACGGGCGCGGACGTTGATCGCCGACACGTCGAGGCCTTGCGCCTTCGCGAGCGCCGCGCGGACTTTCTTGCCGAGCGCGCGGTTCTCCTTCTTGGCTTCCTTCGAGTTGGCGGCGGGTGCTGCCGCCGTCGTGCCGGTGGACGTGGAGTCGCTTGCCTGGGCATACGTGTGGCATGCGACGACCATTGCGACAACACCACCCAGTGCCTTCAGAAAATCGACCGATTTCATGACTTCTCCTTTTTGCTTTGGTTTGGACCGCGTTTGGCTAGCGGCTTGGTTACGACTGCGGGCGGCCCGCTCGCACGCGGCGCACAAAGGCGCAACGAGGCAATGGCGAGCCTGGAGCGTTGTCACGGTCTGCGAGAGAGGCATTGGAAGATGTGCGACGGCCGGCGCTACCGATGCGCAGCGGTTCATTTACGCTGGCCGTCCGCCGCGCGCCGGCAGCGCGCCCTGGTCTCGTGAGTCCGGCCGGGTCGCGCAATGCAAACGTTGTTTCGCGGCAGCGATGCCAATGTAATCTAGCCGCGCAAGTCTTGCAAAGGATATCGCGCTTTCGTCGCGCTTCGCGTTGCAACTTCGGGCTTCGTTGCGCCTGCGCGCCGACGATGTCGAATGAATGCCGGCTCACGCTTTGTTACGCGTTTATGGCACCGCGTCCCGGTTGCGCGCGCCGGCGCGCCTTCAATCTCATGTACCATCGGCGCGAACGTCGAAACGGGCGGGCAGCGTTTGCAGCAGGCGGGCGCGAGCCGTTGCGCCCAGAGAGCCCGCCCGACATCATTGAATCAACCCGACCACTTCAAGACCACTGCGCATTCTCATGAAGCCTTCCGACGGACGTCCACCGGAACGCACTGCTGGCCGCAAGCCGCCCCACCTCGTCGCCCGCTTCGTGGCGATCTCGTGGCGCGATCTCGCCGTGTCGTTCGGCCCGATCCTGCTGATCAGCGCGATCGCGATCTACATCGCCGTGCGCCTGATCCAGCCCGCGCCGCCCGATACGCTGACGATGGCAGCCGGTCCGAAAGGCAGCACCTTCTGGGTGGCCGCGCAGAGGTACAAGGACATCCTCGCGCGCAACCGCATCACGCTCAATGTGCTGGAGACGGAAGGCTCCGCCGACAACCTCAAACGTCTGACCGATCCGCATGCGAACGTCGATGTCGGCTTCGTGCAGGACGGCATCGCGCCGTCGAAGGAGATGACGGACGGGCTGATGTCGCTCGGCAGCGTCGCCTATGTGCCCGTCGCGATCTTCTATCGCGGCGCGATGGTCACGCTGTTGTCGGAGTTCAAGGGCAAGCGCATCGCGATCGGCGCCGAAGGCAGCGGCACGCGCGAGCTGGCGCTGCAACTGCTGAAGGCCAACGGCATCACGCCCGACGGCCCGACGAAGCTGCTGCCGCTCTCCGGCGACGACGCCGCGCAGGCGCTGATCGCGGGCAAGATCGACGCGGCCATCCTCACGGGCGACAACGCGCAGCCTCCCGTGATGGGCAAGCTGTATCGGACGGCGGGCGTGCAGTTCTACGATTTCACGCAGGCGGGTGCGTATGCGCGGCGCTTTCCGTACCTGACGCAGCTCGAAATGCCGATGGGCTCGTTCGACCTCGGCAAGAACCTGCCGTCGACGACGCTGCACATGATCGCGCCGACGGAAGAACTGGTCGCGCGCGATTCGCTGCATCCGGCGCTCTCCGATCTGCTGATCGAAGCGGCGCGCGAGGTGCACAGCAAGGCGAGCGTGATGCAGAAGGCGGGCGAATTCCCCGCGCCGCTCGCGCACGACTTCCCGATCAGCGACGATGCCGCCCGCTACTACAAGTCGGGCAAGGGCTTCCTTTACCGCCTCCTGCCGTTCTGGCTCGCGAGCCTCGCGGACCGGCTGCTGGTCGTGCTCGTGCCGATCATCGTCGTGCTGATTCCGGGGCTGAGGCTCGTGCCGTCGCTGTATGCGTGGCGCGTCAAGTCGCGCATTTATCGCTGGTACGGCGCGCTGATCGCGATCGAGCGCGAGGCGCTCAACGATACGTCGGCGGCCGAGCGCGAAGGGCTCGTCGAACGGCTCGACAAGATCGAGGAGTCCGTCAACGGCCTGAAGATGCCGCTTGCCTATGCCGATCAGTTCTACGTGCTGCGCGAGCATATCGGCTTCGTGCGGGCGCGCCTCACGCGCGATTCGGAAGCGGCCGCGGCGGCCGCCGCGCGGGACGTGACGGGCGAAGCGCAACCGGCCCACTCGGGCCATCCGGCAGGCTCGCCGGACCATGCACGCGCCCATGACAGCGGCGCGATCAGCCGCGCCGAAGCACGCGCCGCGAGTCACGAAGCTCACGAGGGCCGCGAAGGGCCGGGCCACGACGCGTGATCGCTCCTGCGAAGGCCCGTTGAAGAGCCGGACGCAACAGCGCCGTTTCATCAAATGATGCGAACGGCGCGTGCTTTGCGTAAGATCGAATCAACCACAACGGGCTCACGCACGGCATCCGCGACAGCCCGCCGACTCAGGAAACCGGGAGACATCATGACCGATGGCATCGACGCCACGCAGCCACTGTGGTTTTACGACTTTGTCTCACCGTTCTCGTATCTGCTGCTGGAACAGCACGACAAATGGCCGGGGCTGCCGTTCGTGTTCACACCTGTTCTGCTGAACGATCTGTATCGCCACTGGCGACAGCGGATCGCCTACGACGTGCCCGCGAAGCGCATCTTCACGTACCGCTACGCGCTCTTTCGCGCCGAGCAACTGGGCATTCCGTTCCGGATGCCGCCCGCGCATCCGTTCGACTCGGCCAAGCCGATGCTGCTCGCGACGGCGCTCGGCGCCGACGTGAACACGGTGCGCGAGATCTTCCGCTTCATCTGGCGCGACGGCCGCGATCCGTCGACGGCGGATGGCTTCGCCGCGCTGTGCGAACGCCTGAACGTGCCCGACGGCGAAGCGCTGATCGCGCGCGGAGCGACGCGCGCGCAACTGACGCGCAACGGCACCGACGCGATCGCCATCGGCGTATTCGGCGTGCCGACGTTCTGGCTGAACAAGCAGTTGTTCTGGGGCGAAGACGCGCTGCCGATGGCGCTCTACTGCGCGCGCACGCCGAACTGGCTCGAATCGAAGGAAGTGAAGCGCATCACGTCGCTGCCGTCAGGGCTCGCGAAGGCCTGAGCGGGCGGCATCTGATGGCTGGGCGTGCCGGACGTAGCCAGGCGGATGCTGCATGGCAGGTCCGTCGCGCGGCGCTGGCAACGCACGTCGTGCATGGCGTGGCGCCCGTCGCGTGGCGCCCCTCGCGTAGCGCCCGTAGCGCGACTCCCGCTGCATGGCGCCCGCTGCACGGCGCCATTGCGCGGCACCCGCAACGCGCGTGGCTCACGGTCCGTGATGCCCGTCATACCGCTTGCGCTATGGCGGGCGCGTGGCAATCGGGCCTAAGGTTATAGCTTCGCGCGCGCGGCGCGATGCTGGCAACGGGATCACCGCCCGCGCGCGATGCACGGTTCGATAGCCGCATTCGAATGCCTTCAATGGGCCTTCCCCGCCCCGCCGATTCATGGACGACGACACCGCCGCTTCACTCGATATCTGGCTCGTGCGCGTGCTGCGCACGCTGCTCGTCGAGCGCAGCGTCACGCAGACCGCGTTGCGGCTGAACCAGACGCAGCCCGCCATCAGCACCGCGCTGCGCAAGCTGCGCGAAACGCTGAACGATCCGATTCTCGTGCGCGGCAAGTCGGGCATGGTGCCGACGGAATACGGCGAGTCGCTGCTCGCTTCCGCGCAGAAGGTGCTGCGCGACGTCGATTTCGTCGCGACGCCTCATGGCGACTTCGATCCGGCGCGCTCGCGCCGCACGTTCCGCGTTGCCGCGCCCGACTATCTGAATGACTTCTTCATGCCGACGGTGATCGCGCAGTTCCGCGAGGCGGCGCCGCATGCACGGCTCGAAATCGAATCGCTCGGGCCGCTGCTCGATCATGCGTCCGCGCTCGATGCCGGTGAGCTGGATCTCGTAATCGGCAACTGGCCGAAGCCCGACGCGCGCTTCGAGCGCAGCGACCTGTTCTCCGATACCGTCGTGTGCATGATGCGCGCCGATCATCCCCTCGCGAAAGCGCCGCTGACGCGCGACGCGTATCTCGCCGCGCCGCATCTCGCGCCCGCGCACTATAGCGGCGCGCGCGGCGGCGCGATCGACACGGGCTTCAAGCGAGCGAACGCATCGCGGCGCATCGTCGCCACGCTGCCCTACTTCGGGCTCGTGCCTCAGGTGCTGCTGCAATCCGATCTGATCTTCACGACGACGCGCCGCTTCGCGCGGCATTACGCGGAAATGCTGCCGCTCGCGGTCGTCGACGTGCCGATCCCGTTTCCGCGCATCAAGTGCTATCAGATGTGGCATCCGCAGCCGGACCGGCCAAGCGATATCGCGTGGCTGCGCGGGCTGATGGCGCAGGTGTCGGAAATGCTGGTGACGACGAAGGGGCGGCGGGGGGCGAAGTAATGCGCCACGAGTTCATTCGCGGATGCCCGCGCAGAGCGATGCAAACAAAAGAAGCGAACGCAAAAAAACAGGCGCGGCAAGCTTCCCCGCCGCGCCCGCTGGAGGAATCGAACGTCGCTTCAAACGCCGATGCAGGGCGCGTTCTGAGCGCAGCCAAAGTCCGCAAGCGAAACCTGCTGCGTACGCACTTGCAGCAGTTCAGCGCACACGGCCACCGCAATCGACGGCGGCGCCTTGTCGACGATTCCCGGCACGCCGATTGGACAGGTCATTTCAAAGAGACGCTCGGCATCGACGCCCCGATCGTTCAGGCGACGCTCGAACTTCACGCGCTTGGTCCTGGAGCCGATCAACCCGAAGTACGCGAAATCGCGTCGCCGCATGATGCGCTCGGTCAGCGAAAAATCGAGCGCGTGATTGTGCGTCATCACGAGGAAGTACGCGCCCGGCGGCGCTTCGTCGACGATGGCAGCAGGCGTGTCGGTCGCTTCGACCTGCACGTTCGCGGGCACTTCGTCGGGGAACAGTTCGTCGCGTTCGTCGACCCATCGCACGACGCACGGCAGACTGCCGAGCAGCGCGATCAGCGCATGACCGACATGGCCCGCGCCGAACAGCACGATATGCATCGGCGGCGGCAACTTCGTCGCGTGGCCGCTGCGCCGGCCAATCTGAACGGGCATGTCGGAGAAAGACGGTACGCGCATCATGGCGAACACTCCACAACTCGAGTTTAGTGCTGGTCCAGGCACGCGGCACGCACCGCGCCGACTGCCTTGAGGATTTCTTCGCCCGTCGCGGGCGCGTTCAGCGGCGGATTCACCTTGTAATCGCCGACAGCGGCCACCGCATCGCGGATCGCGAAGAACACGGAGAACGGCAGCAACAGCGGCGGCTCGCCCGTCGCCTTCGAGCGGTGAATGCTGTCCTCCGCGTTGCGGTTCTTGAAGAGACGCACGCGGAAGTCGGGCGGCGTGTCGTTGACGGTCGGAATCTTGTAGGTGGATGGCGCATGCGTCATCAGCTTGCCGCCCGCGTTCCACCACAGCTCTTCCGTCGTGAGCCAGCCCATGCCCTGAATGAAGCCGCCTTCCACCTGCCCCACATCGATTGCCGGGTTCAGCGACGCGCCCACATCGTGCAGCGCATCGGCGCGCAGCACGCGCATTTCGCCCGTCAGCGTGTCAATCACGACTTCCGACACGGCCGCGCCATACGAGTAGTAGAAGAACGGCCGCCCTTGCAGCTTCGCCTGATCCCAGTAAAGCTTCGGCGTCGCGTAGAAACCGTCGGACCACAACTGCACGCGCGCGAGATACGCTTTCGCGATCACTTCTTCGAACGGCACGATGGCATCGCCGACCAGCACGCAATCGCCCGCGAATCGCACCTGCGATGCCGTCACCTCGCCTGCACCGAACTTGTCGGCGGCGAACGCGGCGAGACGCTCGCGCAACTGTCGCGCGGCATCCTGTGCGGCCTTGCCGTTCAGGTCCGAGCCCGTCGATGCCGCCGTCGCGGACGTGTTCGCGACCTTCGATGTATCGGTGGCCGTCACGCGCACGCGATTGAAGCTCACGCCCAGTTCATGCGCGACGACCTGCGCGACCTTCGTGTTGAGACCCTGGCCCATTTCCGTGCCGCCGTGGTTCACGAGCACTGAGCCATCGGTATAGATGTGAACGAGCGCGCCCGCCTGATTGAAGTGCGTGACGTTGAACGCGATGCCGAACTTCACGGGCGTGAGCGCAAGGCCCTTTCTCAGCACTTCGTTGTTGCGGTTGAATTCGAGCACTTCGGCGCGGCGCTTGCGATAGTCGCTCGTCGCTTCGAGTTCGTCGATCAGCTCGTGAATCACGTTGTCTTCGACGATCTGGCCATACGGCGTCTGGTTGCGCTCGGTCTTGCCGTACAGATTGCGGCGGCGCACGTCGAGCGAGTCCTTGCCGAGCGAACGCGCGACATTGTCGATGATGTACTCGATCGCGAACGCGCCCTGCGGGCCGCCGAAGCCGCGAAACGCCGTGTTCGACTGCGTGTTCGTCTTGCCGCAGAAGCCGTCGATGGCCACATCCGACAGGTAGTAGGCGTTGTCGAAGTGGCAGACGGCGCGCGTCATCACGGGGCCGGACAGGTCGGCGGAAAAGCCGCAGCGCGACGTCATGTCGACGCACACGCCTTCGATCACGCCATCGTCGTCATAGCCGACGTCATACGTATAGTGGAAATCGTGGCGCTTGCCCGTGACCATCATGTCGTCGTCGCGATCGGGACGCAGCTTGACGGGACACAGCAGCTTCCATGCAGCGAGCGCCGCACAGCACGCGAACAGCCCCGACTGCGATTCCTTGCCGCCGAAGCCGCCGCCCATCCGGCGGCATTCGACCAGTACGTTGTGCGAGTGAACGCCCAGCACGTGCGAGATGAGATGCTGCATTTCGCTCGGGTGCTGCGTCGAGCACCAGACGTGCATGCCGTCGTCGTCCTTCGGCACCGCGTATGAAATCTGGCCTTCCAGATAGAACTGCTCCTGCCCGCCGAGCAGCATTTCGCCCGCTTCGCGATGCGTCGCGCGCGTGAGCTTCGACGCGGCGTCGCCGCGCGCGAGCTTCATCGGCGGAATCACGCTCTGCTTCGCGGCGCGCGCCTGCTGCGCCGTCAGCACGGCGGGCAGTTCCTCGAATTCGAATTCCGCGCGACGCGCGCCGAGGCGCGCCGCATCGTGCGACGTCGCGACGACGATGAACATCGGCTGACCGACGTACTGCACGACGCCGTCCGCGAGAATCGGATCATCGCCTTTGACGATCGGCGCGCAGTCGTTGTGGCCGGGAATATCGTCGGCGGTGAAGACGGCGACGACGCCGGGCGTCGCGCGCACCTTGTCGAATTTCATCGACACGATCTTCGCGTGCGCTTTCGGCGACAGTCCGAGCGCCGCGTGCAGCGTGCCCGCAAGTTCGGGGATGTCGTCGGTGTAAGTTGCGCGGCCGCTCACGTGCAGATGCGCGGATTCATGCGGGCGCGACACGTGCACTTGCGTGAAGTCGGCGAGTTCCGTGGCGTCCTTCAGGAACGGTTCGGCTTGCTGGTTCATTCTGGTGGTTCTCCGTGATCCTGTCAGGTTCGCTCAGGCGTCGGCACCGGCTGCTTCCACTGCACGCACATCGAGCGCGCTCTTTTGCAGCGGATCGTTCGGGCGCGTTTCGAGCCAGAAGCGGTACAGCGTGTTCTTCGCGGCTTCCAGGCGATAGCCGCTCGTCGCGCGCATGTCGGTGAGCGGCTCGTAGTCCTTCGCGAGCGCGATCATCGCGGCCTGCGCGGTGGCTTCGTGCCAGTCGGCATCGGCGAGAGCGGCTTCGGCATGCGCCGCGCGCTTCGGCGTTGCCGCCATGCCGCCGAACGCGATGCGCGGCTCGCGAATCGTCGCGCCGTCCGCGATGAACGAGAACGCGGCGCACACGGCGGAAATATCCGAGTCGAAGCGCTTCGAGATCTTGTACGTGCGGAACGTGAAGTGCTTGCGCGCTTCGTTGCGCGCGGGCACCGTCAGGCCCACGACGAATTCGTGCCCGGCCATGTCCTTCTTCTGATACGCGAGATAGAGGTCTTCGAGCGGCAGCTCGCGTTCGACATCGCCGCCGCGCAGCACGATGCGCGCGCCGAGCGCGATCAGGCCCGGCATCGAATCGCCGATGGGCGAACCGTTCGCCACGTTGCCGCCGAGCGTGCCTGCGTTGCGAATCGGCAGCGACGCAAAGCGCTGCCACATCTCGATGAGTTCGGGATACTGCTTCGCCAGTTCGGCATACGCGCGCTCGACCGTCACACCCGCGCCGATTTCGATCCACTCGTCGTTCGTCTCGACTTTCTGCATCTCGGCGATCTGGCCGACATACACGATGTGGCCCAGGTCGCGCATCATCTTCGTGACCCACAGGCCGATGTCGGTGCTGCCCGCGAGAATGCGCGTCGTCGGCGCATCGGCCTTGATCTTCGCGAGCGCATCGATCGTGCGCGGCGCGTCGAACGTCCGGCCGTTGCATTCGTAGTGGAAGGTTTCGCCGCGCTCCAGCGTCGCGAGCTTTTCGGCCAGCGCCTTTACGTCGACGGGCGCTTTCGGCGCGGGCAACTGGAACATCCGCTCGGCCGCATCGACGATCGGACGATAGCCCGTGCAGCGGCACAGGTTGCCCGTCAGCGCGTTGGCGATCTCGGCGCGATCGGGCACGGTCCGGTTCGCGCACGCATGCTCGTGGCCATGCTTCTCGTACATCGACCACATCGACATCACGAAGCCGGGCGTGCAGAAGCCGCATTGCGAGCCGTGGCACTCGACCATCGCCTCTTGCACCGGATGCAGGCCGCCGTCCGGCTGGCGCAGATCTTCGACAGTGAAGAGAGCTTTGCCGTCGAGCGTCGGCAGAAACTGGATGCACGCGTTGACCGTCTTGAAGCTGACGCCGCCCGCGTCGTCGCGCTCGCCGATCACCACCGTGCACGCACCGCAATCGCCTTCCGCGCAGCCTTCTTTGGTGCCCGTGCAGCGCGCGTCTTCGCGCAGGTATTGGAGAACGGTACGGGTGACGGGCGCGTCGGTGATCTCACGGATCGCGTTGCGATGGTAGAAGCGGATCGGCTGGCTCATGTCTCGTGCTCGTTTCGGTTATTCGCATCCGCATGAGGAGTGCGGACGGTGCGGCTGACGGTTCGAAAAGTAGCATCATCAACGATCGCAACCCATAGGCTCGATCGCATGGGGGACATACAACTGGAGCGATAAATTGAGACGGCGGCGGGCTGTTGCGCTTATGTCGTTGAGTCCGTTACGAGCTGTTTTCATTACTATTCGCTCATATAGGACAGCCCATGCGCTGGCAGCGCGCGATCAAAGCCCGCGAGAAGCCAGAAAAATTGACGGGAACCCGTCAGAAGCATCGTTCAGCCCCGTTTCATGGTCGTCGAAAATATTGCATAGGGCCTGCAAGGGAATCGGTTCCATGGGAAAATCACGCCTCCCTGCCGATTTCAAGTCTCGTTTTCCCCATGCCCGTCGACTCCGCTACGCCGCGCAGCGAATTTGCGACCACGTTGCAGATCATTCCCGTGGTTTTCTTCACGTTCCTTTGCTACCTGACGATCGGCATTCCGCTCGCGGTGCTGCCGGGCTACGTCCATGACGATCTCGGTTACAGCGCCGTGCTCGCGGGTCTCGCGATCAGCGTCCAGTACTTCGCGACACTTGCGTCGCGGCCGCTTGCCGGCCGTTCCGCCGACACGCTCGGGCCCAAGAAAACGGTGACGATCGGCCTGATCGGCTGCGGCGCAAGCGGCGTGCTGTTGCTCGCGGCCGTGCTGCTCGGCCACTGGCCGGTGCTGAGCCTTGGTCTGCTGGTGCTGAGCCGTCTCGTGCTCGGCTTCGGCGAAAGCCTGTGCGGCACGGGCGCGATCCTGTGGGGCATCGGGCGTGTCGGCACGACGAACAATGCGCGCGTGATCTCGTGGAACGGCATCGCCACTTACGGCGCGCTCGCGATCGGCGCGCCGCTCGGCGTCGCGATTGCGCATGCCATCGGGTTCTTCGCGCTCGGCGTCGTCGTGATCGCGCTCGCGGCGCTCGGCTACTATCTCGCGCGCCTGATCGCGCCCGTGCCCGTCGTGCACGGCGAACGCATGTCGTATCGCAGCGTGTTCACGCGCGTGCTGCCGCATGGCATCGGGCTCGCGCTCGGCTCGGCGGGCTTCGGCTCGATCGCGACGTTCATCACTCTCTTTTACGCGGCGAACCACTGGCCGAACGCTGCGCTGTCGTTGACGGTGTTCGGCACGCTGTTCATCGGCGCGCGGCTTTTGTTCGCCAACACGATCAAGACGTACGGCGGCTTTCGCGTAGCGATCGCGTCGTTCTCGTTCGAATGCGTCGGCTTGCTGTTGCTGTGGCTCGCGCCCGTGCCGCATGTCGCACTGGCGGGTGCCGCGCTGACGGGCTTCGGCTTCGCGCTCGTGTTCCCCGCGCTCGGCGTCGAAGCGGTGGGACTCGTGCCGCCCGCGAGCCGTGGCGCGGCGCTGTCCGCGTATTCGGTGTTCCTCGATCTGTCGCTGGGCGTGACGGGTCCGCTGGCGGGCTATATCGCCGGCGAGTTCGGCTATGACTTGGTGTTTCTGTTCGCGGCCGTCGCCGCGGCAGCCGCCGTCGCGCTGTCGACGATGCTCTATCTGCGCAATGCGCGCACGCCGAACGCGCCGGCAGCGGCGTGACGGCCGTCTGAATCCGGATCGAAAAAAAAGCGACGCCGCGTGCGTCGCTTTTTTCGTTGGCGGCCCGGTTTCGCCGATCAGACGCTCAGCGCTTCGCCCTTCGCGCTGCTCGCGAGCGACCGCTCCAGCGCCGCGACGCCTGCGGGCAGATCGACATTCACGCCGAGATCGATCATCGTCCGCCCGAACGCGTGCAGCGTGCGGAACAGGTTGTGTTCGCGCGCCTGCTCGCCCATCTGGCCGATCCGCACGATCGGCAAGCCGAACGACCCGGAGATCTCGACCTGATGATGACGCGAGATATGCCCGCAGATGTCGCCGGGCGTGAGATCGGGCCGGTCCTTCGCCGGCACCTCGATGCCGACCACGGAGTTCAGCCGGCACTCGGCGGGCGCGTAGAGTTGCAGCCCCATTGCGCTGATCCCCGCCTGTAGCGCGAGCGAGCACTTCAGATGCCGCGCGAAACGCTTCTCGAGCGTCTCCGCGCACACGAGCCGCAGCGCCTCATGCAGCGCGAGCACGCCCGACACGGGCGCTGTGTAGTGATAGCCCGCGTTGTGCCAGAAGTTCTCGGCCAGCGACGCGTCGAGACACCAGTGCGCGCTTGCATGCGAGCGTCCTTTCACGCGTTCCCACGCCGCATCCGAAAACGCGATCAGCGACACGCCCGGAATCGACGACAGCCCTTTCTGCCCGCCTGTGATGACGGCGTCGATGCCCCACGCGTCCATTTCGAGCGGCATCGTCGACAGCGTGCACACGGCATCGACGACGACCAGCGCGCCCGCCTTCTTCGCGAGCGCGGCAATGTCGTTCAGGTGATGGTTCCAGACGGTGTTCGAGGTCTCGCCCTGCACGATCGTCACGATCTCGGGACGCACGCGGCGAATCGCCTCCTCGACCTGTTCGAGCGTCGCGACCGCGCGGTCAGCGACTTCGAGCAGCGACACATCCGCGCCGACGCGCCGCCCCATTTCGGCCATCCGCGCGCTGAAGAAACCGTTCTTGATGCTGAGCACGCGCGTGCCGGGCCACGCGAGATTAGAGATCGCCATTTCCATCGCCGCCGAGCCCGGACCGGCGACACCCAGCACCCACTTCGAGTTCGTCTGGAACACGTAGCGCGCCATCGTCTTCACCTGTCCGACCACCTTGGCCATCGTGCCGCCCAGATGATTGATGACGATCGCATTCGCCTTCGCGACGGCGGCGGGAATCGGCACCGGGCCGGCGCCCATCATCAGCAGCGGTTCTTCGGGAAGAATCGCATCGAGCGATTCGACTTCGGGACAGGGAACGACGTTGGACGTTGTTTGGGTCATGACAGAGACGCACGAAAGATGAACGTTGCAGGAAAGATGGCCCGCCGCGCGCAGCAATCCCTGCGCGCGGCGGGCCATCTGTCGATCATTCACCGATATGCGCGCTTGCGCAAGCGTTCGGAGAGATTCGATGACGGTTCCGGGCGAGCCGTAGTCACCCGATGTGCTCACTCGACCTGTCTTCTCTCAAACGCGTCCTTGTCGTCGAATGCGATTTCGATCTCCTCGCGTTCGACGCGCGCTAGCTGCTGCGAATTCCGTCATTACGGTTTTCGTACGAATCTTTTTAAAAATTATGCGTGCATTAATTAATCCAGCGATTCAGCGGCATTAATTGAATGTGCATACGAATAACGATAGGGATTAACCCGCGTCATTCGAAACGGGAGGTATGCAATGCCGTGACATATTCGTCCCAGCCGGTTTTTCGCGTATTTGATCGATATCAAATCAGCGCGTCCCCGCTTCCGTTGACAGACATCGTTCCCGCGCAAAGATGTCTAACGATCCGCAACCGCATCTTTCAGCCTGATGGATTTTTTATGTCCGCATTAGATGCTTGCGAAACCGCCTTGACAAATTCCGCCAAATCAAAGCGAGCTGGTTTTTACAATTGCGAAATAACATCGTCCATTCGATAAATATTGAAATCGCCAGCCACTGTCAATACTATTTTCCTGGACGACCTGGTAAAAATTCCAGAACCGGCATTCGTTTGTAACCGGCCGGTACACCGCCAGCGAGGCCGATGCGGACAGCACGCTGCCGCACGCCACGCCGGGTCAACGACGCGCGGCTAAACCGCGCTTTGCGAGGGCGCTACCATGAATCAGATCTACGCCATGCGGGTCTTCGTCCGGGTTGCGGAGACACAGAGCTTCAGACGCGCGGCCCAGCAACTGAAGGTGTCGAACGCGCTGGTCACACGTTCGATCGCAACGCTGGAGGCGCATCTGCATGCGCGCCTCATCAATCGCACGACACGCAATCTTTCGCTGACAGAGGCAGGCACGCACTATCTGGAGGGCTGCCGCGGCCTGCTCGAAGAACTCGATCTTCTGGAAGGCTCGGTGACGGGCACCGAGCGCGAGCCCGCTGGCACGCTGCGCGTCGTCGCCACGGCCGCACTGTCGCCCCAGGCGCTCACGCAATTGCTCGACGGCTACCGGCGGCGTTATCCGAAAGTGCGCATCCGCCTCACGCTCACCGAGCGCGCACCGCATCTGCTCGAAGACGGCTACGACGTCGGCCTCTTCATCGCGGAGCATGGATCATCGTCGGGGCATAACGCGGAGGTCGACAGCGTCGAGCTGTCGTTCGCGACGCAGCGACTCGTGCCGTGCGCCGCGCCCTCTTACCTCGCGCTTCGCGACGAGCCGCGCCATCCCGAGCAACTGGCGCTGCACTCGTGCATCGCGACGCCGGCCGAACAGCGCGGTCCAATAGCATGGCATTTCGTCGATGGGGATGGCGACCCGCGACCCGTCGCGTTCGAACCGGCGTACACGGTGAACAGCCGCCTGCTTGTGCGGCTCGCGGCGATCGCAGGCATGGGCGTCGCGGTACTGCCCGAATCGCTCGTCGCCGACGACTTCGCGACGGGTGCATTGAAGCGCATCATGCCGGACCATTCGGTCGACGAATCGCAGGCGAAGGTGTCGCTCGTCTATCCGCGCCGCCGTCACTTGCCGACGAAGACGCGTACGTTCGTCGATTACACGGTCCAGCATGCGGGATGCGCGGAGTCGGAGGTTCCCGCGAACGCGCATGCGATGGTGGCGCACGAGCTGCACGTCGTGCGGCACGCGTCATAGGCCGAGCGGCGTCGCCAGCACGCCGGCGGTGCCCGCAGGAGACCGGAACCCATGCGCATGATCCTGTTCAGCAGCCGGCAGTACGACATCGACACGTTCACCGAGGCGAACACCGCGTTCAACTACGAGTTGCATTTTCAGGAGTCGCATCTCGATGCGGACACAGCCGTTCTCGCCGACGGTTACGACGTCGCGTGTCCGTTCGTCAACGACACCGTCGATGCGGCGACGCTCGAGCGCCTGCATGCGGGCGGCACGCGGCTCATCGCGCTACGCTCGGCGGGCTTCAATCACATCGATCTGGCGGCGGCCCAGCGCCTGGGCATGCCCGTCGTCAGAGTGCCCGCGTATTCGCCGCACGCGGTCACCGAGCATGCGGCGGGACTGGTGCTCGCGCTGAACCGGAAGCTGCCGCGCGCCTTCGCACGCACGCGCGAGGGGGATTTCTCGCTGAACGGGCTGCTCGGCTTCGACCTTCACGGCAAGACGGTCGGCGTGATCGGCACGGGCATCATCGGTGGGTGCTTTGCGCGTGTCATGGCGGGCTTCGGCATGCGGGTGCTCGCGCACGATCCCGGTCCCGAGTCGCCCGAAGTTCTCGCGCTCGGCGGGCGCTACGTGCCGCTCGATACGCTGCTCGCGGAGGCGGACGTCGTGAGCCTGCACTGCCCGCTGCTGCCCTCGACGCATCACCTGATCGACAGCCGCGCGCTCGCGAAGATGAAGCGCGGCGCCATGCTGATCAACACGGGGCGCGGCGGGCTGGTCGAAAGCAATGCGCTGGTCGGCGCGCTGAAGAGCGGCCAACTGGGACATCTCGGGCTCGACGTGTACGAGGAAGAAGGCGGCATCTTCTTCGAGGATCATTCGAACCTGCCGCTGCAAGACGATGTGCTCGCGCGTCTGCTGATGTTTCCCAATGTGATCGTGACCGCGCACCAGGCCTTTTTCACCCGCGAGGCGATGACCGAAATCGCGCAGACGACGCTCGGCAATGTGAAGGCGTGGCGCGAGGGGACGCCGCGCAATGTCGTCGAGGTGCCGGCAAAAGGATGATCGGCACGCGGCCGGATACGCCGAAGCGGCGATCAAGCAATGAAGGCCAGCGCGACGATGCGAACTTGCATCGTCGCGCTGGCCTTTTCACTTATGCGGATTCGATCGCACGTACCGAACCTGCATCGTTCAGGTTCGCGGCAGCACGTCCGCGCCGGCAGAGCCGGGACGCAGCGCTGTGCGCGCGTCGTCGGGTGCGCCGCAGTATTGGCGCAGCAGCGCCGCCTCGCGCTCGTGCACTTCAACGGGAAACCACACGGCGCCCGCCGACAGCATGTAGCGAGCGCGATGCTGTCCGTTGCGAAACGCGACCACGCCTTCGTGTTCCAGCCTGAGCCAGCCGAGCAGCCCCGGCGCGTGGCGCGTCGTGATCGTCACATAGGGCATCTGCGGAATGCGCGCGTTGGACGGATCGAGAAACTCGCGGATGCCGCGCACCTTGCCCTGGTGCCATTCGTTCACGGGACGCAGCACGTAGTCGGTGTCGTCGCGATCGGCGCACGCGATCAACTTGCGCGCATCGACGAGCACGACCTGATGGCGCGTGCCGTCCGCCGTGAAGACGCGCTTCATCCGCACATGGTTGTATGGCGGATGATCGAGCAACGGAACGATCCATACCGGCTCGCTGCCGGATGGCGATGATGCAGCCGAAGACGTCGTCGGTAATTCCATCAATGAGGACATAGGGCGTACTCCATGCGCCGGTGCGTGCGCGCGCCCTGGCAGTTCAAAAAGCGCCTAAGCTACGAGTCGATTGTTAAAAGCACGTGACTGGCTTGCAAGCGATTCGCGCTGTATCGCCGCCGCTTCGCCACGCTTCGTCGCGCAGGCTCGAGCTTCCGGTTTAGCGGATGTTTTGCGCGGTTCTTTAGGGTGTCGCCGCGCATTTGCGCGCTTTTCCATTCCAGTCCAGGTCCTCAACGAACACTGCAGCGGGAGAGAATGATGGCTATCAAACAGTTCGGCGAGCACGTGCGAATTGAAACTGCACAAAAAACCGCAAGTACACAGAACCAGCAATCGGCAGACCCGCTTGACGCCGTCGCAACGATCGTCATCGACCGCCCTGCCCGCCGCAATGCCGTCGACCGTCCGACGGCCGATGCGCTTTGCGCAGCGTTGCGCCACTTCGAAGCAAACGATGCGTGGCGCGTCGCCGTGTTGACGGGCGCAGGCGGCACGTTTTGCGCGGGAGCGGATCTCACTGCTCTACAAGACGATGCACGGCGCAACGAATTGCACGCCGACGGCAGCGGCCCCGGTCCGATGGGACCGACGCGCATGATGTTCACGAAGCCCGTCATCGCGGCGATCGCGGGTCATGCGGTGGCGGGCGGTCTGGAACTGGCGGCGATGTGCGATCTGCGCGTCGTCGAGGAGGATGCGGTGCTGGGTGTGTTCTGCCGACGCGTCGGCATTCCGCTGGTCGATGGCGGGACGATCCGTCTGCCGCGTCTGATCGGCCAGTCGCGCGCGCTCGATCTGATCCTGACAGGCCGCGCGATCGGCGCCGACGAAGCGTTTGCGTTCGGTCTTGCGAATCGCGTCGTGCCGAAGGGCGCAGCGCGCGCCGCCGCCGAGCAACTGGCCGCCGAGCTCGCCGCGTTCCCGCAGGCAGCGTTGCTCGCCGATCGCAGGTCCGTCTACGAAAACGCGTCGCTCGACAATCTCGCTGAAGCACTGCGCCGCGAAGGCGCGGGCGGCTATCACGCTGTATTCGCCGAGGGCATCGCGGGCGCGGCGGCGTTCGCTGCGGGAGCGGGTCGGCACGGAAGCGCGATCCACGATGTGGCCGGCGATGTGCCCCGCGATTCGCCCGCGACCGCGCCCGACAAAAAAGTCCCTTGAAACAAGAGGTTTTCTCGGCGCAGTCACATCGCAATCGACGAAATACAACAGTGCGTCAGGCCGTCAGCACAGCCGTATTGGCTTAGGTACAATCCCCTACAGATTTACCCTTGCTGACGCCTGCGCACTCGTCCCGAAAGCGCGCGACGGCAACGCGAACGGCGTCCCAGCCCGCCGGCGCGACCCTCCCGTGAAAGCCCCAACATGCCCTTGCCCCTGCTTGCCCTTGCCGTTGCCGCGTTTGGTATCGGTACCACCGAGTTCGTCATCATGGGGCTGCTGCCCGATGTCGCGCGCGATCTGAGCGTGTCGATTCCGGCTGCGGGCATGCTGGTGTCCGCGTATGCGCTGGGCGTGACGATCGGCGCGCCGATCGTTGCCATCGCGGTGGCCAACATGCCGCGCAAGAAAGCGCTGATGAGCCTGATCGGCATCTTCATCGTCGGCAATCTGCTGTGCGCGATCGCGCCGGGCTATGCGGTGCTGATGGCCGCGCGCATCGTGACGGCGTTCTGTCATGGCGCGTTCTTCGGCATCGGCTCGGTCGTCGCAGCTGGGCTCGTCGCGCCGAACCGCCGCGCGCAGGCGATCGCGCTGATGTTCACGGGCCTCACGCTCGCGAATGTGCTGGGCGTGCCGCTCGGCACGGCGCTCGGCCAGGCCGTCGGCTGGCGCGCGACGTTCTGGGCAGTGACGGGCATCGGCGTGATCGCGGCCGTCGCGCTAGCATTGTGCCTGCCGTCGAAGATCGAGATGCAGAAGGCAAGCCTCGTTCATGAGTTCACGGTGCTGAAGAATCCGCAGGTGCTGATGGTGCTGGGCACGAGCGTGCTCGCATCGGCGAGCCTGTTCTCGACCTTCACCTACATCACGCCGATCCTCGAAGACGTGACGGGCTTCACGCCGCATGCCGTGACGATGGTGCTCCTGCTGTTCGGCCTCGGGCTGACGGTCGGCAGCACGCTCGGCGGCAAGCTCGCGGACTGGCGCCCCGTGCATTCGCTGATGTCGTTCCTGCTCGCAATCGTCGCGATCCTGTCGTTCTTCGCGATCGCGATGCACGGCGAAATCCCGGCGATGATCACGATCTTCCTATGGGGCGTGCTCGCCTTCGCGATCGTGCCGCCGCTGCAAATGCTGATCGTCGACCGCGCGAGCAGCGCGCCGAATCTCGCGTCGACGCTCAATCAGGGCGCCTTCAACCTCGGCAATGCGACGGGCGCGTGGCTCGGCGGCATGGCGATCGGCGCGGGCGCGCCGTTGACGTCGCTGCCATGGGTCGGCGTCGCGACGGCGGCCGCGGCTGTTGCGCTGACGTGGTGGTCGGTGTCGCTCGACCGGCGACTGCCCGTGGCGGGCTGAGCGCCGACGTATATCGAACGCCTTCACCCGGCCATCCGACGGTGTGCATGACATGACGGCGTAGTAGCATCTCGCCCGATGAAAGTCGTCCTCTCCCGCGATTTCCTCGCGCTGATCCTGAGCGTGGCCGTAGTCGGCCTCGGCAGCGGCGCGACGCTTCCCCTCACCGCCCTCGCGCTGACGCAGGCCGGCTATGGCACCGACATCGTCGGCCTGCTGACGGCCGCGCAGGCGGGCGGCGGTCTGCTGGTCGTGCCCATCGCCGGCCGGATCGCCGCGCGCTGCGGCGGCCGCGAAGCGATCATCGGCTCGGTGCTGATCGTCGCCGTCGCGACGGCACTGATGCAGGCCACGCCGAATCTGTTCGTCTGGGGCCTGCTGCGCGTGCTGTGCGGCGCGTCGCTGATGCTGCTCTTCACGATCGGCGAGGCATGGGTAAACCAGCTCGCGAACGATGCGTCGCGCGGGCGCGTCGTCGCGATCTATGCGACGAACTTCACGCTGTTCCAGATGGCGGGCCCTGTGCTCGTGAGCCAGATCGCGCGGTTCGACCATTGGCGCTTTGTGATCTGCGGGCTGATCTTTCTAATCGCGCTGCCCGTGCTGTCGATGATCCGCTCGACGCCCCATGCCGCCGACGAACACGAGCCACACGGCAGCTGGCGCCGCGTGCTGCCGCAGATGCCCGCGCTCGTGATCGGCACGGGCTTCTTCGCGCTGTTCGACACGATAGCGCTGTCGCTGATGCCGCTCTTCGCGATGGCGCATGGCGTCGCGACCGACGTGGCCGTGCTGTTCGCGTCGGCGCTGCTGCTCGGCGACACGACGATGCAGTTTCCGATCGGCTGGCTCGCCGATCATCTCGGACGCGAGCGCGTGCATATCGGCTGCGCGGTGCTCGTCGTCGTGCTGTTGCCGCTCTTGCCATGGATCGTGCAGTCGCCGTGGCTGTGCTGGCCGCTGCTCTATGTGATCGGCGCGGCGGCGGGCGCGATCTATACGCTGTCGCTCGTCGCGTGCGGCGAACGCTTTCGCGGCGTGGCGCTGGTGTCGGCGAGTTCGCTCGTCGGCGCTTCGTGGAGTATCGCGAGTTTCGGCGGACCGCTGATCGCGGGCGCGTTGATGAAGAGCATCGGCAACGACGCGCTGATCGGCGTGGTGCTCGCGAGCGCGTTGGCATTTCTCGCGGCGGCCGTGTGGGAGAAGCGGCGCGGCGTGGTAAGCGCGGCGTCGCAATGACGATGAAGCCGCGCGCATTTCATGCAGCGCGCGGCTTCTTTGGACAGGGCTCAGATCCGCGAGCGATACGCCAACGTGAGCCGTGTGACAGACGTCACTGACGCGCCGGCAAAATCTCGCCGACACACGTACCGAAGCCCACGCGATATCCGTCGCCCTGGCACCATCCCGCGAGTGTCAGCTCGTCGCCGTCCTCGATGAACGCGCGCGTGCCGCCTTCTTTCAGTTGCAGCGGCTTCTTGCCGTTCCACGTGAGTTCGAGCAGGCTGCCGAATGAATCGTCGGTCGGGCCGCTGATCGTGCCCGATCCCATCAGATCGCCGACGCGCGTATTGCAGCCCGACACGGTGTGATGCGCGAGCTGCTGCGCCATCGTCCAGTACATGTGACGGAAGTTCGTGCGCGCGATCGTCGTCGCTTCTTTCGCACCCTGCGGCTTCAGCAGCACTTCGAGCGCAATGTCGAACGCGTGCTCGCCGCTGTGGCGCAGATAGTCGAGCGGCTGCGGGTCCTGCGCGGGCTGCGCGACGCGGAACGGTTCGAGCGCGTCGAGCGTGACGATCCACGGAGAGATCGTGGTGGCGAACGTCTTCGCGTTGAACGGTCCGAGCGGCACGTATTCCCACTGCTGGATGTCGCGCGCGCTCCAGTCGTTGAGCAGCACCATGCCGAAGATGTGCTGTTCCGCTTCCGCGCATGGAATCGGCTCGCCCAGTGCGTTGCCGCGTCCGACGATGAAGCCCGTCTCCAGTTCGATATCGAGCTTGCGGCACGCGCCGAAGACCGGCCGCTCCTGATCGGGCAGCTTCAGTTGTCCATTCGGACGACGCACGGGCGTGCCGCTCACCACCACCGACGACGCGCGCCCGTTGTACCCGATCGGAATCTCCGACCAGTTCGGCAGCAGCGCGTTCTTCGGATCGCGGAACATCGAGCCGACGTTCGTCGCGTGTTCCTTCGACGAATAGAAATCCGTATAGCCCGGAATCTGCACGGGCAGATGCAGCGTCGCGTCGGCCTGGCGGATCAGCGCGCGGCGCTTCAACTCGGCGTCGTCGCGCAACGTCGCGTTATCGCGCGAGAGCAGCTTGCTCAGCTGGATGCGCACGCTGCGCCACGCATCGCGGCCGAGCGCGATGAAGTCGTTCAACGCATCGCGCACGAACACACTGTCGCCGGCACTCGACGAAGGCACCGTCAGCAGGCCCGCGCTTTCGAGCGCGGCCAGATCGACGATGCAATCGCCGATCGCCACGCCCGCGCGGCGTGTCGAATTCAGCCTGTCGCTAAAGATGCCGAACGGCAGGTTCTGAATCGGGAAGTCGCAGGCCGGCTCGTTTGCCGATTCGACCCAACTCTTGCGCGACGCGTCGAGCGTCGCCTGAAGATCGCTCAATGCGTTCATCGTTGCTCCGGGTTGAAGTGTTTCTTGAGACCTTGCCAGCACTCGAAGTAATGCGCCTGAAGCTGCGCGGTTTCGAGTGCGAAACGCGTCGGCTTGATCAGCGTGCGCGTTTCGAACATGAAGGCCATCGTGTTGTCGACCTTGTTCGGCTTCGAGGTGTCGATATTCGACGCCTTCTCGAACGTTTCGGCATCCGGCCCGTGGCCCGACATGCAGTTGTGCAGGCTCGCGCCGCCCGGCATGAAGCCTTCCGCCTTCGCGTCGTACGCGCCGTGCACGAGGCCCATGAACTCGCTCGCGACATTGCGGTGGAACCACGGCGGACGGAACGTATCTTCGGCGGCGAGCCAGCGCGGCGGGAAGATCACGAAGTCGATGGTATCGACGCCCGGCGTGTCGCTCTGCGACTGAAGCACGAGAAAGATCGACGGGTCCGGATGGTCGTAGCTGATCGAGCCGATCGTGTTGAAGTGGCGCAGATCGTATTTGTACGGCGCGTAGTTGCCGTGCCACGCGACGACGTCGAGCGGCGAATGGCCGATGTCCGCGCGCCACAGATGGCCGTTCATCTTCGCGACCAGCTCGAAGTCGCCCTCGCGGTCTTCGTAGGCCGCGTGCGGCGTGAGGAAGTCGCGCGGATTCGCGAGACCATTCGAGCCGATCGGCCCGAGATCCGGCAGACGCAGCTGCGCGCCGAAGTTCTCGCAGATATAGCCGCTCGCCCGGCCGTCCGGCAACGCCACCGAAAAGCGCACGCCGCGCGGAATCACCCCGATCTCGAACGGCTCGACGTCGAGCTTGCCCAGTTCCGTGAAGATCGACAGACGCCCGGCCTGCGGCACGATCAGCAACTCGCCGTCCGCGTTGTAGAAGAAGCGGTCCTGCATCGACTGGTTCGCCGCGTACACGTGAATCGCGCAGCCGCTCATCGCTTCCGCCGAGCCGTTGCCCGCCATCGTCACCCAGCCGTCGATGAAATCGGTCGGCTCCGTCGGCATCGGCAGCGGGTCCCAGCGCAGCTGATTCGGCGGCGTCGGCGGGACGTCGGCGAAATTCGCGACCAGCCGGTGCGACGGCAGCGCCGTGAACGGCTGATGCACGGCCGCCGGCCGGATCCGGTACAGCCACGAACGGCGGTTGTGGCCGCGCGGCGCCGTGAATGCCGTGCCCGACAGCTGCTCCGCGTACAAGCCGTACGGCGCGCGCTGCGGCGAATTGCGGCCTTGCGGCAGCGCGCCGGGCAAGGCTTCGGTGGCGAATTCGTTACCGAAGCCCGACTGGTAGCCCGGCTGGATTTCGCGTCGTGTAGTCGATTCCATGCAGTGATCTCCGTTGATACCCGGCCGCGCGCTCGCTTGCGGCGCGACCTACATTTTACGAATGGTAAAACAGATTATGATTAGTGAAATTAACGTAAACCCTCAGTTGGGCTACGATCACCACACGGATGGCGAAATCCATATCAGTATTTGGTGCATGAAAGAGCGGCGGCCGCTGCTACCATCGAATCATGCGGCGTCAACCGCATCCCAGTTTTGCTCCCCCAAACGCATTCATGATCCCGCTGACCATTCCCCAACTCGTCGACCGCGCCTCCACTCACCCGTTTCTCGGCGAGCATCTGAGAATGGGCACAGGGATTCGCGCCGACGAAGCGGTCGCGAGGTTCGACAACGTGGAAATCGGCAGCAGCTATGAGCCGATCTTCGACATCACCGTGCATGCGCTCGCGCAGTCGCTGTCGTCGGCGCCCGAAAGCGCGGACCGTTTCGGCGACGAACTGGGCTTTCAGGCGATCACGCAACAGCTGGACGGCACGGAGTCCGACACGTTCGATCCGTTCGAGCACATCGCCGACGATCAGCAACTTGTCGCGCTGGACCGGATGTCGCGCGCGATGCACGCGATCAACTTCTTCGGGCCGCAGCGGCATGGTCTGCTGTTTCTGCGCGTGCACGAGCGGCTGTTGAAAAGCGTGCGCTACGATCACGGCCGACATTTCTCGACCGTGCTGATGTCGTTTGGGTTGAATCCGTCGCGCATCGTGATCGAGTTGCCGCCGGCGGCGGTTGCGCATCGGACATTTCTTGGCTATCTGACCAAGAGCTATCAGCACTATGGATTCAAGGTCGCCGGCAATCTGCCGAACGCAGGGCAGATCCTGTCCGTGTCGGACATGGCGAGACTGGACTTCATCAAGATGGATGCGCCTTCGGCATTGCGCGATTCGATGGTGAAACCGCTGGTCGGCTATGCGAACCGGCTGAGAATCCCGCTGATCTTCAATCGCGTGACGACGGAAGCGCAGTTCGATCTCTTGCAGCAGTACGACGTGCGGTTCGTGCAGGGACCGCTATTCGTCGTGCATGAGAATCGGGCGGCCTGAGGTTGTCGGTTTCGCAGTTGCCGGTTTCGCAGTTGCCGGTTTCGCACGCCGTGCGCTGTATTCACGCGCTGTCGCCCAGTCGCCGTGCAAGCGCCTTCAGACGCGGCGCGACCTTTTCCCGAAACACGCTCTCCCCCATCGACGACGCCGGTCCGCTGCAGCTGAGCACCAGCAGCCGGCCGTCGCGCGGGTCCCTGAACGGCACCGCGACGGCGTTCACGTCATCGTGCCAGTCGCGAAACGAATAGCAGCAGCCCTCGTCCGCGAACGCATCGATTTCCTTCTGCGCCTGCGCGACCTGTTCCGCTCCTTCGTCGCCGGCTGCGCGCTGCAATTCGGCGATCAGCGCGGCACGCGCGTCGGCGGACTGCACGGCGAGATATGCGCGGCCCATCGAACTCGTCAGCATCGACAGTTTCGAACCTGATGCGAGACCGAGCGTCAGCGCGGTTTCGCTGCGGATCGTCTCCAGATAGATCATGTCCAGACCGTCACGGCAGCCGAGCGACACCGCCGCGCCGACCTCGCGCGCGAAGTCGCGCATATGCGGGCGGGCGAGTTCGAGCGTGTCGGTGCCCGACAGCAGCGCGAAGCCGAGCGACAGCACGCCCGCGTCGAGCGCGTATTTGCCGAGCGCCTCGTCGAAGCGAAGGTAGCCGAGCGTCGTCAGCGTGTACGCGAGCCGGTTGACGGTCGCCTTCGGCAAGCCCGTGCGCTCGACGAAGTCGCGGTTGCCGAGCAGCGTCTCGCCGGGCCGGAACGCTCGCAGCAGGTCGAGCCCGCGCGCCAGCGCGACCACGAACTTGCGTTCGTCGACGGAATCGGAAACGCGCGCCGATAGTGATGACGTGGATGCAGGTTTCGACATCGGATGCTAAACTCAATCGTCGTTTGCAAAACATTGTTTCGCACAGCGGAACTCAAGTCAAGCATGGGATGGTGGGAAGCATTAAATCGCCAGCTCCCGTCGAAAAGGAGATACGTCATGGCAGCCGCCGCGCAGTTTCACTGGGAAGACCCGCTGCTCCTCGACCAGCAGCTCACGGAAGAAGAACGCATGGTGCGCGACGCCGCGCAGGCGTATGCGCAGGACAAGCTCGCGCCGCGCGTGCTCGAAGCGTTTCGCCACGAAAAAACGGACGTCGCAATCTTCCGCGAAATGGGCGAACTGGGTCTGCTCGGCCCGACCATTCCCGAGCAGTACGGAGGCCCGGGCCTCAACTATGTGAGCTACGGGTTGATCGCGCGCGAGGTGGAACGTGTCGATTCGGGCTACCGGTCGATGATGTCGGTGCAGTCGTCGCTGGTGATGGTGCCGATCTTCGAATTTGGCTCCGACGCGCAGAAGGACAAATATCTGCCGAAGCTCGCGACGGGCGAATGGATCGGCTGCTTCGGCCTGACCGAGCCGAACCACGGTTCCGATCCGGGCAGCATGGTCACACGCGCAAAGAAAGTCGACGGCGGCTACTCGCTGTCCGGTTCGAAGATGTGGATCACGAATTCGCCGATCGCGGACGTATTCGTCGTCTGGGCGCAGTTGCAAACGGATGGCAAAGATGAGATTCGCGGCTTCATCCTTGAGAAAGGCTGGAAGGGTTTGAGCGCGCCCGCGATCCATGGCAAAGTTGGCTTGCGCGCGTCGATCACCGGCGAGATCGTGCTCGACGATGTGTTCGTGCCTGAAGAAAATCTGATGCCGGGCGTGAAGGGTCTGCGTGGACCGTTCACCTGTCTGAATTCAGCGCGTTATGGCATCGCGTGGGGCGCGCTCGGCGCGGCCGAAGCGTGCTGGCATACGGCCCGCCAGTACACGCTCGATCGCAAGCAGTTCGGCCGGCCGCTCGCCGCCAATCAGTTGATCCAGAAGAAGCTCGCGGACATGCAAACCGAAATCACTCTCGGCCTTCAAGGCGTGCTGCGTCTTGGCCGGATGAAAGACGAAGGCACGGCAGCCGTCGAGATCACGTCGATCATGAAGCGCAATTCATGCGGCAAGTCTCTCGACATCGCGCGTATGGCGCGCGACATGCTGGGCGGCAACGGCATCTCGGATGAATTCGGTGTCGCGCGGCACCTGGTGAATCTCGAAGTCGTGAACACGTACGAAGGCACGCACGATATTCACGCGCTCATTCTCGGACGCGCGCAGACGGGCATTCAGGCGTTCTTCTGACGGTCTCTGATCCGTCGCTAGGCTTTAAGAAAGCAGTACCCAAAAAAGCCCGCGTTCTCAATGAACGCGGGCTTTTGTTTTTGCCGGATGGCGAACCGCTCGCTGCCGACCCGAAAGCGCGGAAAGCCCCTCCAGGCGAGGGATGTAGAGCGCGTCGACCGCAGGTCGACTTGACTTTGGTCGCGTTCTCATTAAATTGGGCCGATGCGAAAAATCAAGCCCGATCCGGCAATCACGACACGCGTGCTCAGAGTCCGCCTGAAGGACCGGCATGCGCCGGAGATGCTGGACAAGGCGTTCTGGGTCAATCAGGTCTGGAATTATTCAAATGAGCTGTCATGCAAGGTGTGGGAACGCGAACGGCGCTTTATCAGCAGCTATGAGATAGACCGGTACACCAGCGGCGCGTCAAAGGCTGGCGTCAAGCTGCACTCCCAGACCATACAGGCGGTCAGCGCGGAGTATGTGACGCGGCGGGTTCAGGCCCGCAAGGTTAAGCTGCGCTGGCGGGTATCGTCCGGTTCGCGACGCAGTCTCGGGTGGGTGCCGTTCAAGGCGTCAGCGATTCGCTACTGCAACGGACAGCTTTTCATGTCCGGCTTCGACAGGCCTCTATCGCTCTGGGACAGCTATGGTCTGCCCGGCTATGAACTCGGAGCCGGTTGCTTCAGCGAAGATGCGCGCGGACGCTGGTACCTGAACGTGACGGTGAAGGTGAAGAAGGCGGTGCCGCGGCAGGGACGCAGCGCGATTGGCATCGATCTGGGCCTGAAGGATTTCGCAAAGACCAGCGACGGTGAGCCGCTCGAGGCACAACGCTTCTACCGCAGGTACGAGGCGGCGCTTGGCGTAGCGCAGCGCGCGCGGCAAAAGAAGCGCGTCGCCGCGCTGCATGCAAAGATCAAAAACAGCAGGAGGGATTTCCTGCACAAGGCTTCAACGGTGCTCGTGCGCAAGTACGGCGCCATTTTCGTCGGCAATGTGAACGCCTCAGGGCTCGTACGCACAGGGATGGCCAAGTCTGTGCTGGATGCGGGCTGGAGCGCGTTCCGGACCATGCTGCAATACAAGAGCGATGACGCGGGCGTATGGTACGAGGAAGTCGACGAGCGCTACTCCACTCAGATCTGTTCCTGTTGCGGATCACGTTGCGGACCCAACGGTCCGGAAGGGCTTGCGATCCGGGAGTGGACCTGCACCGTGTGCGGTACTTTGCACGACAGGGACACCAACGCGGCCCGCGTCGTTCTGCGGCGCGGTCTGGAACGGATGGAAGCGAAGATTGCCGCGTCGGCCGGTCAAGCCGTCGTGAATGAGGCGCCATCTGGTGCCGGGGTCGGACGTGGCCCCCTTGCTGAAGGAATCCCCGCCTTTCCGCGACAGCGGCAGGCGAAGCCTGAGGGCGGGGAAGACGTCAATTGTTCGGCTGCGGCGTCATGCGCAGATAAGGACGCAGCGCCTTGTAGCCCTTCGGGAACTTGCGCCTGATTTCTTCCTCATCCTTGAGCGACGGCACGATCACGACATCGTCGCCATGCTTCCAGTTGCCCGGCGTGGCGACCTGATAGTTGTCCGTCAGTTGCAGCGAGTCGATGACGCGCAGCACTTCGTCGAAATTGCGGCCCGTGCTGGCCGGGTACGTGATGATCAGACGCACTTTCTTCTTCGGGTCGATGATGAAGAGCGAGCGCACCGTCAGCGTTTCGTTCGCGTTCGGATGAATCATGTCGTACAGCTGGGAGACCTTGCGGTCGCCGTCGGCGAGAATCGGGAACCCGACGCTCGCCGCCTGTGTCTCGTTGATGTCCTTGATCCACTCGTTGTGCGACTCCTTGCTGTCGACGGACAACGCGATCGTCTTTACGTTGCGCTTCTCGAATTCGCTTGCAAGCTTCGCGGTCAGCCCGAGTTCCGTCGTGCAGACGGGCGTGAAGTCCGCCGGGTGCGAAAACAGGACGCCCCAGCTGTCACCCAGCCATTCGTGGAATCTGATGCGGCCGATGCTCGACTCCTGCTCGAAGTCCGGTGCGACATCGCCAAGACGTAGACTCATAGTGCAGCTCCTTGAAGTTGTTCGAATGATCCGCTCGGTCCGTCCGGCCGAGGGTTACAAATTAGAGCATACGGGACGAGGACATGCACCGCGAACGAACATCGACTGCGACCCTTATCTGTTTTTGTAATTTTCTCGCGGATGTACGAAACTTAACGGGACAGATCAACTCCATCCAACCGATGGCTTGCTTTGCAACAACATGAGCGGGAAGGTTCGAAACGGGCATGATGAAATGTCAGTAACAGCCAGGAACGCTTCATGCAACCGCGTTCGGGACCCTGCGCGCGATGATGCGCGTAACCCACGGCGCACGGTTCGCTGGCTCGCCAGCGAACGCTTCTTTGGTTACGATTCACGCGTAGCGTGCACGAAGGGAGCAGTCAATGTCGGAAATCAACAAGGAGAGATTGATGTCGGATATCAAAACCGTACTCGCAGACGCGGAAGATCTGCTGAAGCAGGCCGCGAGCGCCACGGGCGAACGCGCTTCTGAACTTCGCGAGACGGCGCTCTCGCGTCTCAAGCAGGCGAAGGAAAAGGCTGCCGACGTGCAGGTCGTGGTTGTCGAGAAAGGCAAGAAGGCCGCTCGCGCCACCGACGACTATGTCCATGAACATCCATGGGCGTCGATTGGCATCGCGGCCGGCGTTGGCGTGATGGTGGGCCTGCTGATCAATCGCAAGTAACGCGCGCGATGCGCGCCGGCTGCACGATCGGGCGGCCGGCGCCCTTTGCTGACTTGCCGACCGGCGCGCGAGCGGCCGGGTCGGCTCCATCTACGCGCATCCTCGCGCGCAACACGCTCAAGCCATGATCGACACACAATCGCACAGCGGGGACCGCGGGCCATTGCGGCGCATCCTAAGTTCGTCCTTTTCGATCCTGCAAACGCGGCTCGAACTGATCGGCATCGAGCTGGCCGAGGAAAAAGACCGGTTGCTGATGGTGCTCTTCATGGGGCTCGCCGCCATGATGCTCGCGATGATGGCGTTGATCGCGCTGACCGCGCTCATCGCGATCGCCTTCTGGGACACCTACCGATGGCAGGCGCTCGCCGGCATCACGCTCGTCTACGCGATCGCGGCGATCGTTTTTGCGCTCAAGGCTCGCAGCGGCTTGCACAATGCGCCGATGATCTTCGAAGCCACGCTCCACGAATTCCAGAAAGACCGCGAGATCTTCCGTAAACACTGAAGGCAGCGCGTCGCTCTTGGCTGTCCGTCGACAACGCCTTTGATCAACCCTTCGATCAACCCGCGATCCATCATGAGCCAGGTCCATTCCGATAACGCATTTCGAAGCCACGGCCACTCCGGCAAAAACCTGAGCGCGCCGCATCTGCGCGCGCTGCGCAAGGAACTGCTGATCGTGCGCGCGGACGTCGAACGCATGGAACTCGCGCGGGCGACGCTCGATCTGCGCAATGCCGTCACGCATTTCAGCTGGCTCAAGTTCATCGTGCCCGGTTTCGGCGCGATGCCTTGGGGACGCCGTCGCGGCGTGGCTGGCGGGATCGGCGCGCTGCTCAAGGAATACCCGCTGATCAGTTCGATCGTGTCGCTGGTGCTCGCGAAGCCGATCCGCAACAGGGTGACGGCGACCGCGAAGCCCGCGCTCAAGTGGGGCAGCCTCGCGCTGGCGGCATGGGAAGCGTATCGCATCTACAGACAGGTCAGGCGTGAAGCCGCGAAACCCGCGGTGACCTCCGCCGGCGCGAAAGACCCCGATATGAACCCGCCCTGACGCGGCTCGTGTCGATTGTTCAATCATCTATCGCGTGCTCAAGCATTCGTCGGGACTGCGTCCGCTGAGCCGCGGTTGGACTTCGTGCCCGTCGCGTCAAGAATGAACGTGCCGTACGCGTCGTCAGCCATCGGTCCGTTCCCGACCGATTGCGCTTCGAGCGTATAGCCGCCGTTCGAATCGTCGGCGGACAGAATACGCAAGCGATAGATCGCCTTCCCCGCCTGCGGCGCCTGGTTGAAACCATTGGGCAACGGCGCTCCATCCACGTACGCGGACGACTCTGCGAACTGCGCCGCACGATACAGCGCTGACGCAGCGTCCATCCTGTGCGACTTTGCGATATGCGCGCGACAGGACGGTACTGCGAAGACGGCGAGCGTCGCCGCCTGACACCAGCCTTTGACGCGCCGCTCGTGTACCGATCTATCTCGTAGTTGCCGATAAAGCGCCGTTCGCGCTCCCACACCTTGTGCAAGAGCTCATTCCAATAATTCCAGACCTGATTGACCCAGAACGCCCTGTCCAGCAACTCCGACGCGTGCCGGTCCTTAAGTCGGACTCTGAGCATGCGGGTCGTGGTTGTCGGATCAGGCTTGATTTTTGGGATAGAGCCAATTTAATGACAATGCACCAAAGTCAAGGCCGACCTGCAGTCGACGCGCTCTACATCCCCCACGTGAACGAACGTGAACGAAGGGGCTTTCCGCGCTTCCTGGTAAAGGTGAGGTTGGTGAGCGCGACCCGCGATGCTGACATCTGCGAGGTCGGGTTGCACGCGCAACGGATAGAAGCCGCCCGGGCGCGGTCGATCATCACGGCCCATCCGCATGACCAATCGACGGAGCCTGTCTTGCACGCCTGTCCGACGGCAAGGCAATGACGCACCGAATCGCCCCGGCACACTGTCACGCGCACGCCGCGCCTCGTGCTTCGCCGCGTGCGAAACTGAGCGTGGACTGCAGCACGCGGGCACGCGCATCGACCTGGTCGCGCATGTGCCAGGCCACGAACGAAGGCACGCTCATCGTCGTGACGATCGCGAGCAACGCGATTACGACAAGCGTCTCGAACAGGGCGAACCCGCGACAGACATGCCATGTATGAGCAACACGTTTCATCAGCAATCCTCTATTTTTGCCAGGAACGCGATGACTCTTACGGCGTGCGGTAACGCCCACAATCAGCCAAATGGCCATGTGGCGGACGCGCGAATCCCTGCACGACAATGCACGTGCATCAGATGGATTCGCGGATGGACTTCAGGAAGAAAAAATGCGGATGCGCGAACAATCAGCGCTTGCGGGAAGGCTTTGCAGGAACGGCCGGCGCGTTCATCCGGCGAAACTCTTCGATGACGTCTTCAAATTCGGAAACGTCTTCGAAGCGCCGGTAGACAGATGCAAAGCGCACGTACGCAATGGTGTCGAGCGCGCGCAACTCGTTCATCACGAGCTCGCCCAGACGCTCGCTGCGCACCTCGCGCTCACCGCTGCCAAGCAGCTGATACTCGATGCGCGACGCGGCGGCATCGACCGCGTCGGCTGCAACGGGACGCTTGCGCAGCGCCAGTTGCATGCTCGCGACGATCTTGCGGCGATCGAACTCCGTGCGGCTGCCGTCCTTCTTCACGACAGCGGGCAACGCCAGCTCGACCCGCTCGTATGTCGTGAAACGCTTGTCGCAGGCCGGGCAGCGGCGACGGCGCCGGATCGCGGCGCCATCCTCCGATACGCGCGAGTCGACGACCTGCGTATCGTCATGCCGGCAGAAGGGGCAGCGCATGGCAGCTTAACGGTAGACCGGGAAACGTTGCGTCAGCTCGGCGACCTGCGCGCGCACGCGTTCGATCGTGGCCGTGTCTTCCGGGTTGTCCAGCACGTCGGCGATCAGGTTGCCGACCTGCTCGGCTTCCTTCGTGCCGAAGCCGCGCGTCGTCATTGCCGGCGAACCGAGACGGATGCCGCTCGTGACGAACGGCTTTTCCGGGTCGTTCGGGATCGCGTTCTTGTTCACGGTGATGTGCGCCGCGCCCAGTGCCGCTTCCGCAGCCTTGCCCGTGATCTTCTTCGCGCGCAGGTCGACCAGCATCACGTGGCTTTCCGTGCGGCCCGACACGATGCGCAGACCGCGCTTGACGAGCGTTTCGGCGAGCACCCTCGCGTTCTCCACGACGCGCTGCTGGTATTCCTTGAATTCCGGCGACAGCGCTTCCTTGAATGCGACCGCCTTGCCCGCGATCACGTGCATGAGCGGTCCGCCCTGGATGCCCGGGAAGATCGCCGAATTGATCTGCTTCTCGTACTCGGCCTTCATCAGGATCACGCCGCCGCGCGGACCGCGCAGGCTCTTGTGCGTGGTCGTCGTGACGAAGTCGGCGAACGGCACCGGGTTCGGGTACACGCCTGCGGCGATCAGGCCGGCGTAGTGCGCCATGTCGACCATCAGATACGCGCCGACCGACTTCGCGATCTTCGACAGGCGCTCGAAATCGATGCGCAGCGCGAACGCCGATGCGCCCGCGATGATGAGCTTCGGCTTGTGCTCCTGGGCGAGCTTTTCAGCTGCGTCGTAGTCGATGTCTTCCGCTTCGTTCAGGCCGTAGCTGACCACGTTGAACCACTTGCCCGACATGTTGACGGGCGAGCCGTGCGTCAGGTGGCCGCCGTGCGCGAGGCTCATGCCCATGATGGTGTCGCCCGGCTTGAGCATCGCGAAAAACACGCCCTGGTTCGCCTGCGAACCCGAATTCGGCTGGACGTTCGCGGCTTCCGCGCCGAACAACTCCTTCACGCGGTCGATCGCCAGCTGCTCGACGACGTCGACGTACTCGCAACCGCCGTAATAGCGCTTGCCCGGATAGCCTTCCGCGTACTTGTTCGTGAGCTGCGAGCCTTGCGCGGCCATCACGGCCGGGCTCGTGTAGTTTTCCGACGCGATCAGTTCGATATGCTCTTCCTGACGGCGATTCTCGTCCTGGATTGCCTTCCAGATTTCGGGGTCGACGTTGACGATGGTGCTTTGGGCTCTGTCAAACATGCTGGTTCCGTTAAGTGTGTTCAGGTTGACCGGATCGTGCGCAGGTCGTGTGCCGGGAGCGTAGTGGGTACGCAGCACTGCTGGCCGCTGCTGATGGTGGGAGCCTTGACGTGGCGCGTGAAGGAGGTGCCGCACACGCGAGGCAGGACAACCACTGGCAGCGCAAACGACGGCGCGCTCGAAACATGGCTGCCCAGGCGAACGGCAAAACGGCACCCTGCGCTTCACGGTGGGATGCTCCACCTTGAACCCGTCAGGCTTGACAACGTCGGGTTCTATCGCCAGTCACGCAGGGGTGAGCGCGTTAGTTTATTGGAACCAGGGGGAATAGGCAACCGAGCAGGCAAGCGCGCCGCGCCCGCCGCCAGAAGCCCCGCAGCGCCGCCCGGCCTGCCGCGCGGACGTGCCTTCTTCGCGCGGCGGGGTCATTCTTGCCGCAGCTCGCCATTGGAAGTAGGCTTGTGGCCTTTCTCCACCGACCAGGGAACAGCAATGATCGTGTTCGTTACCGGGGCGTCCGCTGGATTCGGCGCCGCTATCGCCCGGGCTTTTGTCAAAGGCGGCCACCGCGTCGTCGCCACCGCGCGCCGCAAGGACCGTCTACAGGCGCTCGCGGACGAACTCGGCGATAACCTGCTGCCGTTCGAACTCGACGTGCGTGACCGTGCGGCCGTCGAGGCGGCTCCCGGCGCCCTCCCCGCCGACTTCGCCGCCGTCGATGTGCTCGTCAACAACGCCGGCCTCGCACTCGGCCTCGAACCGGCCCAGCGCGCGCTGCTCGACGACTGGGCGACGATGATCGAGACCAACTGCATGGGCCTCGTGCAGGTCACGCGCGCGTTCCTGCCCGGCATGATCGAGCGGAATCGCGGGCATGTTTTCAACCTCGGGTCGGTGGCGGCCACGTGGCCTTATCCGGGCGGCAACGTGTACGGCGCAACCAAGGCGTTCGTGCGCCAGTTCAGCCTGAACCTGCGCGCCGACCTGCACGGCACGCCGATTCGCGTGACCGACATCGAACCGGGCCTGTGCGGCGGCACCGAATTTTCGAACGTGCGTTTTCGCGGCGACGACGAGAAGGCGGCGAACGTCTATCAGAACGTCCAGCCGCTCACGCCCGAAGACATCGCCGATTCGATCTACTGGATCGCGACGCGCCCCGCGCACGTCAACATCAATACGATCGAGCTGATGCCCGTCGCGCAGTCGTTCGCCGGCCTGAACATCCACCGGGGTTGAGCATCGCCGCAACGAGATATCGGCGGCCGCAAAAAGAGCGCGCGGCGCGCGCGCAACAAATGTGCCCAAAAATGCGGCGCGCTTTTGCGTTCCGGTAAAATGCGCGGCTATGAATATGTCTGACAGTCAGTCTGACGCGGAAACCGGCTTTATCTGGCCGATTCGCGTGTATTACGAAGACACCGACGCCGGCGGCATCGTGTTTTACGCGAACTACCTGAAGTTTTTCGAGCGCGCCCGCACCGAATGGCTGCGGGCCTGCGGAGTCGATCAACGCAAGCTGACCGAGGAAACGGGCGCGCTGTTCGTCGTGCGCAGCACCGCGCTCGACTATCGCGCGCCCGCGCGGCTCGACGACGTGCTTCGCATCGTGAGCCGGATCGAGCGGATCGGCCGCGCGTCCGTGGATTTCGCTCAGGAAGCCTGGCGCGACGAAACGCTGCTGGCAACGGGCACGATCCGCGTGGGCTGCGTCGACTCGACGGCGATGAAACCGGCCGCCATTCCTCCGCCTGTTCTCACTGCGTTGCGGCGCGGGTCGGACTCAAACGGCGCGAGCGTGTCAACGGCAGGCAATTAAGTGTCGTTGTTACCTCGACAGTGAATTCGTAACGGTCACAACAAGACCAAGCATGGTTCGGCGAAGGGTCCGCCGAAGCTTCCGGTTTGCCGACTGAACGCCAACCGACCGCTTCGAACCGCCTTTCAGCCGGATGCCCCTCCCGGGACGTTACAGCGAAACTCTATGAACACTACTCAAGATCTTTCGATCATTTCTCTTGTTCTCAATGCGAGCCTGCTGGCGCAGGCGGTGATGGGGCTGCTGCTGCTGCTGTCGCTGATGTCGTGGACTTTCATCTTCCGCAAGTGGTTTGCGATTCGCCGCGCGCGGGCGCAGACTGAACGTTTCGAACGCGATTTCTGGTCAGGCGGCGACCTGCAGGCGCTGTACCAGAGCGCCGCGAACAACCGTCACACGATCGGGGCGCTCGAACGTATCTTCGAATCGGGCATGCGTGAGTTTCTGAAAGGCAAGGAAAAGCGGATCAACGATCCGGGCGCGATTCTCGACGGCGCGCGCCGCGCCATGCGTGCCGCATTCCAGCGCGAAATGGACGTGCTCGAAGCCAACCTCGCGTTCCTTGCATCCGTCGGTTCCGTCAGCCCGTATATCGGTCTCTTCGGCACGGTGTGGGGCATCATGAACGCATTCCGCGGTCTCGCGAACGTCCAGCAAGCGACGCTCGCGAACGTCGCGCCAGGCATCGCCGAAGCGCTGACTGCAACGGCCATCGGTCTTTTTGCCGCCATCCCCGCCGTCGTCGCGTACAACCGCTACGCGCACGACATCGATCGCCTCGCGATCCGCTTCGAAACCTTCATCGAAGAGTTCTCGAACATCCTGCAACGCCAGGCCCATTAAGGAGTCCACGATGGCCGGTTCAGTTCGTTCCAGCATGCGCGGCAGCCGCTCGCGCCGCGCGATGTCCGACATCAACGTCGTGCCGTACATCGACGTGATGCTCGTGCTGCTCGTGATCTTCATGGTGACGGCCCCGCTCGTCGCGCCGTCGATCGTGAACCTGCCGACTGTCGGCGGCGCCGCGCCCCAGCAGCAAACGCCGCCCGTTGTCGTCAACATCCGCGCGGACGGCAACATGAGCGTCAAGTACAAGGACGACGCGGGCACGACCCAGCAGGAGACGATGTCGCAGGCCGACCTGCGCAGCTTCGTCACCGACCGTGAGGCGTCGCATCCGGATCAGCCCGTCGTGATCGCCGCTGATAAAACCGTGAAGTATGAAGTCGTGATGAACGTGATGTCCGACCTGAAGGCTCGCGGCGTCAAGCGCGTTGGGTTGCTCGTCAAATCGCAATGATCCGCCGACCGAAAAACGTCTATCCGCTGCAGCCGCCGCGCGAGCGCGGCACGGGGCGCGCGTTCGCGCTCGCCGCGCTGATGCACGTGCTTCTCGGGTTCTTCCTGTATCACGGCATCCACTGGCAGAACAGCACGCCCGCGGGCGCGGAAGCCGAACTGTGGACGCAGGTGCCGGATACGCCGGCGCCGCGCCCCGCTCCGCCGCCGCCCGCGCCCGTGAAACCCGCGCCGCAGGTCAACGACGAAGAGGCTGACATCGCGCTGCAGGAAAAGAAGCGTAAACAGCAGGAAGCGCAGCGTCAGGCGGAACTCGCCGAGCAACAGCGTCAACAGAAATTGCAGGCCCAGCAGGAAGCGGAAGCGAAGCGCCAGCAGCAGCTGGCCGCCGACCAGGCGGCCGCCGCCGCGGCCGCGAAGCTCAAGCAGCAGCAGCTTCAGCAGCAGCAAGCCGAAAGGCTGAAGCAGCAGCAACTGGCCCAGCAGAAGCAGGAGCAGTTGAAGAAGCAGCAAGAGGAGCAGCAGAAGGAACAGCAAGCGAAGCAGGCTCAGGCCGAAGCACAGGCCAAGGCTGAGGCGGCGAAAGCCGCGAAAGCCAAGGCGCAGGCGCAAGCCGAAGCCGCGAAGAAGCTCGACGCGGAGCGCCGGGAGCGTCTCGCCGCGATGCAGGGCATGGCAGGCGGCGAAGGCTCGACGGGCAACGGTCTCGCGAAGGGCGGTACGGGCAGCGGCGCGGGCGGCAACGCCACGTCGCCTGGCTATGCGGAGAAGGTACAGCGCCGCGTGCGTCCGAACATCGTCTGGTCGGGCGATACGGCGGGGCTCGAAACCGTGGTTGCCGTCCGCTGCGCGCCGACGGGCACGTTGCTGAGCGCTACTGTCACGCGCAGCAGCGGCAACACGGCGTGGGACGACGCCGCGTTGCGCGCCGTCCAGCGATCGGACCCGATGCCGCAAGACGTCAACGGCAAGACGCCTCCGAGCTTTACGATCACACTGCGTCCGGCCGCCTGAACGCGCTGAACCGCGTTGAACGGTCCGCCCGCCTTACGCGTGGGCGACCGGGAACGATTTCTGCGTACGGCGGTCTGTTTGTAATCCTGGAATGTTAGAAATTCGATTTTGGGGAATTTATACAGAATGAGTTTGATGACCAAGCTAGGCCTGCGAGCGCTCGTAGCGTCGTGCCTGATCGCCGCCGGCGGTGCCGCCCATGCACAACTCAACGTCCTCGTGACGGGCGTAGGGTCCACCCAGTTCCCGATTGCCACGGCAAATTTTGCCAACGAGGCAAATTCTCCTCAGCAGATCAGCGCGATCGTCCGCCAGGACCTTCAGCGCAGCGGCAAATTCACCAACATCGACGCCGGCGGCGCGCCCGTTTCGGAAAGCGATTCGGTCGATCTGGGCGCGTGGAAAGCCAAGGGCGCGGACGCGTTCGTTGCAGGCAGCGTCACGCGTCTGCCGAACGGACAGTATCAGGTCCGCTTCAAGCTGTACGACACCGTCAAGCAGCAAAACCTGGGCGGCCTCGAGTTGACCAGTCCGGAAAGCGGCCTGCGCATGAGCGCGCACAAGGTCGCGGACTATATCTATGCAAAGCTGATGGGCGGCCGTGGCGTGTTCGCGACGCGCCTGTCGTATGTGATCAAGACGGGCGGCCGTTACCAGCTGCAGATTTCGGATTCGGACGGTCAGGACGCGCACATCGCCCTTTCCAGCCCCGAGCCGATCATTTCGCCCGCGTGGTCGCCGGACGGCACGAAGGTCGCCTACGTGTCGTTCGAAAAGAAGAAGCCGATCGTCTACATCCACGATCTGCCGACGGGCCGCCGCGTCGTCGTATCCGATCAGAAGGGCAACAACAGTGCACCGGCATGGTCGCCTGACGGCCGCACGCTCGCCGTCGCCCTGTCGCGCACCGGCAATACGCAAATTTTCGCCGTCAACGCAGACGGCAGCGGCCTGCGCCGTCTCACACAAGGCACCTCGATCGATACTGAGCCGTCGTACTCTCCCGATGGCCAGTGGATCTATTTCACCAGCGACCGCGGCGGCCAGCCGCAAATCTACAAGATGCCGGCCAGCGGCGAAGGCTCTGGCGGCGCGCAACGCGTGACATTCAGCGGGAACTACAATACGAGTCCACGCGTGAGCGCGGACGGTAAGCAACTCGCATACATCTCGCGCACGGGTGGGGGCTTCAAGCTGTACATCCAGGATCTGCAGTCGGGCGTCGCGACGGCGCTCACCGATACGACACACGACGAATCGCCGAGCTTCGCGGCGAATGGTCAGTACATTCTTTACGCCACTCAGGTGAACGGCCGTGGCGTGTTGGCCGCAGTTTCGACCGACGGTCGTACGCGGCAGGTCCTGTCCGTTCAGGGGGGCAGCGTACGCGAGCCTTCCTGGGGCCCGTTTATGCAATAACACACAAGGAGAGTGAAGCATGATGTCCAAACTTCGAATTGCGTTTGCCGTGACCATGGTCGGCGCGCTGGCTGCCTGTCATTCGGGCGTCAAGCTCGACGAGAACGCTAACAAGGGTGGCGCAGGCGCGCAGCCCAATCCGAACGATGTCGCCACGGTGAACGTCGATCCGTTGAACGATCCGAACAGCCCGCTCGCGAAGCGCAGCATCTATTTCGATTTCGACAGCTACTCGGTCAAGGACGACTACCAGCCGCTGCTGCAGCAACACGGACAGTACCTGAAGAGCCATCCGCAGCGTCACGTTCTGATCCAGGGCAACACGGACGAGCGCGGCACGAGCGAGTACAACCTGGCGCTCGGCCAGAAGCGTGCTGAAGCGGTCCGCCGCGCGCTGTCGCTGCAGGGCGTTGCGGAATCGGAAATGGAAGCCGTGAGCCTCGGCAAGGAAAAGCCGGTGGCAACGGCTCATGACGAAGCGTCGTGGGCACAGAACCGCCGCGCCGACCTCGTCTATCAACAGTAATAGGTGGCAAGCCGTATGACGCACCGTTTCCCCTGGCTGCGCATGGCCGCAGCCGCTTGCGTCGCAGGGACGGCCGTGATGGCCCTGCCCGCTCACGCAGGCATGTTCGACGACGATCAGGCTCGCCAGGCGATCCTCGATCTGCGCAGCAAGACTGATAGTCTGTCGAGCCAACTGTCGGCGGCTCAACGCACGATCCTCGATCAATCCAGCCGCCTCGACCAGCTGAACCAGCAGGTCGCGACGCTGCGTGGACAGAATGAGGACCTCGCCAACCAGCTCGCCACGTTGCAGAAGCAGCAGAAGGACTACTACACCGACCTCGACGGTCGTCTGAAGAAGTTCGAGCCGCAGCAACAGACGGTCGATGGCGTCCAGGGCACCGTGCAGCCCGGTGAAACGGAGGCGTTCAACGCGGCTTCGCAGCAGTTCCGCAACGGGGACTTCAAGAACGCGGCGACATCGTTCCGCAGCTTTATCGCGAAGTACCCGCAAAGCCCGTATCAGCCGACGGCGCAGTACTGGCTCGGCAACGCGCTGTACGCGCTGCGCGACTACAAGGGCTCGACGGCCGTCTGGCAAGGCGTCGTGCAAAGATATCCGCAGCATCCGCGCGCGCCTGAAGCCTTGCTGGCAATCGCGAACAATCAGCTCGAACAAGGACAGAAAGCCGCCGCAAGAAAAACACTCGAGCAGATCGTCGCGCAATACGGCGGCTCTGATGTCGCGCAGTCTGCGCAAAGCAAGCTTTCGCAGATCAAGTGATTTTGCGGCGTCCGGTTTGTGCCGGGCGTCGGGTTGCAGGACGTAGACGCAGTAAAACACGCAGTGTCGAGGTTCGATAACCGATACGCGTGCCTCTCGCTGGAAAGCCCGGGGCCAGGCGGTTTCGGGCTTTTCGTTTTTCGGCTTTTCGTTTTTTCGGCTTTTCGTTTTTCGGCTTTTCGTTTTTCGGCTTTTCGTTTTTCGGCTTTTCGTTTTTCGGCTTTTCGTTTTTCGGCTTTGCCTTTTTCGGGCTTTGCCTTCTCGGGCTGCCCGCCGTCGGCTAATCCGCTCGGCGTATTGTTGACAGTCCACGCCCTCGCCGATATAATTTCGCTTCTCTTTTGGGTCGTTAGCTCAGCTGGTAGAGCAGCGGACTTTTAATCCGTTGGTCACTGGTTCGAATCCAGTACGGCCTACCAAGGAATATGGTGGTACACAAACGGCCTGCTTATAAGCAGGCCGTTTGCTTTTGCAGCACCAGTTGCAACTCAGACGAGCGCTAGGCTCGAATGCTATGTTCTGCCAATCAAACTGCGCACCGCGGCGAAACAAGTGCAATCGACGATCTAAACCCGCGCCGCCACCTTCCTCGCGACATCGAGATATCGCTCGGCTGTATCCTGCAACGTCAGCCCGACAAGCGTCCGCTGCACCCGAGGCTGCGCGAGCGCGCCGAGCAGCGCGGCGGCATAAGCGGCCGTATCATCGGTATCGACCAGTTGCACGCACGGCAGCGTCTTCGCGAACTGAAACGGCATGATCGTGCTGGCGACGACGGGAATCCCCGAAGCCAGCGCCTCCAGAAACGCGATGCTATGGCCCTCGGAACGCGACGGCATGGCGAACACGTTCGACGCCCGAAGCACGCCGCACACATCCGGATGCGGCCCCTCCACGTTCACCCGCTCTTCGAGCGCGAGCTTCTTCACCAGATCCTGAACCGCGGCCAGATAAGCCGGGTCCTCGACGACGCCATACAACTGCAGCCGCACATCCTCCACCTGCGCCGCGACCTCGTGAAACGCGTGCACCGTCTGCAACTGGTTCTTCACCGACGTGTATCGCCCGATCTGCACGATCTGCAACGGCGCATCGCCGTCGCGCGGGCGATCGTCGAATGCGAAGCGCGTCGTGTCGACGCCGTTCGGGATCAGCGTCAACAACGGATGCGCGCGAACACTGTTCGTATAGTCATGCAGATTCGCCGGCGATACGCCGATCACCGCTCTCGCCCGCGACGACAATATCCGTTCGACGTAGCGAAAGAGCGCCCGCTCAAAATCGTTGACGGCCGAATGCATCACGTAGATCACGGGCACTTTGGTCGGCAGCGCGCGTGCGTAGAAAGCGGGAATCGTCGCGTGAGCGAACATCACATCGGGCCTGAAATGCCGCAGCATGCGCGCCAGAAAGACGAGCTTGCCCGGCAGTGTCGAACGCCTGCAAGGAAACACGCACTCGACGCCGTGGCTCTCGAGCTCGCGCGTGAGCGGCGCGAAATCCGCATGCTCGGGCAACAGCGAGGTCACGCCGACCACGCTTCCCTCGCGCTGCTGATGGATCGCGAGATCCTTCGCGAGCACCTCCGCGCCCGACAGGCGCGGCTCAAGCACGAGATGAAGAATCCGCATCAAAGCACCCTTGCCGTCCGATACGCCATCCACATCGCCGCGCAACTCAGTCCGAGCGTCATGGCCCACGCAATGCCAACGACGCCCCAGTAGTGCGTCGCGGGTGGCACGCAGGCGAGCAGCACGATGACCTGGATCACCGACGCCTGCGTGGTCGCCTTCGCGTCGCCGACCGCGCGCAGATACGAGACCAGCACTGCGATCAGCGCGCCGATCGCCATGTTGATCACAAAGATCTTGAAGAGCGGCACGGCGGGCAGCCACGCCGGTCCGAGAATCAGCGAAAAGAGCAGGTGCGCCGCGAGCCTTAACACGATCACGACGACGACGAGCCCCACTGCGATCAAACCAATATAGCGCCTGAAAAGCCGCGCCGCGACCTTGGGATCGGCGCGATGTCGCGCCGCGAAGGTAGGAAACAGGTACTGCGACATCGCAATCGCGGCATCGGCCAGCAGCATCTGTGCGAGCCGCGACGACATCTGATACGCGCCCAGTTGCGCCGGCCCCAACAGTTTGCCGACCACTACCTTGTCAAACTGGTTCAGCATGAGATTGACGACACTGCCCGCCCAGATCCAGCGACTGAATCCGATGTAGTGACCGATGCCCGACCAGCGCAGACGAATGGGCGGCCGCGGATTCATCGTGATCCACGTCAGCGACGTTTTCAGCGATTCGCCGACGATCATGCCGAGCAGCACCGAATACGCGCCCGCGCCCGCCAGCGCGAGCGCCAGCCCGAAGCAGCAATCGACGAACGCGGCCGATATCTCGACCAGCGCGACGTGCTGGAAGCGCCGGTCGCGCTGCACGACGTAATACGCCGGCGATGCGACGCCGCGCAGCAGCGGCAGCAGCGCGGCAAGCTGCAACAGCAGCAGCGCGCCGCCCAGATGGAACTGGCTGTTCATGAGCGGCGCAAGTGCAACGAGCGCCGCGCCGATCAGCACGCCGCGCGACGCAAGCGTGGTCCAGACGGCGCCCAGCTCATCGCGCGTCGGCGCGGCCTGCCCCTGTATCACGGCCTGCGACAGGCCCGTATCGGACAGCGCCTCCGCAATCGCGACGGCCAGCAGCGCGACGCTCACGCTGCCGATCGCCTCCGGCCCGAGAATTCGGCCGATCGCGAGGAACTTGATCGCCACGAGCCCGCGCATCAATACCTGCTGCAGCAATACCCACGTCGCTGCGCTCGAACCCAGGCCCGCCCTGAACGGAAACGCCGATAGCCTCATCGTCCGCAATCGCCTTCTCCTTGTTCCGTCAATTCAGTGCATCGTCACGAGAAAGCACGATGTCGAAGCGATGCGTCATGTCGCACGTTCACGCGCAGAGAAGACGCGGCCCGCTGGCGCAAACACGTCGTTCTTCAAGGTAACTCGCCATGCCCGCATGCGGACGCCATCAGTCAGTCAGAATCGGCAACGCGCAGCGCGGGCTGTCCGTTCTCGCCAAAGATATGGCGAAATTGTCGGTTCGCGCCGAAAGCAGGATGCTAAGGTGGACCCAATACTGCTCGTCAGGATCACCATGGAACGCGCAACTCACCTCGTGCCCGTCGACGCTCCCATCGCCGATGCCGCCAGGCTCGGCTACGTCGTCATCATCGAGCCGAATTTCACGGGGCATCGCTGGCGCTACGTCGAATGGATCGCGCAGACCTGTCTCGAAGCGGGCTATCCGTGCCTCGTCGTGACGGAGAACTCGAACGAGGATCACCGGCTCGCGCGCGAGATCATGGCCGCAGACCGCGAGGACCTGCAGATCGCGTTCGTCGATCCGGAAAGCCAGCGTCAGAGCCGCGGCCTGAGGCGCGTCAGCTACGCGCGCTTTCATGCCTATTTCAAGCTCGCATACGATTCCGTCAAACGTGTCGAGCGCGTGCGGCTCGTCGTCGTGCCCTACGTCGACTACTTCTTTCATGCGCTGCCGCTGCTCGGCACGCCGTTCGGCAGGGCGCCGTGGATCGCCATCACGATGCGCGCGACATTCCACCATCGCAAGGTCGGCGTGCGCACGCCGGGGCGGCCGCTCGTCAACATGCTGAAGTCGCTGCTGTTTCGTCGCGCCGTGCATACGAAAGGGCTGCGCACGCTGCTGTCGATCGATCCGACGCTGCCACAGTGGGTCGGCCGCGCGAAGCCGAAACATGGCGCGAAGGTCGAGTACGTCGCCGATCCGTTTCCCGATGCGAAAGCCGAAGACCCGCTCGTCGCGCGCGAGCGCCTTGGGCTCGATCCCGACGGCCACTATCTGCTCGTCTACGGCTCGATCAGCGAGCGCAAGGGCATCTGCGAGCTCGCGGAAGCGCTCGCGGGCATGACGGACGCACCGACCTTGCTGCTCGCGGGTGAACAGGACCCGGACATTCGCGGCTTCATGCGCGCATTCATTCCGATTCTCAAGCCGGCGCCCGTGATCCTCGACCGCTTCATTTCGAACGAGACGGAACGCGACCTGTTCTCCGCGTGCGACGTCGTGTGGCTCGGCTACAAGGGCCACTACGGGATGAGCGGCGTGCTGGTGCAGGCGTACCGCTTCGACAAGCCCGTCGTCGCGACGAGCGAGGGGCTGATCGGCTGGTTCTGCCGCGGCGGGCAGCTCGGGCCGTGTCTCGACGATCTGTCTGCGCAATCGATCAAACGCGCGCTCGACGACGTCGCCGCGAAGTGGCGTAGCGGGGAACCGCATCAACGGCCTCTCGATCATCTGCTCGCGCGCAACACGCTCGGGCAATTCAAGGAAACGTTGCGTCAGTCAATCAGCGAGGCTGTAGCGACGCGTGCCTGAGCCCCGCTTCTTTCGACCAACGGTGAGATTCGCGCCGACTTCACGCGGCGCGCTCGCAGGAAGTCTTCCACGTGCATGCCTCACGGGCAGTTATCGCTGCGCGGGCATCAGCGCATCAGGACAGTTGGCCGCCAACAGGCATTTCTTCGCGCACCGACGCATTCCGCTTGGCCGGAAACAGCGCATTACGCAACCGCAGGAACGGATACTCGACGGCGCGCGTCATCGCGTAGCCCGCGACGATGGCGACGGCGGCCTGCGCGGTCAGCGCGAGCGCCCACACGACGATGGGCGGCATGCCGAGCGCCGTCGCCTTGTGGATCACCATGTCGCCGGGGGCGAGCGCGAGCGAGTGCCACAGATAGATACCGTATGAGTAGACGCCGAGCCACGCGATCGCGCGATACGCGAACGACGTGCGCACCTTGGCCGAGTGCTCGAGCATCAGCACGATGAACGCGCAAAAACCGAGCGCCTGAATCGTGTAGCCGATGCTCTCGTCGAGCGGAATATGCTTCGTCGCAAACGCGAGCCACGCGACGAGCACGCCGACGACAGCGAGCAGCAGGCGCGTCTTTTTCGCAAGACGCTGATACACGTCCGGCCTCATCCAGTAGATCGCCGCGAGGATCACGCCGTAGAGCAGGCTATCGATCCGGTACTGCGTATAGAAAAACGCGGGGTCCATGCCGCCTCTCGCCACCTCGATGCAACGCGCGATCAGCACGATCACGCAGATGCCGCCGAGCACGCCGATGATCGAGCGGGCGCGCATCTGCCAGCGCGCGAACAGCAGCAGCACGGCGGGCAGGAAAAGATAGAAGTGCTCCTCGACGGCGAGGCTCCACGTCTGCGTAATCGACGTGCCGAAGTAATTTTGCAGATGGGTCAGGTTCTGCCACAGGAACGAGTCCAGCGGGTGTCGTCCGACGATTGAATGAAAGAGGATCAGCACGTAATACGCGGGCCAGATCTTGAACATCCGGCGCACGATGAAGCGGCGCGCGTCGACATGTCCCGTCTCCGCGTATTGCCGCAGCAACAGTCCGCCGACGAGGAACCCGCTCAGCGTGAAGAAGAGGTTCACGCCTTCGCGGCCGAAATTCCTCAGCGGATACTCGATGATCGAGATCAGCGTGCTGCCCGTGTTGACGGTGTGGAAGTGAAAGCCCATCACGGCGAGGATCGCGATACCGCGCACGAAGTCGAGTTCGACGGACCTGCCCCGCACCATCGATTCGGCGCTGCCGAATAGCTTCATGCTGTTCCCCTTCGACGTCGTTGGTCGTTGTTCACGAACCGCCATGCGGAGATACGCCCGCCTTGTTCCGGCCCATGAATGGCCACAATCGACGGGTATTTCTGGCACCGTATTCCAGTCATGTTGCTTGCTACCGCGTGCACTCGTGCGCCAAGTTGCCGTCGTTCTCGGACAGCATCATTAGACGTGCGAAACCGTCTGACGAAAGGCTGCAGGGCGCATCGGTCGACCCCGCCAGAACCCAGGCGAAATACGCCTCGCGCGGACTTGAGCGGAAGCCAGCCATTTATATTCAGACTGAACAGTGGCGCGCGTCGCCCTGCCACGATGAACGCACCGCACACCCCACCGGGAGAGGGAGAATCGTCGATGCGCAACAAGTACGCTACGTTGTGGATCTGGATGTGCATCTTTCCGCTTGCGCTCGACTACAAGGCTCCCGATGCAGATTCGGGCCACGCCGCCCAGGTTGTGCTCGTTCTCCCCGTCCTCGCGGCCGCCGTCGCGCTGATGTTCATCGCGCCGCGCTTCAAGCAGGCATCCCCGTTGCGCAGCTTCGTCACGTTCTGCCTCGTGTTGAGCGTGCCGTGCAGCCTCGTTTCGCAATTGGTGCAGGGCAACGATTTCGGCAACTATATGCGCGTCATACTGCCCTTCCTGCTGTTTCTGCTCGGCTATGAGATGGCTTGCCATCCATGGCACGAAGACCGCATCGGGCAGATGGAAAAGGCACTGTTCTGGGCCAATCTGATCGCGCTGATCTTCACGCTGGTCTTCGGCATCGCGACGAGCGGCGGACTCGGCGCGATTGCCGACGTGCGCTATCGCATCGTCTCCGTGACGCTGCTCGGATTGCAGGGCGTGCTGCTGCACGAGTTCGTGCTCGCGCGGCGCTTTTCACCGTTCATGCTGGCGACCTTTCTCGCCACCGTGCTCATCGAGTTGTTGAGTGTCACGCGCAGCCTGCTGGTGGGCACGGTGATGCTGTTCCTGCTGGCCGCGTGGATGAGCGCGCCATCTGCGCGCCATCTGCTGAACTCGGCCGTGCGCGTGTTCATCGTGAGCGTCGTGATCGGCTCGATGGCCGCTGCCGCCGTATGGAGCTTTCCGTCCGTCAGCAAGCACTGGACGCAGCGCTTCGACGCCGGCGCCTACACCGAAACCGGCAAGGACCCGACGACGATCACGCGTCTCGCCGAAATCAAGGACCAGTTCGACCAGGTCACGTCGTCGACGCAGACGCTGCTGCTCGGCGAAGGCTACGGCCACTACTATCGCTATTCGCCGCAGTATCTGCCCGACCTCGCGGGACAGATCACCAAGAAGGATTTCTACGCGATCCACGAGTGGGCGGCGGGCCACAACTTCTGGATCTATCAGCTGTTCGCGGGGGGGATTCTGTTCGGCATCGCGCTGCCCGTCGCGGTGGTCTTCGTGCTCTGGCATTGCTCGCTCGCCTACCGGCGATGGCGCGCGCGCTCACCCGGCGCGCCGCTTCTGCCCGTGTTCGGCCGCGCGATCCTGCAACTGGCCGCGCTGCCCGCGACGTCGATCGGCGGCAATCCGCTCGGCCCGCGTTTCTCCGGCCTCGTATTCGGCATCGCGCTCGGCCTGACGGTCGCCACCTATTGCCGGCTGCGTCGTGAGCTGGACGCGAAAGCGCGCACGCGCGTCGAGCCCGTCGTGCCGCCGCAAGCATCGAGGACGCCGGCGGGCGCAAGACGTCCGACGTCCGGGCCAACGGGACAGCCGACGCGGCCCGCGCCGTTTGCATCCGCTGCGCAGCACGACGCGCTTCAGGACACGAGCGACACCGAGCCCTTCGATGCAAGCCGCGCGGGCGGCATGCGTCAACGTCGCATGCCGGCATCCGCATGAGAATGCCCTCGCCCGACACCCGGTTCGATCGCGTAACGCCATTACCTTTTCGCACTACGCCGCATGACTTGCCAATGAAAATCCTTCATCTGCTTTCGACAGTCGATCCGCGTGCAGGCGGACCGACTGAAGGTGTCCGACAGAGCGGCGTCGCGATGGCGTCGCTGGGTCACGAGATCGAAGTGGCATCGCTCGATGCCACCGATGCGCCCTACGTGCGCGAGTTCCCGCTGCCCGTCCATGCGCTGGGGCCCGGCCGCAATTACTACGGCTTCACGCCCGGCTATGTGCCGTGGCTGGGCCGCGAAGCGCAGCGCTTCGACGCAGTGATCGTGCATGGACTGTGGCAATACCACGGCTTCGGCGCGTGGCGCGCGCTGCGCGGGTCAAACGTGCCTTATTACGTGTACACGCACGGCATGCTGGACCCCTGGTTCAAGCACACCTATCCGCTCAAGCATCTGAAGAAATGGGCGTACTGGCCGTGGGCCGAATATCGCGTGCTGCGCGACGCGGCCGCCGTGATCTTCACGACGGAGGAAGAGCGGCTGCTCGCGCGCCAGTCGTTCTGGCTGTATCGCGCGAACGAGCGCGTCGTGCCGTTCGGCACCAACGCACCGCCGCCGCATGCGCGAGCGTTGCGCGAATTATTCCTGAGCGCGTACCCGCATTTGCGCGGCAAGCGCATCGTGCTGTTTCTCGGACGCATTCACGAGAAGAAGGGTTGCGACCTGCTGATCCACGCATTCGCCGATCATGCGCAGCGCGACCCGGACGCGCATCTCGTGATCGCCGGTCCCGATGCGACGGGCTGGCAGCGTCCATTGCAGGCGCTGGCGCGCGCGTGCAGCATCGAGGAGCGCGTCACGTGGCCCGGCATGCTGCAAGGCGATATGAAGTGGGGCGCGTTCTATGCAAGCGATGTGTTCGCGTTGCCGTCGCATCAGGAGAACTTCGGCGTCGCCGTTGCCGAGGCGCTGGCGTGCGGCCTGCCTGTACTGCTGTCCGACAAGGTCGGCGTATGGCGCGAGGTGGAAAGCGATCGTGCGGGATTGGTATCGAGCGATACCATCAGCGGCACGCAGCGCAACCTGCTGAACTGGCATTCGCTCGACGCTTCCGACAAGGCGAAGATGCGCGAGCAGGCGCGCAGAACGTTCGATGCGCGCTTCGGGATCGCGAGTATGGTGGATGCCTTGACGGCGTTGCTGCAGCCTCAGGCGGAGGCTATAGCGATGGCGTCACGCGTGGCCGAAGCACAGCAGAATGCACCTGGGGCCGCAGGCGCGGGTATGGCTTCGAAGGCGGCGGCGCAGAAGGAGCATTCGGTCAGTTGAAGCCGCGTCACGCGTCGCAAGACACTGCGCCCAAATAACAAATCCCGCGACACATATCGCGGGATTTTTACTGTCATATCCGTATTCGCTCGTCGAGCGCCTGCCTTAAGCCGAGCGCGTGCCCCTCACACCGCCTCATTCCCCCCCGCCCGAACCAGCGACTGCGCCGCAATCGGCAGATCGCTCACTTCGGGATTCGGCACGTTGCCGAACCGCGCGTTGGCGAGATCGCCGATCGGCACCACGGTCGCCATGTCGGATTTGCCGAGCCGTTGCACGAGATGCTCGCCGAGCCGTAGCGCGAGCGCAGAGATCGTGATCGTCGGGAAGTTCGCGCCGACAGTCGGAAACACTGAACTGCCTGCGATATACAGATTGCTCACGCCATGCATCTTGCAGTCGCGATCGACGACGCCCTCGCGCGGCGAATCGTGCATCCGTGTCGTCCCCATGTGATGCCACGTGCCTTCGAGCTTCGCGGGCCACGACGTGCGTCCCGTCAGCGGCTCGTCGAGTTCGACCTCCGCGACGCCCATCATCTTCAGTTCGTCGGCGAGCAGCTCGAACGTGCGGTCGAACGTGCGCTGCACGAGCTCCGTCAATCGCCAGTCCACTTTCACGCGCGGCAGCCCGAGCCGGTCCTTGCGATCGGACAGCGTCACGCGGCTGTCGCGATTCGGCTCCGCTTCGACGATCGCTTGCAGCTTGACGTCGGAAATCAGCGCGCGCAACTGCAACAGGCGCGTCAGCCCGAAGCCGATCGTATCGACGGGATGCGCGGCCATCGTCAGGTAGTCGTCGCGCGCGCGACGGCCCGGCTGCTCCTTGCGATGCAGCGCCTCGCGGCAGCGGATCAGCGCCTCCGATCCCGCACTGCCTTCGCCGAAGAAACGTGAGAAGAACCACACGCGCGAGTTGAGCAGCTTCTCGCGCATGATCACGTCGCGCGTCAGCGCGAACTGCGACGAGATTTGCGTGCCATGCGCCGCGACGACGGGGTTCTGATAGTGATACTTGATGTCGTACAGCTTGTTGCGCGCCCATTGCTTCGAGAACTTCACGGTGCCCGTCATCAGGCGCGGATGGTCCATGAAGAAGCGGCCGACCAGATCGTTTCCATTGCCGAGCCCAGCCGCCTGCACCTTGTTCGACGCGAGCAGAAGCCGCGCGTTTTCGATGCCGCCCGTCGCGAGCACGAAGAGCTTCGCGTTCATGCGGACGCGCTTGCCCGAGAGCGTCGCGATATCGACGCCCGTGACTTCCTTCGCCTCGCTGTCGGTGTCGATGTTCACCACGTTCGCGTACAGGAACACGCGCACGCGCTCCGAGCGACGCAGCACGTCGCGATACACCTTGCCGAAGCGCACAGGCGGGCTGAACTGCGAGACGGTATCGCGCACGTTGCCCGACATCAGCGGATAGCGGCGCACATCGTGCCGGTTGATCTGCTGTTCCCACCACACCGGATCGAAGTTGTCCGGTCCGAGCTTGAGCAGCGTGTGCGTGCGCTGATAGTACGGCGTGAGCTCGTCGAGGCCGAACGGCCAGCCGCTGTTCGCGACCCATTCCTTTTTGTCGAAGTCCCAGGGATCGAGCGGCCGGCACCAGCCGCCCCAGCAATTGCTGCTGCCGCCGAGATAACGGCTCCTGCAGCCGTCCGCGAATGCGTATGGGATGCCGACGTTGTCGCCGCGATAGAGGTCGCGCGTGTCGTCGTCTGCCTTGTAGCCGCCACTTTCGAGCAGGCAGCATTCGATGCCCGCGCGATCCAGTTCCATCGCGAGCGTGATACCCGCGACGCCTGCCCCGATGATGCATACGGTCGTCGATACAGCGACGCCCTCTTCGACACTGCGGGTATCGATATACATCCCCTGCTCCCAGCCTTGTGTTCGTACCTACCTTCTACGGCCGTGTGAGACTCCGTCCGTTCTGGCCCCTCGCCGAGCCTGCGAGCCTGGCTCGTCGTGCAGCAACGCACTGCAGGTTTGCGCCATCGCGGCGCGTCGCGGCAAGTAGTGATTTCCCCCAAGCCGCCCATGCGTACGTAGGATGATGGCTCTGCGCTACTCCGTTCATCCGCCAACATCGCGCTTCCGGCAGACAGACCATGCGTCCGGTGCATGTTATGAGGCCCCGCCCACATCCCCGTCGAAACGCTTGCGAATGAAGCGGCAAGGATTGCCTCCGTACACGCCTTCGGCATCGAGCGAACGGTGCACGACCGAAAGCGGCGTCACCACGGCGGATCGCCCTATCGTCACGCCCATTTGCACGACGCACTTCGACGAGATCCACGCGCCGTCTTCTATGACGATCGGCGCGACGCGCAAGTCCATATTCGTGCGCATCTCATGCGAGCCTGCGCTCAGGAAAGTCCCCTGCGAAATGCAGACGTTCGAACCGATACGAATGGGCGCCTGGTTGTAGATCCACACATCGACACCGAACCAGCAGTTGTCGCCGACCGTGAGATTCCACGGTGCTTTCACGCGCACCGGGTGCACGAAGCGGCAGTTCGCGCCGATCTTCGCGCCGAAGAGCCGCAGCAGCGCCACGCGCACCGACGACACGGGGAGCAGCTTGTTGTTGATCACACAGGCTTCGACAAGGAACCAGATGAGCTCGGTGAGAACACCGCGCGACGCGACATAGTTGCCCTTGCCCGCGCGGCTCAGGTCGATCACGCGGCCCGTCTGCGAGGGCTGCGGCGCGGCGGCCGGCCCCGATGCGCGCGCGTCTTCCGGGTCTTCCCTTTGCGCGTCCTGGCCGATCGTGGAGCGGATCGTATTGTTCATACTCTTCTCCAGTGATGGAGCGCCGTCTCGTGTCCGGCCATCAGGCCGTCTGTTGCGCGCCCTTTCGTCATCGATTATCTGGTCCGTGCACCCGTCTGGACGATGGCTGGCCGCGCGGGGCGCAATTTTGGCGGAACCATGCAGAGTGTCCGGTTCACCATGGAAGCAGACTTCGACGTTTGCACGGGAGGAAGACGACGATGGCCGCTCATCTTCATTCGCAACAGCTCGCGCCGCTTGAATATCCGCTGCGCAGTGCGAATCGTTCGCGCGCCTGGCTTCAGTCGATCGCGCTCGCGTCGGCGCTGCTGTCGGGCGTTGCGCTGATGCCGTGCGCCCATGCGCAGAACAACAACGCTGCGCCCGGCAACGGGGCGAAGGCCGCTGCGGAGGCGAAAAACAATGCGAACGGCGCGCCTCCAAAGAAGACAGCCGCGCAACGCACGCAGGAAGACACGCAGCGTCTGCTCGGCGGTCCGAATGCCTCGCTCGGCGGCTATGAAATGGACGGCGCGACACCCGATTCGGAACGCGAGTCGCTGCTGAACAGCGAACGCATGCGCGTCGCGAAGCCCAATGCGCAGGGCGCGGGGGGTCCTGCCGTCGCGGGAGGCAATGAAGGCAATGGCGCAAATGGCGGTGCGGCGGGCGGCAAAGGCGCGGCGAACGCCGTCGCCATCAAGCGGCCCGCGCGCGGCGGCGCGGCAGCAGCGAACGTTGGCGCAAACGGTGGCGCGGCGAACGGTGCCGTTGGTGCCGTTGGCGGCGTCGCGGGCCCGGCAGGAGCGGCGGGACAGCGCGGCGGCGCAGCGCCTCCCGGCGATGCGGGCGTTGCTGCCAATGCCGTCTACGGCAACCCTTACATCAACAAGGGAGGACGCGATATCTACCGGTCGCCGTGGTGAGCGTGTTCGCTGCATTTGTGTCAATCGACTCGACCTGACAGGTAAAAACGAAGGGGCCGTATTCGAACTGCTTTCGTGCCGCTCGAATGCGGCCTCTTCATTTCAAGCGTTTGAGGCGTTCGAACGCGTCTATAGCGAAGGCGCGCCGTAAGCAAAGCCGGCGCTGCGCTTCACTGGCTCACTTCACTGCCTCACTTCACTGCCTCACTTCACTGCCTCACTTCACTGCTGTACTTCACCCACTTTCGACTCCTCGACGGGCGCCGACATGACGCTGCCATTCGCCGTGGGCGTCGTAACAGGCGGAGCCGCCGTCGTGGGCGTGCCATCGCCCGCGAGTTGCGCGAGACGTGTATCGAGCGTCAGCAGCGTCGAAAGCGGCGAGAGCATCGTCTCGGCATAACGCCGTCCCGCTGCGCCGAGCGCGGCACGTCGCGCCCCGTCGCCGGCGAGCGCCGTGATCGCCTCGACGAGCGCGCCTGTATCCTCGGGCGGCACGATCACGCCGTTGTCCGCGACGGCTTCGTGCAGCGCCGTACCCGGGCGCGCCATCGCGATCACGGCGCGGCCGCTCGCCAGCATGCCCGTCAGCTTCGAAGGCATCACGAGATCGGCGGCATCGCCGCGCTGAGGCAACACGTGAATGTCGGCGACGTTCAGCAACTCGTTGAGCGACGACGCCGGCTGCAACGGCAGAAAGCGGCAGTTGCGCAAGCCTTCGCAGCGCTTCACGAGGTCCGCCCGCGCCGCGCCGCCGCCGCAGAACACGAAGCTGATATCGTCGCGCGCGTCGAGCGCGGCGGCCGCCGCAGCGAGCGTCTCGATGCCCTGCTTCGCGCCCATGGCACCCGAGTAGAGCACCACCGTATGGCGCGCCGGAATGCCGAGCGACTCGCGATACGCGCTCGCGCGCTCGAGCGGAAAGATCGCGCGCGTATCCACCCAGTTCGGCAGGAACTCGGTCTTCGCCGTCTCGACCCCTTTGCCGACCGCGCGCTCGACCATCCGGCTCGAGATCGACGACACGACGTCGAAGCGCTTCAGGATCACGCGCTCGACCCAGTAGGCGAGGCGCGCGGCGCGTCCGCTTTTCAACAGGCCGAGATCAAAGGCCGCGTCCACTTCGTAGTCCTGAATATGCAGCCACGCCTTCGCGCCCGTGACGCGCGCGAGCGCAAGTGTGCCGGGCGCGCACAGCATGGTCGGCGCGATCAATATCACGGCGTCGGGCCGCCATGCGATCTGCCGGGCGAGCAGCGGCAGCGACGACAGCGCGAACGACGCCAGATGCGTCATCCGCTTCAGCCCGCTTTGCCGCGCGGGCACCCATAGCGGCGCCCGCCAGATGCGCACGCCGCGCATGACGTCGCGCCGGTAGCGCCACATCGAATAGCCCGCTGCGACTTTCCATTCAGGGTAGTACGGCGGTGCGCAGACTACGCGCACCTCATGGCTGCATTCCGCCAGCATCTGTGCCATTTCGGCTGTGTATTTCCCCGCCCCCGAAAGCTCCGGTGCGTAATTGAGGCCATAGATCAAGATCTTCATATTTGACATCCACGTCGAATGCCCGTCATGCGGCAGCGGACGGCGCTACGCCCTTCCAACCACTACCTTGCACGGCCACGGCGTGATCAAGCCGTGGTAGCCGCGCAATCGATCGATCTCAATCGCTCAGCATCAGCGCGCAACCGCGCGCGATGTTGGCTGCGGCGGACGGCGGATCGAAACGCCGTATCACGTCCATGCAGCGGCGCGCCGTCGCTTCGGCGTCCGCGAATGCTTCCGTCGCTTTCAGCAGTGTGCGCTGCAGACCCGCCGCATCGCCTGCGGTGAACGCATAGCCGTTCACGCCGTCGCGCACGAGCTCGGGCACGCAGCCGCAGCTCTCGCTGACGACAGTGGGACATCCATGCGCGAGCGCCTCGTTGACGACGAGCCCCCAAGGTTCGCTGCGGCTCGGCAGAACCAGACAGGTCGCGCCGTAGTACTCGCGCGACAACGGCTCGTCCTGCAGGCTGCCAACGAACGTAATCGCATACCCCATGCCCAACTCGCTGACCCTCTTGCGCAACGCGCCTTCGAGCGACCCCGTGCCGACGATGCGCAACTGCGGATCGGGCAGACGCTTCGCGAGTCCCGCGAATGCGTCGATCAGCGTCGTGATGCCTTTCTCTTCAGACAGACGCCCGACGTACAGGAACACGTGCGGATTACCCGCGCGATAGTGCAAGCGCTCGGCAAGCGCTCGCTCGGGCGAGAACGTGACGGGCAGCGCGGCTGCCTGGCACGGAATGAAAATCTTGTCGGCCCTCGCGCCAAGCGACATCAGATATTCACGGCTGCGTTCGCCGAAGCCGAAGTAGCCGTCGCACAGCGAGAAGAACACGCGCTTTGGAATCGACGTCAAGAGGCGCTTTGGACGATCGCGCGCCGTCGAGTCGCAGAACACGGCGCGCCGCTTGCCGGTGACGATGCACGCGGCGAGCATCGCCCAATACTCGGGCCGGTGATAGCCGGGCAATACGATCAGATCCGATTTGGCCTTCATTACTTCCCACACGAGGCGCGAGGTGAGGCGCAACGTCGGGACGTCTTCGTAGCAGCCGTCGAAGAGCTTTTGCATCGGATAACGGTGATACGAATAATCGACCTCAGAAAAACCCAGCCGGTCGTGCTCCGTGTCCGCGATCTGCACCATCGAATAGCGGATCGCGCCCGCGGCCGAAATGCTGTGCAACGCAGAGAACACGGCGCCCTTGTGCCGTGACCACACGACGTTATGAAAGATCGTGACCGACGCATCCATTTCTTACAGTCCTCATTCGGTCGAAACTGTCGACTGCCCTGAAAAAAGAACGAACGTCACCCTAATCCCGGTCCCAGGCAACGTCCGTCACCAGGAACGGTACTTCAGGCGCGCGCAGCCGTCTCAAAGGAAGGCGTGGCGAATTTCTCCTCGTACTTCGCAGCAAACTCCCGATACGTATTGCCGATCCCATCGACCAGTCCGATGCTCGCGCGCCAGCCCATTTCCGCCAGGCGCGATACGTCGAGCAGCTTGCGCGGCGTGCCGTCCGGCTTGCTCGCATCGAACTGCAACTCGCCTTCGAAGCCGACCACATCGCAGATGATCTGCGCCAGCTCGCGGATGCTCAGGTCTTCTCCGACACCGACGTTGAAGACACCCGTGTTCACATCGTGCTCGAGCACGAAGAGCGTCGCCGCAGCGAGATCGTCGACGTGCAGGAACTCGCGCCGCGGCGTGCCGCTGCCCCATACGGTCAGCGTCGGATCGCCATGCAGCCGCGCTTCGTGCGTCTTGCGGATCAGCGCGGGCAGCACATGGCTGTTCTTCAGGTCGTAGTTGTCGTTCGGTCCGTACAGGTTGGTCGGCATCAGCGCGACGTAGCGCGTGCCGTATTCGCGGTTGTACGCGTCGCAGAGCTTGAGGCCCGCGATCTTCGCGATCGCGTACGCGTCGTTGGTCGGCTCGAGTTCGGAGGTCAGCAGATACGCCTCGCGAATCGGCTGCGGGCACATCTTCGGATAGATGCACGACGAGCCGAAGAAAACGAGCCGGTCGACCTTCGCGCGATACGCCGCGTGAATCACGTTGGTTTCGATCACGAGGTTCTCGTAGAGAAACTCGCCTGGCTGCGTCGCGTTAGCCATGATGCCGCCGACCCGCGCCGCGGCGAGCAGTACGACGTCGATCTGATCGCTCGCGAAGAAGCGGTTCACGGCGGACTGATCGGTCAGATCGAGTTCGGCGTGGGTGCGCGTGACGACGCCCTCATAGCCCGCCGCCTTGAGCTTGCGCACAAGCGCGGAACCGACCATGCCTCGATGTCCCGCGACAAAAATACGTGTCTGCTTGTCCATTTCAGTGACTCACTCGTAATGTTCAAGAGCCTTGAAGCCGGCTAGTGTCACCAGCGCATCGCGTCGTGCGATCTGATAGTCGGAACGCACCATCTCCTTCACCAGTGAATCGAACGATATCGTCGGCTGCCAGCCGAGCTTCGCGTAAGCCTTGGAAGGATCGCCCAACAGCGTCTGTACCTCCGCGGGGCGGAAGTATCGCGGATCGACGCGCACGATGATGTCGCCGGCGTGGACTCGCACTTCCGTGTGTGGATTGACATGTTCAACGACTCCCACTTCATTCTCGCCGGAGCCCTGGAAGCTGATCGTGATACCCAGTTCGGCAGCTGCACGTTGAACGAAATCGCGTACGCTGTACTGCACACCCGATGCGATCACGAAGTCTTCAGGCTGATCCTGCTGCAGCATCATCCACTGCATTTCCACATAGTCCCGCGCATGACCCCAGTCCCGCAGCGCCGACAGATTTCCAAGGTAGAGCACTTTCTGCAGGCCTACCGCGATCCTCGCGATCGCTCGCGTAATCTTGCGGGTGACAAAGGTTTCCCCTCGCACGGGCGACTCATGGTTGAACAGGATCCCGTTGCAAGCGTAAATTCCATACGCTTCGCGATAGTTAATCGTCGTCCAGTATGCGAACAGCTTTGCGACGGCGTAGGGACTACGCGGATAGAAAGGCGTTGTCTCGCGCTGCGGCACTTCCTGCACGAGACCAAACAGTTCTGATGTCGACGCCTGATAGAAACGCGTCTTCTTTTCGAGGCCATTGGCGCGAATCGACTCTAGCAAGCGCAACGTCCCGAGGCCATCGGCGTTCGCGGTGTATTCGGGCTCTTCGAACGATACGGCAACATGGCTCTGCGCAGCAAGGTTGTAGACCTCATCGGGCTTCACGTGCTGCATGATACGCATCACGCTGGTTGAATCGGTCATGTCACCGTGATGCAACTGGAGACATCGGTCCGGATCATGAACATCACGATAAAGGTGATCAATACGGTCAGTATTGAACAGTGAAGTGCGACGCATGATGCCGTGCACTCCGTAACCTTTGCCGATCAACAACTCCGCCAGGTATGAGCCGTCCTGGCCGGTGATGCCCGTAATCAAGGCAACCTTCTGAGTCATTATGTTCTCCTGATGAATGACGTCGGACCACGGCGCGGCCCGCGCACAGGAACACCGTTTAGCCTGCGATACTCTCGTAGCCGTAGTAACCGCCGCGATAACCCGAGCCGATGAACGCGCCCGCCTGCGGTACGTCGGTCAACAAGACCCCCTGCAAATTCACGCCGCCATTGCGCAGACGCTTCGCGGTCTCCGCGAGTTCGCCTACCGGATGGCGTCCGTGACGAATCACGAGCAACGTCGTCCCCACGTGCTTGCCGATCACGGTCGAGTCGGTGACGGCGAGGACGGGTGGCGTATCAATGATGATCAGGTCGTACTGCTTCTTGAGTTCGTCGAGCATCGTTTCAAACCGTTTGCTCATCAGCAGCTCGGACGGATGCGAGGGCAATGAGCCCTTGGTCAGCACGTCGAGACCCGGCAACACCTCGCGCTGGATCGACGATTGCAGATCGCCGCCGCGCAGCACGTCGGATAGACCCGGCTGATGCTGCAGCCCGAAGTGCGAATGCACGTCGCCGCGCCGCATGTCGCCGTCGATCACCAGCGTGCGCTTGTTCACGGAGGCGACGAGCGCCGACAGGTTCACCGACAGGAACGACTTGCCCGCGTCGGGACGCGAGCCCGTCAGCATGACGACGTTGCTCTGGCTGTCCTCGACGGTCAGTTGCAGCGAGGTGCGCAGGTTGCGCACGCCCTCGACGGCGATATCCTGCGGCGCCTGTTCGGCGAGCACGTGCAGGCCGCGCCGGCGCATCATCACGTCCTGCTGCAGGCGCATCTGCTGCTCGCTGCGCGGCACGACGGCGAACACGGGCACGCCCAGCGCGGCTTCGAGTTCGTCCGGACGTTCGACGCCGCCGTACAGCGTCTTGCGCACGAACGCGAACACGATGCCGATGAAGAGGCCCGCACCGAAGCTGATCAGGATCACCACCAGGCGCTTCGGACGCACTGGATCGTCGGCTGCTTCTGCGAAGTCGACAATGCGCACGTCGCCCACCTGGCCCGCCTTCGCGATGCGCAGTTGCTGTGCGCTGTTCAGCAGGTTCGTGTACAGCTCGGTATCCACATGCACGTCGCGCAACAGGCGCAGCGCCGTCTGCTCGGTATCCGGCAGCGATTGCACGCTCTTGCCCATCGTCGCGAGATTGCCTTGCAGCGCCCTGATCTGCGCGTCGAGCGCCGCCACGGCCGGGTGATTCGCGGTGAAGCGCTGTGACATCTCCGCGCGCTGCGTCTGCAGATCGACGAGTTTGGTCTTGTTGTCGACGATCTGTTGCAGCAGCAGCCGGCTTTCTTCGCTCAGATCGACGGTGCCATGCTGGTTGCGGAACGTGTTGTAGCGTTGCTCGGCGGCGTCGAGTTCCTTGCGCAGTTGCGGCAGTTGTTGGTCAAGGAACGCGAGCATGTGCTCGGCTTCCGACGAGCGGCTCTCGATGTCCTGGCGGATGAACTCGCGCGCCATGTTGTTCATGATGTCGGACGTGAGCTTCGGATCGCTGCCTTCGAGGCTCGCGCGAATCACGCCCGACTGCAGCGTCGACTCGGCGACCTCCATCGCCTTCTGCAGGCGTTCGACCGTCGTCAGCGTCGAGCCGCGCGTCATGTCGTAGCGCGTGCCCGGCGCGCCGACGAGCGCATCGACGCGCAACGCGATCGGGCCAACGGGCGTTTCGCGCACGACGTTTTCGCCGACATGCCCTTCGAGGATCGCGACGCCGTCAGGACTGTTCAGCACGAAGTCGCCGTTCTGTCCGGCGATCAGCGTGAAGTCCTTGTCGTACATATCTTTTGCAGTGTCGAACTGCGACACCTTGATGCTTTCTTTGCCCCACGCGTAGCTCGAAAGCTGCAGCGCCGGCGGCAGCCTGAAGCCCCACTTGCCGTTCATCAGCGGGGCGATCAGCCCGCCGACGAACGGCAGTGTGTGGGGGCGCGCGGCAATATCGAGGTGCAACGCCTTGACCGTCTCCTCGGTCACGAGCCGTGACTTCATCAACTCGATTTCCGCGGCCGTCGACGGCTTCGTATCGAACATGCCCGTCAGCGGTTGAAGGCCGTCCTGCTTGTTGTTATCGGCCTTATCCACCACATGAAAAAGAACATCTGCGCGATACACGGGCGTCGCCAGAAACGCGTAGGCAGTGCCCAGCGCCGTGATGGCCAGCGTAATCAACAGAATCGACTTCCAGTTCGCAACGATGGCCTGCAGATAATCTGTCAGGTGCATCTCATCGGAACTGACGTCCGTATAGCGATTGTCAAAGTTGATAGCCATTTGCGTGATCCATCAAGTAACCACACTGTCGGAAGCATTGCGTTGCTGCACCCCGTTATTGCAAGACGCATTCGTCACCCTTACTTCGCGAGCAATGCAGCCGTCACGCCAGCATTGATTGCAGGCAACAGCAGCGACAGCACGCGGTTGAATTTCACGAGACCGTTGTTGTCGACGTACACCACGTCCTTCGGCTCAAGATTGAACTGGTTCGCAAGCACCATCGAAGTGGGCGACGTCGCGTCCAGGTGGTAGATCTGGGGCTTGTCGCTCATCGAATTGCGGATCACGAAGGTTTGCTTCGCATAAGCCGTGTTCGGGTTGAGGCTGCCCGCCTGCGACAACGCTTCCGCCAGCGTCAGGCGGCCGTCGCGCATCGGCAGGATCGTCGCCGGCTTGTTGACTTCGCCCATCAGGTAGATGCCGTACTCGTCGCGCGCACCGACCCGAAGCAGGTCGCCGCCCTGCAGATAGAGTTGCGTCGGAGCGCGGCCCGCCCTAATGAGTGACGGTACGTTGATTTCATACGTACGGCCTTCACGCACGAGTTCGACATGGCTCTGATCGGCATTCGGCGTGAAGCCGCCCGTGCGGTTGATCGCTTCCGTCAGCGACATCGGAATATCGTTGACCTGCGCCGGCCCCGGCGCATGCACTTCGCCATCGACATAAACCTGAGCCGCACGGAACGCAGAGACACGCACCGTCACTTCAGGCTTCTGAAAGACGACGCTCAGCTTGCGATACAGCTCTTTCTGCACCGTCGCGGCATCTTTGCCGCCCACATGGATCGTGCCTGCATACGGGAACTGGATATTGCCATCGGCATCGACGAGAAAGCCGACGCCCGGATCGTTCTTGCTGCTCGACGGCGACGGCTGGCCGAGCGCAGCCGCCAGTTCCGGGTGATCCCAGACGGTGATCTGCAGCACGTCACCCGGGCCGAGCTTGTAGGTGGGCGCCTTGGGGCTGAACAGCGACGCGATCTGCTGGTCCACTTGCGTCGCCTGCCCGTTCATCGTGCGCACGAGCTTCAGGTTGATATCGGTGATGGGAATCTGCACGTTCTGTTCGGGTTCGCTGCTGTATTCACCGCCCGTCTCGGGCAGCGTGGGAGGCGATTCGAATCGTTGTCCGGGGACGATGCTGCAGGCGGAGAGCAGCATCACGGACATCGATAGCACCAGCGGCGCGCACACGCTTATTCGTTTCTGGTTCATGGCATTTCCTCCTTGCAGGGGAGCTTGATCCTTGTTCATTGACTTGCCCCCAACTCAGTACGCGTTGGTATGAATGAAGCCCTTGACGATCGTGGCGCCGATGATTCGCATGTCGAGCCAGAAGGTCCAGTGCCCCAGGTAATACAGATCGTGCGCGACGCGCCGCTCCATCTTTTCGATGCGGTCTGTTTCGCCGCGAAAGCCGTTGATTTGAGCCCAACCTGTGATACCCGGCTTGATCCTGTAGCGATGGATATAGCCGGCCACGACCTTCTGATACAGATCGTCGTGTTCGAGTGCGTGGGGGCGTGGCCCGACCACGGACATGTCGCCGCGCAGCACGTTGAAGAACTGCGGCAACTCGTCGAGACTCGTGCGGCGCAGGAATGCGCCGAGCCGGGTGATGCGCGGATCGTCGCGGGTCGCCTGGCTGAGCTTGCCGGCTTCCTCAGTGTGCACACGCATCGAACGGAACTTGTAAATCGTGAAAACGCGACCATCGGCCCCCTTACGTTTCTGCCTGAAAAAAACGGGACCGGGCGACGACAGCTTGACGGCAAGCGCAATCGCGATCAGAAGCGGCGCGAGGCCGATGATCGCGCAAGCGGCGAACACCCGGTCGAAAAGATCTTTCTTGAAGAGCGCGCGCGACGACAGCGGCGACGCGACGAGGTTGATCGCAGGCACTCCGAGCAACTCGATCACGCTGCTGGTATCGAACAGCGCGAGGCTGCGCACGTCCGGCATGAAGCGGATGTTCACGAGGTCGTTGCGAAACTCGGTGACGATGCGAAAGATCGTGCGCTCGTCGGTGAGCGACAGTGCGAGCCATAGCTCATGCACGTCGTTGTTGCGTACGAACTCGGCGAAAGCCTGCTGCGAGTCGAAGCAGTTCACGCGCGGATTCGTCAGCGGCGAGTCTTCGGGATGCGTGTTCAACACGGCCGTCGCGCGAAAGCCCGTGGCCGGCTGCGATTCGATGCGGCGCACGATCTGGTCGCAATGTCCGCCGCTGCCGACGATCGCCACCTGATGCAGATTCCAGCCGGCGCGGCGCGCGCGCGCGAGCACCGCGTGCGCGATCAGCCGCCAGGCGATCAGCAGGCCGCCCGCCATCGCCGTCCAGTACGCGAACCACAGCCGCGAAACGATGTCGATCCGGTGCAGCGAATACATCAGCGCGAGCGCGCAGCCCTGCACGACGAGCCACGCGAGCGCAACCTGTCCGGCGAGCGCGAGCTTCGAGCGTCCGCGCCAGGACTCATAGACCCCGAACGCAGGGAACATCGCGAGCGCGAAGGCCCCCGAGAAAAGAACGAATGCGTCGTAGAAGCCTCGCTGCGAGAATTCATCGAAGCGGATCTGCGACGCGACGGCGGCGCCGAGGAGGATCAGCGCCACGTCTGCAACCCGCGCAAAAAAGTCCTGTAAGTCCCGCATATCAGTCACCCTGCCATTCGTCGTTCGTTGCCTTTCGTCCGGGTGTTGCGCATTTCAGCGCCGCGCTAACTCGCCGCGGGAGTCGGGCCATGCCCCGTGTCCTGACTCTCGCCCGTGTCCCGCGTGTGCCTTTCGCCTTGCGACTGGCTCTGGCCTTGCGCTGGACCGCAGCGCCCATACGTGTCGTCGAAGCGCACGATGTCGTCTTCGCCCAGATAAGAACCCGACTGCACCTCGATAATTTCGAGCGGCACCTTGCCGGGATTTTCCAGCCGATGCCGCACGCCGAGCGGGATGTAGGTCGATTCATTTTCGGTGAGCAAAAACTGGTCCTCGCCGCGCGTGACGAGCGCCGTGCCGCGCACGACGATCCAGTGCTCCGCGCGATGGTGATGCAGTTGCAGCGACAGCTTGGCTCCCGGCGTGACCACGATGCGCTTGACCTGGAAACGGTCGCCGTGATCGATCGAATCGTAGAAGCCCCACGGACGGCGCACCTTGCGATGCGAGTCGGCCTCAGGCGCCTTCTGCGCCTTGATGCGAGCGACGAGTCCCTTCACGTCCTGCACGCGCGAGCGATCGGCGACGAGCACGGCATCCGCCGTTTCGACGACGACGACATTCGTCGTGCCGACACACGCGACGAGCCGCCCTTCCGAATGCGCATAGCTCGTGACGGCGCCTTCGAACATCACGCGTCCGCGTCCCACGTTGCCCGCTTCGTCCTTCGGCTGCGCGGCCCACACGGCGTCCCACGAGCCGAGATCGGACCAGCCCGCGTCGAGCGGGACGACGACGCCCGTCGACGTCCAGCCCGTCGACACGTTCAGACGCTCCATCACCGCGTAGTCGATCGAATCGGCGGGCGAACGCGTAAACGCGTCCGCGGCGGGACGGAAGGTCGTGCCGTCGAACTGCCCTTGCACAAACGACGCAAGACACGCGGCGTGCATGTCGGGTTGAAGCGATTGCAGCGTCGCGAGCCACACGCTCGCGCGCATCACGAAGATGCCGCTGTTCCACCAGTACGTGCCTGCCGCAACGTATTGCCTTGCAAGCTCGGCAGCGGGCTTTTCGACAAAGCCGTCGATCTCGCACGCTTCGTCATCCAGCTTCCTGCCGACGCGGATATAGCCGAAGCCCGTTTCGGGCCCGCGCGGAGGCACGCCGAGCGTCGCGATCGCGCCGCTTTGCGCATGGCGCGCGGCAATCTCGATCGCGCGCTGCAACGCCGGCACATCCGCGATCGAATGATCGGACGGCATCACGACGAGAATCGCGTCGTCGCCGTTCGCGCACGCGAGCGCGGCCGCGAGTGTGAGGGCGGGCGCCGTATCGCGCCGTGCCGGCTCGACGACGAGCCGCGGCGTGCAGCCGTTGCACGTCAGCTGTTCGGCGATCACGAAGCGATGCTCTTCGCCACACACGACGATGGGCGTGCTCGACACCTCCCAGCCCGCAGGAAAGCCTTCCATCCGGTGAGCGGTGTCCTGCAGCAGCGATTCCGAACCAACCACGCCGATCAGCTGCTTCGGAAAGTGTTCACGCGACATCGGCCACAGTCGGGTGCCCGATCCGCCAGCCAGTATCACCGGCACGATGTGCGTGCAGTCCGGCAACGAACTCGCCGGCACTGCCGCATTCGTCGGATTTTTCTGGTCGACTAGCATGTACGCACTCCTTAATGTCTGCCCTTGATGGCCAGGCATGTCTACCTGAGACGCGTTTTCAGATCGCGGCCGGCGTCAGATGCCGGCTTCGCGCCGGGTCTTCATCCGGTATTCCGTCGGCGAGACTTTCATCCGCTTGCGGAAGATCTTCGCGAGGCGATCGCCGTTGCCCATTCCCGTGCGCCGCGCGATCTTGTCGACGGGCAGTTCGGAGTCGGTCAACAAGCTGCAGGTGATCGCGAGCCGTGCGTGCAGCAGGTAGTCGGACGGAGTGACGCCCACTTCCATCTTGAAGCGACGCAGGAAATTGCGTTCGCTCATCGCGGCCACCTGGGCCGCGTCCGCGATCGAAATCGACCGCTGGCAGTTCTCCTGTAGCCAGCGCGCCGCCGCGCGCACCTTGTCCGCGGGGCTGCGGCCCGTGCTGTCGCCCAAGAGCGACATCAGGCTGTCACCCGCATCGGGCATCAGACGTTCGGCTACGTTGCGCGCCACGTCGATGCCCAGATCGCGCTTGATCAGCATCAGCGCGCTCTTCATCGATTCGAGACGATCGTTCGCTTCGTTGCCGTTTTGCTCGTCGCGCTCCTCGCGCACGTTGTAGCTGCCGAAATCGCGTTGCTGCACGCCGTTGATGCACGCCGCTTCGAGCAGCGCGCGCCCTTCGCCGATCGGACGCACGGTGCTCGTGTTCGCATGAACGCGCCGCAGCCACGCGATGAGCCGTTCGTCGCGTGACGCGCTGCGCGCACCCTTGCCACCCGCCACGAACAGCGCATCGAATCCCATGTAATGCCGCGCGTCGAGTCCGTCCGTCCAGACGCGAATCGATGACGAGCACGTGATGTTGCCGCCCGAGGCCGACAGGAAACTGACGTCGTAAGTCCAGCCGTGGCTGGCGGATGACGCCAGTTCGTTAGCTGCATGAAAGACCTCGGCTACGATCCCCGCACCAAGGAGGGAGCAACCGTCGAACAACAAAATTGCAATGTGGCGAGTGGCGGTTGCATAGTGCGCGCTGCGCTCAGGCGCTGCTCGTACCCAGCCTACCATTGGAGTTTCCAAACTTGCATACGCCATGACTCTTCCCCCTTGACCTTCCGGCGTGGAAAGAACTAGTTAAATCCAAGCGATGTGCAGTGCATCATACGCATTAAAAAAACAATCCCGGCGGACAGTGACTGAAACTGACGATGTATTGGCGTATTCGGTCCGATTGCTGATCGAAGCCTTTCAGCCCGCATTTGACAATCACATAAAGCCGATTAATACGGCTTACGCGCCGGCGAACGAATTCGCCATTTCATATCACAAATGCGGCCCTTCCGGCTCCGCCCCGCCAGGCTTGACACAAAGCATTACAATTTGTTGCAATTACTGGACCAGCCCACAAGGGAACAGCAATTTTTTCAGCCTTGCTTTAGCGCCTGTAATAGTTACTCAGGAAAACAGCCATTCGAGCTTTGACTGGCATTTTGCTAATATGAAATTAAAGCCTTATTAATATGATGAAAAAAGCACTCGCAACGCTCAGATTACGAATTATAAGAAGACGAAAAGCAGCCCGAATAATTAATTCTTTTCGTCTTTAGATTCGCCTATAAATAAAACCATTAATGTTTCAAAAGCGAAACATTAAAGCCGGATAACGGGCGCTACAGCACTGGCAAAACGGAGTAAAGCGGCAGTTTTGGCGGCGCTTGCCGGTCCGTCCGAACGCGCAAAGGCTTGTCGTGTGGCCGCCTGGCCTTATGCGACGCGGATAATGCGCACCAGGCGAATGCCGCCATTGACAAGCGTCGCGATGACGCAACATTCGCTTTCATCCGCCATTGGACTTGCGCACGAACACTAAAGAACGTCCAATTCCTGCTGGGTGCGCGGTGTAATCTTGGTCGCTCCAATGCGTAACAGGTCATCCATTACTGTCACGGGGGAAAGAATGACTGATGGCGACCACTCGCCTCGCAAGAGATACGTACTCCCGTTGAAGTGCATCGCTGATGCGCTCGATGTTTCCCTCGTCATGCGTGCGCCGCTGCTTGCGGTTGCTGTTGCGATGGCGAGCGGCTGCGACAGGGCCTCAGCCGATAACGCACAAGCGCCCGCCTGGACGAAATGCGCCGACGAGCACGGCACCTGCTCCTTCAGCGGCACGCGCGACGTCCGTTATGGCACAGAAGCGCGTAATACTGTCAAATCGCTGACGAACGGCACTTCGTGCGATAACGGCGTATTCGACGATCCAGCGCCCGGCGAAGAGAAGCAGTGCTGGATTTCAGGGGACAACAGCGGGGCCGGTGCGTCCAGCACTGCTGCGAAGGCCAGCACGACACCCGCTGCGTCGCCTCGCGCAGCGGCCGGCAACGACGCCGCACAAGCGGAAGCGCAACCGTATCCGAGCCACTCTCAGGCACTCCGCTGCAAGGGCTCACCGGATGTCGCGGTGGCGAATCCGCAAGGCGGTCTCATCGAAGCGGACACGCCGGATAGCGAAGGCACGCGTCTTTTTACGCTCGATCGTTCGTTCCGCGTCGCCATCACGACCCGCGCATCGCGCACCGACAAGCTCGCATGGCAGATCCGCGATGCGTGGGGCACCGTGCAGGCAAGCGGCGCATACGAGGTCGCGCAAGGCGCGCGTCAGGTCACGTTGAATTGCACGTCGACGCTTGCGGGCTACTTCGCGTTGTCGGCCTCGCTCGAACAGGAGCATGGACAGTTGCCCGCGCGCGGCACGCGTCCCGAAGGCATCGCCACTTTCGGCGTGCTGCCGGATGTGTCCGCGAGCGTGCCGCCCGTGCATTTCGCGCGCGCGGACCTGCACCGCTTCGGCGGCCAGGGCACGGCGTTCGTCGCGCCGGGACAGCACTGCTGCGATGGCGACGGCTATCGTCCGCTTTATCCGCAGCTCGGCCTCACGTGGGTCAACGACAACCGCAACTGGTACACGGAAGAGCCGGACCGCGCGAACACGTTCGATCCCGCCACCGCGCAACTCTCGCCATGGTTCCGCAAAGGCGACCTGTTGCGCCTGATCCAACTCGACGGCTTTCCTGGCTGGGCGAGTCCAACAGGCAAGCAGACGCACAGCTATCTGCCGAAATCGACGGGCGCATTGCGCGAATACATGCAGCGCGTCGGCACCGAATCGAGCCGCGTGCGAACCACGGTCTTTGCGGCGCAGTCGAGCAACTACTATCAGGTCACGTGGGAGCCCGACGCGGGAGGCGGCCTGCCGTGGAAAGACACCGACGCAAATTTCGTCGAACTATACAAGGCCGTGTACGAAGGCATTCACGCGACCGATCCGAATGCCGTCGTCATGGGGCCGACGTATGGCTCCGTGACGGGCAATATCGAATCGCTCAGGCGTCTCGCGCCGCTCGGCATGGCGAAATATCTCGACGGCATCGCGATTCACGGCTACTACGATCCGAACGGCCCCAGCCCGTCGCATCCGCCCGAGCGCCTGATGAACGCCAGCGATCCGCAACAGGCTCAATACGCGCTGCCCACTTCGATGCGCGCGCTACGCCGCTTGATGGCCGCGCAGTACAAGCCGGGCGCAAAGCTCTTCGCGACGGAAACGGGCATCAGCTACGACGTCGGCGAACAATACGGCCCGCACTATCCGACGGGCGACGTGCTCTACGCGCAAGGCGCCGTCGTCGCGCGCACGCATCTGATCCTGCTCGGCGAAGGCGCGGACATCACGTACATCTTCTATTCGAACGACACGCCCGATGCGACGCCGGGCTACGGCGTGTTCTTCGACCTCGATCATCCGAAAGGCGATTTCGGTCCGGGCAAGATCAGTCCGAAGCCCGCGGCGCTCGCAGTCGCGGCGATGACGCGGCTGATCGACGGCACGGCTACGCTCGGTCCCGTCAAGCACACGCCCGCCCGCGTCTATGCGTATGCGTTCCAGCGCCTGAACGGCGGCAAGATCGTCACGGCCGCGTGGACGCACGACAACGCGAAGTGGAACAAGTCGACGCATTTCGATCCCAAGGCGGGCGTGTCGTGGCGTCTGCAAGTGGATGCGCCCGGCACTTCGGGGAAGGTGACGGTGTTCGACATGATGGGCAATCCGTCGAGCGTGCCCTATCAGAACGGCTATGTGACGCTCGCGCTGACGGAGACGCCTGTCTATGTGGTGTCGTCGAACGCGGTCGTGATGAAGGCGAACGTCACGACGCCGGCGGGCTATATCGCGCCTTGATGCAGGCTGTGAAGCGCACGTGATGCGTGCCCTCCGCACGCGCGCGACGCACGCGGATTTGTCCATACGTGACGGGATTTAGGCGTGAGACGACAGAACCGCCTTTCATTGCTGCGGATAGACTCTTGGCAATGCCGCAAGCGAGGCGCCGCCCGCGCGCTGCGCAGCGGGCGCGCGCGAAGGCACGACTAGGGAGCGGTCGGATGAGTGGCTTCGCCTGGATCATGGTGATGGTCATCGCAGTGCTGGCTTCCGGGCTGATTCTGTGCGCGGCCATCGTCATTGTCATTGTCGTTCTGTTCGCTACGTCGTCCCGGCTTTTCACCCGCAACTCCGATCAATAAACCCGCAGGCTTGCGGACGTCGGCTTCGCGCTGACGCGTTGACCTCGCCGCGACCGCACCCACACGACATTGACGAGAGACAGACATGGCCACCACATGCGCCGATTTCCTCGAAGCAGACGATTTCCTTCAGGTCGTACGGATGACACCCCTCGTGTCGATCGACCTGATCGTGTCCGACTACGCGGGACGCGTGCTCGTCGGAAATAGGCGCAATCGTCCCGCGCTCGGCACATGGTTCGTGCCCGGCGGACGCATCTGCAAGAACGAGCGACTCGACGCGGCCTTCACGCGCATCGTCGACGCGGAACTGGGGATTTCGGGCATGGAGCGCTCGGCCGCGCGTTTCGGCGGCCTGTTCGAGCATCTGTATAGCGACAACTTCGCGGGCGCGGACGAGATCACCACACACAACGTCGTGATCGCGTACTTTCTGACGCTCGAGAACACGGCATCCGTGGGCCGCTTCGATCAGCATAGCCGCTATATCTGGCTCAGGCCCGAAGAACTGCTTGCGCACGACGGCGTGCACGAAAACACGAAGGCGTATTTCCGTTAGCGCCGCAGTCCGTCCGCCGTCGAAAGATGTCGCGGGCGTGAATGAAAAGCGGCACAGCGGACCGCGCTGCTCTTCATCGTCACGCGATACGCGACTCGCGATACCCGACGCGCGAAACCGGATGCGCCAAACCGCCGACGCAATCGGGCGCTGCCTGCCAGGCGGCCTTGCACAGGTTGAAGATGCTCGCCTCGTTGAGTGGATCGATCAGCATCGATACGCCAGCGTATTCCCACGAATATCGAGCCGATCTGCCAACTTCTCGTTTTTTTCCGACGCCAATCGACAGCGGGTAAAAACGTCGGCCTATGATTGACGCAAAGTACACAGACCTTACTCTTTCGCCGTCCTCGGCACTGGAGACAGACGATGCGATATGAGCACGCGGTGAATCAGTGGCTGGATTCATCCTCGTACAGCGCAGTCGTCAACGTCGGGCACATGGTCAAACGTATCGGTATTCTCGTTTTTGAACGATTTCCGTTAAGCGACGTGTGTCTGCTTGCCGACGCATTCCGACTCGCCAATGAAGCTCAGGCGGATCAGTCTGGCGAGGGTTCGGGCGTCGAACCCTCGTATTCGATCGTGATGCTGTCCGAAATGGGCGGCAGTGTAATGAGCAGTTGTACGCTGCGCGTGTGGACAGAGAGCCTGAATGGGCCGCTGCTGAACGGCTTCGACACGCTGTTCATCGTCGGCGGTCCGGGCGCGTCGCGCGCGAAGGCGAACGAGCGGCTGATCCGGCGGCTGCGCGCGATCGCGCCGAAAATCCGCGTCGTCAAGGCGCTCGACGAGGGCCTCGGCGTGCTCGCCGCCGCCGATCTCGCATTCGAGCGGCGCGGCTGGCGCAACGTGCCGGGCGCGACCGATCCGTTCGGCAAGGCGCTCGCGCCCGTCCCGAACGATCCGCAATGGCAGATCGAGTCTGGCGCAACGCTCGATGTCGACGCGCCCGTGCGTTCGATTGCGGCGGCGCTCACGGTCATCAAGCGCGATCACGGCACGCCGATGGCGCGGCTCGTGTCGGAGCGCGCGCTGTCGGGCGCGTCGCGCCGCCTCGATGCGCTTCTCGACGACGATGAGAAGAAAGGCATCAGCCGCAAGATCACGACGGCCGCGCACTGGATACGCGAGAACTACACGCGCCATATTTCGGTGGCCGAGGCGGCCGAAGTCGCGAAGATGAGCGAGCGTAATTTCCTGCGCCGCTTCAAGTCGCAAATCGGGCTCACGCCGTCCGAATACCTGCTGCGCGCGCGGCTCGACGCGAGCTGCCTGCTACTCGCGGAGACGGACATGTCGATCGACGGCATCGCGCGCCGTTGTGGCGTGCGCAGCGGCGACGGGCTCGCAAAGATCTTTCGCAAGCGCCTGTCGATCTCGCCGACCGACTACCGCGCGGCACATCGGCGCAGCGCTTCCAAAGGCTGACGGGCTGCGCGGCTCGCGGGCGCGACGACAAGAGACTGACCAGACATCCGTCGTCACAGTGAAAACACAAGGGTCTTCGGGCAACCGGAGACCCTTGTGTCTTTTTTGCATTCGTCCTGCCCGGCAGCCGCGCGCCGGCTCATTGCCTGTCGTGCGCGACCAACGCGTTATTGTGCACTCCGTATATTTGCATTTATCGAGATGAAAAGACGTGCAATCATCCCGCGGCTACTCGCGGTGCCGGTTGCAACACGTCGACGACACATGGCGAGCAGCGTTCGCAATGCAACGCTTTGATCTCAACGTCATGGTCAACTTCCTGCTCGATCTGATTTCGAACCTGGTCATCCTCGCCGTCATGCTGACGGTATGCAGCCTGTTCAACGGGATGAGGCCCGGCGCAAAGGCGAACGGCTATCTCGTGTTTTTCGTGTTCATCGCGATTGCACTGGCGTTCGACGCCGCGCTGACCTTTCTGGTGTTCGCGGATTCGCAGACGCGCTACGGCAAGTTCAGCACCACGGAATCCTTCATGCAGCGCTTCGCCGCGTATCTGACGGCGTCCGGCATCGCGGTCTGTCTGGCGCGCATGCGCGGCCGCAAGGCGTCACAGGGGGCGCAAGGCTCTGCCGTCATCCAGACGTCGGCGTACACCAAATCGCAACTCCCCATGTAGGCAGGCAAGAAGGCCGGGAATACGCCTTGCTAGTAGGCGCGCCGTCGCCTATAACATTCGATGATTGCATGCGGCGCGACTTGCGCCACCCTTCTTGCATATCGGGCAACCAGCCTCCTCCAGCCGTTCGCCGTACCAGATAAAACGTCGTGCAGCACAAGCGATGGACGCGGCGTCGCTTCCTCTCGCGGACTCGCCCGGCCCGTCCGCGCCGCGTTCCTCTGCGTCGTCGCATGCACGCAGTCAGTCAAGCGCAAACCGACTCAGGCGAGGGAATCGTGGACATTGAAGCCGTACGCGTCTTTCTGATGACCCGGGGCATCGACTTCGGGACCAAGGTACTCGGTGCGATCGTTCTATGGATCGTCGGGCGATGGGTGATTGGGCTCATCACCGGCCTGGTCCGCAAGCTGCTCTCGCGCAACAGCAAGGTCGATCCGACGCTTGCGCACTATCTCGGCTCGATACTCGCCGGCATCCTGAACCTGCTGCTGGTGCTGGCGATTCTGCAGGTGTTCGGCGTGCAGACGACCTCGTTCGCCGCGTTGCTCGCGGGCGTCGGCCTTGCGGTGGGCACAGCCTGGGGCGGGCTGCTCGCGCATTTCGCGGCGGGCGTCTTCATGCAGGTGCTGCGGCCGTTCAAGGTCGGCGATTTCGTGACGGCGGGCGGCGTCACGGGCACGGTGCAGGAACTGGGCCTGTTCGGCACGACGATCATCACGCCCGATAACGTGTTGACCATCGTCGGCAACAACACGATCTTTTCCGGCGTGATCTCGAACTTCAGCGCGCAGCCCGTGCGGCGCGTCGAGCTGACGGCGAAGGTGGCGCACGGCGTCGATCCCGTCGATGCCGCCAATCGCCTGCGCGTGGCCGTGACGAAGATTCCGAATGTCTCGCAGAATCCAGCGCCCGATGTCGAACTGTTGTCGTTCACGCCGGAAGGTCCGCTGCTGTGCGTGCGGCCGTACACGCACAACGACAACTACTGGCAGGTGTACTTCGATACGAACCGCGCGATTGTCGAGACGTTCCGCGAAGCGGGTTATCCGACGCCCGAAACGCCTTTCGTGCGGCGCGCGGCTGCGTAGTTCTTTGTGCGGCGCACGGCTGCGTAGTTCTTTGTGCGGCGCTCGGCTGCGTAGTTCTTTTTGCGGCGCGCGGCTTCGTCGTTCTCGATTTGTCGCGAGGGGATTGCCTCGCTTCGTGCGAGCGGGCGGTCGAGGGCAATCCCCTCGCAGCCCCCGCGCTCAATGCCCCGTATGGTTGCTCGCCGACCTTGTCGGTTGACGCTTGCCGCGCATCATCTTCCACAGCGCGCCGAGCGCCACGGGCACGATCGCCGCGCCGATACCTACCAGCACGATCACATTCAGATACTGGCGAATAAACGGAATGTTGCCGAAGAAATAGCCGAGCAGCGTGAGCAGCAGCACCCAGAACAACGCCCCCGCGATATTGAACAACTGGAAGCGCCGGACACCCATCTGCGACGCCCCCGCTACGAATGGCGCAAACGTCCGCACGACGGGAATGAAACGCGCGAGCACGATGGTCTTGCCGCCGTGGCGCTCGTAGAAGTCGTGTGTCTTGCGCAGCGCCTCGCGGTCGAGAAAGCGTTCGAGCACGGGAATGTGTGAGTTGAACACCTTCGGCCCGAGCGCGCGGCCGATCAGATAGTTGACGGTGTTGCCCAGCACGGCCCCGGCCAGCAGCAGCACGATCAGCAGTTCGATGTTCATTTCGCCCGTCGCGCAAAACGCGCCGCCGATAAAAAGCAGCGAATCGCCGGGCAGAAACGGCAGCACCACGAGACCCGTCTCGCAGAACACGATCAGGAACAGCACCGCGTAGACCCACGCGCCGTACTGATGGATAAAGACTCCAAGAAACTTGTCGATGTGCAGGACAAGATTGACGAATTGCAGCAGCGTGTCCAAAGATCGTCCTTTAAAAAGCAGATGGCTGACATGACGGGCGCGGCGGCCGTCGCGTGTGGAATGCGAGGCGAAATCACGATTCGCACCCGAGCCTAAACTTGACCGCGCCATGATACCGAAGTGCCATGACGTCTTGAAAAAAAGTCGCAGGCCTCGATCGGCTCGTATCAACCGCACGTTCAATCGCAGATTCAGTCACGCGCTCAGACGATCTGCGACGAATCGCTATAATTTCGCCATGTCCGCGATCCCCGAATCTTCCGAAACGCCCGACGGCAACAAGCCTTCGACGAGCCCCGCATCCGGTCCTGCTTTGGACCAGGCTTCGGACCCGGCTTCAAGCCCCGCTGTGAACGCCGTCGACAGCGCCGCCACGCAGCGCGCATTGCGCGCGATCCAGCCGCTTCCCGATCAGCTGATCAGCCAGATCGCCGCGGGTGAAGTGGTCGAGCGGCCAGCATCCGTCGTGAAGGAGGTGCTCGAAAATGCGCTCGATGCAGGCGCCAAAACGCTGCGCATCCTGCTCGACGAAGGCGGCGTCAAGCGCATTTCGATCACCGACGACGGCGGCGGCATTCCCGAAGGCGAACTCGCGCTAGCGCTGATGCGCCACGCAACCAGCAAAATCCGCTCGCTCGCCGAACTCGAAGCCGTCGCGACGCTCGGGTTTCGCGGCGAGGCGCTCGCGTCGATCGCGTCGGTATCGGAAATGTACATCACGAGCCGCACCGGGCACGCTTCGCACGCGATGCGTATCGATGCGCAGACGGGCGCGCTATCGCCCGCTGCCGGCACGCGAGGCACGACGATCGAAGTGCGCGAGCTGTACTTCAACACGCCCGCGCGCCGCAAGTTCCTGAAGAGCGAGCAGACCGAACTCGGCCATTGCCTCGAGATGATTCGTCGCGCCGCGCTCGCGCGCCCGGACGTCGCGATTTCGGTGCTGCATAACGGCCGCGCCGTCGAGCACTGGAATGCGAGCGATCCGGCGACGCGGGTCGCGAAGATTCTCGGCGAGACGTTCGCGACTGCGCATCTGCCCCTCGACGAATCGGCGGGACCGCTCGCCGTGTATGGCTGCGCAGGTCTGCCGACGGCGAGCCGCGGGCGCGCCGATCAGCAGTATTTCTTCGTCAACGGCCGCTTCGTGCGCGACAAGCTGCTCACGCACGCGGTGCGCGCCGCGTATGAAGACGTGCTCCACGGCGACCGCTTTCCGTCGTACGTGCTGTTCCTCGATCTTCCGCCCGAGGCCGTCGACGTGAACGTGCATCCGTCGAAGATCGAAGTGCGCTTTCGCGATTCGCGCTCGATTCACCAGTTTGTGTTCCATGCGGTTCAGCGCGCGCTCGCGCGACATGCGGGCGCGTCGCCGGAAACGACATCGGGTGGTCACGCCGCGCGCATCGAACCGATGCCGTCCGCGACGCCTGCAACGACACCGTCTTCGTTCGGCTCGACGCCGCTGGGCGGCGGCTTCAAGGTCAGCGACGGCGGCAGCTCGCAGCCCGGCAATACGTGGCTGCGCCAGGCGCGCATGACGCAAGGCACGCTGCCCGTCGCGCAACCGCTCGCGCTCTACGATGCGCTGTTCGGGCGCAAGGACATCGGCGCAGGCACCGCGCAAGGCACGACGGCGCTCGAACTGCGCGACGCGGACGATACGCCATATACGCCCGATACGGCCGACTATGGCCGTGCGCCCTCGGGCTTCACGCCACGGCAGCAGCCGCCCGGCGCGCCGCAAACTTTCGACGCGAACGACGAGCAGCCGCTCGGCTTCGCGCTCGGCCAGATCCACGGCATCTATGTGCTGGCGCAAAACGCGCGCGGCCTCGTGATCGTCGATATGCACGCGGCGCACGAGCGCATCCTGTACGAGCAGTTCAAGAACGCGCTCGCCGACCGGACGATCGCGGTGCAGCCGTTGCTGATCCCGTTGTCGATGACGGCCGACGGCGTCGAAATTGGCGTCGTCGAAGAAGAGCGCGAGACGCTCGATGCGCTCGGCTTCGATCTCGCCGTGCTGTCGCCGACGAGCATCGCGATTCGCGCCGTGCCCGCGCTCCTGAAAGACGCCGACTTGCAGTCGCTTGCGCGCGCGGTACTGTCCGATCTGCATGCGTATGGCGGCTCGCGCGTGCTGACGGAACGGCAGCACGAACTGCTCGGCACGCTCGCGTGCCATCACGCGGTGCGCGCGAACCGGCGTCTGACGCTCGACGAGATGAACGCGCTGCTGCGCCAGATGGAAGCGACGGAACGCGCGGATCAATGCAATCACGGACGTCCGACGTGGTATCAGCTGACGCTCGCCGATCTCGACCGCCTGTTCATGCGCGGACAATGAGCGGCTCCGCCGCCCCATTCCGCTCACGCCTGTCATGACGCAGCACAAAATGCAGCAAGAAGCGCAGCAAAAAGCGCAGCCCATCGCCTGTCTGCTCGGCCCGACCGCCTCCGGCAAGACGGCCGCCGCGCTCGCGTTCGCCGCGCGCGCTCCCGTCGAAATCGTCAGCGTCGATTCGGCGCTCGTCTATCGCGAGATGGACATCGGCACCGCGAAGCCGTCGCCGGAAGAACGCACCGTCGCGCCTCATCATCTGATCGATATCGTCGATCCCATCGACGCGTACTCGGCAGCCGATTTTCGCGCCGATGCGTTGCGGCTCGTCGGCGAAGTCGTCGCGCGGGGTAATGTGCCGCTGCTGGTCGGCGGCACGATGCTTTACTACAGGGCGTTGACGCAGGGCCTGAACGATCTGCCCGCCGCCGATCCCGACGTGCGCGCGACGCTCGACGCCGACGCCGCGCGCGAAGGCTGGCCCGCGCTGCACGCACGCCTCGCCGACGTCGATCCCGTCACGGCCGCGCGCCTCGCGCCGAACGATTCGCAGCGCATCCAGCGCGCGCTCGAAGTATTCATGCTGACGGGCCAGCCGATGTCGGCGCTGCTCGCCGCGCCCGCTCGCGACGACGACGCCGCGCGCCGCTATCGTTTCGTCCCCATCGCGCTGGAGCCGTCCGATCGCGGCGTGCTGCACGCACGCATCGCGCAGCGCTTCGACGCGATGCTCGCGAACGGTTTCATCGACGAAGTGAAGGCGTTGCGCGCGCGCGGCGATCTGCATCCGGCCCTGCCGTCGATGCGCTGCGTCGGATACCGCCAGGCGTGGGAATACCTGGACGGCGAAACCGACTACGACACGATGCGCGATAAAGGCATCTTCGCGACGCGCCAGTTGTGCAAGCGCCAGCTGACGTGGCTGCGCGCGATGCCGGAGCGGATCGTGATCGACTGCTGCGCGGACGATGCAACGGCGCAGGCGTTGCACGCGATCGAGCGCGTGGCGTCGGGCGCGGACCAATAAGACGCGAACACATAAAAAAGCCGCCGGGCTTCGCAGCCGGGCGGCTTTCTGACCTTTTCAGCGACGCTACGCTTCAGACCACGACGGTCTGCGCCTCGCCTTCCTTGCTCGCGCGCACTGCGCCGATCTTCCACACCTGCTCGCCCGCGGCGGACAGCAGGCCGATCGCCTTTTCGGCATCGGCGGCCGACACGATCACGGCCATGCCGATGCCGCAGTTGAACACGCGATGCATTTCCTCATTGGCGACGCCGCCATGCTTCTGCAGCCACGAAAACAGCGGCGGCAGCGGCCATGCGCGGTGATCGAGCTCGGCCGTCAGGCCCTCTTTCAGCACGCGGGGAATGTTTTCGACCAGACCGCCGCCCGTGATGTGCGCCATGCCCTTCACTTCGAGCTGCTGCATCAGCGAGAGCAGCGGCTTCACGTAGATGTGCGTCGGCGCCATCAGCGCTTCGGCGAGCGAGCGGCCGTCGAAATCGGCGTTCAGGTCGGGCTGCGCACGCTCGATGATCTTGCGCACGAGCGAGTAGCCGTTCGAATGGATGCCGCTCGACGCGAGGCCCAGCACGACGTCGCCGGGGACGATCTTGCTGCCGTCGATGATCTTGCTCTTCTCGACCGCGCCGACAGCGAAGCCCGCGAGGTCGTATTCGCCGTCGGGGTACATGCCGGGCATTTCAGCCGTTTCGCCGCCGATCAGTGCGCAGCCGGCCAGCTCGCAGCCCTTCGCGATGCCCTTGACGACAGTGGCCGCCGTGCCGACGTCCAGCTTGCCGCACGCGAAATAGTCGAGGAAGAAGAGCGGCTCGGCGCCTTGCACGAGAATGTCGTTGACGCTCATCGCGACGAGGTCCTGGCCGACGGTATCGTGCCTGTTCAGCTGGAACGCGAGCTTCAGCTTGGTGCCGACGCCGTCCGTACCCGACACGAGCACGGGCTCCTTGTACTTCTTCGGCACCTCGAACAGCGCGCCGAAACCGCCGATGCCGCCCAGCACGCCGTCGCGCAGCGTCTTCTTGGCAAAGGGCTTGATCGCGTCGACGAGGGCGTCACCCGCGTCGATGTCCACGCCTGCGTCGCGATACGACAAACCGTGGGCCGAATCAGGGGAATTCGGGGCGGATTTCGGTTGATTCATGAGGGGAGAGCTCGGAAGGTCGGTAAAATGCGATTTTACCCGATGCCGGCCGTGTGGCTGGAATTTGAAACGCCGCCTCCGACGACACGACACCTGGGAAATCCGCTTTGCAGCAAAACAGTCCGATCCTCACGCCGTATCAGCGCCGCGCCTTCATCTGGCTTGGCATCGCGCTAGCCGTGGGCATTCTCCTCTGGCTGCTGAGCCCCGTGCTCACGCCGTTTCTGCTCGGCGCGATCCTCGCTTATATCCTGCAGCCGGGCGTTGCCTGGCTCATGCGCCGGCGCGTGCCGCGCGGCCTCGCCGCGCTTCTGATGATGCTGCTGTTCGTGCTGATCGTCACGCTGCTGGCGCTGCTCGTGCTCGCCGTCATCCAGAAGGAAGTGCCGCAACTGAAACGGCAGGTCCCCGGTTTCTTCTCGCACCTGCACTTCTGGCTGCAGCCGAAGCTCGCGATGCTGGGCCTCGCTGATCCGCTCGACTTCGCGAGTATCCGCGACATGGTGATGAGCCAGCTCGAAGGCAGCGCGCAGACGGTCGCGTTGTACGCGTGGACTTCGATCCGCACCAGTTCGAACGTGATGATCACGGTCGTGGGCAATGTGGTGATGGTGCCGCTCGTGCTGTTCTACCTGCTGTACGACTGGAACGCGATGCTCGCGCGCCTGCGCGGCTTCATCCCGCGCCGCTGGTTCTCGAAGACGATCCACCTCGCGCGCGACATGGATCACATGCTGTCGCAATACCTGCGCGGCCAGTTGCTCGTGATGGGCGTGCTCGCCGTGTACTACGCGCTCGCGCTGTACATCGCCGGCTTCGAGATCGCGCTGCCCGTGGGCATCTTCACGGGGCTCGCCGTGTTCATTCCGTACATCGGCTTCGCGACGGGCCTCGCGCTCGCGCTCGTCGCCGCGCTGCTGCAGTTCGGCAACTGGTATGGGTTCGGCGCCGTCGCCGTGGTTTACGGGATCGGCCAGATACTGGAGAGCTTCTTTCTGACGCCGCGACTCGTCGGCGAACGGATCGGCCTGCATCCGCTCGCGGTGATCTTCGCGCTGCTCGCTTTCGGCCAGCTGTTCGGCTTTTTCGGCGTGCTGCTCGCGCTGCCCGTGAGCGCGATCCTGTCGGTCGCGCTGCGCGAGCTGCGGCAGAGCTATCTGTCGAGTTCGCTTTACAAGAACTGATCGCCTGTCGGGTTACTTAGGGCTCACTTACGGCTTATCTATCGTGTCGCGCCAACTGACGCTCGATCTCGGCACCCCGCCGCCATCGACATTCGACAACTTCTTCGCCGGCGCCAACGCCGAGCTGGTCACGCGCCTGCGCGAACTGGACGCGGCGCTCGCGGCGGGCCCCGTCGCGGACCGCACGTTCTACGTGTGGGGCGAGACGGGCAGCGGACGCACGCATCTGCTGGAAGCGCTCGCGCACGAAGCGCCGCCGGGACACGCACGCTACGCCGGCCCGCAAAGCAGCCTCGCCGCGTTCGATTTCGACCCTTCCGTCGCGCTGTATGCAATCGACGATTGCGACCGTCTGTCCGGCGCGCAGCAGATCGCGCTCTTCAACCTGTTCAACGAAGTGCGCGCGCATCCGACGAGCGCGCTCGTCGCGACGGGCAACGCCGCGCCGATGGGGCTCGAAGTGCGCGAGGACCTGCGCACGCGTCTCGGCTGGGGCCTCGTGTTCCACCTCGCGCCGCTCGCCGACGAAGGCAAGGCGGCCGTGCTGAAGCACGCTGCGCGCGAGCGCGGCATCAATCTCGCCGACGACGTGCCCGCCTATCTGCTCACCCATTTCCGCCGCGATATGCCGAGCCTGATGGCGCTGCTCGACGCGCTCGACCGCTTTTCGCTCGAACAAAAGCGCGCGGTGACGCTGCCGCTGTTGCGCACGATGCTCGCGTCGCCCGGCAGCAGCGGCAACAGCGGCGGCGACGGACCCGACAGCCCGCGCCGTGTCACGCCCTAAGCCTCGTCATCCGCTTCAAGTAAAATAGTCCCCCATGGCCAACCTCGCTCTCTTCGACCTCGATCACACGCTCATCCCCACCGACAGCGACCACGAATGGGGCCGCTTCATGGTGAAGCTCGGCATCGTCGACGCCGAGAATTTCGCGCGTGAGAACGACCGCTTCTATGCCGACTACAAGGCCGGCAAGCTGGACATTCATGCGTATCTGGTCGCCATGCTGACGCCGCTCGCGAAGTATTCGCGCGAGCAGCTAAAGGCGTGGCACGACCAGTACATGCACGAAGTGATCAAGCCCGCGATCATCCCCGCCGCGATGGAACTGGTGCGCAAGCATCTCGACGCGGGCGACCTGTGCTGCATGGTCACCGCGACGAACGAATTCATCACCGCGCCCATCGCCGAAGTGTTCGGCATCGACAAGCTGATCGCGTGCGAAGTGGAGACGATCGACGGCCATCCGGCTTCGGCCTACACGGGCTTTCCGAAGGGCACGCCTAGCTACCGCGAAGGCAAGATCGTGCGCACGGAGGAATGGCTCGCGTCGCTGGGCAAAACATGGTCGGACTTCGAGCGCAGCTATTTCTACAGCGATTCGCACAACGACATCCCGTTGCTCGAAAAGGTCACCGACCCGATCGCGACCAACCCTGACGACACGTTGCGCGCGCATTCGCAGAAGCACGGCTGGCGCATCCTCGAACTCTTTCAACCCACGTGATCAAGAAACTCATTCGCAAGCTGCTCGGACAGGACGCGGACCCCGCCGACGCGGCCGCGCCATCTGCTCAAACCGACAACAATCCGCCCGACGGCAACGGCCATGAACGCGCGCAAACGGGGCGCACGGCCGCGGCGTCATCGAAAGGCAGCGCTGCATCGTCAAAAGGCAGCTCGCGCCGCAAGCCGGCCGCGGCAGCAGCGATACCCGAGCCGGACGCGCCCGTCATCATCTCTTGCGATATTCACGGCATCGACCCGTCGCTGATTTCGCGCAACGCGATCCGCGTCACGGAAGGCCTGCAAGAAGCGGGCTTCCGCGCGTTCATCGTCGGCGGCGCGGTGCGCGATCTGCTGCTCGGCATCGCGCCGAAAGACTTCGACGTCGCCACCGACGCCACGCCTGAGCAGGTGCAGAAGCTCTTTCGACGCGCGCGCATCATCGGACGGCGCTTTCAGATCGTGCACGTGCAGTTCGGCCAGGAAATCATCGAGACCTCGACGTTCCGCGCGCTCGTCGACGCGCCAGCCGCCGATGCCGACGTCAGCGCCGCGCCGCCGCGCCGTCTGAAGCGCGACGAGCTGGACCGGCGCACGCATGCCGTCGACGCGAGCGGCCGCGTGCTGCGCGACAACGTATGGGGCGAGCAGCACGAAGACGCGACACGCCGCGACTTCACGGTCAACGCGATGTACTACGACCCCGCCACGCAGACGGTGCTCGATTATCACAACGGCATGTCCGATGTGCGCGCGCGCCTCTTGCGCATGATCGGCGACCCGGCCACGCGCTATCGCGAAGACCCGGTGCGCATGCTGCGCGTCGTGCGCTTCGCCGCGAAGCTCGATTTCGAAATCGAAGAAGCGACGCGCGCGCCGATCACGGATCTCGCCGATCTGATCAACAACGTACCCGCCGCGCGTCTCTTCGACGAGATGCTGAAGCTGCTGCTGTCGGGCCATGCGCTCGCGTGTCTGCAGCGTCTGCGCAAGGAAGGGCTGCATCACGGCCTGCTGCCGCTGCTCGACGTCGTGCTCGAACAGCCGCACGGCGAGCGCTTCATCACGCTTGCGCTAAACAACACCGATGCGCGCGTTCGCGCCGGCAAGCCGGTCTCGCCGGGCTTTCTATTCGCGACGCTCCTGTGGCACGACGTACAGCAACGCTGGCAGCAATACCAGGCGAACAGCGAATACCCTGTGCCCGCACTGCATCAGGCGATGGACGACGTGCTCGACATGCAGACCGAAAAGCTCGCGATTCACAAGCGCTTCTCGTCGGATATGCGCGAGATCTGGGGCCTCCAGCATCGCCTCGAAAAACGCTCGGGCCGGACCGCGCTGAAGCTGCTGGAACACCAAAGATTTAGAGCGGGGTATGATTTCCTCCTGTTGCGCTGCGAATCGGGCGAGCTGGATGAGTCGGTCGGTTCGTGGTGGACGGAGTTCATCGACGGAGACGCCGCCGCGCGCGAAGCACTGCTTGCGCAAGGCGGGAAGGACCGGACGCCCAGAAAACGACGGCGGCGCAGCAGCCGGAACCGCAGCAAACAGGGCGACGGAATGGAGGGCGGCACGGGTTCGGGAAACCGCGCAGCGAACGATGCGAGCCAAGACGGCCCGCGTGAAGACTGACGCAGTTCCGGCGCGCGCCGTCGAACGCAAGTTGCAGGAAGTTATGCCATGACGGTTGCCTATCTCGGCCTGGGCGCGAATCTCGGGGACGCGCGCCAGACCCTGAAAGACGCGGTGGTGTGCCTCGCACAACAGCACACCATCACCGTGCTCGCGAAATCGAGCCTCTATCGAACCGCCCCGATCGACGCGGGCGGCGACGACTATCTGAATCTGGTCGTGAAGCTCGAAACGACGATGCCCGTGCGGCACCTGCTCGCGCTGTGTCACAAGATCGAGCATCAGTTCGGCCGCGAGCGCCCCTTTCGCAACGCGCCGCGCACACTCGATCTCGACATCCTGCTTTACGGCGAACACGCAATCGACGAACCAGATTTGATCGTGCCGCATCCGCGCATGACGGAGCGCGCGTTCGTGCTCGTGCCGCTCGTCGAAATCGAACCCACGCTGATCATTCCGCAACGCGGCCGCGCCGATTCGTTTCTTGCGGCCGTCGCCGATCAGCGCATCGAAAAGATGAAGTCGGCATGTCAATGTCCGATGATCAACGCAGCAGACTCGGCGGCAAACTCAGCGGCAAATTCAGCGGCAAACTCGGCGACAGACGCAGCGACAAGCTCGACAACAAGCGGCGACAGCGAAGCGGGCGACGCCCCCAAGGGCGGTTGCCGATGAACTCGCTGCCGATGACCGCCCCGCCGCTCACCGTCACCGCACCCGACCTGCGTCCGCCGCACGGCTATCTGACGATCGAAGGACCGATCGGCGTCGGCAAGACCTCGCTCGCGCGCCGGCTCGCGCAACGCTGGTCGATGCACGAACTCTTCGAACGCCCGCAGGACAATCCGTTTCTCGAACGCTTCTATCGCGACACATCGCGCTATGCGTTGCCCGCGCAACTGAGCTTCGCGTTGCAGCGCGCGCAGCAGGTGCAGGAGATCGACGCGCTGCGCACGGCAGGCACGCCGCTCATCACCGATTTCATGACGCAGAAGAACGATATCTTCGCGCGTCTGACGTTGCAGGACGACGAATTCCAGCTGTATCGCGCGCTGGCCGCGCGGCTCGATGTGCCGGGTCCGGTGCCGGATCTGATCATCTATCTGCAGGCGAGCCCGGAGGTACTGTTCTCGCGCATCCAGAAGCGCGCAGTGCCGATGGAACTGCAGATTTCCGATGCGTACCTGCGCTCGCTGTGCGACGCGTACAACGAGTTCTTCTATCACTACGACGGCGCGCCCGTTCTCACCGTCAACGCCGAACACCTGAATCCGCTCGACTCCGACGCGGACCTTGCGTTGCTCGTCGAGCGCGTCGAAACGATGCGCGGGCGCAAGGAATTCTTTGTCAAAGGCTCCGCGCTATAGCGTCTGGCTGTAAGCGCGCTGCCGCACTCCCAACGGACATCCCATGACCTATTTGCAGGAGACGAGCCGCAGCGCCGTCACTGTCCCGAAACTGCAGGCGATGCGCGCGGCCGGCGAGAAAATCGCCATGCTCACGTGCTACGACGCGAGCTTCGCGGCGCTGCTCGACCGCGCGGGCGTCGACGTGCTGCTGATCGGCGACTCGCTCGGCAACGTGCTGCAAGGACAAACGACGACGCTGCCCGTCACGCTCGATGACATCGCTTATCACACGGCGTGCGTCGCACGCGCGCAGCCGTCCGCGCTGATCGTCGCCGACATGCCGTTCGGCACATACGGCACGCCCGCCGATGCGTTCGCGAGCGCCGTGAAGCTGATGCAGGCGGGCGCGCAGATGGTGAAGCTCGAAGGCGGCGAGTGGCTCGCGGACACGGTGCGCTTTCTCGTCGAACGCGCGGTGCCCGTGTGCGCGCACGTCGGGCTCACGCCGCAATCGGTGCACGCGTTCGGCGGCTTCAAGGTGCAAGGCAAGACGGAAGCGGGCGCGAGCCAGCTGCTGCGCGATTCGCGCGCGATGCAGGACGCGGGCGCGCAGCTGCTCGTAATGGAAGCGATGCCGACGCTGCTCGCCGCCGAAGTCACGGCGCAACTGCGCATTCCGACGATCGGTATCGGCGCGGGCGTCGAGTGCTCGGGTCAGGTGCTGGTGCTGCACGACATGCTGGGTATTTTCCCCGGCAAGCGTCCGCGCTTCGTGAAGGATTTCATGCAGGGACAGCCGAGCATTCTGGCGGCCGTCGAAACGTATGTGCGTGCCGTGAAGGACGGCACGTTTCCGGGTGCCGAGCACACGTTCTGAGTACACGCTGTAAGCGCGCGCGGCGGCGCGTGGTGATACATACATGCGCCGGCGCCGCTGTCGGGGTTCAGTCGCCAACTGGCACCGAACGTCCCGAGTCTTTTAAGACGGTCCGATTCGGTGTGCAATTTGCGTCGTCTATCTTCGTTCTCTTTCCAACGCGCAGACCCGCGCGCCAACGGAGAGACGACCATGAGCCCCTTTTGCCTGATTGACGTCACGAGCATTCGTGACCACGCAAGCCACCCGCATCAACACGACGTCACCTGGCACGAGCGACTCGCCGCGTGGATCGGGCGACTGATTCATCGCCATCACGGCTGATGCGCGCCCTCTCCGATTTGCCGGCCAGAACAATCAACCGATAATCCGCGCCGGCAACGCACCGCGCAGCGCATTGCAGAGCATCAGCGCTTCTGCGTTCGACACATCGTCCCGAGTCAATACGCGCTCGCCCGCCTGCATCGCAGGGTCGTCGATCAACACACTCCGCATCACGCCCGGCAGCACGCCAGATGACAACGGCGGTGTCCACCACCCACCTTCCAGCTTCACGAACACGTTTGATCGTCCGCCCTCAGTCAACTCGCCTTTCTCATTGAAGAACAGCGTATCGAACGCATCATGCGTTTCGGCTTCGCGCCAGCCGCGATCGTATTCCGCGCGGCGCGTCGTCTTGTGCAGCAGCAGCGGATCTGCCGCCTGCGTCGTCGCGAAACCGTGATCGGGGCCGAGCAGCACGCCGACCACTTCCTCCGTCAGCGGGACGAGCAACGCGGAGGCGATTTCCACCGCGCCCGTCTTGTCGAGCGTCAGCCGCATCCGGTGCGGTGTGTCGGCGCGCAGCGCGGCGCATTGCGCGGCGAGCTTCGCGCGCACGGCCTCTTCGTCGAAGGCGAAGCCCAGCCAGCGGGCGCTGTTTCCAAGCCGCGCGATATGGCGATCGAGGTAGCGCACGCCGTCCTCGCGCGTCGCATACATCGTTTCGAACAGCTGGAAACCGGGATCGGCTTCCGTCAGGAAACGCGCTTTCAATTTGCACTCCGCGTATTCGTCTTGCGCGACGCTATCGAGCACGATGCCCGCGCCGATGCCCATTTCGCCGCGCCGCCGGCCATCCTGCGTCGGCGCGCCGAGTGTCAGCGTGCGGATTGCCACCGACAGGCAGAAATCGCCACACTGCCGGCCGACCGCTTCGCCGAGATCCGGCTGCGCATCGAGCCAGCCGATCGCACCCGTGTACAAGCCGCGTGGCGTCGATTCGAGCTGCTCGATGAGCTGCATCGTCATGTGCTTCGGCGCGCCCGTGATCGAGCCGCACGGAAAGAGCGCGTGCAGGACATCGGCGAAGGTGGTGCGCGCGCGCAGCGTTGCCGTGACGGTCGATGTCATCTGCCACAGCGATTGATACGGCTCGATCGAAAAGAGCGCCGGCGTCTTCACCGTGCCCGTTTCTGCGATCCGCGACAAGTCGTTGCGCAGCAAGTCGACGATCATTACGTTTTCCGCGCGATTCTTCGGATCGTGAGCGAGAAAATCGGCAGCCGCGCGGTCTTGCGCGGCATCCGCCGAGCGCGGCATGGTGCCCTTCATCGGTCGTGTGCGCAGCGACGCGCCCTTCTTCTCGACGAAAAGTTCGGGTGAGCACGACACGACCCAACGGCCGTCCGGCAGCGCGATCAACGCGCCGTAATGCACCGACTGCCGCGCGCGTAGCCGCCGGAACAGCGCGGCGGGCGTGCCGAACACATCGAAGTCGAGCCGGTACGTGTAGTTGATCTGATACGAGTCGCCGGCGCGCAAGGCGTCGTGGATCGCGCCGATGGCCTGCGCGAACTCGCGTTCGTCGACGCTCGCCTCGACGCCGCCGATGCCCGCCACCGACGGCTCGACAGCCGCGCTGTCGTATAGCGCGAGCCATGCGTCGACCTCGTCGCGCGACATCTTCTGGCAAGAATCGAACAACAAAAAACGCAGCGTGCCAGCGGCGCGCTGCGTCTTCTGATGCATGGCCTGTCCGAATTCGTAGTCGGTCAGCACGACCGCAAAAAGGCCGCCGTCCACATCGGCCGACGCCGCCTCGCAGACGGCATCCAGCTGCGCCACGTCAGTACAGGCGCGCTCGTGCCGGAAGCCGGTATAGAGCCTGCTCGACGGGCGACTCGGAGTCGAGTCGCAGTCGTCCAGCAACGCGAAGACGGTGCCCCTTTCGTGAGCCGCTGTTTCGTGAGACGTCATGCATACCGCCAACTTCGGAACGCGTTAGTCGAAGAAGCTCTTGACCCGGTCGAACCAGCTCTTGCTTTGCGGGCTATGACGCGCGCCGCCTTCGACCAGCGACTTCTCGAACTGCTGCAACAACTCGCGCTGCGACTCGGTGAGCTTGACGGGCGTTTCCACCTGCACATGCACGTAGAGATCGCCAGCAATGCTCGAGCGCAGACCCTTGATGCCCTTGCTGCGCAGACGGAACGTCTTGCCCGACTGCGTACCTTCCGGCACCGTGAAGCTCGCGCGCCCTGCGAGCGTCGGCACTTCGATCTCGCCGCCCAATGCCGCCTTCGTGAACGGGATCGGCATCTGGCAATGCAGGTCGTCGCCGTCGCGCTCGAATACCGGGTGCGCCTTGATATGAATCTCGACGTACAGGTCGCCCGACGGACCGCCGTTGATGCCCGGCTCGCCGTTGCCCGCCGAACGGATGCGCATGCCGTCGTCGATGCCTGCCGGAATCTTCACTTCCAGCGTCTTGGTTTCTTTCGTCTTGCCCGCGCCGTGGCAATGCGTGCAAGGCTCGGGAATATAGGTGCCCGTGCCGTGACACTTCGGACAAGTCTGCTGGATGCTGAAGAAGCCCTGCGACATCCGCACCGCGCCCGCGCCGTTACAGGTCGGGCAGGTTTCCGGCTTCGTACCCGGCTTTGCGCCCGAGCCATGGCAGACTTCACACGACACCCAGCTCGGCACGCGGATCTGAGTATCGTAACCGTGCGCGGCCTGCTCCAGCGTGATTTCCATGCTGTAGCGCAGGTCGGCGCCGCGATACACCTGCGGACCGCTGCGGCCGCCGCGTCCACCGCCCGCTGCCTGGCCAAAGATGTCGCCGAAAATATCGCCGAACGCGTCGGCAAAACCGCCGAAACCCTGAGCGCCCGCGCCCGCCATGTTCGGATCGACGCCCGCGTGGCCGTACTGATCATAGGCCGCGCGCTTTTGCGAGTCCGACAGCATTTCATAGGCTTCCTTCGCCTCTTTGAAATGCTCTTCCGCATCCTTGTTGCCCGGATTGCGGTCGGGGTGGTACTTCATCGCGAGCTTGCGATAAGCCTTCTTGATTTCGTCGTCGCTCGCGTTCTTTGCGAGACCCAGAACGTCGTAGTAATCCCGTTTCGCCATATCGGTTCAACGCCATCCGCGCAATGCGGCGCGGCGGCTCCTCTTGAATGCTGGAGTCTCGCGACTCGTAAGGCTCGGGCCTCGACCGCAATTACGGGTCAAAAGCCGCGCCCTCCATAAAACAAATGTGCCCGGAGAGCCAAAAAGGCTCGCCAGGCGCGTGATCCGGTCAAACGCCCCGGTCTTCCGTCAGGCGCCAACCTCTTGCAGCCGGGCTGCGCATATCGCTATGCGCAGCCTTGCGGTTAAAGAGCAACCCGGCTTAGTCCTTCTTCACTTCCTTGAACTCGGCGTCCACGACGTCGTCGGCCTGTTGCTGGCTCGCGCCCGATGCTTCCGCGCCCGCCGCGCCACCCGCACCCGCGGCGCCTGCGGCACCTTGCGCCTGCATGTCGGCGTACATCTTTTCGCCGAGCTTCTGCGACGCCGTTGCAACCGTCTCGATCTTCGCTTCGATCGAAGCCTTGTCGCTCGAGCTGTTCTTCAGCGTGTCTTCGAGATCCTTCAGCGCGGTTTCGATCTTTTCCTTCTCGCCCGCGTCCAGCTTGTCGCCGTACTCGGTGAGCGCCTTCTTCGTGCTGTGGACCAGCGCGTCGCCCTGGTTGCGGGCATCCGCCAGTTCACGCAGCTTGTGGTCTTCTTCCGCGTTCGCTTCCGCGTCCTTCACCATCTTCTCGATTTCGGCTTCGGACAGACCCGAGTTCGCCTTGATCGTGATGCGGTTTTCCTTGCCCGTCGCCTTGTCCTTCGCGCCGACGTGCAGGATGCCGTTCGCGTCGATGTCGAAGGTCACTTCGATCTGCGGCACGCCACGCGGTGCGGGCGGAATGCCTTCCAGGTTGAACTCGCCCAGCAGCTTGTTGCCCGCCGCCATTTCGCGCTCGCCCTGGAACACCTTGATCGTCACGGCCGACTGGTTGTCGTCCGCCGTCGAATACACCTGTGCGTGCTTCGTCGGGATCGTGGTGTTCTTGTTGATCATCTTCGTCATCACGCCGCCGAGCGTTTCGATGCCCAGCGACAGCGGCGTCACGTCGAGCAGCAGCACGTCCTTGCGGTCGCCCGACAGCACCTGGCCCTGGATCGCCGCGCCAACAGCAACGGCTTCGTCCGGGTTCACGTCACGGCGCGGTTCCTTGCCGAAGAACTCCTTCACCTTTTCCTGCACCTTCGGCATGCGCGTCTGGCCGCCGACGAGAATCACGTCGTCGATTTCGCCGACCTTCACGCCTGCGTCCTTGATCGCGATGCGGCACGGTTCGATCGTGCGCTCGATCAGATCTTCGACCAGCGCTTCCAGCTTGGCGCGCGTGATCTTCAGGTTCAGGTGCTTCGGACCCGATGCGTCCGCCGTGATGTACGGCAGGTTGATTTCGGTCTGCTGACCCGACGACAGCTCGATCTTCGCCTTTTCAGCGGCTTCCTTCAGACGTTGCAGCGCGAGCACGTCCTTCGACAGATCCACGCCCTGCTCTTTCTTGAACTCGCCGATGATGTAGTCGATGATGCGCTGGTCGAAGTCTTCACCGCCGAGGAACGTATCGCCGTTCGTCGACAGCACTTCGAACTGCTTTTCGCCGTCCACGTCAGCGATTTCGATGATCGAGATATCGAACGTGCCGCCGCCCAGGTCGAACACCGCGATCTTGCGGTCGCCCTTTTCGGCCTTGTCCAGACCGAACGCGAGCGCAGCCGCCGTCGGTTCGTTGATGATCCGCTTGACTTCCAGACCGGCGATGCGGCCGGCGTCCTTCGTAGCTTGACGCTGGCTGTCGTTGAAGTACGCCGGCACCGTGATCACGGCTTCCGTGACCGTCTCGCCGAGGTAGTCTTCAGCCGTCTTCTTCATCTTGCGCAGGACTTCGGCAGACACCTGCGACGGTGCGAGCTTTTGCCCGTGCGCCTCGACCCATGCGTCGCCGTTATCGTGCTTGACGATCTTGTAGGGCATCAGGCCGATGTCCTTCTGCACTTCCTTTTCTTCGAAGCGGCGGCCGATCAGGCGTTTGACCGCGTACAGCGTGTTCTTCGGGTTCGTGACCGACTGACGCTTCGCCGGCGCGCCGACGAGCACTTCGTTGTCGTCCATATAGGCGATGATCGACGGCGTGGTACGAGCACCTTCCGAGTTCTCGATCACCTTGACCTGGTTGCCTTCCATCAGCGCCACGCACGAGTTGGTGGTGCCGAGGTCGATGCCGATGATTTTGCCCATTTTTACTAATCTCCTGACTTTGATCGTTGCGGGCATCGCTGGCTGGCCCATCCGGCCACCGGGCGCCCCGCCCTGAATTTCAACCTGCACTCAACATAAGTGCGCCCGCATCGTTTTCAAGACCCCAAACGCGATGCGGTCATTAAATTTTTTCAATCGGTGCGACCGCTGTCCGAGGCTGGTTGGTCGGTCTCGTCGTCAGCGGCGCCTGGGCCGGATGCGCCCGAGCCAGCCGCCGCGTCTGGACCGGCCGTGCCTACGCCGGCCGCGCCTAGACCGGCCGTGCCTACGCCGGCCGCGCGAATTTTCTCACGAGCCGCGGCGACGGCCGCTTCGAACTGCGTGAGGCCGTGCCAGCCCGTCGCCCGGCCGAGACGCTTGCCGCGATGAAAGAAGAACCATGTCGGCACGCCGTGCAGCATGAAGCGCCGGGCGAGATCGCGATGCTCGTAGACGTTGCTGTGAAACCACCGCAGGCCGAGCGCGCGGATCGCGTCCGGCTGCGCAAGCATCGCCTTCTTCGCGATCTCGCAGTTGTAGCAGTCGAGCCCCCAGAAAAACACCACGGCCAGATCCTCTCCCGCGGACTGCAGCCCGGCATCGAAGGTCTCAGCGGTGAGTTCCTGCATGCCGAAGGTCGCGAATGCGGCGCTGTCGACGGGTATGCCGGCCATGACGGTATGGACAGGCGCTTACTTGGGCGCCGCGACCGTCACCAGCGCCGGACGCAGCACGCGATCGGCGATCACGTAGCCCTTTTGCAGCACGGAGACGACGGTGTTCGGCTCCTGCTCGGCCGGCACCATTGAAATAGCCTGATGGCGATGCGGATCGAACTTCTCGCCGACGGGGTTCAACGCGACGACCTTGCCTTTCTCGAGCGCGCCCGTCAGCTGACGCAGCGTGAGTTCGACGCCTTCGCGCACCTTTGCCAGATCGTCGGTCGAATGCACAACGGCGGCTTCGAGGCTGTCGACGACAGGCAGCAGATGCTCGGCAAAACTTTCGATCGCGAACTTGTGCGCTTTGGCGACGTCTTCCTGGCCGCGGCGGCGGACGTTTTCCGTCTCCGCTTTCGCGCGCAGGAAGCTTTCCTGCAGTTCAGCTACTTTCGCCTGAGCTTCGGCCAGCGCGGCCTCGACGTCTGCCTGCGCGGCTTGCGCCGGCTGTTCGGCAGCGCCCGCTTCCGGCTGCTGTGTCTGCTGCTCGCCCGATGCAGATTCTGCGGCCTGGCGCGCTTCGTCGGCGGGCGTGGGGTTCTGGCTCGTCGGTTTCTCTTGCGTGTTTTCCATGTCGCTGAAATTCAAAAAAAATTAAGGCCAAGAAACGGCGGCGCGGTCATGCGGACCGCCCGATGGGCGTCGTGCCGCTGCACCCGCCGGCCGCGCATTAACCACTCAACTTAGGGCGCGTACGCCGTATTTCAAGGCACCCGCCGGGCTTTTTGCACCTTGCAGGCGCCCGGAAATGCGCGGTAACAAGCATTTCAGGCGCGTCATCATAATCAGATTGAGCGCGCTGCGCGAGTGTCCTAAACTCGTCTTGAGCGTCCGAAAAGGCACGTTAACCCTAACCTGACGCCCACCTTACCACTGGCTGACCGCCCGTTTCCGCTTGCAATCTCCAAGGGGAGTACCGTGAAACTGACCTTCGCTATATCGGTGGTCGCAATGGTACTCATTGCAGGCACCACGACCATCTGCATGTCCGGGGCCGTCAACGACCGCACCACCGAGTACGGCGGTGTGCATGCGACGATCGAACAGCTGTTCAACCCCTACTGGAAATTTTGTCGATAACGCGTCTGTCGCGCTTGGTCGGCCGGCCATGTAATCCGGCGGCCGGCTCGTGATACGTCTTGCGCCTCTCGTGCTCGATCTGGCGCTTCTGCCTGCTCTCTTCGGTTTCCGCGTAAAGCGTCTGCGCGACGCTCGCCGGGCCGCGCACGTCGCATACCCCGAGCACCTCGACCTGCCAAACGATCCGTTCGATTTCGATCTCGACCATATCGCCGACGCGCACATCCTTCGCCGGCTTCACGGCCGCGCCGCCGATCCGCACCCGGCCTTTCTCGACGGCGTCTGCCGCGAGCGAGCGCGTCTTGAAGAAGCGCGCGGCCCATAGCCATTTGTCGATGCGCAAGCGCGCGCCAGGTTCGGTAGAAATCTTGTAGTTCATCAGTCCTTCTTCGAGCGCCCGAGGCGCGGTCATACGGAGCACGTCTGGAAAGACGTCAGCCGCACATGAAAGCACATTGCATGCCGGACACGGAATTTCAAGCCACGGATGCGCTTTGCGGCGCGTTCGCCTGAACCGGCCAGCCTTGCAGATGCTGCGCGACGATTTCGCCGAGTGCCGCGATCCATGCGGGCGACGCGTTCAGACAGGGAATTGCGTGAAAAACTTTCCCGCCTGCACGAATGAATTCATCACGCACTTCCATGCCAATTTCCTCGATGGTTTCGAGGCAGTCGGCCGTGAAGCCCGGGCAGAACACATCCGCGCGACGCACGCCCGCCGCGCCCAGTTCCTTCAGCGTCGGCGCCGTATAAGGCTGCAGCCACTCCGTCTTGCCAAAGCGCGACTGAAACGTAATGCGGCACTCGACCGGCGTGAGCCCGAGCGCGTGCATCAACAGCGACGCCGTCTGCTGACATTGCTCGTGATACGGATCGCCCAGGTCGAGCGTGCGCTTCGGCACGCCGTGGAAGCTCAACACGAGCTTGTCGCCCGCCGCGAAATCGGGACGGCCATGTGTGTGCCAATAGTGGTTCACCTGCGCGGCCAGCGCCGCGACATACGCGGGATGATCCGCGTACTGGCGCACGGTGCGGATTTCCGGCTGGTTGCGCATCCGCTTGAGCGCGGCGAATGCGTCGTCGAAGGCTGTGGCCGTGGTCGACGACGAATACTGCGGGTACATCGGCATCAGCAGGATGCGCTCGGCGCCTGCCAGCTTGAGCTGGTTGAGCATTGCGGGAATGCCGGGCGTGCCGTAGCGCATCGCGTAGTCGACGATCACCGCGTAACCGTTCACCTGCAGCAGATGCCGCAGCCCTTCCACCTGCTTCTCCGTATGCACGCGCAACGGCGAGCCCTCCTGCATCCACACGGCTGCGTACTTCTTCGCCGAGGCCACGCCGCGAGACGGCAGGATCAGCAGACGCAGGATGACCTGCCACAGGAACGATGGAATTTCGACCACGCGCGGATCGGACAGGAACTGCGTGAGATAGCGCCGCACGGCGCGAGGCGTCGGCGCATCGGGCGTACCGAGGTTGATGAGCAGTACGGCGACACGATGTGCCGCGGCAGGCTGCGAAGGTCGCTCGAGGTCGAAGCGCATAGGCTGGAGAAACGCCGCGTAAGCGCGGCACGTAATGGTCGTATTGAACGAATTGAACTGGAGAACATTATAGCGGCGCGGTCGGCCGCCGATACCTGGCCATTCGGCCAATTGGCACGGTGAAAAACGCCGCGCATGATGACCATCAGGACGGCGGCGATGTGCCGATGAATGCAGCGCGTCTTTACTTCGGCTTATTGCTGGCTGAGCGTCATCGAAAGCAGGCGCGCGGTGATGTCGACGATCGGAATCACGCGGTTGTACGCCATGCGCGTCGGCCCGATCACGCCGAGCGTGCCGACGATCTTGCCGTTCACCTCGTAGGGCGCGGTCACGACGCTCATCTCCTCGATGGGAACGAGATTCGACTCGCCGCCAATGAAAATCTGCACGCCTTGCGCGTGACTCGACACGTCGAGCAACTGAAGGAGACTCGTCTTTTGATCGAACACATCGAAAAGCTTGCGCAGCCGCGCCATGTCCGAAGAGAGATCGGCCACTTCGAGCAGGTTGCGCTCGCCGGAAATCAGCACCGTTTCGCCCGTTTCGGTGACATCGGTGCTCGCGGTGACGGCCGCGTGCATCAGCGTCGTCATGTCACCGCGCAATTCGTCGATCTCTTCGCGCAAACGCCGGCGCACCTCGTCGAACGACAGGCCCGCGAAGTGTGCGTTGATGTAATTGGATGCCTCGGTGAGCTGCGATGGCGTGAAATCGCGCTGCGTCGCCATGATGCGGTTCTGCACGTCGCCTTCGGGCGTCACGATGATCAGCAGGATGCGCTTGTCGGACAGGCGCAGGAATTCTATCTGCTTGAACACGTGACTGCGGCGCGGTGTGAGGATCACGCCCGCGAACTGAGACAGGTTGGACAGCACGCTCGCTGCCGCCGCGACCACCTTCTGCGGCTCGCCGGGCAGAAGCGTGGTCTTGACCGCGCGCATCACGGCATCGTCGTCGGCGGCGGGCTCGACGGTCAGCATCGTGTCGACGAAAAGCCTGTAGCCGCGTGGCGTCGGAATGCGTCCCGCCGACGTATGCGGACTGATGACGAGGCCCAGTTCCTCCAGATCGGACATCACGTTGCGGATAGTCGCCGGGCTGAGCTCGAGCCCGGAGTACCGCGACAATGTGCGCGAGCCAACCGGCTGACCCTCAGCGATATATCGCTCGATCAGCGTTTTCAGGAGGGTTTGTGCGCGAGGATCTAGCATGGCGAGGAAATTTTAGCGTAATGACCGAACAGCGAACCGAACAGCCGTCCATACAGCGGCGAGCGCACGCCCGCACGCAGCGCAACGGGTGCGCTGCCTCAGGCCATGCGCCGCGCGGCACCCCATCCGCGCTCGCGCCGTCGCTCGTTCACCTATGCAGTCGTCACGTCTGTCATCAGGACTTCACCATTCTAACGATAATCGGCCAATGGCTGGACGGTAGCGCGCGGCGACAGGGCATCCGCCCGCCCGGCGCGCCCGCCGCCAACGGTTCTTTTCGGGTCGCACCTATGGTGTAATGCCGGCATGCAAGCTAACAGCCAGTTCAAGACCGTTGCGCTCGTCGGGCGCAGCAATACGCCGGGCATCGGGGAACCGCTGACCGCGCTCGCCACGTGCGTCGAAAAACTCGGCTTCGAGGTCGCGTTCGAGGCGGAAACGGCGCAGGAAATCGGCGTGACGCGCTGGCCAATGCTGCGCCCCGCCGAGATCGGCGCGCGCGCGGACGTCGCGATCGTGCTCGGCGGCGACGGCACGATGCTCGGCATCGGCCGCCAACTGGCGCCGTACAAGACGCCGCTCATCGGCATCAACCACGGGCGGCTTGGCTTCATCACGGACATCCCGTTCTCCGACATGCGCGAGATCATCCCGCAGATGCTCTCGGGCAGCTTCGAGCGCGAAGAGCGCACACTGCTCGAATCGCGGATCATGCGCGACGGCCAGCCGATCTACCACGCGCTCGCATTCAACGACGTCGTCGTGAACCGCTCGGGCTTTTCGGGAATGGCGGAACTGCGCGTATCGGTAGACGGGCGCTACATGTACGACCAGCGCTCGGACGGCCTGATCGTCGCGACGCCGACGGGCTCGACGGCTTATGCGCTGTCGTCGCAGGGGCCGATCCTGCATCCGCAGCTTCAGGGCCTCGTGCTCGTGCCGATCGCGCCGCATGCGCTGTCGAACCGCCCCATCGTGCTGCCCGACGATTCGAAGGTCAGCATCCAGATCATCTCGGGCCGCGACGTCAACGTGAACTTCGACATGCAGTCGTTCACCGCGCTCGAACTGAACGACACGATCGACGTGCGCCGTTCGCGCCACACGGTGCCGTTCCTGCATCCCGTCGGCTACAGCTATTACGCGACGCTGCGCAAGAAGCTGCACTGGAACGAATACCCGTCGCGCGAAGACGATCCCGACGACTGAACCGGCCCGCACCGCCCGCAAACAAAGCAAGACACCGTAACGCCAACCATTACACAAAGCCACGCCAGAAAGACGAGCCATGCTCCGCCACCTCTCGATACGCGACTTCGTCATCGTCGCCGCGCTCGACCTCGAATTCGACAGCGGCTTTACCGTCTTCTCCGGCGAAACGGGCGCCGGCAAATCCATTCTGATCGATGCGCTCGCGCTGGCGCTCGGCTCGCGCGCCGATGCGAGCGTCGTGCGCACGGGCGAAGCGCGCGCGGACATCACGGCGGAGTTCGAAACGCACCCGCTCGTCGATGCATGGCTCGACGAGCAGGCGCTCGCCGCGGGAGAGCCGGAACATGACGACACGGTGATGCTGCGGCGCGTGATCGATGCGAACGGCCGGTCGCGCGCGTTCATCAACGGCACGGCAGCGACGCTGACGCAACTGCGCGAAGTCGGCGAAATGCTCGTCGATATTCACGGGCAGCACGCGCATCAGCTCCTGATGCGGACCGACGCGCAACGCGATCTGTTCGATACGCACGCGGGGCTGCTCGACACGACGGCTGCCGTTACGCGCGCGTGGCGTGCGTGGCGCGATGCAGCGCAAGCCGTCGAAACGGCGCAGACAAAAGACCGCGAACTGCAACTGGAACGCGAGCGGCTCGCGTGGCAACTCGCCGAACTGGACAAGCTCGCGCCGCAGCCCGGCGAGTGGGAAGAGGTCAACGCGGAGCACCGGCGGCTGTCGCATTCGGCGAATCTGATCGACGGCGTGCAGGGCGCGCTGTCCGCGCTATCCGAATCCGACGACGCGATGATCGGGCATCTGTCGTCGATCATCTCGAAGCTGCGCGATCTCGCCGAGATCGATCCCGAGCTGAACGACGCGCTCGCCGCGCTGGAGCCAGCCGAAATCCAGTTGCAAGAAGCCGCGTACTCGCTGAGCCATTACGCGCAGCGGCTCGAACTCGATCCCGATCGGCTCGCTCAGGTCGAGAAGCGCCTCGATGCGCTGCACTCGGCTGCGCGCAAGTTCCGTCTGCAGCCCGAGGCGCTGCCGCAAGAGCATCAGGAGCGCCGCGAGCAGCTCGCAAAGCTCGATGCCGCCGCCGATCTCGACGCGCTCCGTGCCGCCGAGGCCAAGGCGAAGGACGCGTACCTTGCCGAAGCGAAGGTGCTGTCGAAGGCGCGAGCGAAGGCCGCGAAGGCGCTGGGCGCGGCCGTGACGACGGGCATGCAGGAATTGTCGATGGCGGGCGGCAGCTTCGAAGTCGCGCTCGTGCCGCTGCCCGAAGGCGGCGCGCACGGGATGGAGCAGATCGAATTCCGCGTCGCCGGCCATGCGGGCGTGCCGCTGCGGCCGCTCGCGAAAGTGGCGTCGGGCGGCGAGCTCGCGCGTATCAGTCTCGCGCTCGCAGTGATCGCCAGCACGGCAAGTCCTACGCCGACGCTGATCTTCGACGAAGTGGACACAGGTATCGGCGGCGGCGTCGCGGAAGTGGTCGGGCGCCTGCTGCATCAGCTCGGCGAACATCGTCAGGTGTTGTGCGTGACGCACCTGCCGCAGGTCGCGGCTCGCGGCGATCATCACCTCCAGGTCGCCAAGAGCGGGAACGGCAAGGGCGGTACGATCAGCACTGTCACGTCGCTGGACAAGACGAGCCGTATCGAAGAAGTCGCGCGCATGCTGGGCGGCCTGGAGATCACGGCCACCACACGCAAGCACGCGAAGGAAATGCTCACGACTGCCTGAGTCCCGAACGGCGCTCGTCCTCAGAGAGCGCCGTGAAACGAACACGCTCGCCGCAGCACCGCGCTATCCCCTATCCGAATACCCGCTTCCACAAGCGCAACACGGCCTCGCGTTCCTTCTCTACGGTCCGCGGCTCGACGCGCGCCTTTTCCATGCCGTCGAGCCGCAGCTTGTGCTGCAGCTTGCGATACGTCCGGTAAGCCGCGCCGACGGTATCCGCCTCTTCTCCGCTCATTAGGCCGAAGCGCGACACTTCGCGCAGCAACGCGATGTTGCCCGTGTTGCGGATCAGCTCGGGATCGCGCGCCGCATGCAGCAGCACCCAGTACTGCACGGCGAACTCGATATCGACCATGCCGCCGCGATCGTGCTTCAGATCGAACAGTTCGGTGCGATTCGGATGGCCCTCTTCGACACGCCGGCGCATATCGACGATCTCGGCGGCGAGCGCAGCCGCGTCGCGCGGCGTCGTCAGCACCTGCTCGCGGATCGCCTCGAACTTCGCGCCGATCTCGGGATCGCCCGCGCAATAGCGCGCACGCGTGAGCGCCTGGTGCTCCCAGACCCATGCCGTATTGGCCGCGTCGCCTTCGCGCAGCTGATAACGGCGGAACGCGTCGAGGTCCGTCACGAGCAGACCCGACTCGCCGTTCGGACGCAGCCGCAAGTCGACGTCGAAGAGGATGCCCGCGCCCGTCGCCGTCGTGAGCCACGTGATCAGGCGGCGCGTGAACGTCGCGTAGATGTCGGACGCGTTGTCGTCCGGGTCGTCGTAGAGAAAGATCAGATCGAGGTCCGATGCGTAGCCGAGCTCCTTTCCGCCGAGTTTGCCGTACGCGATGATCGCGAAGCGCGGCACCTCGCGATGGCGCTTCGCCAACAGGTTCCAGACTGCTTCGATCGTCACGTCGAGCACGGCGTCCGCGAGTTCGGACAGCCGGTCGCTGACATGCTCGACGCTCAGCTTGCCCGCCAGATCGATCAGCAGAATGCGGAACACTTCGGCCTGATGCGCGTGGCGCAGCAGGTCCATCTGCTGCTCGACCCCGTCGGCAGCAGCGAGCCTCGCACGCAGCGCGCGCTTGAACTCGGGCCAGTCGAACGGGCTCGCCATCGCTTCGTCGTCGAGCAGCTCGTCGAGCAGTTGCGGATGGCGGATCAGATAGCCGGCCGCCCAACGCGACGCGCCCAGCACCGACAGCACACGATGCAGCGCCTGCGGATACTCCGTCAGCAGCGCGAGATACGCGCCGCGCCGTCCGACGCCTTCGAGCAGATCGAACAGGCGCACGAGAATATCGGCCCGCCGCTCGGGCGGCTCAAGCGTGCGCGCGGCCTCGAGTGCGCGCTGCGCGACGATGTCGAAGCGCTGCCGGCTGCGCTCCGCGAGACCCGCATAGCGCGACGACTGCCACACGGCCTTGAGACGCGCCAGCAGATCGCCTGGCGCGTCGATGCCCAACTCGACGAGACGCGCAGCGAGCGCTTCGTCAGCGCCGTCGTCGGCGAGCGCGCTGCTCCAGACCCATGCCGCCGCGCCGTCTTCGGGCGCGCCGCAGCCACCCTGCCCGCTCACCTTGTCGGCGAAAATCTGGTCGAACTGCTGTTCGACCAGCTCGCGATGCGCTTCGAGCTTCGCCGTCAGCGACGCGTAATCGTCAAAGCCCATCGACTTCGCGAGATGCGCGCGCTCGCCGGGATCGACGGGCATCGCGTGGGTTTGCGCGTCGTTGCGGTATTGCAAGCGGTGCTCGAGCTCGCGCAGGAACAGATACGCGCTCGACAGATCCGCGCACACTTCCGGCGAAACGAGACCGCGCGCGGCCGCGTGCGTCAGCACGCCGAGCGTCGGACGCACGCGAAAGCCCGCGTCCTGGCCGCCGCGTATCAGCTGGAACACCTGTGCGCTGAACTCGATCTCGCGGATGCCGCCGCGGCCAAGCTTGATGTCGTCGGCTTTATCCGGGCGCATCGACGCCCGACGCTGCGCTTCCTGGCGAATCTGCAGATGCAGCGAACGAATCGCGCTGATCACGCCGAAATCCAGGTAACGCCGGTAGACGAACGGCTTCACGATCGAGTCGAGCTGCTTCGAGAGCCTGCGCGCCGACTCGCTTGCCAGCGCGGACACGAGCCGCCCCTTGATCCACGCGTAGCGTTCCCATTCGCGGCCCTGCACGTAGAAATACTCTTCGAGCATGCCGAGACTGCACACGAGCGGCCCCGAATCGCCATTCGGCCGCAGCCGCATGTCGACGCGAAACACGTAGCCGTCGGCCGTCACTTCGGCGAGCGCCGCAATCAGCCGCTTGCCGAGACGCGTGAAGAAGTCCTGCGTCGCGATGGGCGAGCGCTGGCCGCCCGTCGTCTCGCCATCGTCTTCGTAGACGAAAATCAGGTCGATGTCCGACGATACGTTCAGCTCGCGCCCGCCCAGCTTGCCCATGCCGACCACGCCCAGCGACAGCCGCTCGCCCTGCGAGCCGCGCGGCTCGCCGAAGAGCGCTTTGAGATCGGCTGAAACGACGGCCATCGCGCGCTGGATGGTCGCTTCGGCGAGGTCGGTCATCGTGCCCGTCACTTCGGCTACGTCGGCCGCGCCCGCCAGGTCGCGCTCCATCACTGCGCAAAACACTTCAGTACGAAGCTGACGCAGCGCCTTTTTCAACGCGTCTTCGGAAAGAGGCGCATCGGGCGCCGCCCGCAATGCTGCGGCAAGCGCTTCGAGCCGCGCGTCGATGCGCTGCCGGGTGATGGGCGCCGCCGCCAGCGCCGCGACGCGCGCCGCGAGACCGGGTTGCGCCGCGAAGGCACGCGACGCGTAGTGCGAATAGCTGGAACTCAACAGGGATGGTTCGGTCATCAAAGATCTGGCTCGCTTGTTGCTCTATTGGGGCTCAGGGTTATCGCGGCCGACGCTCGCGCATGCCGCCGGCGTCCCGTGTGGCCTCGCGCACACGCACCGCGCCTCACGGCCTTGGCCACTGGTCCGTGTGATACATTTCGTCGTTAGAACCGCAAAACTACCATATGCCTACCCCGTCGCAGCATGTCCGAGCGAAACTCATCCGCCGACCCGCATGAAGCCGGACGCGTCAAGCCCGTAGGCGGAAGCGATCATGTGGTGCTGCGCCACACGCTGCGAGTCCTGCTCTCCATCGCGCTCTTCCTGTACTTCGTCGTCCTGCTGGCCGTTCTCGGCCTGCGTTACCTCGTGCTGCCGTACGCCGACTCCTTCCGGCCGAGAATCGAGGCAGCCGTCTCCGAAAAGATCCACGCCCAGCTCAAGATCGGCAAGCTAGCGCCGCATTGGACAGGCTTCCAGCCAGGACTCGAAGCCACCAACGTCACCATCACCAATCGAGACGGCAAAGTCGCGCTGATGATTCCGCATGCGAGCGCGACCGTGTCGTGGTCGTCCGTCTGGAAGCTCGCGCCCATTCTTTCCAGCGTGATCATCGACAAACCGGATCTGCTCGTCGAGCGTGAGACGGACGGCTCGCTCACCATCGCGGGCGTGATGGTACCGACGGCCCACACGGGCAATGACACGTTCAGCACGTGGCTGTTGCGCCAACAGGCGATGATCCTGCGCGGCGGCACGCTGCGCTGGCACGATACACGCCGCGATGCACCCGAGATCGCCTTGCAGAACATCCGGCTCGCCATTCTCAGCGACGGCTACGATCACAAGCTCGCGCTTCAGGCGCCGCCCGACGGCAAAGTGCTGTTCGGCCCGCTCGACTTCCGCGCGAACTTCCGTCACGCGCGCCTCGGGGCGATGGGCAAGCCGATCAACTGGACGGGCGAGGCGTATATCTCGACAGGCCCCGTCGATCTGCCGATGCTCGCCCGCTACATGGATTTCCCTATCGAAACCTACGCCGGCCGCATCGACAACGCGATCTGGCTGCAGTTCACGCAAGGCCGCGTGAGGTCCGCGGCCGGTGAACTGTCGGGCAACAGCATCGCGCTGCGCGTGAAGCCGACGCAGCCGAAACTCGACGTGCCCGTCGCGCGTTTTTCGTGGGCCGTCGCGCACGACGCCGACGAATGGACTCTCGATCTGCGCGATCTGCGCGCCGAACTCGGCCAGCCGCCGCTCGACGACGGCACGCCCGTCGCCCGCATCCTCGCCTTTCATACGCTGTCGAGCCGTTACCGTGTGCCGAGTGTCCAGCACGGACAGCTGATCAGCATCACGGGCGACCGCGTCGACCTCGGCATCCTCGCTGAATTCAGCCGCGCGCTGCCGCTGCCGAAGCGCCTCCTGAACAACCTCGTGCGCTACAACCCGCGCGGCCTCGTCGCCGACTACACGATCGAAGTCGAGCGCGGCAAGCCCGATTCGGGCGAAGCCGCGAGCGAGCATCGCGAGCCGGGCGCGGAGCCGATCATCCGCTATCGCTTCAAGGGCGACCTGCAAGGCATCAGCATCGCCGCGCAAGAGCCGCCGCCTGGCCTCACCGCGAGAAATCACCCGCGCGCGGGCATTCCGGGCATCGAGAATCTGTGGGGCAACGTCGACGCCGACGAACGGCACGGCGCGCTCGCCATCGACACGGCGAACGCGGCGATCACGATGCCCGGCGTGTTCGACGATCCGCGCCTGAAGTTCGACCATCTGAGCGGCAAAGGCACATGGACGATCGCGCCCGCCGTCGCGCCAGGGCAGCGGCACAAGGCATTCGACGTGCAGGTGTCGGAGCTGAATGTGTCGAACGCGGACACGGCCGCGAAGGCGACGGCCAGCTATTCGAACGTCGGCAGCGGGCGCGGCTCGCTCGATCTGAAGGCCGAGTTCGAGCGCGCGCAGGTCGCGCGCATCACGCGCTATCTGCCGACCAGCATCAGCGAAAAGCTGCGCATCTATCTGGGCCACGGTTTGCAGGCGGGCATGTCGCGCGGCGCGACGATCGAGATTCACGGCAATCTCGACAAATTCCCCTATTCGCGCGATCCGAAGGCGGGCGTCTTCCGGATCGTCGCGCCGTTCAAGGGCGGCCGCTTCGATCCGTCGCCGTACCCGCCGCGCACGCTGAAGAACGGCACGCCGAACGTATGGCCCGCGCTCGACGGCATCGACGGCGAGTTTCAGCTGAAAGAGAACCTGCTGCGCTTCGACGCCGAGCGCGCCCATTACAAGCGCATCGCGCTCGACAAGGTGACGGGCAAGATCGACGACCTGGGCACGCGCACATCGAGCCTCGTCATCACGGGCGACGCGCACGGGCCGCTCGCCGACATGCTCGATTACGTGAACAACAGCGCGCTCGGCGGCATGGCGAAACATCAGCTCGAAAAGCTCCATGCCGACGGCCCCGCCGCGCTCGCGCTCAAGCTGACGGTGCCGCGCACGTTGCCCACGCCCGGCGCGCCGCCGAAGCCGCGCGTCGCGGTGGAGGGCTCGCTTGCGTTCGAGAACGACAGGCTGTCGATGGACAACGTCCCGCCGCTGTCGCAACTGCGCGGCAAGGTGCGCTTCACCGACCACACGGCGCAGGTCGACGGGCTCACGGGGCAGTTCATGGGCGGGGACGTGCGCGCGAAAGGCGGGCTGAACGCGAGCGGCGCCTACGCACTCGACGTGTCGGGGCATGTCGCCGTCGATGCTGCGCGCGGACTGAACCTTCGCGGCCTGCCCGCGCAAGTGCTGACGCGGATGAACGGCAGCGCGCCGTACGACATGAGCGTGCGCGGCGCCAAAGGCCACTTGCCGGATGTTGCCGTTCATTCGGACCTGACGGGGCTCGCGCTCGATTTCCCCGCGCCGTTCAACAAGCCCATCGGCATGCCGATGCCGCTCGATTTCACGTTCCGGCCAACTGTTGCGAACGAAGGCGGTAGCGCCGTCGCGGAAGGCAACGGCAACAGCAATGCCTTGCAGCGCGCCGATCTCACGTTCGGCCCAATCGCCGCGACCTATCTGCTCCGGCACGCGCCCGGACAACCGCCCGAAGTCGTGCGCGGCGCCGTCGGCGTGAACCGGCCCGCCGATCTGCCGTCGGAGGGCGTGACGGCCGCCGTCGACATCGACGCGCTCGACGCCGACGCCTGGCGCGCCCTCTTCGTGCAGATGCGCAAGGCGAACGAAGGCGTCGCGCCGATGCCGCCCAGCGCGACGGCCGTGCAGTTCATGCCGAATCGCTTCGCCGTGCACATCGGCACGCTGACGCTGCTCAAGCGCCGCTGGGAAAGCGTGGTGGTCGGCGCGTCGCACTACGACAAGCAGTGGCAGGCGAACATCGCGTCGAATCAGGTGTCGGGGCACGTGTCGTGGCTGCCGGGCGCGACGCCGGGCTCGCCGGGCACGCTGCAGGCGCGCCTCGCGCGGCTCGTGATTCCGTCCGTGGCCGAAAACGATCTGCTCGGCCCAGCCATCAACCAGCCGGCGCAGAACATTCCGTCGATCGATCTCGTCGTCAACGAGCTGATCGTGCGCGGGCGCAATTTCGGCAAGCTGGAGGTCAACGCGCACAACTTCGAGGACAACGGCACGCCCGTCTGGCAACTCGATTCGCTCGACATCAGCAACCCGGCCGCGACGCTCAAGGCGACCGCGAACTGGCGCACGGGCCGCAACTACGGCGCGAACCAGGACGACGAGGCCGAGCGCAGCACCGAACTCGATTTCAAGCTCGACATCAAGGATGCGGGCGCCCTGCTCGAGCGCGCGGGACTGCCGCGCACGCTGAAGGCGGGCGAAGGATCGGTGTCGGGCAAGCTGGGCTGGCGCGGCGGTCCGACGAAACCCGACTATCCGACGCTCAATGGGAATCTCGCCGCCGATCTGCGGCACGGACAGATTCTCAAGGTCGATCCGGGCGTCGCGAAGCTGCTCGGCGTGCTGAGCCTGCAAAGCCTGGCGCGCTACGCGTCGATGGATTTCCGCGACGTGATCGGCGAAGGGCTGCCGTTCGAGCACGTGACGGGCACGGCACGGGTCGAGAACGGCATCGGCACGACGAACGACTTCGAGATGGTGACGGCGCCCGCGCGCGCCCAAATGAAGGGCTCCGTCGACCTGCCGCACGAAACCCAGGACCTGAATGTGCATATCGTGCCGACCGTCAGCGCGGGCGCGGGCGTGGTCGCAGCGGCCGTGATCAACCCGCTGCTCGGACTGGGCGCGCTGGTCGCCGATATCGCGCTGTCGCATTCGATCGAACATGCGTTCGCGGTCGACTACACGATCACGGGTTCGTGGGCCAAGCCGCACGTCGAGCGGGTCCACACCGATCGCGGTAATATGAACGCGCCGGCCGCCGTCGCGGCGCCCAATTGAGCGAAACGCGCTCCTGACCCGCTCGGGCACTGCATGGCACGTGCCCGTGTCGGCCGCCCGGAAGTGCGGAGCCGCAGCTGGCATCCCTTTTCTGCAGCGCGCCGGTGCCGCGCCTTTGCGCCGATCCTTTTGGCAGAAGTCAGCAGAAGTCTTTTGGCAGGAGTCTTTCGAACGCCTATGAGCGACCTGAACACGCAGTCCGCGAAGTCATTCCCCCACGCTGGCCCCTTCCGCGTCGCCGCGCTGCAGATGGTGAGCACGCCGGAGCGCGACCGCAATCTCGCCGATGCCGAACGCCTGATCGCGCAAGCCGCCGCCGATGGCGCGCAGCTCGTCCTGTTGCCCGAGTACTTCTGCTTCATGGGCTACAAGGAAACCGACAAGCTCACCGTGCGCGAACCCTACGGCGATGGACCGATCCAGCGCTTTCTCGCCGACGCCGCGCGCCGGCACAAGGTGTGGGTGATCGGCGGCACGCTGCCTTTGACGGCGCCCGACGCGACGCGCGTGCTGAACACGACGCTCGTGTTCGATCCGCAAGGTGACGAAGCCGCGCGCTACGACAAGATCCACCTGTTCAACTTCGAGAAGGGCGAGGAATCGTTTGACGAAGCGCGCACGATCCGCCCAGGCGACACCGTCCGCACGTTCGACGCGCCGTTCGGGCGCGTGGGCCTGTCCGTCTGCTACGATCTACGCTTTCCCGAGCTATACCGGCGCATGGGCGACTGCGCGCTGATCGTCGTGCCGTCCGCATTCACGTACACGACGGGCCGCGCGCACTGGGAAACGCTGCTGCGCGCGCGAGCCGTCGAGAACCAGTGCTACGTGCTCGCCGCCGCGCAGGGCGGCAAGCACGAGAATGGCCGGCGCACGTGGGGCCACAGCATGCTGATCGACCCGTGGGGCGAAATCATCGACGTGCGCGACGAAGGCGCGGGCGTCGTTGCGGGCAATATCGAGCGCTCACGCATCGACGAAGTCCGGCAAAGCCTGCCGGCCTGGCGTCACCGCGTGCTCAGCTGACTACGTTTGATTTGAACCGCATGCATTGAAAGTGCCGCAGCCGTCACCCATCTGACGGGTGTGCACGCAACCGAATACCCTGAATCGAGCGAACTTCGCATGAACATCATCGAACCCAGCATCCGTAATCTCGCGACGGCCAAAGACGTGCTCCTCACACCCTACGGCCTCGACGAAGCCGTGCTGACCCGCACGCTCGCCGAGATCTTCACGCATCGCGTCGATTACGCCGACCTCTATTTCCAGGCGACGCGCAGCGAGGCCTGGAGCCTGGAGGAAGGCATCGTCAAGTCGGGCAGCTTCAGCATCGACCAGGGCGTCGGCGTGCGCGCCGTGTCCGGCGACCGCACGGCTTTCGCGTATTCGGACGACCTGTCGCCCGAAGCGATCCGCCAGGCCGCGATCGCGACGCGCGCGATTGCCAAGGCAGGCGGCGGCAAGCAGAAGATCAAGGCGGCGTCGACGCTGACGGGCGTGTCCGGACGCGATCTCTACCTGCCGTCCGATCCGCTGCATTCGCTCGACGCAACGGCCAAGGTCAAGCTGCTCGAACGCATCGAGCAGATGGCGCGCAGCCGCGATCCGCGCATCACGCAGGTAATGGCGGGTCTCGCGGGCGAATACGATGTGGTGCTGGTCGCACGCAGCGACGGCGCGCTGGCGGCGGACATCCGCCCGCTCGTGCGGGTGTCGGTGACGGTGATCGCCGAACAGAACGGCCGCCGCGAAATCGGCAGCGGCGGCGGCGGCGGCCGCTACGACTACGGCTATTTCACCGACGAAATCCTGTCGAAGTACGTGGATGACGCGGTTCACGCGGCACTCGTCAATCTCGACGCGCGTCCGGCGCCCGCCGGCGCGATGACGGTCGTGCTCGGACCGGGCTGGCCCGGCGTGCTGCTGCACGAAGCGATCGGCCACGGCCTCGAAGGCGACTTCAACCGCAAGGGGTCGTCGGCGTTCGCGGGCCGCATCGGCGAGCAGGTGGCGGCGAAGGGCGTCACCGTGGTCGACGACGGCACGCTGCCGAACCGCCGCGGCTCGCTGAACATCGACGACGAAGGCAACCCGACGCAGTGCACGACGCTGATCGAAGACGGCATCCTGAAGGGCTATATCCAGGACACACTGAACGCGCGCCTCATGAAAATGCCCGTGACGGGCAACGCGCGCCGCGAATCGTACGCCGCGCTGCCGATGCCGCGCATGACCAACACGTACATGCTCAACGGCGACAAGGACCCGCAGGAAATCATCGCTTCCGTGAAGAACGGGCTTTATGCGGTGAACTTCGGCGGCGGCCAGGTCGACATCACAAACGGCAAGTTCGTGTTCTCGGCGTCCGAAGCGTACATGATCGAAGACGGCAAAATCACGTATCCCGTCAAGGGCGCAACGCTGATCGGCAGCGGCCCGGAATCGCTCAAGTACGTGAGCATGATCGGCAACGACATGTCGCTGGACACGGGCGTCGGCGTCTGCGGCAAGGAAGGCCAGAGCGTGCCCGTCGGCGTGGGCCAGCCGACGCTGCGCATCGAGAAGATGACGGTCGGCGGAACAGTCTGATTTCGCGTTTGGCGCACGATTCGCGCACCACTAGCTGGAATTGTGCGGATTTTCCGCATTTTCCGGGCATACGGCTTGCCAGCCGAGCAATCTCCGGGTTATAAAGCGATTCAACCTTTTTGACGAGCCATCCCTTTTCGCCATGTCCGCCAAGTTTTATTTTTATTTCTTTTGGGCATCTCAGACCGCTGGCGGATCGAGAGGGGTGTGAACGTACATAGGCACCTGAAATTCCCGAAAAAACCGCCAGCGAGTCTGGCGGTTTTTTTTCGTCCCTAACGACTTTGACTTTGACCGTTTTAGCTTGTTGACCCGTTCGCTGCGGCGCCGTCGTTGAATCGAAGACCGCGCGAACCGCGCTACGAACCGAATCGAGGAGAAAACCATGCCCCCGCACAATACCGACGATGTCCGCATCCGCGAACTGAAGGAACTGACGCCGCCTGCTCACCTGATCCGAGAATTCCCCTGCGACGAGAAGGTGTCCGACCTGATCTTCAACGCGCGCTCGTCGATGCATCGGATTCTGCACGGCATGGACGACCGTCTGATCGTCATCGTCGGACCCTGCTCGATTCACGACACGAAGGCCGCGATGGAATATGCCGGCCGCCTGATCGAACAGCGCAAACGCTTCGCGAGCGAACTCGAGATCGTGATGCGCGTGTACTTCGAGAAGCCGCGCACGACGGTCGGCTGGAAGGGCCTCATCAACGATCCGTACATGGACAACAGCTTCAAGATCAACGACGGCCTGCGCACCGCGCGCGAGCTGCTGATGAAGATCAACGAACTGGGCCTGCCCGCCGGCACCGAATATCTCGACATGATCAGCCCGCAGTACATCGCCGATCTGATTTCGTGGGGCGCGATCGGCGCGCGCACGACGGAATCGCAGGTGCATCGCGAACTCGCGTCGGGGCTGTCGTGTCCCGTCGGCTTCAAGAACGGCACGGACGGCAACGTGAAGATCGCCGTCGATGCGATCAAGGCTGCGTCGCAGCCGCACCATTTTCTGTCGGTGACGAAGGGTGGCCACTCGGCCATCGTATCGACGGCGGGCAATGAGGACTGCCACATCATTCTGCGCGGCGGCAAGGTGCCGAACTACGACGCCGACAGCGTGAACGCGGCGTGCACCGACATCGGCAAGGCGGGCCTCGCCGCGCGCCTGATGATCGACGCAAGCCACGCGAACAGCTCGAAGAAGCACGAGAACCAGATTCCCGTGTGCGCGGATATCGGCCGCCAGATCGCAGCAGGCGACGAGCGGATCGTCGGCGTGATGGTGGAATCGCATCTCGTCGCGGGCCGCCAGGATCTGCAAGAGGGCTGTGCGCTGACGTACGGCCAGAGCATCACCGATGCATGCATCGGCTGGGACGACAGCGTCGCCGTGCTCGAAGGTCTCGCGGATGCCGTCAAGCAACGGCGCGTCGCGCGCGGCAGCGGCAACTGACCATCAACCAACCTTACTTCACGCAGATTTTTGCCCGGCTCGTGCAGCCGGGCATTTTTTTGGCCATTCGGCCGAATCGCGCTTCATGTGCTGCTTCTGTACCTTCGAATCTCGTGCCCGTGTTTGCGAAAAGACGTTGAACACTGGGGAATTTGGGTATAAAATTTTGTACATGAAGGAAGCACATGGAGCTGGAAAAAGAGATTCGCTGGATCGGCTCCAGCTATGACAATCTGCTTTCGTTTCCGGATGAACCCCGCCGCCAGGCAGGCTTTCAGCTCGCCAAGGTTCAAGCGGGCCTCGATCCGGACAACTGGAAGCCGTTCGATATCGTCGGCGCGGGCACGCGTGAAATTCGCATCAGCGAACAGGAAGGCGCTTTTCGCGTGATGTACGTCGCCAAGTTTGTCGAAGCCGTATACGTACTGCACTGCTTTCAGAAGAAGGCGCAGGCAACCAGCCGGCATGACAGGGAAATCGCCGAAGCGCGCTATCGCGCCGCGGCCACTGTGAGGAAAGTATGAAGACCATCGACACCACGATCCGTCATGTCACGAAACCGGGCGCGAATCTGTTTCTCGAACTCGGCTTCCCCGCAGACGAAGCAAAACGGCTGCACGCCGCATCGCAGAAGCAGATCAACGACACGCGCCTGCTCAAGGAACAGTTGATGACCGAACTCTCCACGTGGATCGAACAGCATCATCTGAAGCAGTCCGAGGCTGCAGAAATCCTGATGGTGTCGCGGCCGCGCGTGTCGGATGTCGTCAACAAGAAGACTTCGAAATTCACGATCGATACGCTCGTCGAAATGATGAGCCGTATCGGCAAGCCGGTCACGCTCGCGGTCGGCTAGGCAGTCGGTCGAGTGGGCTGCCCGTCGGTTCGCTTTTTGTCGCGTTCTTTCTCAGGCTCTTTGGCTTGTTGCCGCGCTTCTTGCGAGGCTGGCCGTGCCCTTGCCCGTCTTGCTAGCCACCTTTGCTTTTCGAGCCGCGGTCGTGTTGCCACAGCACGTCGCTGCCGCCGTCCACGCGATTGAGTACGCGAGCCAGCACGAACAACAGATCGGACAGCCGGTTCACATATCGACGCGGCGCCGCGTTGATCGTGTCGACGGCACCAAGCGCGACGATCGAGCGCTCCGCGCGCCTGCAAACCGTCCGGCACACATGCGCGAGCGAGGCAGCGCGCGTGCCCGCAGGCAGGATGAACTCCTTGAGCGGCGGCAAGGTCGCGTTGTATTCCGCGAGCCAGGCATCCAGTTGCGCGAGATGCATATCGGCGATCATCGAATGGCCCGGAATGCATAGCTCGCCGCCGAGATCGAACAGATCGTGCTGGATCGCCGTCAGCGCGGCACGCACGCCGTCGGGCAAGGTCTCGCACAACAGCACGCCGATATTCGAGTTCAGTTCATCGACGTCGCCGATCGCGGCAATGCGCGCGTCATCCTTGCGCACGCGGCGGCCGTCGCCGAGACCCGTAGTGCCGTCGTCGCCCGTGCGGGTCGCGATCCTGCTCAAGCGGTTGCCCATGATGTGCGTTTCCTTGTGTCGAACGGCGATGCGTCCATGCGGAACATCGCGATATGCCATCGCGCTTCATTATAAAGTTGCCGCGTTCTCCTGCTCGCGAACGCGCATGCCGCTGGGCCAAACACTGCGTCAAAGCCTGCATCGACCTTGCGAGTCCGACGCCCGGCCGCGATCGAAGGGCGTAAAATGGACATCAACCATCAGAACATTCGTCAACAGGAGACGCAGGTGAACCATCCCGTGCCGCCCACCCCCGTGCGCCGCCCTTTTCCTGCAGAACTGCTCACCGCGCTCAAATCGGCATTCGGTGAACGCGTATCGACATCCGACGCTGTTCGCACCCATCATGGCCGCGACGAATCGCCCTTCGATCCGCAACTGCCCGACGCCGTCGTCTTCGCGCGCAACACGGAAGATGTCCAGGCCGTCGTCACGCTGTGCGGTCAATATGACGTTCCCATCATTCCATACGGCAACGGCTCCTCGCTGGAAGGCCATCTGCTGGCCGTACAAGGCGGCGTGTCGATCGATCTTTCCGAAATGAACCGCGTGCTCTCGATCAACGCGGAAGATCTGACCGTCACCGTCGAGCCCGGCATCTCGCGCAAGCAACTGAATGAAGCACTGCGCGACACGGGCCTGTTCTTCCCGATCGATCCGGGCGCGGACGCGAGCATCGGCGGCATGTCGGCGACGCGCGCGTCGGGCACGAATGCCGTGCGTTACGGCACGATGCGCGAGAACGTGCTGGGCCTGACCGTCGTGCTCGCCGATGGCCGCGTAATCCACACAGGCACGCGTGCGCGCAAGTCGTCGGCGGGCTACGACCTTACGCGCCTGTTCGTCGGCTCGGAAGGCACGCTCGGCGTGATCACCGAAATCACGTTGCGCCTGTATCCGCAGCCGGAGGCCGTGTCCGCGGCTGTCTGCGCGTTCCCGTCGATGGGCGACGCCGTACGCGCCGTGATCGAGACGATCCAGATCGGTGTGCCGATCGCGCGCGTCGAGTTCGTCGATTCGCTCGCAATCCGCTCGATCAATCGTCACTCGAATCTGACGCTGCGCGAAGCGCCCACGCTGTTCTTCGAATTCCATGGCACGGAAGCCGGCGTGAAGGAACAGGCCGAACTCGTGCAGGAAATTGCCGCGCAAAACAGCGGCGAAGACTTCGAATGGGCGACGCGCCCTGAAGACCGCAGCCGCCTGTGGAATGCGCGTCACAGCGCTTACTTCGCGATGCTGCAACTGAAGCCCGGCAGCCGCGCGGTCTCCACCGATGTCTGCGTGCCGATCTCGCGCCTCGCCGAATGCGTGGTCGAAACGGAGGCGGACCTCAAGGGGTCGCCGCTGCCCTGCCCGATCGTCGGACATGTCGGCGACGGCAACTTCCACGTCTGCATTCTGATCGACCCGAACAAGCCGGAAGAGATGGAAGAAGCGGAGCGCCTGAATCACCGCATCGTGCAGCGCGCGTTGCGCATGGACGGCACCTGCACGGGCGAACATGGCGTGGGCCTGCACAAGATGAACTTTCTGCTCGACGAACACGGTCCCGTCGCAGTCGATGTGATGCGCTCGATCAAGCACTCGCTCGATCCGCGCAACCTGATGAATCCAGGCAAGATCTTTACATGGGCGGCATAGCGTAACCGCATGTCCGGCCGCGCAGCACAAAGAGGCGCGTGGCCGTCCAACGAGGAGACATTCCATGAACGCACCCGGCGAGCTGTCATCCGAGCTGTCGCCCGAGATGCTTGCGCAACGTCAGCGCGAGGTCGTGCAGGCGTTGATGGCCGTACTGCCCACTCATTGCCTGCTCTTTCGCGAAGAAGACACGGTCGCATACGAATGCGACGGTCTTGCCGCGTACCGGCGCTTGCCGCTTGCCGTCGCGCTGCCGGAAACCGAGTCGCAGGTGCAGCGCATCGCGCAAATCTGTCAACGGCTCAATGTGCCCATCGTCCCGCGCGGCGCGGGCACGAGCCTGTCGGGCGGCGCGATGCCGATCCGGAACGGAGTCGTCGTCTCGCTCGCGCGCTTTCGCAAGATCATCGAAGTCGATCCGTATGCGCGCACGGCAACCGTGCAGCCCGGCGTGCGCAATCTGTCGATATCGGAAGCGGCTGCGCCTTACGGCCTTTACTACGCGCCCGATCCGTCATCGCAGATCGCGTGCACGATTGGCGGCAACGTCGCGGAGAATTCCGGCGGCGTGCACTGCCTCAAGTACGGCTTGACGGTGCATAACGTAATGCGCGTACGTGCCGTCACGATGGACGGCGAGATCGTCGAGTTCGGCTCGCTGAGCCCGGACGCGCCCGGCCTCGATCTGCTGGCCGTCATGATCGGCAGCGAAGGCATGTTCGCGATCGTCACGGAAGTCACCGTCAAGCTGATACCGAAGCCGCAGGCCGCGCAGGTCATCATGGCGAGCTTCGACGATGTCGTGAAAGGCGGCGATGCCGTCGCGGGCATCATTGCCTCGGGCATCATTCCCGCCGGCCTCGAAATGATGGACAAGCCGGCCACGCGCGCCGTCGAGGAGTTCGTCAACGCCGGCTACGATCTCGATGCGGCCGCGATCCTGCTCTGCGAGTCGGACGGCACGCCTGAAGAGGTCAGCGACGAAATCGTGCGCATGACGGCCGTGCTGCGCGAACACGGCGCGACGCGCATCCAGATCTCGCGCACGGAAGCCGAACGGCTACGCTTCTGGTCGGGCCGCAAGAACGCGTTTCCAGCCGCCGGCCGCATCTCACCCGACTACTACTGCATGGACGGCACGGTGCCGCGTCGCAGCATCGGACCGCTGCTCGCGCGTATCGAGGAGATGGAGAAGAAGTACGACCTGCGTTGCATCAACGTGTTCCACGCGGGCGACGGCAACATGCATCCGCTGATCCTGTTCAACGGCAACGACCTCGACGAGTGGCACCGCGCGGAGGCCTTCGGTTGCGACATCCTCGAGACGTGTGTCGAACTGGGTGGCACGGTGACGGGTGAACACGGCGTCGGCATCGAGAAGATCAACTCGATGTGCGTCCAGTTTTCGCCCGAAGAGCGCGATGCGTTCCATGCCGTCAAGCGCGCCTTCGATCCCGCGGGACTGCTCAACCCCGACAAGGGCATCCCGACGCGCGCCCGCTGCGCCGAATACGGCAAGTTACATGTACGCGGCGGACTGCTGCCTCATCCCGAACTGCCGCGTTTTTGAGCGCCCGGCCGGCGGTTGCACGGTCACTCCGCGCACCGCAGGCATTGCGCCTGACTCCGGCCGATGCTCAGCCTGTCGATGTTTCGGCTCGCGGCAGGCGGCACGTACGCGTTGCCCTTGAACGCCTATAAGGCATAACCAACGCCCTCGGGTTCGTGGTACGGGTCGGAACCGGGTTGCCAGCACGGTTTGCCTCGGTACAATCGAAAGCACTACAACGAAGCAACGCACCATGAAAGAGGACGACATCGTCGCCGCGTGGTCGGAACGGGTTCGCGCCGCCACGGCCGCCGAGCAGCCGCTCCGCATCCGAGGCGGTGGCACGAAGGACTGGTACGGCCAGTCACTGCAGGGTGAGATCCTCGACACGCGCGCGCATCGCGGCATCATTGCGTACGACCCGGCCGAGTTGGTCATCACCGCGCGCGCAGGCACGCCGCTCCTCGAAATCGAAGCGGCGCTCGCCGAGCACGACCAGATGCTGGCCTTCGAGCCGCCCCACTTCGGCACGCAGGCAACGCTTGGCGGCTGCATAGCGGCGGGCATCGCCGGTCCGCGCCGCCATTCGGCAGGCGCGCCACGCGACTTCGTGCTCGGCACCGTCGTCATGAACGGCCAGGGGCAGGTGCTCACGTTCGGCGGACAAGTGGTGAAGAACGTCGCCGGTTACGACGTTTCCCGTCTGATGGCCGGATCGCTCGGAACGCTCGGGCTGATTCTCGAGTTGTCGGTCAAAGTGCTGCCACGTCCGAAGGCCGAAGCGACGCTCAAGTTCGACATGAACGGCACCGATGCCGTGCGCAAGCTCAACGAATGGGGTGGTCGCCCGCTGCCGATCACGGGCAGCGCGTGGCGCAACGGCACGCTGGCCGTCCGGCTGGGCGGCGCGGAAGCAGCCGTCAAGTCGGCGCGCACGTCGCTGGGCGGCGAAGTCGTCGACGCTGTGGAAGCCGAACGCTTCTGGGCCGGCCTGCGCGAGCAGACCGATCCGTTTTTCGCGGCCATTGCGCCGAAGTCCGCGCTCTGGCGTCTCGCGCTGCCGACGATCACCGAGCCGCTGCAACTGCCCGGCGCGCAGCTGATGGAATGGGGCGGCGCGCAACGCTGGTGGATCACCGACGCCGACGCGCAGACCGTGCGCATCAGCGCGAAACAGGCGGGCGGCCACGCGACGATCTTCCGCGCGGGCCACGGCTACGATCGTGGCGCGGGCGTCTTTACGCCGCTGCCCGCCCCGCTGATGAAAATTCATCGCGGCCTGAAGGCTGCATTCGACCCGGCCCGCATCTTCAATCGCGGCCGGCTGTACCCCGACTTCTGAGCGCGCGATGCAAACCAATCTCGCCGACTTCATTCGCAACACGCCCGACGGCGACGAAGCCGACGCCATCCTGCACAAATGCGTGCATTGCGGCTTTTGCACCGCCACCTGCCCGACGTATCAACTGCTGGGCGACGAACTCGACGGGCCGCGCGGCCGCATCTATCTGATCAAGCAGATGGTGGAAGGCGCGCCCGTCACGCGCAGCACGCAACTACATCTGGACCGCTGCCTTACGTGCCGCAATTGCGAATCGACCTGCCCGTCGGGCGTGCAATACGGCAGGCTCGTCGAGATCGGCCGCAAGCTCACGGAAGAAAAAGTGCCACGACCTTTCGGCCAGCGCCTGATGCGCCGCGTGCTCGCGAGCTTCGTGCCGAACAGCACGCTCTTCACGCCCGCGATGCGTATCGGCCAGCACTTCCGTCCGCTGCTGCCGAAGAAACTGCGCGACAAGGTTCCGCAACGGCAACGTCAGCTCGAATGGCCGACGGCCACGCATCCGCGCAAGATGCTGATGCTCGCGGGCTGCGTGCAGCCGTCGATGATGCCGAACGTCAATATCGCTACGGCACGCGTGCTGGACGCGCTCGGCATACAGACTGTCATCGCACCGGAAGCGGGCTGCTGCGGCGCGATCCGTCTGCATCTCGGCTACAACGACGAAGCGCTGGACGACGTGAGGCAGAACATCGACGCGTGGTGGCCGCATGTCGAACAGGGCGCCGAAGCGATCGTGATGAACGCATCCGGCTGCGGCGCGACCGTCAAGGAATACGCGCACCTGATGCGCAACGATCCCGCTTACGCCGAGAAAGCAAAGCGGATCGTCGAACTGACGCGCGACGTCAGCGAAATCCTGCCCGACTTCGAAGAAGCGTTGACGCCGCTCACGCGCCGCCGCGCGATTCACACCGTCGCGTTTCACCCGCCTTGCACGCTCCAGCATGGCCAGCAGATTCGCGGCCAGGTCGAACAGCTGCTGACGGCGCTCGGCATCGACGTCAGGCTGCCCGCCGACAGCCACCTGTGCTGCGGTTCGGCCGGCACCTATTCGCTCACGCAACCGGCGCTGTCGTACGCGCTGCGCAACCAGAAGCTCGAAAAGCTGAAGGCGCAGGAACCGCAGATCATCGTCTCTGCGAATGTGGGCTGCATCGCGCATCTGCAAAGCGGAACCTCAACTCCTGTCGTGCATTGGATCGAGCTCGTCGAGCACATGCTCGCGGCCTGAGCTTGTGTCCTGTGCTTGTGTCCTGTGCTTGTGTCCCGATCGACAGCATCGCTTGCGGACGATGCACGCGCAACCTGGCCATTCGGCCAGGTCGTGACGCACGGGAGGCGTCCGTATAATTCGAATCGTCGCCCCTCGCATCGGTAATCAACGTTTCATGCCCGATCTCGCTCACAATCTCGACGCAGTGCATCAGCGCATCGCTCTCGCCGCGCAGGTCGCGGGCCGCGATCCGCGCTCGATTGCGCTGCTGGCCGTCTCGAAGACGTTTCCCGCCGAAGACGTTCGCGCCGCCCATGCAGCGGGCCAGCGCGCGTTCGGCGAAAACTACGCGCAGGAAAGCCTGACGAAAATCGAAGCGCTGTCCGATCTGCGCGCGTCGATCGAATGGCATTTCATCGGACCGCTGCAGTCGAACAAGACGCGCCTCGTTGCCGAACATTTCGACTGGGTGCATTCCGTCGATCGTCTGAAGATCGCGCAGCGGCTGTCAGAACAGCGGCCCGACAGCTTGCCGCCCCTCAATGTGTGCCTGCAGGTCAACATCAGCAGTGAGGCGTCGAAGAGCGGCGTGGCGCCTGAAGAAGCGTTGCATGTCGCGCGCGAAATCGCGTCGCTGCCGAAGTTGCGGCTGCGCGGCCTGATGGCGATTCCCGAACCGGCAGGCGACGTCGAACAGCAGCGCGCGCCCCATCGCGCGTTGCGCGAGTTGTTCGAACAGCTGCGCGCGGAGGGTCTCGAACTCGACACGCTATCGATGGGCATGTCGGGCGATCTCGAAGCGGCCGTGCTCGAAGGCGCGACGATCGTGCGCATCGGCACGGCTATCTTCGGCGCCCGTGACTACTCTCACTAACTCCCGTACATCATGAAAATTGCCTTCATCGGCGGCGGCAATATGGCCGCCGCACTCATCGGCGGTCTGATCAAGCGCGGCGTCGCACCGTCGGACATTCGAGCCATTGATCCCAACGAAGACGCGCGCAAGCGCAACGAACAACAGTTCGGCGTCGGCACGAGCGCCACGGCGGATGCATCGCTGAAAGCGTTCGATGCCGTCGTGCTCGCCGTGAAGCCGCAGATCGTCAAGGACGTCGCGGCCGCGCTAGCGCCGCATCTGTCGCCGTCGCAACTGGTCATCAGCATCGTCGCTGGCATTCGTGGCGCGGACCTCACGCGTTGGCTCGGCGGCCACGCGCGCCTCGTGCGCACGATGCCGAACACGCCCGCGCTGATCGGCATGGGCGTGACGGGGCTGGTCGCGCTCGGCGGCGTCGACGAAGCGGGACGGGCGCTGGCGTCGCAGGTTCTCGGCGCGGTCGGGCAGACGGTATGGTTCGACGACGAAGCGAAGATCGATGCCGTGACGGCCATCTCGGGCAGCGGCCCCGCCTACGTGTTCTACTTCATCGAAGCCATGCAGGAAGCGGCGCGCCAGCTAGGCATGGACGAAGAGCAAGGCCGCGCGCTCGCCGTCGCGACGTTCATGGGTGCCGCGCAACTCGCCGCGCAGTCGGACGAACCGGCGAGCGTGCTGCGCGAACGCGTGACGTCGAAGGGCGGCACGACGGCAGCCGCGCTGGCATCGTTCGAAGCGCAAGGCGTGAAGGACGCGATCGTGCGCGGCGCGCTCGCCGCCGATGCGAGGGCCCGGGAAATGGGGGAGGAATTCGGCAAGCAGTGAAGGCGCTTGCCGTTTGACATAGGCAGACGCTGCGGCTCGTTACCGGTAATGCAATCGGTACCGGCCGCAGCGCCTTATCGAAAGCCGTTCAGAACGCCTGCGCCGCGTAATGCGCGGCAATGCCGGCAAACAACGCCCCGCCCAGCCAGTTGTTATGCCGGAACGCTGCGAAGCACGGCATGCGCTCGCGGTCCTTGATGAGCGTGTAGTGGTACACGGCGCAGCCGACAGCAGCGGCAAGACCGATCCAGTACAGCACCCCGAAGCCCAGCACCACGCCGATGCCGACGTAGATGCCGAGTGTGACCGCGTAGCAGATCATGATCGCGAGCACGTCGAAGCGGCCGAATGTCAGCGCGGACGTGCGTATGCCGATCTTGATGTCGTCGTCGCGATCGACCATCGCATATTCGGTGTCGTACGCGACCGACCAGAACACGTTCGCGAGCAGCATCACCCACGCGAGCAGCGGCACCTGATTCTGTATCGCGGCGAACGCCATCGGAATGCCGAAGCCGAATGCAATGCCCAGATACGCCTGCGGAATCGCGAAGAAACGCTTCGTGAACGGATACGTACCCGCGACGAACAGCGCCGCCACCGACAACTCCTTCGTCAGCGTATTGAGCGGCAGGATCAGCAGGAACGCGATCAGCGACAGCCCCGCCGCCAGCGCCACGGCTTCCCACGCCTTGATCTTGCCCGACGTGATCGGCCGGTTTTCGGTGCGATTCACGTAGCGGTCGAAGTCGCGGTCAGCGTAGTCGTTGATCGCACAGCCTGCCGAGCGCATCAGCACCGTGCCGATCGCGAAGATCGCCAGCAGCGACAACGACGGATGACCGTCGGATGCAATCCACAGCGCGTTGAGGGTCGGCCACAGCAGCAGCAGGCTGCCGATCGGCTTGTCCATGCGGACAAGGCGCAGATAAAGCGGGAGTCGGGCGAACATGGCGGTGCGCAGAAATACGAATCTCCGTATTTTAGAGCAGTGCGTGAGAGAGGCCCGATCAGTCGCGTGGGCACGGGAACGGCGGCAAAAAAGCCCGACGGGCTTTCACCCATCGGGCTTCACGTTGACCTGCGTGGACCACCGGCGCTTCGACCCGCGCCAGAGGGCCGCCGAAGCGGATTAAGCCAGCATCGAACGCAGCATCCACGCGTTCTTTTCGTGCGTCTGCATGCGTTGCGTCAGCAGGTCGGCTGTCGGCTCGTCGTTGGCGGCGTCCGTCACCGGGAAGATTGCGCGCGCGGTGCGCACAACGGCTTCCTGGCCTTCCACCAGTTGGCGGATCATGTCTTCGGCGGCGGGCACGCCGTCCGCTTCGGCGATCGACGACAGCTTCGCGAATTCCTTGTAGCTGCCCGGTGCCGCGACGCCCAGAGCGCGAATGCGCTCGGCGATCAGATCGACGGCGGCGGCCAGTTCCGTGTACTGCGTCTCGAACATCAGATGCAGCGTGTTGAACATCGGACCCGTCACGTTCCAGTGAAAATTGTGGGTCTTCAGATAAAGCGTGTACGTATCGGCGAGAAGGCGCGACAGACCTTCTGCGATCTTCTTTCGATCCTTGTCGCTGATACCAATGTTGACGTGCGGTACGGCTTCCTTCTTGGCCATGATGACTCCTTCTAAGAGTGATACGAACCTGTCTGCATGCCCGAAGTTGCGTCTGTGCAGTCCGTCAACGCTCGAACGTCCGCCAGTTTATCTTAGAAATGGGATGCGTTCGCGCGACGCAATACCTCGCCGATGCGGCTGTTCGAACCGCGGATGGCCATGCGTGCGGTTCGTCATCGGCTGATTGCGTGCAGCAGATTCGCGACGATCACCGCGTACCCGCTGCTGACGATCGCGAGCCCTGCGAGCTTCTGAAAAAGCATAGGGCCGCGCACCTGTTGCGCGACGTTGCCGGCGCTGTGGCCGACTGCGTTCATCACCATCTGAACCATGATCGTTCTCCTGTGCTGTCGACCAGAGTTGGTGCTTTAGCACTTACTCTGGTCCCATGCAAAGCTGTCGACCAGAGTTAGTGATTTAGCTGTCGGCTGGAGTTAGTGCTTCAGCACTTACTCCAGCCCCATGCAGAGCACTCACTCTGGTCCCATCCAACATCGTTGCCTTGATGCGGGCGGCTCAATCACTACTCGCCCGCCATCTCACTTCGCCTTCGCCTTAGCGAGCGCCTCGATAGCCGCGAGCACGCCGTCCGCATACGCCGGATCGATCTTGCGGAAGTGCTCGACCTGCAGCGCGACGATATCCGCCGGCACGCCATCGATCGCCCGCGCGATGTTGCCAAAGAGACGCTCGCGCTGGCCCGCATCGAAGATCCGGAAAAGGGCCGCCGGCTGGCTGTAGTAGTCCTCGTCCTCGCGATGGTTATAGCGATCGACGTTGCCCGCCGCGAGCGGCGGCTCGATCGCATTGCGGTCCTGCGTGAAGTCGCCGAAACGGTTCGGCTCGTAGTTCACGTTGCCGCCGAGGTTGCCGTCGGTGCGCATGCCGCCGTCGCGATGGAACGAGCGCGCATTCGGCGCGCGCGATGCGTTCACGGGAATCAGATGGTGATTCACGCCAAGGCGATAGCGCTGTGTATCGCCGTACGAAAACAGGCGGCCCTGCAACAGGCGGTCCGGCGAGAAGCCGATGCCCGGCACCACGTTGACCGGCGTGAACGCAGCCTGCTCGACGTCCGCGAAGTAGTTCTGCGCGTTGCGGTTCAGCTCGATTACGCCGACGTCGATCAGCGGATAGTCCTTGTACGGCCACACTTTCGTGATGTCGAACGGGTTGTAGCGATACGTCGCCGCATCCGCTTCGGGCATCACCTGAATCTGGAAGCGCCACTTCGGGAAGTTGCCGCTGTCGATCGATCCGATCAGATCGCGCTGCGCGCTCTCGCGGTCGCTCGCGACGACCTGCGCGGCTTCTTCGTCGGTGTAGTTCTCGATGCCCTGCATCGACTTGAAGTGGAACTTCACCCAGAAACGCTCGCCGTTCGCGTTGATGAAAGAGAACGTGTGCGAGCCGAAGCCGTGCATCTGCCGATAGTTCTTCGGAATGCCGCGATCGCTCATCACGATCGTCACCTGATGCAGTGACTCGGGATGACGCGAGAAGAAGTCCCACGCGTTCGTCGCGCTGCGCATGTTCGTGTACGGATCGCGCTTTTGCGTATGGATAAAGTCCGGAAACTTCAGCGGATCGCGGATGAAGAACACGGGCGTGTTGTTGCCGACCACGTCCCAGTTGCCCTCTTCCGTGTAGAACTTGATCGAGAAGCCGCGCACGTCGCGCTCGGCGTCTGCGGCGCCGCGCTCGCCCGCGACCGTCGAAAAGCGCATGAACAGCGGCGTTTCCTTGCCGACTTCCGAGAACACTTTGGCCTTCGTATAGCGCGAGATGTCGTGTGTCACCGTCAACTTGCCGAACGCGCCCGAACCCTTTGCGTGAACGCGGCGCTCAGGAATCACTTCGCGGTCGAAGTGCGCGAGCTTTTCGATCAGCCACACATCCTGCAACGCGACGGGGCCGCGCGGGCCTGCCGTCAGCGAGTTCTGGTTGTCGGCGACGGGCGCGCCCGAGGCGGTCGTGAGATTGCGTTCAGACATATCTGTTCTCCTTGCTAGTTCTGGCGAATGCCGTCCTGGGGAATTCGAATAAGAGGAAAAGCGTGTCAGGCGGCCAGCGCGCGATCGACGAGCAGTGCGAACGCGACAGTCCTGAAGCTGGACGCAACATTCGCGGCCGGGGCCGCTTGCTGCGGCGACGGGGAAACAGACGGGATCAACGACGACGTAGATGACTGCATGATTCCTCCCATTTGTGGTGGCGGATCTCGGCGACCCATGGAGGAATCTTATTAAAAACTATCGAATACGACGATTTGATTAATTTTATGTATTCAATAGTCTCCGCCTCATGCAGAAGGCGGCGGCTGACGGGCGGCGCATCCCGAGGCCCGGGATGCGCCAGCAAAGGCTCTTAGTTGACGGCTGCGGGCAGATCGAGCTTCTTCACACCCGGCAGATCGCATGCGGCGACGGCGTCGCAGATCGCGTCGATGGCGGGCATCCGCGTGAAGCTCTTGCGCCATGCGAGCACGACGCGGCGATCCGGCACCGGGTCGTCGAACGGCACGTAGCTGAGCAGGCCCGAATCGACGCCGCCCGCGTGCGCCTTCACTTCATGCACGGACATGCGCGGCAGCACGGTAATGCCGACGCCGCTCGCGACCATATGCCGGATCGTTTCCAGCGACGACCCTTCGAACGTCTTCTGGATGCCGTCCGCGTTCTGCGAGAAGCGCATCAGCTCGGGACAGACGCCGAGCACGTGATCGCGGAAGCAGTGACCGCTGCCGAGCAAGAGCATCGTTTCCTGCTTCAGGTCGGTCGGATCGATCTTGTGACGCGACTCCCACGCGTGGCCCGACGGCAGCGCGACGACGAACGGCTCGTCGTACAGCGGACGCAGCATCAGGCCCGTTTCCGGGAACGGCAGCGCCATGATCGCGACGTCGATCTCGCCCTGCTTGAGCAGTTCGATCAGCTTGAGCGTGTAATTTTCCTGCAGCATCAGCGGCATCTGCGGGACGCGCTTGATCATCTGCTTGACGAGCGTGGGCAGCAGGTACGGTCCGATCGTGTAGATGACGCCCAGGCGCAGCGGCCCGACGAGCGGGTCCTTGCCCTGCTTCGCGATTTCCTTGATTGCGAGCGTCTGTTCGAGCACGCGCTGCGCCTGCGTGACGATCTGTTCGCCAATCGGCGTGACGCTGACTTCGCTCGTGCCGCGTTCGAAAATCTGCACGTTCAGTTCGTCTTCGAGCTTCTTGATCGCGACGGACAGCGTCGGCTGGCTCACGAAACACGCTTCCGCCGCGCGGCCGAAATGGCGCTCGCGGGCAACGGCGACGATATATTTCAGTTCTGTGAGGGTCATTAGGGACCAATCAGGGCGATAGATTCGATAGGTTTCTGTTATACACCTATGGGGCCAATTCGCCAACCTTCAAGCCGCCTTCACTTGTGCTGCGGCGCGCAAGCGCTTCCCCGCCCAAGCCTCGTCACGCTTTCAGATACTGCTCGCGCGTGTTCAGCCAGCGCAAAAGATGCTGCGTGACGACGCTCGGATACTGCGCAAGCAGCGTCGCGGCCGCCTCGCGCGCCGGTTCGATCAGCCAGCCGTCGTTTTCCAGATCCGCGAAACGAAGCATCGCGGCGCCCGATTGGCGCGCGCCGAGAAATTCCCCAGGGCCGCGAATTTCGAGGTCGCGGCGGGCGATTTCGAAGCCATCGGTGGTTTCGCGCATCGTCTGCAGCCGCGCGCGCGCCGTCATCGATAGCGGCCCCGAATACATCAGCACGCATACCGATGCCGCGCTGCCGCGCCCCACCCGTCCGCGCAGCTGATGCAGTTGCGCGAGCCCGAAGCGTTCCGCGTGCTCGATCACCATCAGCGATGCGTTCGGCACGTCGACGCCCACTTCGATCACCGTCGTCGCAACCAGCAACTGCACTTCGTTGCGTGTGAACGCGTCCATCACGGACGCTTTCTCGACGGGCGTCAGGCGTCCGTGCACGAGGCCGACCTTCAGCTCCGGCAGCGCGGCGACGAGCGTTTCGTAGGTTTCGACGGCCGTCTGCAATTGCAGCGTCTCGCTTTCCTCGATCAGCGGACAGACCCAGTACACCTGGCGTCCCGTCAACGCTGCTTCGCGCACGCGGCCGATCACTTCGTCGCGGCGTCCGTCCGACACCAGCTTGGTCAGGATCGGCGTGCGGCCGGGCGGCAACTCGTCGATCGTCGATACGTCGAGGTCCGCGTAATACGTCATCGCGAGCGTGCGCGGGATCGGCGTCGCGGACATCATCAGTTGATGCGGCTGGAAATCGCGCGCGCCGTCGGCGGCGTTTTGCGCTTTCGCGCGCAGCGCAAGCCGCTGCTCGACGCCGAAGCGATGCTGTTCGTCGACGATCACGAGGCCCAGCCGCGCAAATTCGACCGCGTCCTGAATGATCGCGTGCGTGCCGATCACGAGTTGCGCGGTGCCGAGCGCCGCCGCTTCGAGCGCACTGCGCTTTTCCTTCGTCTTGAGGCTGCCCGCGAGCCACGCGACCGTCACGCCGAGCGGCTCCAGCCAGCCGCGCAGCTTGCGCGCGTGCTGTTCGGCGAGAATTTCGGTCGGCGCCATCATCGCGGCCTGATAACGGGCGTCGATGGCTTGCGCGGCCGCGAGCGCGGCAACGATCGTCTTGCCACTGCCGACGTCGCCCTGCAACAGACGCTGCATCGGATGCGGCTGCGTCAGATCGTGCGCGATCTCCGCGCTCACGCGCTGCTGCGCTCCCGTCAGCGCAAACGGCAGCGCCTTCAACAGACGCGCGACGAGCGATGTGTCATCGGCGGGCGAAAGGCGCGGCATCGCGGGCGCGGCGCGCGTGCGGCGCTCTTCGTGCGCGCGCTTGAGCGACATCTGTTGCGCGAGCAGTTCCTCGAACTTGATGCGCGTCCACGCGGGATGCGTGCCGTCGATCAGCGCCGTTTCGTCGGCATGCGAAGTGGGATGGTGCAGCGTGCGCACGGCGTCCATCAGCGGCGGTACGTCGAGCGGCTGCAAAAATTGCTGCGCGACGGGCTCGGGCAACAGCTCAGGCAACGACGTGCGCGACAACGCGTTGTCGATCGCCTTGCGCAGATACGCCTGCGAAACGCCCGCCGTGCTCGGATAGACGGGCGTGAGCGCTTGCGGCAGCGGCGTGTCTTCATCGACGACGCGCACCGCGGGATGCACCATCTCCATCCCGAAGAAGCCGCCGCGCACGTCGCCGCGCACGCGCAGCCGCATGCCGACCGACATCTGCTTGACCTGCGAGCCGTAGAAATTGAGGAAGCGCAGGATCAATTCGTCGCCCGCGTCGTCGCGCATCTTCACCAGCAACTGGCGGCGCGGCCGGTACGCGATCTCGTTGCCGAACACGACGCCTTCTGTTTGCGCGACGCCACCGGGCAGCAGTTCGCCGATCGGCGTCAGCGAGGTTTCGTCCTCGTAGCGCATGGGTAGATGCAGCACGAGGTCGATGTCGCGCGTGAGGCCGAGCTTCGCGAGCTTGTCGGCTGTCCTGGCGAGCGCGGGCTTTTTTGCGGCGGGCTTCTTCGCGCCTTGAGCGTCGGGCACAGCGGGCTCCTGAGCCGCGTCCTCGCCCGCCTTGCTCCGCGCGGCGCGGCGCTTCTTCGGAGCGTCTGCGTCGTCGGTGTCGAGGGGTGAACGGCTATCGGACAAAGGCATGAGTCGCTTCGCAAGTACAATATCGGCTTCAGAAGGTTCGCGGCCAGCGCGCGCATGTCGGTTGCGCACCAAGGACCGCTGCGGCAATGTCCCGCAATCATAGCCGCTCGACGGCCGCTGGCGTACCTGCTATGGATCGAGTCGTCGATCCCGTCGCCCGTCCGGCTTCGTTTCAGCCCTGTTCCGTCCAAGACGGCAATCCAATATCGCATCAGCGCATCACATCAGTCCGCATGTTCACGCTTTCCGATTTCGATTTCGACCTGCCGCCCGAGTTGATCGCGCAAGTCGCCCTGCCCGAGCGCAGCGCGAGCCGTCTGCTCGAAGTGAATGGGCAGACGAAGCCCGCGACGTTCGCGGACCGGCGTTTCGCCGATCTGCCCGAGCTCATCGACGCCGGCGATCTGCTCGTATTCAACGATACCAAAGTGCTGAAGGCGCGGTTCCTCGGCCAGAAGGCCAGTGGCGGCAAGATCGAAGTCCTCGTCGAGCGTCTGACGGGCGAGCGCACCGCGCTCGCGCAGATCCGCGCGAGCAAGCGTCCGGGGCCGGGCACGACGCTGCGTCTCGCCGACGCTTTCGACGTCACGGTGGGCGAGCGCGTCGAGCCGTTCTACACGCTGCACTTCCCGGACGACTGCCTGACGCTCATCGAGCAATACGGCCGCCTGCCGCTGCCGCCGTATATCGAGCACGACCCCGACGCGTTCGACGAAACGCGCTATCAAACGGTGTACGCGCAAAACCCGGGCGCCGTCGCCGCGCCCACGGCCGGCCTGCATTTCGACGACTCGATCTTTGCGCGGCTCGACGAAAAGGGTGTCGAGCGCGCGACGCTCACGCTGCACGTCGGCGCGGGCACGTTCCAGCCGGTACGCGTCGACAACATCGCCGAGCACAAGATGCATAGCGAGTGGTATCGGTTGCCGCAGTCGCTGGTCGACCGAATCGCGGCGACGAAGGCGCGCGGCAATCGCGTGATCGCGGTGGGCACGACGTCGATGCGCGCGCTCGAAGCCGCCGCGCGCGACGCCGAAGCAGCGGGCCGTGCGCTTGCCGCGACGAGCGCCGACACGGACATCTTCATCACGCCGGGCTACAGGTTTCGCGTGGTCGACCGGCTGGTGACGAATTTCCATTTGCCGAAGTCGACGCTGCTGATGCTCGTGTCCGCGTTCGCGGGCATCGAGACGATACGCGCTGCGTATCGGCATGCAATCGAGGAACGCTACCGTTTTTTCAGCTACGGCGACGCGATGCTGCTCACGCGCAGCGACGACGCGTTGAACGCATAATCCAACACCGCCGCCGGGAATCTTCTGGCGGCGTTTATCATCTGCGCCGGACTGTTCTCTGGTGGCACAGGAGTATTCAATGACCGACGGTCACAACAACGCCGCACGCGCGGACCACGGCGCCTACCTCGGCGACCACGTTCGCCCTGACAACGGCCTTAAGTTCGAGCTGCTGAAAACCGACGGCCAGGCGCGCCGCGGACGTCTGACACTCAATCACGGCGTCATCGAAACGCCGATCTTCATGCCTGTCGGCACGTACGGCACCGTGAAGGCGATCCAGCCGCGCGAGCTCGAAGAAATCCGCGCGCAAATCATCCTCGGCAACACGTTTCACCTCTGGCTGCGCCCCAGCCTCGAAACGATCGCGGCGCATGGCGGCCTGCACGGCTTCATGGGTTGGAAGCGGCCGATTCTCACCGATTCGGGCGGCTTTCAGGTCTTCTCGCTCGGCGATCTGCGCAAGATCACCGAAGACGGCGTGACGTTCGCGTCGCCGATCAACGGCGACAAGCTGTTCCTGTCGCCGGAAGTGTCGATGCAGATCCAGAAGGTGCTGAACTCGGACATCGTGATGCAGTTCGACGAATGCACGCCCTACGCGACCAACGGCGTGCCGACGTCGCACGAGGATGCCGCCGGCTCGATGCGCATGTCGATGCGCTGGGCCAGGCGCTCGATCGACGAGTTCAACCGGCTCGGCAATCCGAATGCGCTTTTCGGCATCGTCCAGGGCGGCATGTTCGAAGACCTGCGAGACGAGTCGCTCGCGGGGCTGTCGGAGATCGGCTTTCACGGCTTCGCGATCGGCGGGCTGTCCGTCGGCGAGCCGAAGGAAGACATGATGCGCGTGCTCAATCACATCGGCCCGAAGCTGCCCGCCGACAAGCCGCACTACCTGATGGGCGTCGGCACGCCGGAAGACCTCGTTGCGGGCGTCGCGGCGGGCGTCGACATGTTCGACTGCGTGATGCCGACCCGCAACGCGCGCAACGGCTGGCTCTTCACGCGCTACGGCGACATCAAGATCCGCAACGCGACGCACAAGAACTCACTGCGCCCGCTCGACGAGCAATGCGGCTGCTACACGTGCCGCAACTTCACGCGCGGCTATCTGCACCATCTGCATCGCGTGGGCGAAATTCTCGGCGCGCAGCTGAACACGATCCACAACCTGCACTACTACCTCGAACTGATGCAGGAAATGCGCGATGCCATCGACACGCAGATGTTCGACACGTTCAAGAAGTTATTTCATGAAAACCGGGCGCGCGGGACGGACTAAAGTTAAACGACGCGCGACGCAAGCGCGTCGGGCACCGCGCGAAAAGCATCCTCCCACATAGCGCAGCAGACATTACAATTTACTTTCGGAAAAACACCCGAAACCTCTTGACAGCCCGTCACGAAAACTTGTTCGGGTGCCGTCCCGTAAATGGCCGGTGGTAGAATAACCGGCTGATTTTTTTGATTGTTATAACGGAGAGACCAACGTGTCGTTCATTTCCAATGCCTTCGCGCAAGGCAGTGCAGCAGGTGGCGCCGAATCGAGCCTGATGAGCTTCCTGCCGCTGATTCTGATGTTCGCGGTGCTCTACTTCATCATGATCCGCCCGCAAATGAAGCGCCAGAAGGAACACCGCAACATGCTCGCCGCGATGGCGAAAGGCGACGAAGTGGTGACGAACGGCGGCATCGTCGGCAAGGTGACCAAGGTCGGCGAAGCCTATGTTGGCGTCGAAATCGCAGAAGGCACTGAAATCACCGTGCAGAAGGCGTCGGTCACGACCATTCTGCCGAAGGGCACGCTGAAGTCGCTGTAAGGCCTGCTCTCTCGCGTCCGGCGCGGCCTCGCGTCGGTCGAAGCCCGCCCAGGCGCTTCCGCTCGCCGCGCTCATCGCCGGACGCATCGCACTCAAGCCAACCTCCCGTTGGACCACTCCATGAATCGTTATCCCCTCTGGAAATATGTCGTGATGCTGGTGGCGCTCGTCATCGGCCTCGTGTACACGCTGCCCAATTTCTTCGGCGAAGCGCCGGCGGTGCAGGTGTCGAGCGGCAAGGCCACGGTGAAGCTCGATTCGGCCACGCTGTCGCTGGTCGAAGCGGCGCTCGCATCGAGCCAGATCAAGCCGGACGACGTCACGTTCGACAACTCCACATTGAACGCGAACATTCGCGTGCGCGTGAAGGACACCGACACGCAGCTGCGCGTCAAGGACCTGCTGCAAAAGTCGCTCAATAGCGACCCGACCGATCCGCAGTACATCGTCGCGCTGAACCTGCAGAGCGCATCGCCGCACTGGCTGACGGCCCTGCACGCGCTACCGATGTATCTGGGTCTGGACCTGCGCGGCGGCGTGCACTTCCTGCTGCAGGTCGACATGGCGGGCGCGCTGAACAAGAAGCTGGATTCGGACGCTTCGGATGCGCGCACGCTGCTGCGCGACAAGAACATCCGCGACGGCGGCGTGAACCGCGTCGGCCAGTCGGTCGTCGTCAATTTCGCGGACCAGAGCGTCGCGGAGAACGCGCTCACGCAACTGCAAGCGGGCGTGAACGAACTGCAGTGGGCCACGCAGCCGAACCCGAGCGGCGGCGTCCAGGTAGTCGGCACCTTCACGCCGGCCGTGCAGAAGACGGTGCAGGACGCGGCGCTCAAACAGAACATCACGACGCTGCATAACCGCGTCAACGAACTGGGCGTGGCCGAGCCGGTGATCCAGCAGCAAGGCCCCGATCGCATCGTCGTCGAGCTGCCGGGCGTGCAGGACACGGCGAAGGCGAAGGACATCATCGGCCGCACGGCGACGCTCGAAGCGCGTCTCGCCGATCCGAACGGTCTGCATCCGAACCCGGGCGATCCCGTGCCGGCCGGCGACGAGCTTTTCACTCAAGGCAACCAGGCGCCCGTGCTGCTGCGCAAGGCCGTGATCTTCACGGGCGACCGCATCATCGACGCGTCGGCGGGTTTCGACGAGCACCAGCGTCCTTCCGTCAACATCCGTCTGGATTCGGCGGGCGGCCGCGCGGTGCGCAGCGTGTCGCGCGACAACATCGGCAAGCCGATGGCGATGGTGCTGTTCGAAAAGGGCAAGGGCGAAGTACTGACGGTTGCGACGATCCAGTCGGAACTGGGCGACCGCTTCCAGATCACGGGCCAGCCCACGCCGCAAGCGGCAACGGACCTCGCACTTCTGCTGCGCGCCGGCTCGCTCGCGGCGCCGATGGACATCATCGAGGAACGCACGATCGGCCCGAGCCTCGGCGCGGACAACATCAAGAAGGGCTTCGATTCCGTCGTCTACGGCTTCATCGCGATCGCGGCGTTCATGATCGCGTACTACATGCTGTTCGGCCTGATCTCGATGATCGGGCTGTCGGTGAACCTGCTGCTGCTGATCGCGATCCTGTCGATGCTGCAGGCCACGTTGACGCTACCGGGCATTGCCGCTATCGCGCTCGCGCTCGGTATGGCGATCGACGCGAACGTGCTGATCAACGAACGCGTACGCGAAGAGTTGCGCAATGGCGCGCCGCCTCAACTGGCGATCCAGAACGGCTACGCGCACGCATGGGCGACGATTCTCGACTCGAACGTGACGACGCTGATCGCCGGTCTCGCGCTGCTTGCGTTCGGCTCCGGCCCGGTGCGCGGCTTTGCCGTCGTGCACTGTATCGGCATTCTGACGTCGATGTTCTCGGCCGTGTTCTTCTCGCGCGGCCTCGTGAACCTGTGGTACGGCGGCAAGAAGAAGCTGAAGTCGCTGGCCGTCGGCCAGGTGTGGAAGCCCGCTGCCGCCGACGGCGCAACGGCCTACCTCGACGACGCCGACGCGCAATCCGAAGCGGCTCGAGCAATCGCGGCCGCGTCGGCGCCCAAGGCGAAGGCAAAGGCAGCGACGCCTGCTCAGGCCCAGGGCCGCACTGGCAAGCCGACCCTGCGCCGCCGCAACGCGCCGGATGTCACGAAGAAACCGGGTTCGTCCCGCTGAGTCCCGGAGAAAGAACATGGAATTTTTCCGCATCCGTAAAGACATTCCGTTCATGCAGCGCGCGTTGATCTTCAATGCGATCTCGCTGCTGACGTTCATCGCTGCGGTGTTTTTCCTGCTGCACCGCGGGCTGCATCTTTCCGTGGAGTTCACGGGCGGCACGGTCATCGAAGTGCAGTATCCGGGCGCAGTGCCGCTCGAACCCGTGCGCGACACGCTGACGAAGATCGGTTACGGCGACGCGCAGGTGCAGAACTTCGGCACCTCGCGAGACGTGCTGATCCGTCTGCCGCTGAAGCAGGGCCTGACGTCGGCGCAGCAAAGCGACCAGGTGATGTCGGCGCTGAAGGGCCAGGACGCGAACGCGAAGCTGCAGCGCGTCGAGTTCGTCGGTCCGCAGGTCGGCAAGGAACTCGCGACCGACGGCCTGCTCGCGCTCGCGTGCGTGGTCGCCGGCATCGTGATCTATCTGTCGTTCCGCTTCGAGTGGAAGTACGCGATCGCGGGCGTGATCGCAAACCTGCACGACGTCGTGATCATCCTCGGCTTCTTCGCGTTCTTCCAGTGGGAGTTCTCACTGTCGGTGCTGGCCGCGGTGCTCGCGGTGCTCGGCTACTCGGTGAACGAATCGGTGGTTATCTTCGACCGGATTCGCGAGACCTTCCGCCGCGAACGCAAGATGAGCGTGATGGAAGTGATCAACCACGCGATCACGAGCACGATGTCGCGTACGATCATCACGCACGGCTGTACGCAGATGATGGTGCTGTCGATGTTCCTGTTCGGCGGCCCGACGCTGCACTACTTCGCACTCGCGCTGACGGTCGGCATTCTGTTCGGCATCTACTCATCGGTGTTCGTCGCGGCGGCGCTGGCGATGTGGTTCGGCGTGAAGCGTGAAGACCTGCTGAAGGAAAAGAAGGAACGCCACGATCCGAACGATCCAAACGCAGGTGCGCAGGTTTGATCGGTAGCGTTTGAGACTCTCCGAAGCATAAAGAAAAGGCCGGTTCGAAACTGAACCGGCCTTTGTCGTTTACGACGGCGTCATAGCGGTCAAAGCGATCATCGGAACCCAAGCTTGCGCCGCGCCGCCACCAGCGCGACCACGCTCACGACGGCAGCGAACATCAGATAGAAGCTCGGCGCGACCTTCGAATCAGTCGCGCGAATCAGCCACGCGATAATGAACGGCCCGAAACCGCCGAAGATCGTCACCGCGATGTTATAGGCGAGCGACATGCCCGTCGTGCGCGTCTGCACCGGGAAGATTTCCGACAGCAGGCCCGGCAGCGAGCCGAAATAGCCCGTCATCAGGAAGCCGAACACGATCTGCATCAGCATCAGCGTGCCGAAGGTCGGATGCGCGACCAGGTACGTGAACGCCGGCAGGATCAGCAGGAACAGCAGCACGGCGGGCACGAGCATGATCCGCACGCGTCCGTAGCGGTCCGACAGATGACCGACGATAGGCGAGAACACCAGCTGGATCACGCCCACGAGCGAAATGGCCGCGAATGCCACGGAAGGCGCGAGACCCAGTTGCTTGATCGCATACGTCGGCATGAACAGCACGAGATACGTCGACACCGTTCCGAGCACGACTATGCCCATGCCGATGAAGAGCCTCGCCTTCTGGCTCGCGAACGTATCGCGGATCGGCGTCTGCGTGGTTTCGGCGGCAAGGAATTCGGGCGTTTCGTCGAGCTTCGTGCGGATATACCACGCGACGGGCCCGATCAGCAGGCCGAAGAAGAACGGCACGCGCCAGCCCCACGCGCTCAGCTGTTCCGGCGACAGCTCGCCCGTCAGCACGACGCCGAACAGCGCGGCGAGCAGCGTCGTCAAGCCCTGGCTCGCGATCTGCCAGCTCGCGAAATAGCCGCGCCGGGCCGGTACGTGCTCGGCGAGAAACGCGGTGGCACTGCCGAACTCGCCGCCCGCCGAAAAGCCCTGCATCAGCCGCGCGACGACGAGAATCAGCGGCGCTGCGATTCCGATCGACTGCCAGGTCGGCAGCACGGCGATGATCAGCGTGCCCATCATCATCAGCGCGATCGACAGCGTGAGCGCGGCCTTGCGCCCTGCCCGGTCCGCATAGGCGCCGAGCACGATCGCGCCGAGCGGCCGCATGAAGAACGACACGCCGAACGTGCCGAGCGTCAGCAGCAGCGACACCGTATCGTTGCCCGCCGGAAAGAACAGCTTCGAAATGACGACGGCAAAAAACCCGTAGACGACGAGATCGAACCATTCCAGCGCATTGCCGATCGATGCGGCGATCACCGTGCGCCATGTATCGGGACGACTCTGCACCGCGCTCGCGGATATCGTTGAACTCATTGCGGATCTCCAGGTGCGCGCGAGGGTGTCGTTGTGATGGCAATCAGCGACTATTGCCCGCTTCTGTCATGTTTGCCGGACTCGATGCGCGCACAACCGGACCGGCGTCCGCCTCACTATGTACCGCAAAAAAGAAATCTGCACGAGACGTGAAAGCGCCAGGTGTTCACCGCCTCGCCTGTCATCATGAAGAAAAAATCAATAAAAAAACCGCTTCGCCGCGAATGCGGATGAAGCGGCTTGCGCGCCGGTTCAGGCGAGAACGTTTACTGCTTGATGCCTTCCGCCTGGATATGCAGCACCGTCTTCATGCTGAAACCATATTTGGTGCCGAAGTCCATCCCATAGTCCGCGCGGTTGAACTCGCCTTCCGCTTCCACGCCGCACACTTCGCGCTTCAGCACGGGATGCTGGATGCATTTGAACGATTCGATCTTCAGGCTCAGCGGCTTGGTGACGCCCCTCATCGTGAACTGACCGTCCACGGCGACGGGCGTATCGCCGTCGAACCTGATCGTCGTACCCTTATAGCTCGCCGTCGGATACTTGGCGACGTCGAAGAAATCGGGCGAACGCAGATGCTCCTCGAGCTTCGTGTTGCCGATCTGGATGGACGAAGTATCCACCGTGACGTCCACCGTGCCCGTCTTCGCCGCGCGGTCGAGCGTCACCGCGCCCGAGCTTTTCGTGAACTTGCCGCGCCACGTGGACACGCCGCCCATGTGATCGGCTTCGAAGCTCGGATAGGTGTGCGCCGGGTCGAGCTGATACGTATCGGCGGCAAACGCGCCTGCCGCAATCGACGACGCCACTGCGCCGGCAACGATCAAAAGCATCGGTTTCACTTCATTCTCCTTTCTGTGTGCATGCAATGAATCACTTGCTCGCGGCGACGATATGGAATTTGATCGTCACATCGTCCGCGACCACTGACGTATCCTTCCATTCGCCCGTGCCGATATCGAACTGCGAACGTTTGACGGACACCGAGCCGTCGTAGACTTGCGCGGCGCCCTGCTTCGTCACCGTGACGGGCACGACGACTGTCTGCGACTTGCCCTTCATCGTCAGCTTGCCCGTGACCTTGAACTGGTTGGTGCCGGCGGGCGCGATCGTGCTGGATACGAAGGTCGCCGTCGGATACGCCTTCGAATCGAACCAATCCTTGCCGCGCACCTGTTCGTTGTAGCTCTCGTCGCCGAGATCGTAGCTCGACGTATCGATCGTGACCTGCGCGCTGCCCGACGTCGGCTTCGAAGGATCGAACGAGACTTGCGCGGTGAACTTGCCGAACTTGCCTTCGACGGGCACGTTCATCTGCTTCGACGTCGCCGTGACCGTGCTCTTGCCCATGTCGACCTGCGCGAACGCGGCCCCCGACGCGGCCAGCGACGCGGCGGCAAACGCAGCGAGCATGTAGCGATAGAACGAAACCTTCATGTTTATCCTTATTTGAGGAAAGGGATCATCCGCGACAGCAGGCCGTCGCGATCGAGCCATTGATGTTTGATGGCCGCCAGCATGTGCAGCACGACCAGCCCGAGAAGCGTGTAATTGAGCACGATGTGGACCGACTTCAGCACTTCCTTGAGGTGCGGATCAGGGGCGATCAGACGCGGCAGCGGCACGAGCCCGAGATAGACGACGGGCACGTTCGCCGCCGAGCTGAACAGATAGCCCGACACGGGAATCGCGACCATCAGCACATACATCAGGATATGCGTGAGATGCGCGATGCCGCGCTGCCACGCGGCCATATGCGCGGGCATCGGCGGCACGGCATGCGTCGCGCGCCAGATGAGGCGCAGCACGACGAGCGCGAACACCGTCACGCCGATCCATTTGTGCCACGAAAAGTACTTGAGCTTGGTCGGCGTGAAGCCGGGGATGTCCGTCATCACCCAACCGAGCGCGAAGCCGCAGACAATCAGCAGCGCGATCAGCCAATGCAGCGCAATGGCCGTCGATGTGTACGACGAAGCCCGTGCGGAGAACGAACGAAGCGAAGAAGTGTGTGCCATGACAGAACCGACGCCAATCTGTAAGTAAAACGACGCAGTCGATGCCGTTATTCCGCCGCGTCCGACTTCGGCGCACCAACGGCTCGCGGCGCTAATCGTACCGCAAGCCGCTTCGACTGGCTGGCGGCCTTGCATGCGGCGCGAAATTTGCTGTCGCGGTTTGAACCCGCGCGCGCCGCATCCGTCGGACAGAGCCCGCGGCAAGCCGACGAACGTCAGTCCATTCGCCGGGCATCCGTCGGTGCACACCGACGGACGTCATCCGGGCGAGCTTTGATACTATTGCCCCCAAACCGTGCCGCGCGCCTCCCGCATGCCCTTTCACGCCGCATGCAACGCGTCGCGCCGCAACCGGCCGTAAGGTCCAACCAGAGACACGACGACACATCGCTTCCGTTTTCCGATCGCCTGCATGGAACATGACCATCTGATTGCCTGTCACGAATGCGACGCGCTGCTCCAGAAACCCCGCCTCGGACGCAGGCGGACGGCGCGCTGCCCGCGATGCGGCGCGATCCTGTACGGGAGCGCGTCGGGACGGCTGGAGGGCATCACCGCGATGACGATGGCCGCGCTGATCACGTTTCTGATCGCGCAAGGCTTTCCGATCGTTGAACTGGAAACCAATGGCATCACGTCGCAGACCAGCCTGATCGGCGCCATCGTCGCGCTATGGGACGAAGACATGCAGATCGTCGCGGTGATGGTGTTCTGCTCGACGTTTCTTTTCCCGCTCACCGAACTGACGGCGCTGCTCTATCTGCTGATCCCCATTCGCGCGGGCATCGTGCCGCCCGGCTTCAATCAGGTGCTGCGCGCGATCCAGTTCGTGCGCCCGTGGGGCATGATCGAAGTGTTCATGCTCGGCGTGCTCGTGACGATCGTGAAAATGGTGAGCCTCGCGCGCGTGATCCCCGAAGCGGCGATGTTCGCGTTCGGCGCGCTCACGCTGATGTTCGTCGTGGTCGTCACCTTCGATCCGCGCACGCTGTGGGACGTCGCCGAAAGTATCGGCGTGCTGGAGGCGCGGCGCGAACGCCATGCGCGCGAAGAAGGCGATGACGGCAATGCCGATCAGCCCGGACGCGACGCAGGCAAACCCGGCGTCGATGACACGGCCGCGCCGCACCAGGGATGACGGGCCGATGAAATACACGACGGCCTCGCGCGCCGGTCTCGTCGCCTGTCACGCATGCTCGCGCGTGCAACTGCGCGTGCGCTCGAAAGAGCCGCAACGCTGCACGCGCTGCGGCGCGGTCCTGCACCGGCGCCATCCCGACAGCCTGATGCGCACCTGGGCGCTGCTGATCGCCGCCGCCGTGCTCTACATTCCCGCGAACCTGCTGCCCGTGATGCATACGGCATCGCTGCTCGGCGCGGAGGACGACACCATCATGAGCGGCGTCGTCTACTTCTGGACGTCGGGCGACTGGCCGCTCGCCGTCATCGTGTTCGTCGCGAGCATTCTCGTGCCGATGCTCAAGCTCACGGTGCTCGCGCTTCTGACCATCACCGCGCAGCGCCATTCGACGTGGCGTCCGCTCGAACGCACGAAGCTCTACCGGATCGTCGAGCGCATCGGCCGCTGGTCGATGCTCGACATCTTCGTCATCACGCTGACGGTCGCGCTCGTGCGCTTCAAGTCGCTCGCCGTCATCACGGCGGGGCCGGGCGCGCTCGCGTTCGGCTCGGTCGTGATCCTCACGATGATTGCGTCGATGCAGTTCGATCCGCGCCTCATCTGGGACGACGTGGACAAAGGCACAGGCGACGCAGCCCGCGCGAACCGCAATACTTCAGGACCCACCACATGAATAGCCCTCAAGAGCCGACGCCACCGGGCGGCGCGCCGCGCAGCGAGCCGCCCGTCCCCGAACCCGAGATCGTCACGAAACGCGGCTGGCTGCCTTCGCTCGTCTGGGTGATTCCGCTGATCGCGGCGCTGATCGGCGTCGGACTCGTGGTGAAGTCGGTGCTCGAAAAGGGGCCGACCATCACGATCACCTTCGTCAGCGCGGAAGGGCTCGAGCCCGGCAAGACGAAGGTCAAGTACAAGGACGTCGATATCGGCTTCGTGAAGTCGATCAGGCTCGCGAAGAACCATTCGCGCGTCAACGTCGAGGTCCAGCTGACGAAGGAAGCCGAAGACTTCGCGGTGAAGGACAGCCGCTTCTGGGTCGTGCGTCCGCGCATCGGCGCAAGCGGCGTGTCGGGGCTCGGCACGCTGCTGTCGGGCGCGTATATCGGCGTGGACGGCGGCCGCGCGACGGAAACGCAGACACAGTTCGTCGGCCTCGAATCGCCGCCCGCCGTCACCGTCGACCAGAAAGGCCGCCAGTTCACGTTGCGCGGCGAATCGCTCGGCTCGATCGACATCGGCTCGCCCGTGTTCTACCGGCGCGTGCAGGTCGGCCAGGTGACGGGCTTCTCGCTCGACAAGGACGGCACGGGCGTGACCGTGCAGGTGTTCGTGAGCGCGCCCTTCGATCAGTACGTCGGCACGAACTCGCGCTGGTGGCACGCGAGCGGCGTCGATGTGCGGCTCGATTCGAGCGGCTTCAAGCTGAACACGCAGTCGCTCGCGACGGTGATCGTCGGCGGGCTCGCGTTCCAGTCGCCGCCGGGCCAGGCCGTCGGCGCGCAGGCACCGAACAACATGATGTTCCGCCTTGGCTCGGACGAAGGGGATGCGATGCGCGAGCCCGACGGCGAGCCCGTGCACGTCGTGATGAACTTCAACCAGTCGCTGCGCGGGCTGTCGCCCGGCGCGGCCGTCGATTTCCGCGGCATCGTGCTCGGCCAGGTGACGAACATCGGCGTCGAATACGATCCGCAGACTAAGAACTTCACGATGCCCGTCACGATGGACCTGTATCCCGACCGTCTGCGCCGCCGCACCAAGGGCCAGCTCGTGCCCGACCAGGGCACGCAAGAGAGCCACAAGATGCTGCAGGCGCTCGTCAAGCACGGTCTGCGCGGCCAGTTGCGCACGGGCAACCTGCTGACGGGCCAGTTGTATGTCGCGCTCGACCTGTTCCCGAAGGCGCCCGCCGCGACCGTCGACGTTTCGCGCGATCCGATCGAGCTGCCGACGATCCCGAACACGCTCGACGAACTGCAACTGCAAGTCGCCGACATCGCGAAGAAGCTCGATCAGGTGCCGTTCGACCAGATCGGCAACAACCTGAACACCGCGCTGAAGAACGCCGACCGGCTCTTCACGCGGCTCGACAAGGAAGTCGTGCCGCAGGCGCGCGACACGCTCGCGGCAGCGAAGCAGACGTTCGGCTCGGCGGAAGCGACGCTCCAGCAAGACTCGCCGATGCAATCCGACGTGCATCAGGCGCTGCAAGAGCTGACGCGCACGCTGCAGTCGCTGAATGCGCTCTCCGACTATCTCGAACGCCATCCCGAATCGCTGCTGCGCGGTAAATCAGGAGACAAGCCATGACGTATGCCCGCGTCCACCGAACGATGCGCGTTGCCGCGCTGGCGCTGTCCGCCGGGCTGCTTGCGGCGCTCGCCGCGTGCTCGTCGCCCGCGAGCCGCTTCTATACGCTCTCCGCCGGCGACCCGTCGCAGGATGCCTTGCGCGCCGCAAGCAATCCTGCGTTTCTGATCGAACTGCCGCCCGTCGACGTGCCGTCGCAAGTGGCGAAGAACCAGCTCGTAGTGCAGACGGGACCGACCCAGGTGCAGGTGCTCGAACAGGAGCGCTGGGCGTCGCTGCCGGGCGACGAAATCCGCCGCGCTCTGTCCAGCACGTTGACGCAGCAACTGGGCACTATCGACGTGTATGGCACGCCGTATCCCGATCGCGTGCCTGTGTACCGCATCAGTGTGAACGTACAGCGCTTCGAGTCGTGGCCCGGCTCGCATGCGCTGATCGATGCCGTGTGGAGCGTGCGCGCGGTGCGCACACAGGCGGTGCTGACGTGCCGCAGCGTGATCGGGGAGTCGGTGTCCGGCGGCTATGATGCGCTCGCCGAGGGCCATCGGCGCGCGGTCCAGCAGATCTCGACGGAAATCGCAGCCGCCGTGCGCAATCTCGCGGCGGCGCCGGCGCGCGGCGCGAGCGTGACGTGTCCGGCGTCGGCGGCCGGGCCGGCTGCTGCATCAGCGGTGCCTCCTGCACCTTCCTCGCCTCCCGTACCGAATGCGGGGTCGAAGGGCTGAGCCGGCTCACGCGCGCGACGCGACGTTGACGCGCGGTGACGTGCGCTGACGAAGCGACGCGCGCATGGGAGCGCCGACGCGCACCCCAACCCGGAGGCACAGCGAGGCGACCGCGTACAATGTCGCCTTGATCCACGCCTTACGGCAACCTCCATGTCCTTCGAATTTTTCATCCCCTGCCCGCGCGGCCTCGAAGCCGCGCTTGCCGCCGAACTCGCCGAGATCGCCGCGCGTCATCTGAACGGCGCGCCGTTCACGGCCGGCGAGCGAGTGCCCGGCGGCGTGCACTTCAAGGGCGGCTGGGCAGCCGGCATGGCCGCCAATCTGCATTCGCGCATCGCGAGCCGTGTGCTGCTGAAGATCGCGCATCGTCCGTATCGCAACGAGCAGGACATTTATGCGCTCGCGCTCGAACAGCACTGGGAACAGTGGTTCTCGGCGAACGAAACGCTGCGCGTCGACGTCACCGCGATCAAGTCGCCGCTGCGCAGCCTCGAATTCGCGACGCTGCGTGTGAAGGACGCGATCTGCGACCGTCTGCGCGACAAGACGGGCGCGCGTCCGAGCATCGATACGGGCGCGCCGGACGTGCGCATATTCGCGTTCGTGACGGCTACCGACTGCACGCTGTATCTCGACACATCGGGCGAGCCGCTCTTCAAGCGCGGCTGGCGCCTCGACAAGGGTGCGGCGCCGCTGCGAGAGAACCTCGCGGCGGGCATTCTGCGCCTGACGGGCTGGACGCCGGGCACGCCGCTGTACGACCCGATGTGCGGCAGCGGCACGTTCCTCGCGGAGGCCGCGCAGGTCGCGCTGAACATCGCGCCGGGCGTCGATCGCCGCTTCGGGTTCGAGAAGTTCAGGCAATACGACGTATCGGCGTGGCAAGCGCTGAAGGTCGCCGCGCAAGACGCGAAGCGCGCGGCGCGTGCGGGCCGCGGCGATCTGCTGATCTTCGGCAGCGACATCTCCGACAACATGCTGGAGAAAGCGCGCGCGAATTTCGAGCGCGCCGGCTTTCCCGCGCTGCCGCTCAAGCAACTCGACGCACGCAATATGACGCCGCCCGTCAGCGAGGCGGGCATTCTCGTCGCGAACCCGCCCTATGGCGAACGAATCGAGGTGCGCGGACGCGGACCGCGCGGCGAAATACGCAATACGGGACGTGAAGAAGGCGGCTTCCGCCGCGCGGAAGCGGATACGGGGGATATCGCCGAGTTCTTCCAGTCGTTCGGCGATGCGCTCAAGAAGCGCTTCACCGGCTGGCACGCGTTCGTGCTGACTTCGGATCGCAAGCTGCCGGGGCAGTTGCGCCTGCGCGAGTCGGCGAAGACGCCTCTGTATAACGGCGCGCTCGAATGTCGGCTGTTCCGCTTCGATCTGATCGCGGGAAGCGTGAGGCAGCGGCCGGGTGCTGACGAGCCGAAGGCGTAACCGTTATTTCGCGTCGGCGGCTTATTTCCGCGACTCATTTGAGTGAAAGAGAAAGCGGGCGCAATGCCCGCTTTTTTATCACCCATCGCACGCGGCGTCGCGCAACGCTACTGACAGAACGGTGTCAGCAGCCCACCCGCACACTTCTCCTGCGCCATCCGGCGACCCATTCACAGGAGAACGTCATGTCAGCACAACCCAATCGCGCCATCGCCTGGTTCGAGATCCCTTCCGTCGACTTCGAGCGCGCCGTCCGCTTCTACGAGGCCGCGCTCGATACGACGCTGCGCCGCGAAGACTTCGGCATGCCGATGGCCGTCTTCAGCTACGACGAGCCGTCGACGGGCGGCTGCATCGTCCAGAGCCCGACCATGGAGCCGTCGTCGACGGGCTCGCTCGTTTATCTGAACGCGCGCCCGACCGTCAACGCGACGCTCGAGCGCGTGAAGCGCGCGGGCGGCAAGGTCGAAGGGCCTGCCGTGCAGCTGCCGCACGACATCGGCTGGATCGGCTTTTTCACCGATACGGAAGGCAACCGCGTCGGCCTTCATTCGAAGACCAACGGGTGAGTGACGCGACGGCATAAGTGACTGCAATCATCTTGCATGGACGGGAGCAGGCATGAGACGGGAGTAGGCGCTTGAGCGCCCACCCCGTTCGACACGCCAACTCACGTCGACAGGAGCGCATCGTGCGGCGCTATCATCGCGGGAGATTCCCCGTCTATTTCCGCGAGACACCCACGATGACGCGTCGCGCCGACCGCCTGTTCCAGATCGCCGAACTGCTGCGCGGCCGGCGCCTGACCACCGCGCAGCAACTGGCGGACTGGCTGCACGTGTCGCTGCGCACCGTCTATCGCGACGTGCAGGACCTGCAACTGTCGGGCGTGCCGATCGAAGGAGAGCCGGGCATCGGCTATCGGCTGAGCCGCAGCGCGAGCCTGCCGCCGCTCACCTTCACGGCCGACGAACTCATGGCGCTCGCCGCAGGCGCGCGGATGCTCGAATCATGGGGAGGCGAAAGCATGGCGGCGGGCGCACGCGGCGCGCTCGCGAAGATCGCGTCGGCGGTGCCCGCCGACAAGCGCGCGACCATCGACCGCCTCGCATTCTTCGCACCGTCGTTTCACATCGATGGGAATGTCTCGGCGACCGTCGATACGCTGCATCGCGCGATCGACACGCGGCACGTGGTCAGCTTCGCGTATCAGGACAAGAACGGCGCGGCGACGAAGCGGCGCGTGTGGCCGCTCGCGCTCGCGTACTGGGGCGCGCGCTTCACGCTCGGCGCGTGGTGTGAACTGCGCGGAGACTTTCGCCACTTCGCGCTCGCGAATATCGACGAGCTGAAAGTGCACGAGCCGTTTCCCGATGTAGAGGGAAGACGGCTCGCGGATTTCATGCGCAGCATCGGCGTGAAGCCGCGCTGAGCGAATTGTCGTGACACTCGATGAAGCGTGCGAGGCGCCTTTGAATGCGCCTCACAACTCACTTCATCAGTCGACGGACTTCACCATGTCTTCGATGACCTTCTTCGCATCGCCGAAGACCATCATCGTCTTGTCCATGTAGAAAAGATCGTTGTCGAGACCGGCGTAGCCCGCCGCCATCGAGCGCTTGTTGACGATCACCGTGCGCGCCTTGTACGCCTCGATGATCGGCATGCCCGCGATCGGCGACTTCGGATCGTTCTTCGCGGCCGGGTTCACCACGTCGTTCGCGCCGAGCACCAGCACCACATCGACCTGGCCGAACTCACCGTTGATGTCCTCCATCTCGTGAACGATCTCGTATGGCACTTCGGCTTCGGCCAGCAGCACGTTCATGTGACCCGGCATCCGTCCCGCGACAGGGTGAATCGCGTATTTCACGTCGATGCCCTTCTCGACGAGCTTGTCGGTGAGTTCCTTCAGCGCGTGTTGAGCGCGCGCGACGGCGAGACCATAACCCGGCACGATCACAACGGTCTCGGCGTTGCCGAGCATGAACGACGCATCTTCCGCCGAACCCGACTTCACCGGCTTCTGCTCGCCCGCGCCGGCGGCTGCTGCCGCGCCGGGTTCGGCACCGAAGCCGCCGAGAATCACGTTGAAGAACGAGCGGTTCATCGCCTTGCACATGATGTACGACAGAATCGCACCGGACGAGCCGACCAGCGAGCCGGCGATGATCAGCATCGCGTTGTTCAGCGAGAAGCCGATGCCCGCCGCCGCCCAGCCCGAGTACGAGTTCAGCATCGACACGACCACGGGCATGTCCGCGCCGCCGATCGGGATGATGATCAGCACGCCCAGCGCGAACGCGATCAGCGTCATGATGATGAACGGCAGCCACGATTGCGTGAGGAAGAAGATCACGCCGAAGCCGATCATCGCGAGCGCGAGCAGCAGGTTGATCAGATGCTGGCCCGCATAGACGACGGGCGCGCCCTGGAAGAGCCGGAACTTGTACTTGCCCGACAGCTTGCCGAACGCGATCACCGAGCCGCTGAAGGTAATCGCGCCGACGAACGTGCCGATGAAGAGTTCGATCCGGTTGCCGTACGGCAGGAAGCCCGCAATGCCTTCCTCGGCGCCGAGGCCGAATGCGGCCGGCTCCGACACCACCGCATACGCGATACACACGGCCGCCATACCGATCAGCGAGTGCATTGCCGCGACCAGTTCCGGCATCTTCGTCATCTCGACACGCGCGGCGACGAACGCGCCGATCCCGCCGCCCACCACCAGCGCTACGAACACAAGCGCCAGGCCAAGCGACAGATTCGAACCGAGCACGGCAGCCTGCTTCGCGATCAGCGCAACGGTCGTCAGGATCGCAATCGCCATGCCGACCATGCCGAACACGTTGCCGGCGCGCGCGCTCTTCGGATTCGACAGTCCCTTGAGCGCCTGGATGAAGCAGACCGAGGCAATCAGATAAAGAAGCGTAACGACGTTCATGCTCATTTACGCACCCTCCTTCGAACCACCAGGACCCGCGATCCTCTTCGGCTCCTTCTTCTTGAACATCTCCAGCATCCGCCGTGTGACGAGGAAGCCGCCGAACACGTTGACGGCCGCAAGCGCCACGGCAATCGTGCCGAAGAACTTGCCCGCGCCGCCGACCGTCAGGCCCGCCGCGAGCATCGCACCGACGATGACGATCGCTGAAATCGCGTTCGTCACCGCCATCAGCGGCGTATGCAGCGCTGGCGTCACGTTCCACACGACGTGGTAGCCGACGTAGATCGCCAGCACGAAAATGATCAGGTTGATCACGGTATGGTTGATTACTTCCATTGCCTGTCTCCTTTGTCGACCGGAGTTGGCGCTTTAGCGCCTACTCTGGTCCCATGCAGCGCGGTCGACCAGAGTCGGCGCTTTAGCTGTCGGCTGGAGTTAGCGCTTCAGCACTTACTCCAGCCCCATGCAGAGCACTTACTCTGGTCCCATGCACGATAGTGCGCTATGCCTTGCGCGTGACTTCGCCGTCGCGTGCCAGCAGCGTGGCCGCGACGATGTCGTCCGCGAGATCGATATTGAGCGCGCCTTCCTTCGTGACGATCAGCTTCATGAAGTCGAGCAGATTGCGCGCGTACAGTGCGGACGCATCCGACGCGACCATCGATGCGAGATTCGTATAGCCCGCGATCGTCACGCCATGCTTGACGACGACCTTGTCGGCTTCCGTCAGCGGACAGTTGCCGCCGCGGTTGCCTCCGTACTCGGCGCCGCGTCCGGCCGCGAGGTCGATCAGCACGGAGCCCGGCTTCATCGCCTGCACGGTTTCGACGGACAGCAGCGTCGGTGCGGGACGCCCCGGAATCAGCGCGGTCGAGATGATGACGTCGGCCTGCTTCGCGCGCTCGTGGACGAGCGCCGACTGGCGCGTGAGCCACGAAGGCGGCATCGGCCGCGCATAGCCGCCGACGCCTTCGGCTGCTTCGCGTTCCTCAGCGGTTTCGTAAGGCACGTCGAGGAATTTCGCGCCGAGCGACTCGATCTGCTCCTTCACGGCGGGCCGCACGTCCGACGCTTCGATCACGGCGCCCAGGCGCTTCGCGGTCGCAATCGCCTGCAGGCCCGCGACGCCCGCGCCGAGAATCAGCACACGCGCGGCCTTTACCGTGCCGGCTGCCGTCATCAGCATCGGCATGAAGCGCGGATACAGGTCGGCGGCGAGCAGCACCGCCTTGTAGCCCGCGATGTTGGCTTGAGACGACAATACGTCGAGACTTTGCGCGCGCGTCGTGCGCGGCGCGGCTTCCAGCGAGAAGGCAGTGATGCCCGCTGCTGCAAGCTTTGATGAATTCTCCGTATTAAAAGGCTCGAGCATCCCGATCAGCACCGCGCCGCGTTTAAGAAGCGGCAGTTCTGAATCGGTGGGTGTCTGGACCTTGAGAACGATCTCCGCGCCGAACGCTGTCGGCACATCGACGATCTCCGCCCCTGCTGCTGAATAGGCATCGTCCAGATAACTGGCTCCCGTTCCGGCGCCGCTCTGTACGGTGACTCTGTGACCCTGCGACACGTACTTCTTGACCGTCTCGGGCGTCGCGGCGACGCGTGTTTCATACGGCCGCGTCTCGGCTGGCACTCCGATGTGCATCGTTAAACCTCCTCGACCATCCTCTGTTATGAAAATCTGGAATTGCCGACGAGGGGCTACGCCGGCAATGCAATAAGGCAAGTGCAACGGCAACGCACGGCTGGGGCTTCAGCCAACGCTGCAACTTTAACCGAAGTCAGGTGACGGATTGAAATCCGTAACGATCCGGTCTTCAGGAACACGATCCTCCGTGCTTTTTTTACCGGCATGTGCTAGGCGCGCTGCGTGCCGTCCTGGCGCGCACCGGCAAGCCCGGCCCATAACCGGTAAAATGCCGTCCCATGAAACCGGAAACCTGGGCGCCGCATGTGACGGTGGCGGCCGTCGTCGAATGCGACGGGCGCTTTTTGCTGGTCGAAGAGCACACGCCCGCCGGGCTGCGCCTCAATCAGCCCGCCGGACATCTGGAAGCAGGCGAGACGCTGACGCAAGCCGTCATCCGCGAAACGCTCGAAGAAACGGCGCATGCGTTCGCGCCCGAGGCGCTCGTCGGCGTGTACATGACGCACTTCAGCCGGCCAGATACCGTCGATGGTCCTGTTGATGGCGTCACGTATCTGCGCTTCACGTATTGCGGCTCGACGGAAGGCTCGCCCGCCGAGGGCCGCGCGCTCGATCCCGACATCGTCCGCACGGTGTGGATGAGCGCCGACGACCTACGCGCGTGCCCCGAACGGCATCGCACGCCGCTCGTGATGCAATGTGTCGACGACTACCTCGCGGGCCGGCGTTTCCCGCTCGACTTCGTGCAAACGCATTCAGTCGGGCCCTCCCGATAGAACGCGTGCTCCGGCACGAAAAAAAGCAGTCAGGCAGAACCGGATGAGCAAACAGAAAGTGGTGGTAGGCATGTCGGGCGGCGTCGATTCGTCGGTCACGGCATGGCTGCTGAAGGAACAGGGTTACGACGTCGTCGGCCTGTTCATGAAGAACTGGGAAGACGATGACGACAGCGAATACTGTTCGACGCGTCAGGACTGGATCGATGTCGTATCGGTCGCGGACCTGATCGGCATCGACGTCGAGGCCGTCAACTTCGCAGCCGAATACAAGGACCGCGTGTTCGCCGAATTCCTGCGCGAATACTCGGCCGGCCGCACGCCGAACCCCGACGTGCTGTGCAATGCCGAAATCAAGTTCAAGGCGTTCCTCGATCACGCGATGTCGCTCGGCGCGGAAACCATTGCGACGGGCCACTATGCGCGCGTGCGTGAAGTCGACGGCCGTTTCGAACTGCTGAAGGCGAAGGATCACACGAAGGACCAGTCGTACTTCCTGCATCGCCTCAACCAGGCTCAGCTGTCGAAGACGCTGTTCCCGCTCGGCGAAATTCCGAAGACGAAGGTCCGCGAGATCGCCGAACAGATCGGCCTGCCGAACGCGAAGAAAAAGGACTCGACGGGCATCTGCTTCATCGGCGAGCGGCCGTTTCGCGACTTCCTGAACCGCTATCTGCCGACCAGGCCGGGCCCGATGAAAACCACCGAGGGCAAGACGGTCGGCGAGCACATCGGCCTCGCGTTCTATACGTTCGGACAGCGCAAGGGCATTGGCCTCGGCGGCAGCAAGGACGGCAGCGGCGAGCCATGGTTCGTCGCGGGCAAGGACATTCCGTCGAACACGCTGTACGTCGCGCAAGGCCACGATCATCCGTGGCTGCTGAGCCATACGCTGACGGCGGGCAACACGAGCTGGGTCGCGGGCCATGCGCCCGAGGAAGGCCACGCGTGCGCCGCGAAGACGCGCTATCGCCAGGCCGATGCGGCGTGTACGTTCGGCGCCGCCGAAGGCGACAACAGCAAAGACGCTCTCTTTTCCCTCCATTTCGCCGACGCCCAATGGGCTGTCACACCGGGGCAATCGGCCGTGCTCTACGATGGCGACGTCTGCCTCGGCGGCGGCATCATCGAGCACGCGGCGACGGCGCAGCCGGTCGCACGCCAGCCTCGGAAAGCGGCGCTGCTGACGGCACGCTGAGCGTTATCGCGACTGGCCCGCGAGCATGATTCGCGAGCCGGTCCACACCGGCATCGCTGCATTAAGTTCCCGTTCGTTGTATCTTCCGGGCGGCGGTTGTCCCGCCGACGCCCTTGCCTGTCGTCGGCCCGCTTCTCTCGCGTGAGCGTCGAGCGTCGGGCGTCGGCGCATGCGAGCGCCAGGACAACCCACCGTATCCGCCGTACCGATTCGCAGCGCGACTCATCCGCACAAGCGCCCGGCGCATTCACGCAAGGCAAGGCCGATGCAACGGACGCCCAATGCACCGGCGGCGGCGAATTCATTGCAATGGAGTTGTCATGTTCTCTCGACGTTATCTGGCGATGTGGGGTGCCCTTCTGCTGCTCGCGGCCTGCGCCGCGCTCGCCGCAACCGGTCACATCGGATGGCCGTGGATCAGCGTGCCCGTGCTGCTCGTCGCGCTCGGCGTCTACGATCTGACGCAGGAGCGCCATGCGATCCTGCGCAACTATCCGCTGTGGGGGCATTTGCGCTTCCTGTTCGAATTCATCCGGCCGGAGATCCGCCAGTACTTCGTCGAAGACGACACGGAAGAAAGACCCTTCTCGCGCGCGCAGCGCAGCATCGTCTATCAGCGCGCGAAAAACGAAGTGGACAGCCGTCCGTACGGCACGGAAGTCGACGTGAAAGCGACGGGCCATGAATGGATCAGCCATTCGCTGATGCCGACGAAACTCGACGGCCACGACTTTCGAATCGTGGTCGGCGCGGACCGCGCTCAGCCGTATTCGATGTCGATCTTCAACATCTCGGCGATGAGCTTCGGCTCGCTGTCGGCGAACGCGATCCGCGCGCTGAACCTCGGCGCGAAGAAAGGCAACTTCGCGCACGACACGGGCGAAGGCTCGATGTCGAAGTATCACCGCGAGCATGGCGGCGACATCATCTGGGAAATTGCGTCGGGCTACTTCGGCTGCCGCAACGACGACGGCACATTCAACGCCGACAGGTTCGCGAAGCAGGCGCGCGAACCGCAAGTGAAGATGATCGAGGTGAAGCTGTCGCAAGGCGCGAAGCCGGGCCACGGCGGCGTGCTGCCCGCCGCGAAGATCACGCCGGAAATCGCCGAAACGCGCGGCGTGCCGATGGGCCGCGACTGCATCTCGCCCGCGACGCACTCCGAGTTTTCGACTCCGCGCGGGCTGCTCGAATTCGTCGGGCGTCTGCGCGATCTGTCGGGCGGCAAGCCGACGGGCTTCAAGCTGTGCATCGGCCATCCATGGGAATTCTTCGGCATCGCGAAGGCGATGTTGGAAACGGGCATCCTGCCGGACTTCATCGTCGTCGACGGCGCGGAAGGCGGCACGGGCGCGGCGCCGCTCGAATTCACCGATCACATCGGCGTGCCGCTGCAAGAGGGGCTGCTGCTCGTGCACAACACGCTGGTCGGCATCGGGCTGCGCGACAGGATTCGCATCGGCGCGAGCGGCAAGATGATCACGGCTTTCGACATCGCGAAGACGCTTGCGATCGGCGCCGACTGGGTGAACGCCGCGCGCGGCTTCATGTTCGCGGTCGGCTGCATCCAGGCGCAGACCTGCCACACGGGCCGCTGCCCGACGGGCGTCGCGACGCAGGACCCGGTGCGCCAGCGCGCGCTGATCGTCACCGACAAGTCGGACCGCGTGCTCAACTTCCATCACAACACGCTTCATGCGTTGCAGGAGATCGTGCAGGCCGCCGGTCTGCGTCATCCGTCCGATCTGCGCGCGCATCACATCGTGCGGCGCGTGTCGTCGTATGAAGTCCGGCTGATGTCGGACCTGCTGAAGTATCTCGAGCCGAACGATCTGATCGACGGCAACTATCGCTATACGCTGTACGAGAAGTGGTGGCCCATCGCGCGCGGCGATTCGTTTTCGCCGATTCTCGAGGCGGCCTTGGCCTGAGGCGTTGTCGGCTGTTTGAGCATTGCAATAGAAAACGCGCGCTGGATTCGCATCCGGCGCGCGTTTTGTATTCGGGAATCTCCGGCTTACTTGTTCGACGCGATCCGCTGCTGGATATGCTGCGCGCGCGCCGCCGACGCCGGATGCGAACTGAGCATGCTCGACTGGCCGCCGTCGAGCTTCGCGAGCTTGTTGAACGACGTGACGAGGCCGGACGGATCGAGGCCTTTCTTCTTCTGGAGATCGAACGAATAGTCGTCGGCTGCCGATTCCTGAGATTGCGAGAACTGCGCGTTGATCAGCTTCTCGGAGAAATCGCCGAGCTGCGACGCCGAGATCGCACCCGTGATGCCGCCCGTCGACGTCGCCACCGACCGCAGCGCCGACGTCGCATACGCGAGCTGCATCGCCTTCTTCGTGTGGCCGAGCGCGACGTGCCCCATCTCGTGGCCGACGACGCCGCGCACTTCGTCGTCCGTCATCATGTCCATCAAGCCGCTATAGACGCGCACGCAGCCGTTCGCCATCGCCCACGCGTTGACGTCCTTCGTGATGTAGACCTTGTAGTTGACGGGCACGCTGTTGATGTTGTCGCCGAGCTGCGCGGCGATCTTGTTCAGGCGCTTCGTGTACGGGTTGCCGGCACCCGCGATCTTGTTTTCCGCGTCGAGCTGAGCGCACGACTTGTCGGACAGCGTGCGCACGTCGCCATCGGAGAGCGACGCGGCCTGAAACGCCTGCGAGCCGGATTGAACGAGAGAATTGGGATCGAGGCTCATCCCCGAACAGGCGGCGAGCACGCCGCACGCGGCGGCAGCGAGAGCTACGCGGATCGTCTTCATGTCGAAGGTCTCTTGACGGTTGTTATCGATGGTCATGTATCGTCCAGACGGGCGCCCCAAAGCAAAAACGCCTGAAGGGCAGGCGTTTTTAACATGCTGAAAGGCACTTTCGCGGGAAACGAAAGATTCCTTAACATTCCATCGGTGTGACTCGACAACGGCGCGCGGCATCGATGTTTGCCGGCTCGCCGGGTGCGGTTCAGGTCGGTGCCGTATCGATGAACGACTGACGCTGCGACAGCTTCTGATAATGCTTGTCGAGGTTCGGATGCTGCTCGCGCCAGTCCAGTTGCGGCATGCGGAAGTCCAGATAGCTCAGCGCGCAGCCCACGGCGACGTCGGCGAGCGTGTACTGATTGCCCGCGCACCACGTCTTCGAGCCGAGCCCTCGCGCCATCGCCTTCAGGCCGTCATCGATCTTGTGACGCTGGCGCGCGACCCACGCTTCGCTGCGATGCGCTTCATCGCGCAGCACGCCTTCGAGACGGATCAGCACGGCGGCATCCATCATGCCATCGGCGAGCGCTTCCCAGCAGCGCACTTCGACGCGCTCGCGGCCCGACTGCGGCACGAGCTTGCACACGGGCGACAGCGTATCGACGTATTCGCAGATCACGCGCGAATCGAACACGGCCGCGCCGTCTTCCATCACGAGACACGGCACCTTGCCGAGCGGGTTGTAGTCGTGGATGGCCGTATCCGCGGCCCAGACGTTTTCGAGTTCGAGCTTGTAGTCGATTTTCTTTTCGGCGAGCACGATCCGCGCCTTGCGGACGAATGGGCTCGACAGCGAACCGATGAGTTTCATCACATCCTGCCTCTTTTGAAATTGGCCGAAAGTATACGTGCGTTGGCGGCTGTTGGCAGATTTTCAGTGCAGCACGCGTGGGCCGGCGCGTCGCTGGCCCTCAGGCTGTAGACAGATTGCAACAATGCCGGCTTGGCGCCCGTCCGTCTACCTGGTCTGATGGCCAGGCGTTCGCGCATCGATGTCGGGTGGCCGTCGCCGAGGATGGCAGAGGCGTGGTTGCCGATTCGAGCCATGCGGGCCGCGCGCGTGGGCCCGACCCGCGACCGTCGAGACGATGGCTGCGCCCGAGAATGCGGGCCACGTGTGCGCGGGCGCGACGGAAGCGATTCCAGTTGGGCGATACAATCGCAGCATTGCGTTGCGGCGTCGAGCGGTTGCCTCGCGCGCCGCCATCCAACCCGCACGATGAACCCGCCGACCGAACTCATGACCGATCTGACTCCGGCTATCGACATCTACCGTCAGCGCCGCGCGCGCGTGCTCGATGCGCTACGCGCGACGGGCGGCGGCGTCGCGATCGTTCCGACCGCGCCAGAAGTCCTGCGCAACCGCGACGCCGACTATCCGTACCGGCACGACAGCTACTTCTTTTACCTGACCGGCTTCACCGAGCCCGAAGCGATGCTCGTGCTCGACGCGAGCGCGAAGCAGAACGAGCCCGCGGCAATCCTCTTTTGCCGCGCGAAGAACGCCGAGCGCGAGACGTGGGAAGGCTTTCGCTTCGGCCCCGACGCGGCGCGCGAAGCATTCGGCTTCGACGCCGCGTTCGCCTTCGACGAGATCGACGCGCAATTGCCGCGCATCATCGCGGACAAGCCGGCGCTGCACTACGCGCTGGGCTCGTCGGAAGCGCTCGACGGCAAGGTGCGCCATTGGCTCGACGCCGTGCGCGCGCAGGGCAGAAGCGGGGTCGTCGCGCCGGCGGCCGTTCACGACCTGATGCCGCTGCTCGACGACATGCGCCTCGTCAAGGACGAACACGAACTGTCGATCATGCGCCGCGCCGCCGCGATCTCCGCGCAGGCGCACCGGCGCGCGATGGCCGCGTGCTGCCCCGGCGTGCGCGAATACGAACTCGAAGCCGAACTGCTGTACACGTTCCGCAAGCACGGCGCGCAGGCGCCCGCGTATGGCTCGATCGTCGCGGCGGGCGCGAACGCGTGCGTGCTGCACTACCCCGCCGGCAATGCCGTCGCGCAAGATGGCGATCTGATCCTGATCGACGCGGCGTGCGAGCTCGACGGCTACGCGTCGGACATCACGCGCACGTTTCCCGCGAGCGGTCGCTTCACGCCCGCGCAACGCGAGATCTACGAAATCGTGCTGGCCGCGCAGCAGGCAGCCATCGACGCGACCCGCGCAGGCGTGAGCTTCGACGCGCCGCATCAGGCCGCCGTGCGCGTGCTCGCGCAAGGGCTGCTCGATACGGGCATTCTCAAGCACGATCTGTTCGCGGGCGTCGAGGACGTGATCGCGGAGCGCGCGTATACGCGTTTCTACATGCACCGCACGGGCCACTGGCTCGGCATGGACGTGCACGATGCGGGCGACTATCGCGAGCGTGGCGTGCGCGCCGATGAAAGCGGCGCGCTGCCCTGGCGCACGCTAAAGCCAGGCATGACGCTGACGGTCGAGCCGGGCCTCTATATCCGCGCCGCCGACGATGTGCCCGAAAAGTACTGGAACATCGGCATTCGCATCGAAGACGACGCGATCGTCACGGCGACGGGTTGCGAGCTGATTACGCGCGACGTGCCCGTCGACGCGGACCAGATCGAAGCGCTGATGCAACAGGCGCAACCGGGGCAACAGACGCAGCCGGCACACGAGGCGGGCGCCGCCTGAGCGCAAGGAACAGACAAGAAGATGAACGATGTCCATCAGGCGGCCGCGAACGCGCCGCTCGTCCCCTCGAACACGCAGCCATTCGACTACGACGTGACGATCGTCGGCGCGGGGCCTGTCGGCCTCGCGCTCGCGGGCTGGCTCGCGCGTCGCAGCGCGACGCAGCAACTGTCGGTCGCGCTGATCGACGCGCGCGAGCCGGAAGACTCGATCGCCGATCCGCGCGCGATTGCCGTGTCGCACGGCAGCCGGATGATCCTCGAACCGCTGCGCTGGCCCTCCGACGCGACCGCGATCCAGCGCATCCACGTGTCGCAGCGCGGCCACTTCGGGCGCACGCTGATCGATCACGCCGAACACGGCCTCCCCGCGCTCGGCTATGTGCTGCGCTACGGATCGATCGTCCACGCGCTCGCCGAGACCGTGCGTACGACGCATGTGCACTGGTTCAAGTCGACGAAGGCGCAGCCGCCGCAGCAACTCGAAGACGACGGCGTGCAGCTGCCGATCGAAAGCGCGCATGTGACGCGCACGCTGCGTACGCGCATCCTGGTGAATGCCGAAGGCGGTCTCTTCGGCGAGCAGCAGGCCGGGTCGGGCGCAACGCGCGACTATGGGCAGACAGCGCTGGTCGGCACGGTGACGCTGTCGGCGCCGCAGCCGCATGTCGCGTGGGAGCGCTTCACGCCGCACGGCCCGATTGCGCTTTTGCCAATGGGCGGCGTGCGCGGCGCGGACTATGCGCTCGTCTGGTGCTGCGCGCCGAAACAGGCGGCGCGCCGCGCGCATTTGTCCGACGAAGATTTCCTGCGCGAACTCGGCGCAGAGTTCGGCGACCGGATGGGCCGTTTCACGCAGATCAAAGGCCGCGCCGCGTTCCCGCTAGGTCTCAATACCATTGATACGCTCGTCAAGGGCAATGTCGCCGCGATCGGCAATGCGGCGCAGACGCTGCACCCCGTCGCCGGACAGGGGTTGAATCTCGGGCTGCGCGACGCCCATGCGCTCGCCGATGCGCTGTCGCATCACGGCGCGACGCGCGTCGCGCTCGCGGCCTTCGCGCGCCGACGCGCGCTCGACCGGCGCATGACGATCGGCGCCACCGACACGCTCGCCCGTCTCTTCACAATCGACTTCCCGCCGCTCGCGACGCTGCGCGGACTCGCCCTCACCGCGCTGGAGTTCGTGCCACCCGTGAAGACGGCCCTCGCCCGGCAGATGATGTTCGGACAGCGCCGCTAGGCGTCCCGAAAAACGCGTGGCAGTGGCCGCCGTTCTATGATCGCGGCCACTTTCATAGAAGATTTAATGAGTTGGCTCACGGGCCGTTGCGTCTGGCTCTAACGCGTTAACGCTAAAATAACGGTTTTCCCTCGTATTTTGCGGTACGCGACATGCGCTATTTTGAGCGCATCGAACGTTCGCCGCCGATGTCCGCCATGCCCACTCTCGGCTCCCACACACTGCGCAATAACCTGTTCGTCGCCCCGATGGCGGGCGTGACGGACCGGCCGTTCCGCCAGCTTTGCAAGCGCATGGGCGCGGGCTATGCGGTGTCGGAGATGGTGGCGTCGAACGCGCAGCTGTGGAAGAGCGAAAAGACGATGCGCCGCGCGAATCACGCGGGCGAAGTCGAGCCGATCGCGGTGCAGATCGCGGGCGCGGACCCGCAGATGATGGCCGAGGCCGCGCGCTACAACGTCGCGAACGGCGCGCAGATCATCGATATCAACATGGGCTGCCCGGCCAAGAAGGTCTGCAATGTCGCGGCCGGGTCGGCGCTGCTGCAGAACGAGCCGCTCGTGCAGCGGATCGTCGAGGCGGTGGTGGGCGCCGTCGGTGTCGGCCTGGGCGCCGTGCCCGTCACGCTGAAAATCCGCACCGGCTGGAACCGCGAAAACCGGAACGCGCTGAACGTCGCCCGGCTCGCCGAGGACTCGGGCATTTCGATGCTGACGGTCCACGGCCGCACGCGCGCCGATCTGTACCAAGGCGAAGCCGAATACGAAACGATTGCCGCCGTGAAGGCCGCAGTGAAGATTCCTGTGGTGGCGAACGGCGACATCACGTCGCCGCAGAAGGCACGCGACGTGCTGGCCGCGACGGGCGCGGACGCTATCATGATCGGCCGCGCGGCACAGGGACGCCCGTGGCTCTTCCGTGAGATCGAGTATTTCCTGCGCACGGGCGAGCCGATGGAAGCGCCGCGCATCGACGAAATCCAGCAGGTGATGAACGAGCACCTGGAAGATCACTACGCGTTCTACGGCGAATTCACGGGCGTTCGGACTGCGCGCAAGCACATCGGCTGGTACACTCGCGGCCTTTCCGGCGCCAATGTGTTCCGCCATCGCATGAATACGCTGGACACGACGCGCGAACAACTGCTCGCCGTCAACGAATTCTTCGACGCGCAAAAGGCGATTTCGGACCGCCTCGTGTACGTCGGCGACGAAGTCAACAACAACGGCGAGCCGGACCAAACCGACCGACTAGCAGCATGAGCAAGCACAATATCGAACAATGTGTCCGCGACAGCCTAGGTATGTACTTCCAGGATCTCGACGGCTCCAATCCGCACGATGTCTACGACATGGTGATTTCGTGTGTCGAAAAACCGATGCTCGAGGTGGTGCTCGAGCAGGCCGGCGGCAATCAGTCGCTGGCAGCCGAGTATCTCGGCATCAACCGCAATACGCTGCGCAAGAAACTGCAACAGCACGGCCTGCTGTAGTTTCAGCGCCCTGCCACGCCTTTCATCGGCCTTTGTTCCCATCATGATCAAGCAAGCGCTCATCTCCGTTTCCGACAAGTCCGGCATCGTCGATTTCGCGAAATCGCTGTCGGACCTCGGCGTCAAAATCCTGTCGACGGGCGGCACCGCGAAACTTCTCGCGGATGCCGGCCTTTCCGTTACCGAAGTGGCCGACTACACGGGCTTTCCGGAAATGCTGGATGGGCGCGTGAAGACGCTGCACCCGAAAGTGCACGGCGGCATCCTTGCCCGCCGTGATCTGCCGGAGCATATGGCCGCGCTCGAGAAGCACAGCATTCCGACCATCGACCTGCTCGTCGTGAACCTGTATCCGTTCGTGCAGACTGTCTCGAAGGAAGAATGCACGCTGGAAGACGCGATCGAGAACATCGACATCGGCGGCCCGACGATGCTGCGCTCGGCAGCGAAGAATCACCGCGACGTGACGGTCGTCGTCGACCCAGCTGACTACGCGAGCGTGCTCGAAGAAATGCGCGCGAACGGCAACAAGGTCGGCTACAAAACCAACTTCCTTCTCGCGACCAAGGTGTTCGCGCATACCGCGCAGTACGACGGTGCGATCACGAACTATCTGACGAGCCTCACGGAAGAGCTGCAGCACCGTGATCGCAACACGTACCCGGCCACGCTCAACATGGCGTTCGACAAGGTTCAGGACCTGCGCTACGGCGAGAACCCGCATCAGAGCGCCGCGTTCTACCGCGACATCGCGGTGCCCGCCGGCGCGCTCGCGAACTATCGCCAGTTGCAGGGCAAGGAACTGTCGTACAACAACATCGCCGACTCGGATGCCGCGTGGGAATGCGTGAAGACTTTCGACGCGCCCGCCTGCGTGATCATCAAGCACGCGAATCCGTGCGGCGTGGCCATCGGCGCGAACGCACACGAAGCGTATTCGAAGGCGTTCCAGACCGATCCGACCTCGGCGTTCGGCGGCATCATCGCGTTCAATCGCGAAGTGGATGAAACGGCCGCACAGGCCGTCGCGAAGCAGTTCGTCGAAGTGCTTATCGCGCCGTCGTTCAGCGAAGCGGCCAAGCAGGTATTCGCGGCCAAGCAGAACGTGCGCCTGCTCGAAATCGCGTTGGGCGAAGGCCACAACACGTTCGATCTGAAGCGCGTGGGCGGCGGCCTGCTGGTGCAGTCGCTCGACGCGAAGAACGTGCAGCCGCACGAACTGCGCGTCGTCACGAAGCGTCACCCGACGCCGAAGGAAATGGACGATCTGCTGTTCGCATGGCGCGTCGCGAAGTTTGTGAAGTCGAACGCGATCGTGTTCTGCGCGAACGGCATGACGATGGGCGTCGGCGCGGGCCAGATGAGCCGTGTGGATTCGGCGCGCATCGCGAGCATCAAGGCGCAGAACGCGGGCCTGACGCTGTCGGGAACGGCCGTGGCGTCGGATGCGTTCTTCCCGTTCCGCGATGGTCTCGACGTGGTGGTCGCGGCAGGCGCAACCTGCGTGATCCAGCCGGGCGGCTCGATGCGCGACGACGAAGTGATCGCCGCCGCCGACGAGCACAACATCGCAATGGTCGTGACGGGCGTCCGCCACTTCCGCCACTGATCGGCTGACTCGCTTCTTCTGAAACGGCCCGGCGGTTTGCAACTGCCGGGCCGTTTTGCATTTGGTTCGTTGTAGTATCGCAGGCACTGAACACGCACGGCACCTATGAGAATTCTCGGCATCGACCCAGGCTTGCGCGTCACCGGCTTCGGCGTGATCGATCAGTCCGGCCACCAGCTCACCTATGTGACGAGCGGCGTCATCAAGACGGCCGATGCCGATCTGCCGACGCGCCTGGGCACCATCTTCGACGGAATCTCAACGCTGATCCGTCAGCATGCGCCCGATCAGGCGGCAATCGAAAAGGTGTTCGTGAACGTCAATCCGCAATCGACGCTATTGCTCGGCCAGGCGCGCGGCGCGGCGATTTGCGGGCTCGTGTCGGGCGGCGTGCCCGTCGCCGAGTACACGGCGCTGCAGTTGAAGCAGGCCGTGGTCGGCTACGGACGCGCGACCAAGGAGCAAATGCAGCAGATGGTCGTGCGGCTGCTGAGCCTCTCCGGCATCCCCTCGACCGATGCCGCCGATGCCCTCGGCATGGCGATCTGCCATGCGCACGGCGGCGGCACACTGAGCACGCTGGGCGGCATCGCGCCTGCGCTGGCGAAGAAGGGGCTGCGGGTGCGGCGCGGACGGCTCGTGGGTTGATCCCTCTCGACGCACGACGCTAGAAGCAACACGGTCGATGCAGGATTTGACTGCCAGCCTGGCCTGACCCGCGAAAGCTGTTCACGCTGCGCTACACTCGCGCTTTCCCTCTCGATAGTACCCGCCATGATCGGTCGCATCGCCGGCGTCCTGCTGGAAAAGAATCCGCCTCACCTTCTGATCGACTGCAACGGTGTCGGCTACGAAGTCGATGTGCCGATGAGCACGTTCTACAACCTGCCCTCGACGGGCGAGAAGGTCGTGTTGCTCACACAGATGATCGTGCGCGAGGACGCGCATCTGCTCTATGGCTTCCTCACGCCGCAAGAGCGTTCGACGTTTCGCGAGTTGTTAAAGATCACGGGCATCGGCGCGCGCATGGCGCTTGCCGTGCTGTCCGGCATGAGCGTGCAGGAACTGTCGCAAACGGTGACGATGCAGGACGCCGCGCGCCTCACGCGCGTGCCCGGCATCGGCAAGAAGACGGCGGAGCGGCTCCTGCTCGAACTGAAGGGCAAGCTCGGCGCCGACATTGGCGCGGTGGCTGGCGCGGCGTCGCCGTCCGATCATGCGTCCGACATCCTGAATGCGTTACTGGCATTGGGCTACTCCGAAAAAGAAGCGTTGGCGGCGATCAAGAATGTGCCGGCGGGCACCGGCGTTTCCGAGGGCATCAAGCTTGCGTTGAAGGCGCTATCGAAGGGCTGAGCGGGCTTTCCACAGCGGCGATGCATGAAGCTTCGCACGCCGCTTGTCTGCACGCACCCTGGCCGTTCGGCCAGGTCGTCGAACGGGCCGCGCGCGGTACAATGCCTGCATGATCGAACACGACAAACTCGCCGCCGAACGCATCATCGCCGCCACGCCCGTGTCGCCGAATGAAGAAGCATTCGAGCGCGCGTTGCGCCCGCGCCAGCTCGACGAATACGTCGGCCAGGAAAAGGTGCGCGGCCAGCTGGAAATCTTCATCGAGGCGGCGAGGCGCCGCTCGGAATCGCTGGATCACGTGCTGCTGTTCGGGCCACCGGGTCTCGGCAAGACTACGCTCGCGCATATCATCGCGCGCGAAATGGGCGTCAATCTGCGGCAGACGTCCGGGCCCGTGCTCGAACGCGCGGGCGACCTCGCCGCACTGCTGACCAATCTCGAAGCCAACGACGTCCTCTTTATTGACGAGATTCACCGGCTGTCGCCCGTCGTCGAAGAAATCCTGTACCCGGCGCTCGAGGATTATCAGATCGACATCATGATCGGCGAGGGCCCGGCCGCGCGCAGCGTGAAGCTCGATCTGCAACCGTTCACGCTGGTCGGCGCGACGACGCGCGCGGGCATGCTGACCAACCCGTTGCGTGACCGCTTTGGAATCGTCGCGCGGCTGGAGTTCTACAACGCAGAAGAACTGGCCCGCATCGTCAGCCGCTCGGCATCGCTGCTGGGTGCGCACATTCATCCCGATGGCGCGCTGGAAATTGCGAAGCGCTCGCGCGGCACGCCGCGTATCGCGAACCGGCTGCTGCGCCGCGTGCGCGACTTCGCTGAGGTCAAAGCCGACGGCAAGATCACTGCCGAGGTCGCGGATGCGGCGCTGAAGATGCTCGACGTCGACCCGGTCGGCTTCGATCTGATGGACCGCAAGCTGCTCGAAGCGATCCTGCACAAGTTCGACGGCGGACCTGTCGGCGTCGACAATCTGGCGGCCGCCATCGGAGAAGAGCGCGACACGATCGAAGACGTGCTCGAACCGTACCTGATCCAGCAAGGCTTCCTGCAACGCACGCCGCGCGGACGCGTCGCGACGCTGCTGACCTATCGGCATTTCGGCCTCGCTGCGCCTGATTCGGCGAGCACCGTGCGCGGTCTGTGGGATTCGGAGCCGAGCTAAGCGGCTCCTCGATGAACAGCACGGCGCGCGATGTTGTGTCTGGTTCTGATCTTCGCCGCCGTGTCGATCGGATTCAGCGCGCCGCTTCGGGCGCCTTCTTGAAGCTGTCGTCTTCGCTGCGCCCGTCGAGATGCGCGACGTCGGCCCATGATGCAACCGTCGCGCGCCCGTCTGCGTAATCGACCACGTTCACGCTCGTGTTCAGCAGCGCGTAGTTGCGCGGCGCATCCAGCGGCAGGCCGTTCGCGAAGCGATACACGCAGTCCAGCACGCCGCCATGCGCGACACACGCGATACGCCCGTTCGGATGCGCGGCGACGATCGGTTCGATCGCATGCAACACGCGGTGATAGAACACGCGCTGCGACTCGCCCTCGGGCGGCGAGAAGCCCGGATCGCGCGTCTGCCATTGCGCGTACTCGTCGGGAAAGCGTCGCGCGATCTCATCGCTGTCGTGCCCCTGGAACGCGCCGTAGTTGCGCTCGCGCAACCCTTCGCTCAGTTGCAGCGACAGCCCGAGCGCATTGGCGAAAGGCCGCGCCGTTTGCTGCGCGCGCAACAGATCGCTCGAATAGACGGCATCGAGCCGCGCGCCGCCTCGCGCCTCGCGTGCGAAACGTTCGGCGAGACGCTCAGCCTGTTCGACACCGCTCGTCGCGAGCGGAATATCGATGTGCCCTTGAATCCGCTTGATGCGGTTCCAGTCGGTTTCGCCGTGTCGGATGAAGAGGATTTGTGTGGCCATGGAATCGGCGTCGGTGAACGATTGAAGCTGGGCGAAAAAGAACGCGCGCTCAGGCGCGCGTCTGCAGCCAGAACGTGACGGGGCCGTCGTTGACGAGCGACACCTGCATGTCCGCGCCGAATTCGCCCGTTTCGACGACGGGATGCTTCGCGCGCGCCGCCGCGACGAAGTAATCGAACAGGCGCTTGCCCTCGTCGGGTGGCGCGGCGGGCGTGAAGCTGGGACGCAGGCCGCTGTTCGTGTCGGCAGCGAGCGTGAACTGCGAGACGAGCAGAAGGCCGCCCGCGCGGCCCGCGCCGTCGATGTTCTGCACGGGCAGATTCATCTTGCCCGCGGCGTCGCTGAACACGCGGTAGCCGAGCACCTTGGCCAGCAGCTTGTCGGCGATGGCGTCGGTGTCGCCGCGTTCGGCGCACACCAGCGCGAGCAGGCCCGCGTCGATTGCGCCCGTCACGCGGTCGCCGACGCGCACTTCCGCGCGCCGCACGCGTTGAATCAGCGCGATCATGCGGCGGACGCCCGCTGCGTCAGACCGAGGGCGGCGCTGATCATCACGCCGACAGCGTCACGCGCGCAAAGCGGCGCTTGCCGACCTGCACGACGAATTCACCCGCGTCTACCTTCAGCGCCTTGTCCGACACAGTCGCGCCGTCGATCTTCACGCCGCCCTGCTCGATGTTGCGCAGCGCTTCGCTCGTCGACGGCACGAGGCCCGCCTGCTTCAGCAGTTGGCCGATCGCAAGCGGCGCGCCCGCGAGCGACACGGACGGAATGTCGTCCGGCACGCCGCCCTTCGCGCGGTGGTTGAAGTCTTCCAGCGCGCGCTCGGCGTCGGCCTGCGAGTGGAAGCGCGCGACGATCTCCTGCGCGAGCATCACCTTGAAGTCACGCGGATTGCGCCCGCCTTCCGCTTCGCGCCTGAACCCTTCGATTTCCGACATCGGCCGGAACGACAGCAACTCGAAGTAGCGCCACATCAGCACGTCGGAGATGCTCATCAGCTTGCCGAACATCTCGTTCGGCTTTTCGCTGATGCCGACGTAGTTGCCCTTCGACTTCGACATCTTCTCGACGCCGTCCAGCCCTTCGAGCAGCGGCATCGTCAGAATGCACTGCTGTTCCTGGCCGTACTGCTTCTGCAGTTCGCGGCCGACGAGCAGATTGAACTTCTGGTCCGTGCCGCCGAGTTCGAGGTCCGCGTTCAGCGCGACGGAGTCGTAGCCCTGCATCAGCGGATACAGGAATTCGTGAATCGAAATAGGGACGCCGCTCTGGAACCGCTTCGTGAAGTCTTCGCGCTCCAGAATGCGCGCGACGGTGTAGCGCGACGCGAGCTTGATCATGCCGTCGGCGCCGAGCGGCATCGACCATTCGCTGTTGTAGCGGATTTCGGTCTTCGCGCGGTCGAGCACGAGCGCGGCCTGCTCGAAGTATGTCTTCGCGTTCGATTCGATCTGCTCGCGCGTGAGCGGCGGCCGCGTCGCGTTGCGGCCGGACGGATCACCGATCAGCGACGTGAAATCGCCGATCAGGAAAATCACCGTATGGCCGAGGTCCTGCAACTGGCGCATCTTGTTTAGAACGACGGTGTGGCCGACGTGGATGTCGGGCGCCGTCGGATCGAGACCGAGCTTGATGCGCAGCGGCGTGCCCGTGGCCGCGCTCTTCGCGAGTTTCTGCGCGAACTCCTCTTCGATCAGTAGTTCGTCCACGCCGCGCTTCGTGACTTCGAGCGCGTGACGGACTTCGTCGGTGATCGGGTAGGTGGAATTGGGCTTGTCGGTGGACTCGGTGCTCATGCTGGAACGGGAGATCGCAAAAAGAGAGATTCTCCCATAGTTGCGGGACATTGCGCCTTCATCTCACGCGAAACGCGCCCAACTCACGCCGCAATATGGCGCGCGCACAGACGTCATCCGCTCGCACACGGCTCGGCCAGGTTGTTTCGCGGCGCAGCATTGAGCGACAATCGTCGTGAAGGGCGCGCCCGCAGCGCCCGTGACGCGCGACGAACGACGATGGGAGGAGCACAGCGTGGCGAAAGACGCAGCAGACGGCGTGTATTTCGGACTGATGTCGGGCACGAGCATGGACGGTGTCGACGGCATCGCGGTCGAGTTCGCGAAGGGCAAGGCGCCCGTCGTGCGGTCCCAGGCTTTCGTGGGCTTTTCGGAGGGCCTGCGTGACGCGCTATTCGCCCTTCAGCAACCCGGCGACAACGAAATCGAGCGTGAGGCGATGGCCGCAAACGCTTTGGCCGCGCGCTATACGGTGTGCTGCCACGAGCTGCTGCGCGCGGGCAACCTGTCTGCCGCCGACGTCCGCGCGATCGGCGTGCACGGGCAGACGGTGCGGCACCGCCCCGAAAAGGGCTACACGCGGCAGATCAACAATCCGTCGCTGCTGGCGGAAATGACGCATATCGACGTGATCGCCGATTTCCGCAGCCGCGACGTCGCGGCGGGCGGCCAGGGTGCGCCGCTCGTGCCCGCGTTCCATGCGACCGTTTTCGGCGCGCAGAACGAGACACGGGTGGTCTGCAATCTGGGCGGGATCAGCAATATCACGATCCTGTCGGCGAACGGTGCCGTGCGGGGCTTCGATTGCGGCCCCGCAAACGCGCTGCTCGACGAATGGGCACATCGGCATCTGCACAAGCCGTACGACGAGAACGGCCAGTTCGCGGCGACGGGCCAGGTGCATCGTCCGCTGCTGAATGCGTTTCTCGACGAGCCGTATTTCGAGGCGCAACCGCCGAAAAGCACGGGCCGCGATCTGTTCAACGCCGAATGGCTCGACGCCAAGCTCCGGGAATTCGCCAACGTGAGCCCCGCTGACGTCCAGGCGACGCTGGTCGCGCTGACGGCCGTGACCGTCGCGCGCGAAATCGAGCGTCATGCGCCCGATTGCAAGGCCGTGTACATCTGCGGCGGCGGCGCGCGCAATCCTGAGGTGATGAAAGCGCTGGAGGGCGCGCTGGCCGAGAGCGGCTGCAGCGGCGTGCCCGTGCTGACGACGGACGCGCTTGGCGTGCCGCCGCATCAGGTGGAACCGCTGGCGTTTGCGTGGCTGGCGATGCGCTGCTTGGCGCGCGAGCCGGGAAATCTGTCGTCGGTGACGGGCGCAGCTGGCGAGCGCGTGCTGGGCGCGATTTATCCGCGCTGATTCGCTGTCTGCCTTCTGAGGTGTTTCCGCGACGCGAAGCCGAAGCGGGAAATAGAAAACGGGGCCGAGGCCCCGTTTTCCGTGCTACTTAAGTACGGTGTCGATTACACCGAGAACGACGAACCGCAGCCGCAGGTAGTGGTCGCGTTCGGGTTCTTGATGACGAACTGGGCGCCGTTGATGTCATCCTTGTAGTCGATTTCCGCGCCGACCAGATACTGGTAGCTCATCGAGTCGATCAGCAACTGGACGCCGCTCTTGTTCATCACGGTGTCGTCTTCATTGATCGCTTCGTCGAACGTAAAGCCGTACTGGAAGCCCGAGCAGCCGCCACCCTGCACGAACACGCGCAGTTTGAGGTCCGGGTTGCCTTCTTCGTCGATCAGTTGCTTGACCTTTTCTGCCGCTGCGTCGGTAAAGACGAACGGGGCCGGCATCTCGGTCACGGGGGTGTCGGTCACTGCGTTCATTCGAACTCTCCAAAATAGCTTCTAGCCGGTATTGTATTGCTGATCCCGATATCGTGCTAAAGCCCATGAAATCAATAGGTTCTTCCTGGCCGAAAAGCAGCGGGCGCAAACAGCGTGGGCCGTGCCGCCACACGTCCGCGAGCGAGGTGATTCATCCGCACGACGAAAAACAAAAAAGCCGCCTTCGCATACGCGTTGGCGGCCTTTTTGTTGCATGCTCTGCCCGAAAACAGAGCCGGCACGAAACGATTAACGCTTCGAGAACTGCTTGCGGCGGCGTGCCTTGTGGAAACCGACCTTCTTACGCTCGACTTCACGTGCGTCACGCGTCACGAAGCCTGCGTTCGACAGAGCCGGCTTCAGCGTCGCGTCGTAGTCCATCAGCGCGCGCGTGATGCCGTGGCGAACTGCGCCTGCCTGACCCGTTTCACCGCCGCCCGACACGTTGACCTTGATGTCGAACGTCGATGCGTGGTTCGTCAGTTCCAGCGGCTGACGCACGATCATCAGCGACGTTTCGCGCGAGAAGTACTCGGAGATGGGCTTGCCGTTGACGACGATGTCGCCCTTGCCCGCCTTGATGAAGACACGTGCAACGGCGCTCTTGCGGCGGCCCGTACCGTAATTCCAGTTACCGATCATGTGGGCTCCCCTTAGATCTCGAGCGCCTTCGGCTGTTGTGCCGAGTGCGGATGCGTTGCGTCTGCGTAGACCTTCAGCTTCTTGATCATCGCGTAGCCGAGCGGGCCCTTCGGCAGCATGCCCTTGACCGCCTTCTCGAGCGCGCGGCCCGGGAAGCGTTCCTGCATCTTGCCGAACGTCGTTTCATAGATACCGCCCGGGTAGCCCGAGTGGCGATAGTACTTCTTGTCCGTGGTCTTGTTGCCCGTGACCTTCAGCTTGCCGGCGTTGATTACGATGATGAAATCACCGGTGTCGACGTGCGGGGTGAACTCAGGCTTGTGCTTGCCGCGAAGACGGTGTGCCACTTCGCTGGCGACACGGCCGAGAACTTTATCCGTCGCGTCAATCACGTACCATTCGCGCGTCACCTCATGGGCTTTTGCGGAAAACGTCTTCATGATCGATCCAAAAAATAGTGCTGCGCCCTGTGTTTTTTTCCTGCTTGTAAGTGCGCATCGAGGCGCGTGCAGGCTCTCCCTGTTCTTCCTCCGCGGGCACGAATGCGGAAAAGCTATGAATTATAAAGGAATTTGCGCTGAGGAGTCAAAACGTGCGAAGCAATCGGGAAACTGAGGGACGAAAAAAAGCCCGAACTAGCGGTTCGGGCTTAATCCACCTTAGGAGGAGGGTGGAGGAGACATGCGGAGGTTGCCGAACTTCGACAACCAATGGACAGATTATATGGCCAACGCTTGTGCGACGCAAGAGCATTTGCAATGTGAAATTGAATTTCATGATTTGGAATTCACACATCGACGTATACGCACCAAAGGAAATCTTTCAAAACAATCAGTTAGCCGTCGACGGCGGAAAACATGCTCAGCGGAGCTAGCGCAGATCGCCTGATTTCGTCCGTGCTATCCCCTACGCGTGCAGCATGCTGCGGCGCAACAGACAACCGCGGTGCGACATAAGTCGCTGCCGATGTCGCTCGGGGCGAGCCATCATCCGTAGGGCTACAATGATGCGTTTCTCATTCAAGGCAAGCGAGCCGGAGTACACGCATGGAATGCAAAGTCAGCTGGATGGGTCAGGACGGCATGGCATTCGCCGCCGAAACGGGCAGCGGCCATCTCGTCGCCATGGACGGCGCGCCGGAAGGCGGCGGCCGCAATCTGGCGCCGCGTCCGATGGAAATGGTACTGCTCGGCACGGGCGGCTGTACGGCGTATGACGTTGTGATGATCCTGAAGAAGAGCCGTCAGGAAATCATCGGATGCTCGGTGACGCTGAAAGCCGAGCGCGCCAGCGAAGACCCGAAGGTCTTCACCAAGGTCCACTTCCATTTCACGGTGACGGGCAAGAACCTGAATCCGGCCACCGTCGAACGCGCGATCAACCTGTCGCACGACAAGTACTGCTCGGCGTCGATCATGATTGCGAAGACGGCCGAACTGTCGCATTCGTTCGATATCGTCGCGGCCTGAGCCCGAGTCCACGGCTGGACGTACCGAAGCAACGCACAAAAAGAAAAATGCCGGCGTCCCAACGGACGCCGGCATTTGTCGTTTGAGCGGCAAAGCGGGCCGATAAGCCGGATTCTGTGCACGCGACGCGCCCGAAGACGCCTCACGCGTGGCAGCCATTCCTCTAGGCGCGCCATTGCTGACGCGCTCAAGCTTCCTACCCGCAGACGAGACGGGGGCCCCGTCCTGCATCGCGAAGATGCGCGCCTGCCTACTTGGAATTGCTCCGGGTGGAGGTTACCGTGCCGGTCTGCGTCGCCGCAGCCGCGGTGCGCTCTTACCGCACCGTTTCACCCTTGCCTGATCCCGGCTTGCGCCGGGCCATCGGCGGTTTGCTTTCTGTTGCCCTGTTCCGCGTGTCGCCACGGATGGCCGTTAGCCATCACCCTGCCCTGTGGAGTCCGGACTTTCCTCGCCCTCGCCGGCCGAAACCGTCGAGGCCGCGACTGCCTGACCTGCTTTGCAACCGCGTATTTTACCATCCGGCGTCACGCTGGACCGTCTTCCGCTGCGAAACACGGCGGCATCGTCATAGAACGACGGCTTTTCGTTCTCCGCCCACCAGCCTGGAATGCCGAGCACCGGGAGCGGCGAGAACATCTTGCCGCTGAACTCGCTGCCCTCAATCAGCGCATAGGCGACGCGCTCGTCCAGAAACGCGTCGCGGGCGGCGCGCGTCCACGCAAAATACGCCAAAGGCACCTCGACGATCCACGCATGCGCCGTGCAGGCCTTGTACGGCGCGACGAGCTTTTCCAGCATCGCGTGCCCGAAACAGCGCACCTCGCAGCGCTCGCCCCACGCTGCGCGGTTGTCGATGAACAGTGCTTTCCAATCGAAGGACCGCAGTGCCATGCTCAGATCGCCCTCGGCGCAAGCGAACAGCACGGCGTTCTCGTCAAACACGGTCAGCGCATCGCGCATGCCGCCGCGCGTCGGGCCGACACCAAACGCATCGACGGCCGCCGAGCCACGCGCGCTCAGCGCCGCCTTGATGCGCGGATACTGGAACCACATCAGCGCGTTGAAAAAATCATGCAGATTGTGGCGCGTGGGTACGCAGCCTGTCGCGGCGATATGCGCTTCGTAAGCCGTATCCGGAGGCAGATCCTCTTGCGGGATGAACGCGAGGCGTCTTCCGCGTCCCGTCGTCTGTGCTGTCGATGCGGCGTCGGCGTTCATTTCTCGCAACTGGTCCGCCGCGCTGCGCAGCGCGGCCTGTTGCCAACGCACTCCGCGTGCGGCAACCTGCGCGAACCACGGCCGCGACCAGTCGATATCCGCAAAACCCGGAGCGGTGCGTTTCAGCGCGCCGTCCGGCGCAACGACATCACGCGACATCCCGTCAACAGCCTTCAAACGACCCGTCAAACAAGCCGCCAGGCGATCGCCTCGCCGCCGCGCAGCGGCACGACGGGCGTATCGCCGGCAGCGACTTCCGCTGGAAGCGTCCATTGCTCGCGGCGCAGCGTCACCTTCTCCTCGCTGCGCGGCAGACGGTAGAAATCCGCGCCGTGGAAGCTGGCAAAACCTTCAAGCTTGTCGAGCGCGCCCACCTTGTCGAACGCTTCCGCGTACAGTTCGAGCGCGTGCAGCGCCGTATAGCAGCCCGCGCAGCCGCATGCATGCTCTTTCAGGCCCTTCGGATGCGGCGCGCTGTCGGTGCCGAGGAAATAGCGCGGATTGCCCGAAGTCGCCGCTTCGACGAGCGCCACGCGATGGGTTTCGCGCTTCAGCACTGGCAGGCAGTAATAATGCGGGCGAATGCCGCCTTGGAAAATCGCATTGCGGTTGTACAACAGGTGATGCGCGGTGATCGTCGCGCCGAGCAGTTCGGGCGGCGCACCCGCGTCGCGGATGAAGTCGACGGCATCCTTCGTCGTGATGTGCTCGAACACGACCTTGAGAGTGGGGAAATCGCGGCGCAGCGGCGTCATCACGCGATCGATGAACACCTTTTCGCGATCGAACAGATCGATCGACGAATCCGTCACTTCACCGTGCACGAGCAGCGGCATGCCGACTTCCTGCATCACGTCGAGCGTCTTCGCGCATTTGCGGATGTCCGTGACACCTGCGTCTGAGTTCGTCGTCGCGCCCGCCGGGTACAGCTTCACGCCATGCACGAAACCGCTTTCGCGAGCGCGGCGGATTTCCTCGGGAGGCGTGTTGTCGGTCAGATACAACGTCATCAGCGGCTCGAACTTCACGCCCGCCGGAACCGCCGCGACGATGCGCTCGCGATAGGCGCGCGCCATCTCCGTCGTCGTGACGGGCGGCTTCAGGTTCGGCATGATGATCGCGCGTCCGAACTGGCGCGCGGTATGCGGCAGGACGGCGCCGAGCATCGCGCCGTCGCGGACGTGCAGATGCCAGTCATCGGGACGGGCGAGCGTGAGGGTATCGACGGAATCAGCGGTAGATGCGGTCATGGCGGGGAGTCACAAGAGGCCGATGCGGCAAATGACAATTGGCGGCAGAAAATGGCGAGGTCTTTGGCAAAAATGCAGCCAAAACACTCGTCAATTTTGCGTTTTGCCGTTTCTGGCTCGGTGATATGCTTGGAAAATCATCATTGTAACGGGTTGGCTCACCTGGGCTCATACCCCGTTCATAAGGCTTGTCTTCCGCATCATGTGCCAACTACTCGGAATGAATTGCGCCGCGCCCACGGACGTCACGTTCTCGTTCACCGGCTTCGCGGCGCGCGGCGGCGTCACCGACCACCACTCCGACGGCTGGGGCATCGCCTTCTTCGAGGACAAGGCCTGCCGCCTATTTATCGACCACCAGTCGTCGGCCACGTCGCCGATCGCCGAAATGGTCAAGCGCTATCCAATCAAGTCGAAAAACACGATCGCGCATATTCGCAAGGCGACGCAAGGGCATATCGTGCTCGAGAATTGCCACCCGTTCCTGCGGGAGTTGTGGGGACGCCATTGGATCTTTGCGCACAACGGCGATCTGCAGAACTACAGTCCTGTGCTCTCGGGCGTCTATCAGCCTGTCGGCAGCACAGATAGCGAACTCGCGTTCTGCGCGCTGCTGCAAGGCTTGCGCAAGGCATTCCCCTGTTCGCAGCCCCCCCTCGACGAACTCTTTGGCGCGCTCGAATCGCTGACGCGCGAAATCACCCAGTTCGGCGTGTTCAACTTCCTGATGTCGAACGGCCAGGCGCTGTTCGCGCACTGCTCGACGCGCCTGCATTACCTCGTTCGCAGTTGGCCGTTTTCGACGGCGCATCTCGTAGACGCCGACGTTTCGATCGACTTCGCCAAATACACGACGCCCGAAGACCGCGTCGCGGTCATCGCCACCCAGCCGCTCACCGACAACGAAGTGTGGACCGCCTTCGAGCCCGGCGATCTGCTGATGTTCCAGCATGGCGAAGTGATTGCGCGCGCCAATGTGCCCGTGCCGCCTGCCGTGCTGGAAAAAGCGCGCAATCCTGCCTGCGATCCGAGCGCGTCCGCGAGCATGCTGCCCGCCGCCACGGCGCTCGACCTCGAATCCGACGACGCCGCCGCGTACGAATCGTGACCGGCTGACGCGGCGGATCGGCGACGGCTGTCGTTACTCGTTGTCCGCCTTGGCGCAACCGCCGATACATCATTGCTCACCGACCGATTCTGCGGGCTGCGGCGTATCTGCCGTACAGATGAGCAAACGCAACACGGCGGGACAACTCAAGCCGCCCGTCGCAAACGGCGCTGGCAGGTCCTTTTCTGCGGAAAGCGGGCCGCAATCGCATAGCTTGTTGCGGCAAACTTCCAGACTGGCGGCGAGTGCATTCGCGCTCAGCGGATCGGCATAGTTGACGACGGGAATATCCAGAAAAAGCCGCCTCAACGGCGAGCCTTCCGTCATGACCGCGCACTGCTTCATCAGGCGTTCCGCGATCTGAATGGCCTCTGTCTCCAAGGTCCGCATAATCGATTCGGATAATTGATCTTTAGGCGCATGACGGGAAGCCCAAAGACGCGCCGACTCGGAGAATTGCTCCGTTGTCAGCCATTTTCCTTCCAACTGCATCGATACCAGCTCGTGAACGACCATGTCGCTCAGCAAAAACACTTTCATGGATTGTCTCTTGTCGATTGAAAACGAATGACGGCAACGCGCGCCGCTTATCGTCATCGAATTTTTCGTCCCAAGCTTATGCTTATATCAACATTCCTCACATGAGACGATTCCGATTAACCAACATGACAATGAGTGATATTCCTAACGTTTTGGATCACCACTTAACGAGCAAGAAAAATGGACTGCGAAGCAATTGTAGATATATAAAAAAAGCCGCTTCCGGGGAAGCGGCTTTACCTGCAATCGATACTTAAACTTAATGCAGAATTTTCGCGAGAAAATCCTTTGCGCGATCCGACTTCGGATTTGCAAAGAAGTCTTCCTTGCGATCGTCTTCGACGATGAGGCCCTTGTCCATGAAGATCACGCGATGCGCGACCTTCTTCGCAAAACCCATTTCGTGCGTCACGCACATCATGGTCATGCCTTCCTGCGCTAGTTCGACCATCACGTCGAGCACTTCGTTGATCATCTCCGGATCGAGCGCCGACGTCGGCTCGTCGAACAGCATCGCGATCGGGTCCATCGACAGCGCCCGCGCAATCGCCACGCGCTGTTGCTGACCGCCCGACAACTGACCCGGGTACTTGTCCGCATGCGCGCGCAGGCCGACGCGATCGAGCAACTTCATGCCTTTCGTCATCGCTTCGTCCTTCGAGCGGCCGAGCACCTTGGTCTGCGCGAGCGTCAGGTTCTCGGTGATCGACAGATGCGGAAACAGCTCGAAGTGCTGGAACACCATGCCGACTTTCGAGCGCAGCTTCGACAGATTCGTCTTCTTGTCGGTCAGCGACTGGCCGTTGATCACGATGTCGCCCTGCTGAAACGGCTCCAGGCCGTTCACGGTCTTGATGAGCGTCGACTTGCCCGAACCCGACGGGCCGCACACGACGACCACCTCACCTTTTTTTACTTCCGTCGTGCAGTCGGTCAGCACCTGGAACTGGCCGTACCACTTCGAGACATTCTTAATGGAGATCATCTTGCGACCTTTTTCTGAAGACTTTTGACGAGGCTCGACGCGACCACGCAGATCACGAAATAACACGCACCGGCGAACAGTACCATTTCGACATTCGTGCCGTCACGATCGCCAATATTCGTGGCCGTGCGGAAGAAGTCGGCGAGGCTGATCACGTAGACGAGCGACGTATCCTGAAAGAGAACGATGGCCTGCGTCAGCAGCAGTGGCACCATCGCGCGGAACGCCTGCGGCAGCACGACGAGGCGCATTGCCTGCGCGTAGTTCATGCCGAGCGCGAACGACGCATTCACCTGCCCACGCGACACGGCCTGAATGCCCGCGCGGATGATTTCCGAGTAGTACGCGGCTTCGAACAACGAGAACGCGACCATCGCCGAAGCGAGACGGATGTCGATGTCGGCGGAAAGTCCCAGCACGTTCTGCAGCACTTGCGGCACGATCAGGAAGAACCACAGCAGAACCATCACGAGCGGGATCGAGCGGAAGAGCGTCACGTAGAGCTTCGCGAACCACTCGAGCGGCTTGAACGACGACAGCCGCATGATGGCGAGCAGCGTGCCCCACACGATACCGATGACGATCGCGAGAATGGTGATCTTCAGCGTGACGACGGCACCTGTCCACAGTGTCGGCAGCGTGCCCGGAATGCCGCTCCAGTCGAAATGATGCATCACTTGCCTCCGATGTAGCCAGGCAGCCGGCTCTTGTGTTCGACGATACGCATCAGCGTCATCACGATCAGGTTGATGAGCAGATACGCAACGGTGACGGCGATGAACGACTCATACGTCTGCGCCGTGTAGTCGACGAGCTGGCGCGCCTGTGCGGACAGATCGAGCAGGCCGATGGTCGACGCGACCGCGGAGTTCTTGAAGATGTTCAGAAACTCGGACGTGAGCGGCGGCACGATGATCCGGTACGCAACGGGCAGCAGCACGTAACGGTACGTCTGCCATTGCGTGAAGCCGAGCGCGAGACCCGCGCCACGCTGGCCGCGCGGCAGCGCGTTGATGCCCGAGCGCACCTGCTCGCACACGCGTGCGGCCGTGAAGAGCCCGAGACAGATGATCGACGACGAGAAGAACTGCGTGCCGGGCGGCAATTGCTTGAACCATGTGCCGATCGATACGGGCAGCAACTCGGGTATCACCAGATACCAGATGAAGAACTGCACGATCAGCGGGATGTTACGGAAGATGGCGACGTAGACGGTGCCGATCGCGGCCGTTCTGTTCGGCACCGTGCGCAGCACGCCGAAGAGCGACCCGACGATGAGCGCGATCACCCACGCGGAAAGCGAAACGGTGACCGTCACCCATAGGCCGGACAGCAGCCAGCCGAGATAGGTGGTCGGCTCGCCGGTGGAAACCGGACTTAGCAGAATGCCCCAGTTCCAGTGGTATGACATGACGAAGACTCCAACAAAAAGAAACGGAAGAAGCGCCTGCCCCTTCCGTTCTGTTCAACACGTTGACTGATCAGCTAACGGTTGTTCGAGGGTTAGTCGATTGCCTTGTCGTTCGGTGCCTTGTACAGCGTCTTCATGTCGTCGCTTTCCGGGAACGCGAGGTTCAGGCCCTTCGGCGGAATCGGCGATTCGAACCACTTCTTGTAGATCTGCGATGCGTCGCCCGACGTCTCGACCTTCGCGATCGCATCGTCGACGACCTTCTTGAACTCCGGATCGTTCTTGCGCAGCATGCAGCCGTACGCTTCATGCGATTGCGGCGTGCCGACGATCACGAAATCGCCCGGGTTGTTCGACTTCGCGCGCTCGCCCGCGAGCAGCGCATCGTCCATCATGAACGCGGCGGCACGACCCGTCGACAGCGTCAGGAACGATTCTCCGTGATCCTTCGCGCTGATGATGTTCATGCCCATGCTCTTGTCCTGATTCATCTTTCGAAGCAGGCGCTCGGACGTCGTGCCAGCCGTCGTCACGACGGTCTTGCCCTTCAGGTCCGCCCAGTCCTTGATGCCCGAATCCTTCTTCGTCATCAGGCGCGTGCCGATCACGAAGATCGTGTTCGAGAACGCGACCTGTTGCTGGCGCTCGGCGTTGTTGGTGGTCGAGCCGCATTCCAGATCGACGGTGCCGTTCTGCACCAGCGGAATGCGGTTTTGCGACGTGATCGGCGTCAGCTTGACCTTCAGGTTCGGCATGTTCAGCTTCTGCTTGACGGCGTCCACGACCTTCAGCGCGAACTCCTGCGAGTAGCCGACCACGTTCTGCTTGTCGTCATAGTACGAAAACGGAATCGACGATTCGCGGTGGCCCAGCGAGATGACCCCCGTGTCCTTGATCTTCTTCAGCGTACCGGCGTCCTGCGCATGCGCGCCTACCGTGAACAAACCCAGAGTCGCGAGAACGAGCGCAGCTTTTTTAACCTTCATTTGTGATCTCCTTGGCAAGAACCGGCGCCAGTTTATCTCAGTAATTATTATGAAAGTATGGTTGTTAACCATGTTTCCGCGTGCAGTGTTGCATAAAGCCACCATTTGCGCGACGCAGCGCCCGTATTGGCTTGCAGCGGCTCGACGCAATGATGCGCGCGTCATTGGATGCGTCGTTTTTGCCGGTCAGGTTCAGCTCCTTCGGGCATCGACTGCGCAAAAGCGGACGGCACCCGGAGATGCCGTCCGCCCATTATTCTGCGCGAGTCCGTGGAATCGCGCAGACAAAGACATGGTTGAAACGTTTGTTGCGAGGCGCCTGCCTTGATGACAGGCGCCGCGTCGGCCGGGTATCGGATGAGATACGGGCCGCGCCGCTGTATCAGGGATACAGGCCGCGCATTTCGCGCGCTTGCAGGATGCGCTTGCACGCGACGATGAACGCTGCCGTACGCACCGACACCTTCTGCTCGCTCGCCACCTGCCACACGGCTGCGAACGCTTCGCGCATCACGCGCTCGAGACGCTCGTTGATCTCGTCTTCCGTCCAGAAGAAGCTCGAGAAGTCCTGCACCCACTCGAAGTAGGACACCGTCACGCCACCCGCATTCGCAACGACGTCCGGGATCACGAGGATGCCCTTGTCGTGCAGGATGTCGTCGGCGGCCGTCGTGGTCGGGCCGTTCGCGCCTTCGACGATGATCTTCGTGCGAATCTTGCCGGCGTTCTTTTCGGTGATCTGGTTTTCGAGCGCAGCCGGAATCAGGATATCCGACTCGACCGTCCAGAAGTCGTCGTTCGCGATCTTGTCCGCTTCCGGATAGCCGCCGACGCCGCCGTGCTTTGCAACGTAATCGAGCAGCGCGACTGCGTCGATGCCCGATTCCTTGTACAGCGTGCCCGTGTGATCCTGCACGGCGACGACCTTCGCGCCCGCTTCCTGATACAGACGCGCCGCGATGCCGCCCACGTTGCCGAAGCCCTGCACGGCGATGCGCGCGCCTTCGATGTCCATGCCGATACGGCGAGCCGCCTCGCAGCCGACGACGAACACGCCGCGGCCCGTCGCTTCGCGACGGCCGAGCGAGCCGCCGAGCGTGATCGGCTTGCCCGTCACGACGCCCGTCGACGTCTGGCCCTGGTTCATCGAGTACGTGTCCATCATCCACGCCATGATCTGCTCGTTCGTGTTCACGTCCGGCGCGGGAATGTCGGTGTTCGGCCCGATGATGATGCCGATCTCGCTCGTGTAGCGGCGCGTCACGCGCTCCAGCTCGCCGCGCGACAGCGTGCGCGGATCGACGCGGATACCGCCCTTCGCGCCGCCGTACGGCACGTTCACGGCCGCGTTCTTCACCGACATCCATGCGGACAGCGCCATCACTTCCGACAGCGTCACGTCCTGGTGATAACGCACGCCGCCCTTGCCCGGACCACGCGATACGTTGTGCTGCACGCGATAGCCTTCGAAGTGCGCCACGGTGCCGTTATCGAGCTCGATGGGTACGTCGACGATGAGAATGCGCTTCGGGCGCTTCAGCGTTTCGAGCCAGCGCGACAGCGAGCCGAGATACGGCGCGACGCGATCGACTTGACGGAGATAATTGCCCCAGGGGCCGAGATCGTCCTGATGAAGGTAGGACGGGATGGACTGCACATTTGCCGCGGTAGACATGAACGCTCCAGCGTTTTATCGGGTGACGCCATTGTCGAAAAAAAGCGCCGAAAGGGTCCAATGCCGATTGTTCATCCCGTTATGTCTTTCTTGCATAAGGCCGTGAAAAGCGCAATTGCGTGTCGCAACCGCGTATTCGCATGCGTTCCCGCCAGGGCTTAGCGGCGCGGCTTCAGCGCGCGCTACTTCGAGCCGTGCGCGAGTTCCGCGCTCACCACGTCCCACAACGCGCGCACGAGCTGCTGACGCGCATCGTCGGCTTGTGCCGCGAGCTTGTCGCGATAGAGGCGAATCTCCATGGTCAGCGTGAGCTGGCCTTGCGCGATGCCGCGCGATGCGCGATCGAGGCGTAGCAGACGGCCATCGGCGACGGCATCTTCGACGGCGCTATGCGGCAGGAACGCGACGCCATGTCCGGCCAGCGCCATCGCCTTCAGCCCTTCGGCCATGTCCGTCTCGTACACGCGATCGAGATAGAGCCGCCCCGGCGCAGTCGCGAAGATCACCTCCGTCATGCGGCCCAGGTACGCGTTCGGCGTGTACGAGAGATACGGTGTCGGCGCGTCGGGCGTGCCGGGCAGCGTGTAGCGCGGGCGCCCGCCTTTGCCCGGCGCGGAGAACGGACTGATCGATTCGATGCCGAGCGTCAGCATGTCGTAGCGCGCGGGATCGAGCGCGACGGGATGGCTCGGATGGTGATAGCCCATCACGAGATCGCAGCCGCCTTCGACCAGCGACAGCACGGCATCGTGCACGTTCAGCGCGCGCAGCCGCGTATGGATCGAGCCGAGCTGCGCTTCGATGCGTTGCAGCCAGCTCGGAAAATACGTCAGCGAAAGCGTATGCGGAACCGCGAATTCGATCGTCGCGGCGGGCGTTGCCGTATGGCCGCGAAGCAGCGTGCGCGCCTCGTGGAACTGTGAAAGCATCGCCAGTGCCTGCTCGTAGAACACCTGGCCCGCAGCCGTCAGACGCGTCGGGTAAACCGAACGGTCGATCAGTTCCGTCCCGAGCCACGCTTCGAGCGCCTGAATGCGCCGCGAAAAGGCGGGCTGCGTGACGTGCCGCAGCTCGGCCGAGCGGCTGAAGCTGCGCGTCTCCGCGAGCGAAACGAAGTCTTCGAGCCATTTCAGTTCCATAGCGACTCAGTGCTCCAGCGATGACAGAAAGCCCGCATTCTAGCGGCGTCGCGCGCGCAAGAGGGCAAGCGTGGACCAAGCGCGCGTGGGCACGCGCCGGGCCGCACGCCGTGAAGTGGTAAAATTCGCGGTTCTCCCCGTTTGCGTTTTTCACCGTTGCCGCCCCGCCCATCATGTCCGACACCCGCCCCGACTCCCTCTTCGCGTTGACCGCCCTCTCCCCGCTCGACGGCCGCTACGCATCGAAAACCGAAGCCCTGCGCGACTGGCTCTCGGAAGCCGCATTCATGCGCCATCGCGTGACCGTGGAAATTCACTGGCTGATCGCGCTGTCGCACGCCGGTTTCGCCGAAGTGCCGCGCTTCTCCGAAGCATCGGAGCAATTCCTGCTGCAGCTGGTCGAGCGCTTCACCGCGCATGACGCCGCGCGCATCAAGGAAATCGAGCGCGTGACGAATCACGACGTGAAGGCCGTCGAGTACTGGCTGAAGGAATCCGTGAAGGGCCAGCCGGAACTTGAGCGCGCGAGCGAGTTCATCCACTTCGCGTGCACGTCCGAGGACATCAACAACACGTCGCATGGCCTGATGCTCGCAGGCGCGCGCGAACACGTGATCCTGCCCGCGCTGCGCTCGGTGCATCAGCGTCTCGTCGCGCTCGCGCATGCGCAGGCCGATCAGCCGATGCTCTCGCGCACGCACGGCCAGCCCGCGAGCCCGACCACGCTCGGCAAGGAAATCGCGAACGTCGCGGCGCGTCTTTCGCGCGCGATCGACCGCATCGCGAAGGTCGAGCTGCTCGGCAAGATGAACGGCGCCGTCGGCAACTTCAATGCGCATCTGTCGGCGTATCCGGAGTTCGACTGGGAAGCGTTCTCGAAGCAAGTCGTCGAGCAGCGCCTGAAGCTGACGTTCAATCCGTACACGATCCAGATCGAGCCGCACGACTACATGGCCGAGCTGTTCGATGCGGTTGCGCGCGCAAACACGATCCTGCTCGACCTCGACCGCGACGTGTGGGGCTACATCTCGCTGGGCTACTTCAAGCAGAGGACGAAGGCAGGCGAGATCGGCTCGTCGACGATGCCGCACAAGGTCAATCCCATCGACTTCGAAAACTCGGAAGGCAACCTCGGCCTCGCCAACGCGACGCTGCGCCATCTCGCCGACAAGCTGCCCGTTTCGCGCTGGCAGCGCGACCTGACGGACTCGACGGTGCTGCGTAATATCGGCGTCGCGTTCGGCTACGCGCTGCTTGCGTATGACGCGCTCAATCGCGGACTCGACAAGCTCGAAGTGAATCCGCAGCGTCTGAATGACGACCTCGACGCGACGTGGGAAGTGCTCGCCGAGCCGGTGCAGACGGTGATGCGCCGCTACGGCATCGAGAACCCGTACGAGCAGCTGAAGGAGCTGACGCGCGGCAAGGGCATCACGCGCGAGGCGCTGCAGACGTTCATCAACGGCCTGGCGATTCCCGCCGATGCGAAAGAACGTCTGCTGGCAATGACGCCCGCATCGTACATCGGCAAGGCAGCGGAACTGGCGAAGCGGATCAGCTGATCCGCGCGCCCGCTTGACGCATCGCTAAACGATGCGAATACGAAAAAGGCGCCTGCGAAGGCGCCTTTTTTACGACTGCCGCAAGGGCAGACTCAGGCGTTATCGCAGCTTGATCTTCGCGAGCGTCTCATCGACGATCTGCTCCGGCGTCAGCTCGATGCCTACCGTGATGGCTTCGTCCTCGCCCGGCTCTTCCAGCGTATCGAGTTGACTTTGCAGCAGCGACGGATCGAAGAAATGTCCGGTGCGCGTCTGCAGACGCTGCGCCAGCAGTTCACGCGTGCCCTTCAGATACACGAAGCAGACATCCTTGTCACCATTGCGAAGGATGTCGCGATACGAGCGTTTCAGTGACGAGCACGTGAACACGGCCGTTTCGTGCGCCTGCTGCTTTTCCTCGATCGCGGCACGGATCGTTCTGAGCCACGGCCAGCGGTCTTCGTCCGTCAGCGGGATGCCTCGGTGCATCTTCTCCTTGTTGGCGGCGCTGTGAAACGCGTCGCCATCGGTGAAAGAGCAGTTGAGCCGCTCCGCCAGCAATTCGCCAATGCGGGTCTTGCCGGCGCCCGACACGCCCATCGCGATCAGAATCATTTGAAACTCCTTACAGGACCGCCGCCAATGCGAAGGTCAAGCCGAGGCCCATCAGCGAAATGATGGTTTCGCAGAGCGACCACGTCTTGAACGTCTGCCCCACCGTCATTCCGAAATACTCCTTGATCAGCCAGAAACCACCGTCGTTGACGTGCGAGAAAATCAGCGAGCCCGAGCCCGTTGCGAGCACCAGCAGTTCCGGCTTCACCTGGACGCCGCTCGCCGCCGCGATCGGCGCGACGATGCCGCATGCCGTCGTCATCGCGACCGTCGCGGAACCCGTCGCGAGACGGATCAGCGCGGCAACGAACCAGCCGAACAGGAGCGGCGACAGATGCGCCGCCGTCGCCGTCGCGACGATCTCCTTCGAGATGCCGCTATCCATCAGCACGCGGCCGAAACCGCCGCCCGCGCCGACGATCAGCGTGATGCCCGCGATCGGCGCAAGACATTCGCCGCAGAACTTCTGGATCTGCTCGCGATTGAAGCCGCGGCTCGCGCCGAACGTCCAGAAGCTCACCAGCACCGAGATCAGCAGCGCGACATCCGACGTGCCGATGAATTTCAGCAGATCGTTCGGCGTCGTCTTCGGGGCGAACACGAGGTCCGCCCAACTGCCGATCAGCATCAGGATCACGGGCAGCAGAACCGTGAAGAGCGTGATGCCGAAGCCGGGCAGAACGCGAGTGCCCGCCTCGTGCTCGACATCGACGAATTGCGCGGCGAGCGGATTGTTATTCGCCAGCTTGACCTGACGATGGATCAGCAGCGCGAACAGCGGACCCGCCACGATGGCCGTCGGCACGCCGACGAGCAGACCGTATGCGATCGTGCGGCCGATATCCGCGTGATACGCCTGCACGGCGAGCAGCGCGGCCGGGTGCGGCGGAATCAGACCGTGCACGACCGAGAGGCCCGCGACCATCGGCAGGCCGATCAGCAGCAGCGATTTGCCCGTGCGCTTCGCGACGTTGAACGCGATCGGAATCAGCAGCACGAAGCCGACTTCGAAGAACACCGGCAAGCCGACGATGATCGCGACGAACATCATCGCCCAGTGGATGTTCTTCTCGCCGAACCAGTTGATCAGCGTGGTGGCGATGCGCTCGGCGCCGCCCGACTCGGCCATCATCTTGCCGAGCATCGTGCCGAGGCCGACGACGATCGCGATATGGCCCAGCGTGTTGCCGTTACCCGTTTCGAACGACTTTACGATCGTGCCCGCCGGCATGCCGACCGCAAGGCCCAGTAGCAGCGAAACGATGATGAGGACGAGGAAGGGATAGACCTTGAAGCGCGTGATCATCAGGATCAGCACCGCAATGGCGATCACCGCGTAAATCAGCAGCATGCTGCCGTGGACAGCTTCCATGAAGCTCCTCCTTTGCTTTGTTAGTTTGAGTTGCAAGTGCTGCGGCACTCGCCCGCTTCCGGATGCTTAAAACGCCTTCAAAAGAGGCGTATTCGCGGACGCTGAATTTTACTGTCAGTTGACGTTGGTGGCGCGCGAAGCCCCCGCGCAATAAACAAAAAGCCTCGCCGCTAAAGCCTTTCGAGGCTATAACGGCGAGGCTGTGTCGAGCCTGTTGCGCGCTTCGTCAAAACGCGATGCGGCGAATCAATGCGCGGGCGCGGCCAGTTCGCTTGCAGCGTGTGCGAGGCGCGTGACTTCGTCCCAATTCTGCGCGGCGAGCGCAGCCTTCGGTGTCAGCCACGAACCGCCGACGCACACGACGTTCGGCAGCGCGAGGAAGTTGGGCGCCGTTTCCGCTGTGATGCCGCCCGTCGGGCAGAACTTCAGCGTCGGGAACGGGCCGTGGAACGCCTGCAGCATGGGCACGCCGCCCGCCTGCTGCGCCGGGAAGAACTTGACGATCTCATAACCGAGTTCCAGCGCGACGATGATGTCGCTGGGCGTCATCACGCCGGGCAGCAGCGGCAGACCTGCATCCTGCGCAGCCTTGTGCATCTCTTTCGTGAGGCCCGGCGACACGCCGAACTGCGCGCCCGCCTTTTTCGCCTGCTCGCAGTGCTCTGGTTTCGTGATCGTGCCGACACCGACGACGATGTCCTCGGCAAGCTGGCTCGCGCGCTCGATCGCCTTCATGCCCGCGGGCGTGCGCAGCGTGATTTCGAGCACCTTCACGCCGCCTGCGTGGAGCGCGCGCGAAACGTGTTCGCCCTGCTCGACGGTATCGAATGCGAGGACGGGAATCACCGGTCCCAGGCGGACGATTTCGCTGACTGTTTTCGACGTCATCTTCAGACTCCTTATCGCTTCATTTCTGCATTGCGTGACTGGCTTCGCTCGATACGGCGCTTGCCGCTTGACCTTCGTGCCGCGTTGCGTGCGGCGCTTCGCCGACGAGCGGCCCGAACACCGACGCGCCCAACTCCGCCGGCGCAGCCGCCGAGCGGAACACACCGAACAGCTCGCGACCGAAACCCACTTCGTTTTCCGCCTGATGCTGTGACACGGCGATCGGACGCGCAGCCCATTCGGCATCTTCGATTTCGACGTCCAGCACGCCCGCTTCCGCATCGATGACGATCGTATCGCCCGTGCGCACCTTGCCGAGCGGGCCTTGCAGCAACGCTTCCGGCGACACGTGAATGACAGCGGGCACCTTGCCCGATGCGCCCGACATACGGCCGTCGGTCACGAGCGCGACGTGGAAACCTTGATCCTGCAACACGCCGAGCAGAGGCGTCAAACGATGCAGTTCGGGCATGCCGTTTGCGCGCGCGCCCTGGAAGCGCACGACGGCGACGAAGTCGCGTTTCAGCTCGCCGTTGTCGAAGGCTTCCTGCACGGCTTCCTGCGAATCGAACACGATAGCCGGTGCCTTCACCGTGCGATGCTGCTTCGCGACGGCCGAAATCTTGATGACGCCGCGCCCGAGCTTGCCCTGCATCAGACGCAAACCGCCGTCCGGCTGGAAAGGCTCGTTGATGGCGCGCAGCACTGCCGTATCCTGGCTTTCGGTGACGCCGGGCACCCACGTCAGCTTGCCGTCGAGCAACTTCGGCTCTTCGGTGTAGCGCGCGAGGCCCTTGCCCACGACCGTGTTCACGTCGTCGTGCAGCAGGCCGCCTTCGAGCAGATTGCGGATCAGGAACGCCATGCCGCCCGCCGCGTGAAAGTGGTTCACGTCGGCCTTGCCGTTCGGATAGACCTTGGCCAGCAGCGGCACCGACGCCGACAGCGTATCGAAGTCGTCCCAGTCGATGATGATGCCCGCCGCCCGCGCAATCGCGACGAGGTGCAGCGTGTGATTGGTCGAGCCGCCCGTCGCGAGCAAGCCGACGATGCCGTTGACGATTGCCTTCTCGTCGATCACGTGACCGATCGGCATGTACTGGCCGCGCTCGACGGTCAGCTCGAGCACGCGGCGCGCGGCTTGCGCGGTCAGCGCGTCGCGCAGCGGCGTATGCGGATGCACGAACGCCGAGCCCGGTAGATGCAGGCCCATGATTTCCATCAGCATCTGGTTACTGTTGGCCGTGCCGTAGAACGTGCAGGTGCCGTGGCCGTGATACGCGGCGGCCTCGGATTCGAGCAGCGCGTCGCGGCCGCATTGGCCCGTTGCGAACTGCTGACGCACTTTCGCCTTGTCGTCGTTCGACAGGCCGCTCGTCATCGGGCCGGCGGGCACGAAGATGGTCGGCAGATGGCCGAATTGCAGCGCGCCGATCAGCAGGCCCGGCACGATCTTGTCGCACACGCCGAGGCACAGCGCCGCGTCGAACATGTTGTGCGTGAGCGCGACGGCCGTGCTCATCGCGATCACTTCGCGCGAGAACAGCGATAGCTCCATGCCCGCGTTGCCCTGCGTGATGCCGTCGCACATCGCTGGGACGCCGCCCGCGAACTGCGCGACACCGCCGCTTTCGCGCGCGGCGGCCTTGATGATGTCGGGGAAATCCTTGTATGGAGCATGCGCCGAGAGCATCTCGTTGTACGACGAGACGATGCCGATATTCGGCTGGCGGATCTGCTTGATGACGAGCTTGTCGTTGCCCTCCAGACCGGCAAAGCCGTGCGCGAGGTTCGCACAGGACAGCGCGCCGCGCGCCGGGAACTTGCCCTGCGCCTTGTCGATGCGCGACAGATAGGCGTCACGCGTAGGCTTGCTGCGCTCGATCACGCGCTTCGTGACTTTCATCAGTTGCGAATGCGGGGAAACCATCGATGCTCCTTCGTCGCTGGCTCGCGCGCACGCGCGCTTGCGCCAGATTGATATCGCGGGGAACGGCATGGAACGCCGGCAATCGGGATATTAGTAGAAAAACTACATGCACACAATGTTGCAGTTGCTGAATCTGCCGAGCGGCCGAATTCACGTCTGAGCGTTACGTATCCGAGCTTTCAAGCATTCACCGCTCGACTTCAGGGTAATCACCTACGGCACAAATGTAGTTTTTGTACCCGATTCGTCTATCAGCTATAGTCCACGCATTCTTCAGCATAGTGCGAGATTCCCGATGATGCTGTCCCAGGTGGAAGCGATGCGCGACCAGTTGCGCCCTTCCGAACGCAAGCTCGCCGACTACGTGATCGAAGCGCCGCGCGAAGTGCTCGATCTGTCGATGACGGAGGTGGCCGCGCGCGCTGGTGTGAGCCAGCCGACCATCGCGCGCTTCTGTCATGCGCTCGGTTTTTCCGGCTTCCGCGAGTTCAAGATACGGCTCGCGCAAGGCATCGCAACGGAGGTGCCCGCCGTCTATCGCGACGTTCGGCCCGACGAACCGGCGCCGGGCGTCGCCGCGAAGGTGCTCGACCGGACGATCGGCGCGCTGATCCAGGTGCGCAACAATCTGTCGACTGACAGCGTCGCGGCCGCGATTCAGGTGCTCGCACACGCGAAACGCATCGAGTTCTACGGCGCGGGCGGCTCGGGCATCGCCGCGCTCGACATGCAGCACAAGTTCTTCCGGCTCGGCATGCCGAGCGTCGCTTATTCCGATCCGCATACGTTTCTGATGTCGGCGGCGTTGCTGGGCGAAGGCGATGTCGTGGTGGCGATTTCGAACACGGGCCGCACGCGCGACATCATCGACGCGGCGAAGTCAGCGCTTGCCACGGGCGCGAAAGTGATTGCGGTCACGCATGGGAATTCGCCGCTGGCGCGCATTGCGTCGATTGGCCTGTTCGCCAATGTCGACGAAGACACCGACATCTTTTCACCGATGACTTCGCGCACGTCGCATCTCGCGATCGGCGATATCCTCGCGGTCGGCGTCGCGCTTCAGCGAGGACCGGAACTGGCGGAAAAACTGGCGGGCGCGAAGGATCTGATCGCGCAGCGAAGAGTCGTGACGTAGCGGAGCGCTTGCGGGTTCGTTGACGTATGGCCGTTTGGCGGGCTCGTGCCGGGAAGCGACGGAAAGCGAGACTAACGTTACGCTTGCGTAGCGTCGATGATCAGAAAAGCCGGCGCACGGGCACACGTGTACCGGGATGAAACGGGCTAGCACGCGTCGAACTGATCGCGCGCATGAGCTACAAAAACCACAAACCACTAAATGCGAAACGGGCTCCCGAAGGAGCCCGTTTTGCTTGAAGCGTATTGCTTGTGAAGGCTGCGCTCAGGCGGCCGTTACTGCACCGCCCTTGTGCCTACTTCCGATGCTTACCACTGGTACGACGCACCAGCACCGATCGTCGTGCCCTGCGCGCTGATGCCTGCACCGAGCTTGATCTTGACGTTCTGCGTGACGCGTGCAGAAGCACCCAGCGCAGCAGCCTGATAGCCGTGATACGAACCGCCGCCCACGCCGACCGCGATCGTCTTGCCCTGATCGACGTCCGGGATCATCGTCAGCGCCGTGGCCGCCGCGATGCCCGAGTAGGCGTTACGTGCCACGCTGTTGACGCTCTGCTGGACCATGTTGATCTGCTGGTCGGTGTACTGCCTTGCAGTCGTACCCGCCGGCAGACCGCCGACAGCGGCAGCAATCGAGTCGTTCAACTGGCCGACGTTGACGGCATCCGTCGTTGCGGTACCCGCTGCGACGTTGGCGATCTGGCGTTCCTGACCCGCCGAGCCCACCGACACCGTGTTCGCACGATCGGCCACCGAGCCGTCACCCAGCGCGACGGCGTGATCCGCCGTTGCCTTGGAGTTCGCGCCCATCGCGATCGAGCTGTTGCCGCTTGCTTGCGCGTTGTAGCCGCCCGCGATCGACTGGTTGCCGCTCGCGTTCGCGGTCGGGCCCATCGCCGTGGAGTGCGTGCCGCTGGCGTTCGCTGCTTCCGTATTGCGGTCGCCGTTGGCGGTGAACATCGGATCGACTGCGTTGTTCGCGATGTTCGTCACGTTCTGAATGGCGGCATTCAGCTGGCTGACATTCACCGCGTCCGTGCCGTCGGTGCCGGCTGCGACGTTGTGGACCGTCGTGCCGCCGGCAACACCGTTACCCATCGTGATGCTGCTGTAGTTGACGGTGCCGTCGGCGTTCTTGTCGTACGAGACCGCGCGCGAATTGCCGTTCGAGTCGATCACGCCGGCTGCCTTCAGCTGGGCGACGTTGACCGCGTCGGTGTCGGACGTGCCGGCTGCCACGTTCGTGATCTGACGTTCAATGCCCGCCGAGCCCACGGATACGGAGTTAGCGCGATCCGCCACCGAGCCCTGACCCAAGGCCACCGCGTTGGTCGCCGATGCTGTCGACTTGCTGCCGATCGCCGTCGAGTTTTCACCCTGGGCTTGTGCCCCGCTGCCGATTGCCATCGAGTAGCCACCTTGAGCCAACGCAGCACCGCCGATTGCCACCGACTCCTGCCCCAGCGCCGACGAGTCCGCCAGCGTCGAGTTGGCGTGGAAGTACGTGATACCTGACCCGTTCGTGATGTTGTTCAACGTGTTGTTGATGTTCGTCACATTGCTGCTCAGGTTGCTGATGTCGGTCGTGTTCTGCGTCACGCGGCCGTCGATGTTGGTCATCGCGCCCGCCACGTTGTTATACGTGCTGCCGCCGATCACATACGTCGGGTTCGTGATCGTGCCCGTTGCCGGATCATAGGTCGAGCCGCCGCCGATCGCGTTCGCCGTCGACTGCGCCACGTTGTAAAGCTGCGAGCCGTTCACCGCATCGACGCTCGATGCGTTCACGCCTCCGCTGGCCACGCCCGTCAGCTTGCGTGCGCCCGCTGTGCCCGCGAAGTCCACCAGCGTGTCCGCCTTGTCCTTCGCCACCGTGATCGTGCCCGTCGACGCATCCTGCTGCACCAGACCGATCTCGCCACTGTTGAGCTGCGTCGTGATACTGCTGATCTCGGTCGTGTTCTGCGTCACGCGGCCGTCGATGTTGGTCATCGCGCCCGCCACGTTGTTATACGTGCTGCCGCCGATCACATACGTCGGGTTCGTGATCGTGCCCGTTGCCGGATCGTAGGTCGAACCGCCACCGATCGCGTTCGCCGTCGACTGCGCGACGTTGAACAGTTGCGAGCCGTTCACCGCATCGACGCTCGATGCACTCACGTCGCCGTTGGCCACGCCCGTCAGCTTGCGTGCGCCCGCCGTGCCCGCGAAGTCCACCAGCGTGCCCGTCTTGTCCTTCGCCACCGTGATCGTGCCCGTCGACGCATCCTGCTGCACCAGACCGATCTCGCCACTGTTGAGCTGCGTCGTGATGTTGCTGATGTCGGTCGTGTTCTGCGTCACACGGCCGTCGATGTTGGTCATCGCGCCGGCAATCGACGTCACCGTCGAGCCGCCGATGTTGAACGTCGGCCCGGTGATCGTGCCCGTCGACGCGTCATACGTCGAACCGCCACCAATCACGTTCGCGATGCTCTTGCCCTGGCTGTTGACCTTCGCATCCTCCGACTGCAGCTGGCTCACGTTCACCGCATCCGTGGCCGCCGAACCGGCCGCCATGTTCGTCACGCGGCGCTCGTTGCCTGCTGAACCCACGGATACTTCGCCCACCGCCGCCGTGCCCGACAGCGTGCCACTGCCCGGGTTGTATGCCGCAGCCGTCAGGTCAGCCGTGGTCGTTGCGCTGGAGCCCAGTGCAACGGAGTTGGCCGCCGTCGCGCTCGCGTTGCCGCCGATTGCCACCGCGTCCGTGCCCGTCGCCACCGAGTCCGCCAGCGACGAGTTCGCGTGGAAGTACTTGATGCCGCCGCCGTTCACGATGTTGGTCACCGTGTTGTTGAGGTTCGTCACGCGGCCGTCGATGTTGGTCATCGCGCCCGCCACGTTGTTATACGTGCTGCCGCCGATCACATACGTCGGGTTCGTGATCGTGCCCGTTGCCGGATCGTAGGTCGAGCCGCCGCCGATCGCGTTCGCCGTCGACTGCGCCACGTTGTACAGCTGCGAGCCGTTCACCGCATCGACGCTCGATGCGCTCACATCGCCGTTGGCCACGCCCGTCAGCTTGCGTGCGCCCGCCGTGCCCGCGAAGTCCACCAGCGTGCCCGTCTTGTCCTTCGCCACCGTGATCGTGCCCGTCGACGCATCCTGCTGCACCAGACCGATCT